>NZ_QFOZ01000001.1 GCF_003241315.1 Lawsonella clevelandensis
TCGGGAGGGTGTGGGAGAGTAGGTCGCTGCCGAACTTTAACGTTGTGCTGTGGGGAGTCTCTTTGAGGCTCCCCACAGTTTTTTTATGTAAACTAAAAACTCGTATGAGGAGAGAACTTATTATCTCTCATACGAGTTATTTTTCTTTTACGCGATATATCAGTGTCTTATAACAGACACCTTTAATAGTTTCTACAGATGTGATGAATACTCCCTCTACTAGGGAAGATGATAATGAACTAGGAATAATTCTGCAGGAATGATCTTGGGGGATAACCCAACTATTTTTTCTGCCTTATGCCTAGAGTTGCTTATGTCTTATAGAGCTATTTATGTCTCTATAGACTTGGTATACATGGGGACATAAAGTGGCCTCTGTACAAGCTGTACAGAGGCCAGGATAGAGATCAATAAAGATATTTTATGGCAACACTACTTAGGGAGATCCTCCTCGTTGAGGAGCAATACATCATTACGTTGCTTGCGAACCTCTTCTAGGCGTGGACGTAGTCTTGCAAGGATATCCCACTCCGTGGTGGGGATTGTACGTCGTGCATCAGCAATAACTGTTCGGTCCGTTGTACCCCACGCAATTGGCATAGGTGTTGCTAGATCCCAGTAATCCTTTTTATGAAGCACCTTTTCCGACCCCGTCACTGCAACACAAGGTACTTTCTGACCAATAACTTTTCGTAGACCAGGAATGTCATGAACATCGCGGGCTACTAATGCCCACTGTGTAAACTCATCGGGTTTTTTAGACAGATCTACTAAGGCCAGAAGAGTCATACCGTTTTCACGCGTATCAGCAATGATGGCAGGTACAAGGGGAGATTTCTTAAAAGTTTTGTCTATGGACCCAATAGCAGTGGGAATCCACACCATAACAACAGCTGAAACGACGGTTAGGACGCATAATACCGACACCCAAAATATGTTGACACCTTTGTCATAGGCATAATAGGTAAGAACGCCCATAATAATGGTCAGAATGAGCGATGATATTTGAAGCCGGCGACGATCTCCAATAAGTTCGTTGTGCCGTTTAGCATGCTGTTTATCAATAGGGAAGTCGAATGTGCGCGCTGGCATAGTGGTGTTCCTTCTATTTTTCTTTTTTTGATGCGTTATTCCGGGAAGATTTACGTCCGCAGCAGACTTTAATCTAGGTTATCTAAATCGTCTGCATCTATGATGCGATAGCCATACCCTTGTTCGGCTAAAAATCGTTGGCGATAAGCCGCATATGTCGTATCAATCGTGTCTCGAGACACTACGGTATAAAACCGTGCTTCATGCCCATCGCTCTTAGGACGTAAAATTCTTCCCAAGCGTTGGGCTTCTTCCTGACGGCTTCGATACGTTCCAGATACCTGTATAGCAATTGAGGCTTCAGGAAGATCGATAGAGAAGTTAGCCACTTTACTCACTACTAAAGTTGTTATTTCGCCTTTTCGGAAAGCTTCAAAGAGACGCTCGCGTTCTTTAGTAGATGTTTTTCCTTGTACTAGAGGTGCATTGAGCTTGGCTGCTAAGCGCTCTAGCTGGTCCAAATAGGCGCCAATGACAAGAGTAGGTTCGTTATGGTGGTGGGAGATGAGTTCCGCAACAACGTTGTCTTTGGATACGGCTGTGGCGCAGCGCTTATACATTTCTTCACGCTCCGAAGTCGCGTACGTCATACGTTCTTCCTCGGTGAGTGCTACGCGCACTTCGGTGCATTCAGCTGTGGCAATCCACCCTTGGGATTCCAGGTCTTTCCACGGCATGTCGAAGCGTTTCGGCCCGATGAGGGTAAAAACATCATTCTCACGGCCGTCTTCACGCACTAATGTGGCGGTGAGGCCTAAGCGGCGGCGGGACTGTAGATCGGCTGTCAGACGGAAGACAGGGGCGGGAAGTAGGTGGACTTCGTCATAGATGATGAGTCCCCAATCGCGGGAATCGAACAACTCCATTGCCCGATAGACACCCTTTGTTTTACGGGTAACCACCTGGTAGGTGGCGATGGTGATAGGACGAATTTCTTTATGCTCCCCGGAGTATTCGCCAATCTCATCTTCAGTAAGTGTGGTGCGTTGTAGTAGTTCACGCTTCCATTGACGGCCAGCCACAGTGGAGTTGACAAGAATAAGAGTTGTCTTCTGGGCGCGCACCATGGTTTCAATACCGACGATAGTTTTACCGGCACCGCAGGGAAGTACTACTACGCCAGAACCACCGGCCCAGGCTGTTTCTGCCGCCCACTTTTGGTAGTCGCGAGGTTCCCAGGTGACGTGTTCCTGGCTGCGTGCAATGGGGTGTGCCTCGCCATCGACATAGCCTGCTAAGTCTTCTGCGGGCCAGCCTATTTTGATGAGCTCCTGTTTGAGATGGCCGCGTTCAGAGGGGTGTACCGTGATCGTGTCTGGACCCACTGACTGCCCTAGTAAGGGTTTTATTTTCTTGTGACGGATGACTTCTGCAAGTACCGCTGGGTCGGTAGAGACAAGTACTAAACCGTGTGCAGGGTCATTAACAAGGTGGAGACGGCCATAGCGTTCCATCGTTTCTGCAATAGCAATAAGAAGTTGCTGAGGGACAGGGTAACGAGAATAGCGTACTAGTGTGTCCACTACTTGTTCAGCATCGTGGCCGGCTGCACGCGCATTCCAGAGGGCCAAGGGGGTAATCCGATACGTGTGGATATGCTCGGGGGCACGTTCCAATTCTGCGAAAGGCGCTATCGCTCGTCTGACCTCGTCGGCTTGTGGATGATCGACTTCAAGCAGCATAGTGTTGTCAGACTGAACAATGAGCGGACCATCAGTCATGTGGAAACTCCTCGGCTAAATATGGCGATGAAATTACTATGAGTCGTTAGAAATAATGCTGGCAGAACGAATCTTGTGCAGAGCAAAACGATAAGGCTGGTGTGTAGCGACATCGACGGCATCCAACATGCCTTCGGACATTCTGCGTGGCAGTAAACGTATCTGTGCTTTGACGCCGGTACCTTTGATGAAGCCCAAGATAACTTCCTGATGTTTGTTAATAGCGTCATGGAGAAGCGGAATGATAGTATCCCCCGTCATGACTGGACCGCTATGACGGCTATTTTCCGTGGCAGCGTGTAGTTGGCTAGCGATTTCCTCTGCATGGGTAGGTGATAGTTGTGATTCTTGTGCGAGGGACGTTAGGGGAGTATCCGCAGGTACTAGACTGGCGTAGCAGTTATCTAGAGTTGGTCGTGGACGATGCTGGCGAAGAGAGAGGACGCAACCGTGACTGTCCTCCAGAATAGGACTAAGCCCTGTATCTTGTAACGCTGAATGAAGTTCACGCGGAGTAACATCCGCAATAGCAACTGTGGGGGCGATGAGGCGTAAACCGCAGTTCTGTAATGCAGGTGATGCCAATACACTACGGATAAGTGCGGGATCATCCGAGTGAACAACGGATAAAGCGGGGGCTACGCGTAGCGCACCATGTCGGCGGGCAGCGTCATCAATGAGGTAGCTCAATGATTGCGGAACCTCAATATGGGAGAGGTCGTGCAAAAAGTTGTGAATGTCAGTAGCCGTTAACCCAGTGTCTAGTGCGTGTCGAATGCTTTCCTCACTGATACGGTAGACCGTCGCCATCCCCGGGGATTCAACTGTGGCGATACGCCGCATAATGTCTGTGTGCTGGGGGGAAAGAAACCCTGGTACCACGATAGTGTGGTCATCCTGAATCAGGATAGATGTTGTTTCAGCGGGAATAGCAGAGCCGATAGCAGTGGAGACATCTCCAGTAAGGAGCGCACGTCCCACCTGCGTAAGCGTGCACGAGTGCAGAATGCCAAGTATCTCAGCGGTATGTATAGTGTCCTCGAAAGCAGCACCCCCCGCTAGCGCTGGAATGAGAGGTTCGCACCAGTGGGTGAGTGCAGCAACGTCAGCTTCGCTAGCGGTGAGAATATCTGCAGGCCAGATAGCGAGATTCTCGAGGATCTGGTGACGGAGTAGTCGAAGATGTCCGTCTCCTGCCTCTGGGTTGAGGACAATGGCACGTTCATGCGGAGTACCCGACCAAGGACGAGAACTGTACCACCAGGTGCGGAGGAGAAGTTCCCATTGTTCTGCGGGGGTGCTGGCAAGGAATGTATCGGCATTGGCAGTGGTGATCCAGTTACCCTCTTCAGCAAGGTCTTCTTCGATAATGCTAAGCGCTGCAAGAGCTTCTACACCCACCACAATCTGTGCGGTGGGAAGATTTGTAGTATTTGTGAGTCTGCGGAGTTCGCGTTGCCCTATGCCACCATCGGCAAGAGCGTGTAGAGGCTGTGTATCGATGGTGTCGATGAGCTCACGCACGGTATGAAGAAAAAATGCATAGTTATCGATACCCGTTGCTGGCTCTTCCGCAGTATTATGCGCTGTACGAGTAAGAACGGTATTAACGCTCTGCGGCTGCGGACAGTTAAGTGGATTACTCACCGCTGAAGCTACGGAATGATGCAAGGCACAATAGATATCTTCGGGAAGAAGAACTGTGTCCTCCGAAGTACCGTCACGGCGGAGGAGATCCTTCGATAAAAGTTGGTAGAGAGGATGGTCTGGCCCAGCTTCACGCAAGGCAGTAGTGGTGCCACGACGGCCAGATTCTGCCAGAGTCTCTAGGACATGCCGTTGATTATCCGGTAAGCGCGCAATATCGGTGCGGAGTGCTGCACAATCTCTTAGAGGCGGATTATCTGCTAAATCGAGTGGCAGGTGTGGGAGAACTTCTGCAAGACCTGGTGCAGGCAGATAAGCGTCATTACTGGTCGGGTAGAGAAGTGCATAATTCACTAGGGTAGAGAGAATTTCCTCTATTTCTGTGGTGGAGAGGAAAGAGAGGAGACTGCCCTTTTTAAGAGACGTTACTGATAACTCGGTTGTGCTGCAGGTAAGTACGTTGAGGGTATAAAGCTGTGGACGGTTAAGATTGCCTAACGCGCGGCGGTAGGAGCGCTGCTGCGTTAGCCGGGTGGAGAGTACAACCAGACTAGTGGGCGGCGGCACAGCAACATCGGGACGTAGGCTAAGAAGCGTCGCAAGGCTTTCTGTAGAGAGAGAACTTAACCATGTATCCCAACTGGTATGCGTACTCAAATCCATCCTTCCAGCTTACCGCTAACGCAATACAAAGAGACCCCCTCGGGTTTCTCTCCACGACCGTGTTAGTGCCATGTATAACGCTGCGTATAACGCTATACACGAACTGTCTATAAACATTGTGGCCAGCTAGCTTCTTTGACTAGCTGGCCACAACACTGTTTGTTTTTAACGATGGAGTGCAGAGAGGGGGAGAATAGGAAGAATATTATTCTTCTTATCTTTCCTGTGCATTTTTGACGCAAGAGAATCTTTTAGAGGTGCTTTATTGTCCTGCTTGTCCTTTGTGGCTGTGGAGGAAGCACTACCAGTTTTTGTTTTCTTGGTGTTCTGAGCATTCTTGGTGCTCTTGTTATTCTTGCTGCCGTTACTGCTCTTGCTATTCTTTCCGGTCTTATTGCTCTTACTGTTATTGCTACCGGTTTTGGATACAGCGGAAGAACTCTTCGAAACTGTACGAGAGTTATCGGCGCTGGATCCGATAACAGGAGTGGCACCATTAGTAGCAGCGTTGAGTTTAGTAGACGGATCGTGCAGTTTATCTTCGATTCCGCCATCGCCTTCTACAATTTTGGCAGCAGAATGATTGACCTTGGTGTAGGCAGGATCGATTTTCTTTACTACCGCGTTATCAGACTCTTTACTGATCTTGCGGATAGGCTTAATTACTTTATTAGTAATGCCTTTATCCACTTTATCGATAGCTTTGTTGGCTTTATCTTGGTTGATAGGGAGACCAAGATTGGAAGCAGTTTCCACCATCATGCCCGCATTTTCTACGGTCTTGTAGTGGATGAAGTTATTCTCACGTTCGCGGCGTTGCGCTTCACGTCGTTGTGCTTCGCGGCGAAGTTGCGCTGCACGGCGTTTCTGTTCGGCAATGCGTTTTTTACGAGCAATATCTGCCGGAGACTCAGGATTTCGGGGAGTAGGGCCACTACTCAATCCAAGTGAAGAAGAGCATGCTGGCCAGGCACCCCAGCCCTGAGCTGCCAGCACACGTTCGGCGATAGCAATTTGTTGTTCACGGCTAGCTAAGTCGGCACGTGGAGCGTATTTGGTGCCACCATTAGCGGACCAGGTACTTTGGCTAAATTGCAAGCCACCGTAATAGCCATTACCAGTATTAATGTGCCAATTTCCTCCTGACTCGCATTGAGCAAGACGATCCCAATCAGAATAGGGGGCGGCGGAAACGAGCGGAGAAGAGATGACACCCACGGCAAGGGCGGTAGCACCAGATAGTGCAATTGAGGAGAAAGCTTTTTTAAAAATAGCAGTTCCAGAGTGGCGTCCTTGTGCAGAATGTGCACCCATTAGGTTCCTTTTCCAAACAAATGCGCCAGGCACTCTTCTTGCTGAAATGCGGAGAGAAGTGCGATTAATACTATGTATCGCGTGGTGCCTGTTCCCATCCTTGTTCGCTGTTCAGGGGGCAGCGCTCTCAATAGGCAGGGGATGGGACATACATCCTGGCTATTGGAGTAGTTAACAGAACTATGGGTAAAAGAATACAGTTTTGTACCCGAATCGTCATATAAATGAAATAAAAAGTAGACCGTCTTTACAGTGTTAAATGCTGAAATTTTTAGAGAAATACCTGGTAAAAGTATTATTGAAACGATTCAGAAAATATTTTTAAATCTTATAATGTGAGAAAATTAGTAACATATAGTGGTAAAAGATATCTTTGCTATCACTTTCATATACGTGATGCAGAATCGGTACACTGTAATAGACTGCAATAAAACAAACATATAACCGTGTGCACATAAAGGAAGGAGATGCACGGATTATGCCTCATGGCAAAGTGAAGTGGTATGACCCGGAGAAGGGGTTTGGCTTCATTACCCAGGATGAGGGTGAAGACGTATATGTTCGTGCTTCTGTTCTTCCTGATGATGTTACTGAATTAAAACCAGGACAGCGTGTAGATATGGACATTGCGGCGGGACGTCGCGGTCCGCAAGCACTGCGTTTAGAAATCCTCGCACCGGCGCCGTCAGTTTCCGCAAACCAGCGTAAACAACGCCGCCAGACAGCACACCGTCATACCCCAGACGAACTTCACGGCATGATTGAAGACATGATTACGCTGATGGAATCTACAGTGCAACCAGAACTTCGTAAAGGTCGTTACCCGGATCGAAAAACCGCACAGCATATTTCTGAAATCGTTCGCGCCGTTGCCCGAGAGCTTGATCGCTAACCAATATCCCAGGCCCGTCGTCTCGCACATGAAGCTGTTGAGATCTATTACTGATACAGAACGTGTAGAACAATCTTGAAAGAGTGACACAATAAAACTGTGAGTGACGATATCGCAAAGATTGATACTTCGGAGAAGACAGATTCACTAGTAACTCCAGAAGCTGAGAAAATAGCCCGTCATGCTATTGCTGACCTCAATGCGGGGAATGCCGGTGAATTATTAGGAGTATTGAGAGAAGATCCTCATTCCATTACCTACCGCTTTTCTGCGGATATACGAGGCTACCGAGGATGGGAATGGCATGTTGTTCTTTCTGGAGACACTGAGCATCCTACCCTTAACGAATTAGCCTTAATACCTGGTGATAAAGCACTCCTTGCACCACCCTGGATTCCGTGGGAAGAGCGTTTACAGCCTGGTGATCTTTCCGATAACGATATTCTTCCTGTTGCCGATAATGATCCGCGACTTGTCCCCGGTTACATGGACTCCGGGGATGCGGAACTCGATGACGCTGCCATGCCCATAGGCTACGGGCGTGAGAGAGTACTGAGTCCTGAAGGAAGAGACGAAGCAGCAACCCGATGGGAAAAAAGTGAATACGGGCCGCAGAGTAACCGTGCGAAAAGAGCACCGGCACACTGTGAATCCTGTGGTTTTTATGCACCACTAGCAGGCGCACTAAAAGCCAGTTTTGGAGTGTGCACTAATAAGCTGTCCGCAGATGGCCATGTTGTTCATGCGCATTACGGTTGTGGTGCTCACTCAAGCATTAGAGAAGATTTTTCTGCAGTTCAACCCGCTGCCATGTACTTTGACGATGCAGAATTTGACGTAGTTACTGTAGCCGCTAATCAAGAGACTGATAAAGAAGAACAACAGTAGATCACTGCAATGAGCAGTTGTCATCCTGTGCATGAGGCACTTCTATGGTGACATAGTCTGCTGCCGCATCACCATAGCGTCCAACATCAGGAAGTGACGTTTGCGCGGTACTGTCGCCGCGACGCAACGCCCTTCTTTGATAGAGGAAAAGCACGTAAATACCCAGACCGATAGCGATACCCCAAACAGCTGTCCACATAGCAGTGGTTTTTACACCCACAATAAGCAGCGTCATTAAACACACTATCCATGCCCCAATACCTGATAGCAGCACAGGACGTGGATCAATGAGCTTAGCTGGTAACGCTTGAATGGTACGCTTCTTCATTATTCTCGTGATACCTCTTGAATCGTTCTTCCTTCTAACAGTACCGAAAACGATTCGGTTTGTATCTTCGTCTAGGAACAGTGAAGTATTAAAACATCAGTCTTCCGGGGAGAATAGACAAGAGAGCAGACAAGTATGGTAAAAATCGTTCCTGTTGATAACCCCTCTGATCCACGTATTGCTGGTTTTCGTGATCTCAACCACGCAGAGAAGCGGAGAGACCATGAAGGGCCAGATGGGGTAGTCATCGGCGAGGGATCATTTGTTATCGATCGCATGCTGGATTCATACTGCCCTCCCACTCAGTTCTTAGGGACAGATGTTGGCCTAGATAGGCTCATCGCTATGCCAGATTATGCGAGGATTGCCAACAATACTGTTTTTTATAAGGCATCAGCTGATGTTATTTCAGAGTGCGTGGGATTCCACTTTAATCGTCATATCTTTGCATTAGCGCCACGCCCTACCCCACGTTCCGTTAGTGATGTACTGTCACACGAACCCCGTACGCTCGTTGCCTTAGAAGGGCTGAATGACCATGCTAATATTGGTAGCATTTTTCGTAATGCAGCTGCACTGAATGTTGGGGGAGTCCTTATTGGAGCTGGTTGTGCAGATCCGTTATATCGACGGTCAGTACGCGTCTCCATGGGCCATGTCTTACGAGTGCCCTTTGCTGTGTGCGAAGGTGGGCCAAATGATTGGCAAGAACAGACGTTTGAACAACTACATGCAGCGGGATATCGCATCCTCGCACTCACTCCAGCACATGACGCACAGTTCTTATCCAATGCAGCAGATGGAGATAAAGTCGCATTTCTCGTTGGTGCTGAAGGCCCCGGACTACGGCGAAAAACGATGCGCTTGGCAGACGCACGAGTACAAATACCAATGCAGTTAGGAGTAGATTCTCTTAACGTCGCAACATCAGCGGCCGTAGCCTTCTACGAGCGGATACGGAACTAACGTTAGGTGCTAGTCTTCCTTGGTACCCTCGGTACTTTCTTCATGAAGTATGCTGCCATCGTTGCTGTCGCTAGCATTGCCGTCACTGTCTGCGGATGCGTGGGTAGTTGTCGACTTTCCAGTACACCAACGCTTAAAACGAGTCCAACAACTCTCTTTGTGGTGTGTATCGCCTAGCGAATTTGCGTCTATGTGAGCGTCAACGCTGGTGGCATTGTCGCTATTAGTGTCAACAGAACCATCGATGTCGTCAGTGACGGCACCTGTAGCCTCTTCTAGCTCAGCCGCAATCAATTCATCGGGAGAAGCTCCTTCTCCTATCTCCGGAGAATTGGCTGTAAGTGCATCCCCAGAAGAAATTCTTTCGACGGGACGGGCTTCTGGACGTCCATCAATAGCAAAACCATTAACGAGAATGGTGAGATCGTGAGCGCGAGGTTCAAAACCTAACCATGTCGTATAAAGGGTGAGCAGTATATCCCCAGGGAGGAACGGCAAGGGAATTGCACAAGTAGAGTCGAGTTGAGTACTGCTGGGTGGAGGGCATTCACCACTCCAGTAAGGGGTCTCGACTTTAAGCGGTAGCCCTTTATCCTCCAGAATTTCGCAGGTTGTCGCGGTGAAAGCACGTTCTAATTTACCGTGATGCCAATGTGCAAAACCTGCGAAAGCGCCAGATGGCCCCTGTGCAAATGCGTATATATTGTCTGCGGCGTCAGGTTGTATCCACTCGGGGACAAGATCAAGCATGCTTGTTAGTGGAATAGCTGCAGTTTGTAGAACTGTCACTCCTGGATAAACACCCACATACACTTCAGTATGTCCAGCTGGTGCAGAGCGTGTTAAAGGAAAAATTCCAAGAGGGGTAACAGGACGGGTAGGGAAGAGACCAGCAACTAACTGTAAACCGTACTCAGTATCCGGTTGCGGATTGGAAGCAAGGACAGCGTGAGCATTGGGAGCTGAAACAAACCAGATTGTTACAACAGCTCGCTCCGCAGAATCAGTTGTCATTTTGTTGACCTCTAACGCCTAGTAGAACATCTTCCCAAGAAGGCATAGTGGGGTGTTTCTGCTTCTTATGAGAGGAATGATGAGAGTCATCATCCTTTTTAGCAGTATCTTTTCTAGTGGCAGCACGTGAAAGAGGAAGAGGCTTTATAGGAGGCTGCTTTTCAGAACGGTTTTCAGAGTGAGTAGCGGACTCGTTTTTACGCTCAGAAAACTGTCGAATATTGTCCAGAGTGAGCTGCTCAGTAGGTGCGTCGGCAGGCGTCGTACGCTCTGACATTATGCTGTCAGAGGTATCAGTATCCGCAGAGCCGTCAAAAGAACGAACTGGCTGCGGCGTAGTGGGAGTAGTGAAATCCTCCATATCTATAGTTACGGATTTCACGTATCCGGGTGTTCGCTTCTGTACGCTTTCTGGACGTGAACTGTCCGGTATACCAGCAGCATCACGTTGTGCAGCGACTGCTAATTTTTGTCTATCTTCTTGAGATGTTTGCGAATTTCGCAGTCGGGCTACCCCAAGATTAGAGATAGGTGCAACAGTGCTAAGTCGATGGGGAGAAAAATCGGGATCCGTTAGCTCGCTAGCGGTTTCATCGATAGGACTAGTGACGGCATAGGAACGATCCTGTTGGAAACGCCAGTGTGCAGTGTTATCGGCGTGTCTTTCTTCCCACCGTAACTCAATAATCCAGTGGCCGTCAGCAGTTTTCCAGGAATCCCAACTGCCATCGTGATAATCGATACCGCGTGCGCTTAAGGCTGTATGAATAGCCATGGCTAAAGTAATGTCGGAGGGGCCATCGGCTAAAACAGGATGAGATTCTTGGGCTCGGCGCACCATGTTGGCGCGTTCCATGAGGATTGGGCGAGCTAAATTCTCAAGCCGAGATCTTTGCATACCTGCTTTATCGGCTAATTCATCAGTTGACGCGCCAGCGCGAATAAGCTCCTGGATCTCCGACGGTCGCATGGTATTAGATTTCTCTACCGTAACTTGGCACATGCCGGGAACGTCACCACGAGCGGCAGCCCGTAATTGTTCATCAGCGACAATGGAGAACTCATCGTCGTTAGTGGAGTCGCGTAGGATGATTTTATTTTCGTTTGCGTTATAACCAGCTACGTGTAGCTCTCGCATAGATAACACCTCCACTGGTTAGGTATGAGTTCTTTACAACAACTTTAGCGGAAGAGACCAGTGTTATTGGGGAGGAACAGCATAAAAACCGTGGAGGGACAGCATTTGTCAGCCCTTCCACGGTTTTTATGAACCTATTGGTATTTATTTACCGAAATTATGAGTCCTAGAGATGCTCAACGACGTAGTCAATGCATCGGGTGAGTTGGCTGACATCTTCGGGATCGATAGCCGGGAACATACCAATGCGGAGCTGGTTACGTCCTAGCTTGCGGTAAGGCTCAGTGTCTAGTACGCCGTTAGCTCGCAGTGTTTTCGCAACAGCGGCGGCATCAACATCATCATTGAAGTCGATAGTGCCAACAACGAGCGAACGTAGCGCAGGATCGGTAACGAACGGATGAGCAAACTCGCTCTTCTCTGCCCATTCGTAGAGGCGAGTAGAAGAATCAGTTGTACGACCCACAGTAAAGTCGAGACCGCCATTACTATTCATCCACTCAATCTGGTTAGCCAGCATGAGGAGAGTAGCTACCGCAGGAGTGTTATATGTCTGATTCTTGCGGGAGTTATTGAGTGCAGTTTTAAGATCAAGGAATCCCGGAATAAAGCGGCCACTTGCAGAAATTTCTTCAATGCGCTCAGTAGCAGCAGGGCTCATGAGTGCTAGCCACAGGCCACCATCGGAGCCGTAGCACTTTTGCGGGGAGAAATAGTAGCAGTCAGCGTCGGCAATGTTAACGGGGAGTCCGCCGGAACCGGACGTAGCATCAATAGCGATGAGGGCGTTCTCGGACCCCTTCGGGCGTTCCACCCCGAGCATAACGCCAGTTGAGGTTTCATTATGTGCCCAACCAATGAGGTCGCAGCTTTCATCGGCGACAGGGGTAGGGGCGGAGCCAGGCTCGGATGAAACAACCACAGGGTCTTTCAACCAAGGGGCTTTTTTCGCAGCGGTAGCGAATTTAGAAGAGAACTCTCCGCATGTGAGGTGGAGTGAACGTTCCCGGATAAGACCGAATGTAGCAGCGTCCCAAAAAGCAGTAGCACCACCAATACCGAGGAGCACTTCATAGCCTTCGGGGGCTTGGAAGAGGTCGAGAAGCCCTTCTTGGATACGCTTCACAACATTTTTCACAGCTGGCTGGCGATGACTGGTACCCATGATGGAAGTACCTGCATCGATTATTGAGTCGAGTTGCGTTTTGCGAACCTTTGATGGTCCGCAGCCAAAGCGCCCATCGGTGGGGAGAAGATCAGCGGGAATAGTGATCGTAGCGTCGCTCATTATTGTCCTTTGTGATTTCATAGAGAGGATTGTCTTGGCATAGCAGTATGCAGGACTTCCAAGAGAAACTATCTCGATTGTAGCCGTCATAAAGTGAGGAATGGAACTATCAACGCTAGTGCTTAGTGCAACTCAGCGAGGCGTTATTTATTATTCTCAGATCGCGTTCATAGATTCCTAAAAATAGATATTCTTATGAATGAGCCGAGACAGTGAATTCTCATGAATGAATTCTTCCGTGTCTTGGCCTTCGTATCAGCGCGATTTACTAAGAAGAAGACTGATGACCAACTCTTTCAACAATAAGATTTTGTCAGAACGTGATGAGCACTTGGCTTCTGGACGCACAATAGCTTTGGAAACAAAACACTACCGAGCATATATCGATCGTCGGGGTGCAGCTTTACAAGGACTCCAGTGGACTCTGGACGATAATACAGACGTTCCTCTGACGGAATCTTACGGAAAAGAGTCTCCTTTTACGTGCGGTCAAACTCTTATTCCCTGGCCCAATCGTATTGCCGATGGACAGTTTTTGTTCGAAAACACTTCTGTTGCCATAAAAAAGAATGAACCAGCGCTGCGCAATGCTATCCATGGCCTAGCAACAGATGAACTGTGGAACGTTGTAGAAAAGGCCCACGATGGAAGTTCTGTAACACTCGGTTTTCACTATGATCCGTCCATGCAGAAGTCTTCACAGGGCTGGCCGTGGGAATTCTCCGCGCATGTTCGATATACGCTATCGGCAGATGGACTTACCGTAACAACATCAGTGAAAAACAATTCTGGTAGCACAATGCCCTGGGGATACGGAGCGCACCCTTATATTACTGCTGGTCATGCAGCATTGAACCAGTGTGTTTTCCACGCGAATGTAGATGATTGGTGGGTAACCGATGACCGTCTTTTACCTACTGGACAACATTTCCCAGTAGGCAAAGGAGTCCCAGCGATCAATGAGACCACTAGCATGAAAGACGTATGGTTCGATACTCCTTTTACAGTGTCGAAAGAAACTCCAGTTGTAGATGGCTGGCGTGAATTAGCGCGCTTGACCGGACAAGTAGAAGATGGTCGATGCATCAGCGTAGTGATGGATGCGGATACGAAGTTCACGTGGTTGCAGATTTTTACCACCGGTGAAAAAACTGTGATGTTTCCTGGAAAAGAAACGGGAGAGGGACGTGCGTTAGCTGTTGAGCCAATGACATGCCCTCCCAATGCAATGGTGACTGGTCAGGATCTTATTGTCCTGGCACCTTCGGCTGAATGGTCTGCACAATGGCGTCTGCATGGAGAGCTGTCATCAAGATCTTAAGAACACTGAGAATGTGTAAGTAAAAGAGAATCGCAGATTATTTAAATAACAAGGCGGTATCCTTAGATCTATAGCTGTATGAGAGGTGTTCTCAACAGTGGGAGCTATACTCCCGAGCCGCAGAACGAAAGGAAAGCGTGTGAATCAGGAGCAAAACCCCAGCGATATGGCTAAGTTGGTTCTTCCTAACGGCGATATTGATCTGCCTATTGTGCACGCTACTGAAGGTTATGACGGCGTCCAACTAGGCGCCCTTCTCAAAGAGACGGGAACGATCACCCTCGATAATGGCTACGTCAATACAGGTTCTTGTGAATCCTGCATTACATATATTGACGGCGATAAGGGAATCCTGCGTTACCGTGGTTATCCCATTGAAGAGCTTGCCGAAAAAGCAACTTTTATGGAAGTGGCATATCTTCTTATCCACGGCCACCTGCCCAATTTTACGGAACTTGAAGATTTCCGTATGAGCATCAAATACAACACTGAGCTGGATTGGGATTTCCGTAAATTCTATGAAGCTATCCCACGGTGGGGTCACCCTATGCCGTCGATGGCAGCCGCCGTCAATCTCCTATCCTGCTACAACCAGGATTGTCTCGATCCGCATAATCCAGGAGAAGTCGAGAAAGCTACACGTGTGCTTCTCGGTCAGGTGCCCATGCTGACCGCGGACATTTACCGTCATCTGCATGGCATGGCGCCAATGTATCCGCGCCATGAATACACCCTCGTGGAGAATTTCCTCCGCATGATGTTTGGTTCCCCCTCCCAGGAATATGAACTTGACCCAGAGCTTGTCCATACAATGGAAGTGCTTCTTATCCTGCATGCTGACCATGAACAGAACTGTTCTACTTCTACAGTTCGCATGGTTGGTTCTTCGAAAGCTAATCTCTTCGTTTCGGTTGCTGCGGGCATTGATGCTCTTTATGGTCCTCTGCACGGTGGTGCCAACCAGGCAGTGCTAGAGATGTTGGAGGGTATTCGCGATTCCGGTGGGGACGCTCACGACTATATGGAGCGGGTTAAGAATAAAGAAGACGGTGTACGCTTGATGGGCTTTGGCCACCGCGTATACAAGAATTACGATCCACGTGCCGCCATCGTGAAAAAGCATGCGCACCGCGTCATTGACGTATTAGGTGGTGATGAGCTGCTCGATATTGCTCTTGCTCTTGAGGATAAAGCCCTCGCTGACGATTACTTCGTTGAACGCCGCCTCTACCCAAACGTAGATTTCTACACTGGGCTGATCTACCGTGCTATGGGATTTCCCACGCAAATGTTTACACCACTCTTTGTTTTTGGACGTTTGCCAGGCTGGATTGCCCAGTGGCGTGAACAAAACAGCAACCCGCACAGCAAGATTGGGCGCCCTCGTCAGGTATACAAAGGCGAGACGGAACGCGCCTACGTACCATTGGAAGACCGTCAATAAGACAGCTACTGCAGGTTTACTGCGGTATAGGGCAAACTGGTGCGTGTAACGATAGGCTCTTTGAGATAATAGTTATTAACTAATTTCCGAGCTTCGGGATTATCATATGCATAGATAATATGGTCTCCGCCTTCAGTTTTGATGAAGTATGCGTTCATTTCTTGAGCCATTTTTCGGCCACCGGCATAGGGTGTTTGCGTGTCGTAAATAGATTGCAACACCACAGGGCGGTTTTTAAGGAAAGTCCCCACCACTTTTACAGGCTTAGTGGATGGCGTGATACCAAGACACGTTATGCCAGATGACATGACGAGATCTTGTAAGGTGAACGCATCTGCACCTGCAAAATAAGCAGCACTTCCTATAAGAAAATTTAGTGGCGCAGGCTTAGTCGTATTTTCATTGCATACTATGGCTTTAAAAACGTTGGAAGATATGAGGTTCTCTACCTTTTCGTCGTCTGTGAGAGGTTGGGGATTCGGGTTTTGCATGTAGACGGCTACTTGTGGCCAATATGATCGGCTTGTAAGCGCAGTACCCGTTATCTCCCAAAGATTATGGGAGTATTCCGCAGTGGGGATTTCCCATGCGTGGATGGCGCGTTCGATGCGGTCGACGATTGGTCGAGCGAGGTTGTGGCCGGTGAGGTAGAGCTGAATATTGTGTTTAAATTCAGGTGGGACGTCTCCGATTTGTGCAGGTGGTGCGCTTATTCGGGGAGCAGCGGGACCGTGTAGTTCTTGTTCGATGATGCGGTACCACCTGGTGTACACCTTGAGGGGTGTATCGCCCAGATGATAGAGATCATCGTGGGCGGCTAGGAAATCGAACATTTCGTACATACGGCGTCGCTGTAGATTCCCATGTCCGCTGAGGTTATCTAACCAAATTCCGGTGGGGTCGACGGCTGAGTCGAGGACAAGACGGTCGGTGTGTTGGGGGAATAGTGTGGCGTATACGGCGCCAAGCCAGGTGCCGTAAGAAGCACCGTAGAAATTGATCTTTTGCTGGCCGAGATATTGGCGCGCCATATCAAAATCACGAGCAGTGTTTTCAGTTGTAATGTGCGCAAATAGCTCTTTGTAGTCTTTCTGTTCTTTTATACCCGCATGAGACATTGTCTTGGAGGTAGTCGCAGAATCTTGTAGCAGTAGTGGGGTAGCGTGTTCTAGTCCTCGAGGTTGTACAGCAATAAGATCGAAATTGCGGTGGAGGGGAGTGGAGGAACCATTGTGAATCAGCCAAGTCCAGAGATTAAGAGCAGATTGTCCAGGCCCGCCAGGGTTGATAAGGATAACTCCGCGGGAATGTTCAGTCGCTTTAATTCGCGACATCATGATGGTGATCTTTTTATCGTCAGGTTTGCCGTAATCTAGAGGAACTTTGAAGGTGGTACACTGCATGCTCATTGGCGGAGTATTTGTGGTGATATCAGCAGGACATGTAGTCCAGTGGAGAGAATCGCCTGGTTTTTCGGCAGCGTAAACGGTTGTTGTAGAAGGCGAGACGCAAAGTCCTAAAGCGAGAACTGTACTTGTTAACAGTGTGAGACTTTTGTGGTTTGTGCGCGGAGCAAACATGCAGCGCACCTTTCTAAAGAAAGAAAATCTCTGTCCAGCCACTGACAGATCTAAAAATCAGTGAAGATGTGTAACGACTCGGCGAGGATGACGAATAATATCAGTTGACTCCATTCTACCAGCGTAAAAAGGTCCGCGGAGAGTACTGAACTACTTAATGGACAGAGTTCTTTGGGGGATAGCATGGGGCGAGTGAGGTCTATTTGTTATACGGAGAAATTTCGGCAAAGTGTTTCGCTTAGTTCCGTAGAGATATATCATTATTGTATGCGCACGTAATAATGTGTTGCTACAGACGAGTGAAGGACATAGACATGGCTAATTGTAAAGTTTGTGGCCCAGAATGTACCTGCACTGACTCATGCACATGCTGTGCAGAAGGACGTTGCGGGAAAAATGAATGCGGCCCAGAATGCACCTGCGACTGCCACAAGAAGACCGCATAATAATCAGCAGTATCACTAGAATGAACTCCATCTTGTAGTGAAGGTACTAAAGAGGGGGTGAGAGAAACAAAGGTTCCTCTCACCCCCTCTTCTTTATAGAACGTCATTCACCGTTAGTGTTCGTTTACACTAATGCTCATCTACCCTGGCATAAGGCAGTTTCGTACGCGTAACAATAGGCTTTCTGAGATAGTAATTATTGACTAGCTCCCACGCCTCAGGATTATCGTACACGTACACACCGTGATCTCCGCCGTCAGCTTTAACGAAATAAGCGTTCATAGCGTGAGCCATTTTTTGTCCACCTGCGTAGGGTGTTTGCGTATCATAGATAGATTGCAGCACTACGGGGCGGTTTTTAAGGAAAGCCCCTGTGACGTTTATTGGTTTAGTGTTTGGTCTAGTACCAAGACACATGATGCCCGATGATGCAATGAGATTTTTCAATGTAAAAATATCCGCACCCATAAAATAGGCAATACCAGTAGCAGGAAGATTAAGTGGTTTTGGCACCGTCGCATTTTCATTACATGTTACTGCTCTAAAAACATTATCAGAGACGGATTTTTCTTCCTTTTCCTCCTTTGTTAGAGGCTTAGGCTGCGGGTTTTGCATATAGGCAGCAACTTGTGACCAATACGTGCGGCTTGTAAAGGCAAGACCTGTAATCTCCCAAAGATTGTGCTCATTTTTTTCATTGGGCGCTTCCCATGCGTGGAGTGCACGTTCGATGCGGTCTACTAGAGGCCGGGCTAGGTTATATCCAGTGAGGTAAAGCTGAATATTGCGTTTAAATTGCGGTGGGACGTCTCCGATTTGTGCAGGTGGGGCACCGATTCGAGGGGTAGTGGGGCCTTGCATCTCCCGTCCAATAATGCGGTACCACTTGGTATACACCTTGAGGGGAGTATCACCGAGATGATAAAGATTATCGCGGGCGGCAAAGAAATCGAACATCTCGTACATGCGGCGTCGTTGCATGTCACCTTGGCTGCCGAAGTTATCCATCCAGATTCCGGTGGGGTCAACAGCTGAATCAAGAACTAGGCGATCAATATGCTCGGGGAATAGCGTAGCGTACACCGCACCGAGCCAGGTTCCGTAGGAAGCACCATAGAAATTAATTGTGTGCTGGCCAAGATATTGACGAGCCATATCAAAGTCACGAGCAGTGTTCTCAGTCGTGACATGTTCAAATAACTCTTTATAATCCTTTACGCACTTTTGGTATTCCTTTGACGCAACGTCAGAGGTTTTAGAAGTAATTTTCTTACGAAGATTATGGCTACGATCAGTAATATCGTTAATAGTTTTTGTGATAGTCCCGAGATCTTTGTCTTTAGTATTTTTGTTGTTATCAGCTATGTCGGGGTTAACGCAGTGTCGTAGCGGAGTAGCGTGTTCAAGTCCCCGCGGCTGTACAGCAATAAGGTCAAAATTGTGGTGAAGGGGAATAGCAGAGCCAGTACGGAGCATCCAAGACCACAGATTAAGTCCGGATCCTCCGGGGCCACCCGGGTTGTTCAAAATAACCCCGCGGGCGCGTCCTGTCGCCTTAATTCGCGACATCATGATGGTGATTTTTTTCCCCGTGGGATTTTTATAGTCCAAGGGAACTTTGAACGTAGAACACTGCATATTCCATCGTGATGAGCGTTTAGCAGCATCCTTAGGACAGGGTGCCCATATTAAGGTGTCGCCTGGTTTTTCCGCAGCATGAGCAACTGTGGGAAGGGGAGAAGTGAGAAACCCTAGAAGGAGAGCCGTGCTTGTTAGCAAAGTAAGACCTTTGCGATTGACACAAGCGAAAGCCATATAGCGCCTTTCTATGCGAAGAAGAAATTTTTCTCTGCCTCTTTCTCTCTCACCACTAAGGTTTTCCTACAGAAAAAGAGAGACAGATCGATACTCGTTATTGGCTTGGCTACGCACTGATCATGATAGTGATATTGAATTTTCATGATGTCTCTGGACAAGACGATAAGTGGGACATAACCATGTTTCACTCTACCAGTGAGAAGAAAGATTACGCTTTCGCAGCTAGCGTGAGCAGCAGGAGGCTGTATCACAAAACACAAGTACGAAAACAGATTCTTTCCCAAAACAATTAGTGCAGAAGACTAGAATTTAGATATGTCTTCTAGTCAGTTTGCCCAGATTCCCGAAGTTATACTCAACGATCAAACTTTGATTCCACAATTGGGGTTTGGTACCTATAAAGTTCCTTCAGAGGACGCCTACCACGTTGTTTCTGAGGCTCTGGAAGTAGGTTACCGGTTGATTGATACTGCCGCGTTTTACGGCAATGAAGAAGGCGTAGGGCGAGCTATTCGGGATTCCGGTATTCCTCGTAACGAAATCTACGTCACTACTAAACTATGGAATACCGAACAAGGAAAAGATAAGACAACTGCTGCTTTTCATGCTTCCCTCGAGCGATTAGGCCTGGATTACATTGATCTTTATCTCATTCATTGGCCACAGCCAAAGGTCGATAAATATTTAGAGACGTGGGAAGAGATGATAACGCTGCGGGACACAGATGAGCTTCGCAGTATAGGTGTTTCCAACTTTACAAAGAGCACTCTTGAACGCATTATCTCAGAAACTGGAGTTAGCCCAGTACTTAACCAGATTGAACTCCATCCTGGTTTTTCCCAGTCAGATATGCGCGAATGGAATAGTTCTTTAGGTATACGTACGCAAGCCTGGAGTCCTTTGGCACGAGGTGCGGCTCTCGATGCTGCACCAATTGCGTCACTTGCTGAGAAATATGGCAAGTCTCCGGCTCAGATTGTGCTTCGGTGGCATATACAAATGGGTAATTTAGTTATTCCTAAGGCTATGCATCGAAGCTATATGCAGGAGAATTTCACTATTTTTGATTTCTGGCTGACAGATGAAGAGCTAGCGTCAATAACTAGTCTCGATAGATTTGACGGAAGAATGAGCAAGGACCCAGACGAGTTCAATAGTGATCTGTAGACTGAAGGACAAGGACGCTATGCACAGTACGCACAATATGCACAGCGTGCACTGTGATCCTTTCCTGTCTGGTCAGTATCGGCGGTAGTAAAAGGTTAAGGACGAAGAGAGGTATCTCACGCGTGGACACTACAGTTGAGTTTCGTATTGACGGTGAAGTCATCAATCCTGACGTTGAAAATCGTCCCATCCTAGTTGAGATTTTTAGCAATGCGCGCATAGCTAAAATGACTCTTCGCAGCCCTGAACGCCGTAATGCACTGAATGCGGATCTAAGCCGAGGCATTCAGTTAGCTGTAGAGAGAGTAGAACATGAGGGCTGCCGCAGTCTCGTCATTACAGGTACGGGGGAAGTATTTTGTGCTGGTGCAGATTTAACCGGCGGTGTTTTTTCCTCCGGATTCGCTAACCAAAACGTTGCAATGCTACGCACCATTGAACGATCGAAGCTCATCATTGTCGCTTATGTGAATGGTGCAGCTATCGGAGCTGGTGCACAGCTAGCAATGGCGTGTGATCTTCGTGTCGCTGATGCAGAAGCATATTTCGCTCTTCCCGTTGCGAAGATGGGTTTTGCACTGGACAATTGGACAGTCCGACGCCTTGAATCTTTAGTAGGTGGAGGCTTTGCCCGCACTATTCTCTACACTGGCGACCCATTCCATGCCCAAGAATCTGCTTCACATGGATTAGTCAACAAAATTGGTACTGTTGATGATGCTTTAGCGTGGGCACAAGAGATTGCTACATACGCGCCGCTTACCTTGCACCATCTCAAGTTGGTCTTTAACAATGATTCAGCACAGCAGCAACCAACTCCAATACAAGCTGCTGCCGCAAAGACGGCATGGATAAGTGAGGATCTTAAAGAAGCTCGTCGAGCTTTCGCAGAAGGACGCCGTCCACGTTTCCGCGGCATATAGAGACGCTGCCACATCAGTATAAATTCTTGTTGATGTCGTAACCGTTTTTACATAATTGTCAACGTACAGTGCATAACTCTAGAAACACATAATGGAGATGAGTATAGCGTTGGGGAGGTACCACAGTGGTACCTCCCCAACGCTATATATGTCATATATGGTTTGCTAAACCCACCCCGCCAGGGCACCGCTAGTCTCGGAATCGGGATATAGCGTGCTGAGTTGGGCCGGTCTGCTCTTCTTTAATCTTGTGAGCATCGTGGCGAGCAGCCGTATGGATAGCCTTCTTGGCAGCTCTATGAGCAGCTCGCATACCCAATATGGCCCGCTGCGTACGGCCTATAAGGTTACCGCGGTGGAACTGCGGATGGCGACGGTCATACAGCCATTCTGGATCGGTGAGCATACGGGCAATAGCGAGACCTGCACCAATACCAACAACAACGAGTGATGCATCCATGAGGTTACGGGATGCCAGGCCAATATCACCAGTATTGAGGAAGTAAATGAATCGGTACATTGATGTACCGGGGATCATAATGACGGAGCTTGGTACGGAAAGCGTAATGCGGGGAAGACGCATAGGTGGTGCAATAACAGAAGCAACAAGACCAATGAAGAGAGCACCAATGAAAGCTCCGAACTGTAGGGGAAGATCAAGCCCCACAATGCTGCGATCAATAAGAATGAACTTAATAAGGTTTCCGGTTGCACCGGTGGCAGCAGAGAGAAGAACCATTCGGTGGGAACAGTTGAAGAGTACAGCGAATCCGGAGATACCGACGAAAGACGCAACCCATACATAAAGTGGCCACCATTCGGCGCCGAACCTCACGACATAAGGATTACCAATTTGTGGAAGAGGCTGTAGACCAGTGGCCAGTGTAACGATCCACACTGCACCAGTAGCAGCAGCTAAAAGAGAAACAACATAGGTAAACCGCTGAATACCGGCGCTAAAATCGAGCTTCGCCAAATCTAAAAGGCTGGTGAACATGGGGAAGCCAGGAATAAGGAATAATACCGACGCCACAAAACCAGCACTCACTGGTGCAAAACCAGCATTGGCAGAGTTATAGATAAAACCTGGTACTAATTTCGCGGTGATGGATACACACACAAGGTAAATGAGTGAAGCAACGGTTGCGGAGAGAGCCGCTACACCCATTTGGTTCCAGCCACGACCGCTTAGATGACGGCGTGTCATCTGGCCGAGAGTTGCCCCGATGAGAACAAAAAGAAGTGCTTCAGGCGGGAATTTATTGAGAACCGCGAATGCTGCGCAAGCAAAACCGGAAGCTAGACCATTGGCCCACACTCCGTAGAGCGGCTTACCACCTTTGACAACATGATCAATACGATCATTGAGATCAGCATTGGTAATACCGTGAGAGATATCGCGGGAGATTCTTTCGAGTGCTTCAATACGAGAAGCATTAACGCCAATGGCAGGCGCTTCACTGACGAGAGTACGGCAGTCATCCTTGCCATACGCCGTGACGGTAACATTTGTGAGAGTCACAGAGGCATCAAAACGATCGATGCCTAGTGCGAAAGCGGCACGCTGCATAGCCCGTTTGACTCGATATCCACCTGTACCTGATGCCAGCAACAAGGAACCAAGACGAATAACAGTAGTGGTACGCTCTGCCAGCGTCGATGGGTCATCGGTTTTGTGCCGTTTCTCCATGGGTGCATCGATAGTTTCTGCTACTGCATCTTCGACGGCATTGTGTACTGTCGCAGCGATAACTGCAGAAGTATCGAGAAGATCATCAGGAGTCGCATTGTGCGCAGAATCTTGACTAGTCACATTCACATTATGACTGTTAGAGCGCTAAATGTGAATTTATAGGCCCCACCATTATCTGTAGAAATCAATTAGGCTAAAAGCATTAGTGAATTACACTGCTGGCTTTCCCCGAGAAAACACCTCTTTTTAGAGGTAAAAAGGCACCCATGACTGATCAGAAACTTTCCGCTGCTACTCTCGCCGCTATTCCCGACGGAGTGGAGCATACCCCAGCAGGAGGATTAACAGAGGCGCAAGTCCACGAGATACGTGCGGCAGGGAAAGGTAATGATCATCAGGTTCGCGCCGGGCGTAGTGTCGGAGAAATAATTCGGGCAAATGTATTTACCAGAATTAATGCCATGCTTGGTGTGCTGTTTGTCATTGTGCTGTGCACAGGTTCCATCATTAATGCTGCCTTCGGCCTTTTGATTATCGCGAACTCAGCTATTGGCATTATCCAAGAGATCCGGGCGAAACGAATGCTCGACAAGTTGTCAATAGTGGGGCAAACAAAACCAACTGTGCAGCGTCGCAGTACAGAGTCCTCTACTCAGTCCGCTGCAGATAGTCCTGCAGAGAGCAGCACAGACGATACACTGCAGCAAGAAAACTCTACGGCAGTGGAGATACCAGCTACGGATCTGGTCGAAGGGGATCTCATCGTCTTGTCTCCTGGTGAGCAGATTGTTGTCGATGGTGAAATACTTTCTGCACAAGCACTCGATGTGGATGAGTCTCTTCTTACGGGAGAGAACGATCCGGTTCATAAAGATTCTGGTGACGTTGTTCTTTCGGGGAGCTTTGTTGTCTCCGGTAGTGGGGTTTATCAGGCGACAAGAGTAGGAACTGATGCTTATGCAGCGAAACTTGCCGCCGAGGCATCACAGTTTAGCCTTACTAATTCTCAGCTCATGTCGGGGATCAATAAGATTCTTAAAGTTATTACGTGGTTGCTCATTCCCACTGGATTAGCGACTATTTATACTCAGCTTTGTCAAACAGGTAAGCCGTGGAAAGAGTCGGTGCTTTCTATGACTGCTGCATTAGTCCCTATGGTTCCAGAAGGACTGGTGCTGATGACGTCGATTGCTTTTTTCGTAGGTGTTATTCGGTTAGGGGAAAAACAGTGTCTTGTTCAGGAGCTCCCTGCTATTGAGGGGCTAGCCCGTGTTGATGTGGTGTGTACAGATAAAACTGGCACGTTAACGAATAACACTATGACGTTCAAAGAAATTATCCCTGTGGATACTGTCGCGGATGACAAAAAATTGGCAGATATGGCGCAGCAAGCGCTTATCGCTATGGCAGTGGGGGATGAGCACCCTAATGATTCAATGCGGGCTATTGCAGACTGGGCGAAGTCTCGTGATAACAATGCGGCAATGATATCCGAAGAATGGGTTCGCACTAGTTGTGTCCCATTTTCTTCAGATAAAAAATGGTCAGCAATGGGGTTTGGAAAACAGGGTGAATGGATGCTTGGAGCCCCTGATGTCCTTGCTCAACCCGGCTCACAAGCGGCTTCTACTGCTGACGAAGTTGGTTCTACCGGTATGCGGGTTCTGTTACTTGCTCGCTCCTCTAAGCCCGTAGAAGATTTGGCGCATACGCCAGCGGACGATTTTGTTTCTGCTGGCATTGTTACTCCAGCGGCTTTAGTTGTTCTACAGCAGTCGGTTCGTTCGGACGCTGCTGATACCCTCGACTATTTTCAGCATGAGGGTGTAGACGCCAAAGTTGTTTCTGGCGATAATGCGAATTCTGTGGGTGCAGTTGCACGAGAACTTAATATGGTTGCTGCTGATGCGCCTCTGGATGCCCGTTCACTTCCTAAAATTCCGGACAATAGTTATTCGGACAGTCGTGATAAGGAGAGGGGAAAAGAGCGGCGCAATGAGTACTCTCAAGAAACAGTAAAGTTTGCCAAAGATGTTGAAAGCCATACAGTTTTTGGACGGGTTACTCCCGAACAGAAACGTTTAATGGTGCAGGCACTGCAGCATAACGGACACACTGTCGCAATGACAGGTGATGGCGTTAACGACGTCTTAGCGCTTAAACATGCTGATATTGGGGTAGCTATGGGCTCGGGGGCATCAGCGGCCCGATCAGTGGCACAAATAGTCCTTCTAGATAACCGTTTTGCCACACTGCCATCTGTAGTAGGGGAGGGGCGTCGAGTTATCGGCAATATTGAGCGAGTAGCTAATCTCTTCCTCACTAAAACGGTTTATTCCGTACTATTGGCTCTTTTCGTCGTGTTTGCCAGTGTGCCGTTTCCTTTCCAACCTATCCATGTCACGATTACTGGCTGGTTCACAATTGGTATTCCCGCCTTCCTTCTATCGCTAGCACCTAATAATGCTCGTGCTAAAAGCCACTTTGTACAGCGTGTACTGTGGCTTGCAGTACCATCCGGAGTAATTATTAGTGCCGTTTCTTTCACTACATATATGGTGCTTCGTAGTGTCTACAAGGACGCTAATGGTGTCATCTCGGATACACTACAGACACAAATATCGACCGCTACTTTGTCGGCGCTTATCGTTACTGCTACATGGGTATTGTGCGTGGTTGCTCGGCCTTTGCAGTGGTGGAAAATCCTTCTGGTTGTATTATCAGCTGCGATGTACCCACTTATTTTCCTATGGCCCTTTACTGCTCATCTATTTTTCTTGGATGCAACTAATGGAGAGTTAATGAAGTGGGGATTGTTAGCAGGCGTCTGTGGGGCCATATTGGTAGAGATCTTCTGGTGGATAGCTGGAGTACTGAAAGGTGAGCGGCAGTTCGTGTGGGAACGAACGCATACACGTTTTGAGGAAGAGCAACATGCTCTTGACGTAAAAAAGGCGGCTCAAGAGCGTTCAGGTCATTAAAATTCAGATTGGTAATAACAGACTTATTGATTCGTCTATTAAAGTAGAAAACAACTGAGCCCCAGTAGCTCAGGGGATAGAGCACTTCTCTCCTAAAGAAGGTGTCGTAGGTTCGAATCCTATCTGGGGCACTTACATCCCCGTACCGGCATACGCTAGGACGAGAAGGTAGGGAATGGAACCAGCAGTCATTGCTCATATGGAAGAGAGGCTGGGCCGTATTCGCGGTTCTGTGCCGGGGTCTCGACATGCGCACTGGACTGTCGTATTTTCAGAAGTCCCCTCTCGTAAACTGTCGCGAATGCCAGTCTCGTATAAGGCTAAACGACTTGTATCCGTGTGGACGGTAGGCCTTAGTTTTGTCCCCCTAGTGTCTCCACAGACGCATCATAAGCTGCGTTTGGAATTATTTACGCTCTGCGATCCACAAGATCGTTTTGAGGCAGAGCGTGTTATGGGGGCAGTAGCGGAAGCTATTGATACTACAGCTACTCCGATACTCCGTGGGCAGGTTATTGGTCCATTACCGCCAGAGGCTGGTGTACACGCAGTGTATGCATCCATGCCGAAGATGTTTGATACAGATTTCCCCACATGTAATACCGAATACGGGCCTGTGGCAATGGTGTGGATTTTCCCCATTGGACCAAGTGAAGAGAAGTTCATTCTTAAAGAAGGATGGAAGAAGTTTGAGGAGAGACTTTTCCATCGTTTCGATATCGATCCATCAGACTGGGGACGTCTATCATCGTGTTAGCGTCAGAAGACGTAATGAGAAGTACAGATAAAAGGTAAGAAACTGAAATAACGTGTGCCCCAGTAATACTCAGTAGCATTACTGGGGCACACGGTTGTTGTGTCTTAGTGGGTGAAGAATTAGAAACCCATGCGGAACATCTTATTGGGGTAGAAGGGGTATGAATTACCAATAAGCTGGTAGTTCACATAGTTCCCGGACTTAGTACGGCCTAAAGTGACAACGAAAGGACGTAGGTAGGCGGGGCCTACACACCCTGCACTACGCAAGTGCATATTCGTTATACGAATAGTGTTCCAACCGGGGCTATACCGGACAAAGTAGAAAGGAACGATGGATGTCTGACCACCCGTAACATTCACAGAGAATGTACGAGTAACCTTGGTCTTTAGCTCCATTCTGCTGTCTTTTGTGCGGTAGTTAGTGAAAACACGTGGCAAGTCGAGAGTATCAACAACTTCCTTTGGTACTTCCGTCGCTGCCCATTTTGCTAGCTCAGCACAGCCGGGACCTTCGCTAGCACCACATTCTGCACCAGCAATTGCACCTTTGTAAGCAGTAATTGCTGTCTGTTTTAACCAGTCAGTAATGGGATAGGTACTTGCCTTGGACTTCCATTTTCCATTAACGACTATCTTCGTATTGTCATCGACAACAGTACGAACTTGGGGATTCCCTACTCCTTCGAAGCAACCGAATTGCACGCCTGCATAGTAGTAGGCAACTGCATAGGAAGGATCCACACGAGTGCTTACTTCCAGCGTGATGTCGCCATTTCGGTGTAATCCGAAGAGAGCAGAAGAATTATGAAAACCGCTGTTCCGAATAATGGACTGTACTTTGCCCTTCTCAGGGTTAATGAATGTCCGTTTCTGGTTGTCAAACCTAACGTGTCGTTGCAAGAAAGTTGGAAGTAAACCATCTATATCAACAGCGCGCGAGCTGACTCCATTCTGGAAAGCCGCTGGACCAACGAGTGATTCAGCTTGAGCAGCTGGCGCACTACTACAAAGAATTCCTGTAGTAACAGCCAGCGCTAAAGCTGCACGAGAACCGCGTCGAATAGTATAGCGAGGACGAGGAGTTATAGTCATGACAGGCTCTTCCCCTTAGGAGACGGTGTTCCGGCCGACGCAGAGGGCTTAGTAAGCGTCACAATAACGCGTCTAATGTACTTGTTAATTGGTCGCCACACCTTATTATGAATCTCTTTATGACGATTCCTATTATCGGTAGGAAGATCCGTCTGTGGGAGTAGCGTGGACATCCACCGTACAGCACCGTGAATAGTGAATTTAAGCCCTTCGATCTGTTGAGAACTCTGGTGCTTATTCTCCTGGTTGGCTTTTGCTCCAGCAGGATGTCCAACCGAAGCGAGTGCCTGTGTACTTGCGTCCTCAGCTTTTTCTCGTGACTTGTCACGAGGTGTTTTAGCTGCTGACTGTGCACTAGTGCCATCCTTTTTGCCGCTACTGGGTTCAGTAGTACGGTCTGGATTGACGCGAGAGGGGGTAAGAACTTTCGCTAGCATTTTCTTGCCAGCACTCATTCTTTTGGCACCTGGAGCCTTCTTAGGCTTACCAGCAGGAGTAGGTTGCTGTGCTTTAGCACCATTTTTAGATTTTGAGGTAGACGTTGGATCGCTACCAAGATTATCGACACCATCCTGGTATTCGACATACGAGCGTAGCGAAACGTTACCGGGGCACCCATCAACGAACAAGTGTACGTCACGAAGGTCTGCCCAGCTTGTACGATTACCGTGGAAAGAGAAGCTAGCCAGCGAAACCTTACTGATATGGCCAGGCCTTATGTTAACGCCAAAAGTAACATTCTTACTAAGAGTTATGTTCTTCGCGTAGCCGTGCCATAGTTTTGGCCGCAATAGATTGAGGCCAAAAGATTTGCCGGTCGTCTTAAAATCGGGAGTGCTATAGTCGCCTTCCCGCCCAAGGACAGGAATAAAGGGACTAATTTGTATGGGCACTGACACCTCTAGTTTGCCAGGTCGAGAAGCATCAATTTGGCAGCCCATAATGTAGCCCACTGCCAGTGTATGCGCGGAGCTCTCGGGGGCGCCCGTCACAGTAGCGAGTCCTTGTAAGCTCACTCGTACTTCATGCGTAAAAGCGTTGTGGTTTAACGGAGCAGTACGGTACAAGCGCTCATTCTTCTTCGCTAAAGTAACTTTTTCACCGTCCTCTGTGGTAACCGTACGCTGTACATCTGGAACGGAATAACTGTTGCGTGACTTCTTAATGGCAGTATCTGTCATAGTTTGACGAGATCCGCCTGAGTTATTCGTAGAGGATGCTGCGAAAGCAGAAGGACTGGTGGCGACACTTGTACACAGAAGGCTGGCAGCGAGGAGTAATGATAAAGAATTACGTTGCAGCATGGTCGTCCAATCAAGCAAGAAGAATGCGGATACAGTCAGTTGTTCTCACTACAAAAGGGGGCATTGTAAGAGTGAGAACGGTGCAACTAAACTGACCGTATCCGCTTGGCTTTTAGAAACGGGTGACCCTGCCCCACGTGGTGATCTTGGAATCTTCGATGGGAGCTTTAGTCCACAGAGTGACGAAGGAGCGCACAGAGGCGAATCCTAGGCAGCCATCAACATTGATAGGCTCTCCGACGTAGCGTAGAGCACCTTTATTGCCCTTAACGTCCTTTTCTGCAACGAGGAAAGTAATAATCTGTCCTGGTTTCAGGTTGAATTTTACATCCGGTCCCAGAGGAATCTCGAGGTTGTGCTTGGGGGTAAGAGTGGTGGTGTGACCGATACCGCTGATTTCGCCGCCGCCACCATCTGCGCTGCCTTCACCTTTAATGCCTGGCATGATGTTGATGGCGTGCTGTAGTTCACGGCTCGTGGTGAGTTTAGGAGCACCAAACTGAATCGTCTGTCCTTCAGAGACATCGATCATGCAGCCAAGCTGATAACCGATCATGATGTGGGCATCGACAGCCTTACCGGTGGCACCCTCAATGGTGGCAAGACCTTTAGTATCGAGGAAAGTCTGATGGGAAAGGATGGAGAGGTTATCCGGTAGCTTTACATCAAATTTTTCGTTCGTACGCTTGATGTTGAGAGTGAGGTTATCCTCGGTGGTAGTGGTGTAGTCAGCTCCAGCCTTACGAATCGGGATAGCGTTAGCTGTCGCGAAGGATGCACCGATAATGGTGATGGTGGCCAAGGTGGAGGCCGTAAAACGGCGAAGCTTCATGAAAACTCCTTGGGGTGAAGGTACAGGAAGTGAATGTCCGCCTCTTAGTAAACACTCACTTTTCAGAATAACAAAATAGGAAATGACATTTTTGTTGGAATTAAAAATACAAGAAATGTATTTTTGTTTCCATATCAATTTTTCTAGAAAATCCCTGCATTTCACTTATTTATTGTGTTCATATTTCGTTAATCATGACAGACATGCTCCATATGTTTTTTCGTTACGACAGTAGTGCGAATAACTGATTAAAAATGCCGTCGATGTTGTTATTAAGAATTATTTAGAAAATAAACTGAATTATTTGAATATATTGATTCTAACTATTTATTAGTCTGTGTGTATTCAGTAATTGCGTCAGTAGGCGCTTTTTTGGCAAGTACTAGTAAAAAAATGTTTTTAAATAAATCAAAAATATTTGTCAATTTTTATATAGATGAGTTTTTCGATTCAGATATCGGTGGCTGAACGGATCTTCCTTATCCTCATAAAGGCCTCATAAAAAGACTCTGCTGGATGTCGTCAACCGAATATCGTGCTCAACTACTTACTCAAAGAAACCCGATCATAAGTAAGAAAACGGTAGCGAATTCCGCTACTGGAAAGTTCCCACTGTGTAGCAGCAATCTCCTGCCAAATTTCTGAATCAAGCCGTGGTGCTGCGGCATCGCCCCCCGACATAATAAGATCTAGTTCCGTGATCTCACAGCGATGAGCAATCGGCATAAACTCATGGTAGACATGTGATCCACCAATAACCCAAAAGTCACCGTCGTGTGTCAATCCTTCAGCAGTTTCCAATGCTTCTAGAGGAGAGTGGGCTGTGATCGCTCCCTCGGCAGACCACTCTGTATTGCGGGTAAGGACAATATTATGACGACCCGGAAGAGGCTTGAAGCGTGGATTGAGGGAATCCCAGGTAGTACGACCCATCACCACTGGATCTGAACCAGTGATGTGCTTGAAGTGAGCCAAGTCCTCGGGTACGTGCCATGGCATAGTACCGTTCTTCCCAATCCATCCATTAGTGGACTGAGCCCAGATAAGACCGATCACTATTACACCGCCACGGGAGCTTTAATAGCCGGATGGTGCTGATAGTTGACGATAGTAATGTCGTCATACTGGTAGTCAAAAATACTGTCAGCCTTGTGTAATTCAAGCGTGGGATACGGATAAGGTGCTCGCGAAAGCTGTTCCGTTACCTGATCAATATGGTTGTTATAAATATGACAATCTCCACCTGTCCAGATGAAGTCTCCCACACCTAACCCAGCTTGCTGTGCCATCATATGGGTGAGTAGAGCATAGCTGGCGATATTGAAGGGGACACCTAGGAACAGATCTGCAGAGCGCTGGTACAGCTGACAGCTGAGTTTATTGTTTACGACATAAAACTGGAACAGAGTATGGCAAGGGTAAAGAGCCATGCGGGGTAAGTCAGACACGTTCCAGGCTGAAACAATATTACGGCGTGAGTCTGGATCAGTTCGTAAAAGTTCCAATGATGCGCTGATCTGGTCAAGAGTCTCGCCATTAGGTGTTGGCCAAGAACGCCACTGTGCTCCATAAATAGGGCCTAAATCGCCATTTTCGTCGGCCCATTCATTCCAGATAGAGACGCCATGCTCCTGCAGCCATTTCACATTGGTATTGCCCTGCAGGAACCATAACAACTCATAGACAACGGATTTCATGTGAACCCGCTTTGTCGTAATGAGGGGAAAACCATCGTCTAGGTGATAACGCAGCTGCGCCCCAAAAATACTCCGTGTACCGGTTCCTGTGCGATCCGCTTTAGGAGCACCATTATTGAGTACTTCGCGGAGTAAATCTTCGTAGGGCGTAGGGATCATTTGTTACTAGCCTCAAATTCGGCAACGGCCTTTAAGATATCTCCAGCAATTTCTTTACGACAAATAAGGAGGTCAGGAAGGTAGGTATCTTCCTGGTTATACACCAGTGGGGAACCATCTAGGCGTGAGCAATGGAGACCCGCTGCCAGAGCTACTCCCACCGGAGCGCAGGAATCCCATTCATACTGTCCACCAGAGTGAATATAAGCGTCAGCGTCTCCTAAAAGAACAGACATTCCCTTAGCGCCAGCAGAACCCATAGGATGCAATTCAGATCCCAGCGCATGCGCAACATAATCAGCACATGCCGGAGGGCGAGTACGAGAAATGACGATCCTCTTAGCATAGGGACCCTTTACCGCTCGTACATTAGACGTATGCCATACGCGGTTAAGGTCTGGCATAGCGACAGCCGCAACCACAGGCGTGCCATTCTCTACCATGGAGATATGAACGGCCCAATCGAGACGGCCATTGGAGAATTCTCGCGTGCCATCGAGCGGATCAATAATCCAGACACGATCTTTGGACAGGCGCTCTTCTACCTCATCGGGAGCTTCTTCCGAAAGCATGCCATCATCAGGGCGATGTGCAGCAAGGACGGACGCAATCCAATGCTGAGCAAGCTCATCGCCGGCAGCTCCAAGTTCATGCCCACGCAATAAACCGCCGGAACGGACACCTTTAAGAATAGCTCCAGCACCAGCAGCAATACGCTGTGCAAGAGTTGCATCATCAAGTTTGAGACTCATTGCTAATTCCTTCAGTAGCCTAATTCTCAGTCTAGTGAGAATAGGAGGTAAGTGATGTTACTTCCGTGCATCAGCACGGAGAGAACGATAGCGAGAGATAAGAGCTGCAGTAGAAGAATCCATTCCAGAGGGGGTAACTCCTGCATCTGTTGTGGAAACAGATGGCACAGCTGTATCACCGGTAATGAAGGGGAGGAGGTCACCAGCTTGCTTCTTGCCAAGCTCCACACCCCACTGATCGTAGGGATTGACCGAATAAATCATGCCCTGGACGAAGACAATATGTTCATAGAGTGCGATGAGAGAACCAACAACCTCAGGAGTAAGACGAGTAGCCAGAATAGACGTGGATGGCCGATTTCCTGGCATGACCTTGTGGTTGACCAGTTCTGCAGGGGTCCCCTCGGCAGCAATCTCTGCAGCAGTCTTACCAAAAGCAAGAACCTTGGTCTGTGCGAAGAAGTTGCTCATGAGGAGGTCATGCATGGAGCCGGTGCCGTCAGCTGTGGGGAGATCATCGAGTGGTTGTGCAACAGCGATAAAGTCGGTAGGAACAAGACGGGTGCCCTGATGCAGTAGCTGGTAGAAAGCGTGCTGACCATTAGTTCCAGGTTCACCCCAATAGATTTCTCCGGTGGAGGTAGTAACGGGGCTGCCATCGACACGAACAGACTTACCATTGGATTCCATGGTGAGTTGCTGCAGGTAGGCCGGGAAGCGGCTGAGATCCTGGACGTAGGGGAGAACGGCTTTAGAGTCGGCATTAAAGAGGTGAGAATCGGAATACCATACGCCTAATAGACCCATGAGAACTGGCACGTTTTCCGCTAGCGGAGCGGTACGGAAGTGTTCATCCATCGTGTGGAAGCCGTCAAGGAAGCGCATAAAGTTGTCGTAGCCGGCCACTGTCATAACGGACAGACCAATAGCGGAATCGACAGAATAGCGTCCACCGACCCAGTCCCAGAAACCGAACATGTTTTGGGTATCGATACCGAAGGCGGAGACTTTTTCCGCGTTGGTGGAAACAGCGACGAAGTGTCGTGCAATAGCATCGTCGCTTACCTCACTGCCGGTAATGTTCTGCAGTCCGGACATGAGCCAGTGACGTGCTGCTGCGGCATTGGTCATGGTTTCCTGCGTGGTGAAGGTCTTAGAGGCAATGATGAAGAGGGTCTCTTCTGGATTAAGATCGGCGGTTTTAGCGACAAGGTCGGCGGGATCAACGTTGGAAACGTAGCGTGCGGAGATACCGGCATCCTGGTAGTGACGCAGTGCTAGGTTCACCATGACAGGGCCTAGGTCTGAGCCGCCGATACCAATGTTGACAACTGTCGTGATGTTCTTGCCGGTGTATCCCTTCCATTCTTTATTGCGGAGGGAGTCGGTGAAGGTATGCATGCGGTCAAGGACGTCGTGGACGTCCGCCACAATGTTTTGTCCATCAACAACGAGTTCCGCATCGCGAGGGAGTCGTAGTGCGGTATGGAGTACGGCGCGGTTTTCAGTGCAGTTAATGTGTTCACCGGCGAACATGGCATCGCGTTTAGCTGGTATCTGGGCAGCTTCGGCAACTGCGATAAGTTTCTTCAGTGTTTCGCGAGTGACGCGGTTCTTGGAGAGATCGACAGTGAGGTCGCCCACCTGGTACGTGAGTTCAGTGCCACGTTGCGGATCGGCCTGGAAGATATCACGGAGGTGAAGATCTTTCACAGTGGCGAAATGAGCAAGCAGGTCATTCCACGCGGGAGTAGTAGTGATATCGATGGGAGTGACATCGGTCATTATTATTTCTCCATTACGTGTTGAACGTTGTGCTATAAAGTTTCAGAACTTAATCGAAACAGATTGTATTGCAAGGACAAATGTAACTAGTCTAACGGGCCGCGTCCAAGACGAAGCAGCAACAAAGCTAACTGATGGCCTTCTTTACCAAGTGCGTTGAACCGCTCAATGACTTTAAGCTCACGATTGTGAACAAGACGTGGACCGCCGCTCTTTTTTCTCGTTTGGCCAATTCTTCGAGAAATTTCAGTACGACGTTGAATAGCTTCCAAAATGACATGATCGAGGTGATCGATCTCTTGGCGAAGTTCATTAATCTCTGCCGCACTTAATTCATCGGTAGCGCCAGTTGGATCACTGTGCAAACGCTTATCCGATTCCTTACGAGAAGAACTCGAGTCCTGCGGTGCATGAGTAGTATTCGCCATACCCTTATTATTCCACGTAAATACAAATGTCTCGGCCTACACAATACGGTCGGATCACAACAATAAGGCGATGTTCCACTAAATTGGAGGACGTTATGAGCGATATGATTACTGACCCAAAGCCTCCCCAGTCCCCTCAGCTCTTTGATGACGCAACCGTGGCTGAATTCAATACTGCGCAATTAGATACTGTGCAATCGGATACTGCGCAATTAAATAGAGCACAAACAGTCTTGCGAGGTTTTCAGCAGCAGAATGCAGACCAGTTGTTAGAGGGGCTTAACCCACAACAACAGCAAGCTGTTCGGCATAGTGGTACACCATTGCTTATTGCGGCCGGGGCAGGTTCTGGAAAAACTACCGTTCTTACACGACGTATTGCCTATGTATTGGCAACTCAACCGGTACGGGCATCGCAAATTTTAGCGATTACCTTCACCAATAAAGCCGCAGCAGAAATGCGGGAGCGCGTTCAACAGATTGTTGGCGCAGAAGCGAATTACATGTGGGTGTCCACATTCCACTCCATGTGTGTGCGCATTCTTCGTGCACAAGCTGCAGAACTAGATGTCGTGAATAGTAGCTTCACTATTTATGATGCGGATGATTCTAAACGTTTACTGGCTATGATCATCAAGGAGCTTAACCTAGATTCCAAGAAGTATGCCCCTAAGGTTTTAGCGAATCGTATTTCTCATTGGAAGAACGAACTTATCGATCCGGAGGCCGCTGCCGCCGATGCACCCGAGGGACACTTCGATAAAGTAGCTGCCGAGGTTTATGGTCTCTATCAGGCACGTTTAAGAGCAGCTAACGCTTTCGATTTTGATGATCTTATTGGGGAAACGGTTGCGCTGCTAGAATCCCACCCGAATATTGCGCAGTATTATCAGCGGCGTTTCCGGCATGTTTTAGTTGACGAGTATCAGGATACGAACCATGCCCAATACATGCTGGTTCGAGCGCTAGTGGGTGATGGGACCAATGGTGTTGAGCCAGCTGAGTTATGCGTTGTAGGTGACGCAGACCAGTCCATTTACGCATTCCGAGGCGCCACTATCCGCAACATTGTGGAGTTTGAGCGTGATTTTACGAATGCGACCACTATTCTTCTGGAGCAGAATTACCGTTCAACTCAGAATATTCTGTCGGCTGCTAACGCTGTCATCGATAACAATGAGGGACGCCGAAAAAAGAATCTCTGGACAGATGCTGGAGATGGTCCTCTTATTGATCTTTATGTTGCGGATAACGAGCATGATGAAGCTCGGTTTATCGGCAATGAGATCGACAAACTGCATGATGAAGGCGTGTCCTATAGCGATATAGCGATTTTCTATCGAACGAATAACGGGTCACGTCCTCTAGAAGATGCTTTCATTCGTACTGGTTTACCGTACAAAGTTGTTGGCGGTACGCGCTTCTATGAGCGAATGGAAGTGCGAGATATCGTGGCTTACCTCAAGGTATTAGAGAACCCAGCAGATACCGTGAGTCTGCGTCGAATTATCAACACACCACGTCGTGGTATTGGTGATAGAGCTATTAGTTGTCTTGCGGTTTTTGCGGAACAGCAAGGAATTTCCCTATGGGAGGCATGTTGTCGAGCAAAAGAGGGTGTTGTTCCTTTCCTTAATTCCCGTGCAGAGAAATCAATTGCTAGCTTTGTTGAGCTTATGACTGATATTCAGCACCATATTGCAGGGAGGGATCATACAGCGGGAGAAGGATCGCTGCCTGATCTTGGTGAGATCGTTGAAATGGTCATTGACCGTTCTGGCTATCGAGCAAGTCTGGAGGGTTCTAATGACTCGCAAGATCAGTCTCGTCTCGATAACCTGAAAGAACTTGTTTCAGTTGCACATGAGTTCTCTGCTGACGCGGCGTCCCTGCGAGCACTGGAAGAGAGTTTTGACGACAGTAATGCTGATGGAGTTAGTAAAGAGACTATTGATGAGGGAACAGAGGGGCTAGCTGAACCAGGGTCACTGGCCGCTTTCCTAGAACGCGTTTCCCTTGCCTCGGATACCGACCGGATCCCCGATGAGAACGACGGCATGATTACGCTTATGACGCTGCACTCTGCGAAAGGCCTGGAGTTCCCCGTTGTGTTTGTTACAGGCTGGGAAGAAGGTATGTTCCCGCATATGCGAGCGTTAGCGGACGATAATGAGCTTTCGGAGGAGCGTCGGCTGGCGTATGTAGGAATTACTCGAGCGAAGCGGAAACTGTACCTTACGAGAGCTGTTGTTCGCTCAAGTTGGGGACAACCACAGTCGAATCCGCAGTCCCGTTTTCTCGATGAGATTCCTGCAGACCTTCTGAACGTATCGAGAGAAGCCCCAGAAATCGCCGATGACGATGATTGGAGTTACGGCTCGTCTGGCCGTTCCTGGGGTTCTAGTAGCCGTTCTGGACAGTCGTGGGGATCCCGCAGTAATCGTGCGAACCACAGCGGACGTGGGGATAAATCCCGTAGTGGTCGTTATGGTGATGTACAAAAGCGGTGGGGTAGCCCCGTCGAAACTCGTCGGATTGCACCGAAGACAGCAAGTCCGCGTAGAACCTCCCTTATTAGTGTGGAGAAAGGGGATCGGGTAGTACACGACAAGTACGGCTTGGGGAAGGTTATGGAAGTATCGGGCACAGGGCCTAGTACTACTGCATTAGTGGACTTCGGATCCTCGGGTGTTGTGCGTCTTATGCTAGTGGCCGCGCCTATCGAGAAGCTCTAGTAGACGAGGAAGAATCTGGATAAAAACAATAACAATCAGTGCATATAGAGGTATGCGTAAAGGTTGTCCCTACAGAGTGAAATCTGTAGGGACAACCTCTACACAGCAAGTACGTTTTTATTAAGTAGAAGAAGTATTAGAAGTGGAGTCCGAAGCGGGCGAGCCAGCGAAGGGGATCAACTTTACGTGCACCATCAGGCCAAATCTCAAAATGGAGATGAGTGCCGGTGGAGAAACCAGCAGAGCCCATACCCGCAATTTTCTGCCCAGCTTTAACTTTCTCTCCCTTAGAAACGAAGAGATCATACATGTGGCCGTACACAGAGATAGCGCCGTTGTTGTGACGGATACGGATCCAGTTGCCATAGCCAGCAGCTGGACCAGAGTCGATAACGACACCGTCAGCAATAGCGTGAATGGGGGTTCCTGCTGCATTAGCAATATCAATACCGCCGTGGAAAGAACCCCAGCGCGGACCAAAACCAGAGGTAATAATACCGACAGCAGGAAGTACAACAGTGGGCTGGCGAGATGCCAATTCCGCTGCCATACGGTGGTGCTGCGCAGTACCGGCAACCTTTAACTGGCTAGTGAACCCTGCGAGTGCATCAGTGTCAGTAGCGCTGGCAATAACAGGGGTAAGGGAAGAGTCTTGTTCGATGACGTTATTGGCTAGTTCGATGGGATCGTGACGGACACTTGTGTTGTTGGAGGCAAGTGCGGAAGTAACGCCAGCAGTTGTAATAGCGCCAGCTGCCAGAGCAACGGCGACGGTGCCTACAGTGCCAGCAGCGCCACCTGAGATGGACTTAGCTGAGGCGCGGTGACGGGGAAGCTTCATAGCTTCAGCGTCTTCACTCTTGCGCTCGTTGCTCACAAGCATTCCCTTCTTAAACGATCTTGTATAACGGTCTGCATAGTGGCCCGCATACTGTTTCAGTATTCACTGGTGGTGTTCACGGTCAGCATTGCAGACGGGCTCACGGGCGGTGTCCACAAGTGTGTTCACCGTAAAGATCCGCAGTCTTTTTATTAGCCAATGTTTACTAGATTAGATGATAACGAAAGTTGTTACAACAAAAGTTTCTGTGTGTTGAGTGAACTCCGGTTTGTGACATTTATCGCTTATTTAATGGAGCGGTTTTAAAACCGTTATTTGCGGTATATGGGCAGATAAAAGCGATTTTGTAGGATTATGAGGAGTATTTTAGGCATGGAAAATAATTTCATTATTGTTCACAGTAAAGAAAATTAATGTTTCTTAATTATAAAGTTTCTGTATGTTTTCCCATCTGGTTGTGAATCGATATTACGTGGTACTTCTGCAATTCAGACTGTCTTTCCAGTAGTTTCCTCGTAAACTGCTATACAAGTGCCCTTGAATCGGTAATAGTCATCAAGGTAGGGAACGATTGTTTTTCTTGCGCGTGTCCCACCTCCGAGCAAGAAACGATGAATGAATGGACCTTTACGAACATCAAGCGAAAGAACTCTTCGATAGATATGGAGTTCCTACACTCCGCGGTAGCGTGGTAACTACTCCAGCAGAAGCGGCAGTAGCAGCAGCCTCAATGGATCTCCCTGTAGTTATTAAAGCTCAGGTAAAAGTGGGGGGCCGTGGCAAAGCAGGTGGAGTGAAGCTCGCGCGGACGCGGGAAGACGTTACCTCTTACGCTGCCTTAATTCTTGGTATGGATATTAAAGGGCACCGCGTTGATAAGGTCCTCATTGACCCAGGCGTTGATATTGCGGAGGAATACTACATCTCATTTCTTATCGATCGCTCCCATCGTCGTTTCTTAGCGATGTGTTCAGTAGCGGGGGGCATGGATATCGAGACTGTAGCTAAGGAACGTCCAGGAGCTCTCGCTAAAGTTCCTATTGATCCGGAGAAGGGCGTTGACCGCGCTATGGCACGCGAAATTGCCAAACGTGGTCATTTACCTGACGACATTCTGGATACTGCAGCAGACAGTATTGAAAAGCTTTACCACGTATTTACAGAAACTGATGCCAGCTTGGTAGAAGTTAATCCCCTTGTAAGAACAGTGGATAATCGTGTTCTCGCTATCGATGGCAAAATGACGCTCGACGATAATGCAGAAAAGCGTCACCGCGACATTTTCGCAGATTATCGCGACAATTCCCATGCTGATCCATGCGAATTAGCGGCTAAAGAAGTTGGTCTGCACTATGTCAAACTCGATGGGAATGTTGGCATTATCGGTAATGGTGCTGGTCTGGTTATGTCCACTCTCGATGTCGTAGCTTATGCAGGGGAACGCTATGGCAATGTTAAACCCGCGAATTTCCTTGATATTGGTGGTGGAGCATCTGCCTCCGTCATGGAGTCTGGCCTCCGAATTATTATGGAAGACCCACAGGTAGAAGCCGTTTTTGTGAATGTCTTTGGGGGCATCACTTCTTGTGTAGAGGTGGCCAACGGCATTCTTAGCGCCCTTAAACAGTTGGGGAATACCTTCACTAAACCACTTGTTGTAAGGCTTGATGGTAACGAGGTGGCTGCTGCACAAGAGATTCTCAATAGTGTGCATCATCCGCTCATCACGACGGCGACTGATATGGATGGCGGAGCTCAAAAAGTAGCGCGCATTGTTGCTGAGCGCAGCGCCCACGCTAGCGCGGGAAAGTAGGGGAGAAGCTCTTATGTCGATTTTCGTCAACAAAAATAGTCGCGTGGTCGTACAAGGAATGACAGGCCATGAAGGAATGCGACATACTGCCCGTATGCTTGCTGCCGGCACCACTATTGTGGCTGGAGTGAACCCGCGAAAAGCTGGAGCTATTGTCCATTTCGATAACGTCAATAAAGACATTCCCGTTTTTGGAACAGTTAAAGAAGCTATGGCAGCTACCGGCGCTAATGTGTCAGTTGTTTTCGTGCCTGCGTTTCACGCTAAAAGCGCCATGATAGAAGCTATTGACGCAGAAATTCCTGTCCTTGTTACCATTACTGAGGGTATTCCGGTGCATGACGCTGCTGTTGCCTGGGCGCATAACGTTAATCATGGACAAAAGACTCGCATCATCGGTCCTAACTGTCCCGGTATTATTACCCCGGAAGAGACAAATATCGGCATTATTCCTGATGGAATTTCCTCATCTGGCCCCATCGGTCTTGTCTCTAAATCCGGTACTCTTACCTACCAGCTGATGGCGGATGTTTCAGAAATTGGCATTTCAACAGCTCTTGGCATTGGTGGCGATCCTATTCCCGGCACTACTCACATTGATGCTTTACAAGCTTTTGAAGATGATCCGGATACAGAACTCATCGTCATGATCGGCGAGATTGGTGGAGATGCGGAAGAAAAAGCCGCAGAATACATTAAGACCCATATCACGAAGCCAGTTATTGGCTACGTTGCCGGATTCACTGCTCCTGAAGGGAAAACTATGGGGCATGCCGGAGCTATCGTTTCGGGATCCTCAGGAACAGCACAGGCCAAAAAGGATGCTCTTGAAGCCGTCGGCGTAAAAGTAGGCAAAACTCCTTCAGAGACTGCCCGTCTAACACGCGAAGTGTATGCAAGCCTGCATAATAAATAGGTGACTCATACTGTCTACCGAGGAGGAGAGGCTTGTGGCCAGTAGTGAAACTGGTGAATCTACTCACCCTCGGAGCGCACACGTATTGAGTATTTTTCGTGGGCGTAGAGGAGTTATCGTTCCGGCACTGCTTCCGTCAGTAGCTCTACTTGTTGTTGCTATGGTTGTGGCTGGTATTACCGTGGCAGTGACCGATATGGATTCACCCCACTGGTGGCCATTAACTCTTTCACTGTGGATGGCAGTATTCCACGTACCTTTTACAGGTATTGGACCAACCGGGTTCGTAACTGTTATGGGTTTTCTCCCACTCTTACCTACCCTCCTCTATATTGTGTTCCTTGCGTGGGTAGCTCGTCGATTTATCGCTGATGATATACCTGCGGATACGCAGCTCTTTAGCCTTCTCTCCATTCTTATTCCTCTCATTTTCGCGGGAATTGGCTGGGGAGGTATGTGGGGTATGCGTGGCATAGTGTTCATTCAGCCGCCACACGCAGGTGTGATGGTTGGCATGGTCTTCTTCATCACGCTTGTGGGTATAACTATTGGTTTACGGGAGCACGTTTTATACCTCATTCCGCATGCTCGAGATACTTTTCCCAGCTGGGGGAAGGCCGGTTTTTGGGTGACAGAGCAATTCCTTTGTGCCATGCTCATGGCAGGATCTATTGCTAGCGTTGTCGCTTTAATTGCCCATTGGAACCTCATTGGGCAGGTACTAAATTACGGTAATTCTGCCGCCGGTATTGCAGGATTTGGAGTATTTAGCCTTCTCTACCTTCCCAACATGATGGTTGCTGCGGCCACCATATTGTCCGGAGGAGGTATTCACGTTGGTCTTTTCCAGACGAGTCTCTACGCCACACATCTCGACAAATTACCGGCATTCCCTCTTTTTGCTGCGCTTCCACAGGATGAAGCGCAAACGTGGTGGCTTATCTTCCTCACTATTCCCATTGCTGCAGCAATAGTAGTGGCGTGCCGTACCCCCGGAGAAACTGTACAAGACCGTCTCAAAGCAATTGCATTCGCTACCCCCACCACAGCAGCATGCGCAGCGCTTGGCGCTTGGCTTGCCGGAGGGGAAATTGGAGTGATGGGTTCCGTGCGCATGTCAGAAGGGTTAACGGGTCTTATTCTGGCCGCCTGGATCGGAATTCTTGGCTCGGTTACCGTATTCGTACAACGTGGGGAGGGGTTTGCCAGTATTAAAGCTGCACACAGTCAACGTCGTGCGAAGAAACGCGCTGTCGATGAGCGTGACGATGAGAGTGACGATGTAGAAGAGGACGTATCTGAAGAAAAGTCAGAAGAAAAAGACGGATCAGACGTAACTGAGCCGGATGAGAACACTGACACATCTGACTCTGATACATCAGAAAACAGTGAGAGCGCAGATACTGTAGAAAACAGTGATGCTGGAGAGTCAGACGAGATGTCAGAGTCTGTAGATGATGCAGACGGTACCGATAATAACTCTATAAATACTTCTTCTTAAGTGATAGGGGTAGGGAAAATAGAGTGTGACGGGTTACACTATTCCTATTCCCAGTGAGTGAGTATTCGGAGTGTCTGTCGTGGATGTTGTAGCCTCTACAACCAAGCTACGCCTGGTCATCCTTGTGTCTGGTGTTGGCTCTCTGATGAACGCTGTAGTGGAAGCAACTCGCGATCCTCACTATCCCGCAGAAATTGTAGCTGTGGGGGCTGACCGTCCCTGTGAAGGACTGACTCGAGCCGAATCAGCTGGTATCGAGACGTTCCTCGTCAATTTTTCCGATTATGCTAATCGCGCGGAATGGGATGAAGCACTCGCCACAACCATTGCGCGCTATCAGCCAGATCTTATTGTTTCTGCCGGTTTTATGCGCATTGCCGGGAAAAATGTTCTTAAAGATTTCGGGGGCCGGTTCATTAATACCCATCCTGCTTTGCTGCCAGCTTTTAAAGGCGCACATGCGGTGGAAGATGCTCTTGCCTACGGTGTGAAATACACCGGCTCCTCCATTCACCTTGTTGACGAAGGTGTCGATACCGGCCCACTACTTGCACAAGAGCCGGTTCCTGTACTGCCCGACGATACTGTCGAGGCTCTCCACGACCGCATCAAAATTGTGGAAAGGCGTTTACTCTGCGAAGTTATCGCGGATATCGCCACAGACGGTCCATCAGCCCGTGTGACCCGTATCCAACAATCACAGTAGAAGAAGGAAATCAGTGTCTGATTCTCGTAAGCCGATTAAGCGCGCTCTAGTCAGTGTCTATGACAAAACCGGACTTGAAGAACTCGCCAAAGGGCTACATGAGGCTGGTGTAGAGATCGTCTCTACCGGCTCCACTGCTAGCCGTATCTCTGATGCCGGCGTTCCCGTCACCCCCGTTGACGAATTGACGGGTTTCCCGGAATGCCTCGAGGGACGCGTCAAGACCCTCCACCCACGTGTCCATGCCGGTATCTTGGCAGATACCCGAAAAGACGAGCACATGCAGCAACTCGCCGAACTCGGTGTGGAAGCCTTCCAGCTCGTTATCGTCAACCTTTACCCCTTTGAAGCAACAGTTGCCTCCGGCGCGCCCTTCGACGCTTGTGTGGAACAGATCGATATAGGTGGCCCCTCCATGGTTCGCGCTGCTGCAAAGAACCACCCCTCGGTTGCGGTTGTCGTTGACCCGTCCCGCTACAGTGATGTTCTTACCGCTGTGAAGGAAGGCGGCTTTACGCTGGAGCAACGTACTGAACTTGCTGCTGACGCATTCCGCCACACTGCCTCCTATGATGTTGCTGTGGCGTCCTGGTTCGGTGAGCAACTCGGGAAGAAAGCCGCTGCCGCCGCCCAGACTGAAGAAGAAAAGCGCGAAGCAGAATTTCCGGTATGGGAAGGTGCCACTTTTGTGCGCGGTAATGTCCTCCGCTACGGCGAGAACCCGCATCAGTCAGCAGCGCTGTACTTGGATAATGCCCACCCTGGTATCGCCCAGGCGAAGCAACTGCACGGTAAAGCCATGAGCTACAACAACTACATGGATGCCGATGCCGCCTGGCGTTCCGCCCACGACCATGACGGTATTTGCGTCGCCGTCATCAAGCACGCTAACCCCTGCGGTATTGCGATCTCTGACCAGTCTGTTGCTGACGCATACCGGAAGGCGCACGCTTGCGATCCCGTTTCTGCTTTTGGTGGCATTATTGCTTCCAATACGGAGGTCTCCTGCGAGATGGCCAAGGAAGTTGTGAACGTCTTTACCGAGGCAATTCTTGCCCCCTCCTATGAAGACGGTGCTGTGGAGATTCTTTCCCAGAAGAAGAATCTCCGCATTATGGAAGTTCCCGAGTTTGACGCACCGTTCTACGACTTCCGCCAGGTTACGGGTGGTCTACTCTGCATGGAACGCGACCGTGTGGACGTTGACGGCGACTATGCTAAGAATTGGACGCTAGCCTCCGGTGAGCCTGCCGATGAAGCAACACTGCGGGATCTGGAGTTCGCGTGGCGTACGTGCCGGTCGGTTAAATCCAATGCCATCTTAGTGGCTAAGGAAGGAGCGACAGTTGGCGTTGGTATGGGGCAGGTTAACCGTGTAGATGCCGCTAAATTGGCGGTGGAGCGCGCTGGAGATCGAGTTGTAGGATCCGTCGCCGCATCCGATGCGTTCTTCCCCTTCGCCGATGGCTTTGAGGTACTTGCGAAAGCTGGTGTGAAAGCTGTTGTCCAGCCTGGTGGTTCTATCCGTGACAATGAGGTCATTGAGGCTGCTCAAGCAGCAGGTATCACAATGTATCTGACAGGCTGCCGTCACTTCGCACACTAAAAAGCACTGTTACAAGAGCACTGCGCTTTGAAAGCGTACTGTACAAAAGTGCTCAGATAGTTAGGACGGTCCCCGCCACCCACTAGCACTGGGTTTAATACTCAGTACATGGGTGGCGGGGATTTCTTATACGTATTGTGTGGAGATACGGATTTTACGTGGGTAAGAGGAGAGCAGAAATAATAAGGATGACGGGTATCGCAAGGATAGTGGAAAGAAAACCGGCGTCGCGTGCTAGGTAGCGTGCAGTGTTATAGCGCGTGGCAAAAATATAGACGTTTACTGCAGTGGGAAGGGCTGCACACACGCAGACGGCGAAAAGTGTTTGAGGGTCAAGATGCAGGGCAAAGCGGCCGAATAACCACGCAATAAAAGGCATAACAACCGATTTTAAAGTGACAGCTAAGGCAACATCACGTCGGGGAGTAATGCCTTTTTCCATCACTTTTACCCCGTAAAAAGAGTGTCCAAAACCAAGGAGTCCACAGGGGACTGCTGTTTGGCCAATGAGATGTAGGGGTTCGCTCACAATAGTGGGAGGTGTCCAATGCCCGAGAGCGAAAATAAGACCTGCAAGGCCAAAGATCACCATAGGATTCTTTAACGGCTGTAGTAGCCTTTCCCATGTTTTCTGCTCTGAATGGTCAAGGACAAGATAGTCCAATAGGGAGAGTGTTAAGGGACACAACAGAATAGTTTGGAAGAGCAAGATGGGGACGAAGGCAGTAGTGTCATGAATGACATACAGAGCGATGGGAATGCCTAGGTTAGCTGAATTCACATAACCGGCAGCAAGACCACCTATAACCAGTTCTGCTGGCTTGCGTTTTAACCATAGGTAAGAAATAAGGATAAAGAGTAGCGACGTTACTGCATTAGCGAAGACAGCCACGCTAAGGTGCACTGAGAATACGGATTTGAGATCCGCTTTAATAAGGGTGTCGAAAAGAAGTGATGGCGTCGCAATCCAGAAGCAGATATTGTTTAGCCCTCGTGCCATCTCTTCGGAGAGGATTCTCAGCCGGCCAAGCAGGTAACCGATGGCGATGATGATAGCGATAACTCCAAAACCGTGGAGGACGCCAAGCATCGGTCTTATCCTTTCAACGAGTTAACAGGGGTTAGGGGAGGCAGTAGAGGGGCAGCAGGAGGATGCACATGCGTGCTTCAGTTACCGATTCTAGATAATGACTGCACAAAACTACACAAAGAAGAAGGTGGCCGTACCCCTAACAGGTACGGCCACCTTCTGCTGTTTAAAACGTATCAGTTCACGCCGGTTTAGCGACTGGTAAACGGAAGAAGAGCCATTTCGCGAGCGTTCTTCACTGCGACAGCAACTTCACGCTGCTGCTGAGGAGTGAGACCAGTGACGCGACGGCTGCGGATCTTGCCGCGATCAGAGATGAACTGACGAAGCAGGTTGACATCTTTGTAATCAACATGCTCAACACCTGCGGCGACGAGAGGGTTCTTCTTAGGGCGACGACCCTGCTCAGCGCGGTGTTTCTTATTGTAGTTGCGCTTCATAGCCATCTGTTACCTCACCAACTCGACTTGCTGATACCAGGTAGCTCACCATCGTGAGCCATCTTGCGGAGACGAACACGGGACACACCAAACTTGCGTAGGTAGCCGCGGGGACGACCATCAGCGGAGTCGCGGTTGCGAACGCGAATTGGGCTGGCGTCACGTGGCATCTTGTTCAGTTTGAACTGTGCTTCCATGCGCTCTTCATCAGAGCTATTGGGGGAGGAAATGATGTGCTTCAATTCCTGACGGCGTTCCGCGTAGCGGGCAACCATAGCTTTACGCTGCTCGTTTTTAGCGATCTTGGACTTCTTAGCCATTTCTATCGCTCCTCGCGGAATTCAACATGTTTACGGACAACCGGATCGTACTTCTTAATAACGAGACGATCGGGATCATTGCGGCGGTTCTTGCGGGTTACATAGGTGTAACCAGTACCAGCCGTGGACTTCAATTTAACAATAGGGCGAATTTCGTTACGTGCCATTAGATACGTTCTCCCTGTGCGCGCAGACGAGCCACAACGGCCTCGATTCCATCACGATCGATGGTCTTGATGCCTTTTGTGGAGACTGAAAGGGTGACGTAGCGGTCCTCCGAGGGGAGGTAGTAACGACGCCGCTGAATGTTCGGGTTCCACCGACGATTAGTGCGCCGGTGCGAGTGCGAAACGGACTTGCCGAAACTCGGCTTCCGTCCCGTTACTTGGCAATGCGCCGACATTGGCGTTCTTTCTCCTTCCGCCCATCCTTATTCGGCATCCGATTGGACGGTCGGAAGAACCGGGGTGGGCGCTGACATACGTATAGACAACAGCAGGCATCTACGCTACCCGGAAAATCCGCTTTTGGCAATTTGAGTGTATTCGGGCATTTTCGCCAAGCAGATCACAAAAATACGTGTGGAGAAGTAGCGGAAACTGCGTGTTCGTTGCTAGCAAGCTCGTTATTAGCAAATTGGAGAAACCCGCAGGACACCATTATACTTAGGTGATTGTTGAAAGACGTCGATTTTCTTTCTCGTACATTTCGCTAGTAGTATTGGGCAGTCGCACGTTTTGCGAGATATCTCGTAGAAGCTGCAAATACGCCGCGAGGCCCTCAGAACATTTGTTGTTGAGGATGGCCAACTATCGTCAGCTCTCTGTTATCAGCAATGCAGCTGGGGTTAGGTTCGCGGTATAGCTAGACCACTAAACATCATCTACAAGGGACGATCAATGAAGAAGGATATTCACCCCGACTACCACCCGGTGGTTTTCCAGGATGCGAGCACCGGTACCAAGTTCATCACCCGCTCCACTGCTACCTCGGATCGCACCATTGAGTGGGAGGATGGCAATACCTACCCGTTGCTCGTCGTGGACGTGACCTCCGAGTCTCATCCGTTCTGGACAGGAGCTCAGCGCGTTATGGATACCGCCGGTCGCGTTGAGAAATTCCAGCGTCGCTACGGTAAGCGTATTCCCAAAGCATCCAAGAAGTAGTTCGCGCTTCTTTATCTAGATAAGGACCTGAACATGGCAACTCCTAAGTTCCGTAAGTCGCGCGCGAACACTCATTCGCGCCGCTCCCAGTGGAAGGTCGATAATGCCGCACTGGACAATGTTAAGATCGATGGCCAGACTACCGCTGTTCCGCGCCGTCTGGTGAAGGCCGCTAAGCTCGGCCTGGTTGACCTCGACTGATATGAATGGACCACGTGTAACGTGCGTGGCCACCTACTATCAGTAAAAGTTACAACCTGATAGCTTGATTCGATCCCTAAGGAAGAGGGCCACAGTTTAGACTGTGGCCCTCTTCCTCATCTATTTCTATAGGATTTATTACTTTGAGAAAGAGTAGTACTTACTCCACGTACTCGCAGATGCCAATTGGTTTAGGCTGATAGGATTTAATAACACGGTAAGATGAGTATCTTTTTCATCAAGGGACTTGCTGAATGCAATATATACAATGATGTGAAAAGAAAAGCCGATTATTAAGGGATATATAGACCATGAAAATTCTAGTTGTTGATGATGATGAAGCTGTACGGGAGTCATTACGGCGATCTCTCACATTTAATGGCTACTCAGTAGTTCTAGCAGAGAATGGGGAGCAAGCTCTCAATATTATTAACCAGCAACAGCTAGATGGCATGATCCTTGACGTCATGATGCCACAGATAGATGGGCTTCAAGTGTGCCGAGAGCTTCGTAACCGAGGCGACGATATGCCAATTCTGATGTTGACGGCGCGAGACGCTATTTCTGAGCGTGTAGCTGGTCTTGATGCTGGCGCAGATGATTATTTGCCCAAGCCTTTTGCTCTTGAGGAACTGCTTGCTAGGTTGCGCGCACTTCTGCGTCGTACAGGCCGCGATGGGGGAGAAGAAGAAACTGAGAATTTAGTTTTTGCGGATCTTTCTCTTAACCCCGTTACTCGTGAAGTGTATCGTGGTGACCGCCCGATCTCTCTCACCCGTACCGAGTTCGCATTATTAGAGCTTCTTATCTCCAACCCACGGCGTGTGCTTAGCCGTAACCGTATTTTGGAGGAATTATGGGGATATTCATTCCCAACTTCTGGTAATGCTCTAGGAGTTTATATTGGTTATCTGCGGCGCAAGACTGAGTCTGCTGGTGAAGAGCGCCTTATCCATACGGTTCGCGGCGTTGGTTATGTAATGCGTGATCATAAAGGCTAAGGATAAGCAAGGATAAGCATTGCCGAGGAGAAAACATCCCACGTGGGGAAAGAAACAAATAGATAGAGCGGCCTCATGGCAGGAAAATAAGGGGAGTAAACCGCCTCTCGTCTTTCGTATCAAGATGAGTTGGACTATTGCTTTGCTCTCTGCCGCAATGGTTTTCGTTGCTATCGCCGTTACTTCTTTTGTGGGATACTGGGTTGCTTCTCGGTCTTTACTAAGTAGTGCTGAACGAACTCTAGAAGATCAAGCTACGGAATTACTTTCTGATCAGGATTTCCTGCACAGTTTGGAAAAATGCGAACTTGAGACTGATATCAGGGTCTCACGACTTCGTAATCCTGGGTTGTACTTCATGGTGGTTCATCCGCTTCACAATCAGAAGGGTAGTGAAGAAGGGAATGGATCGTTAGAAGTCCAGCGGGGATCAGATCATATTTCGCTAGGCCAATCAGACCTTGATGTCATTCATGGAAAAACTACGTATTCGCAGAGGAAAGAGCACAATCGTCTTATCCTCACCACCACAACGGGAATCAATGACTGGACTCTCGTCCTAGCTCAGAATCTTTCTTCATTACAGACCATGACAAGCCATATGGCTTCTGTATTCGCCATTATGGCGGGTATTGGTACTCTCCTTGCCATGTTGTCTGGATGGGCCGTAGCACGCACTAGTCTTGTGCCGGTGCAGCTCCTCATTGATGGTACGGAGCGTATTGCGCGTACCGACGACCTCACCCCACTGCCTGTGTACGGATCTGACGAGCTGGCACGGCTTACCGAGTCCTTCAACGAAATGCTGAAATCTTTGCAGGAGTCTCGGGAACGGCAGAGTCAATTAGTAGCCGATGCTGGGCATGAGCTGAAAACTCCACTCACCAGTCTCCGGACTAACATAGAGCTCCTTATGATGGCTTCTAAGAACCCCTCAGACACCATTACACCTGACGATATTGCCGATCTTGAACACGATGTCATGAGCCAGTTGGAAGAATTAACCAACCTGGTAACCGATTTAGTTGACCTCGCTCGTGAAGATTCGCAGCATTCCGTTGTAGAGCCTATTGACCTCGGCGAAATACTCGATGGAGTTATTGATCGAGTGCGGCGACGACGCCTGGATATAAAGTTCACGTTTAATCTTATTGATTGGTATTTAATGGGGGACCAAAGAGGTCTCTCTCGAGCATTTCTTAATGTCCTCGATAATGCTGCTAAGTGGAGTCCAGAGAACGGCACAGTAACAATGACGATGCAGCAAATTGATGATGATCGAGTTGAGATTACCGTCGACGATGAAGGACCAGGTATTCCAGCTGATGAACGCGAACTCGTTTTTGAACGTTTCTATAGGTCTGTAGAGTCGCGCGCAATGCCAGGATCTGGTTTGGGTCTTGCAATTGTGAAACAGGTGATGGAATCGCATGGGGGAAGTGTGCGGGCTGAAGAATCACCACGTGGTGGTACCCGAATGGTATTGGAGCTCCCCGGCGGACCACAGATAACAAGCAACAATAATGAGGCGATGAGAATTTCTTGACTTCTCATGATGGTATTTTCACAGTAAGTTTCAAGGTATAAGGATATATTTTTCCAGAAATGCGGTAGATAGTTAGATCATGACTTATCCAATGTCTTCTCCCACCCCACAGTTCCAGAAATACCCCATGATGCCACCAGACCCAATGCACAAAAATAAGTCGCGCCTCCCACTAATTATTGTGCTCTGTGCGGTCATTTCGCTTCTTCTCGGTATCGGCGGAGGAGTACTGGGGGCGCACATGGTGAAGGATAAGGATACGTCATCAGACTATGTGCCAAACGATACAGCGCTTGAAGCACCCACAGATAAAGACGCAAAAGTACCACCTGCCCCACAAGGATCAGTACAAGCAGTAGCAGAGAAAGTTCTTCCCTCCGTCGTCTCCATACAAGTGGCATATTCAAGCACACAAGGCGCCTCAGGATCTGGCATTATTCTCTCCAGTGACGGCCTCGTCCTGACCAATGCGCATGTTGTGAATAATGCCCGTGAGATGGCCGTTGTCACCAACGGCAACCAAATGTATGAGGCTAAACTCGTGGGGATCGATACACTCTCCGATATTGCTGTCGTAAGTGTAAAAGGCATGCGCGGTATTAGACCTATTGAAATAGGAAATTCCCAAAATCTGGCGGTAGGCCAAGAAGTTGTTGCAGTTGGTGCACCGTTAGGTCTAACAGGGACTGTCACATCGGGCATCATATCGGCGCTTAATCGCCCCGTACACACCAGTAGTCAAGGCCCACGCTCTGAGGGACAAGACACCGTCATGAACGCCATACAAACTGATGCTGCTATTAACCCCGGTAACTCAGGTGGAGCATTAGTGGATATGAACGGAAGACTTATTGGAGTGAACTCTGCCATTGTTTCTCTGGGCGGAGGAAACCCGTACACAGGTGAAGCAAGCGGCGGCAATATTGGCCTGGGATTCGCCATTCCCGTCAATCAAGCTCGACGTATCGCCTCGGAACTGGTGAAGAACGGTAAAGCTAGCCATTCCGTAATTGGTGTACAAGTGAAGCCTTCTACTAACCCCTTGGGATCATTGATTGCTGACGTTACCCCAGGCGGACCCGCTGACCGCGCCGGGCTTCGCCAAGGTGAAGTGATTACTAAAGTTGACGGACGTGCCCTTGAGCCTGTTGATGGTTTGGTTGCGTATGTCCGTTCAAAGGCACCTGGCGATGTTATTAAAGTGACTGTGGAAAAACAGGGCGGCGGTAACACGCGTACAGTGGATATTAAAGTGGGGACTCGCGATTGATCTGTCGAGCTAGTAAAGGACAAGAAAAAGTGGATGTAAACCCTGGTGATGCTGGTCGCGCGTTAGCAGTCATTACCGCTGATCATACGAATGAAGAATCCCACGCACTGACGGCAATTGTCACAGAACTGCTTGAAGAAGACGGATTCTATGTTGATGGTGTCGTTATCGTTCCCAACGACGAAGAACAAATCCGAAAAGCAATTGAAACCGGTGTTGTAGGCGGTGTGGATCTTCTTCTTACCATAGGAGGAGTTGGATTAAGTCCACGTCACCATACCCCAGAAGCGACATTGCCTCTTATCGACAGAGCACTACCTGGTATTGCGGAAGCATTGCGTTCTTCTGGACAATCTGCAGGTGCGCAAGATGCTTGCGTATCGCGTGGCATTGTGGGCATTTCAGGTTCCACGCTAGTGGCTAACCTTTCCAACTCCAGGGCTGCTGTTCGTGATGGGATGGCTACACTGCTGCCTCTTGCTCGTTATGTTATTAATGAGCTCTCTTCCCTGGATATTTACTAATGTCGGATAAGGCAGAATCGTCTCCCCAACGGCAGGTGAACCGTTGTTCTTCTGGAATATCCACTATGGGAACTAAGGGATCTAGGAGAGCTAGAGGAACTAAAGGACGTAGTTCCCGGCCGACACTTGACCAGATTTTCGGTGAGTCTCTTTCTTCCCTTAGTAGAGACGAATGTGGTGACCGGGCAGAAGGACAAGCAGAACGCCAACAATGGGAAAGTTGGCTGCGTAACCAGAAACCCCCGCATTACAGTGCGTAGGCCGCACTGTACAACAGAGAATCGTGAGTTAGTGCAGTAAAAGAGTAACTACTGCGTCATCATCGAGGCGTGCTAACTCATAAGCATCATTTTCAGGAAGCGCCACAATAGTAGTAGCGGTACGGTTTATCGTTTGCCCTGCGTGTGCATTATTTTCTTGGATAATAGCATCGTGGCAGAGGACCCAGTTCCGCTCCTTACTTGTGACAACAACATCGACGTGTTGTCCGGGCTGCCAGACATTTGTTCCATTAGTGGGAACTTCCAATGCCCTCCATCTCCGGGGAAGGTGCGGGCTGCTAAGACGTGCTGAGGTGAGAAGTTCACCATCGTCAGCATCGCCAATGAGATGTTTGCCAATGACGTGGTTTTCCTGCGTAATAGCATGGTTTGGTAGTAGTGAGTGGGGAACAGATACCCATTCAACGTCACTGGCAGTAATTTCATCTCCACTATTCATAGCGTGGTTGAGGCGTGCTACATGCACAGCAGAGGAATTATGCGCAGATAACCCTACAACAAGGATGCTAAAGACTGCTACGGCACAGGAGTATGCTTCGCGTCTTGTTCTAATGCTGGTATGAAACACTCATAGTCATATTCGTATGTGGGTTGTTGGACGTAATCGTCGTAGTCAGCGTATTCGTCATACTGTTCGTACTGGTCGTAGTGACTGTACTGGTTGTAGTGAGCTGGGGGAGTAGTGCTAGTGATAGTGTCCGTAGGGACAGTGGTTTGTGTGGTTTGTGTGGTTTGCGGAATGGTCTGGATGAAAGGGAGTGGAGTAGTATCTTCGCTTCTAGTAGTGGACTCTTCCGGCATAAGACCTCACCCTTTACGGACCGTCAACTGAAATACTCAGCTGATAGCTGGCGCATAATAGCCATCTCAGGACAAACAATTTGACTGCTTGTACAGTAGCTGTAGTGAGAGCTCCACTTACGAGTGAGTGTGCGCGCTAATACGGGTTATTCACAATGACCGTACTTGTGGAAACATGCCGTTATAACAGTAACTGCGCTACGAAAAATTACTTCTTACCAGTATTCGAGCGGGAATCAGTGCGGTAGAAACCGCTTCCTTTAAATGTCACTCCAACTGACCCGTATACTTTCTTCAAAGTACCGCCGCACTTGGGGCATACAGTGAGGGCATCATCACTGAAACTTTGGTAGATGTCGAAAGAGTATCCGCAATCTTTGCAGGTATACGAGTAGGTGGGCATGGTGTTAATTATGCGCTAGGTTGGGCACAATTGTGCAATTCGGTAGGTGTGACAACCCAGTCCATGCGAACATCATGGGATTCCGTGGGAACAATATCAACGAGTTCTGAACTGTAGACAATGGCGGCTAGCACGGGTGCGGCAGCAAGATTCCCTGCGGCTACAGCAGTATGAATATCGGCAAGTGCGCGGTCGTAGTATCCGGCACCTTTGCCCATGCGGCTGCCATCTCTACCAACGCTAATGGCGGGCAGGAGAATGAGGTCCACGCCGGGCGGTGTGGTGAGAAGATGCGGAATGCATGTGCGTGGCTGGGGAATATGAAAACGCCCCTCCTCTAGTTCCCCCCATTCTGTGAAAAGCCCCCAGGTAAGCCGTCCGTGGTCCTCACTGCGGGGAAGGAATAAGGCGGTGCAGTGTGCCGCGAGGGTGTCCAACCATGCGCGGTTGCCAGGTTCATTGCCGACAGGAATGTAAGCACAGATGCGTTGTGCATGAGTTTGTTGGACAAGAGAGCAACAATGTTGCGTGAGGGAAGCGTTAATAAAAACACGCTCATCAGGTGACCATTGACCGTACTGAGCAGCGCGGGAGGCACGTGCAGTGTCGCGGAACTCAGTTTTTAGCACAGCTTTCGGCATAGGTTTTGACACAGCACTATCCTCTCTACCGTTCTCAAAACTGTATCTTATTTTCTGCACATGGCTGAGTAAATATCAGTGTTTTTTCAGTTCTTTACCCGTTATGCCACTAGGCTATAGCTATGTCTAATAATGAAACGCGCGGTGGTGTGTTCTCCACGGCTGTTATCCCCGCTGCTGGTTTGGGTACCCGATTCCTTCCAGTGACGAAAACAGTGCCGAAAGAACTACTTCCGGTCGTCTCCACGCCCAGTATCGAACTCATTGCGGAAGAGGCTTCCGATGCTGGTGCTGATCGTCTTGTCATCATTACATCTGACCGCAAAACGGGTGTGATGACCTACTTCAACACTGATCCCATGCTTGAGGATGAGCTGAAGAAGAAGGGGAAGTATGTCATGCTGCACAAGGTGCGGCGTGCCCCCGGTCTTATTCGTGTGGAGTCTGCTCTGCAGGAGAAACCACTGGGTTTAGGTCACGCTGTTAGCCTTGCGGAGCATCATTTACATGATGACGAAGACTGCATTGCCGTTTTACTCCCGGACGATCTTGTAACGCCCACTGGCGTATTGGAGAAAATGGCTAAAGTGCGAGAGCGTTTCGGCGGAACTGTCCTGTGCGCCTATGAAGTTCCCGGCGATGACATTTCCAGTTATGGCGTATTTGATGTTGAACCTACCGGTATTGAATCCGATGAGGGATCTGTCATGCGCGTTAAAGGGATGGTGGAAAAGCCGGATCCCAAGGATGCTCCGTCTCACTATGCGGCAGTTGGTCGCTACATTCTTGATCGTTCTATTTTTACCGCATTGCGAGAAATTACCCCCGGTGCCGGCGGGGAATTACAACTGACTGACGCTATTGCAAAGTGCGCGGTTGAAGGAATTCCTACCCATGTTGTAGTGCACCGCGGTACACGGCACGATTTAGGTAATCCAGGCGGTTATATTCGCGCCTCTGTAGATTTTGCGTTACGCGATGAAAACTACGGCCCAGAGTTGCGCGAATGGCTCGAGCAGCGTCTACAGGACAATTCGGATAATCCGGACAGCGTTTAATTGCACTACTACTGTCTTACTGCTACTGCCACATAGATTTTTGAGAGGACACGAATGCGTTCTGTAGAGGAACAGCAAGCCCTAGTTACTGCATCCGCAGTTGCCCCCAATCCAGTCCGCGTGGCTATTCAAGACTCCCTGGGGTTGATGTGTGCAGAAGAAGTAGAAACAACAATGCCGCTACCCGGCTTCGACCAAGCCGCAATTGATGGTTTCGCTGTTCGTGCCGTCGACGTGAAAAATGCTCCTACAACAAGTGACCCATCACAAGACGGAGTTGTTCTTCCCGTCGTAGGAGATGTGACGGCAGGATCCCGAATGCACACACGCCTGCAACCCGACCAAACAGTGCGTGTTTTCACCGGTGCTGCTATGCCAGCTCTCGCCGATGCAGTGGTACCACTGGCATGGACAGACAATGGGGAAACCAGAGTCACTATCAATAGGCGAGTAAATCCAGGAGACTTCGTCCGTAAAGTAGGTGACGATGTAACCCCCGGAGATATTGCTGTGCGCGCTGGGACCATTGTGGGACCAGCACAGGTCGGTTTGCTGGCCGCAGTAGGGCGGGATAAAGTTCTCGTTCACCCACGTCCCCGCGTGTCTATTATCAGCGTCGGTAATGAACTAGTGGACTTGGATCGCATACCAGGGCAGGGGCAAGTCTACGACGTTGCCTCCTATGCGCTGACCGCGGCAGCATTGGAGGCAGGCGCGGAGGTACACCGTGTTGGAATTGTGTCAACAGAACCACGCGCTTTTCGAGAGTTAGTGGAAACACAACTATTACGCTCTGAAATTGTTGTTATCGCTGGAGCAGTAGGCGGTATTGCATCGGAGCATGTCCGCAATGTACTAGCGGACTTAGGCGAAGTTGAAGTGGAGCGGGTAGCCATGCATCCCGGTTCCGTACAAGGGTTTGGTCTGCTAGGTGCAGACCAAATCCCCACATTCCTCGTCCCCTCCAATGCAGTATCGGCACTGTTGGTGTTTGAACTTATGGTGCGTCCCATGATTCGTATCGCTTTGGGTAAACGCCACCCCATGCGCAGAATTATTCGTGCCCGCACTATCATTCCTGTTACCTCGATGAAGGGGCGTGCCGGATATCTGTGTGCTCAATTAATGCGTGATGAAGCAACAGGAGAGTACCTGGTACAAGCATTGGCAGGTGCTAATCCGTCAACATCGCATTTGTTGGCATCCCTTTCAGAAGCAAATGCGCTGATTGTTGTTCCTCCAGATGTTACGGAGATACGAACCGGAGAAGAAGTAGATGTGATGTTCCTAGCGCAGCGTCGCTAGAACATACGCCGCCTGCCGCTAATAGCGGGAATTACGGTGAATCACGGCGTTAATGATGGGTTTTTCGGTGTGTCATAAATGAAACCCCATAAATGCTGGTTAACCTAGAAATACAGTGAATTATTCGGGGGAGTCCTGAATTTAATTCCAGTATGTTCCACTATGCCGTAGTGGCATAACGCAGGCGGAGTAGGTGACTAAACAGTGTCCAGCTCACTTCTTATCATTTTGCTGGTAGTCGTCTGGCTTTTGATATTGCTACCGATGGTCGTTAATACCAAGCAGCCTATTCGTCGCGCCTCCGCATCGTTTTCCAAAACCCGAGTGCTGCATCGTGGTGGGGAAAAGAAGCTGAAACCGCGTCGCATAATTTCCCCACACCCTGCCGAGGATAATAGCGACTCCACAGAAGACGATTCGGTAGAAAAAGACTCGGCCGCCAAGAAGAAAACTCCACAACGACACTTCCTAAGGAAGGCTAAGCGGCTTACCGTTGATCCCGCCATTATCGCCGCTAGCTCCTTCACCGCAGAGACAACTGCCGAAGCAACTACGGAAGCAGAAGACTCCTCTACTGATGCTGAAGAGCATAAAACTTCTACTGAAGAGATTGTTATTACCCCCGAGCTATTGCACGAAAGCCTTGACAATTACCACGCAGAGCAAAATCCCGAACAAGTACTAGAGACTACTGACAAGGCCACTGACGATACAGCAGATAGTGCCGATAACGTCAGTGTAAATAGTGCTGGTGAGGACAATGCCAGTGATAACAGTGTTACTAGTGATGACAGTGAGGATAGCGATGATGGTAGTGAAGAGAAACCTATGTCTCGCCTAACGAGTAGCTTGGCGGAGAAAATCTCTGACTTTAAAAAAGCTGACCGTAATATCCCCGAACCTGCCCCACAGCTCACTCTTAACGCCGACGATATAGCAGAAGCAGAACGCCGCCGCGGACGAGGCGGCTACGACCCCATTGCTGCAGAAGAAGCCGCAGAGAAACGATATAAGCGTCGCCGCATTATCTTCCTCGTTCTTGCTATTCTGCTTATCCCCATGATCGCTGCCGCAGCAGTACTCGGTGGGCTAGTATGGATCGCCCCCGCAGCCTGGTGTGGTGTAATCGCCTTCTACCTGGCAGCACTCCGCAGCCAAGTGCGCCTAGACAACGAGCTACGCCAACGCCGTCTCGCACAAATGCGCCGGGCCCGCGCGCAACGCACCGAATACGGCTACCAAGAAGAACAAGAGCCTGCTGACACCCATTTCTATGGCCAGTACTCGCTAGTGGACATAGACGACGGAGACCCACTCTTCGACCACCTTGATACCCGCCCATTCATGGAAGAATACATGGCGACACACGCCGAAGAATTCTCCTACGATGAAGGCGGCTACCTGCGTGACCGTTTCGGCCGCGTACGCGTCAATGCCTCCCGCTACCCGGACTCTGCCGGCATAGGACAGCCGGAGCAGCTAGGACAGCAGCAGTACCGCTACGACGATGCTGAAGCAGACTACCAGTACGATGATCCCTACACGTTGGGCGAGTACTCCGGTGAACGCAGCGTGGACTACTGGGGTGAGGAAGAAGCCGCGCAAGACATTGTCCGCTTCGAACTACCTCACAATGATGGGGACTACCGAGACGTCGGCTAGAGCTACGCTGCTGGTGGCCAGTGACCACAATTTCTAACCTACTGTCCCACACTGGTACAGTAGGAAAGTCTGGGGCTATAGCGCAGTTGGTAGCGCGTCTCGTTCGCATCGAGAAGGTCAGGGGTTCGATTCCCCTTAGCTCCACAGAATACAAAATCCCTGGTCAGAAATGACCAGGGATTTTCTTTATTTATGATTATTTATGCTGTTAAACATGTGTTTTTTAGAGTAATGACAACTAGAACTAAATAGAACGCTGCGACCAATTATGGAATAAAGTTGGCACATTCTAGGCACAAAAATTGCTCATATGGATATCTGTTACCACTCTATTCATGAAGAAGAAAAAGACTGGTCGATAGAAAACAATCTATGCGGGCTAGCTTATAGACTATGAGGTCGAAAATTTTAGGGTCGGTAGTGTGCTCCGCACTGCTTACTATTGCAACATTCTCACTTGTCCCAGCCCAGTCGGTTGCCCACGCTGACTCTGCTCAGCTGGCTTCTCGTTTCACAATGGGTGTTTTCCCTGATACTCAATACGCATCTGCTGGAAGTATCCCAGCATCGCACCACTTCATGAATAGATACGGGAGTGAGCCTTATAAAGTTCAAACCCAGTGGTTAGCAGATAACAAGAAGGCTTTCGGCCTGAAGTTCGTTGTACATCTAGGCGATGTCGTCAATAATTCGGTGAATGAGGGTCAGTGGAAGGCTGCTGATGCCGCCATGAGTATCCTGGAAAAGGGCGGTGTTCCGTATTCTGTACTCCCAGGAAACCACGATATGGGTCCTATTCCAGTAGTTGGGGGATCAGTCAATAAGCTTGCGGAAGAAGTTGGGCGATACGCCGACTATGGTGCGTCTAAGGTGAATTACCCCGGCACAATTGGTGTTGAGACGAAACCTTCTGTGTTTAGTGGTAGCAAGGCGACGAAGGAACTTCCTTTCTACTCCAAATGGTTCAGTGCGGAGCGGGCACAGAAGAACCCCACTTTCCGGGAGCGCTTCAATGAGCTCAATAATGAGTCCGAATACCATATTTTTAGTGCTGAAGGGCATAGTTTCCTCGTTCTGGCGTTGGCGTACCAGGCCAGTGATCGAGTACTGCGGTGGGCTCAAAAAGTCTTGGATGCGCATCCTACTCTGCCTGCTATTCTTACCACGCATGAGATCCTTGTTAAGGGCGGTGACAAGCGTGATATCCAGTTCACTAAGGGTTACGGTGAGCACTTGTGGAATGACTTCATTAAAGAGAATGACCAAATATTCTTGACGTTATGCGGCCATAATGCTGGGTCAGGAACACTGGTAACGAAAAATAATAAAGGTCATTCTGTTGTTAATGTTTTGCAGGATTACCAAGAATCTTATGAGGGTGGGAATGGGCTCTTAGGGCTCCTCCAGTTCGACTTCACGCATAACACTATGGAAATGCTGGCGGCTAGCCCCTACGCAGCTAAGAAACCTGCTAAAACACTCGTCAATGAGGATGTTCTCTATTATCAGAACGAGCGGGATTCTTTCATCGAGCACATGGATTTCGCGCAACGCTTCGCTGGTTTCACCCGGTTCGTTGTCAATCACAAAGACGAGAACGACCCAGACTATCTTGACATTGCACGACGCAATCTGCGATGCCGACAGCCCTCGTTAAAACCTGTTACTACTCCTTCGAAACTGCCTGCTTACCTAGAAATGCCAAAGTCGTTCGTACCCACGGGAAGAACGGGTAAACAGTAGCAGGTGTTTTCTTCTACCAACTGGGCAGCCAGTGTTGAAGGTCCCATAGGTCGGGGCTGATGGGTACGCCGTAGAGGATGGGGAGTATCCAAACATAGTTAGCAATAACGAGCCCCATGAAGGCGCAGACGATGACGCGCCCGATGTGTATGTTGCGGCACCAGGTTAGCCATGCCGCCCGTACATTCCATATATGCTGAGCGTGTTTCCTCGGTTTATTCCTATTCCCTGAAGTGGCAGTGGGAATAGTGGGTATATTGGGAACCCAACCGTCTATCTGTGCGAGCATGAGTGCTAGGCCCAGGCAGATGAAGGGGACGAGGGCGGAGGCGTAGAAGAAGTACATTTGCCTGTCCCAGTTGAGAAGCCAGGGTAGCCAGGCGGCAGCATATCCGCAAAGGATGATGGTGTAGCGAGGGTCGTGTTTGATAATGACCTGGTGGATTGCCCATACGAGCATGATGAGCCCCGTCCACCAGATAACCGATGTACCCAATAGAAGTACTGCCTGGACGCAGCCGTCGGGGCCGCAACTGTGCGGTCCGCTGGCGGGTTCCACACCGGTGTCATAGTAGTACAGCAGAGGGCGGATATTGGCGATCCACTGCCACGGTTTGGATTCCCACGGGTGGTGGTATCCCTGGGAGTTTGTGAGGTTGGCGTGGAAGGTGAACATTTGCTGGTGGTAGTACCACAATGACTGCAGGTTGCGGGGGATAAAGGTTGACCACCACGCGTGGGAAACACCCACGTGCCGGTAGACGGCATTTTCGGCGCGTAGCCAACTCCACCAGCTGGCAATGTAGATGCCAATGGGCATGATGGCGAGGGAGGCGATCGCCGGGAAAGTATCGCGGCGTAGCGTCCCCACCCAGGGGCGGGAAACATGGTAGCGGCGGCGGAGCGCAACATCCCACATCACGCTCAGAAGGCCAAAAACCACAATGAAATACAGCCCCGACCATTTAACCGCAGTAGCTAGCCCTAGGAATACTCCGGCGCTGAACCGCCACCAGCGGAATCCCCAGCGGGGGCCGAACTCGCTGGTGAACGTGGTTCCTGCCTGCAGCGTTGTCACCATGCGGTCTTCTACCTGGTCACGGTCGTGGAGGAGACACAGTAGCGCCGCTAGCACGAATTCGATGAGGAAAATATCGAGCAACCCTGTACGAGAAACGACGGTAAACATGCCGTCACAAATAAGGAGAATCCCGGCGAGTGCCCCCGCATAGGTGGATCCGGCGAGACGCCGCCCAATGCGCACAATAAGAATGACGCAAATAGTGCCGGCGATGGCGCTGCTGACACGCCACCCCCATGGGTTGTAGCCGAAAACCGCCTCCGATAGGGCTATCAGGTGTTTCCCTAAAGGCGGGTGCACGACCAATCCGTAGCCGGGGTTGAACTCCATGCCGCCGTTGTGAAGCATCTGCCAGGCCTGCGGTACATAGTGTTTCTCGTCGAAGATGGGTGTGCCGTCATCAGAGAGAGCACCTAAACCCATAAAGCGAGTGAGTGCCGCGATAACACCAAGAAGGGCGGTAACAATCCATCCCCGTGTTGTATCTGTTGCCCGTTGAGGGGCTGGCCAGAGAGGCTGTGGGCTGACAGAGCTGGCGTTTGGGGTAGGCCGCGGACCCCATATCCCTACCTGGTGACGCGCATGATACGCACGCGAGGTAGGAACCTCAGTGAGAGGACGTTTCCTCGCGGATACAGGCGCGGGCGCGGGCAGGGAGGTGGACGGGGGCACGCTTCGATCCTACCTAACCTCGTCCAACGTGTGCTTTCCCACGTGGGGTGGTTCCCGCCGCTGCCTATACTGCACTGCCTATACTGCACTGCCTATACTGCACCGCTTATGCCGTGCCGCGTACACTGGTGGCATGACAACTCCACCGAGCGAGACAGTGTATTCCCCCGTAGCGCCTGCCGGCACTCTCATTGTGGGGGCAACGCCGCTGGGGAATCGAGGTGATGCGACACCGCGTCTACGGGCAGCCCTCGCCACCGCCGATATTGTGGCGGCAGAAGACACTCGCCGCACCCATCAGCTGGCACGGGATCTGGGTGTCACCATCACAGGGAAGGTTCTTTCCCACTACGACCACAATGAGCGTGACCGCGCCCCTCAACTCATCGACTTTCTCCAGCAGGGTCTTACCGTGCTGGTTGTTTCCGATGCGGGAATGCCCACCGTATCCGACCCCGGCTACCGGGTAGTGTCCCTGGCGGTAGCGGAAGGTATACCCGTCACCTGCTTGCCCGGCGCCAGCGCACCCCTGACCGCTCTGGCGATCTCCGGCATTGGGGCAGATCGTTTCGCCTTTGACGGTTTCGCCCCGCGCAAACCGGGGCCGCAGCGCGCCTGGTGGGAGAGTCTAAAAAACGAGCCGCGCACCGTCATCTTCTTTGAATCCCCGCATCGTTTAGCGGATACGCTGGCGGTTGGTGCGGAAGTGTTGGGGGAGCGGCAGGCCGCAGTGTGCCGGGAACTCACGAAAACCTATGAGGAGTGCCGGCGAGGCACATTAGCGGAGTTGGCTGACTGGGCGGCGGAGGGTGTGCGCGGCGAAATCACAGTAGTAGTGGCGCCGGACAGTCCGGAAGATGACGACACCAGTGACGCCACTCTCATTCGGCAGGTGGAGGAACTGGTCTCTGACGGTATTCGCCTCAATGATGCGTGTGGGGCGGTGGCGAAAAGCCACGGTCGTCGGAAGCGGGAGTTGTACCAGGCGGTTGTTGCTGCTCGCGGGGAACTCTGAGAGCTTCCCAGCGCTCCCATTTCCCATGGGCTAACTAGGCTTTAGAGCCGGTCACTGCCTAGAATGAGACACATGACTAAGCCTGTTCTTACCGCTGTTGCCTGGCCGTACGCCAACGGACCCCGCCATATCGGCCACGTCTCCGGATTCGGCGTCCCCTCCGACGTTTTCTCCCGCTACCAGCGCATGGTGGGAAACGACGTCCTCATGGTGTCCGGCACCGATGAACACGGCACCCCACTCCTTGTCCAAGCAGACAAGGAAGGCATGAATGTCCACGATCTGGCCGACCGCTACAACCGGGTCATTGTTAACGACCTTGCCGGACTCGGCTTGTCCTACGATCTTTTCACCCGTACCACTACCCGCAACCACTATGCGGTAGTGCAGGAGATGTTCCGCACCGTCGCCAAGAACGGGTACCTTTTTACCAAGAAAACTACTGGCGCTATCAGCCCCTCCACTGGCCGCACCCTACCTGACCGCTACATTGAGGGCACCTGCCCCATCTGTGGATATGAGGGTGCTCGTGGTGACCAGTGCGATAACTGCGGTAACCAGCTGGATCCGTCTGACCTTATTAACCCGGTGTCAAAGATCAATGGGGAAACCCCCAAGTTTGTGGAAACCGAACACTGGTTCCTTGACCTCCCCGCGCTAGCAGACGCTTTGGGGGACTGGCTGCGTGGCCGTAAAGACTGGCGTCCCAACGTATTGAAGTTCTCCCTCAATATTCTTGACGATATTAAACCCCGCGCTATGAGCCGCGATATCGACTGGGGTATTCCTATTCCTATTGAAGGATGGCAGGATCGCAACGATAAGCGTCTATACGTGTGGTTCGACGCTGTGGTGGGATATCTGTCTGCCTCCATTGAATGGGCGTACCGTATTGGCGACCCGGATGCGTGGCGCAAATGGTGGAACAATCCCGAAGCCCTCAGCTACTACTTCATGGGTAAAGACAACATCACCTTCCACAGCCAAATCTGGCCGGCAGAACTCCTCGCCTACAACGGCCACGGCAGTAGGCAGGGCGAACACGGCATGCTGGGGAACCTCAACCTTCCCACGGAGGTTGTGTCCTCGGAATACCTCACCATGTCCGGATCCAAGTTCTCCTCCTCTCGCGGCGTCGTCATCTATGTGAAGGACTTCCTGAAAGACTTCGGCCCTGACGCATTACGCTACTTCATTGCGGTTGCCGGACCGGAAAACCAGGACACTGACTTCACCTGGGACGAATACGTACGCCGCACGAACAGTGAGCTTGCCAACGAGTGGGGTAACCTCGTCAACCGCACCGTCTCCATGGCACACAAGAATTTCGGAAAAATCCCCACCCCCGGCACCCTCACCGACGCCGACATGGAACTGCGGAAACAAGCCGAAGAGGCCTTCCAGACTATCGGCATGAATCTGGCGCACTCGCACTTCAAAGCCGGCATTACCGAAGCCATGCACTACGTGGCCAGCGCTAACCGCTACATTGCCGCCCAGGAACCCTGGAAGATTGCGAAAGACGTAAAAGCAGGCGGTGCGGCAGCTGCGGAGGCAGAAGAACGCCTAGCGACCGTCCTTCACACTGCACTGCAGGCCGTCCAAGACGCCAACACCATGATGACGCCCTTCATGCCGAACGCATCCCAAAAAATCTTCGAACAGCTGGGTGGCGAAGGTGTGTGGGCTGCACAGCCAGAAATCCATGAGGTTGTTGACGACATGCCGGTTTCCCCCGTCGGCGCCGGTGTTCCCGCGCCGGGCCGTGAATACCCCGTCATTATGGGTGATTACGCCAATGAGCTTGCTTCTTGGGAGCGGCATGAGATTGTGCCCGGAACTCCGTTGGCGAAGCCGAAGCCCATCTTCCAGAAACTTGATCCGGAACTAGGCGAGACTGGCCCCGAGTGGGCACCCGTACAGCATTAGGATCCAGCTTTAGGAGCACGTTATGGGTAAGAAGCGTCGCGAACCTGTACCGGCAGAACCACTCTTCCCCCTCATTGATGGCCATACACACCTAGATTCCTGCGGCGGGACTGACCCGCAAGGCGTCCATGAGCTAATGGATCGGGCAGAGGCTGTCGGCGTTGTCGCGGCAGTCACGGTAGGCTGCCACATTAACAGTGTGGATAATGCGCTGATGGCGGCGGAGTCGGATAGTCGCGTGTGGGCAGCGCTTGCCCAACACCCCATGGATGCCCACGAAATTGATGAAGCGGGACGGGTACGGCTGGCGGAGCTCGTGCAGCATCCGCGTGTTGTTGCAGTGGGGGAGTGCGGACTGGACTACTACTGGATTGAGCGTGAACCGGAGACTACCGCCACACAAGTGCAGCAGGAGGAACTTTTCCGCTGGCATATTGATCTCGCTAAAAAGGTCGGTAAACCAGTGATGATCCATGCGCGTGACGCGGATGCGGATCTCATTCGTATTCTGGACGATGAGGGTGCCCCGGAGAAAACAATTATTCACTGTTTCTCCAGCGGCGTAGAGATGGCGCATCGCTGCGCTGAACGCGGCTTTTATGCAACGTTTGGAGGGTCTACGACGTTCAAGCCCAATGCGGAGTTGCGGGAGGCAGTGCAAGTTTTCCCGCATGATCGCATCATGGTGGAGACGGATGCGCCGTACCTCACACCAGAGCCTTTTCGTGGGGCAAAGAATGAACCGCAATATGTGGCGTACACGGCCTACCGCCTAGCGGAGGTTATTGGTATGTCCCCCACGGATTTTGCTGAATTGACGACGCGTAATGCTTGCCGTGTGTATGGGATACCGTTCCCCGTTAAGTAGTACTAGAGGCACTTCACCTGGTAACGTTACGTTATCGTTATAAAAGTGCGAATGAGATTTCGCCAACTGCTTACCACTGCGCAAGATAGTTACTTCCACAGGTAGCTACTCCCAGTATTTCCGAAAGATGTTACCAAGGAGATCTGTTATGTCTGACACTGGTCAGCACCGTGCATCGTCCCGCCGTGTCCAGCCCGTGTGGCGTATTCTGCTTGCCGTCGCACTTGTTGCGGTGACGATTTCCGCTGGTGTCAGCATGGCCTACCATCGCTCCATCACACTCATTGTGGACGGTGAAAAATCTACTGTTAATACATACAGTCACACCGTCAAAGACATACTAGCGGCGCAAGGATACACAGTGGCGCCGGGGGACCTTGTTAAACCTTCTTCCGACACGCGCGTAGCGGGTAATGACACCATTACGTATCAGAAGCAGCGTCCCTTTAACCTGGAAATTCAGACAGGTAATAAGGAAAACGAAAAAGTAGAAAAAATTAGCATTAAGACAACTGCCTACACCGTAGAAGACGCGATAAAAGAAGTAAAGAATTTTAACCCTAGCTACGGTCTTAATGTCTCAACTGAAAAACGTATTCCCACTAGTGGTTTAACAGTAAAAGCTATTAAGCCGCAGACTGTCTGGCTATCTGATCTTGGCAATAAACCTATGTGTGTCAAAGTAGGAGCCTTCACCGTTCGGGAGGCTTTGGAAAAACTTGGCACCCCGTTGCGTAACTCGGACGAAGTGACCCCCTCCCGCAATGCGACAGTGACCCCCAATATGAAAATTAGGGTTATCCGCCACGGAGATATGGTGCGGGAAAGAGTTGTCTCCCTTAAACCTACGGAGAGGATCATTAAGGATCCCACCCATCTGCAGGGAATTCGCATCGTCATTAAACATGGCAAGCCTGGTAAAGCAGTTCTCACTGAGCGTCTTGTTTTTGATAAACACGGTAAGGTCATTAAACGGATTCTCATTAAACGCATCGTCACCGATAAACCCGGTAAGGCCACAGTAAAAGTAGGATCCCAGCAGATCGATAAAATCTGGGACCGTCTTGCACAGTGCGAAGCAGGCGGTAACTGGGGTATTAACAATGGCAATGGTTTCTTTGGCGGCCTGCAGTTCACGCAAGGAACCTGGGAAGCACATGGCGGACGTGCCTACGCTCCACGAGCTGACCTGGCCACCCGCGAACAACAAATTGCAGTAGCAGAAAAGGTACGGGATTCCCAAGGATGGGGCGCATGGCCAGCCTGCACTGCTGGTATGGGATTGCGGTAAAGGCGGCATAGTTGTGGCTGATGCTTCCCATAGTCTTCAATCTCCCCATACCCCACATGTTGACTTATTAACTGCTCCCGAGATCCGTAAGTTGGCGGATACGTTAGATATTCGTCCCACCAAAACCCTCGGCCAGAATTTCGTCATCGACCCCAATACGGTACGCAGAATTGTGGCGGCAGCCCACCTAAAACCACACGATACGGTCGTAGAAATTGGTCCAGGTCTGGGATCGCTCACACTGGCGTTAGCAGAAACCGGCGCCCAAGTAACAGCTGTGGAGATCGATCCACGATTAGCAGAGCAACTCCCAACAACATTTCAATCCCACGCCCCCGAAGCTTCTCTCCGCGTTATTACCAAAGACGCTATGCACGTAACTGCGGAGGAAATTCTTCACACAGGCCACCCCGCCCCCACTGCGCTCGTCGCTAATCTTCCCTATAACGTTGCGGTACCCGTACTGCTACACATGCTAGATATTCTCCCCTCCTTGCGGACTACAGTGGTGATGGTGCAGGCAGAAGTAGCCGATCGATTGGCTGCCACACCAGGCAGCCGCATTTACGGTGTCCCCAGCGTCAAAGCCAACTTTTACGGGACTGTCTCGCGTGCGGGAGCAATTGGACGCAATGTCTTCTGGCCGGCTCCCAATGTTGATTCTGGGCTTGTACGAATTACTGCCTTCGAGAAGGAAACTGCTCCCTGGGATCCCTATGATGCCGACTTACATGCGGCAGTGTGGACAATAACCGATGCTGCGTTCGCGCAGCGTCGCAAAACACTTCGTGCTGCCCTCAAACCCCTGACAGGTAGTGGAGAGGCGGCGGAGCACCTTCTGAAAGCAGCCGGCATTGATCCAACATTGCGAGGGGAGAGGCTGACCGCGGCCGATTACGTGCGGCTAGCACAATGCGGGGCATCGCTACTGTAGGAAGCTGCTGCAGAGAGTTGCGACAGAGAATCATGGCAGAGCGGGTGTACCTATCGTGTTCTGGAACCTCCGCTTTATGCAGGACGCGTAGTAATCTAGGGGAGTGCTCACCGTTGTAAGACCCCCGGTTTCCGTATCTGCCCCCGGAAAGGTGAATCTGCACCTAGGGGTTAATGGCGTACGCTCTGACGGCTACCACGAACTCACAACAGTCTTCTGTGCCTTATCACTGCGCGATACCGTCACTGTTTCTACAGCAGACCACCTTTGTGTCACAGTCTCCGGCGAAAGTGCCGAAGAAGTCCCCCGCGACTCTCATAATCTTGTCTGGAAAGCTGCCGAACTGGTTGCCGACGCGTGTGGTGCTCACCCCGGTATAGCCCTACATATTGACAAAAACATTCCGGTTGCCGGAGGAATGGCAGGAGGCTCAGCGGATGGAGCAGCCGCCCTCATCGCCTGTAACGAGTACTTTCAAGCAGGGCTAGAAAAACAGACTCTTCTCGATATGGCGTTAGAACTTGGCTCCGACGTACCTTTCTGTATGGTGGGAGGAAGTGCTCTTGGAAAGGGTAGGGGTGAACAACTGCTACCCGTTTTACACCGCGCGCCTCTTCACTGGGTGCTGGCCATTGCTAAAAAAGGTCTTTCCACCCCTGCGGTATTCCGTGAATACGATCGTCTTCATGCGCGGAACACCACACTGGACTTCAAGAACTCACACTCGGGGGGAGACCCAGATACCCTTTTACAGGCCCTCGCAGCTGGCGATCTCACAACTATCGCTGCCCACCTCAGCAATGATTTACAAGCAGCTGCTATCAGCCTTTACCCCGAGCTTCGCTACACCCTCCGTGTGGGAAAAGAAGCAGGAGCCCTCGCCGGTATCGTCTCTGGATCTGGCCCTACTTGTGCTTTCCTCTGTAAAGATGCTGACAGTGCCCTCGCTGTTTCCGCAGAACTTGCCGGAGCTGGTGTCTGTAATGCCGTCCGCACTGGATTCGGACCCGTCCCCGGCGCCACTATCGAAGAACAGGCAAACTAACGTGCCCAATGCCCCTATTAACCTCATTAACTGTGAGGATGTGTCCCTCAGCTATGGCTTAAAGCCATTACTTGACCACGTCTCACTCGGTATTAATGAAACCGACCGCATCGGTATTGTCGGCCTCAACGGAGGAGGAAAAACAACCCTCCTCGAGATCCTCACCGGGTTACAGGAACCCGATAGCGGGCGCGTCTCACGCCGCAGCAACCTACGGTTCGCCGTCGTCACGCAGCGATCCCCACTCCCACCCGGAGCCACTGTGGGGGAAGCGATCCTCGCCAGCCAGGGACTGGATTCCTATGAGTGGGCTTCCGATGCCCGTATCCGTACCACAATGGCTGGTCTCGGCATTGGAAACCTCGGACTCAATACGCCCGTAGAGCAACTTTCCGGTGGGGAAAAACGCCGTGTCGCACTTGCCGCCGCACTTATTCAAGAACTTGACCTCATCGTTCTCGACGAGCCCACCAACCATCTTGATGTGGAAGGCGTGCAGTGGTTGGCCGACCATCTCCTTTCCCGCCATTGCGCAGTTGTTGTTGTCACACACGACCGCTGGTTCCTTGACGCCATCGCAACCCGCACCTGGGAAGTACACGATGGGCAGGTCGATATGTACGACGGTGGCTACAACGACTGGGTTTTCGCCCGTGCGGAACGCGCCCGCCAAGCAGCTGCCACCGAACAACGCAGACAAAACCTCATGCGGAAAGAACTAGCCTGGTTGCGTCGCGGTGCCCCCGCCCGTACTTCCAAGCCACGCTACCGAATTGAAGCCGCCGAAGCGCTGATTGAGGACGTCCCAGAGCCCCGTAACAGTGCTGAGCTTATGAAATTCTCGGCTAAACGGCTGGGGAAAACCGTCATCGATTTCTTTGATGGCAAACTGGTTGGCCCCAGCGGAGACGTCCTCGTGGAACATCTCAACTGGATGCTGGCGCCGGGTGAACGCATTGGCTTAGTGGGCGTCAACGGTTCTGGTAAAACCACGTTGTTGCGCACACTAGCGGGGGACTATCCACTTGCCGCAGGTAAGCGTGTGCAAGGCCCTACTGTGCATATTGGATGGTTAAAGCAGGAACTTAATGACCTCCCCACCGACCGCACTGTACTACAGGCAGTGGAAGATGTGGCGGGCCGCGTCACCATCGGAAAAAATGAACTAACAGCATCACAATTATTGGAACGCTTGGGATTTCAGCCAGCGCGCCAGCGTACCCCAGTTAAAGACCTCTCCGGCGGTGAGCGACGACGCCTGCAGCTCACCCGTATCCTTATGGACGAACCCAATGTGTTACTACTGGACGAGCCCACTAACGATCTAGATATCGATACTCTCCAACAGTTAGAAGATCTGCTTGACCAGTGGGCAGGAACATTGGTGGTGGTATCCCACGACCGCTACTTAATTGAACGTATTTGTGATTCCACGTGGGCACTATTCGGCGACGGTAAACTCACCAATCTTCCACGTGGAATTGAACAGTACTTAGAACGTCGAGCAGAGATGGCGGAGAATGCTACTCGTTTGCAGGCAGCGCAATTGGGGGCAGAAGCAGCAGATGCTACCTCATCGCAGGAAGCGCAGCTTACCGCCGGTGGTCTAGTGCGTGGGTCAGCAGAAGAACGCGCTGTGAAGAAAGACCTGAGACGGCTAGAACATAGCCTGGAGAAATTGCGCACACAAGAGAAAAAGTTGCACGATAAATTAGCGACAGCAGCGAGCGCAACACCTGTTGATACTGATTTATTAGCCGACCTCGATCGTGAACTGAAAAGTGTCCTCGACGAGATAAGCGAAGTGGAGATGGAGTGGCTGGAAAAGGCAGAAACCCTGGAATGACACCATCATCGACGGAAAAACCCGTGGGGTTATTAACCGGAAACTTCAAATGGATAGTTCCCGGTCTTGCCCTGTATATGGTGGCATCTGGGTTTGAAGTAGTTGCCGTCAGTGTTGTTATGCCGACGGTGGCTCGTGAACTTAACGCCATGAGCTCCTACTCGTCAGCAGTTGCTATTACAGTTGCCTGTTCCATCATTGGTATTTTGCTGGCAGGTCCCTGGGCGGACCAAAAGGGTCCACGTATCCCCATTACCGTTGGCGCGGTTTCTATGATGACGGGTCTCCTCTTCGCAGGTTTTGCCCGAACTATGCCCTTTTTCCTGGTAGGACGCGCTATTCAGGGGATTGGTGTGGGGCTGGTTAACGTGAGTTCCTACGTCATTATTGGGCGTGAACTCCCTCCGCATTTGCATGCCAGAATGTTTTCCGTCAATGCCATGTCCTGGATATTGCCTGCTCTTATAGGGCCTGCTATAGCAGGGCTTTTAGTGGATACTGTGGGATGGCGGTGGGCATTCTGGGGCGTCGCTCCCATTTTTGTTATCGCCACGGTCATCACACTGGTTGGTATGCGCTCGCATGGTGGTGCAGCAGAGCAGAACCTTACCGGTAAAGAGTGGCGAGAGAGGGTTTTTCGGGCGTTTATCATCGCCGTGTGTATTTGTGTGTTACAGCCAGCAGGTGAGCTTATCCAAGAGGGCAAAGTTGTTCTTGTTGTGGTGGGAGTTATTGTCATTATGGCAGTACTGATAGTGGCTGCCCGCAAACTTGTTCCGCCCCACACTCTGACAATGCGAGAGGGGTTACCCGCAGTTATTGCGTCGCGTCTTTTCCTTGCTGGCTGTTACTTTTCTATGGAGTCCTATATTCCCCTTATTGGCCAGTCTCTTCGCCATGTTGGTCCTACGCAATCGGGTCTGCTTGTTGCTTCTGGCTCGGTGACGTGGGGGATCGCTTCTTTCTTACAAGCGCGACTACCGGAAAATCTTAATCGGACGAAAATATTGACAACAGGAATGGCGAGTGGAGCAGCAGGTATCGTTGTTACTTTTACACTGGCGTTACAGCAGGTTCCTTTAGCGGTTGCTATTGTCGGGTGGGGGATTGCTGGTTTTGGCATTGGTGTCGCTTACCCGCTCGCTAGCGTAATGGTGTTGACACTTTCGCAGCCTGGTGAGATTGGTAACAATTCGGCTTCTCTCTCTATGGCAGAGCAGTTGGGAACATCAACATCATTGGCATTAGGCGGTGTGCTTTTTGGAGCATTGGTGGAAAGCAGTATGCTGCACGCTATTCTCGCTTTCACACTGGTGCCACTTGTCTACAGCATCCTCGGTATTATTGCCGCGGCTCGCACTAACGTTGGGCAATTGCCTGTACGTGTGTCCAGTGCCGGTTCAGTCCCAGATAGCTCTACGGAGTAAACTGTTAAAAAAACAGTTTTAGTACCACTTTTTAGTAGCGCTTCATAACCTTAATAACACTGCCAGTGATGCCGTGCGGCATCCTAGTGATGGTTGGGGCAGCATAAAAAGCGTAAAACGTGAAAATGTGTGAAGGATTGTAAAGGATAAGGATGACCGCAGATCAGGATGGATATTCTAGATCGACAAGTGTCGATCAACCTGATGCTCGGATTAGCGCTACTGTCTCTCAGCGTTGTTTACATCTACAACTCAATAATGGTGCCACGCTCAACGCCTTCGACGAAGGATTAGCGCGCGCCATGCGATACCACCTTCACAAGGCAGCCGATGATCCGCGCATTGATTACGTTCTTGTGACATCGCTGTGCGAGAAATCCTTTTCCTCCGGCGGCAATGTTCGGAAGATAGCCGATCTCTATGAGGAAGGGCATGCTGCTCGTGCGGAAGAATTCTTCGCCATCGAGTACGATTTGTGCGCTTTTATCTCCGAATTTCCCAAGCCATATATTGCCCTAGTTGACGGTTACTGCATTGGTGGTGGCCTTGGTATTAGTGCCAACGGGCAGTTTATGGTGGTTAGCGAAAAACCCTGATGGCAATGCCAGAGGCTGGACTCGGGTTCTGCACTGATGCAGGCATGAGTTGGGTTTTGCCACATCTGCGGGGGAAGGACGGCCAGGCGGACAAGGCCCTAGGCAGATATCTTGCTCTCACCGGACGGTGGTTGAATGCCGCTGACGCGCTGTGGTGCGGACTTGTAGGATATTATGTTCCCTCCCACGAGTTCCCTACTCTCGAAGAAGAGTTGCTGCATTTGCAGTATGAACCTGGTACGGCAGCTGCCGCTATTACGAACTATCTTTCCCGCCGCGCGCAACTGCCTGTGGAACAAGCGAGTTTGCAAAAGATTATTCAGCAGGTTGACGAAGTCTTCTCGGCTTCGTCAGTAGCGGAGATCATGTCACGTCTGCAGAGCGGAATTACTACTCACCGCTATGGCACGTGGGCACAAGAAGCACTTTCTGCGATGCAGGGGTGTAGCCCCACGGCTTTGCAAGGTACTTTTCTCGTTATTGAGAGAAGTAGTAAGTGCGCCAATGTTCGTAGCGCAGTCCAGCAAGAATACCGTTTAGGTGCACGCTATTTATGTCATCGCAGTGATTTCCGGAATGGTGTGCGGGCTAAACTTGTTGATAAAAAAGCTTTTAAAAATTGGGATCCTCCTACTTTAGATGAAGTAGATATGGATACCCTCTATACATGCTAGGAGAATACGGTGACTATCAATCCCATCCGCGTTGCTATTAATGGTTATGGAAACCTTGGTCGTGGCGTAGAAAAGGCTGTACTAGCCGCCCCCGATATGGAACTCGTCGCCATCTTTACTCGACGTGATCCGCAACAGCTAGATACTGTTTCCGGCAAGGCTGTATCCATCAAGGATATGCCTGACTACAAGGATAAGGTTGATGTTTGTGTAAACTGTGGCGGCTCCGCCACTGACCTCATGGAACAAGGCCCAGCTGTTACCGCTTATTTCAACACCGTGGACTCCTTCGACACTCACGCCAAAATTCCTGAGCATTATGCTGACATGGACAAGGTTGCACACGACAATGGCCATGTAGCAGTCATTTCCTCCGGCTGGGACCCAGGGCTCTTCTCCATTAACCGAGTTATCGCCGAATCTGTCCTCCCCAATGGCAGTACCTACACGTTCTGGGGTCGCGGTGTCTCACAAGGCCACTCTGACGCTATCCGCCGCATACCGGGTGTTAAGGACGCCAAGCAGTACACGGTGCCTGTTCAAACTGCAGTGGACCGCATTAAAGCGGGTGAACGTCCCACTCTCAGCGCCCGGGAAAAGCACCTGCGGGAATGCTACGTGGTAGCAGAAGAAGGCGCCGATAAAGCCGCCATCGAAAAAGCTATCGTTACCATGGAAAACTACTTCGCTGATTACGACACAACCGTTACGTTTATTAGTGAAGAAGAACTTATCCGTGATCACTCCACTATGCCACACGGTGGTCAGGTGATTCGCTCTGGAGAAACGAGCGAAGATACCACCCAGGTGTATAGTTTCACTCTGTCCTTAGACTCCAACCCTGAATTTACAGGATCCATGCTCACGGCTACTGCGCGTGCCACCGCGCGTCTGGCTGCTGCCGATGAACGAGGCTGCCGTACCGTCCTCGATATTGCCCCAGCCCTCTACGCTCCTATTAGCGCTGGCGAATTACGCGCTAACTTCCTCTAAATATCAATAAGGTTTCCACATGTCCGATGATCCCAACCCTCCTACAGCAGGTTCTACAGCCTGCTCAGTAATTACTCCGGAAGTAGCCACGGATTCCGTCGCTGCCTCTACACCTAACCCCACTGGCGCTGCTGGTACCGCTGATGCCATGGCATCTCGTAAAAAGCGCAAGCCACGTACCTTTTTCGGCCACCCAATGGGATTAGCTAATCTCTTCGGAGTAGAAATGTGGGAGCGCTTCAGCTTCTACGGCATGCAAGCCATCCTCACCTTCTACATCTATTACTCGGTGACGTCCGGTGGCCTTGGCTACTCCAAAGAAATTGCCTACTCCATTGTGGGCGCATACGGCGGCTTAGTTTATCTAGCATCTATTATTGGATCCTGGATATCAGACCGGTGGTTTGGTGCCGCCCGCAGCCTTGTGGGTGCAGGCTTCATCATTATGTTGGGCCACCTCTCATTGGCTGTTTTACACGGTCTGACAGGTGTTGTCGTCGGCCTCATATTCATTGCTTTCGGTGCTGGAACATTGAAAGCTGCATCGTTGACCGTCCTCGGCGATCTATACGATGAAAACGATATTCGCCAAGATGCCGGTTTCTCCGTGTATTACATGGGTATTAATATCGGTGCCTTCATTGGACCTATTCTTACCGGTATTGTGCAGCGCGCCGGCGGATTCCACTGGGCATTCGCACTTGCCGCTATCGGTATGTTTATTGGCCTTATGCAGTATCTTCTGTTAGCGAAGAGCACTATTGGAAATGCCGGACGGGAAGTTCCCAACCCGCTACCGCGTAAACAGAAATGGTTGTCTCTAATCGGTCTTGTTGCCGGTATCCTCATCATTTGGGGCGTATTCGCAATAGGATGGGTGAATCTCGACAACCTCTCCACTGTGGTTACTGTGCTAACCGTCATCTGCGCAGTGGGTCTCTTCATTGTCATATTGACAAGTAAGAAGATCACTGAGGTGGAGCGTTCCCGCGTTATCGCATTCATTCCGCTGTTTATCGCGTCCGCTCTTTTCTGGTCCCTCTACCAGCAGCAGTTTACGATTCTGCCAGCGTTCGCGGACCGGCGTCTCAACCTGTCCTGCTTTGGGCACCAACTGCCGCCAAGTGTGGTGCAGTCCATCAACCCCATTTTCATCATTATTTTCGCACCTATTATGGCGGCCTTGTGGCAGAAGCTCGGTACCCGTCAGCCGCACAGCTCCACTAAATTCGCATGGGGTGTCTTCTTCTGCGGGCTATCCTTCCTGGTGTTTGTTCCCTTTGCCCGCATGGATAAAGCTCCCATCGGATCTGTCGCGCTCCTCCTCTTTGTTGCGACAATCGGTGAGCTTTTCCTTTCCCCAGTAGGTAATTCCCTGGCGACACGGTTAGCTCCCAAGGCGTTCCACAGCCAAATGGTGGCGCTCTTCTTCCTATCAGTCGCTATTGGATCCGCAGCGTCTGGTTCATTAGCCCAGTTGACGGATGTCGATAACCCCAGTTCCACAGGAACATACTTCCTTATTCTGGGAATTGTGACGATGGTTCTGAGCTTGGTATTCTTCCTGCTACGCCGCTGGATCGATAAGAAGATGGTGGGTATTCACTAACACCTTATTCGGGTACCTATATAGCGTATATCCGCATAACTTACAGTAATGGGCTGTCGCCTCCGAGAAAAGGAAGCAACAGCCCATTACTTATGCGTATTGGTTAGCACGCCGATTAGCTGGTGGTGCTTAATCAGCGATGAGAGTATCGAGTGTTAAATCGGGAAGTTCTTTCTGCAGATAGTTGAGACGCCACTTATCGCTAATAAGAGCAATAAGCTCACCATCTTGGCGGGTAAAGATCTCCACACCGCGCTGGCGCCCCAGCTCATCTGCAGACTCCGCATCAGTCTTCCGGGCCACCGTGTAAGGAATATTCTCGATGACAGTCTCCACGTTGTACTCTGCCCGCATACGTGCCTGGACAACCTCAAACTGCAGCACACCCACCGCAGCCATCACCGGGTTGGACTCACCACGCAAATCATTGGTCAGAATCTGTACAACACCTTCCGCACCCAGCTCATCAACTGCCTTACGGAACTGCTTGTACTTGGACAGGGAGGCGGCACGTAGCGTAGCGAAGTGCTCCGGTGCGAAAGCAGGAATAGGCGGGTACTGGGCCTTCTTCCCTTTGTAGAGAGTATCGCCGGGGGCTAGGCCTAAGGCGTTAACAAGGCCCACGACGTCGCCGGGGTAGGCCGTCTCTACAGTCTCACGATCGCGCCCGAATACTGTCAGCGCATACTTTGTGGTGAAAGGTTTCTGCGTCTGGGCGTGGGTTACTACCATGCCGCGCTCAAATTCGCCGCTCACAACCCGCATGAAGGCCAGCCGGTCACGGTGAGCAGAATCCATGCCGGCCTGTACTTTGAAGATAACAGCAGAGAAGTCATCGTCAAGATCGTGAAAGACATCATTAACGTCTTCACGTCCTGCCGGATGCGGCGCCAGGTTAACGATACTGTCAAGAATCTGGTGAACGCCGAAATTGAGCTTAGCGGAGGCGAAAATAACGGGGGAGGTTGCGCCCGCTAGGAAAAGTTCCTCATCGTGAACCTGCCCCATCTCCGCCAACAGTGTCGATTCCTCTGCCGCGGTTGTCCAGTTATCGCCCTGCTGTTGTACTGCTTCCTCCGGCGTGAAATGCTCCTCAGGGGCAATAGTTGAGCCGCCTGCGGTACGCGTGAACTCAATATATTCCGTGGGCATACCGTCGGCATCAAGTCGGGCAAGACCATGAAAATCCCCAGCAATACCCACTGGCCAAAAAATAGGGGTGGGGGTGAGATCAATTTCTTCCGCTATCTCGTCAAGCAGTTCAAGGGGGCTTTTACCAGGACGATCCCACTTATTCACGACAGTAATAATGGGAATGTTGCGGGACTTACAGACGCGGAAAAGTTTCAGGGTCTGCGGCTCCAAACCTTTTGCCGCATCGATCAGCATAAGTGCGCCGTCAACGGCGGTAAGAACACGGTACGTGTCTTCCGAAAAGTCCGAGTGGCCGGGTGTATCAACAAGGTTAATAACGTAGGGCTGCCCGTCTCCCTCCGCACCTTTTGATCCCTGCGGGAGGTATTCGAACTGTAGGGCAGTAGAGGAGACAGAAATACCGCGTGCCTGCTCCATCTCCATCCAGTCGGAGACTGTGGCTTTACGCCCCGCTTTACCATGGACAGCTCCCGCCTCATTAATGACGTGCGCGTGTAGGGCGAGTGCCTCCGTCAGTGTTGATTTACCGGCATCCGGGTGAGAAATAATGGCGAAAGTGCGGCGGCGGCGTGCTTCAACAGCGGGGGAAAGAGCATTCACGGGGGCTTGTCCTTGGAGAGTAGTGAAAAATGAGGGCTGGCTAGATAATTGTTAGATAAGCAGTGGCGTAGCAGATCAAGCAGGACAGATCAGGTAGGGTACAGACCATCAATGGCGTGAGTGAACACGATTTTGGGTTGATGCTAAACCTTCCTGGAGAAGAAGCTCGACGGCATCAGCTGCCTCCTGGATAGTGACTCCCAGATCTTCACATTCGCGTGCCGAGAACTGCTTTAACACATAGTCGGCGGGGTTCATGCGTCCCGGTGGACGACCAATACCGATACGAACACGTAGATAGTCTTTGGTCCCGAGATGTTGTGTCATGGATTTCAGACCATTGTGGCCACCTTCGCCACCTCCACGTTTTAGACGCAGCGTATTTTCTTCCAGATCAAGATCATCGTGTAGAACAATGATGTTGGTGGCAGGAACACTAAAAAACTGTGCAGTAGCAGCAATAGCACGGCCCGAATCATTCATGTATGTTCGGGATTTCATAAGTATAACAGGCGTGCCGTTAAGCGTGCCGCGCCCTACCAGTGCATTAGTGCGTTTATTGGGGGAGAGGGTGACGGTTGGGCTGGTCCGTTCGCAGAGCTCGTCGAGCGCCATGTACCCCACATTGTGTCGGGTGAGCTCGTACTGTGCCCCGGGATTGCCTAAACCGGCGATCAGTATGGGGCCGGAAACAGTATTAATATCGGGGATCTGCGCACTAGGACTCATAATGCTTCTATTCTCGCACGTTTGGGCAGGCAGAGCTATTCCCAGATAGAGCCATTCCCAAGCAGACCATTGTGTGCAGTAAGGCAGTGCTGTGAAAAGCACAAGGGTCTCACTGGCGGTAATACCAGTGAGACCCTTATGACAAGACCCTTACAGCACTGAATGCGGAGGGGAGAAGGAGAATTACTCCTCGGTAGACTCGGCAGCTTCGCTAGCAGCTTCTTCAGTAGCTGCTTCTGCTTCTTCTTCGCCGGTATCGGGGGTAGTGTCTTCAATCTCTTCGAAGGTGACGTTGACGAGGAGCTGTTCCGGATCATCGGCGAGTTCAACGCCTTCTGGCAGTTTCACATCGCCGGCAGTAATGGTGCTGCCAGCTTCCATGCCTTCTACTGAAATGGTGATGTCTTCCGGAATGCTGAGGGCGTCTGCATTGACCTTAAGAACGTCGAGCTCAATGAGGAAGATAGCGCCAGAAGCAACGTTGCCTTCGACAACCAGCGGCACCTCAACCTCAACCTTTTCGCCCTTCTTAACGATGAGGAAGTCAACGTGCTCAATTTCGCGGGTAAGTGGATTCTGGGCAATGGACTTTACCAGGGCAGTGGTTTCTTCGCCGTCAATATCAAGGGAGATAACGGCGTTAATACCTTCTTCGCGAACAATGGCGAGGAAACCAAGATTGTTAATGGCAATGTGGATAGGGTCGGCACCGTGTCCGTAAACAACGGCGGGAATGTTACCAGCGCGACGGGTACGGCGGGCAGCACCTTTACCAAATTCAGTACGAGTGGGTGCGGCAAGAGTTCTCAGTGCCATGGGTATAGCTCCTTATAGATTCAGGTAAATTCGTGCGAAACGTTGCGCGCTAAAAGCGCTGCATAGAAAGTTTTCCATCGCGGCAAGGCACCCAACACGACCGCGGAAGTAAAGAACCCCACACTATCGCGTCGATAACGGCTTATCTTTAGCCCTCGCCGAGATAACGAGATAAGTTTAGCTGACGAGCGCGCATCCTCCCAACTTAGCCAGTACCATTTTCGGTACTATTTAAGGTATCTCTCCAAAAGAAAGTAGAAGAGCATGGCACTGGGATGGACGATTACCCTTGTGGTTGTTTTCGCCATTATCGGTATCACACTCGGCGTGATATGGGTATGGGCGGGGCACCGAAAAGCTGGAGATGTTACTATCGCCTGCATAATTGCGCTGGCCGTATGGCTACTTCTCACAACTATCCTCTTTTTTGCTACCGGCGATATTAAAGGAGGGGTGTAAATATGAGTGTTGTTGGCATTATCGTCATGCTTGTGGCACTTATTTTAGGTATTGTTGCCGCCGTCCTCATTCTGCGCGATCATCCTCTTAACCAAGGACGATCAGCGGATATTGCAGCTGGAGCATTCATCGCTGTTATTGTTTTCGGAATGATATTACTGACTGCCTCTTATATAGCTCTACTGAGCGGAAAATAAGCCACTTATTGCGTGAATGGGGCTGCTACCGACGTTACCGTCTGGTAGCAGCCCCATTCATCTGTATCAGAGAGTTGCGAACCCTATCCTAGGCACCTTCAAACAGTGCAGTTACAGAACCATTATCGAAGATTTCATTAATGGTGGCAGCTAGGAGGGGAGCCATGGACAGGACTGTGAGGTTTTCGAAGCAATGCTCTTCCGGAATAGGCAGCGTATTGGTGGCAATAACTTCTTTCGCTCCGCAGTTAGCGAGACGCTCAGCAGCAGGATCGGAGAACACGCCATGCGTGCAGGCGATAACAACATCGCCAGCGCCAGCTTCCTTCAGAACCTTTACTGCGCCGGCAATAGTGCCGCCAGTGTCAATCATGTCGTCAATAAGAACGCAGGTACGGCCCTTCACATCACCGATAACACGGTGTGCCACAATCTGGTTCGCGACGCGGGGGTCGCGGGTCTTGTGGACGAAGGCCAGGGGAGCACCATCGAGGATGTTAGCCCACTTTTCCGCGGCCTTCACACGACCGGCATCGGGGGAGACAACGACAATGTTCTTGGTGCCGTACTTGTCTTTGACGTACTGTGCCAACTGCCCCATGGCATGCATGTGGTCAACTGGGCCATCGAAGAATCCCTGAATCTGGTCCGTGTGTAGATCCACGGAGACGATTCTGTCGGCACCGGCAGCCTTCAGAAGATCCGCAATGAGACGAGCAGAGATAGGCTCGCGACCCATGTGCTTCTTGTCCTGACGGGCATAGGGGTAGAAGGGGAGAATGGCGGTGATGTGGTGGGCAGAGCCACGCTTCAACGCGTCAATCATGATGAGAAGCTCAACGAGCCACTCGTTCAGCGGAGCAGGGAAACTCTGGATGACGAATGCGTCGGTGCCACGCACAGATTCTTCATAACGAACGAAGATCTCTCCGTTGGCGAAGTTGCGCATAGTTGTCTTTGTGAGAGTGACACCCAACTCCTGGGCTACTTCTTCGGCAAGTTCCGGATGTGCGCGACCGGAGATAAGAATGAGGTTCTTTTCCTGAGTGCTGCGTTTACTGGACAAAGGGAATCGTTATCCTCGTTTGTGGTAGTGGTGGGTAGTTTCAACGTTAGTGGATAAAAGGCATTCCCGATAAATTTTCAGGACGGGGGAAAGCGTGAAAGATATTACTTTTTTGCGGTATCCTGGTCGGCCTTCGTGTCATTGCCAACGGCACTAGTATTTTTTTTGAGTGTCTTTCTGAGCATCTTCCTGTGCTTTTGCTGCAGCTTCCGCGGCGGCAGTACCCGGACGATGGTGAAGCACCCAATCGTTGACAATCCGCTGCGGGGCATCGCTATAAGTAAGGGCACCCGCCGGGACATCGTGGCGAATAACAGTTCCCGCCCCGGAATATACGCCGTCCCCCACAGTAACTGGGGCAACGTACATGGTGTCGGACCCCATGCGTACGTGAGAACCAATTGTGGTGTGGTGCTTGTTGACTCCGTCATAGTTGACGAACACGCTAGACGCCCCAATGTTGGAGTAGTCGCCAACGGTTGCGTCACCCACGTAGGTAAGATGCGGAACTTTCGTGCCTTCGCCAATAGTGGCGTTCTTCATCTCGGTGAATGTTCCCATCTTGGAGTCAGTTCCCAAGTGTGTACCTGGGCGTAGATACGCCCAGGGACCTACTGTGGCACCGTCACCAATAACAGAATCGGATCCATGAGCGCGCACAACACTAGCGTTACAGCCAATTGTCACATTGGTAAGGGAACAATCGGGGCCAAGTGTGGATCCTTCACCCACCGTGGTGTGGCCATGCAGCTGGCAGCCGGGCAGGATAGTAACGTCGTGTGCCAGTTCCACATCCACATCAATCCATGTAGTAGCAGGATCAATAATGGTGACGCCCTCCAGCATCCAATGAACAAGGATACGGCGATTCATTTCGGCGGAAACGTCCGCCAACTGTACGCGGTTGTTCACACCGGCAACGGTGAAGGCATCATCAAGATGGTGCGCTCGCACGGGACGATCTGCTTGCCGGGCAATAGACACAACGTCAGTGAGGTAAAGTTCGCCTTGCTCATTATTGGTATCGAGAAGCTCAAGCGAGCGGTGCAGTTGGGCAGCATCGAACGCATAAACACCCGAGTTCACCTCGGTAATAGCTTTTTCGTCCTCGTTAGCGTCTGCTTCTTCAACGATGGACAGTACTTCACCACTCGCATTGCGGACGATACGTCCGTAGCCAGTGGGGTTGGGCACGGTGGCGGTGAGGACTGTTACGGCCGGACGCGGATGCTGGTCGTGGACGTTTACCAAATCATGCAGAGTGGCAGAATCCAGCAGGGGAACGTCTGACGTAGTCACAAGAATTGTGCCGGTGAAGTCCTCCGGGAGCACCGAAAGACCACACATGACGGCATGACCCGTACCGTTTTGTTCCTCTTGGACGGCGGTAAGGACAGGACATCCAAGGTCCCCGGCACTGTGGCGCACTGCCTGCTGCACGCGCTCACGCTGGTGACCCGTCACTACCACAATGTTGTCAGGCGATACCCCGGCGGCAGCATGAAGAGCATGTTCTAGCATTGTGCGCCCACATAAACTATGGAGCATTTTCGGGGTGGAGGACTTCATTCGCGTCCCTAATCCGGCCGCGAGAATGATGACGGTAATAGGCGATGCAGCAGTTTTAGACATAAATCCCTCTGCGCTCGAGAAGCTGATTAATTCCATCTTACGTGCTTTGCGTCATAGTGAACGAAACTCGGCATCCTCGCATACTAGTGAGCACTATGGAAATATCAGAACCGACGGTTCGTCCGTTGGACCATTAACAAGTTCTAAGAAAAGGGGACTTCCTCATGGCTATTTACAATGACGTCACTGAGACTATCGGTAACACTCCACTCGTCCGACTGAACCGACTTACAAAAAATACGGGAGCTACTGTTCTCGCAAAACTTGAGTACTTCAACCCCGCTAATTCCGTAAAAGATCGCATTGGCCGCGCCATTATTGATGCAGCCGAGAAATCCGGAGATCTAAAGCCCGGCGGAACTATTGTTGAGGGAACATCCGGCAATACCGGTATTGCACTAGCAATGGTGGGTGCTGCCCGCGGCTACCACGTTATTTTGACAATGCCGGAAACAATGTCGAAAGAACGACAGGTTATGCTGAAGGCCTTCGGTGCGGAGATTGAACTTACGCCAGGATCCGCAGGCATGCAGGGGGCAGTGGATCGTGCAAAGGAAATTGTTGAGTCCACCCCTAACTCCATTCTCGCCAGCCAGTTCGCCAACCCCGCCAACCCCGATATCCACCGTAAAACCACCGCGCAGGAGATTCTCCGCGATACTGATGGCAAGGTGGATATTTTTGTAGCAGGTGTGGGCACCGGCGGCACCCTTACCGGAGTAGGGCAGGCCCTTAAGGAAGCTAACCCGGATGTACAGGTAGTACTAGTAGAGCCCGCAACCTCACCACTCCTTTCCGAAGGACACGCCGGACCGCACAAGATCCAGGGCCTGGGAGCCAATTTCGTTCCCGACGTTTTGGATCGCGATATATATGACGAAGTTATTGACGTCACTGACGATGATGCTGTCGCAACCGCTCGTAAGGCCGGACGGGAGGAAGGCATCCTTGGTGGTATCTCTGCTGGTGCTGCGCTTTATGCTGCACTACAGCTTGCGGCTCGTCCCGAGAACAAGGGGAAGAATATCGTCGTTATTATTCCCGATTTTGGTGAGCGCTACGTATCCACCATTCTCTTCGACGATATTCGAAATTAACGAGATATCTTTTTCTCGCTACATCTAAAACGATAGGATCAGAGAAGTTCCGCCCCTATTGCGCGGAACTTCTCTGACTGTATGTGAGGAACCCCAGTGAATATTCTCGCCCTTATTCGTGAAGACCTACAGAATGCGCGTACGCATGACCCCGCTTCACGAGGCGACTTAGAAAATGCACTGGTGTACTCCGGTTTGCACGCTATCTGGGCCTACCGCGTTTTTCACGCTATGTGGCAGATCCCCGTACTACGCCCCCTCGCCCGTGTGGGGTCCCAAATAACTCGCTCTATTACCGGCATTGAAATTCACCCTGGGGCCACTATTGGCCGGCGTTTCTTCATTGACCACGGTATGGGTGTTGTTATTGGCGAAACAACCGAAATAGGTGACGACGTCATGCTGTACCACGGGGTGACACTCGGTGGACGCTCACTGGACAAAGGGAAACGCCATCCCACTATTGGTAACCGTGTACAGGTAGGCTGCGGTGCCAAGGTGCTAGGGCCCGTCGTTATTGGTGACGATTGCGCTATCGGTGCCAATGCTGTTGTGGTGCACGATGCACCCCCGGACTCAATTCTTATTGGGATCCCAGCTGAGGTGCTGCATCGACAAGCCAACCAGACTGAGCTTTTAGTGGACCCGGCCGAATATATCGATCCCGCTATCTACATCTAGATATCTATATCTAGACTGTACGGATCCTACAGTTGACTATGTAATACGTTTGTGCCCCGCCTGTACTCAGACAGGCAGGGCACCGTTATTATTTTCTGTTATTGTTATGCTCTCCCGCCAGGACTCGAACCTAGAACGGCTGGACCAAAACCAGCTGTGTTGCCTATTACACCACGGGAGATTGTGGAAAAATCGCGGCACTAACCTGTGAGACAGTGCTATCTGTGGGACAGTACTACCTGTAGGACAGTGTGCGACGAGCCTCAAAGATCAGCCTTCGAAGCTTCCTTAGTGTACCCCATCGACCAGGGCTAGCAAGTAATCGCCATAGCCAGAGGAGGTTTGTGCAGACGCCAGCGCCCGCAATTGCGCATCGTCAATACGCCCCAACCGCCAGGCAACTTCCTCCGGAGCCCCAATTTTTTGCCCCTGCCGTTGCTCTACCGCACGCACATAGTCGCCAGCACTCATCAGATCATCCACAGTGCCGGTATCCATCCAACAGGTACCGCGCGGCAGTACCTCCACATGCAGCTTCCCAGCCTCCAAATAGTGGCGATTGACATCCGTAATCTCATACTCGCCGCGTGCAGACTTCTGTAGGTGTCGAGCTACCTCAATAACGGAATTGTCATAAAAATACAGGCCAGGAATAGCAAAAGATGAACGTGGGTGAGCAGGCTTTTCCTCAATAGATAGCGCCCTGCCCGTAGCATCGAAATCAACCACACCATACGCCTGCGGCTCCCGCACCTGATAGGCGAAAACAGCACCACCATCAACCTGCGCAAACCGGCGCAGCTGAGTTCCCAAACGGGGGCCATAAAAAATGTTATCGCCCAAGATAAGCGCCACATGGTCGTCGCCAATGAAATCCGCACCCAATACGAACGCCTGGGCAAGCCCCTCCGGCTTCTCCTGCGAAAGATACTGCAAACGCAGACCCAGGTGGCTACCGTCACCCAGCAAACGCTCAAACTGGGGGCGATCCACTGGGGTCGTAATGATAAGAATATCCTCAATACCCGCCAACATTAGGGTAGAAAGAGGATAGTAGATCATCGGCTTGTCATAAACCGGGAGTAATTGTTTACTGACAGCCATCGTCATAGGGAACAGGCGCGACCCCGTACCGCCCGCCAAAATGATGCCACGCATGTTTCTAGTTTACGCTAGAAGCGTGACCAACTCTTCTGTTCCCGCCGTCCACGATGCACCTCACGACACCCCACTAGGGCGTGTACCCCTCGAATTAGCACTCCACAATCCTGCCCTCCAAGAAGTACTGAACGATGCCTCCCGCGCGGAACGCAACCTCACCATCAATAGTATTGATGCCGCCCGACCCCTCATTCTTGCAGGTCTCGCAACAACCACACCCCTCCTTGTAGTGACGGCAACAGGTCACGAAGGCGAAGAACTCACCGCCGAACTCGCTACCTACCTAGGCGATGGCGTCGCCTACTTCCCAAGCTGGGAAACCCTTCCACACGAACGACTCTCACCCTCCATTGACACCGTAGGGCGACGGCTGGAAGTCCTCCACCGGCTACAACTTGCCGACCACCCCAACAAAAACTGCCCCATCACCCCATTGCGTGTTGTTGTGGCGGCAGCTCGCTCCCTCATCCAACCCCTGCAAGGTTCCCTCGCTCACACAGAACCCTTCATTCTGCACGTTGACCAAGAAATCGATTTCGCAGAGCTTCCCACAATTCTGACCGGCCTCTCCTACGAACGCGTCGACCTAGTCGCACGGCGCGGGGATTTCGCTGTCCGCGGCGGCATTGTCGATATCTTCCCGGCCACCGCCGAACACCCCGTGCGCATCGAATTCTGGGGCGACGAAATCTCTGACATCCGCACCTTCGCCGTTGCAGACCAGCGCACTATCCCCGACGCTGACCTCACCTGGGTTGCCATGTACCCATGCTCGGAGCTTCTTATGACAGAAGACATGGAGCATCGCGCCGCGAAACTCTCCCAGGACCTCGCTGGCTACACAGCCATCGCTGACATGCTCGACAAACTCTCCCACGGCATACCAGTAACCGGCCGCGAAGCCTTCATTCCCGCACTCGTCCCAGATGACCTCCAGCTCCTCCCCAGCTTCCTGCCCGCAGGAGCCATTACCGTCGTCTGTGACCAAGAAAAAATTCGTACCCGCACCGCCGACCTCACTCGCACCTGCGCAGAATTCCTCGATGCGTCCTGGGAAAACGCCGCTGACGGCGGAGAAGCCCCCATTGACCTTCTCAATCTCGGACAAGGCGCCTACCGCACACTGCGAGAAGTCCACGAGGACACTCTGGATAACGACGGACGCTGGTGGGTCCTCAACCCGCCCGGCATGCTCAACGTGGACGCACCGCAAGGCTCCCCCCTCCACGAACTATCCTGGACTGCCGCACCCGCACCACGCGGTGACCTCACTGCCATCAATGACCTTGTTGAGGGACTACACCATCGGCTCCACACAACAGATGGAACAGAAAAACCCGTCTTTCTCATTGGTCCCGCCTCCACCTATCGGCGTCTTCACCAGCAGCTACGTGAACGAGACATTGTTCTCCACCAACTCGCGCCGGGCTACCAGCCTGCCGTAGGGAAAGTGAATTTCCTGGCAGGTAACTGTCGTAATGGGGTGGAGCTTCCAGAACTCCTCATTCTTTCGGAACCTGATCTCACCGGTTCCCGCGTCGGCACGGTCAGCAGTAGACGTTCCCGCGTGGCGAAACGTCGTAACGCTGTTGACCCGCTGGCACTCAAAGCCGGCGACCTGGTGGTACACGATCAACATGGCATTGGTCGTTTTGTGGAAATGACGGAACGCACCATTAAAACAGGGGAGGGGACCAGCCGCCGCGAGTACCTCGTTATCGAATATGCCCCCTCAAAACGTGGACAGGGCGGCGACCGTCTCTATGTTCCCATGGAGCAACTCGACCAGCTCAGCCGCTATGTGGGTGGGGAACAACCAGCACTGAGCAAAATGGGTGGCTCGGATTGGAAAAATACGAAGCGCAAAGCCCGTAAAGCCGTCCGAGAAATCGCTGGTGAACTAGTGCAACTCTATGCAGCCCGGCAGGCTGCCCCCGGACATGCATTCGCCCCCGATACACCTTGGCAGCAAGAGATGGAAGACGCCTTCCCCTATGTGGAGACGGAAGACCAGCTGCATGCCATTGACGATGTAAAAAATGACATGGAAAAACCCACCCCCATGGACCGTGTGGTGGTGGGGGATGTTGGCTACGGAAAAACTGAAGTAGCTATGCGGGCGGCCTTCAAAGCCGTACAGGATGGTACCCAGGTTGTAGTGCTGGTACCCACCACACTTTTGGCGCAACAACATTTAGAGACCTTTAGTGAACGCATGGCCGGTTTTCCCGTGACGGTGAAGGGGTTGTCCCGCTTTACTTCTCCAGCGGAATCACAGGAAATTCTGGAGGGTTTACGAGACGGTACTGTGGACATTGTTATCGGTACGCACCGCCTTCTACAACCAGGCGTGCAGTGGAAAAATCTGGGACTTGTCATTGTTGACGAGGAGCAGCGTTTTGGGGTGGAGCACAAGGAACATATCAAAGCCCTACGTACCCACGTGGATGTTCTCACCCTCTCCGCCACCCCTATCCCGCGCACTCTAGAAATGAGTTTGGCGGGCATTCGCGAGATGTCGACGATTCTTACCCCTCCCGAGGACCGTCAACCTATTCTCACCTATGTGGGCGCCTACGATCCTAAACAGGTGGCGGCTGCTATCCGCCGTGAACTCTTGCGTGACGGGCAAGTTTTCTTCGTTCACAATAAAGTATCCGATATTGATGCTGTTGCAACACAATTAGGAGAGTTAGTTCCAGAAGCACGCATTGCCGTTGCGCACGGACAAATGTCGGAGCAATTACTGGAGCAGACAGTAGACGGATTCTGGAACCATGAATGGGATGTGTTGGTGTGCACCACCATTGTGGAAACAGGACTCGATATTTCTAACGCCAATACGCTCATTGTGGACCATGCCGACCGCCTCGGTCTCTCACAGATGCACCAGCTGCGTGGCCGTGTGGGGCGTTCACGCGAACGTGGCTACGCCTACTTCCTCTACCCGGCCGGAAAACCACTTACCACGGTGGCCTATGACCGCTTGAAAACAATTGCACATAATAATGATCTAGGCGCCGGCATGGCCGTTGCTATGAAAGATCTGGAACTACGCGGCGCCGGAAATGTATTGGGGGCGGAACAATCTGGGCATATTGCCGGGGTGGGATTCGACCTCTACGTGCGGCTCGTTGGTGAAGCCGTGGATGCTTTCCGTGCCGCCGCAGATGGCAAGGCAGTAGAACAACCCGTATCCCGTGAGGTGCGGGTAGAACTGCCAGTCGATGCCCATATTCCTGCCAGCTACATTGAGGGAGAACGACTCCGTTTAGAGGCTTACCGAAAGATTGCACAAGCTGGTGACCGTGCTCATCTGGCCGCAGTAACAGCCGAATTAGAAGACCGTTATGGGGCAATACCGGACGTTACACAGCGGCTCTTCTCGGTTGCGTTGCTTCGTCAACTAGCACAACAACACGGCATTACAGACATTGGGCTCACCGGATCAACCCTACGTATTTCGCCACTGGCGTTACTGGATTCTCAACAAGTACGGTTGCGACGTCTCTATCCGCAGGCCCGCTACCGCGCTACAGTACAGCAGGTTGCCGTGCCGCTACCTCGTGTAGGAGGGAAAAACCTGGCGGGGGAGAGGATCCGCGATGATGATCTTCTCCAGTGGGTTGCGGACCTTATTACCGGAGTGAAAGGAATTCCTCGTATTTCTCTTGAACCGCCGCGGCCAGAAGAGTCTTCTGACAATACTGACGGAAGCTCCGAGCACACCTCTTCTACAGAAAAATCTGTAGAGGACAATGCAGAAGAGTCGGTACCATCGGTAGATACCGCGTCGTCACGTTCTACATCCAGGTCTCGCCGAAGGAAGCGTTCCCATGGCTAATGTCATTACCGTCTGGCAGCTCGATGAAAGATTCCCAGGGTTACTGACAGCAGATATGGTACCTGCCGTACAAGCTGGCGAGGCATGTCTTGTTTCTGCTGAAATCGCCGAGTATTACCCCACACTTACCGCCTGGGGAGAACTCCGGCGTACAGATTCAGAGTGGACCCCCAGCGAGGCGCCGCACCTTCCCGAAAACACTCGCTATATTTTTACCAGTTTGGGGAAAGCAGACTGGGACGCCGCATATCCACAGTGCGATTCTGAGGCAGCGGAATGGGATTGGCGGAAGGCGGAATTACCGGCAGGTATGAGTATGGTAGAAGCGGCTCACGTAATGACGCATGTGCGCAGCCACGGTCCCTGGGAAAGCGAGCAGACACACCAGAGCTTAGTGCCCTATTTGTTGGAAGAAACCTATGAATTAGTGGACGCCATTCGCGATTCTGATTCTGGCACAGCAGACATTGTTTCCGAATTAGGCGACGTGTTTTTAGAAGTACTCTTCCACTCTGCAGTGGGGGAGAGTGCTACTGGAGATGCCCATTTCACCTATGACGATGTGGCGAACTCTCTGCTGGATAAGCTGAAAAGGAGAATGCCGTACGCTTTTAACGGGGGCCAGTTTCCGGCAACAGCAGCAGAACAGGACGCTCTCTGGCAAGCATCGAAAAAGCGTGAAAATCGTTCTCCGTTTGTGGGCATTGTGCGGTCACAGCCGGCTCTTTCGCTTGCTTCACAAGTTGTTAAGCGGGCGCGCCGGGCAGGGGTTAGTGAAACGGATATTCCTTTGTTACTTCGCAAAATTACCGATGTTGATAAGGATGGTCGAGGTTCTGCGGAGGAAAAAGTGAGGAAGGTTTCTCTGGAGTTTTTGCAGCGATTGCGCGGTAAGTAGATGCGGCTCATGACATTAGTTACCCTAGGAAAGAGTCTGCATGGCTAGTGCAGTCAGTACAGCCAGTGCATGATGGGTGTGCGCAAATTGATGCTTATTCTACAAATTAGTGTGAAAGTTTTTACGTGAAAGTTGTGCGTCGGCTCTTCGTAGTCTTGCTTGTTCTTGTTTTCGCAGCAGGGTTGGGTGTAGCTGCTTGGGTGTACCAGGACTGGGACAGTACGAAGTACTTGGACACAAAAGTACCGGGGGAGAGTGCGCCTGCTCCGTATGTTGCGATTAATGAAGCTGGACAAACATCTGACCAGTTAGAAGAGTGGTCGCATGAATGGGCTCCTCGACTTGGGTTTTCTGCACGTGCTTTGCGAGCCTACGGCAATGCTGAACAAACGTTGAAACAGACTATGCCAGAATGTCATCTGCAGTGGACAACGTTGGCAGGGTTGGCCTTTATTGAAAGCCAGCATGGTACGTATGGCGGCGCACAGGTGCGTGCTGATGGCACAACGTCGCACAAAATTCGGGGGGTGCAGTTGGATGGGAAGCATGATACGCAACGCATTCGCGACACAGATAAAGGTGTCTTAGATGGGAATAGCCAGTATGACGTGGCGATGGGTCCCTTCCAGTTCATTCCGGAAACATGGCGTCATTTTGGGGTAGATGCTAACGGTGACGGCGTGGCTAACCCCGACAATATTGATGATGCTGCTGTTACCGCGGGGCGTTATTTATGTCATAACGATCGTGATCTGGCTGTTCCCGAGCAGTGGCAGCAGGCAATTCTTAGTTACAACTGCTCTATGAAGTATGTTCGTGCAGTGTATAGGGCCGCTTCTGCTTATGGGCAAGGGCGGGGTTTACGATGGAATTATCTGATGCGCAAGCTCTAGTGAACAGCCCGTTTGAGATATTGAATGAGATAGATCACAGAATGTTGTAGTTTTTCTCTCATTACTTGTTTTCCGGGTAGCGTAATAATTGTTCATTCGTGAGAGAATGGATACTGATACCCGCACGTGTAGAAGAATTTTCGTAGAAAAATTTTCACAGAAGTCCAGCGGGTTGATCAAGACATAACAAAAGGAGGGCCTCCGTAATGGCGGCTATTGTTGAAGTAATTGCTCGCGAGATTCTCGACTCCCGTGGTAACCCCACTGTTGAAGCTGAAGTTGTTCTTGAAGACGGTGCTTTCGGTCGCGCCGGTGTTCCTTCCGGTGCCTCCACTGGTGAGCACGAAGCTGTAGAGCTCCGTGACGGTGGTGACCGTTACAACGGCGCTGGTGTCCAGAAGGCCTGCGACGCTGTGAACTCTGAGCTGGCTCCGGCCGTCCTCTCCCTGGATGCTGCTGACCAGCGTGCTATCGACGCTGCCATGATTGAGGTTGATGGCACTCCTAACAAGGGTCGCGTTGGCGCCAACGCCATCCTCGGTGTGTCCCTGGCCGCTGCCAAGGCTGCTGCCCAGTCCGCCGATCTGGAACTTTTCCAGTACATTGGTGGCCCCACCGCTAACCTCCTCCCCGTCCCAATGATGAACATCCTCAACGGTGGCGCACACGCCGACACCGGTGTTGACGTTCAGGAATTCATGATTGCCCCGATCGGTGCCTCCACCTTCAAAGAATCCCTCCAGTGGGGTGCTGAGGTGTACCACTCCTTGAAGTCCACCATTAAGGCTAAGGGCCTTTCCACCGGCCTCGGCGACGAGGGCGGCTTCGCCCCTGACTGCGCTTCCACCAAGGACGCTCTTGACCTCATCGTTGCCGCCATCGAGAAGGCTGGCTTCAAAGCTGGTAAGGACATTGCCCTTGCTATGGACGTTGCTTCCTCCGAATTCTGCGAGGATGACGGCTACCACTTCGAGCGTGGCGTCCACACCGCTGCCGAGATGACCAAGGTTTACGAAGACCTCATCGCTAACTACCCGATCGTCTCCATCGAGGATCCGCTGGATGAGAACGACTGGGATAACTGGGCAGAGCTCACCGCTGAACTCGGCGACAAGGTCCAGTTCGTCGGCGACGACCTCTTCGTCACCAATCCAGCTCGCCTCGCCCAGGGCATTGAGAAGAACGTTGCTAACGCACTCCTCGTGAAGGTCAACCAGATTGGTTCCCTCACCGAGACCATCGACGCTGTACAGATGGCTCACTGCGCCAAGTACGCTTGCATGATGTCCCACCGTTCCGGTGAGACCGAGGACACCACCATTGCTGATCTCGCTGTTGCTCTGTCCTGTGGACAGATCAAGACTGGTGCTCCTGCTCGTTCCGAGCGCGTTGCCAAGTACAACCAGCTCCTCCGTATCGAAGAGCGCCTCGGTGCCTCCGCCAAGTACGCTGGCGCTGCCGCCTTCCCCCGTTTCAACGCCTAATTATCGTGTAACGGACTGTTCTGCCACTAGCTAATGCAGAACAGAAGGAACGCATAATCTTACGCGGGCATCACCTATTCCTGGGTGGTGCCCGCGTACTATGTAGATAGGACAATGTTCATACGAAGGAGTACCGGCTATTGACCCCGGCTACTGGCTCTATCGACAGTACCGGCTAATGGCCAACTGAATAGCTAGCCTACGGACTGGTGAAGGGAGGACCGATGGCGCACACATCCTATAAAGAGTCCTATAAAGAGTCAGAGTCTGCCACCCGCCATTGGCGTACCCGATCGTCCACTGAACCAGATAACCGCCACAGCAGTTTCCTGCAACGGTGGCAGGAGTCGCGGATGGGACCAGCCCGCATTCTTCTTGTTGGCATTGTGATAGTAGTGCTGGCAGTTTCTCTGGTTACTCCGGTACGAACATATTTCCAGCAGCGTACGGAAAAAGCGTCGTTGCAGGCAGAGAATGCACAACTGGAAAAAGAAATAAAACGTAAAGAAGATCAACTAGCTGTACAGAATGACCCGAAAACTATTGAAGAGCAGGCACGTCAACGGCTTCTTTTAGTACCGCGTGGAGAGACTGGTTTCCGCGTTATTCTTCCTGGAAAGAAAGAGAAAGATAACGCACAACAACGTGTTGAGGATGTTTCTCCCCTTAGCCTCAATGGTACGGGTCCGTGGTATCACGATCTGTGGCGAAGCATCTCTGTACCCGAGCCTGTTGACAAAAACTCGCAGTAGAACATTCAGTAAAACAATTAGTAGAACTTTTATAGTAAGGCGTATTAGTGAGCACTCATTCCCAACTGCCAAGCGAAGCAGATTTGCACCGTGTAGCTGAACAATTGGGTCGCACTCCGCGAGGCGTTGTTGCTATTTCTTATCGCACGCCCGATGGGGAACCCGCTGTAGTGATGACTGTACCTCGTCTCCCAGACGGTACCCCGTTTCCCACTCTCTACTATTTGACGGAACCACGTCTAGTGGCACAGGCTTCCCGCATGGAAGCGTCCCATCTTATGAAGGACATGACTGAGCGCCTCCATACTGATCCTCAGCTGCAGGCTAATTATCAGGCGGCGCACCAGCACTACTTGGATAAGCGAAATAGTATGGAGGATTTGGGGACAAATTTTTCCGGTGGGGGTATGCCGGATCGTGTGAAATGCATACATGTGCTTATGGCCTATGCTCTCTCTGAGGGGCCGGGGGTAGTCCTTCTTGGCGATGAAGCGGTAGCGCGAGCTGCCGATGAGGGTGGACTGCGTGGTACAGCTATTCCCAAAGATTGGCCCACTCTTGCAGATTTGGGGATTACAGATGCGCTTACAGATATGGGTGTGAATTAGGTTAGGCATTTCACCTGGTAGGAAGGACTTCTTATGACTTCTGTTGCGGCCGTTGATTGTGGCACGAACGCTATTCGCCTACTGCTTGTTGAGCAGGACAAGGATGGGTGTGTTCATGAGGTCGCTCGGCGCATGGAAATTGTGCGGTTGGGGGAGGGCGTCGATAAAAATGGTGTTTTCGATGCAGACGCTATTGAACGGACTCGTCAAGCACTTTCCAAGTACGTCGATATTATGCTTACGCACAATGTTGAATGCGTTCGCATGGTGGCAACCTCTGCCAGCCGTGATGCTGATAATAGGGACGATTTCTTCGCTATGACACAGCGGGAACTCAGCCGTGTTATTCCTGGTAGCCAGGCAGAAGTTATCTCTGGGGAAGAAGAAGCACAGCTTTCCTTCGGAGGTGCCGTTGCAGATCTCCATAGCAGTAGTGGTCCTTTCCTCGTTGTCGATTTAGGAGGCGGTTCAACAGAGCTCGCACTAGGAGGGAGTGAGACTGAGCAGGGTACCTCTTCCCAGAATATTTCTTCTGGTCTTCCGCATGTCGATGACGCGATCTCACTCAACATTGGATGTGTGAGACTGACGGAACGTTATCTGCATTCACAGCCACCCACGGAGGAAGAAATTACGGCGGCACGTCAATGCGTGCGGGAACAACTAGACATAGCTTTTAACCGTCTTGCGGTTGATACTGTGCACACGTGGGTTGGTTTAGCAGGTACTTTTACGACTATTGCGGCTCTGGCTTTACACTTAGATAAGTATGATGCAGCAAGGATTCATCATTCTTGTCTTTCTCTTGCACAATTGCAGCGCATTACCGATGACCTCATTCGGATGACGCCGGAACAACGCATGGATTTTGGCCCCATGCATCCAGGCCGTGCGGATGTTATCGGTGGAGGTGCTATTGTAGTGCAGGAGCTTGCATCACAACTGAATTCAGTATGTGGTGTTACTGAGGTTGTCGTTAGCGAACGCGACATTCTCGATGGTTTGGTGTACGGTCTACTTCATCGTCGTGCGTAAAACCGTACATACAACTGAGTATTGCCCCCATAGCCCAATCGGCAGAGGCACCCGGCTTAAAACCGGCACAGTGTGGGTTCGAATCCCACTGGGGGCACTTTTACCCGCGGTGACGTGGCTTCTCTTCCCTTGATACGTCATTGGATACGTCATTTTTAATACACCAGGGAGTACAGAAGCACGTGTAACAGTGCCGTTTTCTCTTTAGTAGTCCTTCGTAGAGAACTATAGAAGTGACCATTTACTTCACTGTTGTGTAGTGGGGAGGAACTATATAAGACGATTAAGCGTTATATAGGATAGATAAATCGGGCTCATTGCAGCGCGCAATTGCCGGAAAGGATCCACACGATGGCCCTACGCAGTAATAACCCTGTGTTGGAAGCAGTAAAGCGGGGAGAACAGAATACTGCAGCAAATAATCAGCAGGCGTATTATCCTCCGCAGTATGGACAGGCACCGTTTCAACAACAGTATTCGGTTCCCGGCCAGATGCCGACAACATACGAGCGTGCCATCACCATTGATGATGTTGTCACCAAAACCGGAATTACACTAGGCGTTCTTGTCGTTACCTCCATCATCAGTTTTGTCATATCCTTACAGAGCCAAATGGCGAGTGCAGCGCTCACCTTTATCGGCATCGTCGCCTCTTTTATTTTGGTGCTTATCTCTACCCTCGGTAGAAAAATGCAGTCCGCACCCGTCACCATCCTGTATGCTATTTTTGAAGGCATGTGGTTAGGCGCCTTCTCACAGATAGTCGCCGGGTATAAAGTGGGCGGTCAGCCCGCTATGGGTATTATTTTCGGAGCCATAGCCGGAACAATTGGCGTCTTTATTGGGATGCTAGTGGTGTACCGTATTGGGGCTGTCCGAGTTACCCCTAAGTTCACCCGTATTCTCACGGGAACTATGTTCGGTATCCTCGCTGTGATTATTGTTAATCAGCTTATTAGCCTTATTCTGAAAACCCCCGATTACTTTGGTCTTTACCATGGCCCTGTCGCCATAATCTTCTCGCTTATTTGTATTGCTCTGGCAGCGTCTTCTTTCCTCAGTGATTTTGATTCAGCTGATCAAGCAGTGCGCTCCGGTATGCCAGCCAGCTACGCCTGGGGTATTGCACTAGGACTTACCGTCACTCTTGTCTGGCTCTACACCGAGATTCTGCGTTTTCTCTCTTACTTCCGAGACTAATCTCATTCCGGCTCGGTAGTTTATTACTCTCGTACCCTTCAGCGCTCTGTCTAGGGGTGCTCTGTCTAGCAGCGCTCTGTCTAGAGGGCAAGCCTTTCGCCTTTTATAGACGGGACTTGTAATGTGCCCAGCGTTCTAGTGCATTGCGGACTTCCCGAGCGTAGAGTTTCCCGCCTGCTTCACCGGGGTGTATGCCATCCTCCTGCACAATTGTTGGATTAGCTGCTACAGCCTCATACCAGCGCGCCAGATAAGTATTCTTGTGAGCCCGAACAGCAGCATAGATTTGCTGTCGAGATTCTTCCATCCACGGGCGATCACCATAAGGACTTACCAAAATAACAATGTGGTCAGGGCCAATTTCATCAATAATCTGGTCAATCTCTCCGGGGGTTGCAAGACCATTAGTACCTAGTCCCAGTACAACGAAATGACCCAAAGTATTGTTTCGTTTCATCTGGGCAATATAGCCTGGAGCCCACGGCCATGCGCGGGAAATATCGGCGTTAACGTAGATGCCGGGGAAAGCGTGCTGGAGCCCATGGAGACTGGCCAGCATAACGGAATCTCCCAGTGCCGTAATCTCGTCCCCGCGGGGGAAAGAACGATGCTGTAAATGCTGACGTTGCTGTACTGGCCGCGGCTTCGACTGCGTACCTTGGACACGCATAGCTTCCAGATTCTGCTGAATCCGCGTCTTATGCGGTGCGGTAGCACCAGACGTTACCGCCATAACAAGAACGGCAAGAATGATGGCTGTATCAGTGAGCCGTCGAGAGAATAACGCTTTGGCATCCCGAGGATGTGCCAGCGGAGAGAAAAGAGTACGGAATGTTTCTCCTACTCCCTTACGGCGGAACGGAGTCTCAATGTACCGGTACCAGAGTGCAGACAGTGGCACAGTAATGGCTAGTGCAATAAACCCAGCGATGAGGGAATGCTTTTGCCCATGCATTCGGAAAGGTTCCGAGATCATGACAATAAGCGGCCAGTGCCAAAGGTAAAGGCTGAAAGAGCGTTCACCTAGCCAGCGCAGAACACGGCTTTTAAAGATCCAGTTCGCGGGGCCAATTTCTTGCACAATAGCGTAGAGGACAACACCACTAAGAAGGGATGCTAGAACAATTCCGCCGCGGTATGTCCAAATTCCGGTATCGGGGAGAACGACAAAAAGTACACAAAGGCCTAGTAGAGCAATAACAGAATTAAAACTTATGAGGCGGGGGAATCTGGCAAAGGTTTGATACTTCGGCCATGAATCGGCAAGTTGTGAAGCATTTTGGGACGACATCCAGAAAGCCATAAAGGCGCCCAAAAGCAGGCCGAATGCGTGAGTATCCGTACCGTAGTAGACGCGTGTGGGATCAAGACCAGGATGGACTAATACTCCCATAAGAACAGCAGAAACAATCCCCAGGAAGCCCGTTACTACCAAACAGTGTTTACGTCGCAGGCCTAGCGCACACAGTGCGACAAAAAGAAGCGGCCAAATGACATAGAACTGTTCTTCTACCGCCAACGACCAGTAGTGGGAGAATACCTGCGGAGCACTATCCGCGAAGTAACTGTGAGACTGCGCAATTTGTACCCAGTTATTAGAGAACGTGAGGATACTCAGCATTTGCCAGCCTAGCCCGACACGTGAATCACCTTTGGTGAACAGTGTAAGGGCAGCTACCACAGCCATGACGGTAAATGCGGCAGGGAGAATGCGGCGGACACGTCTCACCCAAAAATATTTCAGTGAGACTCGGCCAGTGCTGGCTTGCTCACGGATAAGTAGTGACGTGATCAGGAAACCAGAAAGGACGAAGAAAACATCTACGCCGAGGAAACCACCATGGAATACTGGTTTGAAAAAATGGTACAAGACCACAGCTATTACTGCGAGACCGCGGAGTCCATCAATTCCAGGGACGCGGCGCAGCCGGGCTGACTGTGGTCGTTTTGTCATGCTGTCAATAGTAACGCGAAAGCGAGGAAAGCCGACATACGGCCTCCTCGCTTTCGCGTATCATCGAGTATTCTTCAGACTCTTTCAGTCATTCTGTGGTGTACAGAATTCTCAGTTAATCCTCGTGGTAAGGCTCAGCTGAGACTAAAGTGACCTCGCAGGTTTTTCCATTGGGCAGATCGTATGTACGAGTGTCGCCGGCCTTGGCACCCAAGAGGGCTTTACCAAGAGGAGAGTCTGGGGAATAGGTTTCCAGATTCGGATCTCGGCCGCCTTCTTCGCGCGTAGCGAGCAGGAAAGTCTCATCGTCATCCTCATCGCCGTCGTAGTACACCGTGACAACCATACCGAGACTAGCAACGCCAGACTCAGTGGGGGCTTCGCCAATAGTGACATTAGCGAGGAGTTCTTGGAGCTGACGAATACGCGCCTCTTCCTGACCTTGTTGTTCGCGTGCGGCATGGTAGCCACCGTTTTCCTTGAGGTCGCCTTCCTCGCGCCGTTCATTGATTTCGGCAGCAAGAATGGGGCGGTTTTCGATTAGACCCTTGAGCTCACTTTGCAAGCGATCGTAGGCTTTTTGCGTAAGCCAGGTCTCTTGGGGTTCCGTCATAGTCGGTCCTCCATCTCCAATAAATAAACAAGCACGGCCTGTGTGAGGCCGCGCATTAGCCTGATTCTACCATGCGATCAGCAGTTTTTCTTTGGAGTAGGCAAAATGAGCACATTATTGCAATAACGCTTATGGTGAAATTGTTAGCTCTAAAGGAGAGGAAAGATGGCTAAATATCGGCTTCTTGCTGTGCACGCACACCCTGACGATGAAGCATCTAAAGGGGCGGCTACACTAGCTCGTTATGCCGATGAGGGGCATACGGTAATGGTGGCAACGTTAACGGGTGGGGAGCGTGGTGACGTCCTGAACCCCACTATTACCGATCCCGCCATTAGAGAACATCTGCACGACGTACGTATCCAAGAAATGGCAGCATCCGCCTCTATTCTTGGTGTTCACCATCGGTGGCTAGGATTCGTTGACTCTGGGCTACCAGAGGGCGATCCACTCCTTAATCTGCCCGAAGGATCATTCGCTTCCCTCGACCCCTACACGGCTGCCGAACCATTGGTGCGGCTTATTCGCGAGTTCCGCCCGCACGTCATTATTACGTATGACGAAAATGGTGGATACCCGCATCCTGACCATATTCAGGCACATCGAGTATCCATGATTGCGTGGCATGAAGCCGGTAATCCGGCAGCATTCCCAGATTCTGGACGCCCGTGGCAAGCATTCAAAATATATTTTGATCGCAACCTCACGCGTGAACGGTTTAAAGCCTTTGATAAGGAATATCAACGTCGTCACCTTGCTAGCCCCTACGGTGAATTATTAGATAAGTGGGGCAAGGATAAAGGACGAGGTTTTGAACGCGCTACTACCTGCGTGGAATGTGGAGACTATTTTGCGCAGCGGGAAAAAGCACTACAGGCGCATGCTACACAGATTGATCCAACGAGTGTTTTCTTCTTTGCACCCCTTGATATTCAACGGGTTGCCTGGCCGTGGGAACATTTTGAACTAGCAAGTACACGCGTTCCTGTTTCACTGCCAGAAAAAGGACTTTTTACACAACTTCCCGAGAATACAGAAATAGACGCATCGACAATTCGCCCAGAATTACTGTAAAGGACATATTGTGTTGCACTAGCCTGAATATTTTCCTTTCGCTAAAGGCGACGATATAGCGGAAGTTGGTTACTCTGGTAAGAGTGAAAAACAAAGCCCTGCGACGCTGGTTACGACATCCCCTAGCGAATACAGCAGCGGCGGTACTGTATCCGCTCTACGAACAGCACCTCCTCCGTACAATTGCGCCTTTACCCAAGCCCGCCCACATTGCCGTTATGTGCGATGGAAATCGTCGCTGGGCACGGGAAGCTGGTTTCACTGACGTTGCGAGTGGACACCGTGCAGGTGCTCTGAAAATTGTAGAAATGCTGGAGTGGTGCAGTGAGATTGATGGCATCGACTGCGTCACCCTCTATCTGCTCTCTACAGAAAATCTTGGTCGTTCTGCGGAAGAACTTGATGAACTCCTCGCCATTATTCGTGATGTTGTAGAAGAAATTGCCGCGCCGGGCCACAATTGGCGGATTCACCTGATGGGGCATATGGATCTTCTTCCGGCATCTATTGCGGAGGATCTTCGTCATGCAGAGGCCTCCACTGCACACCGCTCGGGGATTACCGTTAACGTGGCAGTAGGGTACGGAGGACGGCAAGAAATATGCGATGCTGTGCGGGCTCTACTCTCCGATGAGATAGCACGCGGAGCTAAGCCCGAGGATCTTGTAGACGCGGTAACCGTAGAAGCCATTGGAGAGCACCTATATACATCTGGCCAGCCAGATCCAGATCTTGTTATTCGCACCTCGGGGGAACAGCGTTTATCCGGTTTCCTCCTGTGGCAGACCGCCTATTCAGAAATCTGGTTTACTGACGCCTACTGGCCAGAATTTCGACGAGTCGATTTCCTGCGTGCACTACGCGATTTCGCATCCCGCCACCGTCGCTATGGAAAATAAGCCCAACAATAGCTAGATCTTGCGCAGAAGTACCTGCTGAATCTTGTGGTTAACATCCTTACGAAGAATGAGGTCCGCACGTAGCTTTGTGGGCAATATGTTTTCTTCTAGATTCTTCTGGTTTGTATGAAGCCAAACACCATGCGCGTAGTCATACAGATCACTATCGGGCATATGCGTGAAGCGGTTGTAGTAGCTCGTAGGATCCTGGAAAGCCGTATCGCGCAACATGAAAATACGGTTGAGGAACCATTTTTCAATATCTGCAGTATCGGCATCAACATAGATTGAGAAATCGAAGAAGTCCGACACCATCATGGACGGACCAGTCTGGAGAACATTGAGTCCCTCAATAATGAGGATATCGGGCTGGCGAACTTCCTGCTTTTTCCCCGGAATGATGTCATAGATTCCGTGATCGTAAACAGGGGCACACGCTACATCCTCCCCATTTTTAACGGCAGAAAGAAAGTCCAGGAGGGCACGCCGATTGTAGGATTCGGGGAAGCCTTTTCTCTCCATGATGCCGCGATGTTGCAAAACTGCAGTGGGGTAGAGGAACCCATCAGTGGTAACAAGATCGACACGCGGATGAGTTTCCCACCGGGACAGAAGAATCTGTAGAACACGGGCAGTAGTGGACTTACCAACAGCGACAGAACCGGCAATGGCAATAACGAAAGGGGATTCTTTCTGCTGGTAAATATCGCCGAAAAACTCCTGTGAGGTGTTATAAAGATGGCTCTTATTGCGAACCTGGAAATAAAGGAGACGGGACAGTGGCAGATAAATCTTTGCGATCTCATCTAGATCTATCTGGTCACCTAGGCCACGAATAGACTCCAGTTCATCTTCAGTGAGCACCATCGGCCATGATTTACGGAGTTTACGCCAGTCTTCACGAGGGAAGCAGTGGAAAGGACTAGGTACATGATCTTGAAACATCTCTATTAACTATAGTCGGGGTAACCCACTAAACTGGGGAAATGAGATGTGCATTGAACAGACTGCACCTGAACCACCTTTTTGGAGCGTGAACCACCGAATGAGTGACCAGAATCTTGCGGCTAAGGACCTGCGTTACCTTCCTCTCAGTGAGTTGGATCCAGAACTATTGGATGCTGTACAGGGCGAATTGTCCCGCCAGCGCAACACCCTTGAAATGATCGCCTCGGAAAACTTTGTTCCACGTGCTGTACTACAGTTGCAGGGTTCCATCCTGACCAACAAGTATGCGGAAGGCTACCCGGGCCGTCGCTACTACGGTGGCTGTGAAAACGTTGACATTATTGAAGACATTGCTCGTAGCCGCGCCAAGTCTCTTTTCGGTGCCGATTTCGCGAACGTGCAGCCACATTCTGGGGCACAGGCCAACGCCGCTGTTCTTTCCACGCTCCTGCAGCCCGGTGAGCGTCTCCTCGGCCTCGACCTTGCACACGGTGGCCACCTGACACACGGTATGAAACTCAACTTCTCCGGTAAGTTGTATGACGTTTACTCCTACGGTGTTGAAGAAGACACCATGATGATCGACATGGATAAGGTGCGTGAGAAGGCACTCGAATGCCGTCCGCAGGTTATTGTGGCTGGTTGGTCCGCGTATCCTCGCCATGAAGATTTTGCGGCATTCCGTTCCATCGCCGATGAGGTTGGTGCCAAACTGTGGGTTGATATGGCCCACTTTGCAGGTTTGGTGGCAGCAGGGCTGCACCCGTCTCCCGTACCGTATGCAGATGTGGTTTCCACGACTGTTCACAAGACACTTGCGGGTCCGCGTTCCGGCATGATTCTTGCCAAACAGGAGTACGCCAAGAAGATCAACTCCAATGTATTCCCCGGTCAGCAGGGTGGGCCGCTCATGCATGTGATTGCGGCGAAAGCTGCAGCTTTGAAGATTGCTGCTTCTGAACAGTTCAAAGAGCGGCAGGAGCGGACACTACGCGGCGCAAAGATTTTGGCAGATCGCCTTATGGCTGATGATGTCCGCAGCAATGGTGTGGACGTGCTCACTGGTGGTACGGATGTCCACCTCGTACTGGTAGACCTGCGTAAATCCGATATGGATGGCCAGGTAGCCGAGGATCTTCTGCACGAAGCTGGTATTACCGTCAACCGCAACGCTATTCCGTTCGATCCCCGCCCGCCGATGGTCACCTCTGGCCTGCGTATCGGTACTCCAGCCCTGGCTACCCGCGGTTTTGATGATGCCGAGTTCGAGGAAGTTGCCGATATTATCGGTACCGCTCTCGCCCAAGGCAAGGACGCTGACGTGCCCGCACTACGCGCCCGCGTCACCGCACTGTGCGAACAGGTACCGCTGTATGACGGTCTAGAAGATTGGAAGATGTTTGACTAAGGAGGATCCATCCCCCTTTACCAGGACTCTCGGAGAGGCGCCGTCGGAAACTGAGTTTTCCCCGGCGCTTCTGCGCATTGGTTGCGTCCTGGGTGTACAGCCAGACAAGTGGCAGCGTCGTTGGCAAGAAAACCGTCCCGATGTCTCCACGTCATGGGATTTTATGGACTCTAGCGTGCAATGGGAGGGGCTGCGTTCCGGCCGCTGGTCCATTGTGCTCGCACGCATGACGGTACTGTCAGAGACAACAGAGCCCGTAGACTCAGCAGAGTCAACTGTGCCAGCGGGCTCAGTAGAGTCCTCACTGTCGTTACTGTCGTACGGTGCCGGTGACGTTATTCTTCCCCCCGACCTCACAGAAACAACCCATGTTGTAGAGCTCTACCAAGAACGCTGGGTTGTCGTGGGCCGTAAACGACACGATATCGGGCTAGTGTCCGAAGTGACGCTGGCGGATCTGGCAGATCTACCTGACAAGCGTGTTGGGAAAGGGGATCTCATCGTTCCTGTAGGACAGCCAGAAGTTGCTGTCACCTATGCAGAATCCGGTGCAGGTATCGCTGTTCTACCGGAGTCCATGGTGAAAGTTGTGGGGCAGGGGGAAGGAACAGTGCGCCTCCTGGACATGGAACCAACCACACGGGTGTGTGCAGTGTGGCTCAAGGATCGTACGGACGGATGTGCAGATGGCTGCTCGGAAGAGCTCATCCAGGATTTCATCGGAATGCTAAGAGGACGCCGAGCTCATTCGTCTCGATCCAGTGTCGCTACACAAGCGGTGTCGCATACATGCGACGATATGGGGCTATCGACGAAGCAAGCGCGTAAACGGGCACGCCAAGAAAAGATTCGAGCTAGCCGAGCACAAAGTCAAGAACAGCGTAAGCAGCGTATCGCTGCGCGTCATGCGGCCAAACGGGCAGCTCAAAAACGTGGAAAGCGCCGTTAAAGGACGTTAAAGCGCTCTATTTAGAGGGATCCAATCTGGGGTAAACCACGAGCGTATTCACTGGAGAGAGCTTGGAGTTTTTCTAAACGGTGGAAGCCTTCAATAAAACGGATAGTTCCCGAGGTACCGCGCATAACGAGGGAACGCGTGTAGGCTCCGTGGGCGCGGAAGGATACTCCTCCCACCATGTCTCCATTAGTTACTCCCGTAGCGCAGAAGAAACAGTCTTTACTGGAGCAGAGATCGTTTGTGTAGAGTACTTTGTCAGTGTCGTATTCGCCGGTTGCTGCGCGGGCGATCTCTTCATCAGTCTTGGGCCATAGTCGGCCTTGAATAGCACCACCGAGGCAACGCATAGCGGCTGCGGTGATAACGCCTTCGGGGGTTCCACCAATCCCCATCATGAGGTCTACTGAGTTACCGTGTTTAGCGGCAGCTACAGCGCCAGCAACGTCACCATCGGCAATAAGGCGGACCTTTGCCCCAGCTTCGCGAATAGCTGCCTGTAGATCATCGTGGCGGGGACGGTCGAGAACAACCACAGTAATGTCGCGGACACTCTTCTGTTTCGCCTGTGCGACGTTTCTAATATTGTCCTCTACGGATGCATCGACATCAATAACATCTGCTGCTTCTGGGCCAGTAGCTATTTTCTTCATGTAGTAGAAGGCGCTGGGGTCGTACATGCTTCCCGCTGCAGAAATAGCCATGACAGAAATAGCATTGGGGCGTCCTTCAGCGCATTGGCGTGTGCCGTCGATGGGGTCTACGGCAACATCAACTTTGGGGCCTTGGCCATTACCAACTTTTTCGCCATTGGCCAGCATGGGGGCTTTATCTTTTTCGCCTTCCCCAATAATGACAGTTCCACTGAGGTTGACGGTGTCAAGAGTGTCACGCATAGCGCGAACAGCGGCTCCGTCAACACCATTCTTGTCTCCACGGCCCGCCCATAGTCCTCCAGCCAAGGCGGCCGCTTCTGTCACGCGGACAAGTTCCATGCCGAGATTGCGGTCAAGGCTGTTGGGATCAGAGATGAACGAGGAAAGCATAAGAAGGTTCCCTTTCTTCGCGAATGTTCACTCCACGGAAAGGTTGCGGAAAAGTGACCGGGAGAAAAACGAGCAGAAATTATGTGTACACCTATTATTTCACTAGCTCGGGCAAAAAACGAGAATAGGGTGAGAATATAAAGAATATTCTTAAAAGTAGAACGATAAAGAGCGAGTATTCACTAATAAAAACTCAGTAAAAATCTCATTTATCAGGATTTCTGGTAATGGTGATACTACTGTCACTATCACTAGTCAGTATCAGTTGTCGGTGCTACCGTCTACTGTGTCTTCAGCGTCCCCGATGGTCTCAGTATCCGTATGGGTAGCAAGTGCTTCCTCGATACGTTTATGCGCGCCTGCTAAAAGCTCCTCGCAACGTTGCCCAAGTTCTTCACCGCGTTCCCATAAAGCAAGGGAATCGTCTAAGCTCAATCCGCCTTGCTCCAAACAGCGGACCGTTTCTACTAACTCATCCCGAGCTTCTTCATAATTAAGTTCAGCAACGGGCTTCACATCATCATTCTGTTGTGCCATCAGTAGCCTCCTTTAACTGGTTTTTACTAACTTGTTCTTATCGGACTTGAGCTTTACTAGAGGAAGAACTAGGACACGGCTGGGTCCCCAACACTGCCGCATTAACTACCCCATCAGTAGCCCGCACCCGCAATTGTGATCCAGGGGAGGCGTCCTTAATAGAGTTCAGTGCTACTGTTGTTCCGTCGGGATGCTGTATCTGCACAATTGAGTAACCACGCGCCAGAGTATGTATTGGTCCCAATGCTGTGAGCTGCGTGGTAGCTGTAGCGATGCGATTATCTTCATTAGCGAGGAAGAGCGTCATCTGCCGGTAGAGTTCTTCTCGTGCGCGCTCAGTTTCCTGCAAACGCTGCTCAATAAGAGTTACCGGCGAAGCCATTACCGGGCGTGATGTAAAACTTTCCACTAGCGCAGATTCACGCCTTACCCACTGCCGTAATGCTTGGGCATTCCGTGCCCGCAAATCCCGTATATGGCTTCGCTCAGACACCACATCAGGAACTACTTTCTTTGCCGCATCCGTGGGAGTTGCTGCGCGAAGATCAGCTACATAATCCAACAGTGGGATATCAGGCTCGTGCCCAATGGCGGAAACGACGGGAGTAGTAGCACGTGATACCGCCCGCACCAGTGTCTCGTCAGAGAAGGGAAGCAGATCCTCCATGGATCCGCCCCCGCGAGCAATAATGATGACGTCAACGGAGGGGTCCGCATCCAAAAGACGAAGTTGCTCCACAACTTCCGGAACACATCGCGCACCCTGCACTGTGGCGTAGCGAACTGTGAAATGAGCCTCCGGCCAGCGGCTATGCGCCACTGACAAAACATCCCGTTCCGCCGCCGAGTTACGCCCTGTAATAAGACCAATGTTGCGCGGTAAGTAGGGAAGCGGACGTTTTAATTCCGTATCAAAAAGTCCCTCAGCAGCAAGCTGCTGGCGGAGACGCTCCAATCGCGCCAACAATTCCCCCAAGCCCGCCTGGCGAATATCCTTCGCCAGTAGAGAAAGGGAGCCGTTTCCCTTGTAGAGGGCAAAATTGCCATGCACGATAACACGGGTACCCTCCGTTATAGTTCCCTCCGCAAGCAAGCGAGAAGGGCATGTTACCTGCAAAGACACTGTCTCTGCCAGATCCCGAAGCGAGAAATAGGAATAGTAGGATTGCCGCCGTAGTTTCAGCTGAGTGATTTCTCCCTCCACCCAGGCTTCCCCCAAACGGTTTATCCACGATGCTACAAGAGCGCTAACTTCCCGCACCGGATAAGGATGATCAGCAGACATGGCCTGGGGTTTTCCTCCCGATACAGCACTTGACTGTTGGCTCATCTGCCATCTCCTAACAGCGCGTTATGGTCTATAAAAAATTTCTTTACTACCGTCTTCTCTCGATTGTAGTGAGGCAACGTGTCAAAGTAGGGGATAAACCCGTAGGCTAAAAGAATGCGTAAGGTTCTGCTTGCTTCGCCCCGCGGCTACTGTGCCGGAGTTGATCGTGCTGTCCACACAGTTGAATTAGCGCTACAGCACTACGGAGCTCCCGTCTATGTTCGTAAAGAAATTGTCCACAATCGACACGTAGTGGATACTCTCACTAAAGCCGGAGCCATCTTCGTTAATGAAGTGGATGAGGTACCGGAGGGCTCTGTTCTCGTATTTTCAGCCCACGGAATTGCACCATCGGTAATGGCAGCAGCGCAGGAACGAAATCTCACAACTATTAATGCAACATGCCCACTAGTAAAGAAAGTACATGGTGAAGCACGACGCTTCGCCAAACACGGTAAAGAAATTATCCTTATCGGCCACCGTGGACACGAAGAAGTAGAAGGTACCGCTGGTGAAGCCCCCACACAAACTTATGTTGTGGAAGGTCCTACAGACGTTAAAAACCTCACTGTAAAAGACCCCAGCAGCCTTGTCTGGCTTTCCCAAACCACTCTTAGCGTGGATGAAACTAAAGACACGGTGACGATGCTCCATGAGCTTTTCCCCGAGATAACAGATCCGCCATCTGACGATATTTGCTACGCCACACAGAATCGTCAAGGAGCGGTGAAAGCCATGGCGGAACAGTGCGATGTTGTTATTGTGGTGGGTTCGCGAAACTCTTCCAACTCCGTACGTTTACGGGAAGTTGCGGAACAGTCGGGTGTTAAGCACTGCTATTTGGTGGACTACGCCCATGAAATAGACGATACCTGGCTAACAGAAGCAGAAACAGTAGGGGTAACCTCGGGGGCTTCTGTCCCCGAAGTATTAGTTGAAGAGGTTGTCAGTTCCTTAAAGGAACGCGGATTCACCCAGGTGGAGGAAGTAGAAACAGTACGTGAGGATATGAGTTTCCAGCTACCGCCGGAGATTCGAAAAGTATCGCAGAATTAATATCTAACGCGAGGTGTGTCCCCGTCCACCATTATTCTGGGGGTACTGACCATCGTAATGACGATGGGTTTTCATCTGGTGTTCACGGGTGGAATGATGCTCGCGGGTGGGGTAGTCGTGGCCTGGCCGATTATGAGAGGACCGGCTGTAAGGATCCCGGCGAGGATCACTGTACTGGTGAGTGTTGTACTGAGAGTTATTACGCTGGGGATTATTGCGCCGGGAATCTCTATGAGGCTGCGGGGTATGTCGCTGCGTTCGCGGAGACGATGAGGGATAAGGCTGTGGGGCACCATTACGTGGATAAGGGGATCCGGTAGTGGGCATCCCTGCTACTGGGTGACGGGGGGCGGAGGCATCATTGGCTGCCCTTCTTCGGACTGCCGCAATACGACGCGCAATTTCGCGTTTTACGCGGGGATCACGCGGATCTATGCCCTGCCGTTTAGCAGCAATAATAACGGCTTTTCGTTGGCGCTCTTCAGCAGCGAGTATGGCACGACGCCGCATTTCAGCATCGCTAGTGCGGTCAATAGCCTCGGTGCGAGGTTGCTGGTGATGCATGCGCGGATCGTTTCCGTGGGAATGAGCAATCCTCGGAAGTGTGACATCGTGGTTATGCGCAATAGGACGTGGGCGCGGAGTAGTCGTACGATGCTCATGAACGAGAGCTGTGGCGGGTGTTTGTGAAGAAGCTACTGAATCTGCTGCAGTTGTTGGCTGTGCTAAGGAAGAAGAGGAAGAAGAACTGGTAGAGCGGGAGTGTTTCTTTTTCGCAGATTCAGATTTCGTAGTTTCGGCAGAGTGCTTTTTGTCTTTTTTCTTTGTGAAAAAAGCAACGATTTTCAGCGAGTCCCATCCTCGTTGAATACCCGTAATTACTATGCGCGTAATAACAATTACTGCTGCTACGCATAAGGCTCCCAGCATAATGGGAACATCGCTTATAAACGGTAAACCAATCTTTATAATTGCTGCTCTACCGCCTTTATCTCCAGAAGCCAGCATACTGATGGAGTAAAAGACAATATAGGCAATGGCATACCCAAGAACCGGCATGACTGTCGCAGTGAACAGCGCATCACAGTCGGCGAAAACTGCACATGCTGTGGAACACAGGATGAACACTACTGCGAATGGTATCCCCAGCTCTTTAGTAAAAAGGCTGAGAAGCATGCCTAAAACGAGTGCAGCAAGATAGGCAATAAGAACGCCCCACCATGGAATACCACGAATTGACCGGATGAGTGATCGTTTCCTCTCCGGTGTCGATGTATCTGCATGGTAGTTAACTAGCACAGGTCAACTTTACCGGGAAGACACCCACTTGTTCGAAACTGCACGCGGAGAAGAGTCGATTTCTTCGGGACTTATTACTACAGAAGCAGGAGAAATGCCATAGTTTTCTAATTTTCGGGCAGTAACAACAAGTCGCGATTCCACAGATCCGAGTGCCGAATTATAGGAGTCCACGGCCTTCTCAAGTTGTGCTCCCAAGGTAGTGAAGTGTTGTATGACAGTTCCTAAACGCTGATAGAGCTCATAACCAAGTTTTTGAATCTCTTTTGCCTCTTGTGTGATGGTGTCGTGCTGCCACGTCAGTGCAACAGTTTTAAGTAAGGCAATGAGTGTTGTGGGGGTGCTTAGAATAACATTCTGTGAAAAAGCATAATCGAGAATAGAGGGATCCTCCTGCAACACTGTATCTAGAAAGGGGTCACTGGGGAGGAACATCACCACAAACTCAGGTGTGGAGGAAAACGCCTCCCAATAACTTTTCTTCGCAAGAGCATCGACATGTGTGCGAACAGCTTTCGCGCAGGCTCGTTGTGCTTTTTGTTGTGTGCTGCGGTCTGCCGCGTTTACAGCGGTGAGGTAAGAATCAAAGGGAACTTTAGCGTCCACCACAATGGTGCGTTGCCCCGATAAATGGATAACAAGATCGGGACGCTGCACGCCGTTACTGCCATGAACATGATGTTGCGGAGAAAAATCACAATGTTTTGCCATGCCAGAAAGTTCAACTACCCGTTCTAACTGCATTTCTCCCCAACGCCCACGAATATTGGGGGACCGTAAAGCAGAAGAAAGACGCCCCGTTTCTTCCGAGAGAATACGGGAACTCCGCTGCATAGCTACTACAGATTCAGTGAGCTGGGAGAACTCACGTAAGTGGTTTTGTTCTAACTGCTCCATGTGAAGGCTAAACCCCTGGAGGGATTTTTCAAGAGGAGAAATAACAGGCAGTACTATGTCGGACACGGAATCTGATTGCCGCTGCATCATCTCTCTGGATAATGCGGCTTGTTGCGCGATATCTCGGCGAGTCGCCCGGGAGTTTCCTCGTGCCAGCCAGCCAATGATGAACCCGAGGACTAAACCAGCGGCAATAAGACCGATAATGGCAAGAACGTTCATGCCTGTCTTTTTACCAGAGGACTGTAACAAAACTTACTGTTGCTACGACTCTTCACGGCTAGGACTGTCTCCAGGTTTATCGTCGGATCTATCCCCAGGAGTGCTGTCAGAACTGGTGACATCTGCATCATTATCACTATCTGCAGTATCGCTAGTCTCATCTGGTAATGATGCTGTTAACAATGATGTCGACTCAGCATCTTCGTCTACATGTGCAGGAGGTTCTTCCGTAGATGTAGTGTCATGTAAGAGCTCGTTATCTTCATCGTGGACGAAATTCCGCAATGAACTAGAGCGGCGCCGCAACCAGCGACGCATTTTTGTGTGTTTCGTCTCCGGTTGTTCACTGGGTTGGTTTGTCACAACAATTTTTGCGCGTTCATCCCATGACTCCACAATGTAGCGGAGGATAACTGCAATAACAGCGGTAATTGGAACGGCGAGGAAAGCTCCCACGATCCCGTAGAGGCTGCCGCCGGCGGAAACAACAAGCAGCACGATGACGGGGTGCAGGTCCATGGCGTTGGACTGCAGGATGGGGGAGAGAACATTCCCCTCCAACTGTTGCACCACGATAATCACGATGAGCATGATGATGGCCGCTTTGAACGATACTCCTACCCAAGCAACCAATACTGCCAGGAATCCGGAGACGAAAGCGCCCACAATAGGGATGAAGCCACCCATGAAGGTGATAATGGCGAGTGGCCCCGCAAGCGGAACTTTAAGAACGATCATGCCGATGCCAATACCAACGGCATCAATCGCAGACACAATGCACTGTGTACGGATAAAGCCACCCAGGGTAGTCCAGCAGCGTAGAGTCAGTTCTTCAATATGTGCGTAGGCGGGCATTCCCACAACGCGTTTTACCCACGGGAGAACCTTTGAGCCGTCTTTGAGGAAGAAGAAACACAGCATGAAGGTGATGAGTAGCGTCACCACCACGTTAGAGGCTGTTGAAACACCGTTAATAGCAGCGGAGGCGATTTGGGTGGATGAAGACTGAATCTTATCCGTTATTGATGCCACAATACGGTTTAGCTGTGTCTGATTGACGTTGAAAGGAGGGCCGAGGAGCCAATGTTGTAGATCTCGGAGTCCCTGCACTGTTTTTTGGGAGATGGGATTAATTTGGGAGGCGATACTGGGGGCGATTGCGGAGAGAATACCGCTGACAACTCCTAAAACAACAAGGAGCATGCCCAGGGACGCTATCCAACTAGGTACTTTATGGTTGGTGAGCCATTTAACTGGCGGCCACAATGCCGAGCAGATAATGATAGCGAGGATAGTGGGGAGGAGCCCTACCCAGATGAACTGGCAGAGTTTGTAGAGGATATAGCCGGCGGCGACAACAATAATGAAGCGAAGGGACCAATTAGCCAGTTTGCGAAGATCCTGGCCAATAACAGCAGATCGGCTTGTGGAGTGCATACGCCTAGACGAGGGGTGTTCACGCTCGTCTTTCTTATCTTTTTTCTCGTTCTTTCCGTGACGAGAGGAAGTAGTAGCGGTAGAAGACGCGTTTTTTGTGTCGTTCCCGCTATCGAGCGCAGGTGTGTCAGCAGAGCTGTCTTTACCTATCAGCTCCGGTTTGCTGTTTTTGTTAGACATGTAGTTCTCTCCAACAACACACACCGCTGTCGTTTAGTGATGTCGTTTACCGATACGCAGGTACGACATATAGATAGTATGAGCAATCTGCCCTTATTGTATGTGTGATTTATTCATCGCTGTCGGCGGTAGTATCTGGGTGTTTCATAAGATGGACGCTACTAGCAATAAGTCCACCCCAAATGATGACCAGAAACAACACCATCATAACGATAGATCCTGCACTCATTCTGTTTCCTCCTGTCTTTCAGAAGCAATTGTCTCTACCGGAGCAGCTGAAGTAGTTGGGGCAGCATTTGATTGTTCCGGGTGATGTTTCGCCAGCCACTCCCGGTAGTAGGGGTGCTGATATTCAGTAGTTAATTCGGGCGTAAAGACAGGGCCGTCTAGATGTACTATTCGGTCACTCCAGGGGCACAGCGCCAAAATAATGGCGAAGACTAGAGCGAAGATCATACTGCCCCAACCAAAGGCAACGAGGAACCAGGTGGGGTGGTCTTCGTACCCATCGCGGATGATGGTGGAAAACTCCACGAAGAGCATCCACACAAGTGCGACGGGCGTAATGATGGAGATGCACGCATTCCACCATTTCCCCACCGACAGAGACGACACGGAAATGAGGTGCTTGTGCAATTCCTCCACGCGGCGATACACCCACGAGATCAAAATGAGGGTGACCAGGGCATTGAGTGCAATGGCGTTATTGATGAACTTATCGACAACCGAAAGAACATTAACGCCGGAGGTTGTTGCGAAGAGCACGATGGAAATGATGGCCATGGGAATGCCCGTAATGAGCACAGCCGGGACGCGACGTAATCCGAACTTATCCTGGAAAGCTGCCGCGACAACCTCCACCAGACTAATGGAGGAGGTAAGACCAGCAAGAACAAGACTGAGGAAGAACAATACCCCAAAAATAGGGCCACCGTGCATCTGCGAGATGACGGAGGGGAAAGCGATAAACGCTAGGCCAATACCGTTGGCAGCAACACTATCCACGCTGGTGCCCTGCTGGTGAGCGAGGAAACCGAGCGCGGCAAAAACACAAATACCGGCCAACACCTGGAAAGAGGTTGTTGCAAAAGCTACGACAAGGCTGGAACCGGCCAGATCGGTACGGCGCTTCAGATAAGAACTGTAGGTGATCATGATGCCGTAGCCAACAGACAGTGAGAAGAATATCTGGCTATAGGCCGCAATCCAGACCTTGCCGTCAGAGAGCAAATTCCAGTTAGCGTGGAAGAATACTTCCAGGCCGTCACTGGCACCAGATAGGAAAAGGGAGCGTACTACCAGGATGAGGAAGAGGGCGGCGAGGAGAGGAACGAAGAATTTGGACATATTGCCCACGCCGTTTTGTACACCAAGAGCTAGCGTGCCGATAGTAATAACCCACACAATGATGAGGGGGATAAGGACAGCTGGCACAAAATCTACACTGAGCGAACTCTGTGACTGCAGAAAATCATTATTAAAGAACTCGGCTGGGTTGTTTCCCCATGCCTCTTTAACCGAGTACACCATGTAGGCGCATGACCAGGCGATAATGACGGAATAGTAGCAGGCAATAACGAAACAGATAGCTACTTGGAACCAGCCGAGAGTTTCCGTGTGCTTAGCGAAGCGGCGGAAGGTGAGTGGTGCGCCGCCGCGGAAACGATGTCCCATGGCATAGTCCAGGAACAGCATGGGGATACCGGCGGTAAGGAGCGCTATGAGGAAGGGGATAAGGAAGGCGCCGCCGCCGTTTTGGTAGGCGACGTAGGGGAAACGCCAGATACTACCAAGGCCAATTGCTGAACCGATGGCCGCCAGAATAAAGACTGAGCGTTTGGAGAAAGTTTCTCGTTGGGCTGGACTAGTGTTACTCATTCATATCCTGACGTGGTCGTGAGAACGGCTACGAGTCGTCACGCCTGCGCTCTCTAAACGTATGGTGGCGAATAAAGTGTTTCTCCGGGAAAGCACAATACGTATGGATGTGTGTAGCAGAATAGCTCTCTATCCAGCGGAGAAAGACAGTTACCTCCCCATCCTATGCCGAATTATCGTGTCGGACAGTATTTTTCTCAGCATAATTTTCACTATGTGGATTTTTACTGTGAGGAGTATCAAGAAGTTCTTCCTCCGGCCGCCGCACAGCACCCTTCTCCACTTCCGCAGCAGCAGGCCAAGGAGCAAGCGGCAGTAGAAGAGAAACGACAAAGAAACAGAGGATAGGAAGCCACCCAAAAACAAGTAATGCCCACTGCGGATAATTTCCATACCCCTCAGTGATGATGGAGTGCGTTTCTGTCCCCAAAATAATGAGCAGCACCGCCGGAGTCAGTACCGAAACATAGAAACGCCACGGCCTACCTACCTTGCGAGACGATAACGCATTGAGGTGTAACTGCAGAACGGGGAGATGCCGTAACCCCCAGCTGATCGTCAACATAGAAATAATAGCGGCGCTCACAATACCGATAGAGCACACAAACTTATCAAAAATATCGAGCGTGCTAGCACCAGTAGTCGTGGGGAACAACAACACCGACGCTATAACGAGCGGCAGGATAACAGCAGTCGTCGCCGCCCAGCGGGCCAGGCCGAACTTATCGCGAATAGCAGAAATACATACTTCCACCACCGATATTTCCGAGGTCAGCCCAGCAATAGACAGACAGCCGAAGAAAATAACCCCGAAAACAGTACCGCCCGGCATCTGCGAAATAATGGTGGGGAACGCAATAAATGCTAATCCAATGCCGCCCTCTGCAACTTCCCCAACTGGCTGGCCGGAGCTGGCCGCCAGGAAACCCAACGTGGCGAACACACCAATACCGGCCAATGCCTCAAAGGAAGAATTCGCAAAAGCCACTACATGCGCCGTCCCCACCAGGTTAGTTTTGCTCTTCAAATAGGAACTGTAGGTAATCATGACCGCAAAACCGACATTGAGCGAGAAGAAAATCTGCCCATAGGCGGCAATCCACACAGACGGGTGACGGAGCGATCCCCACTTGGGTGTGAAGAAAACATTGAGTCCCTGGGCCGCGCCGGGCAGGAAAAGTGCACGAATAACCAGTGAGGCAAAAAGAATAACGAGAACAGGGACGAAGATTCGGTTCAGCCGCCCAATGCCGTTCTCCACACCGAATGCCATCACAATAACAATGACAGCCCACACAACTAGCAGTGGAATAAGCAGGTTAGGCACCATGTGAAGCCCAAAACCATCAGCTTTATGGAGAAAAGACTCATTGAAGAAGCGGGTGGGGTTGTCGCCCCATTCCCGGTGGAAACTGTAGCCCATATAGCGCACGGACCAGGCAATGATGATGGGGTAGTAGAGGGCAATAAGGAAAGCGATAAACACCTGGAACCAGCCCGCGAATTCCCCCCAGCGGCTAATGCGGCGGAAGGCGAGGGGGCCGGATCCGCGGTAGCGGTGCCCCAGGGAATACTCCAGGATAAGAAGCGGAATGCCGGCTGTGAGGAGCGCACACAGATAGGGGATAAGGAAAGCACCACCGCCGTTTTGGTAGGCGACGTAGGGGAATCGCCAAATGTTGCCAAGGCCCACGGCAGAGCCGATCGCGGCCATAATAAACACTGAACGCTTGGAGAATGTCTCGCGCGCAGCGGGCGTTTTACTGTCTGTGTTTGCTGCAGTCACCCTAGTAACAATAGCGGTAAGGGCAATTATGCAGGTAGCGAGTAGAGTAAAGAGCCGTGAGCCTTACACTTGGAATTGTTGGTCTGCCCAATGTGGGCAAGTCCACCCTTTTTAATGCCCTAACCAAAAACGATGTACTAGCTGCGAACTATCCCTTCGCCACCATTGAACCCAACGTGGGTGTGGTAGAACTGCCCGATAAACGCCTGCCGAAACTACAGGAAATGTTTAATGCAAAGCGCATCGTGCCCGCCACAGTGTCCTTCGTGGACATTGCCGGCATTGTGAAGGGTGCTTCCGAAGGTGAAGGCCTCGGCAATAAATTCCTGGCCAATATCCGCGACTCCGACGCCATCTGCCAAGTAGTGCGCGTTTTCGGCGACCCCGACGTAGTACACGTGTCAGGCAAAGTCGACCCACTCGACGATATTCAAGTTATTGAAACCGAGCTGATTATCGCCGACCTGCAAACAATAGAAAAAGCACTGCCCCGCCTGGAAAAACAAGCAAAGCAGGACAAATCCCTCCAAAAGCAGGTAGCGGAGGTCAAGAAAGCCCAAGAAATCCTCGAAAACGGCGACACCATCTTCTCCCGCGCAAGCGAAGTAGACGGCGAACTCCTCTACGAACTACACCTGCTGACCACCAAACCCTTCCTCTACGTTTTCAACGCAGACGAAGCCATCCTCACCGACGAAGCCCGCAAACAGGAACTCCGCGACCAAGTAGCCCCCGCAGAAGCTATCTTCCTGGACGCCAAAGTGGAATCCGAACTAGCAGAACTCGACGACGAAGACGCCCTCGAACTGCTGGAATCCATCGGACAAGACGAACCCGGCCTCGCACAGCTAGCGCGCGCCGGCTTCCGCACCCTGGGGCTGCAAACCTACCTCACCGCCGGCGAAAAAGAAGTTCGCGCCTGGACCATTCACCAAGGAGATACCGCACCCCAAGCCGCTGGCGTTATTCACAGTGACTTCGAAAAAGGCTTCATTAAGGCCGAAATCGTCTCCTACGACGACCTCGTGGAACACGGCTCCATCAACGACTGCCGCGCCGCCGGCAAAGTCCGCATGGAAGGCAAAGACTACGTCATGCAAGAAGGCGACGTCGTCGAATTCCGCTTCAACGTGTAGCTTTTGCTGGCATAACAAGTTGGCATAGTAGTGTGGGTGCCGCCACGAAATTATCGTGACGGCACCCACTTTTGTGTAGTTGTTGGTTGTGGTGTGGTGGTTAGGGTTTGACGAGGATGCGGATGGGGTTTCCGCGGTGGTTTTCTAGGTCGTCGATGCCTTGTTTGATGTCTGTGAGGGGGATGATCTTAGAGATGGATTCGGTAAGGTCGAGTCGCCCGTAGGACAGCATGTCTGCGAGCCTGGCGATGTCCTGCCGCTTGTACCCTAGGTGGCCGAGGAGTTGCTTCTTTTTCAGGTTGAACTCTAGGAATGTGCCGGCGTCGATATTTTGGGGGGACAAGCCGATCGAGACGGCTTTTCCGTTTATATCGAGGGATTCAACGCAGGCTCGTAGGGTGGGTTGAATACCGACAGCATCGAAGGCAATGTCTACCATACGGCCGTCTGTGATGTCCTCGATTTTCTTCATGAGGTCGGGGTCATCACTGCGGAAAGCGTAGTCGGCGCCGAGGCGCTTAGCGCGTTCCAGTACAGCGTCGTTGAGGTCGACGGCAATGACGGGTACGGCACCGGCGAGTTTGGATAGCTGGACTAGGTGAGCGCCAACACCACCAACGCCCCATACTGCCACAGTGTTACCCATGTGTACTTGGGCAGTGTGGACTACGGCGGCGTAGGGGGTAGAGACGGCGTCTGCGAGGAGGGCGGCTTGATCCATGGGGACGTTGTCGGGGATTTTTGTGAGCCCGGACGCTTGGGCAACATGGTATTCCGCCCAGGCACCGTCGTAGGCGAATGCCATGAGGTGTAGGTCTAGGCAGTCGGTGAAAGCGCCACGCTGGCATTTGCGGCATTTGAGGCAGGGTCGGCCGGCTGAGGGGATAACGCGGTCGCCTTCCTTCCACCTGGTGACACCGGGTCCTACTTCAACGATGGTGCCGGAGGCTTCGTGTCCTTGGGTAACGACAGGGAGCGAGGCGGGAATAGCACCGTTGATGAGGCTTAGGTCGGAGTGGCAGATACCACAGTAGGCGACTTTCATGAGTACTTCGCCGGGGCCGGGGTGTGGAATCGGGATCTCTTCAAGGGAGATCGAACGATCCGCTGCATGAAAGCGTTCAGCAAGCATTGTTTCAGTCATTATTGATCCCTTGTGAATGCGCCGGTTCCTTTTCCGGTGCTCTAAATATGATGCTAATCACATATGTGCATATATCGGGTTCAAATAATGATGAGAATTACGCGAAGTGCACCAGTAGACGGCAACTTTCCACGAATATCGCTATTAACGATTTTTAGAGAACGCATAGATACACAAATAGTGCATGATAAGCCATTACTTTAGTCTGCTTTACGTGGTTGTTTTCTCCCCAGCAGCATTCTGTCGTGCGGCGAGAAGGGGAGGTAGCGCATCACTGGCACTCATGCGGAGACTGATATCGCAGAGACCGGATTCGGGGGTGCGCGCCGGGTTGATCTCGATGACGGGTGCACCGGAGTGAGCGGCAATGCGGGGGAGTGTGGCGGCAGGTTGTACAACCGCTGAGGTTCCTACTACTAGGTATACGTCGCATTGTTCGGCGGCGATAACACTGTGTTCCCAGGGGCGTTGGGGGAGCATTTCACCGAACCACACAATGTCGGGTCGGATAGGGGCACCACAGTAAGGGCAGGCGGGTGGTTCAGCGCGGAATACTTCCGTGGTGGGGATGTCTACTGTGTCGGGGTAGTCTTTGCGACATTCTGAGCAGATGAAATGGAATAGTGTGCCGTGGACGTGCTCTACCTGTGTCGATCCGGCGCGCTCGTGGAGATCGTCCACATTTTGGGTGCAAATTCGAACGTCTGCATATTCCTGCCATTTAGCCAGTGTGTGGTGAGCGATGTTGGGTTGGACGTCTCGGACAAGGGAGTTGCGCCATAGGTACCATGCCCACACCATTTGGTGGTCGCGGCGCCATGCTTCGGGGGTAGCCAATGTTTGGGGATCGAACTGTTCCCATAGTCCGGTTTGGGAAGTGCGGTAGGTGGGTATTCCGGATTCTGCGGAGATTCCTGCGCCGGAAAGAACTGCAATTTTTTCTGCTGTGGCGCAGAGGTGTTGTGCTTCTTTTAGGAGAACTTCCTGGTCAGGCATAGTTCTTATAGTAGATGAAAAATTTTTAGAGGAAAATGAAAATAATACTTGAGTCTATTTGTATCAAGGGTTATAGTTGCTCCTGTAAGAGTTGATTGCATAGCACTCAAGTCTGGTAATGAAGTAAATAGCACAAATACTACATAGACAAATAAGACTTTAAGGAGGTCGCCATTATGGCTACTGCTACTTTCGATCCTTTCCACGAATTCGAGCGTCTCTTCAACGGTGTCGCTACCGCCCAGGACTCCAGCCTCTCCATGGACCTTTACAAGAAGGGCGACGTCTTCATTGCAGAAATCGATATGCCAGGTGTTGATCCCGCCTCTATCGACATTGATATTGACGATCGCACTCTCACGGTTCGCGCGGCACGCGCCTCTGTTTCCGGGGACGATATTGAATGGCTCACCCGGGAACGTCGCAATGGTACATTCGCCCGCCAACTAACACTCGGCCGCGGACTTGCTACCGACCGTATTGAGGCTACCTATGTTGATGGCGTTTTGAAGCTCACTCTGCCTGTGGCAGAAGAAGCTAAGCCGCGGAAGATCTCCGTCAACCACGTTATTAGCAACGATGCAGCAGACCAGAAAGAAGTTAACAAGTAGGATCAATATTCCCACGCCGTGTTTGCGTGCATAAATGCGGGGAGGGGCTGTACATGATAACGAATGTACAGCCCCTCCCCTTAATTTTTTAAGGAGTGCAGTCGCTAGTAATTACTAGCGGGGAGTGTTTACAGTCCGGGACGCTTGCCGATGGTCAGTGTGCATTCCTGGGTGTGGGCGAAGAAGTCATTGCCCTTGTCGTCAACGACGATGAAGGCGGGGAAGTCTTCTACCTCAATCTTCCATACTGCTTCCATACCGAGTTCGGGGTACTCCAGTACCTCTACCTTCTTAATGCAGTTCTTGGCGAGAACAGCTGCGGGGCCACCAATGGAGCCCAGGTAGAAGCCGCCGTGCTTCTTGCAAGCATCGGTGACCTGCTTGGAGCGGTTGCCCTTGGCCACCATGATCATGGAGCCACCCTTTTCCTGGAAGGGATCAACGTAGGGGTCCATACGTCCAGCGGTGGTGGGGCCGAAGGAGCCAGAAGCCATACCCTCGGGGGTCTTGGCGGGGCCGGCGTAGTAGACCGGGTGGTTCTTCATGTACTCGGGCATGGGTTCGCCGGCTTCAATGCGTTCACGGATCTTGGCGTGGGCAATGTCGCGGGCAACGATCATGGTTCCGGTCATGGAGACGCGGGTCTTGATGGGGTACTTGGAGAGGGTTGCAAGGATCTCATCCATCGGCTTGGAAAGATCAATCTTGACGGCGGTGTCGTCGCCACCCTTGTGATCAATGTCTGCATCGGTGAGTTCCGGCAGATACTGGCCGGGGTTGGTTTCCAACTTCTCCAAGAAAATACCCTCGGGTGTGATCTTGGCCTTGGCCTGGCGGTCTGCGGAGCAGGAGACGGCGATGGCGACGGGCAGGGATGCGCCGTGGCGGGGGAGACGAATGACGCGGACGTCGTGGCAGAAGTACTTGCCGCCGAACTGGGCACCGATGTCCATGTGGCGGGTCATGTCGAGGACTTTTTCTTCCATTTCCAGGTCTCGGAAACCGTGGGCGGTTTCGCTTCCGTGGGTGGGAAGAGTGTCGAGGTAGCGGGCGCTGGCGTACTTTGCGGTCTTGAGAGCGTATTCAGCGGAGGTACCACCGATAACGATGCCAAGGTGGTAGGGCGGGCAGGCGGCGGTGCCGAGGCTGCGGATCTTGCCTTCCAGGAAGTGCATCATGGATTCGTGGTTAAGGATGGCTTTGGTCTCTTGGAAGAGGTAGCTCTTGTTAGCGGAGCCGCCGCCTTTAGCCATGAAGAGGAAGTGGTAGTCGCGGTCAGATTCCGGCTTGGTGTCAGCATAGAGTTCGATCTGCGCGGGGAGGTTGCAGCCGGTGTTCTTTTCCTCGTACATGGACAGTGGTGCGTTTTGGGAGTAGCGCAGGTTGTCCTGGGTGTAGGCGTTGTAGACGCCGCGAGAGAGAGCACGCTCGTCGGTACCTTCGGTAAGGACGTACTGGCCGCGTTCGCCCTTGATAATGGCGGTGCCAGTGTCCTGGCACATGGGGAGGGTTCCCTCCGCGGCGATGACGGCGTTCTGTAGAAGGTTGTAGGCGACGAATTTGTCGTTGTCGCTAGCTTCCGGATCGTCGTAAATCTTGCGGAGTTTTGCGAGGTGGGTGGGACGCAGGTAGTGGGCAATGTCGTGCATTGCGGTTTCCGATAGCAAGGTGAGGGCTTCGTCGCTCACCTTGAGGAAAGTAGTGCCGTCCGGTCCTTCCACTGTTTCCACGCCTTCTTTGGTAAGGAGGCGGTATTCAGTGGGGTCGGATTGCAGGGGCAGCATGTCTTCGTAGAAGAATTCCGGCATCATCATTCCTTGGGCAGAGAGGGTAAATACTCAACTCTCACCCTAGGTTTCTTTTTCGATGACGTCTGCCAAGGATAGCCTACGCTATTTTGTTAAAAACTTTGCTGAGCTGCTTATTTAGTGCAATAAAAAGATGCAGTGTGTTAAAAATTACATGCTCCCCCGCAGGAGAAACTGTCTGTGTATGACACTGTTTCAGTTACTGTTTCAGTTCCTACGGGGGAGTATGCAGAAGGGAAAATAGTTAACGGGAGAAGTTGGCTACTTCTGCGGGTGTGTCATGGCAGCCACATTGAGGGCTTCTGCTAGCTTCTCCTCGGTAATTTCGCCGCGTTCAACGTAGCCAAGTTCAATAGTGGCCTCGCGAATGGTGAGGTTCTTCTTGATGGCATATTTGGCGATCTTGGCGGATGCTTCGTAGCCGATAACGCGGTTAAGTGGGGTGACGATGGAGGGGCTGGATTCGGCTAGCTGCAGGCAGCGTTCTTCATTGGCGACAAGACCATCAATGCACCGCTCAGCTAGTACGCGAGATACGTTGCCGAGAATGGTGATGGAGGTCAGGAGGTTAGCGGCCATTACCGGCAGCATAACCAGAAGATCAAAGTTACCCTGTGCACCTGCGAAGGCGATGGCGGCATCGTTGCCGATAACCTGAGCGGCTACCTGGACGGTGGCTTCGGGGAGAACCGGGTTAACTTTGCCGGGCATGATGGAGGAGCCGGGCTGCAGGTCGGGAAGGGAGATCTCGCCGATGCCTGTGCGCGGGCCAGATCCCATCCAGCGCAGGTCATTAGCGATCTTGACTTCGCTGACGGCGATGGTGCGCAGCATACCGGACATCTCGACGAGAGAATCCTGTGCAGCCTGTGCCTCAAAATGGTTGGGGGCTTCCACAACTGGGAGACCGGTGTTCTCGGAAATGAGCTCGATAACGCGCTGTGAGAAACCAGCCGGAGTATTAATGCCGGTGCCAACGGCAGTGCCGCCGAGGGGGAGTTCGCAGAGGCGGCCAAAGGAGGAGTCGATACGGTCCAGACCATTGCGAATCTGCTGGGCGTGTCCGGAGAATTCCTGCCCAAGCGTAATGGGCGTGGCGTCCATCAAATGGGTACGACCGGATTTCACAACAGATGTGAACTCTTTTGCCTTCTTTTCCAAGGCGGTGGCGAGGGTTTCTAGGCCTGGCTTTAGAACTGTGGTGATGGCTTCCACTGCGGCAATGTGGATGGAGGAGGGGAAAACATCATTGGAGGACTGGGAGGCATTCACGTGGTCGTTGGGGTGGACGGGGGTGAACTCGTCGGCGGGTTTACCGGCGGCTTCCCAAGCTTCCTTCTTGTAGCGTGTGGCCAGGGTGGCAATGACCTCATTGGTGTTCATATTAGAGGAGGTGCCAGAGCCCGTTTGGAAGATGTCGATGGGGAATTCGTCGTTGTGTTTGCCGGCGATAACCTCGTCTGCGGCGGTGACGATGGCTTTACTGGTGGCTTCGTCGATAACACCTAGTTCGAGGTTGGCGAGTGCGGCGGCGCGCTTAATGTGTCCAAGGGCGGCAATGTGGTGCGGAGTGATGGTGTTACCACTGATAGGGAAGTTTTCTACGGCTCGTTGGGTTTGTGCGGCGTAGAGGGCGTTTTTGGGGACTTTTACGTCGCCCATGGTGTCGTGCTCAATGCGGTATTCCTGGTTGTCAGCAGACATTCTCATCTCCATTAGGTAACGGACAGTAACGGGAGGGGTACCTTCTTAGGATTCCTCCCATAACTGTAAGTATAGGCTTGCCTAATAATTAATGGAGAGGGGGAAACGATTTCTACTCGCGGGAATCTTTAACCGCTTTCTCAAATTCAGCCACGACCTGCTCAGATGGCGGCTTGGTGAGATAGCTCACGATAACTGCGACAAGCATATTTGCACAGAACCCCGGAATCATCTCATAGATAAGCGACGACAATACCGGAGTGAATCCCCACACAGCTACCACTACAGCACCCGTCAGCAAACCGGCAATAGCGCCTTCCTTAGTAAGACGCTTCCACCACAACGACAGCACAATAATGGGGCCAAATGCGGCACCGAAGCCCGCCCACGCAAACGCCACCAACTCCAAAATGGTGTTAGAGCGGGGAATCGCCAACAGTGCCGCAACAATCGCCACCGCCAACACCGCGAAGCGAGACAACAACACCAACCTGCGCTGCGACACCTTCTTCTTGAAAATCCCGCGGTAAAGATCCTCCACCAGTACAGAAGACGTCACCAATAACTGCGAAGAAATAGTCGACATAATGGCAGCCAACACCGCCGCCAACACCACACCCGCTAAGAATGGGTGAAAGAGTTTCTGGCCCATCACCAAAAACACTGTTTCCGCAGTTTGCTGAGACTCTGTCAACTCATGCCCATCAACATGGAGATAAGCACACCCCACCAAACCGGTAGCAATAGCCCCCAGAATGGATACCGCCATCCACGTCGTGCCGACACGCCTACCATAAGCAGCTTCACGAGGAGACCGCAGGGCCATAAAACGCACAATGATGTGCGGTTGCCCCACATACCCCAAACCCCACCCCAGCGCAGACACAATAGTCAACGGCGCCACACCATGCACCATAGAAAAATGATCCGGGAACGACGTGCGAATAATGTCCGTTGTCTCAGAAAAACCACCCAAGGACACTACCGCCGTAATGGGAATAGCGATCAGCGCCGTCATCATGAGAAGACCCTGCACAACATCGGTGTATGAAACAGCTAAAAAGCCGCCCACAAACGTATACAGCACCACTACACCGGAAACAATGAGCATGCCCGTCAAATAGGAGGTACCAAACGTGGCCTGGAAAAACGTTCCCCCCGCCACCATGCCGGAGGACACATAGAAGGTAAAGAAAAACAGGATGACAAGCCCCGAACAAATACGCAAGACATGGGACGAATCATGGAGACGATTTTCTAAGAACGTCGGAATAGTAATAGAGTCCTGCGTCACAACGGAATACGACCGCAAACGCGGAGCCACAATCTTCCAGTTCAGCCACGCACCCACCGTCAAACCCACCGCAATCCAGGCTTCACAGAGACCTGAAATGTAGATGGCGCCGGGCAAACCCATCAGAAGCCATCCCGACATGTCCGACGCACCCGCCGATAAAGCTGCTGTGAAGGGGTGAAGTTGTCGGTCAGCCAGCATGTATCCTTCGTGGCTCGTGGTCTTGCGGAAGGCATAGAGACCAATACCGATCATCGCCACAAAGTAGACGACGAGGGCGAGAATAGTCCAGCTAGTTGACGACACTGATGGAGTCCTTGTTAATGGGATCGAGGCTATGAGGGTCTTTCATAGCGTGTAGCGGATAAGTGACTTAGTGGCTAACTTTACCGGCAAACTAGAAAATAAAAGTTTTTTACACAATTTTCGGTGAGAAGTGGGCAATAAGCCTCCAACTAACAGTTTTCAAACTGTGACGTGTAAAGTTGCCGTTGGAGCTGCCGCGCACAGCGTCGGTCTTGTGTTTACAGCTCACTCCACAGCCCATAAGTACTGCGGCTGAATCTGTCGATCCTTGCTAGGAGCTCTCTTGCCTCAGAAGCACGAATTCCGCAATGTAGCCATCATCGCCCACGTTGACCACGGTAAAACCACCCTAGTTGATGCAATGCTGGAACAGTCCGGTGTCTTCTCTGAACACCAGGAAGTTGCTGAACGAGTTATGGACTCCGGCGATCTAGAGCGAGAAAAGGGCATTACCATTCTCGCCAAAAACACAGCTGTGCATCGTCCCGGACAAGCAAAAGATGGGGGAGACCTCATCCTCAACATTATTGACACCCCCGGGCACGCCGACTTCGGCGGCGAAGTAGAACGCGGTCTCAGCATGGTTGACGGCGTTATCCTCCTTGTTGACGCCTCCGAAGGACCACTCCCACAAACCCGCTTCGTTCTCCGCAAAGCCCTCGAAGCCTGCCTTCCCGTCATTATTGTTGTCAATAAGACAGATCGCCCCGACGCCCGCATTCCCGAAGTTGTTGCCGAGTGCCAAGACCTGCTGCTTGACTTGGCCGCAGACCTCTCCGATGAAAAAGCCATTGCTGCCGCCGAAGCACTGCTGGATACCCCCACCGTTTATGCTTCTGGCCGCGCCGGCGTTGCCTCTCTAGAAATGCCGGAAAACGGCCAACTGCCTAACTCCGACAACCTCGAATGCCTCTTTGACCTCATTACCAAGATCATCCCCGAACCCACCGGTGACCCGGACGCCCCGCTTCAAGCACACGTCACCAACCTGGACGCCTCCAGCTTCCTCGGCCGTATTGGACTAGTTCGTATTTACAACGGCACCCTGCGTAAAGGACAGCAAGTCGCCTGGATTCACACCACCCCCGAAGGTGAGCAGGTCACAAAGGTCGTTAAGATTACAGAACTGCTGAAGACTATCGGTGTAGAGCGTCAGCCCGCCACCGAAGCCGTCGCCGGAGATATCGTTGCTATCGCTGGTATTCCCGACGTTATGATCGGCGATACCCTGGCTGACCCGGAACACCCTGAGGCCCTCCCCAGCATCACCGTCGATGAGCCCGCAATCTCCATGACCCTCGGCGTTAACACCTCGCCTATGGCCGGACGAAATGGCGGTACTAAGTTAACTGCACGCATGGTGAAAGACCGTCTCGACCGTGAACTTATTGGTAACGTCTCCCTACGCGTACTACCCACCGACCGCCCCGACGAGTGGGAAGTCCACGGACGTGGCGAAATGGCCCTCTCCGTGCTGGTAGAAACCATGCGTCGCGAAGGCTTCGAGCTGACCGTCGGCAAGCCAAACGTTGTGACCAAGAAGATTAACGGCAAAGTCTACGAGCCCTACGAGAACACCACTATTGACGTTCCCGAAGAGCACCTAGGCGCCATTACTCAGCTCATGGCAACGCGAAGAGGCCAGATGGATAAGATGAGCAACCATGGCACCGGCTGGGTACGTATGGAATTCACCGTTCCCTCTCGTGGACTTATTGGCTTCCGTACCGCCTTCCTTACGGAAACCCGCGGTACTGGTATTGCCAACTCTGTATCTGCCGGTTACGCCCCCTGGGCCGGTGACATTCGCGCCCGTCACTCTGGTTCCCTCGTTGCGGACCGGGCTGGACAAGTAACCGCCTACGCATTGCTCCAGCTCGCAGACCGTGGCGATTTCTTCGTTACCCCCGGTGATGAAGTCTACGAAGGCGTTGTTGTGGGCGAGAATCCTCGTCCGGAAGACATGGATGTCAACATCACCAAAGAAAAGAAGTTGACAAATATGCGTTCTTCCACTGCCGATCAGACAGAAACACTCGCTAAAGCACGTACGCTTAGCTTGGAAGAAGCAATGGAGTTCTGCGCCAACGACGAATGTGTCGAAGTGGCTCCTAACGCTATCCGTGTGCGTAAAGTAGTACTCTCAGCTGCTGAACGCGGCCGCGCTCGCGGGCATATGAAGCATATGTAGCATTCAGGAGGAATAGTGCGTCGGCATCCCACCACCCACATCGCATTACTCTGTAGTGCTCTTGTCCTTGTGGCGGGATGTACGGCAAAAGCTCCTAACGCACAAATTGGACAACCTGCTCCTAGCGTAAAAACGGACGGGGACAATGTTGTTGGAATTGTTACTGACCAGCTAGAAGCAGGGTTCAATCCGCACTTTGCGGGAGATAGAACACTCACTACCGATATCCTGGCAAGCCTCACCCTACCCAGTGTTTTTGTGCCCGCCGCCACAGCGGGTGATACAAGCCAAACCGCATTAGTAGATTCCACACAGTGGACGATGAATAAATCGCTGATGCGTTCAGCGGAGGTAACAAGCCAGTCGCCTTTCCAGGTGACATATCGAATTCAGCCAGGTGCACAGTGGGGAGGTAGTCCTCCCGTCCCCGTCGAAGCACGCGATTTCAGCTACCTGTGGCACGTCATGATGAAAGCTCCGGAGATTGACACTACTGCAGGCTATGACCTTATTACCTCTATAAAGGGGAAAAATGACGGGAAGACAGTAGTTGTTACCTTCAAACATCCCTATGCGCAGTGGCGGACGTTGTTCCAGCACCTTCTACCGTCTCAATTCCTGAACGATATTCCTGGTCTGTCCCAGTTGGATCACGATATGCCGTACTCGGCTGGTGTGGCGACAGTTCGCAGCGTCGACATAGACCGCGGGCAAATTACACTGATGCCAAACGACAAATTCGTTACCGGGGCACCTATGGCCGCAGATTCCATCCGCATTCAACGTCAAAGCGCCTCTGACCAAATCGCTGAAGGGTTACGCTCGGAAAGTGTTCAGGCAGGGTATATTCAAGGCGATTCACTAGCGCCAACTCGTCTTAACGCTATTCCGGGAATAAGCACAGCGTATGCGTGGCGTCCCCGACAACTCTCTCTTTCTATCAATGCCGCCTCCTCACTAGTGGGAGGGCAGCCAGCAGTGTCCCGAGCACTCTTTAGCCTTATTAATGTGCCGCTAGTGGCACAACTAGCATCCAACCGGCTAGATACAGTTACCGGCGGACGCGTCCCCGCAGTAGCATTACCGCAACTCGTTACCGTGCCTCCGCAACGCAGTGCGCTTTACTCTCTTACCCCCAGCATGGCATCTACCAAGAGTAAAGGGGCCGCGATTCTCCACAATGCAGGATGGGCGCAGCAAGGGCGCCGTATTGTTACTCGCCACGGCCATAACCGAGCTCTCATTATCGGAACTGTACGAGGAGACGTAGAGGCGATAGCTGCAGCAACAGCTATCGCTGATCAACTGAGCCAACAAGGATTCCCCACAATTGTGCAAGATACAACGGCGACAGATCTCTACGGTTTTTGGCTACCACGCGGAAAAGTTGATCTGGTAGTGGATTGGCACAGTACCGACCAATCAGTTATCGCTAGTGTCGCCAGCCGTTTCCACTGCACTGTGGGGGATGCCGTCCGCCCAGATCCAGCCCGTATCCAATCAGCGCAGTTAGATACGCTTGCGTCTTCCGCAGTGGGGAATGAGTCCCAGCAAAAAGAAATTTCTGACAGCATTTCCAATGCGCAACAACATCGAGGAGTAGATCCCAGCACGGGACAATCGCTGCAGGTATTGCGAGAAAAATACAGTAAACTGCCAAGCAAAGAAAATGGCCAACAAGCAGACCAAGCGCGTAGCAAAAATGTTCAGAGAGGAAGCCGCGGTGTCAATACCACCGGTATCTGTGATCCCATTCTGAACTCTCTCATTAAAGAAATGCGAACCGCTACAGATCCGCTATCACCACAACAGCAAATTGTGGTAGCGCTTCCTTTCCTTCAAAAGATAGAGCAACGATTAGGGGAATTGGGATTAGTACTACCCATTTGGCAGGAAACTCTCCTCGAGGCATACAGTTCCCGTATCTCTAACCCCGTCCATGAGATTCTCTCCACCCCTTCATTGGGCTATTTTTACAATGTTTCCCAGTGGACTGTCGCTATTAAAGAGCAGGAGGGGATAGTCCAATGACGGCAGTATCAGATTCTCTGTCTGCTTCTCGGCCAGCTTCTCTTACCGGATATGTTGACGGTGAAAAACTTCGCGTTTTAGCACTCCATGCACACCCTGACGATGAAACTCTCTACACCGGCGGAACACTAGCGGCCTACCAGGCAGCAGGGGCACAAACAGCCGTGCTAACTTGCACGCTCGGCGAAGAAGGCGAAGTAATTGGGGAAACCTACGCGCAGCTTGTCGCCGCAGGAGGGGGAGCGGACCAACTAGGTGGTTACCGTATTCACGAACTTACCCAGGCACTGCAGGCTTTGCATGCAGGGTGTCCACATTTTTTGGGCGGCGCGGGACATTTCCGCGACTCCGGTATGCTGAACACTCCAGCAAATGACCATCCACGTGCTTTTCTCCGCGCCGATCCTGATCACGTAGCAGATCTTATAGCGTGCTGGATTCGGTGGATGCGGCCCCACGTGGTGTTGGTTTATGACGACGGTGGAACCTATGGGCATCCTGACCATATTCGCGCCCATCACTGTGGTCTTTTAGCAGTTGATAAAGCTGCTTACACAGGGGATAGAAGCATTGAGCAACTGCATGAAGCTGGTCTTTATGCCGATCCACTATGGCAGGCTGAACATCGATGCGGATATGGGGGTACGCATCTTTACCATGCGGAAGAGCCTCTTGAAAAAGAACCTCTCGCACCCGCCTGGGATGTGCCATTGGTGTACTGGATGATGCAGTCGATGAGCCGCGTAGAAGCAGGACTCAACACTATAGCCGGGGCTATTCCATCACAGTGGTCTATGCCGGCGGCACACGACATCTTCAACACTGCAGACAATGAAGCGACCCACACTATTGCCCTCGACGATGCTGCCTACGCCGCTAAAATTGCTGCATTGCGGGCGCATGCTACGCAAGTCACAGTATATGCGCCGACCTCTGGGCCAGTCTCGTTTGCTATGTCGAATAATATCGCACAGCCGCTTTTGCGGACGGAGGAGTATCGGCTTGTTCGTCACCCGCATTCCGCTAGCGCTGTGAACTCCGCTGATATTGCGGCGGCGCTGGCACATACTAAACTGAGTGAGTAACTCTGCTCTTAAGCAGTCTTGTGATGATTACGGCGTTATATTCTGCGCCGTCCCTCACACGCTAGTCCTAGCGTGGTAAGTCGGAAAGGATGACATCGTGGCATACGTCATCGCGCAGCCCTGTGTTGATTATCTTGATCGCGCATGCGTGGAAGAGTGCCCGGTGGACTGTATCTACGAAGGCGACCGCATGCTCTACATTCACCCCGATGAATGTGTCGATTGTGGCGCCTGCGAGCCCGCCTGCCCTGTGGAAGCCATCTTCTATGAAGATGATGTTCCGGATGAGTGGTCTGAATATACAAAGACCAACGCCGACTTTTTTGATGAGCTGGGATCCCCGGGTGGAGCCGCCAGTGTTGGACGCACTGGATACGACACTGACTTTGTGAGCTCGCTACCCCCACAAAACGAAAGCGAATAAGTTTTTATGTCTATCGCACCCCGTAAACGTACCCCCGTCGCTGCAGGACTTCCTGCTTTTCCTTGGGATACTTTGGCGGAGGTGCGTAGCCTAGCGGCTAGCCACCCCGACGGCATTGTCGATCTTTCTGTAGGCACCCCTGTTGATAAAGTTGATCCCTTTATCCAGAACGCTTTAGAGGAAGCAGCCGACGTCCCCGGCTATCCGCAAACTATTGGTACCCACGATGTGCGTGAGGCCTGTGCAGATGCTCTTACCCGCCGATACGGCATTATTCCGCTCGATCCAGCCACACAAATTCTGCCGGTTATAGGGACGAAAGAATTCATTGCCTGGTTGCCCACTCTGCTGGGGCTGGGAGAACACGATACTGTCGTTATCCCAGAGATTGCGTACCCCACGTATGAAGTAGGTGCACTGTTAGCAGGATGTACTGTTGTCCGTGCAGATGGAACAGCCCAGGTGGGGCCCTGTACTCCAGCATTAATGTATCTCAATAGTCCCTCTAATCCTACAGGCAAGGTACTACCTGTTGAGCATTTACGGAAGGTTGTGGCGTGGGCGCGGGAGCGTGGCGTCATCATTGCTGCAGACGAGTGCTACCTTGGTCTGTGCTGGGAAGGAAAAGCTCCTTCTATCCTAGATCCTGCAGTCTGCGATGGAGATACTAGTAACATACTCGCTATTCATTCTCTTTCTAAGACGTCTAATATGGCGAGCTATCGGTCTGGTTTTGTCGAGGGAGATCCTTCTCTTATCCAAGAACTTTTAACAGTCCGAAAACATGCTGGTTTTATGGTGCCAACTGTCATACAGTCCGCTAGTGCAGCTGCCTTGCGTGACGATCGTCATGTTCATGAACAATACGATCGTTATCGGCAACGTCGCCAAAAGCTCAAAGCAGCGGTGGAATCTGCGGGAATGCGGGTTGATGATTCTGCGGCTGGGCTTTATCTGTGGACAACAAACGGTACACCCTGCAGAGAACTCACGCACTGGTTTGCCGAGCGGGGTATTCTTGTCGCTCCAGGTGAATTCTATGGTCCACGTGGGGCAGAGCATGTGCGCATTGCGCTAACTGCCACCGATGAGCGTATTGACGCAGCCTGCGAACGTTTACAGCCTTAATCCTGCGAGAGAGTGTTCTCCACTGGATGTTGTTTGCGCCATGCACGATTGATAGAACCTAGAATCACCAGAACAATGACAATAATGATGGTGGCAAAGAGTTGGTTACGGGTTGTTTCGTCCGTAAACATCAATACAGTAAGCCCTGCCATCAGTACGAGGGCAACCCACGTTAGGTAGGGGTAGCCCCACATTTTTACTGGTAGATCTCCTTCTTTTTCAAAAACTGGACGCAATTTAAGCTCGGAAAGAGCAATAGAAGCCCAGACAACCAGCAGGGCAGCCCCCGCTGAATTGAGGAGGAAGACAAGCAGTCCCGGAAGATTTAGGTAGTTCAGCGCAACTGAGACAAACCCGAAAAAGACGCTGACCAGTAGCGAGTTAAGAGGTACTCCAGTACGGGAGATTTTAGTAAGTACTTGAGGTCCATGGCCACGTTTAGCCAGCGAGAACATCATTCGGGAGGTGGCATAAATCTGGGCATTAAATGCGCTCAGCAGGGAGAGCACAATAATGACTTCCATGAACGTGACAACGCCAGGTATGTGCGCTTTCTCTAGTACTGCCGTGAAGGGGCTTTCAGACGCGTTTTTCGCTCCCTGTAATTGATCCCAGGGAAGGAGGAACGTAATAACGACAACAGACCCTAAATAGAATACGGCAATGCGGAAGATGACCGAGCGAACCGATTTTGCGATGGAGAGGCTGGGATTATCACATTCGGCTGCTGCAATAGTGACAATCTCGATACCACCAAAAGCAAAAGCGACGGATAAAAGACCGGCCGCCACGCCACTCCAACCCTTGGGCATAAAGCCACCGTGGCCAAGAAAATTGGTGAATCCCACTGGTTCAGTACCGGGCAGAATACCGAAAATAAGAAGGATGCCAACAATAAGAAAGAGCACGATGACGGTAACTTTGATGGCGGCAAACCAGAACTCGAACTCTCCGAAACCGCCAACTTGGGCAAGATTAATAATGGTAAAGAAGATCATGCAGACCAGTGCAGGAATCCATGAGGGGCAATGGAACCATTGGCCCATAATACCGGCGGCGCCTGTCATCTCTGCGCCCAAGACCATAATGAGCATAAACCAGTAGAGCCACCCCGTCACGAATCCACCAGTGCGCCCGTAGGCCATCTCTACATAGGTGGAGAAAGAACCACTGGAGGGGCGGGCAGCGCTGAGCTCGCCAAGCATCTGCATGATGAGAACAGCAATAATTCCAGCAACAATATAGGAGATAAGGATAGCTGGTCCTGCAGCGTGAATACCTTGTCCAGTTCCTAGGAAAAGACCTGCACCAATAGCGGATCCCAGCCCCATCATGGTGAGGTGACGGACTTGTAAACCTTTTCGTAAGGCTGGCTTCTCGTCAGAGGAAGATACGCTTTCAGACAGATTATTGGATGCGTTGGAATTATGAGGAGTTGTCGGTGTGGACTTAGCCATACGACCTTCTTTAGAAATTAATTGTTATGGAGACTATCGTTCAGTTCAATTCCCACTTTGCCATACTTGACGGCTTCAACTACACCCGTCAAGGAATTACGGCGGAAGAGAACATTGTCTCGACCTGCTAGGTCTAAGGCTTTTACCTCGGTGGGATCGCCATCGAGATAGTTCATGATTTTGGAGCCGGCAGTAATGTAAAGGCCTGCTTCTACAACACAATCGTTTCCCAGGGGGATTCCAAGGCCAGAGTTAGCCCCCAGGAGACAGCGTTCACCTATGGTGATGTGCTGTGTACCGCCGCCGGAGAGTGTGCCCATAATGCTGGCACCGCCACCAATATCAGAGCCATCTCCTACTATAACGCCTTGAGAGATACGCCCTTCCACCATAGAGACACCGAGAGTGCCCGCATTAAAGTTCACAAAACCTTCATGCATGACGGTGGTGCCCTCCGAGAGGTACGCACCGAGCCTGACACGATCGGCATCACTGATGCGTACCCCAGAGGGGATGACGTAATCGACCATGCGGGGGAAACGGTCGATGCCGTAGACAATAACAGGTCCACGCTGTACCAGTTTGAGACGTGTGGCAGCGAAGGTTTCTACAGAGCAGGGGCCAAAATTGGTCCATACGACGTTCTGTAACACTCGATAGAGAGTTGACAGGTTAATCGTATTGGGTTTTACCAAGCGATAGGAGAGGAGGTGGAGCCGTAAGTAAGCGTCGTATGCGTCAACGGGGGGAGTATCAAGATCTGCGATTACTGTTTCTACAGCTATACGCTCGACATCGCGGGCAGCGTCGTAGCCGAGCAAATTTTCCCAACTGGAATTGAGATCATCAGGGGTGAGCTTGTGAGTGTAGCTTTCACCACCTGTGGTTTCTTGTAAAACTGGGTCTATGTACCAGGTGTCTAGAATTTTGCCATCGCTGGTGACAGTCGCGATTCCGCGCGCAAATGCTCCGTATGTCGTCATAAAATCAGCCTACTGTACAGGTGATATGTGTGCTAGTTCACATACTATTGTGTCGTTAACGACAAAGTGAATAATGGTAAGACTCTCCATAAACAGTCTTGTCCACCGTAAACTGTGGGGGTGAGAATGAAAATTCCTATGATACTTGACCCCCGCCGTGATCCCATCTCCTTAACCCAGGACTTTGTGGATATTCCCTCCGTTTCGCAGGAGGAAACTGCTATCGCTGATGCGGTAGAGCGCGGGCTTCGGGAAATAGCCCAAGTAGATCACCCAACTATCACGGTAGAACGGCACGGCAATCGTCTAGTGGCGCGGACTCACCGTGGACTACCAAGTCGTGTTGTTCTCGCGGGCCATCTTGACACTGTTCCCATTGCCAATAATGTACCTAGCTATCGTGGGCCGGGAGAGCAGGGAACAGATTGTATTCATGGTTGTGGCAGCGTGGATATGAAGTCTGGGGATGCAGTCTTTTATCACCTGTTCTATACTCTTGCCGACGATCCGCAGCTGCAGCATGATATGACCCTCGTCTACTATGACTGCGAGGAAATTACAGGGTCTTTTAATGGTCTGGGAGCTTTGCAACGCGAGTATCCAGAACTATTACAGGGTGATCTGGCCATACTGGGTGAACCTTCTGGCGGCTGGATTGAAGCAGGCTGTCAGGGAACAATGCGTATGCGTATTGAAAGCCATGGTTTGCGTGCACATTCAGCCCGTGCATGGATGGGAGACAACGCCATTCATGCGCTAAGTCCAGTTCTCGCTAAACTCGCTCGCCATGAAGCTCGTGACGTTAACATTGACGGCTGTCTTTACCGTGAGGGACTTAACGCTGTGCGAATGTCTGGAGGAGTAGCCGGGAACGTCATTCCAGATGAAGCATGGGTGGAAATAAACTTTCGGTTTGCCCCCGATCGTTCAGAAGCAGAGGCCCTATCCTACGTGTGCACCACCTTGGGGCTGAGCCTAGAAGGCGTCACAGAAACGTCGGAAGGTACTCGTCAGGACACTATTGTCAATGGTCTGACGTGGGAAATTCTCGATATGTCTGCAAGTGCCATGCCCGGTCTCTCCGCCCCGGCAGCAATTCCACTCGTTGCCGCGGCTGGGGGAAAAGTACGAGCTAAATATGGATGGACTGATGTTTCACGTTTTGCGGCAATGGGAATGCCAGCTGTGAATCTGGGACCGGGGGACCCGTCTCTTGCCCACAAGCGGGATGAACATTGTCCAGTGGAGCATATCGCTGGTGTCACGGAGATTGTGCGCACCTATTTGACCACTCCTTCAGAGTATGTAAAGAAAGATTAATTGTGAAAAGTACGAATACTAACCCCAATGCCATGTATCAATCTGCTGCGTCCTATATGAGGGGACCAGTAGTACGACGTCGTGCACAAGTGCGGCGCGGTGGTTCCACCACTGATTCTCGTCTTCTCCAGCCACAGCCAGATACCGGGTGGTTGCACACTGATCCGTGGCGAGTAATGCGCATCCAGTCCGAATTTATTGATGGATTCGGTGCACTAGCGGAAATGCCGCCAGCAGTAAGTGTTTTTGGATCTGCCCGTACAGAAACAGATAACAAGTGGTATCACGCGGCATACGAAGTTGCTGAAGAACTCAGTAAAGCAGGATATGCGGTTGTTACAGGGGGCGGCCCGGGAGAGATGGAAGCCGCGAATAAAGGGGCAGTTGACGCTAAAGGCTTTTCTGTTGGCTTAGGTATTGAATTGCCATTTGAGCAAAAGATCAACAAGTGGGTTGATCTGGGAATGAACTTCCGCTACTTCTTCGTCCGCAAGACAATGTTTGTGAAATACTCGCAGGCATTTGTCTGTATGCCAGGTGGTTTCGGTACGTTAGATGAGCTTTTTGAGGCTTTGACGCTAGTACAGACGAAGAAAATTTCTCGATTCCCCATTGTCTTGTTTGGCAGTGAATTCTGGGGTCCGCTAATGGACTGGATTACTACCACGTTGCTTGATGAGGGAATGATCTCGCCTGAAGATATCAAGCTTTTGTATGTAACGGACTCTGCGCAAGACGCGGTTCGTCACATCATTAAAATTCATCAACATCAAGTTGATAGTTTTACTGATGCATTGGATGACGACGATGAAACACTCGAAGCGGATGAGGAGGAATAGTCGGTACTGTTGGTAAACAGGTGCTGAAAAACTCAAGGAGAATGCTATGAGTGCAGGTGCATGGGTAGCTATTTGTATTGCTGCTGGTGTAGTGGGTGCTATTGTCACTTTCCTGCTAACGACATGGAGTTTTCTTCCGCAGGAGAGAAAACTTTCAGAGACTACTCCAACAGTAGAAACGTTTCTTCCCGCTCACGATATACGGTCGGCGGATATTAATAATCTTCGTTTTCATTCTGAAAAACGTGGATATGATCGTCGAGAAGTTGATTGGGCACTAGCTCAAATTGCGAGTGATCTTTCCCGCCGTGAAAACTGCAATACACCCTCTGACAAGCACGAATAGTTCAATATCATTGGCATTTTATTCCAAAATGAGAGACAATGGACGTCGAGCATATTTCAAAAATAGGAGGAAGCACAGCATGGCGGCAATGAAACCACGCACTGGCGATGGGCCAATGGAAGCTGTCAAAGAAGGCCGTATGGTTATCATGCGAGTCCCCCTGCAGGGAGGTGGCCGTCTTGTTGTCGAGCTGACTCCTGACGAAGCAGTTGAACTTGGCCAGGAGCTGGCCAAGATTGAGGCTTAATACAGTTTTTCTCTAATGTCCGTCGGGAAACCGGCGGACATTATTGTTGTGTGGGGTAAAAAGTATGCTGGATGATGTTGTCGCGTATTTAGCTGATCCACGTACAGGAGAATCATTACAGTGGTGCGGAAATGACAAACGAGTACTGACGACAGAGTCGGGACGCCACTACGATGTAGCCCGTCAAGGATATGTCACACTTTTTGGAGCAGGTCGTGCTTTTCCTGGCGATAATGCGCACATGGTGATGAATCGAGATACTTTTCTCGCCAGCGGTCTCTATGCTCCTCTAGCGCGCCGTATAGCAGCCCATGGGGCACAAATGACTATGAGTAGTGATCAACACACTCCTGTCATTGTTGATATGGGTGCTGGAACTGGCTATTACACCCATGAGCTACAACGTGCAGTGAGTTCAGAAACACGCATTATTGCTGCAGATATTTCTGTGCCAGCGGCGAAGCGTCTTGCAAAGTTAGATGGTCATGTAGGCGCTATTGTTGCCGACGTGTGGCAGCGGTGGCCCATTAAGGATGCTTGCGCAGACCTCGTTATGCATGTTTTTGCTCCGCGCAACCCCGCGGAGGCAGCTCGTGTATTGCGTCCGGGAGGAGGCGTGCTTGTTGTGGCACCATCTCAACGCCATCTGCAAGAACTAGTGGCAGCAGGTATTGCGGTACACGTGGATAGTCAGAAAGCAGACCGTTTACGCCAAGGATTTATAGAGTATTTTGACGAGGTTGACTGCGATTTGTGTGAGTGGACAATTACGCCTACCCGCTCCCAAATTGAACAGATCATTACGATGGGACCATCGAGCTATCACAGTGATACAGAAAAAGTATCTGCGGCCGCAGCAGAATTAGCCGCTGTGCACCAACAAATAACGTGCTCTGTGGAAATACGGCAATACAAGCGTAAAGATAGCTAACGTAAAGACATCTGGATGGACATTATTACACGCGGCGTGCGATGGTCATTCCTTCATCGAGAGGCAGACGAAAAACCTCAAAATCGTCAGTTTCTGCTAGCATACCGGCTAGGGTAGTGGCGGCGATGGCTTTATTATCATCGTCGTTTGTTGCTTCTGCCGGATCTGTTTCTTCCAGGAAGTGACCATTAGCGAGGGAATTCGGCAGAATAAGAATTCCTCCCGTGTGGAGAAGGCGGGCTGAGGTCTCCACAAAAATTCCCAATTGATCAGCGACGTCCTCAACGTAGACAAGGTCGTAGGCGTCGTCAGCCAATCGGCTCATAACGTCTAGTGGCAGACCTGTAATGGGGCGCAGCAGTACTCCCGCCGGTTTTTCAGCGTTGTAGTTTTGGCGGGTATGGTCCACTAGTTCAGGTTGTGGATTGATGTAGGTGACAACACCACCTTGCTGCATGCCGTGGGCAATGCTGAGTGCTGCCACAGCCCCCGAAGAAGAGACGATTGCAGCAGTGTGAACTTCCGTTGTAGCGGACAGCATTGTGACGGTTTCTGCCGCAATGGGAGAAAGCGGCGTAAAACCTTTATTGAGGGATTCTTGACGGGCATCGCTAAGAGCGGGTGTTTCGATAATGCTGGACGTAATGGAATCTACAAGCTCAATCACAAGTGTAGCTTAACGAGGATAATCCGAAGATAGCTGGTAAAACACCGAAAGCATGGTAATTTTTACAGATAAATATGGTGTGACGAGGTGTTTTGTAACTCACAGGGAAAACACAGACTAATTCCAGTGCCTTTGCAAGGCATTTTCCGATACTCATGGTGTCTGGTTGAGTTCCCGGAAACATTCTTTGGGAATTCAACACGGTGCATGAAAGGATGACACCAATGATTACGATGCCCAAAGAAACCACGATACATAGTCGTGCTCAGGCATCGACGGCCACGAATACCCACACACCAGCTGAAATATCCACGTCAGCTGAGACTGTAGAATCTCCGGCGGTATCACGCGAAAACTGGGATGAGATTGTTCGGACATACGCAGATTCCGTCTATGGCTTAGCATATCGTCTCAGTGGTAATGCGCAGGATGCAGAAGACCTTACACAAGAGACTTTTATTCGAGTGTTCCGCTCGCTTGATCGTTATCGCCCCGGAACCTTTGAAGGCTGGCTGCACCGTATTACGACTAATCTTTTCTTAGATCAAGTTCGCCATCGTTCTGTTCTTCGTATGGAGTGTCTCCCTGAGGATACAGAACGTGTCGTGTCTAATTCTGCTGGTCCCGCTGCAGTTGTTGATGAGAAAGTCCTGCATCCTGATCTACAGCGTGCACTGGATTCGCTCTCTCCTGATTATCGTGTGGCAGTAGTTCTTTGCGATATTGAAGGACATACCTATGAGGAGATTGCTGATCTACTGGGGGTAAAAATTGGGACAGTTCGTTCCCGCATCCATCGTGGTCGCGCCCAGTTGCGTGCTCAGCTCGGTAATACCAGGCCAGTTCTCGTATAATTCTTCATCTTTTCTTTCACCTGCTCTGGTAGTGTGCCATAAGCTCCGTATACTCGACTGTAGAGAGAGTTTTCTAGTTCTCTAGAGATTTTTTGGGGCGTGTAGGCGAAAGGTGGAGCATGGGCCATAAAACAGTGCCGTTTAGGTCCACAGAGCATCTTTCAGAAGAAGCCATCAGTGTGTATGTCGATGGCGTTATGCCTAATTACGTGCGTATGCGGGCGGAACAGCATCTCCGGCAGTGCCCGGAATGCCGGGCACTGGTTGAACAACAAAGACAAGCACGTGCACGTCTTCAACAGGCGAATAAACCTCTCAGTACTCCACACTCACTAGTTCGCAAGCTCCATGCTATTCCTGCAAACGATGAGGTCTTGCGTAAAATAGCAACTAGTGAGGGGTATGCCGCGGCTACGCACTATGCAGAAGATAACAATATGGTAAGTTCATTGCACACTATCGCCCAGAAAGAAGAGATACGTGAAGGATGGCGCGCAGTGGGAGCACATATCCGGATGCGCGTTCGCCATTTCACGCAAGGGATTTCACTGAAGTGGCAGAGCGGTTTTAGAAGCGAATAAGAGTGGTGAAAGAGAATTATGTTTAGCAATGTCGGCTGGGGGGAAATTCTCGTTATCCTCGTTGTCGCTGTCATCATTTTAGGTCCTGATCGTCTCCCAGATGCTGCTCGTCGCCTTGCTAAAGGACTACGTAAACTGCGTGATTGGGCTAATAATGCACAAGACCAGTTAAAAGATAACGTGGATGAAGAATTCGGGGATCTTAAAGAATTCCAGGAACCAGTAAAAGAAATTGCCCGTATTAAAACAATGGGACCGAAGGCTGCAGCCATCCACTACTTACTAGATGATGATGCGTCTGTTCTAGACGTTGATTTGGGGAAGAAAGATCTTACTTTTGATCTTAAAGAACTTAGCGGTCTCAATGATGTTGATGAATCAGCATTCCGGGCAGCACCTGAGCAACCGGTGCGTGGCCCTCATGAAGGTAGTGGGCATGAGGGCAGTGATGCGGTATCGGGAGCGACAAGGTTGCACAATCACACCACTACTTCTGCAGTAACTATTAATGATGGCATTGCGTCTACGGCTGAGGAAGCTGCTTTTAGTGCGGATGGTTTAGCGCGATATCGGCCGCAGGAAACGTCCTCCACGGAAGGAACAGGATCTCCGAGTGCTCCTCTTACAGTGGGGGATAGTTGGGAAGAATCTAACGAAGAAGATGTTGAGATTTCCTTTGATGAGGAAGACTAACTCAACAATCTTATTGCACCATATAAACTCACTGCCCTTCTCAGCACATAACCAGTGTTGAGAAGGGCAGTGTTATAGATATGGTTTCCTGTAGAGGAACGATAGTGGGATTAATGCGGCTGAATACCTAGCGACTGTCCAACAATGCTTTCGCGCTGTTCAAGAAGCTGATCAACAATATTATTGAAGGCTTTAGCCACAGTACTATCCGGGTGAGAAAGGACGATGGGGACGCCCGCGTCTCCTCCTTCACGAAGACGCACATCCATAGGAATCTGGTCCAACACGTTGACTTGGTATCCCAACATGCGGGTGAGATCCATAGCGACCGTCATACCGCCACCATTTCCAAACATTTCCACGGTGGAACCGTCAGGAAGCTCCATCCAAGACATATTTTCGATAACGCCAACAACTTTCTGCTTGGTTTGTGCCGCCATCATGCCGGAGCGTTCCGCTACTTCTGCAGCTGCCGTCTGTGGGGTTGTCACAATGAGGAGCTGGGAATTCGGGAGCAAGGAGGGGATAGAGAGGGCAATGTCGCCTGTTCCGGGGGGAAGATCGAGGAGGAGGAAGTCAAGATCGCCCCAGTACACGTCTGTCAGGAATTGCTGTAGTGCGCGGTGGAGCATGGGGCCACGCCAGACAACGGGAGCATTACCGGCGGTGAATTGAGCAATGGAAATACATTTCACACCATGCGCCTCAGGCGGCATCATCATGTCGTCTACTTTGGTAGGCGGCATAGTGGAGCCAAGCATGGGGGGAATGGAATGGCCGTAGATATCAGCGTCTAAGATGCCTACGGAAAAGCCGCGTTTAGCTAGGGTGGCGGCTAAGTTCACAGTGGTAGAGGATTTGCCAACTCCGCCCTTGCCGGAGGTGACGGCGTAGACGGTTGTATGATTACCGGGCTTATTAAAGGGAATATCTTTTTGGGCGCCAGGACCTTGTAGTTTTTGGCGCATTGCGCGTCGCTGTTCGTCCGTCATAACTCCCAAGGTGACGTCTACTGCAGTTACTCCCTCAACGCGAGAAACTGCTGAGATGACACTATCGCGGATGGAGGACTGTAAGGGGCAGCCCGCAATCGTCAGAAGAATAGCTACAGTAACGTGGCCATTGGGATCGATATCGACATTGTCTACCATTCCCAAATCTGTGATGGGGCGGTGAATTTCAGGGTCTTTTACAGTAGCAAGGGCAGCTTGTACCGCATCAAGATTTACAGCAGTCATGGATTTCAGTTTAGCGAGTGGAGAGAATAGTTATCGACTGGGCTCGCTTATAGCGTGCCAGACTATTGAGAAAATTTATGATGTCTCAGATGGTGCAGTAATAGCTGCGCTATCAGCATGTTCTTGCATATCAGAAGAATTAGATAAGTGGTCGAGTCGTTCATTGATCTTTTGTAACGTGTCATGGATCTCATCTAATTCATGGCGCATGTAGTCGCGTGTAACAGTCTCGCCTACCGCAATACGGACACCGGCAAGTTCACGGGCGAGGAATTCAGTATCAGCTTTAGTTTGGGCGGCACGTACACGATCTTCCTGCAGACTGACACGATCGCGATTCTCTTGACGATTTTGTGCCAGCAGAATAAGCGGTGCTGCATAGGCGGCCTGCGTCGAAAATGCCAAGTTGAGAAGGATAAAAGGGTAGGGGTCAAAAGCGTGGCGTGCTAGCACAATATTGAGGACGATCCACCCCACAACGAACACGGTCTGGTAGGCCAAATATTTGCCGGTACCTAGAAAACGCGCCACTACTTCAGCACGACGACCGACAGTTTCTGTATCGAAGATGCGTCGCCGACGTCCACTCAGCTGAGGAATATCGAGACGGTTATGATTATCTGTCATCATCTACCTCCCTTACTGCCATTTCTGCTTCGCGCCAGTTCTCCGGCAAAAGGTGGTCGAGCAGATCGTCAACGCTGACAGCACCCAGTAGGTGCCCGGTACTATCCACCACCGGTCCACACACCAAGTTATATGTGGCAAGGTAACGAGCTACCGATTCCGTGGAGGCTTCTGGGGTGAGCGCAGTGAGATCGGTATCAATGTAATCGCCAATGAGTGTTGATGGTGGTTCCCGAAGTAATCGTTGCGTATGCACAACGCCAAGATATTTCCCAGTGGGAGTTTGTGTAGGGGGACGCACGACATAGACAAGGGAGGATACGGCCGCAGAACGATCTGGATTACGAACATGCGCCAGTGCTTCTGCCACAGTTGTTTGTGCAGTCAGGATAATGGGTTCAGGCGTCATAATGCCGCCAGCGGTTTCAGGACTAAATGTAAGCAGGCGGCGGACTGTACCAGCGTCCTGCTTATTCATGAGGCTAAGCAGACTTTCTGCCTCGTGTGACGGCATTTCTCCAAGGACATCAGCGGCGTCATCGGGATCCATAGCTTCCAGAACGTCGGCGGCACGGGCGAGCGGTAACGCTGTAAGAAGCTCCGTCTGATCGTCATCGGGAAGCTCCTGCACAATATCGGCAAGACGCTCATCATCAAGTACAGAGGCCAATTCCAGACGCCGCTTTTGCGGAAGGCTAAGAATAGCGGAGGCAACATCTGCTGGGCGCATGTCCTCATATCGTTGGGCAAGAGCAGCCGCATCCTGCTCATTATTCAAAACAGTGGTGTTAGAGAACCCTTGAATAAATTCCCACTCCACTAGATGGATAGCACCGCGGCGGGAGAAGGGGCCGGTGCGACGGCGTACGGCTAGCCGGGAAACAATCCAGTCACGGCTTCGTGTTTGTTCAATTTCAACATCTGTGACAACGACGTTTTTACCGTCAAGATCTTCAATTTCAGGATCGCGTACCTGGACGATGGAGTCCACCATTTCGCCTAGTACTTGGATCTCCATAGGGTGTTGTTTGAAGGAACGGACAGTGACGTTTCCTGTCACGAGGGTGACGGCAGATTCAGAAAAACTCGCAATGCGCAGCATGGGGAGGAAGATACGGCGTCTATTGAGAAGCTGAATAACCAGCCCTACAGCACGAGGTGAAGAAGTGGGATCTTGCAGGGTAAGAACAACATCCCGAACGCGACCAAGTGATTCACCATCGGGGCCGAGAACGACAAGATTATCTAGTCGCCCTACGAAAACACGGTTAGGTGAGTTCATGTATTCAGTGTAATGCGTGCGGAATTAACACTGTAGCGTAATTAACACTGTAGGCATTGTCACATGTACTCCACAGTAAGATGCGGTGTGAAGTGCCACTATACTAGATGGACAGTGCTGGGTAGACGCAGTAGTGCGTATTGTCTGCGAGAGCGGTGTCATGAAAAAGAAATTTTCTGCTCCTTGGGCGCACAGAGTGTATAGAACGTACAGTGCGTACAGAAATACGCGCCATCTTTCCAGACGTACATTTCTTAGGATGGCTGGGTCTGCAGGAGTCCTCGGGTTGGGGGCAGCAACGGGCTGTAGTTTGGATGAGACCCTACAAAAGAATGTTATTCGTGGCACCACCATGGGAACGTATTATGCAATTACGTATCTCCATGATGGGAAAAATCCTTCTGTTGAGGATGTTCGTAAAAAGATAGAAGAACGGTTTTCCGCTATTAATCAGCAGATGTCCACCTATATTCCGGACTCTGAACTGTCTCGGTTTAACCAGTTCCGTGACGTTAATACTCCTTTTCCTGTTTCTTCAAACGTTATTACGGTGGTGCGGGAGGCTATCCGTCTTCATGCAGTTACTGCGGGAAAACTTGATGTTACTGTTGGGCCGTTAGTGAACTTGTGGGGGTTTGGCCCAGATGGCCGTGCGAATAGGGTACCTACCGACGCTGAGATTAGGAGAGCTAAAGCACAGTGCGGCATCAATAATTTGGACATTGTTGGGGATGCACTGGTGAAGAAAATTCCGGACCTTTATGTTGATCTATCTTCTATTGCTAAAGGCTTTGGGGTGGAATACATTGCCGATGAATTAGAAGCATTGGGAATAGACCGTTACCTAGTGGATGTGGGGGGAGAGGTGCGCGGCCTGGGGGCTAGTGCGCATGGTGGTCCGTGGCGGGTAGCAGTAGAACGCCCGATATCGCAAGAGGATACGTTCTTAGACCGGATGGTGCATTTAGCCGATTCTTCAGTAGCCACATCGGGGGATTATCGTAACTATTTTGAAAAGGACGGGCATCGTTATTCGCATACGATTGATCCGAGTACTGGCCGCCCTATTACTCATAATCTTGCCTCGGTAACTGTTATGCATCATTCGTGTATGACGGCTGACGGGTTGGCGACGGGCCTTGACGTATTGGGACCCGATAAAGGTATGGAACAGGCTATAAAAATGGATATAGCTTGCACCATGATTGTTAAAGAAGGCGGGACATTCCACGAAAAAATGTCACCGGCCTGGCGTCGACAAACAGAATAAAGAGTAACAGAGTAGAGATTAGAGCCATTTCTTTCGTCTGAAGACCATGTACATAGTGACTGACCAGACCACCATGAGGGCAACGACAACATAGTAGGCTCCGTGAACTTCAAGCAAGGGCATGAATGTGAAGTTCATACCGTAGATGCTGGCGATAAGTGTGGGGACGGCAATGATGGCAGCCCATGCAGACAATGCACGGCTAATAACGTTTTGCTCAACGCCTACTTTTGCAGCTGCAGCAGCGATGAGGGAGCTGAGCACTTCATCGAATCCGTGCACGTCTGATATGGCGCGCAGGAGGTGGTCTTCAACGTCGCGGAAGTAACTGCGGATATCTTCGTCTACGTAGATTTGGTCACTGTTGCACAGTTCGTGGAGTGGTGTGCGGAGTGGCGAGATGAGGTGTTTAATTTCCAGCACTTCTCGTTTTACGGCATAAATTTCATCAATGTCGATATCGGTGTTGGGATCGAAGACTTCCTCTTCTAGGTCGTCAATATCGTTATCCATGAGTGCTGCGACTTTAAGATATGAGTCCACAACATGGTCGACGACGCTGTAGAAACACATCATGGGACCTTGTGCTAGATCCTCGGGATTGTGCGAGAGGCGTTTGTGGACTCTATCGAGGCTGTGACCGTTGCCGTGTTGTATAGAGATAAAGTAGTTTTTACCTGCGACAAGAACCACTTCACCTGTTTCAACGGCGTCTGCAGGATTGTCGATAACTTCGTGGTCAACATAGCGGAGGGTGCGGGCTACTAGGGTAAGGGAATCGTCGAAGGACTCAAGTTTGGGGCGTTGGTGGTCGGTAGAGCAGTCTTCTACAAGGAGTTCGTGTAGATTGTAGACACGCCCTACGTGTGTCATCTGCCGACGATTCGGGTCGCGGAGTTGTAGCCATACGAAATGTCCGGGATGCTCTTCTACCCAATGGAAGCCACTGCGATAGTCGAACGTGCGGTCAATGTGGTGTCCGTTCTCATCATAAACATCGCATCCTGTGGTTGCTTCAGCAGTGGGGATATGGGCATTCTCTCTAGACTCTTCGTGAGTATTTTTCTGAGGGTTGAAGAGTTTATCCCAGAAGGTAGTAAAACCCATTGCACGCTCCTGTAGATGAGGTAGGCGGACTAGAGAGTAGTTAGTGGTCGGATGGCATGTGCTGCAAATCATGATAGTAAGCGACACATTCATCGTAGCGGGGAAGTGCTTCAGATTCTTTTACAGCTCTTAATGTGGGCGCTGCTTGATCTTTCTCTGACAGTGTTAGGCAACTTTTATTACCGAGACCGTATTTTTCACACCATGTGTTAAATGGCAGTGAAAGAGTTGGGTCAAATGGGTTAATGCCATGTTCAGCAGGCGGATTATAGGCCTCTGAACAGAGATAATTTAAAGCTGCATCATCGGTGAGTCCAATAACAAGGTGTCCCATTCCCTCGGGGAGAAAGACAGCTTTTCCACTATTAGGTGACAACTCGACGGCAACATGTTGAGAAAAAGTTGGAGAACCTACACGGAGGTCTACAAGGACATCTAATAAACGCCCGCTAGCTGCATAAACGTACTTGGATTGTCCTGGTGGAACATCTGCGAAGTGGATTCCGCGAACGGCGCCACGGTGAGTGGGGCTAAGGTTTGTTTGCTTTACAGCCAGTTTATAGCCAACCGTATCGATAAAGGTAGGGGCATGAAATGGGGCTGAAAAGAAACCCCGTTTATCCGGGAAGGTGGGGGCTTCAAAGAGAAAACACTGAGGAAGAGGAAGTTGTACTACATGCATGGAATGGAAGTTTACCTGTCGCTAGGATAAGACGAGTAAGGGTATTGTCTCTTACATCACTAGTGAGAAATATTGTGACGTGAAGGGGATACAAGTGACACAGACTATCACAACACGTAATAACGCCGATGACGGTATGTTCACTGCCGCAATTAATGAAGATGCGGTAACAGAAGAAGAAGTATTGAAGTATCACCTCGATGGAAAACTCGATATCGCGCTGCATTCTCCACTAGATACCCAGCACGATTTATCAGTTGCCTACACCCCTGGAGTAGCTCTCGCATGTAACGACATCTACGACAAACCAGAAGATGTCAGGCGCTACACCTGGGCAGGACGCCTGGTCGCCGTTATTAGTGACGGAACTGCAGTGCTTGGGCTGGGAAACATTGGTCCAAAAGCCGCACTCCCCGTTATGGAAGGTAAATGCGCACTGTTCAAACAGTTCTCCGGGCTCAATGCTATCCCGATTGTACTAGACACTACCGACCCCGATGAGATCGTCGAGACATGTATCCGTCTACAACCCAGTTTCGGCGCAATCAACTTGGAGGATATCTCTGCACCGCGCTGCTTCGAAATCGAAAACCGTCTGAAAAAAGAACTCGATATTCCCGTCATGCACGACGATCAGCATGGTACAGCGGTTGTTGTCCTTGCCGGTATGATTAATGCCTGCCGGTTTACCGGGCGCAAAGCAGAAGATCTGAAAGTTGTTGTTTCGGGTGCCGGTGCTGCCGGCGTTGCCTGCACAAAAATTATTCTCAATGCGGGAGTCAAAAACATTGTGGTGTTAGATTCCCATGGCATTATTTCGCGCGGTCGAGATGGTCTTAACCCCGTAAAAGAAAAACTGGCTAAGATCACCAACCCGAACAATATCGTCGGTGGACAGGAAGAAGCACTGCGCGATGCTGATGTTTACGTGGGAGTGTCTTGCGGACATGTACCAGAAGACGTTGTGAAGACCATGGCTCCTGACGCCATGATCTTCTCGCTCTCTAACCCCGACCCGGAGATACCTATCGACGTTGCACACCGGCATGCTTCCATTGTCGCAACGGGCCGTTCTGATTATCCCAACCAGCTCAACAACGTTCTCGCTTTCCCCGGTATTTTCCGAGGAGCTTTGGACGCGTGTGCTACCGATATCAGTGAAGAAATGCTGCAGGCAGCCGCCTATGCCATCGCTGACGTTATCGACCCGGATGACTTAGCAGCTGACTACATCATTCCATCGCCACTCGATACACGGGTATGCCCAGCCGTCACAGCTGCTGTGAAAGCTGCTGCAGAAAAAGCTAAGCAATCGTAACTATTACTGCGGTAGCGTAGTCGAAAATACTGTATCCATCAGTAGATTTTGCTCGGCATGGTTAACACTGGAAACACCAGTAGCCGGTGCCGACATACTGCGCCGTGAGAAGTGCTCAAAAGGTGGAAGATTCCCAACGACCGTAGGGAGTTTCACCTTGAGGAATGGCCATGCTCCCTGGTTAGACGGTTCTTCCTGGACCCATACGACTTTCTCGACCTGTGGGTAGCGCGCTACAAGCTCGTAGAGACGTCGGAAGGGCACAGGATAGATTTGCTCCAAACGAGCAATTGCCAGGTCATAGCGGCTCTCTGCATCGCGGCGGCGAGCCAACTCGTAATACACCTTGCCAGAGCAGAGCACTAAGGTCTTTACCGAGCTAGGGTCATGTAGCTGTGTGCGGTCGTAGAAATACGGGTCGTCAATAACAGACCGGAATTTGCGCTGCGTAAAATCTTCCAGGGGGCTGGTGGCTGCTTTCATTCGCAACATAGACTTCGGCGTCGCCACAATAAGCGGACGAACGATACTAGAAAGAGTATGGCGACGAAGTAGATGGAAATAATTGGCTGGCGTAGAGGGCTGCGCAATTGTCATATTGGACTCAGCACACAGTTGTAGATAACGCTCAATACGTGCAGAAGAGTGATCCGGTCCCGCCCCTTCTTGCCCATGGGGAAGAAGCATAACGAGCCCTGAACACTGGTTCCACTTAGCCTCCGCGGAGGAAACGTACTCGTCGACAATAGTTTGTGCACCATTGGCGATGTGCCTCCCAACAGACAAGAGCATCGGTGTGGGCCACACTGTATCCGTATTCCACGCCCAGTCCAGCGAACTCGGATAGTGACGAATTATAGATATCAAAGTGCCCGCCGTGAGTTTGGGCAATAGCCCGGAGCGGACTATAAATATTGCTATTTTTCCTATCTACGATAATGGCGTGGCGTTGTGTGAACGTACCGCGACAACTATCCTCTCCCGCAATACGAATATCGCGTCCCTCCTGGAGTAGTGACCCCCAGGAAAGAAGTTCCGCCATCGCCCAGTCAACCTTGCCTTCGCGCGTCATCCGGTAGCGGGATTCCAGAATGGGCTTTACTCGTGGGTGAACAGAGAAGCCTTCGGGGACATTGATGAAGGCATCACCAATCTCTTCCAAACGTTCAGCAGAAATAGCAGTTTGAAGATTGTAGGGAACACGCTGCTTGGTAGCAACAGAGTGGGAGAGCGGTGCAGATTCCTTCTCCAGTTCTTTAACCTGTTGGAAAACGTTTTCAAGTTCTCCACGGTAATCCTGCATAGCAGTTTCTGCTTCTTGTGTGGTGATGTCTCCACGCCCAATGAGAGTTTCCAAGTAAGACTGCCGCACGGAGCGTTTATTGTCGATAATGTCGTACATGGCAGGCTGCGTCATGGAGGGGTCGTCAGCCTCATTGTGGCCCCGGCGACGGTAGGAAACTAGGTCAATAACAACATCTTTAGCGAAGCGCTGGTTAAATTCGACTGCAGCGCGAGCAACGCGGACACATGCCTCCGGATCATCTCCATTGACGTGGAAAACAGGAACGCCAAAAGCTTTCGCAATATCAGTGCAGTATTCGCTAGAGCGTCCCTGCGAAGGAGAAGTCGTGAAACCGATTTGGTTATTCACCACAATATGGACAGTGCCACCCACGTTATAGCCTTCCAATAACGCTAAATTGAGAGTTTCGTAGGCTACACCTTGGCCGGAGAAAGCGGCGTCGCCATGCAGCATAAGCGGCATGACGGGATACTCTGTCAGCTGCTCTGCTTGTTGTTCTGTTTGTCGTTTTTCAGAATCGTCGTGCGAAGTGTGGTCTGTTGTGCGAGCGAGAAGATCCTGCTTGGCTTTGACAATGCCAATAAGAACTGGGTCAACGGCCTCCAAGTGGGAAGGATTGGCGGTGAGCGTCACTTTAATGTCGTTATCGCCATACATCTGGTAGTGGATACCTTCGGATCCCAAATGGTACTTCACGTCGCCGGAGCCCTGCTGTTCAGTGGAGAGCATATTGCCTTCAAATTCACTGAAGATCTGCTTGTAGGGTTTGCCGACGATATTAGCGAGGACGTTAAGGCGACCCCGATGTGGCATGCCGATAACAACTTCCTGCACATGATGGTCGGCGGCAACATCAATAATGCGATCCATCATAGGGATGAGGGATTCAGAGCCTTCGAGGGAGAAGCGTTTCTGCCCCACATATTTTGTTTGGAGGAAAGACTCAAATGCCTCTGCCGCAATAAGAGTAGTGAGTGTGAGTTTTTGATCCTTGTTGGAGAGAGGAGCATTCGTATTCTCCACATAGGTACGGATCCATTCACGCTGCTCATTGTCAAGAATATAGGTGTACTCGACAGTCATTTTTCCGCAATAGGCACTGCGGAGAATTGTCATGACGTCACGCAGTTTCATACGTTCATGCCCGGCTAACCCACCTACTGCAAACTCACGATCGAGGTCCCATATAGTTAGCCCATACGTGGCAATGTTGAGATCGGGATATGTTTGGCGTTTGCGACCAGGTTCGCTGAAATTCAGTGGGTTCGTATCCGCAATTAGGTGACCGCGATCGCGGTAGGCCTCAATAAGCTGGAGAACTCGGGCGTCCTTATTAACACTGTGGGAGGTAATATCACGACGCCACCGCCATGGTTCGAAAGGCAGATTAAGACTCGTAAAGATCTCGTCGTAGAACTCATCGGACAGCAATAATTTATGAATGGTTCCCAACCATTCGCCAGATTCAGCGCCCTGGATAATGCGGTGATCATAAGTGGAGGTAACCGTCAGCATCTTGCCGACACCTAATTCAGCGAGACTCGTCTCACTCATTCCTGCATATTCTGCCGGATATTGCAGTGCACCAACACCGAGAATACATCCCTGACCAGGTGTGAGGCGGGGGACAGAATGAATAGTACCAATTCCGCCCGGGTTAGTGAGTGATATGGTTACTCCCGCAAAATCAGCTGCAGTAAGTTCACCATTGCGGGCACGTGCCACAATATCTTCATAGGCAGCGACGAACTGTCGAAAGTCCATATTTTCGGTTTCTTTAATGGCAGCAACAACTAGGGAGCGGCCACCATTTTTCCCGCGTAGATCTACCGCTAAGCCAAGATTGATATGGTCTGGCTGTACACGCGTGAAATGCCCATCTTTTTCTTCCAGACGGCAGTTCATATTCAGATACGCTTTTATAGCTTGAATCATGGCGTAGCCAATAAGGTGAGTGAAAGAGACCTTCCCGCCGCGCGTTTTCGCAAGATAACTATTAATGAGAAGACGGTTCTCTATCATCAACTTTGCGGGGATAGACCGCACCGAGGTCGCCATGGGAATATCGCGAGAAGCGTTCATGTTGCGGGCAATTGCACGAGCCACACCACGGAGCGGGGTCATTTCTTCCGCTTCTAGGGTTGGATACGTGGGACCAGTAGGTTGCTCCACGTTGTACATAGTGGTGAGGGCATCTTTCGCGGCAGAACGTACCTTTTCTGTGGAAACACGCTCAACATGAACAGGATCTGCGGCAGTCTCCGAATAGTTGTAGTCGGAGAGGAAGGCTGTGGGGTTGGTGGGGCCACCGGGTTCAGAGATAACTTTTTCTTCTCTTTGTGGAAGGACGTGTGTGGGGGTGGGGATTAACCGGTGATCAGTAAAGTAGGCGCGCCAAGATTCATCAACACTGTCTGGATCAGGTACCTAGAAAGTAGAGAGAGTGATTTAAGTTACAGAAAAGCATGTAAGAATAAGTAAATTTTAACTGCAGCACGCTGTCCGCACGCCATCCCGATTAGGATAATGCTGTACATATGCCCCGCTACGCGACAACCTCACTACCTCGTGGAGAGCACCAACACCATGCGTATGAATAAAGAAGATCGTCGAGCGCACCTTATAAAAGCAGCTATGATCGTTGCTCGGCGAGAAGGTTTCGCACAAGTTACCACCCGTGCCGTAGCCCAAGAAGCCGACATCTCCCTTGGTGTAGTGCACTACTGTTTTCAAGATAAAGAAGAACTGCTCTACGAAATGGCTGCTCATACCATTAACGAAATTATTTCTACCATCACCAACAGCGTGCGCACCACCGTTTCCCGAACAGAGTCAAACAGTATGACAGGGCTCAGTATTACCGGATTAGAAGAAGCGTTATACAGCGATGCCATTAGAGTCCTCAACGAAACATCCGCCAAAGCCGAAAACTCTCCACTGATATACGAGATCATCTCGTACGCATTCCACAACTCGAATAAACGCTTTCAAGATCTCATCACCCGCTACTACAATTCCCTCACCCAACTGTTCTGCAATTACCTCGAACTAATAGCGCAACGCACCGCCGTTGTCTGGTCAATGGATCTCAACCAGTTAGCATCCGTTATCGTCGACCTTATGCATGGCTATCTCCTCCGGCACCTCAGTCTCCGAACTCCCCAAAAACCCGCTCTAGCAAGTAGCGCGGATGCCATGAAAGTGGTGGAAGAGTCCCTTACCCTCGTCATACGGACAATTGTCCGTAATGCCGAAAAACGTCCCGTCTCTCTCCCCCTACACTAGAAGGTATGACGATCACTAGCGCACATTCTCTTCCCGCACGAGACTGGAACGACTGGGACACTCTTGGCAGCGAAGCCGTAGCATTCACACAAGAGCTCATCCGCATCCCCTCCGTTAATACTGGCGACCCCGATATTGGTGACGGGGAAGACCGCTGCATTCACTTCATTGCCGACAAACTCGCTGAAGTAGGAATAAAAGGGGACTACCTAGCATCCCGCCCGGGACGCGGAAACTATCGCATCATTATCCCCGGAGACGACCCACATGCGCTTCTCCTCCACGGACACGTCGACGTCGTCCCCGCCAACGCCGACGAATGGGACCACCCCCCATTCAGCGGTGACATTATTGACGGCTGGATCTGGGGACGAGGCGCTGTCGACATGAAAGATTTTGCCGGCATGATGCTGGCAGTCGCCCGCCACTATGCACTTAGCGGCATGCGACCAGCACGCACTCTCATGATGGTGTGGTTCTCGGACGAAGAACACGACGGAGTATGGGGATCCCACTGGCTCGTTGACCACCATCCTGAATGGTTCACAGGCGTAACCCAAGCACTCAGCGAAGTGGGAGGCTTCTCCGTCACCCTTCCCGGCTATCCAGATAAGCGAATCTATCCCCTCGCTGTTGCCGAAAAGGGGGTAGCGTGGGCACGGCTTAGTGCTACAGGTCGCGCCGGGCACGGTTCACGCCCCTCCGGAACTAATGCAGTATCAGTAATTGCGCGTTCTGTAGCAGCGATCGCCCGCTATCAATTCCCCATTGTCCATACTCCAGCACTGGATGCTTTCTTGGACACAATCACCGAAGTAACAGGCCAGCAGTATGACGATGATGACCTCGATACCGCCACTGAAGAGTGGGGATTCTTAGGGCCCGTTGTGCGTGCTAGTTTGCGTCATACCGCCGCCCCCACACAGCTGCATGCCGGCTATGCAGTGAATGTTATCCCAGCTGAAGCAACAGCAACTATCGACTGCCGTGTTCTCCCCGGGCATGAAGAAGAGTTTTTCCACACTGTTGACACGCTGCTGCGTACTGAATTGGGGGAAGACTATGAAGCACTCACCATTGAGTGGGAGCAACCCAATGCCGTATCCAGTGACCCCCATGCACCCTTTGTGGATACTGTGCGGGCATCTCTTGCTACGACTGACCCCGCTGGGGTAGTGGCACCCTACCTCCTACCAGCTGGAACAGATAATAAGTTCCTGCAGCATCTAGGTATTGAATGTTTCGGCTTCGTGCCCCTGCAACTTCCCAGCGACTATGACGGTTTTGGCCATTTCCATGCAAAAAACGAACGAGTCCCCGCCAGTGCCGTCCATGGCGGTGCCCGCGTACTAGCCCATCTCACTCAGCATGCATAAACAGAAGAGACAAGAGACGCGGGAGACTCCACATACGCGATCTCGGGAAGCTCTCCCACAGGGAGTCTGGGTCCTCGTAGGGGCAGCATTTCTCATAGCCATTGGCTATGGGCTTATTACGCCAGTGCTACCACAGTATGCGCACAGTTTTGGTGTGAGTGTTATGGCGGCATCCGCCATTGTTAGTGTGTTTGGCTTTATGCGATTGGTCTTTGCACCAGCGTCCGGCAAACTTATTAATGCATTAGGCGCGCGTCCCATGTACATCACTGGTCTTTTTATCGTGGCCGCGTCCACATTGGCAACGACTTTTGCTCACGGTTACTGGGAACTTATTGTCTACCGTGGTGCAGGTGGCATTGGATCCACACTGTTCACTGTTTCCGCCACCGCCATGATTGTTCGCATGGTTCCCGCACACATGCGGGGACGCGCCACCTCGGCATACGGTGGTGCCTTTCTCATCGGTAATATTGCTGGCCCCGTGGTGGGTGGCATGTTGGGGCACGTGGATATTCGTCTGCCTTTCTATGTCTATACAGTGGCGCTATTGTTGGCGATCATTGTTGTGTGGCAGATGCTTCCCGCTGGGCGTATCCCGCAGGCTGCTGATAATACGGACAATGCCAAAGAAGATAAAAAGAACTGTGAAGAGTCCTCATCACCACAGCACACAACATCTTCTACTACAGTGTGTACTCCTGAGCTGAAGCTACGAGACGTCAAGCGGGATAGCGCCTACTGGGCCTGCCTAGCGACAAACTTTTCTAACGGGTGGGGAAACTTCGGTGTCCGCGTAGCACTCTTACCGCTTTTCGTTTCCTCTCTTCTTCATACAAATGGGGCAGCGCAAGCTGGTATCGCCATGGCTATTTTTGCCATTGGAAACGTTGTGGCGCTCTACACTACACGCCACTGGTCAGATCGGTGGGGGAGGCGTCCACTCATTATTGGTGGACTCATTCTCTGCGGAATAATGACGATACTTCTTGGGCAAGGAACAAACATTGGCGTCATCTACGGCCTTTCCTTTCTCGCCGGTCTCGGTGGGGGCGTGATTAACCCCGCCCAGCAGGCTGCTATTGGGGATGTTGTAGCAGGTTATCGTGCTGGCACAATATTGGCATCGGTACAGATGTCCTCAGATCTTGGATCTATTGTGGGAACATTGGCGGCTGGCGCTATTGCGGATGCATTGGGCTATACCTGGGCATTCGGCATTACCGGCATTGTTTTGACGGTAAGTGCTCTGGCCTGGGTCCCGGCACGTGAAACGCTACCGTCAGTAACAGAAAACTGTACTACCTCTCGCTCCCTTTAGGTTTCCGCAGGTAGTAGCAGGTAGTATAGGATCCGATGACTACTGTCGAAACATTTTCTGACTTCGCTCTGCCCGCTCCGATTCTTCAAGCAATCAGTGACCTCGGTTTCGAGTCCCCCAGCCAAATTCAGGCTGCTACTATCCCTCTCCTCCTTGCCGGAAAAGACGTTGTGGGCATGGCCCAAACCGGTACCGGCAAAACTGCCGCTTTTGGCCTACCCATGGTGGCGTCAATTGACCCCGAGCTTAAAGCTCCCCAAGCTCTCGTTCTTGCCCCTACCCGTGAACTCGCCCTGCAAGTAGCGGACGCAGTGTCTACCTTCGCCCGGCACCTGCCCGGTGTGAAAGTTCTCCCCATCTATGGGGGACAGTCCTACGGTGTCCAGATCGCTGGATTAAAACGCGGGGCACAGATTATTGTGGGCACCCCCGGGCGCATCATTGACCATCTCTCTAAGGGAAAACTCGATCTTTCCGAACTGCGTTATCTTGTGCTCGATGAAGCTGATGAGATGCTCAAGATGGGGTTTCAGGAGGATGTTGAAGAGATCCTCTCACAGACTCCCGAGACGCGTCAGACCGCGCTTTTCTCCGCGACGATCCCGCCGGCTATCCGGCGCATTTCGGAGTCATATCTCACCGATCCGCAACAAATTGAGATTGAGACTCCCACCACCACTAACGCCAATATCGAACAACGCTACGTGATTGTTAACCAGCGATCCAAGATTGATGCGCTTACTCGTATCCTCGAGGTAGAGACCTTCGAGGCCATGATTCTTTTCGTCCGCACCAAGCAGCAGACCGAAGAGATGGCCGATAAGCTACGGGCACGTGGCTACGGTGCCGCCGCCATTAACGGTGATATGGTGCAGGCGCAGCGTGAACGCACCATTAACCAGCTCAAAGAAGGCGCACTCGATATTCTTATTGCCACCGATGTGGCTGCCCGCGGCCTTGATGTTGACCGTATTAGCTACGTCCTCAACTACGACATGCCGCATGACCCCGAGTCTTACGTTCACCGCATTGGGCGTACTGGCCGCGCCGGTAGAACTGGCCAGGCACTGCTTTTCGTCACGCCGCGCGAGCGCCGCATGATTAAACAAATCGGGCGTGTCACAGGGCAGTCTCTGGAAGAAGTCAAACTTCCCAGCGTGGACGATGTGAACGAAACCCGCGTGCGCCGCTTCAACGAGTCCATCACCCACGCTTTAGAAGACGAACACCTGGATCTTTTCCGCGGGTTCGTACAACTTTATGCAGCAGATACCGGCGTCGACATGGTAGATATTGCTGCCGCTTTAGCAGTACAAACCGTCGATGACACTGAGGATTTCCTCCTTACCGAGGAACTAGAAGTAGAGGACTACCAGGGGCGGCAACGTTCCTTCTCCCATGGTGGAAAGCGTAAAGAAGGACGGCACCAGTCACGCAGTGGCAAAGATCTCGTGTCCTACCGTATTGCTGTTGGCAAACGCCATAAAGTCACCCCCTCCAGCATTGTGGGCGCTATTGCGAATGAGGGCGGTATCAGTAGTGCCGATATTGGCCACATCTCTATCCGGGGTGACCATTCCCTCGTCGACATGCCAGCTGACCTTCCCCAAGAAGTCTTCGATAATCTCCAGAAGACACGGATTTCTGGGCAGCTTATTCACCTGGAGTTGGATCCGGGCCCGCCCGCCAACCGCCCCGGTGCACTAAAGCAGGCAAAACGGGATAAGAAACAGAAGGGCAATTACAAACGCCCCAAGAAGTACTCCCGCAAGCAAAATCATGACCGGAGTGACTGGAAAAATCGGAATAATCGGAAAGACTGGAATCCCCGATCTACAAAGAGCTACCAGCCAGGTGGTAAAGGGTATTCCAAGAAAAATGATTTTTCCGGGCATAAGCACGGCAAAAAGCACTAAGAGTGCACTAGGAACGGTGACATAGTCGGCGCGCTCCGGAAAGCGCATGCCAATCAGCTTCCGTAATAGCAAGCTGATAGTAAATGGCGACAGTAAGGTAGCGTGCCGCATACCAACACTGAGATCCCTTCCACGGCGGTAGCCATTCACTGGGGGTACTGTCGCCCTTGTCGATATTGACATCGCCAGACACAACAACCAGATTGCGTTCTATATCGTTGGCAAAACTTGTCCGTTTCCGCTGCGGCCACTGGGCTGCCCCCAAATCCCAAGCGGCTGCCAGTGGGAACAAGTGGTCAATATGTTTCTGACGACGCTGTTGGGGAAGAGGCTGCCCAGTATAAGGATCCAGTGGTGAAGAGAGGTTACGCAGCATATCAGAGCGCGTATCGACACCATTATGGCTGCCTGGTGCGTCAGAATTATCAGTCCAGGGCTCCCCAAAACTACACGCAGACGTGCCTGTACAGGATCTCTCATAGCCCAGTACATGATGTCGCGTAGAAACAACACGAACACGCGCAAGAAGTTTGCTGACATCATCGCGGGAGGGGCTACCCGGCCATTGCTGTCGGGGAGGAATCCACTGCAAACCCATCATCACCAGCGCAATCACGAGCGGGACAATAACCCATCCCACCCACAGTAGCCACCGGCGTCCGCGTAAACTCCACAAATGAACCGGCTCAGCAGCTATGTTTTGAGGTGCTGTTCGAGGCGTTGTTTGAGGAGAGGTCTGGAGTGCCGTCTGCGCTGTCGTCTGAGATACTGTGCTGAATGGTGGAGGAGATAAAGGTGGAGGAGATGAAAGCATAAAAGTATTTCTCTACTAGGGGAAGAACCTGTAGTTAAGCACATGTACGTTCTTCGTGGGGGAGCTACTTTATGCCCTCGGCGCGTATTGTCGCTAATAGGCCATGGCGCAGCAGAAAATGTTACAGGGGACTGGTTGGATAGAAGCATGACTCAACCCGCAGCATCATCCTACGAGCTACGCGGTCGGTGGATACCCGACCGCGGCTTAATGCTGTGGATTCGTGATGTTGCAGGGGGAGAGGTAGTAGGCCGAGTAGAGGATTTACCGGACGCAGCATTCCCCGCACTCATCACGACACTCATCAGCAGAGTGCCAGTTTTCCGCCATAGTCTTCCTTTCACCACAGTGGATAGTGACGGACACCCCCGCTCCCAGACTGTTCCCTGCCTTGTGATTAGTGCAGGAGCAGCCCTCAACTTCCTCACCGCCTGCAATGAGACCGCCTGTAATGAGGAGCCAGACCCCATTCCTGGTTTAGGAGACGACCTGCGTTTTCTTGCCCACGCAGTAGCAGGCGTGAACCAGTGGGTGCGGGCCGGCCGAGTCGTCCCCCGACTATGGAGAAAAGGCCCCACCTGGTACGCCCAATGGCAGCTGCTCGGCGGGGGAGCACAACGCGTATGGTTAACAGAACTTCTCCACGCTATGCCACCAGAACTCGCCCACAATGGCGGGTTTGCTGCCGTAGAAAGTTTCGTAGAGGCCATGACGGCAGAAACCTGCCGGCACAAGCTCCGCACTATGCCGCACCGTCCACGCCACCCTTTCGTAGAAGCACTCATCACCGGAGAACCCTTTCTTGAAGGAAACATAGGATTTTCCGAAAGACTACGAGAATGGCAGAACGGAGCCGCAGACAATGACACAGAATTAGTACTGCGTATCCACGAACCTCTGCCTGATACCCCCGACTGGTGGGGGTTAGAAGTGTCCGTGCGAGTTCTCGGCGGCGCCCCAGAACCCCTCATTCCCAGTGCAATCGATGCGGCCTCCTACACCACAGCAACCCGTCTGTGGGGGCGGGCAACAGACGCCTACCCGGCACTACTAGACAGTATCCCCTCCGGCTACGGGGAAGACCGCCTCCTCACCACCACACAAGTCACAGACTTCGTCACCCGCGGAGTAGACCTAGTCCGCGCACAAGGTGTTGTCGTCATGCTGCCACGCGCCTGGGTCTCCGCTCCCGTATCTGTCCGGCTACACGTCACTCCCGGCGAGGATGAACAAGCCGCCCGCTCCGCCGTCAGCGGCGCCAAAGTTGGCCTAGACGCCATCATGGACTACCAATGGCAAGTGGCATTAGGGGAAACAGTTCTCAGCCCCGCGGAACTTTTTGACATTGTGCAAGAACAATCCGGGTTAGTCCATTTACGTGACGGCTGGGTACAAGCAGACCCGCTACTGTTGCGCCGGGCTGCCGAGTTTATTGCGGCTAAGAGTGGAAAACGGCGTAAAAAAGCGTTGCGGCAGGCAGATCTCGAATCGACGCAGCAGGGGGCCGCTGGCGATATTCTGCATGAGCTTGTCAGCAGTGAAGCCCCCGTGCCGGTAGCGGGGGTAGCTGGATCGCAGATGATCGATGATCTTATGGCCCACTGTGCGCAGCCCGTTCACGTCACAACTGACGGCCTTGTCAATGCACAACTGCGTCCCTATCAACAACGTGGCGTGGATTGGATAGCAAGCCTTGACATGCTTGGCCAGGGTGGAATTTTGGCTGATGACATGGGTTTGGGGAAAACCCTTCAAGTACTCACTGTTATGGCCTATGACAAAGCATGTGGGGTGGTCCCCGCAGAATCTGCAGTACTTGTTGTCTGCCCCATGTCTCTTGCCGCTAACTGGTATCACGAAGCACAAAAATTTGCTCCACAACTTTCCGTCGCTATTCACCATGGTGCCGATCGACAGGCTGGGGAAGAATTCCGTACTTTAGTGGCGCAGCATGATGTCATTATTACGACGTATAACCTTCTCCATCGAGATCGTGCGGAGCTGGAAAAAATAACGTGGTGGAGAATTGTGTACGATGAGGCGCAGCATTTGAAAAATGTTGCGACACAACAATCACGCGCTGCCCGTGCTTTGTCAGCAACTCATCGTCTTGCCCTTACTGGTACTCCCATGGAGAACAATTTAGAGGAATTCCGGGCCATTATGGATCTGGTGAACCCAGGATATTTGGGGACGCAGCATGGTTTCCGCCATCATTACGCATTACCGATTGAACGCGACCATGACGACACTATGGCAGCGCAATTACGTTCTCTGACATCTCCTTTCCTCCTGCGTCGCCTTAAGAGTGATCCGGCAGTTATCAGTGATCTACCGGAGAAGACAGAAATCGTTATGCGGGCCACTCTCACAGCTGAACAGGCTGGCCTTTACCAAGCTGTCGTTGACGACATGATGGAAAAAATCCAGCAGGCAAAGGGACTGCAGCGTAAAGGGGCGGTCCTGGCGGCGCTAACAAAGCTAAAGCAAGTTTGTAACCATCCCGCCCACTATTTCGGTGATGGTTCTGCGGTTCTCCGCCACGGACAACACCGTTCTGGAAAACTCGCATTGCTGGAAGAACTCCTCTCAACAATTCTGGCGGAAGGGGAGAAGGCTCTCATTTTCACCCAGTACAAAGAGTTTGGTGAATATCTGTCGGACTATGTGAGGAAGCGTTTTGGTGTTCCTGCTCCTTTCTTACATGGTTCACTCCGACGCGAAGAACGCGACGCTATGGTGGATAGTTTCCAGTCTCCAGATGGGCCCCCTATTATGGTGCTTTCACTGAAAGCTGGGGGAACGGGGCTCACTCTTACTGCGGCAAACCACGTCATTCACTATGACCGGTGGTGGAATCCAGCCGTTGAGAATCAGGCCACTGACCGTGCCTATCGCATTGGTCAAACTAAGGATGTGCAGGTACGAAAACTTGTCTGCGACGGCACTATTGAGGAGCGTATTGACGACATTATTTCCCATAAATCCACCATGTCGGATCTTGTGGTGAGTACTGGCGAAACCTGGCTCACAGAACTCGACGACGAGCAGCTACAGGAACTCTTCCGTCTGGAGGTGACGTAAATGAGGGGTCTTGTCGCACAGAAAAGAACCGGACATTTTGGGCGTACCTGGTGGGGAAAGCAGGTAGAACAAGCATTAGAAGAACCCTATCGGAGGCAGGACTACCACAACTACCGGAATTCTGCTATCCGCCACCCCCATGTGACGCGGGCTAAAGCATTGGCGCGCAATGGTGCTGTCCTCGCTATGGAACATTATGGAACCACTGTGGCGGGGGAGGTACAAGGAAGCCAACTTTCGCCTTTTTCCCCAACTATTACCTGTGCCCCAGTTAGTGCTGCGACCATTGCTGCAGTGCGTACTGCTATCGCACAGCATCCCGGCTCTGCGGAAGAGATTATTGCGGGAACACTGCCCGCATTTCTGGAAGATCTTTTACCGCTGGGTGGCGCGGATCTGCATTGCGCATGTACTTGCCCAGCTATTGACCAACGGTGTTCCCACACACTTGCACTGGGATACCTCCTTGTGGAGCGAATGGACCGGGATAGTGAATGGTACCTGCAGCTTCGTGGAATCTCGCTGGGGGATATTCTTGTCTCAACAGATCCAGTGGAAGCAGAAACTAACACCACTGGTACTACCGTCACTATTCCGCGTGGGGAGCAGGCGCAGCGTATCACTCGGCCAGCGCATGCAGATGCAGACGAGTCGAAGACGGATACACCCATAGCGATTGATAGTTACCGTTATTGGTCGTTATCTGGTGAACTTCCCGAGGTGCCGCACCCACTACCAGATCCAGCCTATAAAGACCTCGATCCAGTGCAGAGGATGGCTGCTGCCACCGCCTACACTAATGACCCCGTTGATAAACTCACGATGGAATCCGATCTACACGATGCCTGGGACTTCCTCACTGGTGACATCGACACTGAGGAGACTACACATGACTGACAGCCTGCGTCTTCTACACAGCAGTGACTGGCATATTGGGATGACGCGCCGTCATCTCCCCGAATCAAAACAAGCTGTTTTTCGGGATGCTCGATTAAGCGCAGTGGAACGTCTCTGCGAGCATGCTGTCAACTATGATGTTGCGGCAGTAGTAGTAGCGGGGGATATTTTTGATGGCACTCAGCTAGATAGCAATACCATAGTGTCCCTGCTAGAAATGTTGGGAGACTTACCGTGTCCTGTTGTTCTGCAGCCAGGTAACCATGACTCGTATCAGCGTGAAAGTGTCTATTGCGCACCAGCGTTTCGTACCCACTGCCCAGATAACGTCATAGTTCCCACCGAACCTACCGTGTTGGTATTGCCAGAAATTTCCCAGCTAGAGCTCATTGTTGGGCCTTATACGAATCGCTACCCCACGGAAAACCCTTTTTTCACAGCACTGCAGAGTATAGAAAATCATCCTAAAGATTCCGATACTTACCGGGTAGGTATCGTGCATGGAAGTGTGGATACTTTCGCCCCGCAGTTGGATGATGCGATCGGTGGTGACGTTATTCCCCTTGAGAAGCTGGAAAACGCACTATCGCAGTACGACTGTGATTACATCGCGTTAGGGGATCGACATTCTACAGCCACGGTGGGGAAGAGCGGAAGAATCTGGTATTCAGGAAGCCCCGAAATGACAGATTTTGATGATGTGGAGAAGGATTCAGGGCACTGTCTCCTTGTTGAACTCGCAGCAGATGACTGCACAGTAACCCCACTCGATTGCGGGAAATGGACGTTTCATACTGTGCAGAAGGATATCAATAGCGTTGCCGATATCACTGAGCTAGCACACTATTTCGATACGCTTCCTAATAAACGCCGTACCGTCATTCGGTTGGCGTGTAACGCCACTCTTCCCCTCGATGACGCAGCGTATCTCGCTGAAGAAGAAGACCGCTGGGAAAGTATGCTGGCCGGGTTCCATGTATGGGAGAGAAATAGTTCTACACACGTACTTCCCGCCACCGATGAGGTGCGTAAAAATCTTGCCGGTTATGTGGCAGAAGCGGCAGATGAGCTTGCACAACAAGCGGAAGCCGGCGATGAAACTGCTCAAAATGCGCTTATGTTGTTGTATCGGCTAGCAGCACAGGGAGGATACCACTAATGCGCCTTCACTCCATTACAGTGCAGGATTACCGTGGAATTGCACAACAAAAGATTGATTTTCACGACCACGGTATCACCGTCATTGCAGGCCCCAACCAGTCAGGTAAATCCAGTGTTATTGAAGCTATTAACCTCGTTCTCACAGAGAAAGCGACTTCCCGTAAAGAAGCTGTTAAAGCGATTCGGCGCAGTGGGGTGGACCGTCCTGCCATTGTGGAGCTAGATGTCACTATCGGGGGGGAACGTTTTACCCTGCGGAAAGAATTTGGGCGGGGACGTCAAGCAGGGACAACGCTTGTCTTCGCGGATGGTAGTAAAGAGGCTTTGTGGGGAGATCCCGCACACAACTATGTGCAAGAACTGCTGGCAGAGCATGAAGATATGGCCCTGTTTTCTGCCCTGAGCTTTCTACAGGGGAAAGACTTAGCGAGTTTTGAACTTACCGACGGGCAGTCAGCTCTCCAAGAAGCATTGGATGCTGCCGCCAGTGAGCAGAATGATGGTGCCATGTCGGGGGACCATATTTTGGATGCGGCCCAGGCTGAATGTGATCGCTATTTCACAAAAACTGGACGTCCCAACAAGGAACGCAATCACAGTATTCAGGAAGAAGAAAAACTTACACAGGAGATTGCTGATCTTAAAGACCAGATAAAGGAAACACACGACATAGCGCAGAATGTCACGGAGCTTGCGACGCAGCGCGATACTTTAGCCGACCAGATTCACCAGGTAGAAGCGGACGAAAAAGAACTACAGCAGCAGGCGAAAAACTATGCCCATCAGCGACAGCAGAAAGATAAGTTACGCACTCAATTGACGGCAAATGAAGCGACGCTAGCTGCTGCACAGGCTGTTGTAGAAGCCGATAGTAATCTTCTTAACCAGCATGAGAATGTCCAAAAACGCATAAAAAATGCGGAAAAAGAGTTAGCGGACTTGCCATCTGCAGATGGCAGCGAAGTAACGGAACTAGAAAAGAAGTGTGCGCAGTTAGCAACAGCACTTGAAGAGATGACGAGCGCTACTCATCTAGTAGATCTTGTGAAGCGTGAATATGCTCTCCACGACATACAAGAACAGGCGAAAAAACTTCGTGAAGCAGTAGACGATGCTGCTGAAAAACGTGCGTCCTTTGCCCATAATCCTGCGGTGTATCAGCAGGCAGAGAAACTCCACACGGAAACGGAAAGTCTTCGCCAAGCACTCAACGCAACAGCTGGAACAATCACCATCACACCACAGACGGAGGATAGCCACATCCTCTGTAATGGCGGGGAACTCCACGAATCTTTACGCGCCGACTTGGGGCAGCCGCTCACTATTGAAGTCCCTGGGCATGTCACTATTGCAGTGGAACCGGCAGCTGAAGCAGCACACTTGCACGACATGTTGCAACAGCAGGAAAACGATTACCAGGCTGCGCTTGCAGAACTACACGTTAGCGACTGGCAGAGTGCAGCTGCGCAAGCCGATGCATGGGAAAAAGCTGATGAGGCATACACCACTGCCACTACAGACCTACAGACGTTTGACGCAGTGCATCCAGAATCACGTCTGTCGGAGGAAGAACAAACTCTTACACAAGAATTTGCGACATACCCCACGGAGCTTATCGACCAGGCCCGAGCAGGTACATTACCTACCCTGTCCGCAGATGATCTGGAAGAACTACGTAGTGGCTACACGGAAACAAAGCAGCGGTGGGAAGCTGCATCCCGGGATTATGAGAACGCATGTGCTCGGCGAGAAGTTCTCACCCAGACTCTTAACAGTGCACGTGAGGAAGAACAAGAACTTGCCCCGCTAGATGAGGAAGCAATGAAAGCTCATACTGCGGCACTTCACGAGCAGGAAGTTACTGTTTCTAAACAGCGTGCGAAAATCTCCGACTTTGACGCTATGCATGCCGACATGGGCGACCCAACACCAGCATTAAGTGATGCCACCAGCGCATTAACTAACCTTCGGGAAAAGTATCGCGAGGCTGAGAACAAATATCAGCATCAGCAAGGCGTCCTTGATTCACATTTGGACTTAGGACTGCACACCGCCCTGGAGGATAAAGAAGGACAGTGTGAAGAACTATCGCGTGCTAATAAGCGTGTCACTGCAGAGGCTGAGGCGGCTCGCTTACTCCGCGACACTCTTGTGGACGCCCGGCAACGTACCGCCGCCCGCTACCAAACCCCTTATGTCACTGCATTAACAGCACTTGGCCAGCACGTGTGGGGTGAGGATTTCTCCGTCAATGTTGCCGATAACCTCAGAATCGAAAGCGCGATTACACGGCCAGGCGGCAGCCCCATAGCCTATAAGGATCTTTCCACTGGTACGCGTGAACAGTTAGCTGTGCTCTCTCGACTAGCCTGCTACCAGCTGGTCAACCAGGGAAGTGTTCCCGTCATCTTGGACGATATCCTGGGCTATTCAGACCCTGAGCATCGTGGAGATATGGCCAAGGCAATAGAGACAGCAACAGCTCTCGCCGAGTCTGACCCCACATCAGTCGGCCAGCTCATCATCTTCACCTGTGACAGTAGCCGGTTTACAGAAATCCCTGGATTACATCTGGACTGGAACAATCCGACGGTGGAATAGCTTTACTTGCTGTGGTGGTGCCCCCGACACGATTCGAACGTGCGACCTTTGGTACCGGAAACCAATGCTCTATCCCCTGAGCTACGGAGGCGTAACGAATTTAGAGTGTACCAGTCAGTCCGCTTGACTACTAAAGCACTCCACCTGGACGGGTACCACTTTAGGGGCTTTACCACGTAGAATGGTCAATTGTGACGCCCGCAGAATTAGGAAAAGTTGTCCTTGCTGCCTTGCAGCAGGTCGTTAAAGAACAAAGTCTTGACTCTACTGTGCTTCCTTCGGAGGTGACGGTGGAGCGGCCGCGTAATCCCGAAAATGGCGATTATGCCACGACTATTGCTCTTCAGAGTGCGAAGAAGTTGGGGACTAATCCTCGTCAGCTCGCTACTGAGCTTGCCGCTGTGTTGGGGGAAGCGGATGCGATTGCGGAGGCTACTGTTGCGGGTCCTGGCTTTGTGAATATTCGCCTTGCTGCAGATGCGCAGGGTGAACTTGTGCGCACTATTGTGGCTGCGGGGGAGGACTTTGGCCGCGGCGATAGTCTCGCCGGGAAACGTATTAATCTCGAATTTGTTTCGGCGAACCCCACTGGCCCTATTCATTTGGGTGGTACCCGCTGGGCGGCTGTGGGTGATGCTCTGGGGCGTGTTATGGAGGCACAGGGGGCTCAGGTTACCCGCGAGTACTACTTCAATGATCACGGTAACCAGATTGATCGTTTTTCTAACTCTCTGGTGTTTTCTGCTCTGCATTTGCCGACGCCACCGGATGGTTACGCCGGTGACTACATTGATGACATTGCCGCCACTATTGTGGAAAAGAACCCTGGTGTGTGTGATCTTCCCGCGGATGAGCGTCAGGAAGTTTTCAGAAGCCAGGGCGTGGAGATGATGTTTGCGCATATTAAGCGCACTCTCCACGAGTTCGGCACTGATTTTGATGTCTACTTCCATGAGAATTCCCTATTTGAGGATGGCTCTGTTGATGCCGCGATTAAGATTCTCAAGGATTCTGACAAGCTCTACTTTGCAGATGGTGCCTGGTGGTTGCGGTCCACTGATTTTGGTGATGATAAGGATCGTGTTGTCATCAAGTCTGATGGTAATGCTGCCTATATCGCTGGCGATATCGCCTACGTAAAAAACAAGTTCGATCGTGGCCATGACCTGTGCATCTACATGTTGGGTGCGGACCATCATGGTTATATTGCCCGTCTCAAAGCTGCCGCGCAGGCCTTGGGCTATGACCCGGATGGGGTAGAGGTGCTTATTGGCCAGATGGTGAACTTGGTGCGTGACGGTAAAGCCGTCAAGATGTCGAAGCGTGCCGGCACCGTTATCACCCTTGACGATTTGGTTGAGGCTGTTGGGGTGGATGCTGCCCGTTACTCAATGATTCGTTCTTCCGTGGATTCCAGCCTGGATATTGATCTGGAATTGTGGGCATCCAAGTCCAATGACAACCCGGTTTTTTATGTGCAATATGCGCATGCTCGCCTCTGCTCTTTACAGCGTAAGGCTGAGGAGCTGGGTGTCACTGTTGATACCGCTGATCTTTCCTTGCTCACACACGAGCGAGAAGGGGATCTCATTCGTACCCTGGGTGAATTCCCCACAGTTGTGGCAAGTGCTGCTGAGTTGCGGGAACCGCACCGCGTCGCCCGCTACTTGGAAAATCTTGCAGCGTCCTACCACCGTTTCTATGACTCCTGTCAGGTTCTTCCCAAAGCTGACACTGTTGACCATGATGAAGACGCTGCTCTTCACTCAGCCCGCCTAGCCTTGTGTGCCGCAACTCGCCAGACTCTCGAGAATGGTCTGCAGCTCCTTGGCGTAACCGCACCGGAGCGCATGTGACTGTCAACCCCGCGGGATCCCGCCACGAAACTCACGAAGTAGCCGATCTGATGGGGGTGCGTAAGCCTCCCGCTAACATGAATGATCTGCCGAAGATCGTGTGGCCCGCTACGGCCTCTCGAAATGAGGATGGCGTTGTCACGATTGGTGGAGTAGCTGTCACTGACCTTGTATCCGAATATGGGACACCGCTTTTCGTCTTGGATGAAGAGGATTTCCGTGGTCGCGTTGCTACGATGGCGAAGTCTTTTGGAGGCCCCCAGAATGTTCACTATGCGGCCAAAGCATTTTTGTGTGGTGAGGTCGCCCGCTGGATTAACGAGGCTGGCCTCTGCATGGATGTTGCCTCCAGCTATGAGATGGGTGTTGCTCTAGCGGCAGGTTTTCCCGCTAACCGCATGACTCTGCATGGAAACAATAAGTCTGTGGAGGAGCTTCGGCAGGCTGTTGATTTAGGCGTTGCGCACATTGTTGTGGACTCGCTGTATGAGATTGACCGTCTTAATAAAGTTGCTGGTGAACTGGGTAAACGCCAGAACGTTTTTGTGCGTGTTACTTGTGGGGTAGAAGCCCATACGCATGACTTCATTGCCACGGCGCATGAGGACCAGAAGTTTGGTTTTTCGCTGGCGAGTGGCCAGGCTGCTGAAGCTGTGCAACGTGTTATTGAGGCAGATAACCTCATCCTGAATGGTTTGCATAGCCATATCGGTTCCCAGATTTTCGATGTTGACGGCTTTGAAATGGCTGCTCACCGCATTATCACTTTTTTTGCTGAGATTGTGGAGCAGTATGGGCCGGACGCTACGGAAGGCTTCTCCATAGTTGACCTTGGTGGCGGTTTTGGCATTGCCTACCTGGAATCTGATGATCCTCCGGCAATTGCCGACATTGCGGCTGATTTGCGGGCCATTGTTGAGCGGGAGGCTGCTGCAGCGGGTATTCCCACACCGCAGTTGATGGTGGAGCCGGGGCGTTCCATTGTGGGTCCTTCCATGGTGACGTTGTATACGGTTGGCACGTTGAAGGATATTGTGCTGCCTTCTGGAGTTATCCGTCGTTATGTGGCTGTTGATGGTGGTATGAGCGACAATATCCGTACCGCCCTGTATGATGCTGAGTACGACTGTCGATTGGTCAATCGAACAACTCAGGCAGATCCGGCTTTATGCCGCGTTGTTGGTAAACATTGCGAAAGTGGTGATGTTGTTGTTCGTGACACGTGGCAGCCTGTTGATATTCAGCCCGGCGATATCCTAGGTGTAGCAGCTACGGGAGCGTACTGTTACGCCATGGCCAGCCGCTATAATATGCTGCCACGGCCCGCTGTTGTGGCAGTGCGTGACGGTAAGTCCCGGCTTATTCTTCGTCGAGAAACGCTTGACGATCTGCTTAGTTTGGAGGTTTCATGACCCGCGAAGCTCATACTGAACTCCGTCAGCCCGAGGTTGGTGTTGCCATTCTCGGCATGGGAACAGTTGGAACAGAGGTAGTTCGTCTTCTTATTGAAAACAGTGATTCCTTCACCCACCGGGTAGGGGCGCCCATTGTTATTCGTGGTATTGCTGTCCGCGATACCCAACGTGATCGCGGAGTTGATCCCAGTCTTATCACTGATGATGCACAGGCTTTAATTGATCGCCCCGATGTTGACGTCGTTGTGGAAGTTATTGGCGGTATCGAGGGGTCACGCCAGCTTCTCCTATCTGCTTTGAAACAGGGTAAATCAGTTGTTACCGCCAATAAGGCTTTAGTGGCTGCACATTCTGCAGAGTTGGCCGCTGCCGCGGACGAGTCCCAGGTTGATCTTTATTTCGAGGCTGCAGTAGCGGGTGCAATTCCTATTATTGGGCCTTTGAAGCGGTCTATGGCTGGGGATGAGATCCAGCGCATTATGGGTATCGTTAACGGCACTACAAACTACATCCTCTCCGCGATGGATGCAACCGGCGCGGACTATGCCGAGACACTCGCTGAAGCCGGCCGTTTAGGCTATGCCGAAGCTGATCCTACTGCTGATGTAGAGGGCTTTGATGCTGCATCTAAGGCAGCTATTTTGTCTACTCTTGCTTTCCACTCTCGGGTGACGGCAAAGGACGTATATCGCGAGGGCATCACCAAGATTACACAGCAGGATATTCGTTCCGCGCACCGTTTGAACTGCACTATTAAATTGCTTGCAGTGTGCGAGCGCATCACTTCCCAGGATGGTTCACAGTCTGTATCTGCGCGTGTGTATCCGGCACTGGTACCGCTTACCCACCAGTTGGCTACCGTTAATGGTGCTTTTAATGCTGTCTTTATGGAAGCGGAGTCTGCTGGACAGATTATGTTCTATGGTCCTGGTGCAGGTGGAACCCCTACTGCTTCGGCAGTACTCGGCGATTTGGTTGCTGCGTCCCGCAACGTTGTGCACGGTGGGCGTGCCCCGGGAGATAACACATACGCTAATCTTCCTATCGCCAATTTTGGGGATGTGCAGACGCGCTATCTCGTCAACATGTATGTTGTTGACGAAAAAGGCACCTTGTCCAAGGTGACAGATGTCTTCGCCAAGAACGATGTTTCTATTGCCACTGTGTACCAGGATGAACTGGGAGAGAGTGAAGCTGACACTGCTGTTGGTGGTAACTCGGACGGCAAATTTGCTAGCTTGTCTGTTGTAACGCACCTTGCCAGTGAAGCCAATCTTGCTGCATGCGTAGAAGCTCTGGGTGAGTCTGACAGCGTTGTGAGAGTTACTTCTGTTCTTCGTATGGAAGGCCAGGAAAAATAGGCTACTGTCCTTTTCCTGCAAGCCATATTATCTGTGGTAAAGGAGACGCATCGTGACAGACAGAGCAAATGGAGTAGCTGAAGCACGCATGCTTCCGGTAGGGACAAAAGCGGCTATCCGTGTACCTGCCTCCAGCGCAAACCTAGGTCCTGGCTTTGATACGTTAGGTCTTGCTCTGGGTATGTGGGATGACGTGTCCTGTGAGGTTATTGATTCTGGCCTGGTCATAGATGTAGAGGGAGAGGGCAGCGGAGAAGTTCCTCTCAATGAAAAACACTTGGTATATCGTGCTTTTCGAGCTGCTATGGAAGCCAACGGTTACGATGTTCCGGGGCTACACCTTGTCTGTCACAACCGGGTGCCGGAGTCGCGTGGTCTCGGATCCTCTGCGGCGGCTGCAGTTGGTGGCGTAGCTCTTGCAGATGCACTGTGTGATCGTCCTTTTGACCTCACCCGTATGGTGCAAATTTCCTCCGAATTTGAAGGTCATCCGGATAATTCCTCGGCAGCTGTCCTAGGCGGCATGGTGGTGTCCTGGGCGGATGAACCAGGTTTCGCGAACACGTCGTATCACGCTGTTCGTCTTGATGTCCATCCCGATATTCGCGCTACCGCGCTGGTGCCGTATTCGCGGTCGTCAACAGAGGAAACGCGAGCGGTGCTCCCTGCAACAGTGCCGCATCGAGATGCGGTGTTTAATGTGTCGCGTGCCTCCATGATGATGCTCGCTATGACAAAGCGCCCCGACCTACTTTTCGACGCTTCCGAAGATAGACTTCACCAGCAGCAACGTGCAGCGGCACTACCTGTTACAACGCGTTGGATTCGGTGTTTACGCGACCGTGGTTTAGCGGCAATGGTGTCTGGTGCCGGTCCTACTGTGTTGTGTTTGCATACAGGGGATTTCCCCCAGGATCTCCAGAGCGATGCCGAAGATGACGGTCTGCGCGTCTTGCATCTTGATATCTGTGAAGGTGTTCAGCGGGTTTATTAGCAATAAACTTATGCCTAGCTTGCTTAGCTGCAGTTTTTACAGTTATTCTTAAAAGGCCTACCACCAGTTAGCGCGTGTAGCATAGTTGTTACCAACTATTGCCTTGTTGTCAGTTATTGTCGGTTAGCATTACGTTATCGGCAGTTACAAGCACTGTTACTGTGTGGAGTCTGATGGGCATTCCCTGTTTCTGAACAGTTTTCGCATTCTTCTTAGAAATGCCTGCTGTGAGGGAGAATCATAACGAGGAAACTGATGTCGTTTTCCTCATCCATTAAAGCCCCTATTCTTTTTTACCAATAGGGATGAAAGGAAATCCGTGACCAGTACGGACACTATGGATAATACTGCTTCGGCAGAACCCACTCGCTCTCGCCGCGGTAAAGGCGAAGGACTTTCTTCGATGGTCATTCCCGAGCTTCGTAAAATGGCCACCGAGCTTGGTATTAAACGTACTTCTGGTATGCGTAAAGGCGACCTCATTGAGGCAATTCAGACGCAGCTTAAAAACTCCGGTCAGCAGGCTCAAGGGGAGAAAACTCAGCGTTCTCCGAAGCGCACTGACAAAACTGCACCTGTGGTAGAAGAGAAGAATACACAGCAGGATAAGCAGCAAGATAAGAAGAACGATGCGCAGAATCGTTCTTCCCATAGCAATACTGATCGTGATACTTCTAAGCACGACAATAACGATCGTCATTATTCTGAGCGCGACTACGCCGATAATAACGGCGGAGACAATTATCAGAAGCGGTACCGTAATCGGAATAACCGCAACGACAATCGCTCCGACAATCGTTCCGATAACCGCTCTGATAATCGTGGCGGAAACTCTAATGGTTCTGGTCGTGACGGTTCGAATGACAGGAACAACGGCAACCAAGACAATAACGGCCGCAACCGTAATCGTCGGGATCGCAATAATCGGAGAGATCGTAATAACCGCAACCGTAATCGTCGGGATGATCGGGATACCGAGATTCGGGAAGGCGATGTGCTACAGCCTGTTGCCGGTATTCTCGATATTCTTGATAACTACGCTTTTGTGCGTACTTCTGGCTATTCTGCTGGCCCCCACGATGTTTACGTCTCTATGAATATGGTGCGGAAATCTGGACTACGACGTGGTGACGCTATTGTTGGCGCAGTTCGTATGCCGCGTGAGGGTAGTAGTCAGAACCATAACAACCGGCAAAAGTTTAATCCCCTGGTACGCATTGACTCAGTTAACGGATTAAGTCCGGAAATGGCTGCGCAGCGTCCTGAGTTCGCCAAACTTACTCCGCTGTATCCTAATCAGCGTTTGCGTTTGGAGACGACGAAGGAAAACATTACTACTCGTCTCATTGATCTCATTATGCCGATTGGTAAAGGGCAGCGTGCTCTTATCGTGTCGCCTCCTAAAGCCGGTAAGACGACGGTGCTGCAGAATATCGCCAATGCCATCACTACCAATTATCCGGAATGCCACCTTATGGTTGTGCTTGTTGATGAGCGTCCCGAAGAAGTGACGGATATGCAGCGCAGTGTGAAGGGTGAGGTTATTGCCTCTACATTTGACTGCCCCCCGTCTAACCACACAACTGTGTCCGAACTTGCTATTGAGCGCGCAAAGCGTCTGGTAGAGCAGGGGATGGATGTTGTTGTGTTGTTGGACTCCATTACTCGCCTGGGGCGTGCCTACAACAACAGCTCCCCGGCATCCGGCCGTATTCTTTCCGGTGGTGTCGATTCCACTGCACTGTATCCGCCGAAGCGTTTCCTCGGCGCCGCCCGCAATATTGAGAACGGTGGATCTCTTACCATTATCGCAACCGCCATGGTGGAAACCGGATCTGCCGGCGATACCGTCATCTTTGAGGAGTTCAAGGGTACCGGTAACGCAGAATTGAAGCTCGATCGGCGTATTGCTGAGCGTCGTATTTTCCCGGCTATCGACATTAACCCGTCTGGTACGCGTAAAGATGAGCTGTTGCTGGGGACAGAGGAATATCAGATTGTTCATAAGTTCCGTCGCGTGCTGTCCGGTCTCGAGCCGGTTCCGGCCATTGAGCTGGTTATTAAACAGCTGAAGAAGACGAAGAACAATCGTGAGTTCCTCATGCAAATTGCAAAGACGACTCCCAATATCGATGAGGAGGAGTAAGTTCCGTGGCTACTGCAGTTTCCGCAGTCGATGATGTTCTGTCGGAATATGCCGGTTTGGAAATGCAACTTGCAGATCCAGAACTTCACAATAACCAGACCGCTGCGCGTCGTGTTGCTAAGCGGTTCGCAGAGCTAGGCCCTATTGTGAAGTGCTATCGCGAGCTGCAACAAGCACAGGACGATCTAGATGCTGCACAAGAATTGGCGAAGGAGGATTCCTCTTTCAAAGAAGAAGTGGCACGTCTAGAACCAGTAGTGGAGAAGCTGAAAGAACAATTAACAGATCTTCTTGCTCCGCGTGACCCACATGATGCCGATGATATTGTTCTCGAAGTGAAATCTGGTGAAGGCGGCGAAGAATCTGCCCTATTCGCTGCAGACTTAGCCCGCATGTACACCAAGTACTTCGACAAACTTGGATGGCGAGTAGAAGTCCTCGACGCTACAGAGTCTGACATGGGTGGCTATAAAGATATCTCCATGTCGGTAAAGTCTCGTGAGCCGAGCCGTGATGGTGTCTGGTCCAAAATGAAATTTGAGGGTGGTGTGCACCGCGTGCAGCGCGTTCCCGTCACCGAATCGCAGGGCCGTATCCATACTTCTGCGGTTGGCGTGTTCGTTTTCCCTGAGCCGGAAGAAGTGGAAGAAATCGAGATCGACGATAAAGATATTCGTGTCGATGTTTTCCGCTCCTCCGGTAAAGGTGGCCAGGGAGTGAACACGACTGACTCCGCTGTGCGTATTACCTATCTCCCTACAGGGCTCATCGTGACGTGCCAGAATGAGCGATCCCAGCTGCAGAATAAAATCCGCGCGATGCAGGTGTTAAAGGCGCGTCTGCAAGCTATCCGGGAAGAAGAGGCTGCGGCGGAATCTGCCTCCGGTCGTACCGATCAGGTACGCACTGTAGACCGGTCGGAGCGTATTCGCACCTACAATTACCCCGAAAATCGTATTACTGACCACCGTATTGGGTATAAAGCGCATAATCTTGACCAGGTTCTCGATGGAGACATGGGTGACCTCATCGATGCTCTTGTAGAAGCTGATCGGAAAGCTCGTCTTGAAGCGGAGTAATACTCCAATGACAAACCCACCTCAGTCTGAATTCCCTACTGATTTATCAGTGCGGACCGTGCTGCGGTGGGTTTGCGCATGTTTAGAGAGTACTGGCATCGATTCACCGGCTGCCGAATCACGTTTGCTTGTAGCAGCACTTCTTCACTGTGCACCTGCGCAACTGATACTACGTAGTGATACACAACTGACTACTGCACAAAAAGACACTCTAGAAGGGTGGGTGCAGCGGCGCATGTCCCGCGAACCGGTGCAGCATATCCTGGGGGAGGCTCCCTTCCTAGATTTTTCTGTAGCCGTGGGGGAGGGAGTGTTTATCCCCCGCCCAGAAACTGAGCTCCTCGCAGACTGGGCGATAAAAGCAGCACACCAACAGATGTCCATGTCCAGCGCACAACCACTGCATATTCTCGATCTTTGTGCAGGATCGGGCGTGTTGGCTATTGCTATGGCACGAGCATTTCCCACTGCGTATATATGGGCAGTGGAGTATTCTGACCAGGCTTTTATGTATTTACGTCGTAATGTTGCTGCATTGGCTCCGCAGATTTCCCTTATCCAGGGAGATGCGACTCTCCCATATAGTGGGTGGGGAATCCCCGAGAACAGTATTGATGTAGTGGTGTGTAATCCGCCCTATGTTCCTTTGGACAGCACCGTCGATAGGGAAACGAGAGAGTTTGACCCAACTGATGCCGTTTTCTCGGGAGAAGGCGGGCTCGTCTTGAGTCGGCATATTCTTCACCACCTTCCGGTGCTTCTTACACCTGGTGCAGTGCTCGGTATGGAACATGATGATGCCACCGGAGAGTCCCTCACACAGCTTGCGCAGAGAGCTGGCTATAGTGACTGTAAAGACCATCTAGATTTAGCTGGCCGTCCACGTTTTATGACTGCTCGTTGGAAGAGTCCCCTTTCTTCAGAAAGAATATCTGTATGACTACCTACAATTGTCTGCCTGGTCATAATCGTACGGCTGCGCTGACGGAGGCTGCGGCCGTTTTAGCAGCTGGGAAACTGGTAGTGATGCCTACCGATACTGTTTATGGCATTGCGTGTGATGCTTTTAACCCGGCAGCTGTGGCAGCACTATTAGCGGCTAAACATCGTGGTCCGGATATGCCGGTGCCGGTTCTTGTCGGTTCGTGGGCTGCGGCGGAGGAATTGGCGGGAGACTTGCCTGAACCTGCTGTTGCTCTTATGAAGGCGTATTGGCCAGGTGGTTTAAGTGTGGTCGTTCCACAGTCTTCTACAGTGAAATGGAATTTAGGGGAGACGTCGCATTCGGTAATGTTGCGGATGCCTCTTAATGCGGTGGCGCTAGATTTATTACGGCTGACGGGACCATTGGGGGTATCGTCTGCAAATATTACAGCGCATGCTCCAGCTACTGATGTCACGCAGGCAGAGCAGCAGTTGGGGGAGAGTGTTTCCATCTATCTGGATGGTGGGCCTGCGGATAGCGGCACGGCATCAACTATTGTGGACGTTACATGTGAACCTCCACGTATTATTCGGGAAGGTACTATCACTGCAGAAGATGTAGCACGTAGTATTGGAACGCCTGCTGCGGTACTGCGTAGGGAAAAGGCGTAATACTTCTATAGGTAGAGAAGGGGAAACATCACTATTTCTGCTCCATGTGTACACACTCTAGCTGGCGCATCTATGTTTGGTGTTGCTGGTGGCCTCGGTGTGCCGTGGAGAGAATTGGGGTTGGTATTCCTTTCCTCCATAATTGTTGTTTTTCTTATTACAGGTCTTATTCGTAAAATCGCTATTCGCGGTGGCGCTATGGCCATTCCGCGACGGCGTGACGTGCACGTTATTCCTATACCGCGGTGGGGAGGAATAGGAATTTTCATTGGCCTTGTTGCGGGCTATGTCATTGCATCGAATTTGCCGGCTTTGCATAATGGCTTTACTTTTGTTCCCGATCTGAAAGCGGCAATGGTGGGATCATGCCTCATCGTTATTCTCGGCATCGTGGATGACCGGTGGGGACTGGATGCTGTTACTAAGCTATTAGGGCAGATTGTTGTTGCGAGCATTATGGTTGTCATGGGTCTTTCGTGGACTCAGATCTATGTTCCCTTTGGGGGTATTAATAATCTTGTGCTCGATCCTTGGCAGGCTGGATTCTTTACGGTTCTACTGGTTGTCGCCATTATTAATGCGGTTAATTTTGTTGACGGGTTAGATGGTCTTGCTGCTGGGGTGGGGGCGATAGCAGCAGTGGCCATTATGGTGTTATCCGTGCATCTTCTCTCGGAGCAAGAAGGTGCAGTGTCTGCTTATCCTCCTGCAATTATTTCGGTAGTTTTAGCGGGAGCTTGTTTAGGTTTTCTTCCCCATAATTTTCAGCCTGCACGTCTCTTTATGGGGGACTCAGGCTCTATGCTTATTGGTCTTAATTTAGCTGCAGCATCTACTTCTGCATCGGGACGTACCTCACTTTCTGGCTATGGGGTGGGCGATGCATTAGCGTTGTTATCACCACTTTTAGTGGTTATTGCAGCAATGTTTATTCCAATGTTGGATCTCATTATGGCGGTAGTACGACGTACTCGTGCTGGTGTGAGCCCATTTACTCCCGATAAAATGCATCTCCACCATCGCTTATTGCGGGTGGGGCATTCACAACGTCGCTCTGTACTCATTATTTATCTATGGGCAGGGTGGTTGACTACTGCTGCCGTTACACCTCTTTTGTTACCGTGGCAGGTGTATCTTCCTCTCATTATTATGCTTGCTTTACTTGTGGCAGTGTTGACATATCTTCCACGTGTACAGCAGCGTTGGTCAGAGCAGCGGAACAGTCGTGATCGTTCTGTCAAAAGATCGCATGGTGGGGGAACAGCTGCGGTACGAGATACCATAGGGCAGCCAACTAGTTCGCCGCGTGTGAAGCAGATGAATTATTGCACGGATGGCAGTTCGTTACGAGAGGAATCCAGCGATGAGTGATACTTCTTCTGATGCGTCAGAAACGCGGGAGAAACTACAACCATATCGTGAAGAAAAACCGCTTCCTCTTCTCAATGCGCTGCGTAACGGTCTTATTGGCCTAGCAGGTGTTCTTCTTATTGGTGTGATAGTTGGCTGGTGTACAGCTGGCACAGCGGGTATATGGGGTGCTCTTTTAGGAGGCCTTATTGCTGGGGTGTTTGAGCTTATTACCGTCATCATGGTGCTCTTGACACGTGACCTTTCACCGCGCGTCACGATGGCGATCATTATGGGAAGTTGGCTGCTGAAAATCATTATTGTTTTGGTGATTGTGGCATCTATTAAGCATCTCACGTTCTATGATCGGCCTACGTTTGTGTGGGTGATGACGGCGGCTCTTATTGTCGTTCTTGCTGCTGAGACTGTTGGGGTGAAGAAAACCCAGGTCACGTATGTGACACCCCAATTGGAAAAAGAAGACAAGAATCACTCAGAGTGAATCTTGACACAGCTTCCTATTCTGGATAGGCCTTTTTCTCCACTGGCTGTTAAAGTGGGTCTTGTCATGTTCACTGTTGCCGCAGATGTACATACGGTTACATTCCATGAGGGGAGAGACCACTGATCAACTCAGATGTAGCGGCTATGAAGGGTGAATTCCACACCCCATCTTTGGGGGATTTTTTTCCTGATCCAATATGGTTCCATGATGTTGCTGGAGGGTGGTTCACCCTCGACAGGCTCATGGTTGTGCGCCTATTCGTAGTACTTCTTGTCGCGCTTTTATTTGCATTAGCTTTTCGCAATCCCAAACTTGTTCCGGGCAAGCTGCAGAATGCTGCCGAAATGGTATTGGACTTTGTCCGTACTGGAGTAGCTGAGGATATTCTCGGTAAAAGAGAAGGTAAACGATTCCTTCCTCTCATTACTGCGACATTTGTTCTTGTCTTTTTCCTCAACTTACCGTCGATTATCCCGTTCCTTAACGTCTCGCCGAACGCACGTATTGGTATGCCGTTTGTACTGGCTATCGTCGGGTATATAGCGTTCATTTACGCAGGATCTCGTAAATACGGGTTCTTTAAATTCATGAAGTCTTCGGTCGTTATTCCGAATATGCCGGCGGCAATGCACATCATTGTTGTTCCGATCGAATTCATCTCCACATTCATTCTTCGTCCGGTTACTCTCACTATTCGTCTTATGGCGAATATGCTGTCAGGGCACCTTATTCTGGCCCTGATCTTTGCTGCTACTGACTTCTTCTTCTGGCAGTTCAATGGTTGGACTGTATTGTCCGCAGTCACGTTGGTCGCATCCGTTCTCTTCACACTTTTCGAACTTCTTGTGATCTTCTTGCAGGCGTACATTTTCGCATTGTTGGTAGCTGTGTATATTGACCTTTCACTCCATGCCGGTGAGCACTAGCTCCCTATCCCCATAACTTCATATCCATACGAATTTGAGCTTCCCCCACGATGGGTGGGGAGAATTAAGAAGGGAAAAATAATGGATCTGATGACGCTTGCCGCCAACACCGAAACCACCCTTAAGGGTCTCGGCACTGTCGGTTACGGTATCTCTACTCTTGGTCCTGGCCTTGGTATCGGAATTGTTGCTGGTAAAACAGTTGAGGCCATGGCTCGTCAGCCGGAAATGGCGGGACAGCTTCGTACCACCATGTTCCTCGGTATTGCCTTCACTGAAGCTTTGGCCCTTATTGCTCTTGTGGCCGGCTTCCTCTTCTAAACGTTGGACTATTCGAAAATGATGACCTCACTTATTCTTGCTTCTGGAGGAGAAGACTCGACCAAGAATATGCCTCTTGATGGCAGCCTTGGTCCGCTCTTCCCGACTAATTATGACGTGGTGTGGTCACTGGTCTGTTTCCTCATCATTATGCTGTTGATGTGGAAATTCGTTCTTCCGCGTTATGGGAAAGTATTCCAAGAACGACGCGATCGTATTGAAGGCGGCATGGCCAAGGCAGAAGAACTGCAGGTCAAGGCGCAGCAGACGTTGGACGAATACAACCAACAGCTGGCACAGGCTCACGATGATGCAACTAAGATTCGTGAAGAAGCGCGTGAACAGGGACGACAGATCGTGGCTGAGATGAAGGACAAAGCTGTCGCTGAGTCCGATCGTATCGTTGCCAGCGGACGGCAGTCCCTTGATGCCCAACGACAAAAGGCCTATACCGATCTCAAGAATGACATCGGTATACAAGCCACCAACCTCGCTGAGCTTATTCTTGGTGAAGAGCTGCACGAGGACGAAAAGCGGGCTAGTACCATTGATGCTTTCCTCGCTAACCTTGGTGACAATGACAATGCGGGAGTTGCCCGTCGATGACTGTCATGTATGCCGCCAGCCGTGATGCTCTTGCCCATATTCGTTCTCTTGCGGAAGACCTTATCCGTCAGAGTGAACAGTCTGTTGTTCTAGGACAACAGATGGGTGCCGAGCTATTCACCGTTGTGGAAATTATTGAAAAGGATCGTCCGACGCGTATCGCAGTGGCAGATGTTTCTGCTACTCCGCAACAGCGCAGAACTCTCATGACTAGTCTCATTGAGAACAAGGTATTGCCTGAAACCTTGCGCGTCTGCCAAGAAGCTGCTGGTTTGGATTGGTCCAATCCAGCTGATCTCCGTGATGGGCTTGTTCGTACTGCCCGTTCTGCATTACTACAAGCAGCCGAGCTTTCGAACTCGCTTCCGCAGGTAGAAGAAGAGCTTTTTCAGCTTAGCCGTACTATTAAGGCCCATCCTGGCTTAGAACAGGCCTTGGGTGATAGAAGAGCTTCCGCAGATGAGCGGCGTGCGTTGCTTGCTCAACTGTTGTACGGGAAAGTTTCAGCTATTTCGGAGATTCTTGCGTCGCAAGCAGTTGCTCGTCCACAAGAGGGACTTGCTGCTGATGATCTTGATATTCTGTCTCGCCAGGCGGCGCATGAAATTGGACGTCGAGTAGCTGATGTGACTACTCCCATAGCGTTAAATGATGCTCAGCGTGAAGCACTTCGCAAGAAACTTCATGGCATCTATGGCATTGAGGTGTCCATTCATGAGGTGATTAATCCCGCTATTCTCGGCGGTGTCATCATCAAGGTGGGCAGTGGAATTATTAATGGAAGTCTTGCTAGCAAGCTTGATTCGCTCCGGCGCAGCTTAGTCTAGATAAAACATTAGGAAGAGCAGGGAAAAGATGGCGGAGTTAAAGATCTCCTCCGAAGAAATTCGGGATGCCCTTGCGCAGTTCCGGGATAGTTACGATCCCAACGCTACCCGTAGTGAAGTTGGTGCTGTCGTTGAGGCAGCTGATGGTATTGCCCGTGTCAGTGGCCTACCGTCAGTTATGGCTAATGAGCTACTTGAATTCCCAGGTGGTGTACTTGGTGTTGCTCAAAACCTTGACGAGCGCGAAATCGGCGCTGTAGTACTGGGTAGCTTTGAACAGATTAAAGAGGGTGACGAAGTTCGTCGTACTGGGGAAGTACTTTCTATTCCCGTCGGCGATGCTTTCCTTGGCCGCGTTATTAATCCGCTGGGCCAGCCTATCGATGGTAAGGGCCCAATAGGGTCTGAGGCGGAACGCCCCCTCGAGCTGCAGGCACCTACTGTACTTCAACGTAAACCGGTCAGTGAGCCTATGCAGACAGGCTTAAAGGCTATTGATGCAATGACCCCTATTGGTCGTGGTCAGCGTCAGCTCATCATTGGCGATCGCAAGACTGGTAAAACCTCTATCTGTACTGACACTATTATCAACCAGAAGGCTAACTGGGAATCTGGAGATCCTTCTAAGCAAGTGCGGTGCATTTATGTTGCTATTGGTCAAAAGGGTTCCACTATCGCTGGTGTCCAAGCTGCGCTAGAAGAGTACGGCGCAATGGAATATACGACGATTGTGGCCGCTCCTGCATCTGATTCTGCTGGTTTTAAGTGGCTCGCTCCCTTCTCGGGCTCCGCTTTGGGTCAGCACTGGATGTACCAGGGCAAACACGTTCTTATTATTTTCGACGATCTATCTAAGCAGGCGGAAGCTTACCGAGCTATTTCGCTTCTGCTACGTCGTCCACCGGGACGTGAAGCATACCCTGGCGATGTGTTCTATCTGCACTCTCGTCTACTTGAGCGTTGTGCCAAGCTTTCTGATGACATGGGTGGCGGATCTATGACGGGTCTCCCCATCGTCGAGACCAAGGCTAATGACGTTTCTGCTTATATTCCAACGAACGTCATTTCTATTACAGATGGTCAGGTCTTCCTGGAGTCCAACCTCTTTAACAGTGGTGTTCGACCTGCTGTTAACGTTGGTATTTCTGTTTCCCGTGTCGGTGGTGCTGCACAGACAAAGGGAATGAAGAAAGTATCTGGCAGTGTGCGTCTGGATCTTGCTTCTTTCCGTGAGCTAGAAGACTTCGCTGCTTTTGCTTCCGACCTTGACGATGCGTCCAAGCGGCAGTTGGCTCGTGGTTCACGCTTGGTTGAAATCTTGAAGCAGGGTGAGCACCATCCGTGGCCAGTGGAAGACCAGATTGTCACCATTTACTTGGCCAGTAATGGTCACTACGACGAAGTCCCGGTAGGGGAGGTACGTCGTTTTGAAGAGCAGCTGATGAGTGAGTTGCATCGTAACTCTGCGGATATCTTCACTGATATTGAGGGCGGACAGCCGCTGACTGACGATGTTATCGCTAAGCTCGTTGCTGCAACTGACAACTTCAAGAAGATTTTCCGTCTCTCCGATGGTTCTGCATTGCATGCGGAGGCTATTGAAGAAGAAGCAGTCACACAAGAAACTCTGCCGGTGAAGCGTACTGCTTCTCGCGAAGCGTAAGGTGTGATGACAATGATGACGACTTCTACCAATCAGAGAGGAGGGAGCGATCTATGGCAGATTTGAAAGCGCTAAAAAATCGTATTTCGGCGACAAGGTCTAATGCGAAAATTTTTCACGCGCAGGAACTTATTGCTACGTCACGTATTACTCGTGCTCAGGCCCGTACTGCTGCACAAGCACCGTATGCACAAGAAATTGTCAACGTGCTGTCTGCAGTGGCTGGTGCGACTAACATGACGCATCCTCTTCTCGCAGATCGGTCTAATCCTAAGCGTGCAGCCGTGCTCATTATTACTAGTGATCGAGGCATGTGTGGCGGTTATAACCACAATGTTTTGAAGGCTTGTGATGAGCTCTGTGAGATGTTGAAAGAACATGGTACAGAACCAGTTCTCTATGTCATGGGGGCAAAAGGCATTGCCCACTACTCCTTCCATGATCATCACCTAGCAGGCCAATGGTCGGGATTCTCAATGAATCCAGAGTATGAGAATCTCAAGAGTCCCCTTGAACATCTGTTAGATAGCTACTTAACGGGGTCTGGAGGTACTTTGTCTGCCCCTGATGGCTCGGAAATTGCTGGTTGTGACGCCATTTACTTGGTGTACACCACATTCCGTTCGATGCTGTCTCAGATTCCAACAGTGCGTCGTATGATCCCAATTGAGCCGGTCTACGACGATGATCCCATTACTCTCGGTGAGGATTTACTCTCCGATCCGACTGATTCTGATTCGCTATCTCCTGAATATGAGTTTGAGCCAGATGCTGAAGAGCTTCTTGACAAGCTTCTGCCGCGTTATATTACGACGCGTGTTTTTGCAGCTGCGCTCGAATCAGCTGCTTCGGAGTGTGCTGCTCGTCGTACAGCAATGAAGGCAGCTACAGATAACGCTAATGAGCTCATTAAGGACTTGAGCCGCCTCGCTAACACGGCTCGACAGGCTCAGATTACCCAAGAAATTACCGAGATCGTTGGTGGAGCTGGCGCTCTCTCGGAGAGTGCAGGAAGAGATTAAGAGATGACCTCAGCCCTGACTGATCAAAAATCAGCGGATATCGCTCTTGAAGGACGAGTTGTTCGCGTTATCGGCGCCGTGGTGGATATAGAGTTCCCGCGGGGCGCCATTCCAGAAATTAATAATGCTCTCTATGTGAATGCTACTTTGAGCGGCAATACCCATAAGATCACGCTCGAGGTTGCCCAGCATCTGGGAGATAACATTGTCCGTACAATCGCTATGCAACCTACTGACGGTATTGTTCGTGGTGCCAAGGTTGTCGATAGCGGTAATCCCATTTCCGTGCCTGTGGGAGATGTCGTTAAGGGCCACATTTTTAACGCCCTTGGCGATTGCCTCGATAAGCCTGGTCTTGGGCGTGATGGAGAGCAGTGGTCCATTCACCGCGAGCCTCCAAGCTATGACCAACTTGAAGGTAAAACTGAGATCCTTGAAACCGGTATTAAGGTTATTGACCTCCTTACCCCCTACGTAAAGGGTGGCAAGATTGGCCTTTTCGGTGGTGCTGGTGTTGGTAAGACAGTGCTTATTCAGGAGATGATTACGCGTATTGCGCGTGAGTTCTCCGGTACCTCAGTATTCGCTGGTGTTGGTGAGCGTACCCGTGAAGGTACCGACCTCATTCTCGAGATGGGCGATATGGGTGTTCTTCCCGATACCGCTCTTGTGTTCGGACAGATGGACGAACCGCCGGGAGTTCGTATGCGCGTCGCACTTTCTGCTCTGACCATGGCGGAGTACTTCCGCGATGTACAGGGCCAGGATGTGCTTCTCTTCATCGACAACATCTTCCGTTTCACCCAGGCCGGTTCAGAGGTTTCTACCCTGCTAGGCCGTATGCCTTCCGCCGTGGGTTATCAGCCAACCTTGGCTGATGAAATGGGTCAGTTGCAGGAGCGTATTACCTCAGTTAAGGGTCACTCTATTACGTCACTGCAGGCTGTTTATGTGCCTGCTGATGACTACACCGACCCGGCACCTGCCACAACCTTCGCCCACCTTGATGCAACCACTGAGCTTTCACGTGGTATTGCTTCAAAGGGTATCTACCCGGCAGTGGATCCGCTTTCTTCTACCTCCCGTATTTTGGAGCCAGGTATTGTTGGCGAAGAGCATTATCGAGTTGCTCAGAATGTCATCAATATTTTGCAGAAGTACAAGGAGTTGCAGGATATCATCGCCATTCTTGGTATGGATGAACTTTCAGAAGAGGATAAGGTACTGGTTGGTCGTGCCCGCCGTATCGAGCGTTTCCTCGGCCAGAATATGCTGGTTGGTGAAAAGTTCACCGGTATCCCAGGTTCTGTTGTTCCTCTTTCCGATACTATTGAGGCCTTCGATAAGATCTGCCAGGGTGACTTTGATAATTATCCTGAGCAGGCTTTCAGCAATGTTGGTGGACTTGATCAGGTAGAGGACAGGGCCAAAGCTCTCGAGGAAGAATAATCTGTTATGTCTGACTTGGATGTTTCAATCGTTTCGGTTGATGGCTCAGTCTGGTCTGGTACCGCAGCTAGTGTTACTAGTACGACGGTTGAAGGCGAGATGGGTATCCTCTATGGGCGTCAGCCAATCCTTGCCCAGATGGCAGAGGACGGCGTTGTGACTGTACACAGCGCCGATGGTGACTTCCTCGTCTTTGCTGTTTCTGGCGGTCTTCTTTCATGCACAGGTAAGCATGTTATGGTGATGGCTGAAAAGGCTATCCCCGCCGACAACATATCTCTTGCGGATGTTGAGAAGCAGTTGGCTGATCTTCCAGAGGATACTCCCGAGTGGAAGCGGTCTCATTTGCGTGCACAAATTCGTGCCGCTAAGAGACTCGCTGCAGCAGCATAGTAAAAAAAGAATAGATGACTTTGTTTTGTACTTGGACTCTAACGACAAGTTGGAAATAGAAGTGGAATTCAAGGTATGCTGCCCTTATGTGGTGGGTTAGTATCGTAGCCGTCGGTGTGTTACTTATTGCACTGGCGGCTGCGTTGTATTTTTTCTACCGTCACATGACTGCACTGCAGGGTAAGGGGACGGGAGTGCTCATGCGGACGCTGCCTGCGGAAGGCAGTCATGGGTGGCGTCATGGGATCCTCGTCTATGAAGAAAATTGTGTACGCTACTACCAACTTCTTAAGTTTGTTAGCCGTCAATCATTCGATTTAAATCGCGAAGACATTCGTATCTCATCTCGTCGCAGCCCAAACTCTTCTGAGAGTTCGTTGATGGAAGAGAATACTCGTATTGTTTCCGTCACTGGCTGCACCCCAGAGGTAGAGTTAGCATTAAGTCCATCTGCGCATGCAGCATTATTGTCGTGGTTAGAATCTCGTCCCTCTAAGCGGTTATACCACCAAGGTCTGTAAATATTTGTGCTCTTTTTACTCTTCTTGTGAGGAGAGCTTTTTGTGGGGCAGCGACTTTATAACTGTGTGGTGTTGTGGTCGGGCGTATTAGTCTGCATAGTGCCGTCGTGGTGCTTGTTCTGCTGCTGTCGTTCCTTGCGTAGGGCAAAAGATGTGACAACGGGGTTTTCTGGGCGTGCAAGTACGGTTGCGTCGGAGCGACCTCGTAGGACTGTTGCGCCGTCAATCATCCAGAAATGGGCTTCTTCTTCATTGGCCATATTAACTGTTCTCTGTGACGCTAAAATACGGCCGGGCTCTTGTTTAGCAAGCTCAGACAGGCGCGATGCGATATTGACGGGATCACCGATAACGGTGTATTCGTAACGATCTTTTGACCCAATATTGCCGGCAACTACACGGCCTGCTGATATTCCTACTGCGGCAGCAATCTCGGGAAGTTCATGATCGAGACGGTTCATAACTACCCGAGCGCAATAGAGTGATGCGCCTGCTGGATCCGGGTGATCGTCCGGGACATTAAAAATGGCTAGTACTGCATCGCCGGCGAATTTATTAACGACTCCACCTGCACGATTAACTTCCTCTACAACAATTGTGTAGAAGCGATTGAGCAGGTCAACAACGGTGTAACTGTCGTATTCTAAACTGAGCTTTGTAGACCCAATAATGTCAATAAAGAAGACAGAAGCGTCTCGCTTTGTGACGTTTCGTTCTTCAGGCTGAGCAGAGAGCGCCTGATCAGCAATTTTTGACCCCACGTGTTGGCGGAATAGGTCTTTTATATGCTGTTGTTCGCGCAGCTCATGCACCATGTTGTTGAATCCAGCTTGAAGTTCACCAATTTCAGAGCCATCGAACACTGCAACTTCGGTATCTAAATCACCCACTGATACGCGTTCCATGCCGTGACGTACTTGCTGCAATGGGGGAGTGATGTACGTGGAAATCTGCAGGTTGAGTACAGCGGAGAAGAGTAGTACGCATACTGCAATGATGACGATGAAGCGTGACATCTCTTGGATAGAGAATTCAGTTGTATGAAGATTCGTAGCACCAATAAGAAGAAGCCCTAGGATAGGCAAACCGGTACCTGCCAACCATACGAGGAACATGCGGGACGCAATTCCCGTGACGGTACGGCTTTGTGGCCCATAGTGGGAGAGGACAACGGAAGCTGCGGGGCGGAGCGCGAACTCTGAGGCGAGAAAACAGAGTGCCGCCATAATGATTGACCCAACGATAACAGTAAGGGCAACTTTTAACCCCATAGAGGGTTCTATATGGCCATAACAACAGCCGAAAATAAGCGCCCCAATAAGCCAGAGAATGAGCTGTAGAAGTGTCAGGTAACGCGGCCCGAGTAAAACTAGCGTGCGATTTTTCTCTGTAGGGGGTTGTTCATCGACGAACCACTTCAAAGCATAGTTTGTATAGAAGTAGCACCCAGAAATTCCCACAATATAAGAGATAGCGATAAAGGCAGGAACTGCTTTCCAGGTAAGTGTTGCGACGTCGGGAGCAAAGATACGATCTGACGGCACAATGCTGGAGATAATGAGGAGACATGCCAGAGCACCGGATAAGTGAGCGCCGCTGAGGAGTGCCCACAAAAGAAGAAAAATACGAGTTCGTGTTTTTTTCGGTGTGTCGTTAGCAGATCCGAGAAGAGGAGACCCGAACCGCGATTCGTGTTTCTTGGGAGTCTCTTCTGTGGATGATTCCACCGGAGTAATGTACCTACGAGGGTACGGAGGCCGGTGTGGTTTGGGAGAGTGCGCAGTCATTGTCTTTAAGCCTAAAACTCCACATGTAGTTGTACCAATGACCATGCAGCCAGGGTCTGCGCATCATTAATAAGACCAGCGGATATAGACTTTTTTAGTTTCGGTAGTGGCCACCATCGGCACACTATATCGGCTTCCGTATCTTCTCTTTCTGGCGAGCCAGGGGTTAAGTCACGCATAAGAAAAACATGTTGTACTTGGTCAACGAATCCGGGAGCTACGTCAATACAACCAACTTTAGTGACGGTTGCTGCACGATAGCCTGTTTCTTCGCGGAGCTCTCTTTGCGCAAGGTCATTTGGGTTTTGCTCAGCACGATGTGGAGCAGTCCCGGCGATGAATTCCCAGGAGCGTCGCTGGAGAGCGTAGCGGTACTGCTCCACCATAAGAACTTCGCCTTCTTTATGACATTGGGAAGGCCGCCATGCCACAACGACAACCCCACTGGGTTTATGAACAACGCCATAGATCCCGGGAGAACCATCTGCCTGCCGAAGATCAGATTCGGTAACTACCATCCAGTTATTCCGATATACCTCGCGAGTTGCAAGAGTAGTTGGTTGTCCAAAAACAGGTTCGTGGGGTAGTGGACACTCGCAGCCTGACATAGCTCCATTCTAAGCAAGGTAATGCCCATTTCCACACAATCTGCCCTATCGTAGGAGGGGTGCGATTAGTTATTGCAGACTGCCAAGTAGATTATGTTGGTCGGCTAAGTGCCCACCTTCCTATGTCCCGTCGTCTTATTCTGATAAAAGCTGATGGTTCTATTAGCGTGCATGCAGATGACCGCGCTTATAAACCACTGAATTGGATGACACCACCCTGTTGGTTTGACGAGCAAGATGTCTTAGATGAAGATGACGTACCCACTGGAGAAAAACTGTGGGTCGTCGAGAATAAAGCACGCGAGCAACTCCGTATTCTTATCGGAGATATTGTGCTGGATGAAGAAATTGAGCTTGGACCGGATCCTGGGCTTGAAAAAGATGGCGTGGAGCAACATCTTCAGGAACTTTTAGCCGAGCATATTGATGTTTTGGGTGAAGGTTTTACGTTGGTACGGCGTGAGTACCCTACTGCCATTGGCCCTGTCGACATTCTGTGTCGGGATGCGGAGGGAGGCGCAGTGGCAGTAGAGATTAAGCGTGTGGGTGGTATCGATGGGGTTGAGCAACTTACCCGTTATCTCGATATGTTGAATCGTGATCCACTGTTGGCGCCGGTTATGGGAGTTTTTGCTGCACAGAGTATTAAACCGCAGGCGCAGACACTGGCGGAAGATCGTGGAATCCGTTGCGCTATCTTAGATTATGATGAATTACGCGGTATCGAGAGTACTGAGCTGCGGCTTTTTTGATAGAAGAATACACTTGTTTGTAATGACGCAAGAGGTGAGGAAGTTTCGTGGAAAATATTGATCTCTCTGCTCTCAAAAAAGTTGCAGAAGCCCGTGTTGCCGAAGAAGAACAACGTGCAAAAGCTCATCAGCCTCATCCAAACGAAGGCATGACGGGAGCTGCAGCGGATAGTGCTCATACTGCTGCTAGTGCCGCTGAGAATGAGAGCACTATTTTCAGAACAGATACAGAGACATCTCATGGTGTCTCTCTCCCCACCGTTATTGAACTTACGGAAGCCAACTTTGAAGCTATGCTCAAGGTGTCGGACTATGTTCCCGTAGTTGTGGAACTATGGGCTGACTGGTCGCAGCCTTGTAAGCAGTTCACTCCTCTTCTTGAGAAGTTAGCCGCTGATTACCATGGTCAATGGATCCTTGCGACAGCAAATACTGAAAAAGAAGTAGTGCTGGCGCAAGCCTTCAAAGCGCAATCTGTACCGACAGTAGTGGCTATGGCGAAGGGACGTCCGCTTGATGCGTTTGCGGGTGTGCAGCCGGAAGCGCAGCTAAGGGGATGGCTTGATGCTCTCCTTAACGTTGTCAACGGACGATTGACTCCTATTCCTGCCGATGGCACTATTCCAGGACTTGACGCTTTTGGCGAGTTTGGATCTACCTCAGAAGATGCTGTGCCTGCGTCACCTAGCATTGTTGATGAAGCGGATGCACTAGCCGATAAAGGCGACTATGCTGCCGCTGAGAAGCTACTGCATGACTATTTGGCTCATCATCCGGGAGATCACGCGGCAGAATCGGCATTAGCCCTGTACCAAACGCTTGCCCGTGCAGCCACTACTGACGAGAACACTATTGCAAAAGCGGACGCACACCTAGACGATGTTTCTGCACAGTGCGATGCAGCCGATCGAGAGATGACAGAAGTAGGAGCAGAAGCAGCATTTATGCGATTGCTCAACACGATCGCTCGCACTACTGGTGATGACAGAGCTAAAGCACGTGACCATCTAGTGAAGCTATTCGCTATGTGTGACTCTGCCGATCCTCTAGTTTTAGCCGCACGGCAGCAATTAGCATCGTTGCTTTTTTAGGTATCTTTTCGATAGCAAAGACGTGCGCGACGCTTCCGTGGAATACGCGGAAGCGTAAAGATGTGTGCAATACTCTCCTCTGGTGTTAATTTCACATGATTGCAGTCTGTCCAGCGGAAAGTTTGTTGTGTGACATCGTCGTAAACGTCTATGTGGTCGTGCCAGTCCAATCCTAGGGCAGGCATGTTGAGACTGATTGTGGTCTCCTCTGTCTCTCGTGGATTGAGAGTAATAACAACACAAACAGAGTCACCAGTTTTTGGATCGAATTTTGAGTATGCAATAACAGCATCATTATCGCAGTGATGAAAAACTAGCTGACGATTTTGCTGTAGTGCTGGATGCTCGCGACGAATACGGTTGAGGGTAGTAATCCACGGCTCTACGCTCTTTCCCTCTGCGCAGGCTTGGGCGAAATCGCGTGGACGGAGTTCATATTTTTCAGAGTGGAGGTATTCCTCCGAACCTGGTAGAACAGCATGTTCACAGATTTCAAAACCGGAGTACATACCCCAGCTGGCAAAGAGGGTAGCTGCCAGGGCAGCACGGATGGCAAACATTTGCGGGTTACCATCGTGCAGATTTTCCTGTAGCACACTGGGAGTATTAGTAAAAAGATTTGGCCGGGCTTCATCGAGGTGGCGGAGTGTGTGGAGACTGAACTCCTCTAATTCTTGCTTTGTTGTTTTCCATATAAAGTGCGTGTAGGACTGCGAAAAGCCCAAACGTGCAAGACCGAACATAGGAGCAGGGCGGGTGAATGTTTCAGCAAGGAAAAGAACATCTGAATCTGTCTTTTTAATGCGAGAGATAAGGTCTTCCCAGAACATTCCCGGCTTACTATCGGGTCGGTCGACGGCGAAGATGCGGACGCCTCTTTTTATCCATACACGGACGATACGCTCGATTTCTTGTATCAGCCCGTCATAGTCATTGTCGAAGTTGAGAAGATAAATATCGGGGTATTTATGCGGAGGATTTTCCGCAACAGCCAGGTACCCATCGGGAAGGATAGTGAACCATTCGGGGTGTGACTGCACCCATGGATGGTCTGGAGCGCACTGCAAGGTAAGGCTGAGGGCAACATCTAAGCCCTGCTTGCGGGCAGCTTTAACAAGGTGGGCAAGATCTTTCTTAGTTCCCAACTGTGGATGGGTTGCGTCGTGACCGCCCTCTTTAGAACCAATAGCCCAGGAGCTGCCAACATCTTGTGGTGTTGCGGTAAGAGAATTGTCACGCCCTTTTCTATTCACTTCTCCAATGGGGTGAATGGGAGGAAAATAGACAACATCGAATCCCATGTCGGCAATGCGTTTTAACTCTTTTTCCGTGGTGGAGAAGCTACCGTGAACTGGTTTGCCATTCTTGTCACGACCACCTGTAGACCGGGGGAAGAGCTCATACCAGGAGCTAAACATTGCCTTCGTACGATCGACCCATATGCGGTAAGGCTTCCCATGAGTGAGGAGATCTCGTACGGGACGTTTGGCAAGGATCTTTGTAACTTTTTTAGAGAGGGCCGGACCAACGCGTTCAGGTAGTGCAAGAGTAGTGTCGCGTAAGGCGTTAATAGCCTCTTGAAGCACTGCTTTTACAGTTTTTTTACTGTTTTGAAGCAATGCGGCTTCCAGTATTTCGGCACCAATTTCAAGATCGTTAGCAAGGTCGTGAGCTTCTTGGCCCGCATTAATCTTCGCAGTGATGTCGTGTACCCACGTAGAACGAACATCTGACCATGTATCAATGCGGAATGTCCACATTCCTTCAGTATCGGGGACAAAGCAAGCGTGAAAAGTATCGTCGATATCACCAGGCGTCATGCTAATACGCTGCGCTTTAGTATGGTCAGGACCCTTTACCCAGAGCGTACAAGCAAGTTTGTTGTACCCTTCGCGCCATGCGGTTGCGCTGACCGGAATAACTTCTCCTACAACAGCTTTAGAAGGAGAGTTTCCATTATCGACAACGGGCTGGACATTAGTAACACCGAACCGTCCGATCACTGCGGTTTCTCCCTAAAAAGATATCACTCTTCGATATCAGCATAGTGGATAAACGGTACCGCTGATACCATCACTAGAGAGCAAGAGGAAGGGGTCTGAGGTGGCTTTCGCTGATAGTCCAGTACAGTATCCAACACAGCATTCAGCACACAATGGTGCAACTGTATCATGGGGGAATGTTGTAGATGCGCGTGACGTCCTACTTTACCGCGGCGATACCACTCTTGTGGGTCCCCTTAGCTGGCGTGTTAATGCGGGTGAACAATGGATTATTTTTGGGCCTAATGGTGCCGGAAAGACATCCCTCCTACGCCTTCTAACTGGCGATCTGTACCCATCTCGAGGAACTCTGAACGTCCTCGGGGAAGAATTCGGGCATACTGATCTCACCGAATTACGAACTCGCATAGGAGTGTCCTCCGCTGCTTTAGCGCGTCATGTACCCGCCCAAGAAACTGTCCTCAATGTTGTCCTATCTGCCGGATATTCCATGCTTGGTCGGTGGAAAGAGGAATACCTTCCCGAAGACCTCGATAGGGCAACAGCATTACTGGAAGATTTCTCTGTTATTCATTTACACGATCGTCCCTTTGGCCTGTTAAGCGAAGGGGAGCAGAAGCGTGTCCTTATTGCGCGAGCTCTTATGGCGGTGCCAGAACTGTTACTTCTTGACGAACCCACTTCTGGTCTCGATCTAGGAGGCCGAGAAGATGTTATTGAACTGTTAGAACTTCTCGCACAAGATCCACAAGCCCCTGCCATGGTTATGGTGACGCACCACGTAGAGGAAATCCCACGGTGTTTTACCCACGCAATGATCCTGCGTGAAGGACAGGTAGTTCACCAAGGTCCTATTGCAGACGTCATTACATCGCAAACTATGTCGGATGCCTTCGCACAGCCCATTACCGTTACCAGGGAAGATGGGCGCTTTTTCGCACATCGTGACTATGCACGAGGCCGTCACAGTATGGATCTATCTGGCCGCTGAACACCTATAGTTCCACAGTGTAAATAAGTGTAAATACAACCATAAAACGGATAAGGCAGCGAACTGTGACGATAGTAGCTTCCCCTGAACTAGTAGAGTGGTGGACCACTCCTGCTGGAGAAGATCTCATTAATGCTGTAAGCGCTTTATCGTGGACTCCCGCAGATAGTCTCTCGTCAACGGCACAACTTCGGAGACACTATCCAGATCTCACGCCAGAAATACTGAATGGGACAATTGATCTGGTGCAAGCACGGCAGCGGGCAGTGGAAAAACTAGGGCCTGCCAGTGCCCACTGGTTTCTCACTTTGGCAGCAGTTCAACAAGCTACTCCCTATGCGGTAACACACTACCGATCCCGTCGACTTCTCAGTAGTGATAGTACGATTGCACAGCCTATTCACGATGCCACCTGCTCAGTGGGAACAGAAGTGGCCGCACTAGTCCAGGCTGGCAGCACAGGAGAACTCAGCGGGTCAGATATTGATCAGGCTCGTTTAGCTATGGCGCGCCACAATGTTCCCACAGTCGCATTCCAGGAAGCGGATTGTCTCCACCCCGTATGGGGGAGCGACGTCATCACCCTGCTAGATCCTGCCCGGCGAACCGCCACAGGACAAAGACGCTACCGGGGACCCGATGCCACCACCCCCTCACTGACAGCTGTCCTGGAGGCATATCGTCAGCGCCCGTACCTGATGAAATGCGCCCCTGGTATCGAGTGGGACAAACTTTTCGCAGACGGGTGGGGCACAGGCCCCTGGCAGGGAGAAGTTGAGATTATTTCCATTACCGGATCACACGATGGGGGAGTAAAAGAGGCCGCCCTATGGTCCGTCGATCTGCTTAACCGTATAGCAGGCACAGCAGTGAATGTGGCAGAGGATAACGACGGATACACCAGACGCCGCGCCACCATACTGAGCTCAAACGGGCAGATCGTTGACCAGATAACAAACAGTGCCGCCAACGAGGCCGCTGCCGCAGATGTTCCTACCAGAGAAGTAGGAGAAATCCTCATCGAACCAGACGGGGCAATTGTGCGCGCCGGGCTGGTGCGACACTGGGCAGCACGGCACGGACTGTGGCAACTGGATACGCGTATTGCTCATCTTACGGGTTCTGCCGCACCTGCAGGGGTTGCCTATTATCCAGTGGTAGAGCAAATGCGTTACCGCGTCGCAGACATCAAGAAGGCGCTACGGCATTACCCCACATCAAGCATAGAAATCCTGGTACGCGGCGTTGACGTTGACCCAGCACACCTACGGAAAGCAATTCTTCCTAAACCAGTATCGGACGCTCCCGCCCGTACCCTGGTTATTAGCCGCGTGGGAAGCAATGCAGTGGCATTTCTCTGCGAGGCTCGCCGCATTGGACAATAGTTCCACCCTCTTGGCCAGTTCAGCATTTGTAAACCACGATAAATACGGGTCAATGGACAAATACGGGTCAATACATGTCAAAACTAAGCGCCAAATGGAGAGAAAACTAGGTTGAAAAAGCTATTAGAGTTACCATCTTTGCAGGCGTATTTCCGCTAGTGCACCCTCAAGCAGGAGGTTTACATGTCAGCCACAGTCGTTCTTGTAAAACAAGTTCCTGACTATGAGACAGACAATTCCTTGACCGACGATTTTCGTCTCAACCGCGAAAACGTTGACAAGATCTTAGACGAAACTAATGAGCATGCTGTGGAAGCCGCTGTACAGCTCAATGATATCCTGGAAACCCCACATGAGATCATTGCTCTCACTATGGGCCCTGACAGTGCCGTCGAAGCACTGCGTCGCGCCATGGCAATGGGGGCAGACCGTGGCATTCACATCTGCGATGACGCTCTCGTTGGTTCCGATGCCATCCAAACCTCTTGGGTTCTTGCAAACGCTCTTGGCCATATCGAAGATACAAAACTTATCGTTTGCGGTGACCAATCATCAGATGCAGGTGCGGGCACTGTACCTGCAATCGTTGCTGAGTACCTAGGTATTCCAGCTCTTACCAGCATCCATTCCCTCACCGTTGAACCTGATGGATCCCTCATCGCTGAGCGTGCCACAGACGGCTTTACCTACCAGCTCACCGCGGAAATGCCCGCCCTCATCTCCGTCACAGAAACAATGAACGAACCCCGTTTCCCCTCCTTCAAAGGCATTATGGCTGCCAAGAAAAAGGAAGTTACAGAATGGACTCTTGCGGATATTGGTGTCCTTCCCACACAAGTAGGGCAAAAAGGTGCCGGCACAACAGTAACCGCTACTGAAGAACGGCCTGCCAAATCGCAAGGCGATATTTTTGTTGATAACGGTGATGGTGCTCAACGCATCATGAACTACCTCGTCGCAAAGAAGCTTGTATAGGAGACTATGACCTATGACTATTCTTGTCCCCATTTCCTACACTGGCCGCGGCGACCAGGTACGCCCCACACAATCTAGCCTTGAAGCTCTCACCGCTGCCCGATCCATAGATACGGTGCATGCAATAGTCGTCTGTGAACCAGGCGTTTCAGAAACTCTCGCGGAGGCAATCGCCCCCTACGGTGTAGACGTTCTCCACGCTGCCGAAGACAAGGACGCTTTTACTTTCTTCGCCACCCCCACCGTTGATCTTGTTAGTAGTATCGCTATCGCCGAAGACGCTGCTGGCGTTCTCCTTCCCGATAGCATTATGAACCGCGAAATTGCTGGCCGTATTGCCGTACGCCTCGGCTCTGGACTTGCCTCCGATGTTGTCGCTCTTACCGATATCACCCACGTCACACATTCCATCTTCGGATCACAGCTTGACGTCGCCGCCGAAATACACGGACGCTACCCAGTGGTAGTACTTCGTAACGGCGTTATCGATATCTCCGAAATTTCGCAGGACGACCAAAAAACCGTAGAAATTCGTACAGTCTCTTTACCAGACCCCACTATTCGACGCAGCGTCAAAATTATGAAATGGCAAGAAGACGCCCCGAGCGACCGTCCCAACCTCACTCAAGCAAAAGTTGTTGTAGCTGGTGGCCGCGGTGTGGGATCGGCAGAAGGATTCCACGACTATGTTGAGGGACTTGCCGACCAACTAGGCGCTGCAGTAGGCACCACGCGTGACGCGGTAGATCTTGGATACTGCTCAGGAACTCTCCAAATTGGGCAAACTGGCGTCACCGTCAATCCCGATCTCTACATTGGGCTAGGTATTTCGGGCGCTATCCAGCACAAAGCGGGAATGCAAAATTCTAAACATATTGTGGTTGTCAACAATGATCCCGACGCACAACTTTTTTCACTCGCCGACCTGGGAATTGTTGGTGATGTAGAAGAAATTGTGCCGCAACTTATTGAACTGCTCAAAGCACGCAGCTGACAACAGTCATCGTTGACTCATAGCTGAAGAAAGACACCGAATGCTCTGTGAAGATCCAGAATCTCTAGCTAATGCCGCATATTTCGACCACGCTGCTATTATCCCATTGCGGCCAGAAGCGTTGGAAGCAATGTGTACCTTGGCTAGTGATATAGGCAATCCTTCCAGTGCACATTCCGTGGGAAGACGAGCCCGCTGTCATCTAGAAGAAGCACGTGAGTCTATCGCAGATAATCTAGGGGCCCGCCCCAGCGAAGTTATTTTCGTTAGCTCAGGTACAGAAGCAGACAATCTGGCTCTCAAAGGTATGGCATTACAGCGCGCCGGGCAGGAATGCCATCGTTTGCTCCTTAGTGCGGTGGAGCATCATTCCGTTAGTGATACGGCGAAGTGGCTTTCCGACTATCGACATCACTATTTCGGTATCGATTTGGATATTCTTCCTGTTGATGCGGAGGGACGTGTTCTTCCTGATGTTGTTGCGGAGCGACTGAACCAAGACGATGTACCGCTACTACTGACGGTAATGGCTGCTAATAATGAGACAGGTACTGTTCAGCCTATAACCGAACTAGCAGATCTAGCACTATCTCATGATGTTCCTTTCCACGTGGATGCAGTGCAAGCAGCAACACATATTCCGGTAGATTTTTCACATCCCGGCATCACCACTATGTCGGTTGCGTCCCAAAAAATTGGAGGACCTACCGGTGTAGGGGTTCTTCTGGCTCGCCGTGATGCCCCCCTCATCCCTCTTTTTCACGGCGGTGGGCAGGAACGAGGTTTGCGCCCAGGGACACAGAATCTTTTGGGCATTGTTGGTATGGCTGCTGCGCTACGATCCGCTATCGCACAACAACACGAAGAAACTGTACGGCTTGTTGCCTTGCGAAAGCGACTGATTGATGGACTACATGCTGCCGTCGACGATGTCATTATCAATGGTCCAGAAGAAGCAACCTGTGGGGCGGATACTCCCGTTCTTCCCGGGATAGTGTCAGCTACATTCCCTGGTTGTGAAGGTGATGCCCTTCTTATGCTTCTCGATGGTAAGGATGTGAGTGTCTCCCTTGGTGCTGCGTGTAGTGCTGGTGTGGCACAGGCTTCTGAAGTATTGCTCGCTATGGGCATTCCTGCTCAACAAGCGCGTGGTACACTGCGTCTTTCCATGGGGTACACCACAACAGAGGAGCATATTGATACGCTTCTTCACGCTTTACCTCAGGTGGTGGAACGTGCTCGTTTAGCTGGTCTGGCATAGGCTATACCCATGCGTGTACTAGCTGCCTTATCCGGAGGTGTTGACTCTTCCGTAGCTGCTGCCCGCCTAGTTGATGCTGGGCACGAGGTAGTGGGCATCCATCTTGCACTGTCCAGTGCTCCAGCGACATTACGGACTGGCGCGCGTGGTTGTTGTTCTCTGGAAGATTCTAGCGATGCGCGTCGTGTTGCTGATCAATTAGGCATCCCGTTTTACGTGTGGGATTTTTCTGAGCGTTTCCGTTCGCACGTCATTGAGGATTTTGTTACCACGTATGAACTAGGGGAGACACCTAATCCGTGCTTGCGGTGCAATGAACGAATTAAATTTGATGCTCTCCTCGAACGTGGCCTTGCCTTGGGATATGACGCTGTGGCCACTGGCCATTACGCACAGATTACTGACGGCATGCTGCGCCGTGGTGTGGACTCGGCGAAAGACCAATCGTATGTGTTAGGTGTGCTTAACCGACACCAACTTGATCACTCACTTTTCCCCTGTGGTGATACCGAAAAACCTGATATTCGGAAGGAAGCTGCTGCACACGGTTTCAGTGTGGCATCGAAACCAGACTCTACTGATATCTGTTTCATTCCCAATAGAGATACACGTGGTTTCCTTCACCTTCGGCTCGGTGATCGACCTGGCCCAGTAGTCGATATGGTGACGGGGAAAACCGTTGCGGAACACCACGGTACATACGGTTTTACAATTGGTCAGCGGAAGGGACTAGGGCTCCCTGGTCCACTACCCGATGGATTACCACGCTATGTGGTGGGTATTGATGTGCGCCGTAATACGGTTCTTATTGGTACGCGAGACATGTTGGCAACTAACTATTTACAGGGATGGCCTGGAAACTGGTTAGTAACGGAATTAGCCACTATTGCGGCAGCTGGTGAACATTACCAATTGCGCTGTGAAGTACAAGTACGAGCACACGCTACACCCGTACCATGCACCGTTGAAATAGGTGCTGCGGATACTAACACTGCAGGTACACCAGCGGAGATGACAGGTGGAGTTGTCACTATTCATACGGATACACCGTTGCGTGGTGTCGCATGTGGGCAAACTGCCGTGCTTTACCAGCCAGATCCGGCCGGAGATATTGTCCTTGGATCTGTCACTATCCACGCTACGGCACGCAACCGTGATGATCTGTACAAAGAATTCCCCAGTGAACATTCTTCTGCTACAACCACAGAGACAATAGCCGCAGAGGATATCTAGTGGACATACGTGCAGAGGGAACCTATCCCGGTACGGATATGCGGCTTACCCTTGCCACAATTGCGGGAGAAGCCAGTCCGAGTTTCTTCTTTCCTGTTCTTCCGGAGCGTGGCTATGAAGCGTCACCAGTAGGACGAATGACAGCTCTGCTACCAGACATGGTATGGGGCTATGGGATACGTACTTTTACCTGCGGAGCGCATGAAACGCGTTTTCACCGGTCTGCCTGTTCACTCCTAGAGCAAGATCTGGATCTACTGGAAGAAACTATCGAAACAACAGGTACAGCGGAGGGGAAACTGACGGTACCGCTCGCAGGACCTGTCACCTGCCTTTCCCATGTGGAACTTTCCAACGGGCATTGGATGTGGACAGATGCAGGTGCAGTGCGGGACCTCATGGAGCAATATGCGGAAATGGTTGCCCATGTCATCAACGAAATAACGCATCGTACGGGCCGTGATGTGTGGATTGTCATTGACGAGACTGAAGCACAGTCAGTATTCGATGGAAGTCTATCTGGGATACATATATGGGAGAGTATGCCCATTCCCGATATGCGAACATTACTGTCCCAATGGGGTGCTAGTGGGGCAGTAGCGCCAGGTCGCGTTGTCCTACGTCTACCGGATATGACGCAGTTTCCGGACCATACCTGGACTCGCTACTGTGATTCGGTAATACGTGCAAAGACATTGCGTTTAGCTCTGCCATTTTCTCTGCGACCAACGGCAGAGCAGCGCGATACTCTAGGAGAGCTGTATGACCAGTGGGGAACTAGCCTAGAACTATATCGCTACCAGTGGCGGTGCCACGCCAGCAGTGGCGCACTCAGGCACAGCGCATTGCACAAGTGCTACACGATATAGCTGTTCCTCCACAGGTAGAGAAAATACCAGCTGTACATGATACAACATTGCGGTGGGCAGCCAGTACCGTGTCCAATACCACGTTTAATGCTGTGCCGTTTCGTCCTGCGGAAAGTGTAGCGGAGTATGTGGGAGCTCTTGCAGAAGTACCAGCGTTAGTCCTCAACGAGTGGCCCCAGTAACGGCCATTCCGTTTCTACAGTGCTATAGTTACGTCCTACCCGTGCCAGATAGTCACGCAGGCTCTGCTGACGTTCCTTCTGCCACTCAGTCTGCTGCGTCATTAATTCCGCAGTGGGTGTTGTACAAAGCTGGGGATAGGTTTCCGCGAGACGGAGTGCCAGCTGTGCAGCCCCCAATGCATCCGCATCAGCCTGGTGAGCATTGTCGAGAGAAACGTTGTAATGTGCGCACACCATGGTTAACGTGCGTCTGCCTTGACGATATTTATCCAGTGCGCGGTCAATAACGTAGGGGTCTATTACTAACCCACGAATCTCAAAACTGGGAACCCAATGGCGCAGGATAGTGAGATCAAATGAGGCGTTGTAGACGATAACTGCGCGATTGTCCTCCCACGCATCGTAAAGACAAGAGACAGTCTCCTCTGCAACCTCCTGGTGGGGGCGTCCCTCTGTGCGCGCTTTTTCTGTTGAGATGCCGTGGACTGCGCTTGCGGCGGCAGGAATATCGCATCCGGGATCAGCAAGCCAATTATGGGCCTCAATGAGGGGTTCTGCCGATGACGTAGTGTCGGGGAAATCAATGTTTAGGCATGAGGATGTGACAATGCGTGCGGTGCGTGGGTTTGGACCAGTAGTTTCGAGGTCGAAAGAGCACACGTGGTGAGGGTTAAAGAAACTGTCTGCCATGGATACTCCTCTGAGGTAAGCAATCGCAGAATATGCACAAAACTGTTCTTCAGGTTACTCTCTGGCTGTAGCAAATTTGGTTAACTTCGTGGTGTGGAAACGTTAGGCTAAAGACGTGATTGACTCAACTATTCAGCAGCGGTGGAATGAGCTAGCGGACACTGTGCGGGACCACCAATTCCGCTACTACGTTATGAATTCACCCATCATTGCAGATAGTGAGTTCGACAAGCTTTTCTATGAGCTAGTAGCACTCGAAGACGAATACCCCGAACTCCGTACACCTAACTCACCTACACAGTTGGTAGGTGGTGGTTTCGAGACTACTTTTCAGTCTGTTGAGCATCCGGAGAGAATGCTCAGTTTAGACGATGTTTTTAGTCCAGAAGAATTAACGGAGTGGCTTACTCGGCTGGAAAATGAGGTGGGGACACACCAGGAATATCTTACGGAACTGAAAATCGATGGTGCCGCAATAGATCTGGTGTATCGAAATGGTGTTTTGGACCGTGCTGCTACTCGCGGTGATGGGCGAGTGGGGGAGGATATTACCCTCAATGCGCGCACTATTGTTGATATCCCCACGCATTTGCGTGAAAATCCGGATTACCCGATCCCTGCTCTGTTAGAAGTGCGCGGGGAAGTGTTTTTTGCTCTTGATGACTTTGCTGCACTTAATGAACGAATTATTAATGAGGCAGCAGAAGCTGACAGGAAACCTAAGCCTTTTGCTAATCCACGCAATGCTGCGGCGGGATCTCTCCGTCAAAAAGATCCGGCAGAGGTGGCTCGTCGCCATCTTCGTATGATTTGTCATGGCTTAGGGAAAACTGAAGGTTTTCATCCTACGACGCAGTGGGAGGCCTATCAAGCTATGGCGTCTTGGGGATTGCATGTTTCCGATAAAACAGAATGCGTCCACGGTATCGATGAGGTCCTTAACAAGATGCGGTACTGGGGTGAACATCGTGCCGAAAGTGAACATGAAACTGATGGATTAGTTGTAAAACTCAATAACATTGCGGAACAACGCAGACTGGGGGCAACATCACGTGTACCGCGGTGGGCTGTTGCCTATAAATATCCACCCGAAGAAGCTATAACGAAACTGCTGGATATTCGCGTTTCTGTAGGGCGAACTGGACGTGTCACACCCTATGCTTTTATGGAACCTGTCACTGTTGCCGGCTCAACAGTATCTAATGCGACGTTGCACAACCAGTTTGAAGTGAAACGTAAGGGTGTTCTCATTGGCGACCAGGTCGTCATTAGAAAAGCTGGAGAAGTTATCCCCGAGGTTTTAGGCCCTATCGTTGATGCGCGTACGGGTGAGGAAAAAGAATTCATCTTTCCCACACACTGTCCTGAATGTGGTGCTCTTCTTGCCCCAGAAAAAGAATCTGACCAGGACTGGCGTTGCCCCAACACACATGGATGTCCGGCGCAGTTGCGGGAACGTCTGTTTTATCTTGCGAGTCGGGCCGCCCTCGATATTGAGGCGCTTGGGGAGAAGGGGGCCCGTGATCTGTACGAGCGGAATATTTTGCATGATGAAGGGGATCTTTTCACCATCACTGCTGCAGATTTGTTAAAAACACAGCAATATACGCGGCGTGCACCCCGTAATGTGGATACGGATCCTAAATATGCGCATACTGCAGTAGGCGAGGTCGATGGACAGCGCGTCATCTTGTCCAAGACTGGGGAGAAGTTACTACAAAACTTAGAAGAGGCAAAAGAACGGCCATTGTGGCGGATTCTCGTTGCTCTTTCCATTCGCCATGTTGGGCCCACCGCTGCTCGTTCTCTAGCAACAGCATTTGGTAGTCTGCAGAAAATTCAGCACTTGGCTATGAGTGGAGAAGTAGCCACGCTATCTGAGGTAGAAGGTGTGGGCGGCATTATTGCAGATTCGCTTGTGGAATGGTTTTCTATAGAGTGGCATCGCGATATCGTTGACAAATGGGCTGCTGCGGGAGTCCGTATGGAGGATTCCCATGAGGAGGATCAGCCCCACACGCTAGAGGGGTTGACGGTGGTTGCTACCGGTTCATTAGAAGGCTTTACGCGCGATTCTGTGAAGGAGGCTATTGTCTCCCATGGTGGTAAGGCAGCCAGTTCTGTTTCCAAGAAAACTGACTACGTTGTTGCTGGTGCTCATGCTGGCTCAAAACTTACTAAAGCAGAGGCTTTAGGTATTCCTGTTCTTAATGAGGAAGAATTTGTTGTGCTACTACACGGTGGCGAAGCAGCGTTAAAGGAGAAACGTGCATGAGCGATAAGAATCGCACTGGGTCTACTACTGGGTTTACTATCCGTCCAATGCGTGAAGAGGATCTGCAGATAGTGGGGGAAATGACGGCTACCACATTTACCCCTTATGAAGATCCCAATTCTCCTTATCTCGATATCTTGCGTGATGTCACTCCGCGTTTTCAGAATGCGGATGCCAATTTTGTTGCTGTTGATGATGTCACCGATCAGATTTTGGGTGCTGTTACATTGGCAGCAGGTGGTAATCCTTGGGCATCAATTGCGCAAGAGGGGGAAATTGAACTACGTACACTCGCTGTAGATGAGGCAGCGCAGGGGCGCGGTATTGGGTCGACACTTGTGCGTACTTGCCAGGAATATGCTGTTCAGAATGGTTTTCACACAGTAGTACTCTCAACTAGGGAGAATATGGTTCCGGCTCACCGAGTGTATGAGCGCATGGGGTTCCAACTGGAACGCTCGCGTTTTTGGAGTCCTGTTCCAGGACTCATTGTTCGTTGCTACGTGTGGCCTGTTCCCACCGCGACGCGGTAGCATTTGCACAGTACATAAGCATTTGCATAGTACGATTCCGAAGAAAGGTGCTTCAGTGGACGGTATTACCCGTGACGATGTCGCTCACCTCGCGAAACTAGCGCGTTTGGCGTTAGCTGATGATGAGTTAGATGAGTTGGCTGGTCAAATTAAGGATATTTTGCAGCACGTGAATGTCATCACGGAGCTTGACACTGAAGGCGTTGACGCAATGAGCCATCCAGTGGCTATCCAGAATATTGCGCATGAGGATGTTACCAAGCCTTGTTTGTCGCAGGAATCAGTATTGAGTCAGGCTCCTGAAGTAGAGGATGGCCGTATCGTCATTCCGCAGATTCTGAGTGAGGGAGGGGAATAACGATAATGAGTGATCTTCGTACTGTTCCTGCTGATTCTATTCTTTCTATGGATGCATATACGCTGGCACAGCGTATACATGCAGGGGAACTATCATCTGTTGCAGTAACGCAAGCCTTCTTGGATCGTATTCAAGAAATCGATGGCGATATCCATGCTTTCCTACATGTTGGCGCGGAGGAAGCTTTAGCAACTGCTCGCAAGGTGGATGAGGATGTTGCAGCTGGTAAGGAACCGGCTTCTCCGCTAGCGGGTGTTCCACTTGCCTTGAAGGATATTTTCACAACGGTTGATGCACCGACAACATGCGCATCGAAAATTCTGGAGGGTTATGTCCCACAGTATGATGCGACTGTTGTGAAGAAGCTCCGCGAAGCTGGCATCCCCATATTGGGTAAGACCAATATGGATGAGTTCGCCATGGGTTCTTCTACGGAAAACTCTGCGTATGGTCCCACCTATAACCCGTGGGATAAGGAGCGTACTCCGGGTGGTTCTGGTGGTGGTTCCGCTGCGGCGTTGGCCTCCTATGAAGCTCCGCTAGCTATTGGTACAGATACGGGTGGTTCAATCCGTCAGCCGGCAGCTCTTACCGCCACGGTAGGGGTGAAGCCCACCTATGGCACAGTATCTCGCTATGGTCTGGTAGCGTGTGCATCGTCCCTGGATCAGGGTGGTCCGTGTGCTCGTACCGTGTTGGATACGGCCATGCTGCACAATGTTATTGCTGGCCATGATGATCATGATTCCACATCATTGTCGGTAGAAATTCCCAATATGGTGGATGCCGCATTGGAGGGTCAGAATAAAGATCTTTCCGGTGTGAAGATTGGCCTTATTAAGGAATTCCTCACTGATGAGGGATGTCAACCTGGAGTAGCGGAGTCTTTCCGTCAGGCAGTTGAAACTCTGCAAGGGTTGGGCGCAGAAATCGTTGAGGTGTCTTGCCCGAACTTCCCCTACGCATTGGCTGCTTATTACCTCATTCTTCCCTCTGAAGTGTCGTCTAATCTGGCCCGCTTTGACGGAATGCGCTACGGACTCCGGGTGGGCGATGATGGGACTCATTCGGTTGACGAGGTGATGTCTCTGACGCGTGCTGCTGGTTTTGGTAAGGAAGTTAAACGCCGCATCATCATTGGTACGTATGCTCTTTCTGCTGGCTACTACGATGCGTACTATACGCAGGCACAGAAGGTTCGTACGCTTATTGCACAGGACTTCCAAAAAGCCTATGAGCAGGTAGATGTGTTGATCTCGCCGACTACTCCGCAGACGGCATTCAAGCTGGGAGAGCGAGTTGACGATCCGCTTTCCATGTATCTCTTCGACCTTTACACGTTGCCTCTGAACTTGGCAGGTATTTGTGGTATGTCCGTTCCATCTGGACTGGCATCGGATTCTGGAATGCCTGTGGGTCTGCAGATTATGGCTCCAGCTTTGGAGGATGCTCGTCTTTATCGGGTTGGTGCCGCGTATGAAAAGGCGCGTGGACCACTCTGCTAGCTTTTGCCACTAGACGCTAATATTCTGTGAGAACACTTTGTGAGGAGTCCTCCTCTTCGTCTGAGGAATACAGGCGGAGGGGAGGATTTCGGCGTAATCTGGGCTTATATCAGCGAAACTATGTAGGTGCGGTGAATCTGTTGCTGGATCGGTTAAGTATTCGCTTGTTTATCTCGGTACACTGCACCTATAGCTACTTTTTCTAAGAAATGGCAATAGAGAAGGATTAGTCACATGGGTCTTCGAATTGGTGTTCTGACTGCCGGTGGTGACTGCCCGGGCTTAAATGCAGTTATTCGCGGTGTTGTTCGCACTGCTAACAGCTGCTACGACGCTACAGTGGTGGGTTTCCAAGACGGTTGGACTGGTCTCGTCAACAATTTTCGTATTCAGCTTTATGACAATGAAAGCATCGACAAGATCCTCGACCAAGGTGGCACCATTTTAGGTACTGGTCGCATGAATCCACATGAGTTGGAATCTCGCATAGACGATATCAAAGCGACTCTTGCCGATAATGAAATTGATGCCGTCATTCCTATTGGTGGAGACGGTACCTTGCGCGGCGGTCGTTGGCTGATGGAAAACGGCATTAATGTTGTCGGTGTTCCCAAGACTATCGACAATGACGTTGCCAATACTGACTACACGTTTGGTTTCGATACAGCAGTATCTATTGCCACAGATGCTATTGACCGTCTGCATACCACTGCGGAGTCCCACCAGCGCGTCATGCTGGTAGAAGTCATGGGACGCAACGCCGGATGGATCGCTCTCCAGGCAGGAATGGCCGGAGGCGCACACATGGTTGTTATCCCAGAAGTTCCTTTCGATGTTGATCGCATTGCCAAGCTTATGGAGCGCCGCTTCCAAATGGGTGAATCCTACGCTATCTGCGTGGTAGCCGAGGGGGCACATCCTAAGGAAGGCACGATGGAAATGCGGTCTGGCGGTATCGATAAGTTCGGGCACGAAATATATACGGGCGTTACGCAACAGCTTGGCGATGAGCTACGTACTCGCCTCTATGATCGCGATATCCGTACCACGGTACTTGGTCATATTCAGCGTGGTGGTACCCCTACTGCTTTTGACCGCGTTCTGGGTACTCGTTTTGGTGTTAATGCTGTCCATGCCGTTGCCGAGGGCGACTTTGGAAAAGTGGTCGCGGTTCGCAATGACAAGATTGAACGCATCACTCTTGATGAGGCAGTCGGCCATCCGAAGAGAGTCCCCATGGATCGCTACAGGGAAATGGAAGCCCTCTTCGGCTAAACGTGCCATAGCGGTGGTATAACTGATCACTTAGTATCGGCTCAATGCGGGTTCAGTGCATGCTTTCTCAGCGAGGAACCGTGTGTTGAGCCGATACTGCAATAACTGCTCTTCTCACCTAAACTAGGAACCATGACAAGCGCCCATGTAGATGACATCCTCGACTTCGACGAGGTAATCGCGAAGTACGATCCCGTTATGGGGTTGGAAGTTCACGTAGAGCTTTCTACGGAAACGAAAATGTTCTGCAATAGCCCCACCGCTTTCGGTGCAGAACCCAACACCCACGTTAGCCCCACATGTATGGGACTACCTGGCGCACTCCCCGTTGTTAACCAGCAAGCAGTGGACTGGGCTATCAAGATCGGTTTGGCCTTAAACTGCCAGATTGCTTCTTATTCGCGTTTTGCTCGAAAGAATTACTTCTATCCGGACCAGCCCAAGAACTATCAGATTAGCCAATATGACGAGCCCATTGCCTACGACGGTTATCTGGAGTTCCAGCTCGAAGACGGCACCCCCTTCCGGGTTGATATTGAACGTGCTCACATGGAGGAAGACACCGGCAAACTGACCCATATTGGTGGTGAGACAGGCCGCATTAACGGTGCTACACACTCTCTCCTCGATATGAACCGTGCCGGCGTGCCGCTTATCGAAATTGTTACCAAGCCTATTGAAGGAGCAGGGGAGCGCGCCCCCGAAGTAGCTCGCGCTTACGTCACCGCATTGCGTGATGTTATTCGCTCGCTGAAGGTGTCTGACGTCAATATGGCGCAGGGGTCCATGCGTGCCGATGTTAACTTGTCTCTCCGCCCCGTGGGTACCACCGAGTTCGGTACGCGTACAGAGACAAAGAACGTTAATACGTTAAAGTCCATTGAGACTGCTGTCCGCTACGAAATGTGCCGTCAGGCAGCCGTTCTGGATGCGGGTGAAGAAGTTCGTCTAGAGACGCGCCACTTCTTGGAATCTACTGGTGCAACTGCAGCAGGTCGTCCGAAAGAAACCTCTGCTGATTACCGCTACTTCAATGATCCTGATTTGGCGCCTGTTGTCGTGTCGCGTGAGCATGTTGAAGATATTCGTGCCACACTACCGGAACTCCCTTGGGTGCGTCGTGCTCGTTTGCAGAAAGAGTGGAATCTTTCTGATGAGGAACTCCGAGACCTCGTCAATACCGGTGCTATGGATCTTGTTGCCGATACGGTGGAAGCGGGCGCTCCCTCCGCTGAAGCACGTAACTGGTGGGTTTCCTACCTTACGCAGCAAGCCAAGAACCGCGAGGTAGAACTTGATGCCCTGGCTATTTCTCCGAAACAGCTGGCAGAAGTTATTAGCATGGTCGCGGAAGGCAAGCTCACCAATAAGCTGGCCCGCCAGGTTGTTGATGCTGTCCTCGACGGCGAGGGTGAACCTGCTGAAGTCGTCGAAAAACGTGGACTGGCCGTTGTCTCCGATGATTCGGCGCTTCGCAGCGCAGTGGAGGAAGCTCTTGCCGCTCAGCCTGATATTGCCGATAAGATTCGCAGTGGCAAAGTACAGGCAGCCGGTGCCATTATCGGTGCAGTGATGAAAGCTACTCGCGGCCAGGCAGATGCTGCACGAGTACGCGAAATCATCATTGAAATGTGCTCATAACTTTCTTACGTAGAACATCCCAGGAGTGTGCTCTTAGCGACTCACCTGGGATGTTCTGCATTTTCATAAATTCTCCCGTTATTCTGGACGCATGAGCGACGATACAACTTCTGTTCCTAACTCTGAGCCTGCGTTTAATGAGGAACCTGTGCTCAACGAAGATACTGGCGAGGATATCAGCGAAGATACTGCCTCGCGCGATTCGTCGGATGATACTGTTCCCCAACAGATGCAGCCAGTTAGTGACGATGATGTCGTCCTGGATGGTTTATTAGACGACATCGACACTATTTCTGCTGCAGATCAGGAAAGTATTACTGCAGACAGTGAAAGCGAAGCGCAGTCGACGGATGACGACGATGCCACAGCTGTGGGAATCTTCGATAGTGAGGACACTGCGAGTGAGATGCCAGAGATGGAGCAGCCTCTGGCCTATACCGCCGCAGAAGATGCTGAAACAACGTTTATCGATACTGTTTTACCTGGTGAGGATACTTCCTCTGGGGTATTCGATGACAATGTTTACATTGACCCAGCAGAGACAGCTGTTATGGAATCAGCGGAGACTGCCGTAGCTGACATTCCTGTTTCTGTTGCCCCTGCTGCCCCCGTGAGCGTGTCTTCTTCGTCAGTTGAAGATGCTGCTAGTAGCGAGCCTCTGGATAGTAGTGACCTTTCAGATAGTGACGAACTTCTGGAAGATGTACATGATGGCCAGGAAAAAGACGATAACGAGGACGATAAGTCAAAAGGATGGGGGACGGTTGATTGGGGCCTTTTCCTCCTGCGAGTAACTCTCGGTGTCATTATGGCCATGCATGGTGCGGATAAACTCTTTGGTCTTTTTGGCGGTTCCATTAGTGCAACTGAGGACCTGCTACGGTCTGTCGGCTTCACTAATCACACTGAGATATTTGCGATAGGTGCTGGTGTGGCAGAACTTGTGAGCGGCATCATCGTTATTTTGGGGCTTTTTGCGCCAGCGGGAGCGTCGGTGATCTTAGGTGTGATGGGCATGGCGACGCTTACGCATTTAGCATTGGGTGAGGGTGCTTTTCTCGCTCTTTATAAGGGACCGTATGAGCTGATTACCCTTATTGCGGCAATGTCTGCAGCGGTTATTTTTGCCGGGTCGGGCCGGTGGTCAGTGGATGGACGATGGGGCTGGGCGACACGACCTAAATGGGGTGCCATTGTGTGGTTCATTGTTGGTATCGCGTCAGCTCCCATTGTGTGGGCAATTTTTAATACGCAAGGTTTCCCCTTCTAACAGATTTATCTTCTAGTAGACTCTCGTCGATAATGTCGTAAGGTTATGAAAAGTGTGAGGCCCCACCATACAGTGGGGCCTCACACTTTTCATAGAGGGAGGGCAGGACTAGGAAAGAGAAGGCTAGTCGATGTCGCGCACACCGCCGCGGTCTGCCGATGCGGCCATCTTTGCGTAAGCGCGTAGGGCCTTTGATACTTCTCGAGAACGATCTTTATGAGGAGTCCAGGGGTGCTCACGGGTGTTCTCTTCAGTACGACGCTTTTTCAGTTCTTCTGCACTAACACGCAATTCGATCTTACGTTCAGCAACATCGATATAGATGGGGTCACCATCGTGGACAAGTCCAATAGCGCCACCGTGGGCTGCTTCAGGAGAGACGTGTCCGATGGAAAGGCCGGAGGATCCTCCTGAGAAACGACCATCTGTGACCAGGGCACATTTCTTCCCTAAACCAACGCCTTTAATGAAGGCAGTAGGATGCAGCATTTCTTGCATACCGGGGCCACCAGAAGGTCCTTCATAGGTGACGAAAAGAACTTCCCCCGGCTGTAGTGTCTTATTTAAGATGACGTTAACAGCCTCTTCTTGGCTTTCGACGACGCGCGCAGATCCCTCGAAGTGGAATTGATCTTCACTGATGCCGGCAGTTTTAAGAATGGCACCGTCTTCGGCGATATTGCCGCGGAGGACACAGAGCCCACCTTCCTTGGTGTAGGCGTGGGCGCTATCACGAATGCATCCGTTTTCAGCGTCAAGATCAAGACTATCCCAACGATTATCGGTGGAGAAGGGCTGTGTGGTGCGTACTCCACCGGGAGCAGCATGGTAGAGCTCTATAGCTTCATCGGTGGCGGAACCGCCGCGAATGTCCCAATCGGCCAGATAGTGTGCAAAGTCCGCAGAGTGTACAGAGTGAACAGTGGTGTTTAAGAGGCCAGCACGGTTAAGTTCGCCGAGTAGTGCTGGAATACCACCAGCACGGTGGAAGTCCTCCATGTAGAAATCGGAGTTAGGGGCCACTTTGGAAAGGCACGGTACGCGGCGCGAGATAGCGTCAATGTCATCCAGTGTGAAGTTCACATTACCTTCTTGTGCAGCGGCAAGAATATGCAGCACAGTGTTGGTGGATCCGCCCATGGCTATATCGAGGGTCATAGCGTTGCAGAATGCTTCGCGAGTGGCAATAGAGCGGGGGAGAACGGACTCGTCATTATCGTGGTAGTAGCGGTTGGCTAATTCCACAATGAGTTTTCCGGCGCGTTCAAAAAGCGCCTTGCGGGCTTTATGGGTGGCAAGAGTAGAACCATTACCGGGCAGGGATAAGCCAAGGGCTTCTGTCAGGCAGTTCATGGAGTTGGCAGTGAACATGCCTGAGCAGGAACCGCAGGTAGGACAGGCGGTTTGTTCAACTTTAAGAAGTGCATCGTCATCTGTTTTATCGGAAGCGCTTGCGGAGATGGCGGTGATAAGGTCTGAGCCTTTGCGGGCGACACCATCGACGACGACGGCGCCACCGGCTTCCATAGGGCCGCCGGACACAAAAACTGTGGGGATGTTGAGGCGCAGTGCAGCGTTCAGCATGCCGGGGGTAATTTTGTCGCAGTTGGAGATGCAGACGAGGGCGTCGGCGGTGTGTGCATTGCACATGTATTCCACGGAGTCGGCAATGATTTCGCGGCTGGGGAGGGAATAGAGCATGCCGTTGTGGCCCATTGCTATGCCGTCATCGATGGCAATGGTGTTAAACTCTTTCGCTATTCCACCAGCCTCTTCGACGGCTTTTTTGACAATATCGCCGACGTATTTGAGGTGTACGTGTCCGGGGACAAAATCCGTGTATGAGTTGGCGATAGCAATAATTGGTTTACCGAAGTCAGAATCTTTGACACCAGTGGCACGCCAGAGTGCGCGCGCTCCTGCGGCATTACGACCACGTGTTGATTGGGCAGATCGAAGCTGAGGCATTGTGAAGCCTTTCTGTATGGGTCATGTGCCATTAACATTGCGACATCGAAATTTGAGTATTCGATCTCATATAGTGACTATATTAGTTGACATTATGAGATTTGTACCGTAGTATCAAGTCATGCTTCAAGTCCTAGTATCTGTACGTATTCGCGGTCGGCGTTTATGCTAGACCCGGTTAACGCTACCGGATCACGGAGAAGCTAAATGCCCCTCGCACAGTCACACTGGCGAGGGTTTTTTATTACCATCTCACGCGGAGGCGTAGCCTCTGCCCGTCACCTGAAGGAACTGATGTGAGCGCACCACAAGCTCGCCAGCCAGGGCGTGGCACTATTCCCACACCCGCTGAAGCAGCACACGCAACCAGCAGTAACCGCGGCATAGGTCCAGAGAAATGCACAGGCGCAAAGTCTGTCATTCGCTCTCTCGAGGAACTTGGCGCAGACACCGTATTTGGACTTCCAGGTGGCGCAATTCTTCCCGTCTATGATCCGCTCTACGACAGCACTTTTATTAACCACGTACTTGTTCGTCACGAGCAAGGGGCTGGCCACGCAGCCGAAGGCTATGCACGATCCACTGGGCGAGTTGGCGTTTGCATGGTGACGTCTGGTCCCGCTGCTACTAACCTGGTAACGGCACTGGCTGATGCACAAATGGACTCTGTCCCCATGGTGGCCATTACTGGGCAGGTGGGAGAATCGTGCATTGGTACTGATGCTTTCCAAGAAGCAGATATTTCTGGCATCGCCATTCCAGTGACAAAGCATAATTTCCTTGTCAAAGACGCCTCTACTATCCCACAAGTATTGGCAGAGGCTTTTTATATTGCCCAAACTGGTCGGCCCGGCGCAGTGCTCGTCGATATTACGAAATCGGCGATGAACCAGGAGACAACATTCTCATGGCCGCCAGCTATTGATCTGCCAGGTTACCATCCAGTGACGAAGCCACACGGCAAACAAATACGTGAAGCAGCTCGTCTTATTGCGAAAGCCCACAAACCAGTTTTCCTTATTGGCGGAGGCATTATTAACGCCAATGCCTCGCAGGATCTGCTCGATCTGGTAGCCCTCACGGATATTCCTGTGACCTGCACACTTATGGGTATGGATGCATTTCCGCAGAGTCACCCACTGAACTACGGTATGGCGGGAATGCACGGTACCATCCCAGCTGTTGCCGCATTGCAAAAAAGTGACCTCATCATTGCACTCGGTACTCGCTTTGATGATCGCGTAACAGGTAATCTTGAGTACTTTGCCCCGCATGCGCAAGTTATTCATGCAGATATCGATCCGGCAGAGATTGGTAAAAATGTCACTGTCGATATCCCCATTGTGGGCGATGCGCATGAAGTAATAACGGCACTTATTAATACGATGAAATCGGATCCTTCCGAGAATATTGTTGGTGACATTCGTGCCTGGGTGGACTATCTCGATGAATTACGTGAACGTTACACCATTAAGTACGACAAGGCCCTAGACGAAGAAGGACACTTGTCTCCTCAGTATGTCATTGAGACCCTCTCTAACATTGTCGGATCAGACGCCATTTATGTTTCTGGCGTGGGACAACACCAAATGTGGTCGTCACAGCTTATCGACTTTGAAGAACCCCGTACCTGGTTAAACTCCGGTGGTCTTGGCACAATGGGATACGCAATTCCTGCCGCCATGGGGGCTCAAGCTGGTAACCCAGATAAGGAAGTATGGGCAATCGACGGCGATGGTTGTTTCCAGATGACGAATCAGGAACTAGCGACCTGCGCACTAAATAATTTCCCCATTAAAGTTGCCCTCATCAATAATGACAGCCTCGGAATGGTGCGTCAGTGGCAGACGCTCTTCTATGACGAGCGTTATTCCCAGACCACCTTGGAGACGCATACACGTCGTATCCCCGATTTCGTTATGTTGGCGGAAGCTCTTGGGTGCGCTGCTTTTCGCGTAGAAACTGAAGAGGATATCGTTCCAACTATCGAAAAAGCCCGTAAGATTAACGACCGCCCAGTTGTTATCGAGTTTGTTGTTGCCAAGGATGCTCAAGTATGGCCAATGGTGCCTGCTGGTACTAGTAACAGTGAAATCATGATGCTCAAGGGAATATATCCGCTCGTCGATGAGGATCAGGCCAGAAGGGACACCATCTAACCATGACTACGACACATACTTTGAGTATCCTGGTGGAAGATAAGCCTGGCGTGCTAACCCGTGTCGCTGGCTTATTCGCGCGCCGAGGTTTCAATATTCAATCTCTTGCGGTCGGTCCGACAGAGGTTGAGGGAGTATCCCGGATGACTATTGTTACGGCCGTCGACAGACTTCCCCTTGAACAGGTAACGAAGCAGCTCAATAAGCTCATTAACGTGTTGAAGATTGTCGAACAGGATGCTGATGCTTCCGTATCCCGGGAGCTCATCCTTATCAAAGTTCGATGCGATGCGAGTAACCGCATCCAGGTTGTGCAAACAGCAGAACTTTTCCGCGCCAAAGTAATTGACGTGGCTCCAGAGTCTGTGACGCTGGAAGCTACTGGTACCAAAGACAAAATAGACGCATTATTGCGAGTCTTAGATCCTTTTGGAATTCGAGAGATTGTGCAGTCGGGCACGATCACTCTTGGCCGCGGCCCGAAGTCAATGACAGCTACCCGCTGACTAAGGCTTCCTGGCAACGCTACACTGATTAACACAACATATAGGTCAATGGCTTGTATGACTCCACATGAAGACACAGTAAAAGGAGACTCCACCCATGGCAGTCGAAACTTTCTATTCAGACGACGCTGATCTTTCCATCATCCAGAGCCGTAAGGTTGCCATTATCGGTTACGGTTCTCAAGGCCATGCACATGCTCTAAGCTTGCGTGACTCCGGCGTTGACGTTGTCATTGGTCTGCGCGAGGGATCCAAGTCCATTGCCAAGGCAGAAGAGCAGGGTCTCAAAGTTATGACCAATGCAGAGGCTGCACAATGGGCAGACACCATTATGATGCTTGCCCCGGATACTTCTCAGGCACAAATTTTTAATAATGACATTAAGCCCTATCTGCAGGAAGGCGACGCCCTCTTCTTTGCACACGGTTTGAATATTCACTTCAAACTCATTGAGGTTCCGGAGTACGTCACCGTTGCCATGTGTGCTCCTAAGGGGCCCGGCCACCTCGTTCGTCGTCAGTTTGTGGAAGGACACGGCGTGCCCTGCCTCATTGCGGTTGAGCAGGATCCTACCGGCGAAGGCCAGGCTCTTGCCCTCTCCTACGCAAAGGGTATTGGTGGTACCCGCGCAGGTGTCATTAAGACAACCTTCCGCGAAGAAACCGAAACAGATCTCTTCGGTGAGCAGGCAGTGCTCTGCGGTGGTATGGAAACTCTCATTATGATGGGGTTCGAAACTCTCGTTGAGGCCGGATACGCCCCCGAAATGGCATTTTTCGAGTGCATGCACGAGACGAAGCTCATCGTTGACCTCATCTACGAGGGCGGCCTTACCAATATGAACTATTCCATCTCCGACACTGCTGAATTCGGTGGCTACCTGTCTGGCCCCCGTGTTGTGGGAGACGCCTCTCGCGAAGCTATGCGCCAGGTACTGAAAGAAATCCAAGACGGTACTTTCGTAAAGCGGCTTATGACGAACGTCGAGAATGGAAACAAGGAGCTAGAGGAACTGCGTGCGCAGGTACAGAACCACCAGATTGAAGCTGTTGGTGCAGACCTTCGCAACATGATGAGCTGGGTCAAGCGCGAAATTACTGAGACTGCCTAAATAGACAGTCCCACCTAATGCTGAGATACCTTGGTACTGCCCAAAAGTAGTACCAAGGTATCTATTCCTATATCTGTTTTCGCCTACTAGAATAAGCCGTGTATCAGGCTGTTTAGGAAGTAGTGTAGGGAAGTCTGCGTAGCATTCTTTATGTCTCCAGATCGCTTTACTCTACGCGCACACTAGCAGCGTGATACCTAGAGTTTCTGGCGCGGTCGTGTCAGAAATAACCTCACACACAATGGAGAATCTCGTGAGCCAAAATGCTCGTCCCGTCGTACTGATTGCCGACAAACTTGCTCAATCGACCGTAGATGCACTGGGTGATGGTGTAGAAATTCGTTGGGTCGATGGTCCGAACCGTTCTGAATTGCTGGCAGCTCTTCCTGAAGCGGACGCAGTACTCGTACGTTCTGCCACCACTATTGACGCCGAAGCATTAGCCGTTGCCGATAATCTCAAGATTATTGGTCGCGCTGGTGTAGGGCTTGATAACGTCGATATTCCCGCGGCTACTGCCCGCGGTGTCATGGTTGTCAATGCGCCTACCTCAAACATTCATTCTGCGGCAGAACATGCCGTAGCGCTGACAATGGCTGCTGCTCGCCAGATCCCAGCAGCTCACAACACTCTTCGTGAGCACGAATGGAAGCGCTCCAGTTTCAAAGGCGTTGAAATCTTCCACAAGACCGTCGGTGTGATCGGTCTAGGTCATATTGGTCAACTATACGCTCAGCGTATGAAGGCTTTTGATACCACGGTAGTGGCATACGATCCTTATCTTCCCGCTGCCCGCGCCGCCCAACTCGGCGTTGAATTGGTGAGCTTGGACGAGCTGCTCTCCCGCGCCGATATCATCTCCATCCACCTCCCGAAGACCCCGGAAACCGCCGGTCTTATCAATGCTGAGCAACTTGCCAAGTGCAAGGATGGTGTCATTATTGTGAACGCTGCTCGTGGTGGACTCATTGTTGAGGAAGACCTTGCAGCGGCATTGGCATCCGGTAAGGTGCGCAGCGCTGCTGTTGACGTGTACTCCAAGGAACCCCCTACGGATAACCCGCTGCTAGATGCCGACAACATTGTCCTAACTCCGCATCTTGGCGCCTCCACCGCAGAAGCACAGGATCGCGCAGGCGTTGATGTTGCTCATTCCGTACTCTTGGCACTTGCTGGCGAGTTCGTTCCAGACGCTGTTAACGTCTCCGGCGGCCCCGTTAATGATGAAGTTTCACCGTGGCTGGAACTTGTTCGCAAATTGGGTCTTCTGGCCGGCACACTTTCTCCCAAACCGGTTACTGCCGTGCAGGTTGTTGTCTCCGGTGAGCTTTCCGCTGAACCCGTCGATATTCTTGGTCTTGCCGCTTTGCGCGGTCTTTTCTCCGCTGTCAGCACCGAGCCGGTAACTTTTGTGAATGCTCCGCAGATTGCCGAAGAGCGCGGTGTCTCTATTGAGGTCGATACTCACACTGAGGCTCTTACCCACCGGTCTGTTGTGACGGTGCGTGCCGTCACCGCCGATGGTGACGTTACCTCTATCTCCGGTGCTCTTACTGGTCTGGAGAAAGTTGAGAAGATTATCGGTATTAACGGTCGCAACTTCGACATGCGTGCAGAAGGTCACAATGTGGTGCTGTCCTACCAGGATCGTCCCGGTGCACTAGGGCTTTTCGCCACTGCATTGGGCAATGCGGACGTAGATATTATTTCTTGTGCTCTCAGCCCTGATGCAAAGGGAACTGGTGCTACTGCTCTGCTGCGTCTCAACCGTGCCCTTACTGAAGATGAGATGGAGACTGTCAGTTCTGCTGTTGGGCAACTCGTGCTGCCCAGGTGGATCTCGCGTGAGTGCCACGATTGATCTAGCGGTCATCGGTGGCGATGGTATTGGCCCTGAGGTTACTGCCGAAGCGCTAAAAGTACTTCGTGCAGTTATCCCCAGTATTGAGGTCACGCACTACTCGCTAGGCGCGGAACACTACCTGAAAACTGGTGAGATTCTCTCCGATGAGACTGTTGAGAAGATCCGTCAACATGATGCCATCTTGCTCGGCGCCATTGGTGATCCAGAGCGGGTAGCTCCCGGCGTTTTGGAGCGCGGATTACTTCTAAAATTACGGTTTGCCCTTGATCACTTTGTCAATCTTCGCCCAGCGAAGCTCTACGCAGGTGTTGACTCACCCCTAGTTGGTAACCCTTCCATCGACTTCGTTGTTGTGCGTGAGGGCACGGAGGGTCTCTACTGTGGCGATGGTGGAGCGATCCGCGTAGGAACCACAGCTGAGGTTGCTACAGAAACTTCCCTGAATACCCGCTTCGGAGTGGAACGCGTTGTGCGGGACGCTTTTGAACGCGCCATGAAACGTCGTAAACACCTCACTCTTGTTCACAAGATGAATGTGCTAACCCATGCGGGTTCACTGTGGAAACGCACTGTTGATGATGTTGCTGCTGACTATCCGGAAGTAACAACGGATTACTGTCACATTGATGCGTGCACTATCTATATGGTGACGGATCCGGGTCGCTTTGATGTTATCGTCACCGATAATCTTTTCGGCGATATCATCACAGATCTCGCCGGCGCTGTGATAGGTGGTATTGGATTAGCAGCAAGCGGAAACATTGATGCCACCCGTACCAACCCCTCCATGTTTGAACCAGTACACGGTTCTGCCCCCGATATTGCGGGGAAGGGACTGGCAGATCCCACTGCCGCCATTGTTTCTGGCGCAATGATGCTGGAGCATTTGGGGTATGACAGTGAAGCTGCTCGCATTATGGAAGCAATAGAAAACGATGTGGCACACCGCGATGATGAGACTATCTCCACCAGTGCGATAGGTGATCGTATCGCTGCTGCACTCGCATAGCGCATAAGGTTATTCAATTATCTGAATCCTGCTCGGTAGGAACTCGGAGATGAGTTCCTACCGAGCAGTGTCTTACTCAGCAGTGTCCTACTCAACAGGGCTCTGCAGCGCGGGGTATTCTTCTACTATGCGTATTGCTCGTTTTGCTACCCCCGAAGGTGTCTCCTTTGGCGTCGTCGAGGGGAATCCCGATACTCCTTCCACGTGTACTATCCGTCAAGTAGATGAACTTCCCTGGGATGGACAGCCCGTTTTCACTGACAAAAAGTTCTTACTTCCCGACGTACGTCTCTTAGCTCCCATTTTCCCCACAAAGATTGTGGCAGTAGGGAAGAACTATATTGATCACGCCAGAGAATTGGGTGGCCAAACGACAGATGAACCCGTCATCTTTATTAAGCCCCCTACCTCTATTATTGGCCCAGATGCCCCCATTCGGAGGCCTGCGGTCAGCCAACGTGTTGACCATGAGGGTGAACTAGCTGTCATCATCAATCAACCCTGTCACAATGTTGATGCGGCAGACGCACGACGCGTCATCCTGGGGTACACCATTGCTAACGATGTCACTGCTCGCGATATTCAAGCCGCAGAAGGACAATGGACCAGGGCTAAAAGCTATGACACGTTCTGCCCACTAGGCCCGTGGATTGAGACCCAACTCGATCCCTCTGACCAAGACATCCTGGTGGAAGTGATACATGCTGATGGAACGAGCGAAGTTCGCCAGGATGAGAACACAGCAGCAGTTGTTCATACTGTTTCGGAGATTATCGAGTTTGTTAGTAGTGTCATGACACTACTGCCCGGCGACGTTATTCTTACCGGCACACCGGCAGGTATTGGACCCCTGGTAGAAGGGGATACGGTCACGGTCTCTATTGACGGTATCGGCACGCTTTCCAACCCCGTTGTCAATGCTTAAAGACTGTCGACAATTCCTAAAGCACGCAAGATAGTTTGTAGCTTGTCGCGAGTTTCCTGTACTTCGGCAGAGGGACAAGAATCTGCCACAATTCCACCACCAGCCCAGGCCGTGGCGGAATTGTGTGCCGGATCCAGTTCTGCACAACGAATAGCCACTACCCAGTCACCATCACCAGCAGCATCACACCATCCCACCGTGCCCGCATAGAAGCGGCGGTTTTCACCCGCATCAGAGATAAAAGTGAGTGCTTCGCGACGAGGCCAACCTCCCACGGCAGGAGTGGGGTGCAGTAACTCAGCTAGGTCGAGAGCAGTGGGTAGTTCGTGTGTCTGTGTGGCATCCCTATTTTCTGCATGAGCGGCAAGTGTCCCCGTAATGTGGGTACCAAGATGCCACATTTCTTTCGTAGACGTCAGACTAGGTGTAGCGGGAACATCGAGTCTGCTACACAAAGGACGTAGAGCTTCTTCCAGTGCCTGGGTAACATAGCGATGCTCGGCACTATCTTTCGTAGAAGTGCGCAGGTCGCGTGCAGATTGCGCATCGCGTTGACGGTCAGAACAGCGGGGCCGGGAACCGGCTAGCGGGTGAGAGCTTATCTCTGCCCCGCGGCGGCTTATCAGCAGTTCCGGGGAAGAGCCCACTAGCCAGTGCCCCTCATAGTCTGTCCCGGCAGGGGAGAGGTCCGCTAAATACGCCTCCTGGCGTGGGCTACCGTCAAGAAGACGTGCGGCAATAAGCTGGGGATCTAAAGTCTCATCAGCAATAACGTCCACAGCACGAGCAAGCACAATCTTTTCCGCAACACCCCGGCGGATAGCTGCAACGGCCTGCTCAACACGACGGCGATGCTCGGAAGCAGTAGGAGAGAAGTCCACAATACGGGCACGCATTTCTTGTCCACGGAAGAACGCGGGCGGCTCCAATGGAGCATCAGAGCGAATGACGTGCTTGGGAGAAATAAGAGCAGCTGGTGCGTTGGGTGTAAACGGTAACGCCCCCACAATCATGTCGGCACGGCCGGAGGCGAGAGCTTCACGGGCCTCTGCTACGGAGGAGAAAGTTTCTTTAATGCCTTGTGTGCGGACAGATCCGGTGGCGCGTGATAATAAAAAATCTGGTTCGGTACACGGTCTTGTGGGGAGATAGTGCTGCTGCGAGTGCAAGGGTTTTTCAGGCTCCATCTCCACCTCCTACAATAAGAACAAAGGCGCTGTTGGTAGCGCCGTTCTCCAGCCTACTCGTGAAAGCTACTAGCCTTAAACTATGACTACTCAAGAAGTCCGTGTCCGCTTTAGCCCGTCGCCTACCGGTACCCCCCACGTGGGAATGGTCCGCACTGCCCTCTTCAACTGGGCCTACGCTCGTCACACCGGTGGAAAACTCATTTTCCGCATTGAAGATACCGATGCACAGCGTGACTCGGAGGAAAGTTACCAGGCCATCATTGATTCTCTCGAGTGGCTGGGACTCGACTGGGATGAAGGCCCGAAGGTAGGGGGCCCACACGAGCCGTACCGCCAATCCATGCGTGGCGACATCTACCGCAAGGTTATTCAGCAGCTTCTAGACGCTGGCGAAGCCTACGAGGCCTTCTCTACTAATGAAGAGGTAGAGGCCCGTCACCTGGCGAAGGGTGAAGATCCCAAGCTCGGCTACGATAACTACGATCGTGACCTTACCGAAGAACAAAAAGCTGCCTACCGTGCGGAAGGGCGTAAATCCGTTATTCGTCTGCGCATGCCCGATAAGGATCTGGGCTGGAATGACATGGTGCGTGGCTACACGGAATTCAAGTCCCAGTTTGTGCCAGACTACGTTATTGCCCGCTCTGATGGTTCTCCGCTGTATACCCTGGTAAACCCTGTCGATGATGCGTTGATGGGAATTACTCATGTGTTGCGGGGTGAAGATCTGCTGCCTTCTACTCCGCGCCAGATTGCTCTTTATGAAGCCCTGATACGTATTGGTGTAGCGAAGCAGATTCCGCAGTTTGCGCATCTTCCCTTCGTGATGGGAACTGGTAACAAGAAGCTTTCTAAGCGTGATCCAGAATCTAACCTCTTCATCCACCGTGATCGTGGTTTCCTCCCGGAGGGACTCCTCAACTACCTGGCCTTGTTGGGGTGGAGCCTTTCCTCTGACCGCGATATTTTCAGCATTGATGAACTTGTTAAGAACTTCGATGTTGTCGATGTGAACTCCGCTCCGGCGCACTTCGACCAGAAGAAGGCTGATGCTATTAACGCCGAGCATATTCGCATGCTGGAGCCAGCCGATTTTCGCGAGCGACTACTTGCCTATATGCGTGAATTCCCCTCACCGAGAGGAACAACACTACCGGAAGATCTCGATGACGATATCTTCACGATGGCTGCAGACCTTGTACAGACACGCATTGTTGTGTTGAGTGACGCATGGAAGCTACTGGACTTCCTCTACTGTGGAGATAATTTCTCCATTGATGCGAAGTCGGGGCGCAAAAACCTCAAGCCCGAGGCTAAGCCTGTCCTGCAAGCAGCTCTTACTGTTCTGCAGGAAATCCCAGAAACAGGATGGAAGGCTGCCGCTATTGAGAGTGCATTGAAGGGTGAACTCATTGAGAAGATGGAGTTGAAGCCGCGCAAGGCTTTCACCCCGATACGAGTAGCGGTAACAGGTACCCATGTTTCCCCGCCACTCTTTGAATCCATTGAGATGTTGGGTCGTGAGGTGTCCCTAGAGCGTCTTACAGAGGCTCTTTCCTATGAACCCACTCCAGTGGAAAACCAAGGTTAACATCTCGATTTGGTGTTAACGAGGGGTAAAGTGGTAACCTTTTCGAGGTGGTCATGAGACCCCAATGGCCTATGGTGTAATTGGCAACACAGCTGATTCTGGTTCAGCCATTCTAGGTTCGAGTCCTGGTAGGCCAGCTTTTTCGCTTTATAAAAGTGAAGAAAACCCAAATCTGGTAACAGTTTTGGGATCTTAGAAGTAATACGTTAAGCTTCTATAACCATCTTGTTATCAAGTGGTCATGCCCCTATCGTCTAGCGGCCTAGGACGCCGGCCTCTCACGCCGGTAACACGGGTTCAAATCCCGTTGGGGGTACCAAATAATTCTTAATACCTGTGATATCCCCCGGCTATAGCTGGGGGATTTTTGTATACAGGTAAAAGTAACAATGGTAATTATCTTATGAATATCACGGTTTTTATGCTTGGAGTAATAACAAATTACACGGAAGAAAAGAAAGCAAGGATAAGTAATGCTACGGCCAAAAACAGTTATGTTGTATCTTATCGATGGAATTCCTCAGGGGAGAATTAAAGCTTCACTCAGTAATTGGACAGGTGTGTGCTATCTTCTTCCTCGTACTGATCTAATAAAGTCGAAAGATAGATCTGATCTGCAACAATCTGGTGTCTATCTTCTTTTTGGGGCTGATGATGATGGAAACCAGCGAGTTTATATTGGACAGGCACGAAAAAGGAAAAATAATAAAGGTGTGCTCGGTCGCATTATGGAGCATCGGGATGAGGAAAAAACCGATTATTGGACTCAGGCCGTTGCAATCGTCACTTCTAATAACGCACTGGGGCCTACGGAAATCAGCTACTTAGAACATCGGTTTACTGGAATGGCGAAAAGTGCTGGGCGTTACGTGGTTACCAACGGTAACGATCCATCAATGGGAGCTCCTACAGAGGAGAAACAAGCTGAGCTTGATGAGTTTATCGATTACGCACATATTGTTATCGGTGCTTTAGGCTTTAAAGTTTTCGAATCTGTTAACGAAACCACATTCGATGGAATACAACAGAAAAGATCTGATGAGATTAAAGAACAAGAACTGACTTTTACTAGAGCACGACTTGTGGCGAGAGGGAAGCGGGTCAGTGATGGGTTCGTTGTATTAGCGGGCTCACAGATACGTCCTGAAGATCAGTTCACAGCATCAGTTCCGCCGTATGTTTGTCGTTTGAGAGCGCACTATGCTGACCGTGTTAATGAGAATTTTGTTCTAACTAGAGATACACATTTTTCCAGCCCTTCTACTGCTGCAAGTTTCGTTAGTGGGACATCGGTGAATGGTCGTGTGCAGTGGAAAACGGAGGAGGGGAAGTCTCTCAAACAAATTGAGGATGAGGAAGCAGCTGGCATTGAGTGACGCTGTCATTTTAGCTGGGATGTGAGTTTTGACGTCGTCGTTAGGCGCTTCTCGTTATTGTGGAGGACAATAGGGTAATCAACCCGTCTATGAATCCCCAATGATCACATAAAAGTAGGGGAAAGAAAGGAAACGCCATGGCAACGGGTACCGTTAAGTGGTTCAACTCAGAAAAAGGCTACGGCTTTATTACTCCCGATGACAACGGCGCTGATGTTTTCGTCCACTACTCCGAGATTGAGGGAGACGGTTTTCTCACGCTAGAAGAACACCAGCAAGTGGAATATGAACTAGGCGATGGTCGCCGTGGCCCGCAGGCTACAGGAGTGCGGGTTATCGGCTAAGAGAATTCCTGTAAGGAATACAACAGTAGAGGTACATCTTGTAGAAGATGTACCTCTATAGTTTTTCTACCTGTGTGTTTACAGGTGTTTAGTGATAACGCTCGATGCGGTTTTTAGGTCTGCTGCCCACATATTTGCAGGACGTTTAGCAATGCGGTCAATAGGGCCCGATACAGCGATGGCTGCTAGTACGGTGCCGCGTGCGTCGCGAACTGGTACGGAGACGCTTGCTACACCGGGTTCGCGTTCACCAATACTCTGTGCCCATCCACGTCGACGGGTATCGCGGAGTTGTGTTTCCGTAATTTCGCCTTCCGCCAGTATGGATCGTTGGATACTCATTTCTGCCCATGCGACCAGAACTTTAGAGGATGCGCCTACGTAGAGAGGAAGGTGCGCTCCTACCGGGACGCTATCTCGTAAACCCGTGGGTGGTTCAGATGTTGCTATACAGACGCGTTGTCCATTTTCTATGCGGTAAAGCTGTACTGATTCTCCCGTGATGTCGCGTAGGCGGGGGAGAATGAGATGGGCTGCTTCTAATAGTGTGTCTGTTGATTTGGCTGCAAGTTCGGCTAATGCGGGGCCAGGATGCCATAGTCCGGAGGTATCCCGGCTTAAGAGACGATGTAATTCCATTCCTACGGCAAGGCGGTGTGCTGTAGCGCGTGGAATTCCAGAGCGTTCACATAATTCATTGAGTGAGCAGGGTTCTTCTGCGACTGTTGTGAGGATAAGCATCGTCTTATCTAAGACGCCGATTCCGCTTGACTTTCCCATATTTTGACTGTAGCATCCCATTTTATGGGATGCAAATGCTGTGAGCCTGCCTCATTTCTTCACATAATGGTTCTTCCGCTCTCATTATAGGAACGAAAAGCTCTCGTATCTGCACCGCTTATCAGTAGTCTTGCGAAGGGAGCGTTACGACCACTATGCACGGCCCTAAAACTCTCGCCGAAAAAGTGTGGGAACAGCACGTTGTTGTACCTGGAGAAGGGGAAGGCGATGCCCGTCAACCCGATCTTATCTATATTGATCTGCAGCTTCTTCATGAGGTAACAAGCCCACAAGCTTTCGATGGACTGCGTCTTGCGGGACGCCGTTTACGCCGCCCTGATCTTACTGTCGCTACAGAAGATCACAACGTTCCCACCGTTCCTACGGTCGATGGTACTGTTGCTGATCCCACATCACGGGCACAGCTGGACGCTCTGCATAAGAATTGTCAAGAATTCGGGGTTCCCCTCTATCCCATGGGAAACCTTAACCAAGGTGTTGTCCACGTTATTGGTCCGCAGCTTGGTCTCACCCAACCCGGTATGACCATCGTTTGTGGTGACTCTCATACATCTACCCACGGGGCATTCGGTGCTTTAGCCTTCGGTATTGGCACCTCTGAGGTAGAGCACGTCATGGCCACTCAGACATTGCCTCTCAAGCCTTTTAAGACCATGTCCGTCACTGTCACTGGTGAAGTGCAGCCAGGAGTTACCGCCAAGGACATTATTCTCGCCATTATTGCGAAGATTGGTACCGCGGGTGGGCAAGGGCACGTTATTGAATACCGTGGCCCCGTCATAGAGAAACTCTCTATGGAAAGCCGTATGACCATCTGCAATATGAGTATTGAAGCCGGGGCACGGGCAGGCATGATCGCCCCCGACAGCGTCACCTTTAATTACCTCAAAGGACGCCCACATGCTCCCAAAGACGAACAATGGGACAAGGCTGTGGCAGCGTGGAAAGAACTTCGTACGGATGACGGCGCCACTTTTGATAAAGAAGTTGTCCTCAAAGGCGAAGACATCGAACCATATGTCACATGGGGTACCAATCCAGGTCAAGGAGTGGAACTTTCTGGAGTAGTTCCCAGCCCCGACGACTTTGCCGATGAGTCTCTGAAAGCCGCTTGTGAAAAAGCCCTCGCATATATGGATTTGACAGCAGGCACCCCCATGAGGGATATCGCCATCAATACAGTATTCGTTGGCTCCTGCACTAACGGGCGCATTGAAGACTTACGAGCTGCTGCGGATGTTCTCCGTGGTCGTACGGTGGCAGAAGGGGTTCGTATGCTTGTTGTTCCCGGATCCGGATTAGTAAAACAACAAGCGGAAGAAGAAGGCCTCGATGTAGTTTTCCGAGACGCCGGCGCGGAATGGCGTAACCCCGGTTGTTCCATGTGCCTGGGAATGAATTCCGACACAATGAATCCAGGAGATCGTTCCGCCTCTACCTCTAACCGCAATTTCGAAGGGCGACAAGGGAAAGGATCCCGTACCCACCTGGTAAGTCCCGCTGTTGCTGCGGCCTCTGCCGTATGCGGAACACTTGCTTCCCCCGCAGATCTTGCTCCCGTCCGATAATTGTCACTCCACTCGAAAGGGAACAGAAACCATGGAACCGTTCATCTCTCATAGTGGTGTTGGCGTCCCACTGCGTCGCTCTAACGTTGACACCGACCAAATTATCCCCGCAGTTTTTTTGAAACGCGTTACTCGCTCCGGTTTTGCCGATGGACTTTTCGCTGCTTGGCGAAATGATGAGAATTTCGTCTTGAACCAGGAACCCTATCGGCAGGGGAGTGTCCTTATTGCTGGACCAGACTTCGGCACGGGATCATCGCGTGAACACGCAGTATGGGCGTTAATGGACTATGGTTTTCGAGTAGTTCTCTCGCCGCGATTCGCGGATATCTTCCGTGGTAATGCTGCTAAATCGGGTCTTGTCGCGGGAGTGGTTGCGCAGGAAGACATTGAGAAGCTATGGGAGATAACAGAAGCCCATCCCGGTATGACCGTTACAGTCAGTTTAGAAGAGCGAACTGTCACCGCAGGCGACTATGTTGTTCCCTTTGAATTAGACGATTACACCCGGTGGCGTCTTATGGAGGGGCTCGATGACATTGATTTGACACTGCGACACGAAGACGAGATAGCCCAATATGAGATTAATCGACCATCGTACAAGCCAATTACTCGATAATTTATTCTGTAATTGCCCCTTAAACTTACCAATTTCGGCTATATTTTCAGTAGATCCCAGTTTTGGAAAACTAGAATCTACTAATTGTTATTCCGAGAAAAAGAATAACAACATGCTTATCCTTTGCGAAGTAGCGTGATCGCATGCTGCCCTCGCTAAAAGAGCGTATAACTGTTGTTACTGAGGATAGTTCACTATTCGAGTACAGATCTTAGAGTCTGTATCTCCCGAAGAGCTTTCTGAAGAACATCTGGAGGAACAATGAATAAAGCCGACATTGTGGCGGAATTGTCGCGCCGCATGGATATCGACCAGAACACGGCCACCAATGCACTAGAAAATATCCTCGACATTATCGTACGAAGCGTTGAACGCAACGAATCAGTAACCATTATGGGATTTGGTACTTTCGAGCGTCGCGACCGAGCTGCCCGTGTCGCCCGCAATCCTCATACCGGAGAAGCTGTTCCGGTAGCACCAACACAAGTACCCATGTTTCGTCCCGGCCAGTACTTCAGGGCTGTCGTTAAGGGTAAAGCTGAACTGCCCGAATCTGGAATATCTGTAAAACGCGTTGCTACCAATACTTTTGAATCTAATGCTTCCACTCTGAAAAAAGAGACAAAGGCAGCGAAGAAAGCAGCTAAAGCAGAAAAAAGTGGCAAAAAGGGGAAGAAGTCCAAAAAGAAGAAGTCTAAGAAATAGACTCGGCTTCGCCCTCTCTTTGCCACTTGTACAAAAGAATTACCGCACGGCTAGTGGGCTTGGTAGATAATCAGCGGCTTGTGCAACTCCGCAATTATCAACAAAAATGACCCACATTCCGCCTTTTTTACACTTACAGTTATGCGGTCCCCACGCTATTCCCTCGGCGGTCTCCATACTCCGCAGAAGGGACGGGATAACGCCACCCTGTGAACACACCATAGGTATTTGCCCCTGTGTTGCGTGCGTACACATTGTTTTCCAGAAGTTCAGTGTGTCATCTGGGTGATTAAGGGCGAATTCTTCGGAAAGAGCCTCTTCCGTGGGGAGAGATAAATTCAGTAAAAGTGCAGTGGGCTGTAGCGTTTGTACACACCGAATGCGGTCTGCAGCGAAAAGCTCAGTCACCCCGTAGGCGCTGGCAGCCTCCGCTAGTGCTGTGGCTTGCTGGCGTCCTACCGCATCGAGAGGGCGAAGGAAATCTCTGTTTCCTTCCCTGCGTTCTCCTGCACGACTATGCCGTACAAGAACCAGCGGATGCCATGTCACATCTATTTTCCGGAAACGGCGTAAGACTTTGCGATCAGACTCATATTGAACCTGTTGTTCAGCTTCGGGAAGTGTAAGCCACGCAATGCTGTCCACTTCGCTATTGACGTGGAATTCTCCACCAGTAACCTGCGCAGACCAGTAGTACACAATCTTTTGGCGGTCGCCTGATAGGGGATAGTGGACTCGTTTTAAGAATTTGCCCAACCGGACATCAAAACCAGTCTCTTCCGCAATCTCGCGGATAGCTGTCATAACGAGCGATTCACCAGGATCGACTTTTCCTTTGGGGATAGACCAATCGTCGTAGCGTTTGCGATGCTCGAGTAGAACCTCGATGTCGCCTTTTTCATTGCGACGCCACACAACGCCTCCCGCTGCAAGAACATAATTATTGGGGGAATTCCGAGCATCGATACGGTGTATAAACCACTTCCGCATTGATTGTGGATTCTCTGCTAGTAACGATCCCGTCTGAGAGGTGGGGGAAGAAACGGCAGATGCAGATATTTCCACGCTATTGTGGGGAGCAGAAGGAGAACTCATGAAAAACCTTTCCATAATCACCGCTATTTTAGGGCGATGAGGGGTCCTGCTCCTAGTTCGGACTAATTCATGCCTATTCGATGAGTGATAGCTAGGTATGCGGCCAGTAGGTATTTAGTTCGCCAATTAGGTATTTTTTAAAGCATGAAGAACACCACTGTTGCTGTTATCTACGGGGGCAATAGCCCCGAGCACTCAATCTCCTGTATTTCCGCTGCCAGCATTATGAAGGAGATGGGTCAGTACACAATTGTTCCCATTGGCATTACGAGAGACGGCGGGTGGTATCTTGGCGATGGTGACCTCGATAAACTTTCACAGCATGGCCGGAAACTGCCAGAAGTTACACCTACTCCGGGTAAAGAAGTAGCCCTTCTTCTAGACCCCACACGACGCGGCACCATTGTCTATACCAGTGGCGACCATGCAGGAGAAGAAGTAGCCACAATTGATGTTGTTCTTCCCGTTCTCCACGGCCCCAATGGTGAAGACGGCACCATTCAAGGTCTTTTTGAGCTAGCCGGGGTGCCCTACGTGGGGTGTGGGGTAGCAGCTTCTGCAAATTCCATGGATAAGGAATTTACCAAGGTTGTACTTGGCCATGCTGGTCTTCCCGTTGGTACGCAAGTAGTGATGCGCGCTGGTACCACTACGCTTACCGATTCTGAAAAAGACATGCTGGGGTTACCCGTGTTTGTGAAACCAGCTCGCGGCGGTTCTTCTATCGGTATCAGCAAAGTGACAACGTGGGAGGATTTTCCCGCCGCTGTCGACTTTGCCCGTACCTGCGATAGCAAAGTTATTGTGGAGTCCGCCATTAAAGGGCGCGAAGTGGAATGCGGCGTATTGGAATTCGCCTCCGGTGACGTACACGCATCACCCATTGCAGAAATTTGTATTCCAGAATCTACAAGCGAGTCCTCCGCGACAGTTACAAATGAGGAAGTTACAGAGCCTTCGGACGGTGGAAACTTCTACGACTTCGATACGAAATACCTTGACGACGTTATTAACGTCGACTTACCTGCCAAAGTACCGGAGAGTGTCAGCGACGAAGTTCGTGAATTAGCAGTGAAAGCTTTTCGTGCCATTGATGGAAAAGGTCTTGCTCGAGTGGACTTTTTCATTACAGAGCAAGGTCCTGTTATTAACGAAATCAACACATTCCCCGGATTTACCTCCATCTCCATGTACCCGAAAATGTGGGCAGCTCAGGGTGTGAGCTATCCCGATCTCATCGCCACTCTTATCGACACTGAGTTAGCCCGTCACACGGCCTAACCTGCATACTGCAATAAGAACGTGTTGAATGCGTAGGTATACGAGAAAGGGATGGAGTCACTATGGTAAGTGCTGACCCTATTGTCGCTGCCACTACCAACACGGACCTCCCCGACACTGGCTCCACTGTTGCTGATATTGGAGAATTTGCTCTCATTGATAGTGTTACGTGCCAGCCTCAGCATTCTTCCACTATTCTTGGGCCCGGTGACGATGCCGCTATTGTGTCAGCCCGCAACAGCAGAGCAGTTGTCAGCACAGACATCCTCATCGAGGGAGAACACTTTCGTCGCGACTGGTCCGACCCCTATTCCATAGGGCGCCGAGCAATTGCCCAAAACGCTGCAGATATTGAAGCCATGGGTGCCCATCCCACTGGGTATGTAGTTGCACTCGCCGCACCACGCGATACTCCCGCCACGTTTATCACGGAGATTGGTCGTGGCACAGTTGCGGAAGCACACCGCTCTGGTGCTGACATTGTGGGTGGAGATTTTTCTGCCGCGCAGCACATTGTTATTAGTGTGACAGCACTGGGAGAGATTGTCCCTCCTGTCCATATGCCAGTGCTACAAAATACTGCCGGAGTAGAAGAGGATATAGCTTTTGCCGGTATTCTCGGCTGGTCTGCTGCAGGTCTCGATATTCTTTCAGGTACGTTTGGGCAGCGAGGCGGATTCCTACGACATCCGCTTGTTCAGCGTGCATGCGAACTGTATCGCTGTCCTCATCCTCCCTATGGCTATGGGGCACGGGCTGCCGCCGACGGCGCAACAGCCATGACGGATGTTTCAGATGGTCTGCTAGTAGATCTGCAGCGCGTCATACAGCGATCGAACGATACAACCGGTGCCGGCAGTACTATGTTCACAGCCGATTTGTCCTATGAAAAAATAACAGAGATAGCAGGGGAATCTCTTCGAGAACTCGCTACTGTATGCGCAGCATATTCTTCTCACGCTATGGAAGAAGAACAGCTTCTCCGCACATGGGTCCTCTCGGGGGGAGAGGACCATGGCCTTCTCGCATTTTTCCCTCACAACAGTGCATTACCCGGTGGCTTTCATAAGATTGGCACTACTAGCACTGCGATGGCGGCAGATAGCGCACATCTTATTAGCATGGACGGTAACGGTATATCGACTATAGAAGGATGGGAATCTTTCGCTTAGCTCACAAGCTTTCCCTCACGTTCCCTCGCCTCTATTAGGTGTACTATGCCGTTGCCCACGATAACGCCTATTTTGTGAATACTGAGGAGCATACTGTGGCAGCACGTCCACTTGCGGAACTTATTGACCCCGGTTGGGCGGAGGTTCTTGCCCCCGTCGCAGACGATGTTGCCCGAATGGGAGATTTCCTCCGTAGTGAAATAGCTGCCGGCCGCGGATATCTTCCCGCCGGAAAAAATGTTCTACGAGCCTTCACACAACCTTTTGACCAAGTAAAAGTTCTTATCGTGGGACAGGATCCCTATCCCACCCCGGGACACGCAGTGGGGTTAAGTTTCTGCGTGGACCCGGCCGTACACCCGCTACCACGTAGCCTCAGTAATATTTTCCAGGAATACTCCACAGATTTGGGGTACCCCACCCCAGCGAATGGGGATCTCACCCCATGGATCAAAGAAGGAGTTCTTCTCCTCAACAGAGTGCTCACCGTCCGACCCGGCGCGCCCGCATCTCACCGTGGTAAAGGATGGGAAAACGTCACCGAATGCGCCATTAATGCACTCGTCGCTCGAGATGCCCCACTTGTAGCAATCTTGTGGGGCCGTGACGCCCAAACTCTTACCCCACAGCTAGGATCCACCCCAATTATCGCTTCAGCACACCCCTCTCCACTATCCGCCTCTCGCGGTTTCTTCGGTTCTCGACCTTTCAGCAAAGCCAATGAAAAACTCATTGCGCAAGGAGCCACACCCGTCAATTGGCGACTTCCGGTTGCAGGAGAATAATCCTCATGCATGTCGATGATTACCTAGCAAGTATTCTCCCCACAAAAGTGGCACACAGTCTGGGGGAGGGGCTGGGTATTCACACAGTGGAGGATCTTATCTATCATTTCCCCCGCCGTTATATCCAGGGCCGCATGGTTTTTGACCCTTCCACAACCACTGATGGAGACAGTGTGATGGTGCGAGGGCGCGTCATACGCGCCGACCTGTCTCGCATGCGGCAACGTAAAGGATACATTCTGCGCGTTACTGTTATATCCGGAGACACACCCATCAACGTGGCGTTTTTCCATCCACACGGCATTGCACGTGTCCTTACCGAAGGAACAGAAGTTCTCCTCGACGGGACTATCCAACGACGCGGGAGGTTCTTCGATATGAGCCACCCGAATTTTTTAGTACTCCGCAAAAATGCTCCCGCCATCGCCGGCGGACAATTCGCCAAACTCCTCCACGCAACCAAGATTGTCGGCAGCACAGCGGTAAATACACCCACTGCCACCTCCGCAGAACTCACCTCTGAAGATCTTCATAAAGATGGGCTTACGGGAGTGGACCCCACTATTATCGAGCTGCTCAACCGGCCGATTATTCCCGTCTACGCAGCCGCCAGTGGAGTGTCATCGTGGCTTCTCATGGTGCTCATTGAAAAAATTCTTCCCCAAGTAGCACCCTTCCCCGAAGTGCTACCACAGGAGCTTCTCGACCGTCACCACCTGATTCCCCTCGATACCGCACTACGAACAATTCACACGCCTACCACCTCCGCCGACATTATCGCGGCACAAGAACGCCTCCGCTACGATGAAGCAGCCAGTCTACAAATGGCGCTTTTACAGCAACAGCAGGAACGTCACGCCCATCAGGCGCCAGCCTGCCCACCACACAGCGAGGGCCTTGTTACCGCCTTGCAGCAGCGATTGCCCTACCGCCTCACCGCTGGGCAAGAAAAAGTACTTGCCGAAATCTCTACAGACATTAGTCAACCCCACCCCATGAACCGTCTCCTTCAAGGTGAAGTAGGCTCCGGCAAAACCATTGTGGCCCTTCTCAGTATGCTGCAAGCCGTCGATAACGGCTACCAGGCAGTCCTCATGGCCCCCACAGAAGTCCTTGCTTACCAACACGCGTGCAGTATCCGAGAACTTCTCGGGGAACTCGGTACGGCAGACCAACTCACATTCACAGATTCTGCCAACTCTGCTGACTCTGCTCAACAAAGCACAGCACCGACCCCACAAACCGCAGTGACCCTCCTCACCGGATCGCTATCCACAGCTGCCAAACGACAAGCCCTCCTCGACATAATGACAGGCCAAGCCGGCATCATTATCGGTACTCAAGCACTTCTCCAAGAAGGCGTAGAATTCTTCCGCCTCGGCCTCGTCATCATCGATGAACAACACCGTTTCGGAGTCCGGCAACGAGAAATCCTCTCTCACAAAGGCCCCGCCGATAGCACACCCCACACGCTGGTCATGACCGCCACCCCCATCCCGCGCACCATCGCCCTCACCAGCTTCGGAGACCTCACCATCTCCACCCTGAAAGATCTCCCACGCGGACGTGCACCCATCACCACCACCGTCATTAACACCAATATGCACCCCACCTGGGTACCGCGCATCTGGCAAAGAATATGCGAAGAAGTCCACCAAGGACACCAAGCCTACGTCGTCTGCCCAGCCATTGACGACAGCGATAATAGCGACCTTGCCACCGTCACCCGCACATACAATGACCTCACCGCCGGGCCCCTCGCAGGCCTACGCGTCGGTCTCCTCCATGGACGGCTCAGCACAGACGAAAAAACCGCCGTCATGGACTCCTTCAGCTCCCACGAATGTGATGTACTGGTGTGCACAACAGTCATTGAAGTAGGAATCGACGTTCCCAACGCCACAATGATGGTCGTTGTAGACGCAGACCGATTCGGCGTTAGCCAACTCCACCAACTCCGCGGTCGTGTCGGCCGTGGAAACGCGCCGGGCCTGTGCCTACTACTAACTGATTGCGACCCTGCATCATCGGCAGAGAAGAGACTAACTGCAGTGGAAGCCTCCACAGACGGTTTCTATCTAGCCCGGGTCGATCTTGCACAGCGACGAGAAGGAAATCTCCTGGGAACAACACAAGCTGGATTGACAATGCCGCTTCGTGTACTTGATATTGCACACGACGAGGATGTTGTGGCTGACGCGCGAGACGATATGGAAGAACTACTGAAGAACTCTTCATCTGAGTGGTCCACCCAGTATCCTGGATGGGCAAACGTCGTTGCGAAAGTTGCGTCCCAGAGCGGCGTTTACTACCCACATGGATAGATACACTGAGAATATGACGAACAACCAGAACACACCAGAGCCGCTGCGCATAGTGGCGCCGCTAGCCGGTATATGGCGCCGCACTATGCCGCAAGATAGCCCGGTGTCACAGGGGGATGTGGTCGGCTACGTTGAAGCCATCAAACTAGATGCTGCAGTTGTTGCCCCAGCAGCCGGAACCGCTCACTATCTACTGAATGATGACTTCGTCAATGTAGACGGCGGAGACCCTCTTGCAGAGATACAGTAATGCGTATCGTTTCTGGTAGCGCACGTGGCCGCAGACTTTTCTCCCCGCCAAGCAGTACCCGTCCCACAACCGACCGTGTACGGGAAGCACTTTTTAACAGTCTAGATACTCTTCTGGAGTGGGATACCACAACTGTGCTTGATCTCTACGCGGGATCAGGGGCAGTGGGGTTGGAGGCCGCCTCCCGGGGAGCCAAAGCCGTCACTCTTGTAGAAAAAAACGGGGCAGCTGTAGCATCCGCAGAACGCAATAAGGCTGTGGTAGACGTGCCGGGAGTAACAATTGTGCGAAGGTCTGTACAGGCATTTCTAGCTGCCCACGGCAATGCTGAGACAGATGCGTTTACTCCCTATGATCTAGTTTTTGCAGATCCGCCTTATACACAAGTAGAAGAGGACTGGCCGGGCATTCTGGAGTCTTTAATAGACAATGGCTGGGTTGCTGACGGGTCCGTTATTGTCCTTGAGCGTTCCTCCCGCGATGCGCCCACGCAATGGCCAGAGTACTACCGCGAATATCGATCAAAAAAGTATGGAGAAACTCGTATCGACATCGCAATTGTCGATAATACGGGTAGTCTAGCTGCATGAGCACTGTAGTTTGCCCAGGGTCTTTTGACCCTCTTACGTATGGGCATGTCGATATTGTGCGGCGCGCTGCGCAGCTTTTTGACAACGTTATTGTGTGCGTCGCCCATAACCCAAACAAACAGGGGCTTTTCACAGTTGCGGAGCGTCTTGAAATCCTGCAGGAAGAGTTTTCCGATATCCCTAACGTTACAAGCGATTCTTTTGCGGGACTACTAGTTGATTACTGCACGAATGTAGAAGCATGTGCGGTGGTGAAGGGTATTCGGTCTAACCAGGACTATGAGTATGAGTTGCCTATGGCCCACGTCAATAAACAACTCTCTGGGATTGACACTATCTTTTTACCGACATCCCCAGAGCTCAGTTTTATTTCCTCTAGTGTGGTGAAAGAAGTTGTTCGTTTTGGTGGGGATGCTAGTGGACTTGTTCCTCCGATAGTTCTGAAAAAGCTTCTTAAACGACTGTAAGTTATGCAGGTCAGGCGACACACCGAGGCACTTTCCCACAAAATCGCTGAAGATTCGGCACACTAGAGATGACCATTAAAAAAGAAGGGTAGGACCACTCATGTTCCACGTTTTTGAAGCACTTGACGAACTTGTCGCCATGATTGAAGAAGCTCGTGGCCTACCAATGTCTTCTCAATGTATGGTGCCCCGCTCCGATGCCCTTTTACTACTTGACGAAATTCGTGACGCTCTCCCCGGCGAGCTAGATGATGCCCAGGATGTTCTTGATAAACGGGACACTCTTGTTAACGATGCCAATGATTATGCAGAAACCACCAAGAACGAGACTAATGCGCAGGTAGACCAGCAGTTGGCGGAGGCGCGAGCAGATGCAGATCGCATGATTGCGGAGGCCAAGGACAAAGCTGACCGTATGCTTGCCGAGGCTACCAACAATTCCGCAGTATTGATGTCCGATGCGGAAAACGAGTCCAATCGGATACTGCATGAAGCACAACATGAGTATCAAACTGTCACGGACCGTGCACAAACTGAGGCAGAGAGACTCCTCGCCAAAGCCAATGATGATTATGAAGCTAGCGTGGCAGCAGGTCGTGCCGAGCAGGCCCGTTTAGTAAGTGAGTCAGAAGTCGTCAAAAAATCGCGGGAAGAAGCTACCCGCATTGTCGATGCTGCTCATGTTGAGGCAGACCGGATGCGTGGAGACTGCGATGTTTATGTCGATACGAAACTAGCCGAGTTTGAATCCATTCTTAACACTACGTCACGCGAAGTTCTCAACGGTCGCAAACAGTTGCGTTCCACTGCTGGTGTAGCAGAGCGTAGCGATGATTATCAGAACTATCAGCCTACAGGCGCAGTGTACGACGAGAACGTTGATGAGGACTATAACGGGTCCTACAACGCTGGCTACAATGCTGACTACAACGACGACTCTCAGCAGGGCGACTACGCCCCCTATAATGACGGGTACCAGTAATTATCTATTGGACTATCTGACTGCAGGGTGTTGTAGCTGGTGTCTCCTTAAGCTGTGACACGTTAAACTAAGTCTGTGACTACGAATACCTCCGAGAACGAATCAAAATTCGTCCTGGACGTGCGTCCGCTGGGACGTGCCGCCGGGAATCATCACCATATTGATCGTGTTTTCCTCATAGATGAGCCCATCGGGTTAGACCTTATTGCTATTCCTGCAGGTAGCCCAGTCTCCGCGGATTTAGAATTAGAAGCTGTTACCGAAGGTATTTTGGTGACGGGGGTTATTGCTGGTCCTACCACAGGGCAGTGTGTCAATTGTCTTAGCGAAATTCATGGGACAGTGGAGGCCTCGTTAACTGAACTGTTCGTCTACCCAGATTCAGAGACAGCTAATACTATCCAGGATGATGACGAAGTATATGTCTTAGACGACCCCACGCAATTGGATCTAGAGCAGGCTATCATCGATGCAGTGTGTCTCGCTTTGCCGTTTGCCCCCTCGTGTTCTTCTGTGGAGGGACACCCGTGCCCCGAAGATGCCGAAATGCCCGAGATTGATGGTGTTTCAGGGGAGGATAATGATCTGATTGATCCACGATGGGCAGCCCTGGAGAAATTCCAAAATCTTGCGTTTTTAAATGATGCTGCCACAGAACCCACCGCTGATGACACAGATGACGCCTCTGCAGACAGTAAAGAATCTGCAGGTAGCGAAGAAAAGAAAGAGGGATAGTTTATGCGTATCCCCTCTGAGTGGGACCTTCCAGCAGGATGGGACTCCGTCGATTATCAACCACTGCTGGATTGTCTGCATGTTGATCTGCCACGGGAACTTCTTATCCACGCATTGTGTCACCGCTCCTATGCGTATGAACATCCCGGTATCCCCAATAACGAAAGACTAGAGTTTCTCGGCGACTCTGTGTTAAGCATTTGTGTCACTGAACAGCTCTTCCGTCAATACCCTGAGCGTTCCGAAGGCGAACTAGCAAAAATGCGTGCCAATATCGTGTCCGGTTTTTCCCTGGCGCGCATAGCGAACACATTGGGGACAAAGGGTCTAGGCGAATATCTTCTGCTGGGCAGGGGAGAAGAGATGACGGGAGGCCGCAGCAAAGAATCAATTCTTGCCGATGCGACAGAAGCCCTATTCGGAGCGACCCACATCACCCATGGCATTGAGGTAAGCCGGCGTGTTGTGCTGGGGCTTATGCAGCCGCTTATCGATAATGCTGGTACGGCAGGAATAAGCCTCGATTGGAAGACTAGTCTGCAAGAATATGCTGCTAGCCACTACAATTCTGCTCCCACTTACTACATCACGTCTACCGGCCCGGACCATGCTAAAGAATTCTTTGCAACAGGCATTATTGCTGGGCGTGCTTTTGGAACTGGAGCCGGCACAAACAAGAAGAAAGCTGAGCAAGCCGCTGCGAAAAATACGTGGGAGGCTATTCAGGAACACCATCCAGGAGTTCCTATCTCGAAGCAAGTAGAAGCTACGCTAGCTGGTATGCCCGCCCATGATGTTGATCTCGATGAGAATCCAACAATGCCGCGTTACGCACTCGATAATGGTGGTTCTTCTACTTCGGCAGTAACGCTGACCTCACCGGCGGAACACTAACGACAAGACAGTCAGAATACTAGTGACGGAATACTAGTGCCAGAATTACCTGAAGTTGAAGTAGTACGTCGCGGTCTCGCCAACCACCTCACCGGCGCTACTCTTCATAATGTTGAGATTACGCATCCCCGTACGGGAAGACGCTATCCCGGAGGAAGTATCGCCTTAGCAGCAGCTCTTGAGGGTGCCACCGTCACCACAATTGATCGGAGGGGTAAGTATCTATGGTGTGTTCTACAAACGCTATCGGATACACCACAGGCGCTTCTCATACATTTAGGAATGAGCGGCCAACTCATTATGGATGAGCAGGAAACACTGCCGCGTCCACACTGCCGCATGTACGCCTCTATTGGTGCAGGACGTAGTATCAGCTTCGTCGACCAACGTACCTTTGGATATCTCACACTGGATGAGCTAGTACATGACGTTCATGCCGACAGATGGGTACCGAGTCTGGCACGCCACATTGCCCCAGATCTCCTTGAAGACTGCTTTAATGCGGAAGCAGCAGCACGAGAATTACGGAAGCACCGCGTCCCCATCAAAACCGCCCTACTGAACCAAGAAATTGTTTCCGGCATTGGCAATATCTACGCAGATGAAGCATTGTGGGCAGCACAGATCCATGGCGCTCGTTTTGCCTCCGGACTGTCCTATACGCAACTCACGCGTATCCTTACCGAGGCACAGAGCGTTATGCGGAAAGCTCTCGCTGTGGGCGGCACATCGTTTGATAGTCTCTACGTCAATACTGCAGGAGAACCCGGATATTTTGCGCGGTCACTCCACGCCTACGGCAAAGCTGGTACACCCTGCGACCGCTGTGGTACACCGCTCACCTCTGTTGTTATAGGTGGACGTTCCCACACATTCTGCCCACATTGTCAGAAACCACCCGCACGAACCAGGTAGAATTCACCACATGTACCTCAAGAGTCTGACCCTCAAAGGCTTCAAGTCCTTTGCCTCGTCAACGACTCTCCGATTTGAACCCGGCATTTGCGCTATCGTCGGCCCCAACGGATCCGGCAAATCCAATGTGTTAGATGCTCTCACCTGGGTCATGGGGGAGCAGGGTGCAAAAGCTCTCCGTGGCGGAAAAATGGAAGACGTCATCTTCGCCGGTACACCCACTAGAACAGCACTTGGACGTGCAGAAGTCACCCTCACCATCGACAATAGCGATGGTGCTCTTCCCATTGAATACACTGAAGTATCTATCACTCGGCGCATGTTCCGGGACGGCGCTAGCGAATACGAAATCAATGGGGATCGCGTCCGCCTCATGGACGTACAAGAACTACTCTCCGACTCCGGCATCGGCCGCGAAATGCATGTCATCGTCGGGCAGGGAAAACTTGCTGAAATCCTCGAGTCCCGTCCCGAAGAACGCCGCGCTTTCATCGAAGAAGCTGCAGGTGTTCTCAAACACCGCCGACGCAAAGAAAAAGCACTCCGAAAACTGTCCGCTATGCAGGGCAACCTCGACCGAGTTAATGACCTCACCAAAGAACTCCGCCGCCAACTCAAACCCCTCGGCAGGCAAGCAGAAGCCGCCCGACGAGCCCAAACTATTCAAGCCGACGCCCGTGACGCCAAACTTCGACTTGCTGCCGATGATCTTGTCCAGCACCGCCATGAAGCAACACAATACACACAGCTTCAGCAGGAGAAAGCTACACAGTATAAGGAAGCAGAAGTACGGTTGCAGCAGCTAACTGCTGCTGTTACTGCTGCCGAGACTGAACTGGCGGAGCTTTCCCCAGCACTGGATAAAGCTCAACAGAACTGGTTTGACCTTTCAGCCCTCTCGGAACGGGTGGCAGCAACACTTCGTATTGCAGAAGACCGTGCCCGGCATCTCCGTGCAGAACCTGAACCTCATTTTGGGGCAGACCCAGACCAATTAGAACAACAAGCAAAAGAAGCTGCGCAGGAGGAAGCTTCTTTTACCGAAGCACTTACCGTCGCTAAGCGCACGCTGCAGGATGCTGCGCATGCGCGGGCGGAAGCCGAAGAATATGCACAAGCTGTTGAGAAAAAACGGCTGGCAGCTATGCGTGCTGTTGCTGATAGGCGGGAAGGTATTGCCCGTCTTGCTGGAGCTATTCAGTCCACAAAAAATGCCATTTCAACGGCGGAAACACAAGCATCTCGCTACAGTGAGGAACTTGCCGATGCTCGTCAACAATGTCTTTCTACGCAGCAGGAAACAGCAGAAGCAGAGACGCGGCTGCGCGAGTTAGAAAACGCAGAGCAACATCTCAATGATCGCTACGACCAAGCAATTGCCGAACGTGATAGTGCCGAAGAACGCTGCACAGAACTACGTAATGAAGAACGTGCTGCCGAAAAGACAGCAGCGGCGCTTCATGCACGTATAGAGGCTCTTTCTCTTAACCTAGCGGCTGGGGATGCTGCCACATGGCTTCACGATCATGCGGAACAATTTGGTATCTCTGGAAAACTTGCTGAAAAAATCACGATTGTCCCGGGATGGGAGGGGGCTATTGCTGTAGCTTTGGGGGAAGCTAGCTCCGCCCACACTATCTCCACCACGCGTCATGCCCATGACGCTATTACATCTCTGCGAGAAGGCTCCATTGGCCGCTCCATGTTCCTTATTGAAAGCCATGATGTGGACACGTTCCGCCTGGATAGCGATTTACCAACAGGTGCACAGTGGGCACTTGATGTTGTTACTGTTCCTGATTCACTACAAAGTGCGGTGACAACATTACTTGTAGATGTTGTTCTTGTAGAAGATTTGGAAACTGCAGACAAAGTTATTGCTGGCGACCGCAGACTCCGCGTTTTTACCCGCAATGGAGATTCTTGCGGATGGGGATGGACGTCGGGTGGTCCTCGCACTGCACATAGCGATGTAGAGCTTCAAGTAGCTATTGAGGAAGCCCGTAAAAACGAAAAAGCTGCCCTCAACAACGTCGAAAAAGCACAAGCTGCTCTACGCGGTGCAGAAGATGATTACCGCACTCGTACTGAAGCTGCCGCACAGGCACAAGCAGCTCTAGTTGAATCCGACTCGGCAATTACGACGCTTACCAAGGAACTCGCTCGCCTTACGGCTAGTGGGCGTGCAGCTACTCTGCACAAGGATCGTCTTACTGAGCAACGCAATCAAGCGGAAGAACAACAGCGTACATTGATGGCAGAGCTCACAGATCTCGAGGAGCGGCAGCGTCTTGCTAGTGAGGAGCAAGAAGAACCCACGTTATTCGACGATACTGCCACTACTGAGGCTGCCGCTGCAGTAGCCCACACGCGGGCTGCTGAGATGGAGGCTCGTCTTGCTGTTCGTACCGCGGAAGAACGTTCAACCCACATACATGGACGTGCTGATTCTCTGCACCGTCAAGCAATGCGGGAGCGTGATTTGCGGAAACGCGCTGCGCGTCGAGCTGCCACTCGACAACAAGCACTTGCCATTATTGCTGCTGTTCAGGAAGCAGGGGAAGATCTCCAAGCTTCACTCCGTCAGCATCTCGCAATAGTGGAGGAGCATCGCCAGCATCTGGCGGCTCAACAAACGAAGCTCACTGAGCACCTTACTACCACCCGTCAGCAGTGTCGTGATGCTCAAGTTGAATGTGAGCAATTACGGGATGCTACCCATAAAGATGAACTATTGCGTGCTCAAGCGGCAGAGCGGTTGCGTCTTATGGAAGAACAGATCTTGGATGATCTGGGGATGGGAGCGGATGACCTCCTCGCAGAGTATGGTCCCGATGTGCCACTTCCGCCGTCTGCTTTGGAAATGCAGGAATATGAGGAAGCGAAAGAGCGTGGCGAAAACGTCAGCAAACCACAGTCATTGCCATACGATCGGGAACAGCAGCAAACACGTCTGCGCATAGCAGAACGAGAATTAGCACGCTTAGGGAAGGTAAACCCACTAGCATTAGAGGAATTCGCGGCCCTGCAAGAACGCTATAGTTTCCTCTCCACCCAGCTAGAGGACATTAAAAAAGCGCGCCAGGATCTTCTTGGTGTCGTCGACGATGTTGATGAACGCATCCAAACGGTCTTTGCGGAAGCCTTCCACGATGTAGCACGTGAATTCGTCACTGTTTTCGCCACACTCTTCCCGGGAGGTGAGGGGCGGCTTTACCTTACTGACCCAGACGACATGTTGAATACGGGTGTTGAGGTAGAAGCTCGACCTCCGGGAAAGAAAGTTAAACGGCTTTCGTTGCTTTCCGGTGGAGAGAAATCATTAACTGCTATAGCGATGCTCGTCGCTATCTTTAAAGCACGTCCGAGTCCGTTCTATATTCTCGATGAGGTCGAGGCTGCGTTAGATGAAACTAACCTGCATCGGCTCCTGGGATTATTTAAAGAGCTGCAGGAACATTCACAGCTTCTGATTATTACTCACCAAAAACAGACAATGGATCTTGCTGATGTGCTCTACGGTGTGACGATGAAGGGTGACGGTGTTACTCGCGTTATCTCGCAGCGTATGCATCCAGTACAGCGCATAGATTCAGCAGAGCAGCATGATGAATGACGATACAGTTCGGCTTGATGCATGGGTACATGGCTATGTACAAGGCGTTGGTTTCCGCTGGTGGACTCGGTGTCGAGCCCTAGAACTTGGTCTGGTGGGAAGCGCCACTAATAAGAGCGATGGGAGAGTCCATGTTGTTGCGGAAGGAACTCGCTCCAGCTGTGAACACTTAGTGGAGTTGCTCCGTTCGGGGAGTACCCCGGGACGTGTTGATCTAGTTGTGGAAAACTATACACGTCCGCGCGGTTTACCAGCAGGTTTTTACGAGCGTTGACGTGTTGTTTAGGGGCGCGGATGAATAGTGAAACCTTGGGACTGTACTTCTCGCTGCAATGCCATGGCTTCCTGAGCTAGATCGAGCCCCTTCTTTGAGCGAGCCATGAGGCGTACTCCGCTAATCTCAGAAACCCATTGCTCTGGTTGTCGCGTTAGTGTTTCTCCAAGGTCATCAGCCGTGCCTACAAAAATATCCCCGTTTGTGAAAATAAAAACGTAAAGGCCGGGAACACAAGAAAAGCGCCGTTGGTACTTCAGTGATGTTGATTCTGCGTAGGGAATTTCAGGTCGGAAACCGCGTTTATCAGCCCATTCGTTAATAGTGGCTCGCATGTCATCAGCAGTTATAGCGCTCATTGGAATCCTTCTGGATAAGGCATAGCATTATTTTTTACTAGTGTTGTCTTTATTATTGTGATGGCTATAGGGCTAACACCAAATCCACGTCTTCTTTTCTCATTTTGTGGAGTCTCGTTCTGCAAGGATCGTCAGAACCTGCCACACTATTAGCGTGGATACTAATACTCTTATCGCGACAATCATCGGTATTGTCATTGGCGTTGTTATTGTTGCTGTTGCAATTACTCTTGCCGTAGGAGCCAAGAAAAAGAAGCAAGATGCTATCTCGTTTTCTGAGAAAGAGCAGCTTGAAGGCAAAGAACGAAGTGGCTCATACAATGCGGGTGGGCAATTTTCTTTCTCGGAAGGAGAAGGAAAACTTAAAGATACGGTGCCTCTTCAACAGTCTGCGCCGAAAGTATCTCAACAATCTGTAGATACGACACTTTCTAAGAAAGAATCGGTACGGGAAGAATCTGCTATTGCAGAACCCAATAATTCTGTCGATACCTCAGCTGAAATTACTCCCGACACTAGTGTTGGCATCGGTACCGAAAGTGCTGCTGAAACTGCCGCCGAAACTAGCGAAGAGACTCACAGTGAACCCAGTACTGGCACTGTTCCTGTTGCTGTCCCTATTGCTACCCCTGCAAGCACCGATGTTTCTATCCCTGTAGATAATGGTGCAGAACCAACTGATACGGCTACTGTTGAAGAATCAGTAGATGAGACAGAACATACAGTAGAAAAAGAAAAAGTTCCTTCTGCACAAGGTCGTCTTTCTCATTTACGTGGTCGTCTCGCTCGTTCTAATAACGTTTTCTCCAAGGGACTTCTTGGTATTCTCGGTGCTGGGGACCTAGACGAAGACGCCTGGGAAGAAGTTGAAGATACTCTCATCATGGCGGATCTGGGGACGACTATCACTATGCGTGTAGTGGACCGCTTGCGGGATGAACTCGCTAGTTCAAACATCCGCGATGAAGCAGGTGCGCGCGCTCTGCTCCGTGACATTCTTATAGAGGAATGCCACCCGGAGATGGATCGCTCTCTCAAAGCTCTTCCACATGATGATCACCCGGCAATTCTCCTTATGGTGGGTGTGAATGGTACTGGTAAAACGACAACTACTGGCAAACTCGCACGTGTACTGGTGGGGGATGGTAGACGAGTACTACTAGGTGCTGCAGATACATTCCGTGCTGCTGCCGCTGATCAGCTCCAAACATGGGGAGATCGTGTAGGAGCCACTACTATTCGTGGCGCTGAGGGATCTGACCCTGCTGCTATTGCCTTTGATGCTGTAGACGCTGGAGTACAGCAGAATGTTGATGCAGTCCTTATTGACACTGCTGGCCGTCTTCACACTAAGACCGGTCTTATGGATGAACTCGGCAAGGTGAAACGGGTGGTATCAAAGAAGGCTAGTGTTGATGAAGTACTTCTTGTTCTTGATGCCACAGTTGGTCAGAACGGTATTCTGCAGGCAAAAGAGTTTAAGAATGTCGTCGACATTACCGGGGTTGTGCTCACCAAACTAGATGGTACGGCCAAGGGTGGCATTGTTTTCCAAGTTCAAGAAGAACTGGGTGTGCCAGTGAAGCTTGTGGGATTAGGTGAAGGGGCGGATGATCTTGCACCCTTCGAACCGGCTGCTTTTGTTGATGCACTTTTAGCATAGATATTTCGTCATTTATGGCAATGGAGTTGTTCTACCTGCGCTTGTCGGAGCCGACAACGCTTCTGCGCGGGTAGACGGGTAACATGAGGGAGAAGTGACGGGCGTTCTTGCGCCCTGCCCCCGTTTCCTGCCCCCGTTTCAGGAGTAAACACACGTGTTTGAGTCTCTTTCCGACCGCTTAGGAAATGCCCTCAAAGGTCTTAAAGGCAAAGGTAAACTTACCGATGCCGACATTGACAGCACTGCGCGCGAAATTCGTCTCGCGTTACTGGATGCTGACGTTGCACTTCCTGTTGTGCGTAGTTTTATTAAGAGAGTTAAAACTCGTGCAAAGGGTGCTGAGGTACATGCTGCGCTTAATCCGGCACAGCAGTTCGTCAAGATCGTCAATGAGGAACTTATTGAGATTCTGGGTGGAGAAGCTCGTAAGCTGAATTTCTCCAAGAATCCCCCCACGGTTATTATGCTGGCGGGTTTGCAGGGCGCTGGTAAAACGACCCTCGCCGGTAAACTTGCTCGTTACCTCGCGAATAATGGCCATACACCCATGTTGGTAGCGTGCGATTTGCAGCGTCCTGGAGCGGTAAGTCAGCTACAGATTGTAGGGGAGCGTACCGGTGTACCGGTATTCGCTCCTAATCCGGGCACCAGTGTTGGTGCAGGAGAAAGCCCTCTTGGCCAAACCTCTGGGGATCCGGCAGAAGTAGCGCGTCAGAGTATTGAAGAGGCTCGGCGTAAAGTCCACGATGTCGTCATTATCGACACTGCTGGTCGTCTTGGTATTGACGAAGAACTCATGGGGCAGGCACGGGCTATCCGAGATGCTGTTAATCCAGACGAGATCTTCTTTGTTCTCGACGCCATGATTGGCCAGGATGCTGTCTCTACAGCTGAAGCATTCCGGGATGGCGTGGGGTTCACTGGCGTGGTACTCACCAAACTCGATGGTGACGCGCGTGGTGGTGCTGCGTTATCTGTCCGTGAAATGACTGGCGTGCCCATTATGTTTGCTTCCACGGGTGAAAAACTAGAAGATTTTGATGTTTTTCATCCGGAGCGTATGGCCAGCCGTATTCTTGGTATGGGAGATCTGCTTACTCTTATTGAACAAGCAGAGCAGGTTTTTGACGAAAAAGAAGCGAAGAAAACTGCCACTCGTATGATGAGCGGTCAGTTGACGCTGGAGGATTTTCTCGACCAATTGTTGATGGTGCGTCGCATGGGGCCACTGTCCAATATTCTCGGTATGATGCCGGGCGGAAAAGAAATGCAGAAGGCTGCTGCACAAGTAGATGAGAAGCAGCTTGACCATATTCAGGCCATTATTCGTGGTATGACACCAGCGGAACGGGAAGATCCCACAATTCTTAATGCTTCTCGCCGGCGTCGCATCGCTGCAGGTTCCGGCGTGACAGTAACCGAAGTCAACCAATTAGTGGAGCGTTTCCTCACTGCCCGTAAGGTGATGAATAAACTCACGAATCGGATGGCGTCTGGTGGGAATCGTCGGAAGGGCAAGGGTAAGAAGGGGAAAAATAGTAAAAAGGGGAAGAACCGTTCGCAGCAGCGTATACCGCAGGGTATGCCAGGCATGCCAGATCTTTCTCGTTTAGCTGGGGGACTAGGACAAATGCCTCCGGGGCTAGAAGGAATGGATTTAAGCAAATTAAAGTTCCCCAAGTTTTAATTTCTTTCCTGTCGTTATTTCTGGCAGAATAGAAGACCAGTCTCCGTTAACACGGAATGACTGTACAGAGGGCGTCGGACTCGGTTTCTCGGACATGTTTCCCAGATGCGCCGGCCGACCGTCACACCCACTCGAGGGGGAAAACCGGATGCAGTCTGCTGTATTGCTGAATTCCCCTGTGACACAGAAAAGGAGCCATTATGGCTGTCAAGATTAAACTTATGCGTCTCGGTAAGATTCGCACCCCTGAATACCGCATCGTTGTTGCAGATGCTCGCACTCGTCGTTCCGGTCGTGGCATTGAGACCATTGGTCAGTACCACCCGAAGCATGAGCCCAGCATCATCGATATTGATTCCGAGCGCGTTCAGTACTGGCTCGGTGTTGGTGCTCAGCCCACAGAAGCTGTTCTAAACCTCCTCAAGATCACTGGTGACTGGCAGAAGTTCAAGGGTCTTTCTGGTGCTGAAGGTACCCTCAAGACTGTTGAAGAAAAGCCCTCTAAGCTGGATCTTTTCAATAAGGCTTTGGAAGAGGCTGCCAACGAGCCTACCGCTGAAGCTATTACTGCTAAGCGTAAGGCCGACAAGAAAGCCAAGGAAGAGGCTGAGAAGAAAGCAGCTGAGGAAGCTGCTGCCGCTGAAGAAGCTGCTTCTGAGAAGGAAGAAGCTGCAGACGAGGCTGCTGAGGCTGAATAAATGCTGAACGCCACCATTGTTGCGGATGCCGTAGACCATTTGGTTCGTGGCATTGTGAGCAATCCGGATGACGTGGAAGTCGCCCTGGTACACGGTCGTCGTGGCCGTACCATCGAAATTACCGTTAACCCGGATGACCTAGGAAAGGTTATCGGCCGCGGTGGTCGTAACGCCACGGCATTGCGCACTGTTGTCAATGCCCTCGGTGGACGAAACTTGCGTGTCGACGTTGTAGATTCCGATCAGTAACTACCATTACGCTGGAAGCAGAAGCTTGTAGTTGCTGCCAGCACAAGGAGTTACCTCATGGAATTAGCCACTGGCACCGTTGTTAAATCTCATGGAGTTCGTGGCGATCTTGTTGTCGACGTACGCACCGATTCTCCCGAAGAACGGTTTGCGGTAGGCACTACAATTACATTACGTCATACGAGCGGCGTTACTTCGCACCATGAAGTAACGGCCGCTCGTTGGCATCAGGGACGTTTACTTGTTCATCTGGCAGATATCAATGATCGCACTGCTGCGGACAACCTCCGACATGCTGAATTTATTATTGACTCGGCAGACCTCACTAATGCTGATAATCCGGAGAAGGATGAATACCATGTCACGTCACTTATTGGACTCAATGCTGTGACGCGAGGGGGAGAGGTAGTGGGAGAAGTAACAGATGTCCTCTCTTACACAGCCCAGGATCTTCTTGTTATTACCGATGCAGAAAAGACGCAGCATCTTATTCCTTTTGTGAAAGCAATGGTGCCGGAGGTAGATATTGCAGGAGGACGGCTGGTCGTTGATCTTCCTGAAGGATTGTGGGATCTTTCATGAAATTAGATATCTTCACTATTTTTCCTGAATACCTTGCTCCACTTCACCAATCACTTCCTGGAAAAGCAATAGAAGCGGGCACAGTTAAGGTAGAAGTTCATAACCTGCGGGACTTTGCGCATGATGTGCATCGTTCTGTCGATGACACTCCTTATGGTGGAGGTCCAGGTATGGTGATGAAACCAACTGTCTGGGGTGAAGCGCTAGATACTGTCGACCTTGCAGATGATCCACTTCTCATTGTGCCTACGCCGGCAGGTCGGCCTTTTACACAACACGATGCTTGTGAGTGGTCAACAGAGCAGCACCTTATTTTTGCATGTGGTCGATATGAGGGAATTGACCAGCGTGTTGTTGACGATGCACGTCGGCGGATGCGTGTTGTTGAAGTATCCATCGGAGATTACGTTCTTAACGGGGGAGAAGTAGCCGTACTCGTTATGAGTGAAGCTATTATCCGTCTACTTCCTGGCGTACTTGGCAATAAGCGGTCCTATGAGGAAGATTCTTTCTCGGATGGTTTATTGGAGGGTCCGTCATACACTCGCCCGGAGGTATGGCGTGATCTTGCTGTTCCGGATGTTTTGTTATCTGGGCACCATGCGCGTATTGACCAATGGCGTCGTGAGCAATCATTACGACGTACATATAAGCGACGCCCAGATCTTCTCAACACTGTAGAACTTTCGCAACGTGATCGTGCATTTCTTGATTCGCTTCACGGAGATGACGATTAAAGGGATTTCCCTGGAGTGATTAGGGAAAACTGCTACTATGTGGCACAATTATTTCGTTGTTTGTGGACTATACGTAGTACGCAAGCTGCCTGATCGGGGTACGAACCAGTTGAGCATGTGCCGCTAGGTTCCTCTGCCTTATGACTAGCATACAAGGAACTTGTTATGAACCTTATTGATTCCGTTGACGCACAGTCGTTGCGAAATGATATTCCGGATTTCCGTCCTGGCGATACCGTCAACGTTCACGTGAAAGTTATTGAAGGCTCTAAGGAGCGTATCCAGGTCTTTAAGGGCATTGTTGTACGCCGCCAGGGCTCTGGTATTCGCGAGACCTTCACCGTACGTAAGATGTCTTTCGGTGTAGGTGTAGAGCGTACCTTCCCGGTACATTCTCCCAACATTGACAAGATTGATGTTGCTGTTCGCGGCGATGTTCGTCGCGCTAAGCTGTACTACCTGCGCGATCGCCATGGTAAGGCAGCTAAGATTAGGGAAAAGCGCTAAGTCGCATTTTCTACTGAGACTTCTACGAACCGGATCAGGAGCATCAGGACTTCTGGTCCGGTTCGTCGTATCCTGTACACAGAGTAATTACCGGACGCGCTATCCTCTATCGCGCCACAGTGAAAGGTTCTCCTACAAAGCATGCTTGGTCGCAAAGAAAAAGACACTGCTGACGCTGTTAATGCGGATAAAGAAGAAGAAAAATCCTTCGGAAGTAGCGTGTTAAGTTTCTTCAAGGAATTGCTCATCATTATCGTTATCGCGTTGGCTATTAGCGCTTTTGTGCAGAATATTTTTGCGCGTGTCTATGTCATTCCCTCTGGATCTATGATCCCTACCCTGCAAGTAGGGGACCGTATTCTTGTCGATAAAATGACATATCGGTCTAGCGATCCCAAGCCCGGCGATGTAGTAGTTTTTAAAGGACCAGATTCCTGGAATGAGTCTTTTGAGTCCAACCGATCAGACAATTCCTTTGTCCGTGCAATGCAGAACACGGGCACTTTCTTTGGACTTGTTCCACCCGATGAGAATGACCTTGTCAAACGAGTTATCGCAGTAGGTGGACAGACAGTTCGTTGCCAGCCGGGGGATAAGGGCGTCACTGTGGACGACCATGTTATTAATTCTTCCTACATACTCTATCCGCCCTTTATCGACTGGGGTGGGAATCCTAACGGTTCCAATGCCTGTGGAGGCCCATATTTTGGCCCCGTTACTGTCCCCAAGGGGTTTATGTGGGTAATGGGAGATAATCGTACAGATTCAGCAGACTCGCGTTATCACATGCAAGATCAGTATCACGGAACTGTTCCAATTTCTAACGTTCGAGGCAAAGTCCAGTCCATTATTTGGCCTGCTGGGCGGTGGCATAAGGTAAAGAGTCAACCACTCCCGCAACCAAAGTAATCGGCCCAGATGCTACTGCGGTAATTGTCGCTATGGGAAGAAAATCTACAGACATGTCCCATCTTCACGAGATGGAACGCGTACTGATATCTCATGGGTGTGGGCCAGTAGCAGGAGTAGATGAGGCGGGCCGTGGTTCCTGCGCAGGACCACTTACTGTGGCTGCGTGTATTCTCCCTATGCAGCCGGTACCGGATCTGGACGGACTTACCGATTCTAAAAAGCTCACTCCCGCGCGGCGTGAACGATTGTTCCCCCTTATTCAAAAATATGCTGTGGCCTGGTCTATTGTGCACTTTAGTGCAGCAGAGATTGATGATAGTGGTATTCAGCATGCCAATATTGAAGGTATGCGACGGGCAGTTGCCCAGCTAGCGATATCTCCTGGCTATGTATTAACTGATGGTTTTTCAGTACCAGGTCTACCAATGCCGTCACTTCCTGTCATTAAAGGCGATGCCAATGTTTTGTGTATAGCGGCTGCTAGCGTGCTCGCCAAAGTAAGTCGAGACCATATTATGGTTCAGTACGCTGACGAGTATCCAGAATATGGTTTTGAGAGACACAAGGGCTATGCGACCGCATCACACCAGGCTGCTATGGAACACTATGGAGTGAGCCCCATACATCGGATGAGCTATGCGAATGTAATGAAGGCTCACGCTATTGCAGGAATGCGAAAAGCGGCACCTGTTAAGGAGGAGTAGCTAATGGGCGTAGATGATCTAGAAGACTATGAAGCAAGGATGGAATTGTCCTTGTACCGTGAGTATAAGGACATCGTTAGCCAATTCAGCTATGTCGTAGAAACCGAGCGGCGTTTCTACCTTGCGAATGCTGTCGAGATGATTCCCCGTAATAGTCAGGGCGAGGTGTACTTTGAAGTACGCATGTCCGATGCATGGGTATGGGACATGTATAGACCAGCACGTTTTGTAAAAAATGTCCGCGTATTGACGTTTAAAGATGTCAATATTGAAGAGCTTGATAAGCCAGACATTGAGCTTCCCTAAGGGGTGTTTTCCACAAATATAGGGCACTGTGTATAGGATGCCGCTATGACGGGTAATGGTGCTCCTATACGTATGTGAGTGCGGCATGCTGTAGGGCATGACAGATACATTAACGCCGCAAGAACTTGGAGTTTTAGGCGAAAACCTTGCAGTTCAATGGTTGGAAGACCGTCACTACACCATTGTGGATCGTAATGTACGTATCCCCGGAATACGTGGTGAACTCGATATTATTGCTTTCGACACAGAGACAACTGAACTTGTTTTTGTGGAAGTAAAAACACGGACAACAACTATTGCTGGTTGGCCAGAGGAAGCTATTACCCGTAAAAAAGCACGTACGATTCGTATGGTTGCTTCAGAGTGGTTGTCACATGCATATGAAGAACCACCGGAGGGATTCCCAGATCATCGAGGGCTTCGCTTTGATGTTCTTTCATTACTAGGTAATCCCACTGAAGGGTTTTCTTTTCGGCATTTCCGGGATGTTCTCTCATGAGTTTGGGGGTCGCATACAGCCTGACAATGCAGGGTTTGCATGCGACACTCATCGCAGTGGAGGCGCATTGTGGGGGAGGACTGCCCACTATTCATATTGTGGGACGAGCTGACACTGCAGTTCGTGAGGCTGGGGATAGAGTACGCTCAGCATTTTCCACAATTGGTCTTCCCTGGCCTCGTCAACGATTAACGCTTTCGCTTTCGCCTGCGGATATTCCGAAAACGGGAGCTCACTTTGACCTCTCTATTGCACTCGCTATTCTTTCTGCACAAGGACATATACCGGAGTTATCTTCACGACAGCACCCTATTGCTGTCCTTGGAGAGGTTGGGTTAGACGGCAGTATCCTTCCTGTCCATGGTGTTCTTCCCATGGCGGCCGCAGCATACGATGCAGGTATCCGCACTCTTATCGTGCCAACAGCTAACCGCGCGGAAGCGTCCCTCGTAGAAGGATTACAGATCCTAGATGCAGCAGATCTTGCCACTTTGGTAGGTGCGCTCCGCGGCGATCTTCCACGAGATGTCCTTGTACCTTCATCTTCTTTGGATAACAAGCCTTTAGAAGCACTTGAGGTGCCACAAGATAAGGATTTTGCCGATATCCGCGGTCAACGGTCAGCAGTAGAGGCCGCACTCGTGGCAGCTGCCGGCGGACATCACATGCTCATGCTGGGCCCTCCAGGCGCTGGAAAATCAATGATTGCACAGCGCCTTCCTACCATTCTGCCGAGGTTGAGCTATGCGCATGCGCTTGAAGTTACTGCAGTGCATTCTTTAAAAGGATGTCTTGATGCTGAGCATCCACTTATAACAGTTCCTCCCTTTGAAGCCCCGCATGCGGGAATTACTGGACCTGCATTATTAGGAGGAGGGAGTGGTTACGCATCACCAGGTGCAGTATCGCTAGCGCATCGAGGAGTGCTCTTTTTAGATGAGTGCACAGAAATTCCCGCATCTATTCTCGATATGCTACGTGCACCTCTACAAGATGGGGAAGTGCGCATTAGTAGAAGTAAAGGGACAGTGACATACCCTTCACGTTGTCAGCTTATTCTGGCTGGTAACTCGTGTCCGTGTGGGGCTCCAGCACCGCAAGAATGTCACTGTTCTAGCGCTACCCGGGCACGTTATCGTGCGCGTTTATCCGGTCCTTTACTGGATCGTGTGGATCTGCGTATCCGGGTTGAAGCTGTTGGTTTGGCAGCTCTTACAGAAACTCAGGGAATTACTTCTGCCTACCTGCGCGAGAAAGTTATAGATGCACGGCAGCGAGCTTATAACCGATGGGGAGGAGAGTACACCAATAGTGATGTATCAGAAGCGGTTCTCAATGAACATCGTTTATCCGCCGGTACTTTAAAACCTGTACATGCGCAATTGCGTTCGGGGATGATGTCGGCGCGTGGATTATCTCGCACTATCAGAGTGGCATGGACACTCGCTGACCTAGCAGATAAATCTATTCCTACCAGTGATGATATTGCCAGTGCACTCAAACTTCGCAGACCTATCGACGATCTTTAAAAGTGAAAAATAAACCATGAAATATTCTGATACTGAACTAGCCTGGGCATATCTTGCCCGTGTAGCAGAAGGTCCCTGTGCACCACTGGCGGATTTAATTGCACATGTTGGCCCGGAATATGCTGCCGAAGTTATCCGTAATAAGGATGTTTTACCGGATGCCTTAGAACGAAAAGTGCGGGCTCGGCGGGAATGGGATTGTGCTGTTGATGACCTTGATTCTGCACATGCTAATGGTTTCCGATTACTTACTCCCGACCAGCCAGAATGGCCGAAAGAACAGTTAGCTGTCTTTAATTATGATGCAGTACACGCACGTCAAGAACACGATAATGCCGCGTATGCTCCCTACGCTTTATGGGTAAAAGGAGATATAGATGTTCTACAGTGTGCAGCAGTAGCAGTAGTAGGGAGTCGACATCCCTCTACAGAGGGAAAACAGATAACGACCGAACTTTCGGCAGAAGTAGCTGCGGAGGGTGTTGGTATAGTATCCGGGTTGGCATGCGGGGTAGACGGCATTGCTCACCGTACTGCGCTGCAGATGGGGGTACCAACTATGGCTGTTATCGCTTGTGGATTGGATCGTGTGTATCCAGCACAACATTCTGCTCTTTATAAAAGTATTGCTAATCACGGTCTTATCGTCAGCGAATATCCGCCTGGAACACGGCCAGCGCGGTATCGTTTCTTGGCTCGTAATAGGCTCCTTGCTGCTTTCTCGCAGGGGGTAGTGGTGACGTCCGCAGCGTGGAGATCAGGAGCTCTTAATACTGCCAGTTGGGCACGTGATCTTGGGTGTCCAGTGATGTCAGTGCCGCATAGTATTCATGACGTGGATGGAGCTGGGTGTCATCGGCTTATTCGTGAGGGGGCCACACTTGTGACGCGTGGTGAAGAAATTATGGAGGAAATCGGTCCTATTGGACAGCTGGCTTTACCACTAGAAAATTCTTCTTTGCCGACAGATCGGTTGACACAGGACAATAAAAAAGTATGGAATGCCATCTCTCCGTTTTTCCCAACATCTCTCATGGAGATATGTACAGAAACTGGATTGGAGACAAAAACTGTTCAGATGTCTCTAAAAAGTCTTTGTGACTGTAAACTAGTCTCCATCACTGCCGGACGTTGGATAAGAAAAGAGAGTGCGTCGCATGAAGAACGGGTGCCTCATTGTTAATCTGGGTAGCCCAGAGGAACCGACTGAAGACGCCATTCGCAATTTTCTGCGCAACATGCTGAGTGATCGTTGCATTGTGAATCTTCATCCCATCCTATGGAAACCCATTCTCAACGGCATCATTCTGAAGGTACGGCCACATAAATTAATTGATCGTTACCAAGCGATGTGGACTCCGCATGGTTCTCCTCTTTCCGTCATCACCCAGCAACAATGCGCCATGCTACAAGAAGCGCTTTCCCATGTTGACGTACGATACGCATTCTGTGCATCATCACCCACCATTGAGGAAGCTCTTACTGATTGGGATATTGATGACCTCACTGTTATCCCCCTCTACCCACAATTTGCAACGTCAACTGTGACCCCAATTGTCACAAGAGTTATTGATTTTTATGACGCTCTTGCATGCGACAAAAAGCAATCGCTACCTGGGGATAGCACGGTGAGGGGGAGCAAGGTACACCCGCATCTCCATTTTGTATCTAGCTATGCGACCGAACCTCACATGATCCACTGGTATCAGCAACAGATTAGGGATCTATGCGCGACTGTGCCCTACGACCATGTTCTGCTCTCGTTTCACGGAGTTCCTGACCAGCGCTATCACTGCGCGGCACACTATAAAGCACAGTGCATAGCTACCCGCGATGCCATTGCGGCCGCTTTCCCAGATCTTCCCATCTCAATTAGTTTTCAATCTAAATTTGGTCCAGGAGAATGGTTAGGTCCATCCACTGCACAACGAGTTACAGAACTTCCCGCTGAAGGAGTAAAAAAACTCCTCGTAGCGACACCCTCTTTCGTTGCAGACTGTCTAGAAACACTAGAAGAAGTGCGCCTCGATTATCGAGATCATTTCTTGCGCGCAGGCGGCCAGATATTCGACGTTATTAACCCTATTAATGCGGACCCTGCTTTCGGAAAAACTCTTTCCTCGCTCTATCGTAGTGTGCAGAAAATATCCCCAAGTACTTCCGAATTTTGCTGAGTTTAATGGGGTTTTACCCCATCTGTAGTGGTCTTCTGTAAAGCTGTCTGGGGAAAGGTTGATTTCTCCGTTTTTCCCTTGCACAGTAGAACTATGGGACGTGGACAGCGAGCACTTACAACTGTGTACTCTGAGTTACCCACGCCATGGTCTGTCGATCTGGATGAGTTCGGGGACTACGTTGCTGTACGTCTCCAGCTATCTGCCAACACGCAACGTTCCTACCTGGCAGATTGTCGTGGTCTTATTGATTTTATGCTTCGTGTAACCCAGCCCGGAGTGGACCGCACAACCATAGCGGAAACCGATTGGAGCCAACTTACCCTCCCTCTTTTACGAAAATGGCTTTCGCGGGATGTCATGCGAGGAGTAGCTCCTGCTACTATTGCTCGTCATGTTGCATCTGTGCGGGCACTCTGTGGGTGGGCAGTACAAACCGGTCGGCTTGCCAGCGATCCCTCTGTGCGGTTGCAGACACCACCTGCTAAAAAGCAGCTTCCGCAAGTTGTTCATCAGCAACAAATGGACGAGGTACTCTCTCATCTCGCCTGTGCAGCGGCAGAAAAGGAGCCAATCGCTATTCGGGACTGGCTCATTGTGGAGTTACTCTACGATACCGGGATTCGTGTTGCTGAGCTTGTCAATCTCGATCTGGACAGTGTTGATGAGGAACATCGTATTCTGCACGTTATCGGTAAGGGTAACAAAGAGCGCGTTGTTCCTTACGGTGTGCCTGCGCAGCGAGCTTTGCGCATGTGGTTGCAGGACGGTCGTCCGTATCTTTCCAATCAACGATCCCAACACGCATTACTGTTAGGAGCGCGTGGGGGGCGTATTGATCCTCGCATTGTCAGGGATGTCGTTCATGCTTCTACCGGGGAAATACCGGGTGGGGTAGAGGTAGCACCGCATGGGTTACGTCACTCGGCAGCTACCGCGTTGCTGGAGGGCGGCGCAGATTTACGTGTTGTACAGGAGCTTTTAGGACACTCATCGCTGTCTACCACGCAATTGTATACGCACGTTTCACCGGAAAGACTACGGGCAGTTCATAAGCAAGCTCATCCGCGTGGCTGAGAAGTACTTAGTTGAGGCGCAGTTAATCAACCCATCGTAAGAGGCTCAGTGGCAGAGAATCTATGAGCAGCCACGGATTAAGGTAGCCAGAATTGTGTCCGTGGCCCCATCGTGCTCCCCAGTGCAGGCATACTCCCGTACATCCCGCATGACCTGCTAATACTGTGCCAATAATCTGTCCACGTTGTACCTGCTGGTTCTTCTCTACCAGCGGGGTAATAGGTTCGTAGATTGTGAAGAGGTGCTCTCCTGTGGGAACGAGGGGAGAAGGACCATGGTCAATAACGACCAAGGGACGATCAACAACAACTCCTGCGAAGGTAACTATTCCTGCACCTGCTGCATGGACTGCTTCGTTCGTGCGGCTCGAAAGGTCAACTCCTCGATGTCCACGAGACCAACGTTCCGGCCCTACCGAGAAATCGCGGACAGTGTGGCCGGGAACAGGGGGAATATATACTGATGCAGTATGAGCTGGAGAGTAAGTGACAGCAGTATCTGCCTGGGAAATAGTGTCATTGCCAGCAGTCAACAGAATGGCGAGAGTGAATACCACCGTCAGAATAGATGCAGTAACGCGTCGAAAAATGCGTGACATAGGTGCCCTTTCCTCACTATTGAGGTGATGTGAAAAATTCTCGAGTGAATGATCCCTAGAGTATGACCTATATGATTCGATTTTGGGAGAGCTACTAGGTAAAATATGGCCTGCGATATGTGTATAAAGAGGCACAATCGACTTCGCGTAGAAAGTACTATGGTGGGAATTCCGTCCACTCGCGGATAGGAATTTTCCACATAGCACCAGGATCCGGCAGTTATGCATAGTGATACTGGTGAGGAGGACCCCGTGGTTCACGTAGTGACGGGTAAACCTCTTTTCTACCAGGGTGTTCTCAAAGTGAGAATGCACTAACCACATGTAAGAAAGCGAGGATGGGGACTGCAGCCGCAGGCTGTTTTTAAGTCTCCACTACAACATGGCTGTTGTAACTATGAAGCAACTGCTTGATGCAGGTGCACACTTTGGTCATCAGACCCGCCGTTGGAATCCTAAGATGAAGCGTTTCATCTTCACTGAACGCAACGGTATTTACATCATTGATCTCCAGCAGACTCTTACTTACATTGACGAGGCCTACGACTTCGTTAAGCAGACTGTTGCACATGGTGGCAATATTCTCTTCGTTGGCACCAAGAAGCAGGCTCAGGAAGCAATTGAGGAAGAAGCCAAGCGCGTTGGTATGCCTTATGTGAATCACCGCTGGCTGGGCGGCATGCTGACCAACTTCCAGACTGTTCACAAGCGTCTTCTCCGTCTCAAGGAACTTGAGAACATGGAGCAGACCGGTGGTTTCGAAGGCCGCACCAAGAAGGAAATTCTCATGCTCACCCGTGAGAAGGACAAGTTGGAGCGTACCCTTGGCGGTATCCGCGACATGACCAAGGTTCCTTCCGTCATGTGGGTCATCGACACCAACAAAGAACACCTGGCCATTGCTGAAGCCAAGAAGCTTAACATCCCGGTCGTTGGTACTCTTGACACCAACTGCGATCCCGACGACGTTGATTACCCGATTCCGGCTAACGACGACGCCATCCGTTCCGACGCTATTCTCACTAAGGTGATTGCCTCTGCTATCGCCGAAGGCCTGCAGGCTCGTGCCGAAGAACAGGCTGCAAAGAATAACGCCGCTGAAAAACCCGGCGAAGGTGAACCACTTGCTGAGTGGGAAGCCGAGCAGCTTGCTGCCGCCACTGATGCTCCGGCTGACAAGGCCGCTGCTGATGAGGCCCCCGCAGCAGAAGAAGCTCCGGCTAAGAAAGCCGCTGCTGACGCTGAGTAATCACTCCACACTTTAGGAAGGTTGCCACAATGGCCAATTTCACTGCCGCAGACGTTAAGCGTCTTCGCGAAATCACTGCTTCCGGCATGATGGCATGCAAGGAAGCCCTCGCTAAATCCGAAGGCGACTTTGACAAGGCTGTTGAAATCCTACGTATTCAGGGTGCTAAGGACGTGGGCAAGCGTGCCGAGCGCGCTACTGCTCAGGGTCTTGTCGCCTCTAAAGATGGCGTTGTCATTGAGCTCAATGCCGAGACGGACTTCGTCGCCAAGAATGAGCAGTTCATCAACCTGGCTGACCGTATCGTTAACCTCGCTGCTGAAAAGCGTCCGGATACTCTTGAAGAGTTGCTTGCCCTCGATCTCGATGGCCAGACCGTTGCTGACGCTGTACAGGCTCTTTCCGCCATCATCGGCGAAAAAATGCAGCTACCTCGCTACGGTAAGCTAGATGGTCAAGTTTCTACCTACATGCACAAGCGTTCTGCTGACCTGCCACCGCAGGTTGCCGTCCTCGTTCAGTATGAAGGCGATGGCAAGGATGCTGCTCACGCAGCTGCCATGCAGATTGCAGCACTGAAGCCGAAGTACGTCACTCGTGACGAAGTTCCGGCCGATATTGTTGCGAAAGAACGTGAGATTGCTGAGGCTACCGCCCGCCAGGAAGGTAAGCCCGAAAAGGCTCTTCCGAAGATCGTTGAGGGTCGTCTCAATGGTTTCTTCAAGGATGTTTGCCTAGTTGATCAGCCTTCTGTTGCTGAGAGTAAGAAGTCTGTTGGCCAGGTACTCGATGAAGCTGGTGTGAAGGTTAACGCCTTCCTCCGTTTCGAGGTTGGACAGCACTAGACACTCCTCAGAGCTACCGCTACGGAAAGCTCTAAGAAGCATACAAGCAGAGTCACTGTGTTTCTTATCAAAGGAGTCTCACAGTGACTCTGCTTTTTACTATCATTGAGAGAAACACACGTTTTACAACCTTACAAAGGGGTTCACATAATGTCGGAGGATATTTCCTCACGGTCGCACTACAAGCGCGTCCTGCTTAAACTCGGTGGCGAAATGTTCGGTGGAGGGGCTGTCGGTGTCGACCCCGACGTGGTTGACTCAGTTGCTGCCCAGATTGCGGAAATTGTTGAAGCTGGAACTGAGGTAGCTGTAGTTATCGGTGGCGGTAATTTCTTCCGTGGACGTGAACTCTCTAAACGTGGCATGGACCGTTCTCGCTCTGACTATATGGGCATGCTGGGAACTGTCATGAACTGTTTAGCACTCCAGGATTTCCTCGAGCAACGAGGTATCACTACTCGTGTACAGACTGCCATCACGATGGCACAAGTAGCGGAACCCTATCTGCCGCTGCGAGCTATTCGGCATCTTGAGAAAGGTCGAGTTGTTATTTTTGGTGCCGGTATGGGGATGCCGTATTTTTCCACGGATACAACGGCTGCGCAGCGCTCGCTAGAAATTGGAGCAGATGTGCTTCTTATGGCTAAAGCTGTTGATGGTGTTTACACGGATGATCCACGCACTAACCCTAACGCCACTATGTTCGACCACATTACTGCTCGTGAATGCCTTGATAGGGGACTCCAAGTAGCGGATGCCACCGCATTTTCTCTCTGTATGGAAAACAAGATGCCAATTCTTGTTTTTAATTTGTTAAAACAAGGAAATATTGCACGAGCTGTTAACGGTGAGGATATCGGTACGCTCGTTATTCCCGAGTAAAGCACCTCATAGTCAACCCCCACCATTAAAGGAAATATTTCATGATGATTGACGAGATTCTTCTCGAAGCCGAAGACAAAATGGATAAAACTGTGGAGCACACACGTGAAAACCTCAGTACTATCCGCGCTGGTCGCGCTACTGCTGCTATGTTCAGCCACGTTATGGCTGACTATTACGGAGTGATGACTCCCATTACACAGATGGCGACAATCAACATTCCAGAAGCTCGACTTGTTCTCATTAAACCCTACGAGCAGAGCCAGATGTCCACTATCGAAAATGCTATCCGCAATTCCGATTTGGGCTTTAATCCCGCTAACGATGGGCAAGTACTACGTATTAATGTTCCGCAGCTTACTGAGGAACGTCGCCGTGACCTTACTAAGCAGGCTAAAACTAAAGGCGAAGAAGGCAAGATTGCTGTTCGTGGTATTCGTCGTAAAGCCATGGAAGATTTGAAAAAATTGGATAAGGATGGCGACGCCGGGGAAGATGAAGTAAAGGCGGCTGAAAAAGAAGTAGACGCCCTCACTAAAAAGTACACGCAGAGTATTGAAGAAATGGTGGCCGCTAAGGAAACCGATTTGATGGGGGTATAGTAGTGGCTTCCTCTTCGACGCCTACTGCGACTCCGCGAAAGCGAAATCCGGGACGCAATCTTCCAGCTGCTTTCGGTACGGGAATTTTTCTTGGTGGAATTGTTCTCTTTGTTGTTCTGGGAGTTCCGGCACTTACTGACAATAGGCTCACTGCTCAGCTGATATGGGCTGTGCTAGTGGCTATTCTGGTCGTTCTTGCGCTTAAGGAAGTGCTGGATCGTCTCCACGAACACGGATACCAGTTACCATCTATTGCCATACATCTGCTGGGGCAAGTCGTTGCATGGTCTGCACTAGCCGGTGTACGAGGCATTATGGTGGCTTTCTTACTATCCATCATGGTGTTTGCGGTAGTTCGTCTTTTCCTTGAGGGAAATAAGGCTGCACCCAAAAACTGGTTACGGGATACGAGCATGGGAGGATTTCTCCTTGCCTGGATCCCTCTTATGGCAGCCTTCACTACTGTTTTAATGGGCTTTCAATCTGCGGAGAGAGGTATTAAAGGGAACCTCATCCTCATCACCTTCATCGTCACCGTAGTGTGTTCAGATATAGGCGGATATACCTTTGGTGTTCTTTGGGGAAAACATCCTCTCGCTCCAAAAGTGAGCCCTAAGAAATCCTGGGAAGGTTTAGCCGGGTCACTTATCTTTTCCCTGATTGCCGCTATTCTAATGACAGTCTTCCTCTTGGATCTGTCCTGGTGGGTGGGCGTACTACTGGGTATCGGCCTGGTTTTTTCCGATATTTTCGGAGATTTGGCTGAATCCCAGTTCAAGCGGGAATTGGGGATTAAAGATATGAGTAATCTGCTTCCCGGGCATGGCGGTATGATGGACCGCCTTGATGGCATTCTGCCGAGTGCAGCAATGACGTGGATTGTTCTTACGATTATTGTTGCAGTTAACGGGTTGTTGTAAGTACAGACTGCGTGTGCTCCTACAATGTGACCTGTAAGTACTTCATTTGTAACGTACTGTTACGCATCTCATGAGAGTAGATACTGTATTCGATGACGGTTCCTGTCCCTCTTGCCCGCGGCCCACGCCGGGGATTGCCGCCCACGCATTTTGCTGATCTCACTATTCCTGAAGTGAAGGAGAAGATGCGTGAGCTTGGTCTACCAGCTTTCCGGGCTGATCAGATTGCGCGTCATTATTACGAAAGATGCGAAGCAGACCCGTTGGAGATGACAGATCTTCCCGCAGGTGTCCGTGAAAAAGTAAAAGAGGCATTGTTCCCGCAGCTTCTTCACCCTGTTCGCTATATTGAGGCAGATGGGGGAGAAACTCGTAAGACACTCTGGAAATCACCTGATGGGACGGTTCTAGAGTCTGTCCTCATGCGGTACAGCGACCGGGCAACACTCTGTATTTCTTCGCAAGCGGGTTGTGCGCAAGCGTGCCCATTCTGTGCAACTGGACAACTTGGTATTCAACGTCAGCTCTCTGCAGCGGAGATTGTTGAGCAGGTTCGCGTTGCTGCTCACATGATGGACAGTGGGGAAATGCCGGGAGGTCCGGGACGGTTATCCAATGTCGTGTTTATGGGAATGGGTGAACCACTCGCTAACTATAAACGCGTACTTCGTGCGATCCGACAAATTACCTCTCCGTCGCCACAAGGGTTCGGAATTTCGCAGCGACATGTAACGGTGTCGACGGTGGGTGTCGCTCCTGCTATTCGTCGGCTCGCCGATGAAGATCTTGCCGTGACGTTAGCGATTTCTCTGCATTGTCCTGATGATGATCTGCGGAATACGCTTGTCCCTGCCAATAATCGATGGCCACTGGCGGATGTTATTGATGCAGCACAGTACTATGCGGATCGTACAGGACGCCGTATTTCTATCGAGTATGCCCTTATTAGAGATGTTAATGACCAGTTATGGCGTGCAGATATGTTGGGACAGTTGCTGCACCACAAACTGCACCAAATGGCACATGTTAACCTCATTCCCCTTAACCCCACTCCGGGTAGTGAGTGGGATGCTTCTCCGCGCGCCCGCCAGGATGCTTTTGTTGAGCATGTACGCGCACAAGGCGTGACGTGTACTGTCCGTGATACACGCGGGCAGGATATCGCTGCAGCATGCGGTCAGCTTGCTGCAGAAGAGAAGTAGACTAGGCGGAAAGTAGAAAGAAGGATCAGTGACAGAGCCACGTTCTGTTCTCTTGCTTGGGTCCACCGGTTCTATCGGTACTCAGGCTCTTGATGTTGTTCGCACCAATCCGCATTTATTCACTATTACGGGTCTTGCTGCAGGGGGACATTCGCGTAGATCCATCGATCTTTTATGTGATCAAATTGCCGAATTCGGTGTCACTGAAGTTGCTGTTGCCGATGCTGATGCGGCACAGATTGTACAAGATCGTACTGGCATCAGTGTTCGTGTGGGGGAGAGTGCTGCAACGGATTTGGTCAACACTGTCCCCGCGCATACCGTTCTTAACGGTTTGGTGGGTTCACTGGGACTTGGTCCCACATTGGCCACTATTGCGGCGGGGGAGATTCTCGCATTGGCGAATAAGGAATCTCTGGTAGCAGGTGGTGAGCTTGTTATAAAGGCAGCGCAGCCAGGACAGATTGTTCCAGTAGACTCTGAACATTCTGCTTTTGCACAGTGTCTGCGCGCAGGACGTACACATGAGGTAGCGCGACTAGTTCTTACTGCTTCCGGCGGTCCGTTCCGGGGATGGACTCGCGCACAATTGGAATCAGTGACTCCCCAACAAGCAGGTGCTCACCCCACGTGGAGCATGGGTCCTATGAATACCCTTAACTCTGCCACTTTGGTGAATAAAGGGCTGGAGCTTATTGAGGCACGTTTACTGTTCGGGGTGGACTACGACAATATCCAGGTGGCAGTGCATCCGCAATCGATCGTTCACTCCATGGTGACATTCTGCGATGGCTCTACTATTGCCCAGGCTTCTCCACCGTCTATGAAGATACCTATCGCGTTGGGAATGATGTGGCCGAATCGTGTTTCGGAGGCGGCTCCCGCGTGTGATTTCAGCCAGGCTCAAACATGGACTTTTGAGCCTTTGGATAATGAGGTTTTCCCTGCTGTAGAACTAGCACGGGAAGCAGGACGAGCTGGTGGAACGATGACAGCCGTCTATAATGCCGCCAATGAGGAGGCTGCGGCAGCGTTTTTAGCAGGGAACTTATCATTCCCCGCGATCGTTGACACAGTAGCGGATGTCCTTTCTGAAGCTGACCAGTGGACAACCACCCCAGCCTGCGTCGATGATGTTCTCGCCGCAGAAGCGTGGGCCCGTGCTTGCGCACAGCAGAAGCTCCAGGAGCGTTTATGAGTTTTGCCCTCGGTATTATCCTCTTCATTCTCGGTATTGCGATTTCTGTCGCTCTACATGAAGCAGGACATTTACTGACTGCCAAATGGTCGGGAATGCGAGTTCGCGCCTACTTTATTGGCTTTGGTCCCACACTCTTTTCGTGGCATAAAGGCGGAACCGAGTACGGTTTTAAAGCTCTCCCACTTGGCGGCTATTGCGATATCGCCGGTATGACCATTCTGGATGAGGAGCTCACGGAGGAAGAAGCTCCCGACGCTATGTATAAGAAGCCGGCATGGAAACGCATCATTGTAATGCTGGGCGGTATCATCATGAATGTCTTGCTGGGAATTTCTCTTATATGGGTGGTAGCTGCCGCCTGGGGACTACCAAACACGAATTCTCCCATAGTGACTCGTGTCGCTGCGACCACGTGCGTAGCTGATCAGCATAGTGATGGTTCCGTCGCAAAGTGCTCTGGGAACGGCCCTGCTGCAGCTGCTGGTATTCGCGCGGGAGACATCATTACGCATGTTAACGGGCATAAAATTCAGAATTCCGCGCAGGTTATTTCCCTTACCCAGTCCGCCACCACAGATGTGGAATACACAGTAATGCGTGACGGTAAGACATATACCTTCCATGTTCATCCGGAGCAGGCGTTTCGCCTCGTGAAAAAACCAGATGCTGGTAAGGATGACAAAGGTACGCTCACTAAAGTTGCTGTTGCTGGCGTAAGCGTTCGAGAAGAACCGCTAGAGCCAATACGACACTATAACGGAGCCACCGCATTCCCCGCGGCGATGAAATTCTCGTGGGAAATTAATGGGGCTATTGCTAAAGCGCTTGTCCATATTCCAGCCCAGATCCCCGGACTTGTTAAAGCCATTTTTGGGGGAGAGCGTTCCGCAGATAGCCCCATGAGTATTGTGGGGGCATCTGTTGCAGGTGGCGATGCGCTCGCTTTTGGGTCCTGGTCAGTATTTCTTATGCTGCTGGCGCAGATTAACTTCTGTCTTGCACTCTTCAACCTCATTCCGCTGCCCCCATTGGATGGTGGCCACGTTGTCGTTGTTCTCTACGAGAAAATCCGTGATGGTATCCGTCGTCTAGAAGGTAAAGATCCTAAGGGGCCAGCTGATTATTCCAAGCTTATGCCCCTTACCACCGTTGTCGTGGGGTTGCTTGTCCTGCTGTTCATTGTGACAGTGGTAGCGGATGTTGTGAACCCTGTTCGGCTTATGCAGTAGAGATCTGCAGTGACTAGCATTAGAGAGTAGCGCAGAAGGGCGCTTTACGCCTTTCGAGAGGAGAGTCATCGTGACTGATGTGAATCTGGGTATGCCCGAAGCCCCGGCACCGGTGCTTCATCCCCGTCGAAAAACTCGCCAATTAATGGTGGGAAATGTTGGTGTAGGCTCCGATTTCCCTGTCTCCGTCCAGTCGATGACAACTACTCGGACGCATGATGTTACTGCAACGCTGCAGCAGGTTTCTGAGCTTGCGGCAGCCGGCTGCGATATTGTGCGCGTGGCCTGCCCCCGACAAGAAGACGCAAATGCATTAGCGGCAATTGTGGAGAAAAGCCCCATACCGGTTATTGCTGATATCCATTTCCAACCACGCTATATTTTTGCTGCTATTGATGCAGGCTGTGCAGCAGTACGCGTCAATCCCGGCAACATTCGCGAGTTCGATGGGCGTGTGAAGGAAGTTGCTACGGCAGCTAGTGCTGCTCATATTCCTATTCGTATTGGTATTAATGCTGGTTCCCTCGATAAAAGACTTCTTGAGAAATATGGGAAAGCTACTCCGGAAGCGCTTGTCGAGTCTGCATTGTGGGAGGCAAGCCTGTTTGCAGAGCACGACTTTCACGACATCGTTATTTCAGTGAAACACCATGATCCTGTCACCATGGTACGTGCCTATGAATTGCTTGCCGCCCAATGTGATTACCCGCTGCATTTAGGTGTTACTGAGGCAGGTCCTGCTTTCCAAGGTACGGTTAAATCCTCTGTCGCCTTCGGCACTCTGCTCTCACAGGGAATTGGCGATACTATTCGTGTCAGTCTCTCAGCACCGCCAGTGGAGGAGATTAAAGTAGGGGAGGCCATCCTGCGTAGCCTTAATCTTCGCCCTAAGCGTCTAGAAATTGTGTCGTGTCCTTCATGTGGACGCTGTCAGGTTGACGTTGTAAAACTGGCTAATAAAGTCGAAAATGGTCTCAAAGACGTATCCTTCCCGTTGCGCGTGGCGGTTATGGGTTGCGTTGTGAACGGTCCTGGCGAAGCTCGCGAAGCTGACCTGGGCTGTGCGTCAGGTAATGGTAAAGGACAGATTTTTGTGAAAGGTAACGTCATTAAGACTGTACCCGAGCAAGAAATTGTTCCTACTCTTATTGAAGAAGCCCAGCGCATAGCCGATGAACAAGGCCTTACCGAGCAATAATGCCACTGCCCACACCGTACCTACACACACTCAATTGGTAGAGGAATATTTATGACTCGTGCACCCCTAAAACCTGGTAAACCTACCCCCATCCGTACTGTTCCCGCCGATATTGAACGCCCGGAGTACGCATGGAAAGACGATGTTCAGGAAGCCATCGGCGAACCGTATGTACAAACCCCTGAGGTTATTGAAGCAATGCGGGAGGCCTCCACGATTGCTGCAGATGCGTTGCAGGCTGCCGGTGAAGCGGTTGCTCCCGGTGTCACAACGGATGAGGTAGACCGTATTGCTCATGAGTACATGTGCGATCATGGTGCTTACCCCTCTACGTTGGGATACCGAGGATTCACAAAATCCTGTTGTACATCCCTTAATGAGATTGTGTGCCACGGTATTCCGGACTCTACAGTGATCCAAGAAGGGGACATCGTCAACATTGACGTCACCGCCTTCAAAAATGGTGTTCACGGAGATACAAACGCAACATTTTTCGCTGGTGAACCCAGTGAAGAACATCGACTACTTGTTGAACGCACCCATGAAGCTATGTGGCGTGGCATTAAAGCTATTCGTCCGGGACGCCAGGTAAATGTTATCGGCCGAGTCATTGAATCCTATGCGAAGCGCTTTGGATACAACGTGGTCAGGGACTTCACCGGACATGGGGTAGGCCCCACTTTCCACAATGGTCTGGCTGTTCTGCACTACGATGAACCCGCCATTACCGATGTGATGGAACCCGGAATGACACTCACCGTGGAACCGATGATTAATCTCGGCTCGCTAGCCTACGATATTTGGGATGACGGATGGACTGTCCAAAATCGGGATCACCAGTGGACCGCACAGTTTGAGCACACCATTCTTGTCACAGAAGACTCCTATGAGGTTCTGACGATCCGTTCAGATGGTAGCGGTGACCCTGCGCACCTCTAAATACGCATCTTTATAACGAAACAGACAGGCTAAGGGCACATCGAGTAGTTTTCTCGATGTGCCCTGCCCTTTTATGGTTTATTTCCGCGCTTCTATCTGGCAATTGGGTTGAGCTCCCCGATGAGTAGCATGCGCTAAAGCCCAACGGATAACGTGGAGTGCACGGTAATCCATATGCGTATCAGAGTGCCCTATCTTCTCGGAAGCCGGTATGTTGCACAACTGTTTAATGTTGATGTTATAAACAGTTGCTCCTTTTACCGGATCAGTAATGAATCCTGACTGCCACGGCGTTGCTTGATTATCGTCCGGGGTAACCATCACAACATACGTAATGCCAGCCACTGTATCTTTGTGCGTGTTGAGGTTGTTGAGTGTTGTGCCCTGATGGGTTCCAGCAAGCATCATGGCGATACGTACGTCTTTGCCGCCATAGCGAGTAATACGGTTACGGATAATGAGACCGCCTTGTGAGTGACCGATAAGGTCAACTTTTTTAGCTCCGGTTTTTCTTTTTACCTTTTCGATGAAGGCATTAACCTGGTCGGTGGTCTCATCGACGTGGGCAGTTCCGTAATACTCTGGTTTTATCAGGGTATAGAGATTGTCATTATGGCCAGCGTCAATACCGAAAACGCAATATCCTCTGTCGTGCAGCATCTGAGTAACGTCAATTTGGCTCAATTGCCGTGAGAACGTTCCATGAATCATGATGACCGGGGTGGGGTGCTGGGAGGAACGACAATCCCAGTGGTTGAGGATGGTAGGTAATCCGTCTTTTGTTGTGGGTACTGTCTTTTGATCGATAGCAGTACTGGTTATGTTTGTGGTGGTAGTGGCTTGCGCCGTAGGCATGTTAGCTGACGGGTATATGCACACTAGCACTAGAGAAGCGAGAACTGTGCACATTCTATGTGAAAGGCGGCTATTTGTCTGTGAGAGGCGACTATGGAACATGGTTACTTTCTCCCGTAGTTGAACCTTTCTACAAAAGTATGGCCACCAGTTATTTCATAGTGTGCTGAGTGTACTGGTGGCCATACTGTAGAGCTATCTCACATGTTACTGGAGCTCAAGGCCGAGTAAAGCGTTCTCGATAACTTCAGTCAGCGCAGGGTGAATCCAGTATTGACCGCGTGCCATATCGTTAACTTTCAGTCCGAAACTCATTGCCTGGATAAGCGGCTGGATGAGGAGGCTAGCCTCGTGTCCCAAGATATGTGCGCCGAGTAGCTCACCGGTTGCTGCATTGGCAATAAGTTTGACGATCCCGTGCTGGTCCTCCATCGCCCAGCCATAGGCAACGTCACCATACTTTTGCACCTTGACGGTAACGGGGAAACCTTCCTCCGCGCCTTTCTTACGAGCCTGTTCTTCAGTAAGACCCACATTGGCGATTTGTGGATGGGTAAAGATTGCTGCCGGGACTACACTGTGTGGCATTTCTTGGTAGTCGGCAGGGGAGTCTGCCATAAGGTTGTGCTGGACAGCGCGCATTTCCGCGTTAGCAACGTGCTTAAGTTGGTAGGGAGAGGAGATGTCACCAAAGGCCCACACATCGGGTGCAGTGGTACGCCCGTACTTATCGACAACAACGCGTCCCCTTTCAACCTTCACACCGGAACCATTGTCGAGGCCAAGGCGGTCGGTGTTAGGGGTACGTCCGGTAGCAACTAGGAATGCGTCACCGGTAACAGTGCTGCCGTCTTCAAATGTAATGGTGGTTTCGAAGTAGGAAGACCCATCTTCACGCTGCTTCTCCACCTGGTCGATAGCTGTCGTTCCCTGCCCTAAACGGACATCCCATTTCTCCCGAGCGATCTCAGTAAAGAGCTCAGATAGTTCATTATCGAGATGTTTAAGGAGCACAGGGGAGCGGCCGATAAGGGTTACTGTGGAGCCCATACCGGAGAAAACATTGGCGAATTCTGTAGCAATATAGCCGGATCCAAGAATGACGAGGTGTTCGGGCACTCGGTCAATACGCATAATATTTTCATTGGTGTAGTACTGCACACCAGACTCAGCGACAAGTCCGGGGATAGCGGCACGTGAACCAGCCGCGAGAACAACACGGTCAGCGGTGATCTCATGGGTATCAGTACCATTGCGATCTGTTACGCGGAAACGTTTCTCACCAATAAATTCAGCATGACCGTAAACATCGATATTGTTGCAGTCTTCTACACGGTAGCGTTCGCCGGCAGCGGCGATGGGGTCGATACGGTTCCAGACACGGTTGACGATCTCATCCCATCGAATGTTGTTAACGTGGGCATTGACGCCAAGGCGGTCGATATCGTAGAGGTCATGAATACGGTCTGCAGGGTAGACGAACATTTTAGTGGGGATACAACCGACGTTGAGGCATGTACCGCCAAAGATTTTGTCTTCGCATAAAGCAATCTTGAGATTGTCGAATCGTTCGTCAAAGAGTGAGTTACCGGATCCGGTTCCAATGACGACGAGATCATAATGTGCTGCAGCCATTATCCATCCTTGTGAAATGAGAGTGTCAACAACGCTAGGGGAAGTTTCTCGCCAAAACGAGAGGTGTTACCTCCATGGTATACATCAGAGAAGGGTGTTTCGTCTCACAAGTGTTTTCTATAAGTGTGATTAGTTCATAACCATGTCGTGGCATGTGCAATTCAAATAGGGATTTTCTGTAAAAGACCGATAGTGTAGTGATAATCAGTTTGTTCCCACTATCTTCACTGTAGAAATCCTGAAAAGGAGTTCTCTTTCCATGACTGACGCCCCGCAGGCGGCTGCGCCACAAGAAAAAGTAAGTGCTTTTGGCCTGCCTCTATTAGTTCTTTCACTCCTCCAATTCATGGTGGTTGTGGATGGCACCGTCGTCAATCTGGCACTCGCACCTATTCAGCGAGAACTAGGACTTTCAGAATCAGCAAGTTCTTGGGTTATCACAGCGTATGCCCTTGCCTATGGTGGTCTTCTCCTCCTTGGTGGCCGTATTGGAGATGTCTTAGGGCGTAAACGAGCATTCCTCATTGGAGTGGGAACCTTCACCGTGGCCTCCCTGCTATGTGGTCTTTCCCGTTGGCCTATCATGCTCATACTGTCTCGTGTCCTGCAGGGCCTCGGGGCAGCGATTGCATCACCGTCAGGTATGGCGCTTATTGTGGTGACCTATCCCCCCGGAAAAGCACGGAATCAAGCTTTCGCCGTATGGTCTGCCATGACGGGATTGGGCTCAGTTTTTGGTCTGATTATTGGTGGTGCCCTCACTAGCATCTCCTGGGAATGGATTTTCCTTATTAATGTGCCCATTGGGATTTTTATCGTCATTGCTGGCCACTATGTGCTGGGTGCAGTAGAAGGACAGCGAGTACCACTGGATATATGGGGTGCTATCCTCGCAACCTTGGGGTCTACCGCACTTGTTTTAGGTTTGACGAGTGCTGGTAAAGGTGCTTCAAATCCTGTTTTTATTGTCGCTATGCTTGTCGGTATTGCATCCCTCGGGGCATTTTTCATTACTCAAAAGCACACGGAGAATGGAGTTCTTCCACTTAGCCTTTTCACTCGCCGGGATCGCGTGTTCACATTTATCGCGATCTTTTTGCTAGGCGCAATTATGACTACGGTAGCTGTTTTCGTCGCGCTCTACGTACAGACCATTCTGAAATACACCACACTGCGCGCTGGACTAGCTTTTATACCGTTTGCCTTTGCACTTGCTCTTGGTGCTGCTACAGCTTCCAAAATATCGATGAAGTGGGCTCCCCGGTGGATCATTTTGGCGGGTTGTATCTTTATGGTTATCGGCTTTGGGTGGGGGACTGCCATTAGCGAAGAGTCCACATTCTGGGCTGACATCTTCCCACCCACATTGATCATTGGCTATGGAGTTGGATTAGTCAGTATTGCTCTTACGCTTTCTGCCGTGGCCGGTGTGAAACCCATTGATGTTGGCCCGTTGACTGCCATTTCTTTAGTTGCACAAACGCTGGGTGGACCTATTGGTCTTGCATTTGCTGGCGCGTTGGCACAGTCCTATACGCGCCATCATGGGGGAGCAGATATCCCCGTAACAGAGATGAATTCTGTGCAGTTGCATGCACTTGGTGAAGGGTATCTTCTCACTCTTTTCGTGTGCTTGGGATTAGCGGTTGTTATGGGAATTCTTAGCGCACTCTTTATCCGTTTCACTGTTCCCGACGTTGTGGAGGGGCAGAAAGCTAATGAGGCAGCTAACGATCTTCCGTAATTGTGCACTCTAGGCGGGTCTCTTTCAGTTTGTTCTTGATGGCCTAAAGTGTGTCTTACGTGCAAAAGGACTAGGCTAACTCTGTGATCACCAGAATGTCGACGCTATTTTTGCGTACCCTCCGAGAAGACCCCGCCGACGCTGAAGTTGCTAGCCACAAATTGCTAGTCCGCGCCGGCTACATCCGCCGCATTGCCCCCGGTATTTATTCTTGGCTACCGGCTGGTTTACGAGTTCTCCGCAATATCGAGAAGATCGTGCGAGAAGAAATGGACGGCATTGGAGCTCAACAGATTGAACTCCCCGCCTTGCTACCACGTGAACCATATGAGACCACCCACCGGTGGACGGAATATGGGTCAGCATTATTCCGGCTGAAAGATCGTAAAAATGCCGACTATCTCCTAGGGCCCACGCATGAAGAACTTTTCGCGCTGACAGTGAAGTCACAGTGCACCTCGTACAAGGATCTTCCTTTGGTGCTTTACCAAATTCAAACGAAGTACCGTGATGAGGAACGACCCCGCGCCGGTCTGCTCCGCTGTCGCGAATTCGTTATGAAGGACTCCTATTCCTTTAACGTTGACGATGCTGGCCTAGAAGCAGCCTACCAAGCACATCGTGGTGCCTACCAGCGTATTTTTAACCGGCTTGGGGTGGAATACGTTATTTGCACGGCCATGTCTGGGCCGATGGGGGGATCTGCCTCGGAGGAATTCCTGGCAGTATCACCGGCTGGCGAAGATACTTTCGTCCGCTCCACTGAATCAGATTACGCAGCCAATGTAGAAGCTGTACGTATTCCTGCTCCACCGGAACAATCCATTTCTGATCACGCAGAGATGATTACTGTGTCAACTCCGCACGCCGGTACTATTGAGGAACTCGTCACCTGCCTCCATGAAGCTGGGCATACGACGGTGACGGCAGACCATACTCTAAAGACACTCATGGTTAAAACACGTCAACCAGGCGGAGAGTGGGTACCAATGGGTATTGGTATCCCAGGTGATCGTGAACTTGAGCAGAAGCGTCTAGAAGCTGCTTTCGATCCCGCTGAAGTAGCGCTTTTCGAGGCAGAAGATTTCGCTAAGTACCCCTTCATCAAGAAGGGCTATATTGGGCCAATTGAACTGCTTAACAATGACATTGAGTACTATGTTGATCCCCGTGCAGTAACAGGTACTTCCTGGGTTATTGGTGGCGGCGAAGTGGATACTCATCGTCTTCATGCAGTCGTAGGTAGAGATTTCATTCCTACAGGTGTTTTAGATGTTGCTACTATCCATGAAGGCGATCCCGCCCTCGACGGAAACGGCACATTAACACTGGCTCGCGGTATCGAGATTGGACATATCTTCCAGCTTGGCCGCAAATACACTAACGCTTTCGATATTGACGTCTTGGGTGAAGATGGTAAACCCCAACGCGTCACTATGGGATCCTACGGTATTGGTGTATCGCGTTTGGTTGCTGTTATTGCTGAACAGTCCCATGACGATAAAGGGTTGCGCTGGCCAGAAGAAGTTGCTCCATGGGATGTCCACGTTGTTATCGCTAATAAGACTGAAGGCGTAGCTGAAGCAGCAACTGACATGGCAGAACAGCTATCCGATGCCGGATTGGAAGTACTCCTCGATGATCGAAAAGCCTCACCAGGAGTGAAGTTTAAAGACTCCGAGCTACTCGGTATGCCGCACATACTTGTTATTGGCCGCGGCTGGGCCAACGGCAAGGTGGAACTGCGAAACCGTCTTACCGGGGAATCTGAGGAAATGGATCCAGCAGATGCTCTCGCCGTGCTTACCAACCGTTAGTATGACCCGGTAGTCCGATCTTTAATACGAAAAATCATTGTTGTGGTGTGTCTAGTAATAAGACACACCACAACGCATATTTTCTTTTTGCACTTTTACCGGTCTGAGAGGGACGAAGGAGACACCTTATTCGAGGGCGTCATAGTTGAAGACATCATAGTAGTCGATGATGGTGTACTGAGTACCGTCCTATCATTCTCCGGTGACGTAGTTGTCGAGTGAGATGAAATAGTCGGTAGTGTCGGCGAAGGCTGTGCCCCCGGATCCACCTCGTGAAGGTCTTTACCCTTCGAACGATGCAGCCCGGGAAATGCATCGACACTAGGTGTAGTACCAGCTGCAATACGCCAGCGTGCCGTCCATTCTGCAGTATGCAGAAGCGCCCGCATGGCTAATTGACGACCATCTGGCGTAGAGCACTGCTGTAAAGCATTCACCCAAGCAATGGAACAGTCATCTTCAATTCGGGCAGCTAATTGCATAGCGGTAAGGCTATCCCACACTTTTTTAGTGGATGTATAAGCCACTTCCGGTTGCGGGAGGTCCTCATCTGAGGACTCAATAATGTGGATAATACGATCACGCCGGGCACGATGTGCTGACCATACAGTGGCAACGGAGGAATTGTAGGTATCGGAGACATAGGCCGATACAACACCGTAGCCAAAAATAGCTGAATATTCGCTGCGGAGTGCTTCACCGAGAGCTTTGGCATCAGTATCAGAGGCCATTAGAGCACCACCTTTGCAAGAGCATTGCATGAGGCAGCAATACTGCCAGCTAGACCTGCTCGATAACCAGTATTGTCAGCAACAATGTTAAGCGCTTCCTGCGATGCTTTGAGGAGATGCTGCTGTAGCAGTTTTAGTGAAACAGGAGATTTTTGGGAGATATGCGGAGGCTCAGAAGGAGCCTTCCATAGCTTCTCCTGCCTTTTAATTTCTTCTTGCAGAGCCTCAATATGGCGTTTCCGCACAGTAATAATATTTTTTGTGTGGGAAGAGAGGGTAGTAAGGCTAAGAGCTGCGTGAACATCGCATTGTGCGCTATACAACAATTGATAGAGCGGATCAGCAGTATCGTGTTTGCCAAGGCTGCACCCGGCCATAAGGGGAGTAAAGCCTAGTGAAACCGCACCTAATAGAAATTTTCTTCTATTACAGTGAAGCGCCAATGAACTGTCACACAATTCCATTGGTGTGTTCATTGGCGTGTTGGCCGCTTGTTGTACATTTATAGTCACGTTATTTATTGTGCCAGAGTTGTCGTGAGAACTGCGTGTCTGGGTAAGACAAAAGATGCGAACTTCCTCCCGAAGATGGGTATCCTAGAGACGATAACACAATCGAAAGAAGGCAGAATGCCCCCCTCCTCGTCTGACGAGGCCACTGGCCTCTCCACCGAAGATTCCGTGGCAGATATCGTAGCTCCGGTGCTCAGTGAGCATCAGGCGGAACTTATTGATGTTGCGTTCCGCCGTGAAGATGGTCAACGCATTATTGAGATCTGTGTTGATGACGATTCTGAGTGTGGTCCCTCTCTTGACACTATCGTGGCATTATCCGAGATACTCTCTCAGGTACTTGATGCACACGATAAAGGTTCTGCACCCTATCTTTTGCAAGTTACTAGTCCGGGACTAGACCGCCCTCTTACTCGTGTGCGACAGTGGCTTCGGAATCGTGGTCGTCTTGTCACCATCGATACAACAGATGGGGAGTCGCTACGTGGACGTATCGGTCCTGTACGTGATAACGCTGTTGTTATTCTTACTGTTCCGACAATGAAAAAGGGACAGCGGATTAATCCCAAACGTCTTACGGTACACACTGTGCCATTTACCTCGATTGCGCTAGCAATGATTGAGTTTGAATTCTCCGAGCCCTCTGACGTGGACTGGGAGATCGTTATGGACGATGACAAGCTAGCCGCATTTGTCCACCAGGAAGGAAAGTAACAAGTGGATATTGATCTCGCTGCATTGCGCATGATTGAGGCTGACAAGGGAATTCCTGTCAAAGACATGATTGACACTATTCGACAAGCATTATTAAGTGCTTATCGGCATACAGAGGGACACCAGCCACATGCATCGATTGATATTGATGAAAAGACCGGTGCTGTTTCTGTCATCGTTAAAGAAATTGATGAGGATGGTGCTGTCATCTCAGAATACGATGACACTCCTCGCAATTTTGGTCGAGTAGCAGCTACAACTGCTCGACAAGTTATCCTGCAGCGTCTGCGTGATGCTGAAAATGATCGCACCTATGGTCAGTATGCTGCGCAGCAGGGTGAGATTGTTGCTGGTGTCGTACAACGAGATGCGGCTGCTAATAAACGTGGCATGGTGGTTGTGCAACTTGGTACTGAGCTTGATTCACAGGAAGGTATTCTTGCCCCCAGTGAACAAGTCCCAGGTGAAAGCTACAACCATGGCGATCGTTTGAAATGCTTTGTGGTGGGGGTACGTCGGGGAGCTAATTCAACACAGATTCTTCTTTCACGAACACATCCCAATATGGTGAGGGAACTGTTCCGCCTAGAGGTTCCTGAAATTGACGCAGGTGAGGTGGAGATTACGTCCGTCGCCCGTGAAGCTGGGCACCGTTCAAAGATCGCTGTGCGCTCTTTGAAGGATGGCATTAATGCTAAAGGTGCTTGTATTGGCACTATGGGGCAGCGTGTCCGTAACGTTATGCGTGAACTGGGAGGCGAGAAGATCGACATTATTGATTGGGACGAAGATCCTGCAGTATTTGTTGGTAATGCACTGTCTCCCGCGAAAGCTCTTTCCGTCACTGTGCTAGATGAGGAAACTAAAGCAGCGCGTGTTGTTGTCCCCGATTATCAGCTTTCTCTTGCTATCGGTAAAGAGGGGCAAAATGCACGTCTGGCGGCCCGGTTGACAGGGTGGCGTATTGATATCCGATCTGATGGCGTCACAACAGAGCCTCCGGAGCATGCTGAACTCTAGTTTTAGCGCATTATTAGCCAGACATATCGAAATTCGAGGATTTACCACGGAATTCGATAGAATAGCCTGTGGCTATATGTAAAGTTCATCGTCCTACCCGTATGTGTATTGTCACGCGGGAAAAACGAGAGTGTGCGGCGCTGTGGCGTTTTGTTAGCAGGACAAATGCTGGCGGAACAGAGTTAGTGTTTGATCCACAAGCCGTGCTTCCTGGTAGGGGAGCATGGATTCTTTCGGATCAGCATGTCTATGAGCTCGCGTTACAACGACGTTCATTCCAACGAGCTTTACGAGTGCAAGGAATGCTGAACACCGATGCTGCGACTCAGGCAGTATCAGAATGGTGTAGCACCCTAGACGAGGAGGTTCACTCGTATGAGTGATACCTCGTCAGTAGATATGAAAGTGAGACAAACCCCTGATGAGTACACCGTGAAGTCACTACGATGAACGGCAATCACAGTAATCATTGAGGTCGAGCACCTTTTCGGCGCTTGGCCTCTGAGTGAGGAGAAAAGTGGCTGGAAAGGCCCGTGTCCACGAGCTTGCAAAAGAGCTCGGAGTTACATCCAAACAACTTTTAGAGACCCTGAATGAACAGGGTGAATTTGTTAAGTCTGCGAGTTCCACCGTCGAAGCTCCAGTTGCGCGACGTATCCGCAAACTATTTGCTGGTAAAACAGCACAAGCAGAAAATACCGATAAAACAGCGGAAAAAACGTCTTCACGTGCAAAACCTGCTGCGGCGAAGAAGTCTCGTAAAACTACCAGCAGTACGAATTCTGTTTCGCCTGCTACGGTAAGCGCTGCTAAACCTGCTAAACCCGGTGCAGCCAAGAAACCTGTTCCGAAGCCCGCACCGGCTAAGGCCAGTAGTGTCGCAAAAACTGACGCTGCTAAAACATCACGAAAGCCAACTCCTGCAACTGCGGCTAAGAGCGCTGTCAAAACAGCTAAAGCTCCTAAACCTGGTGCAGCTGCTAAACCGCGTGGTTCGCATCCTTCCCCCGCAGCTGTCGCAAAAGCTGCGGCACGTCGTCCGCATGTTGCTAATAACCCATTCTCTACACCGGATGAGCACCCCGCACCCCGTCCTATGCCACGTCCGGGTGGTCGTGGTGGACGTCCCGGTTCACAGGGTGGACAAAATAATCAAGGTGGACGTTCCGGCGGTCAGGGTGGTCGTTCCTCCCATAACCGCGGGAATCGTAATGGTGGGGAGAATCGTCGTTCCGGTCGTTTCCCCACGCCTACCGTCATGCCTCGGCATTCAGAAAATCCTGACGCTCCACGCTCACATTCTGGTGGTCGTGGTGAACGCGGTGGCGGTTTTGGTGGCCATCATGGCCCGGGTGGACAGCCCAATTCTGGTTTTGGTGGCGGTTTCCGGAGTGGTCGTGGTGGACGCCGCGGCGGTACAGCAGGTGCTTTTGGACGCCCCGGTGGCGGTCCCCGGCGAGGAAAGAAGTCGAAGCGTCAGAAGAAGCAAGAGTATGAAGCAATGCAGGCACCATCAGTGGGTGGAGTGCGGCTTCCTAAAGGAAATGGCGAAGTTGTTCGTCTTTCCCGCGGTGCTTCACTAGCTGATTTTGCGGAAAAGATTGATGCTAACCCAGCATCTCTCGTGCAGGTTCTTTTTAACCTCGGCGAAATGGTGACGGCTACCCAGTCCGTCTCTGACGACATCTTGGAGCTGCTCGGCGACGAGATGAATTTCAAGGTTCAGGTTGTGAGCCCCGAAGATGAAGATCGCGAACTTCTTGAGTCCTTTGATCTTCAGTTCGGTGCCGATGAGGGCGACGATGATGAATTAAAGCGTCGTCCACCTGTTGTCACCATCATGGGCCATGTTGACCACGGCAAGACCCGTCTGTTGGATACCATTCGTCGTACTAATGTAGGTGAGAACGAAGCGGGTGGAATTACCCAGCATATCGGTGCTTACCAGGTACGTCTGCCGATGGATGGACGCACTCGCGTTATCACTTTTATTGATACCCCAGGTCACGAAGCATTTACCGCTATGCGTGCACGTGGTGCTAAATCTACAGACTTGGCTGTTATTGTGGTCGCTGCCGATGACGGTGTTATGCCGCAGACGGTGGAAGCTATTAACCACGCGAAGGCTGCGGATGTTCCGATTGTCGTTGCTATTACGAAGATCGATAAGGAATCCGCCAATCCGGATCGCGTACGTGGCCAGATGACCGAATATGGTTTGGTGCCGGAGGAATACGGTGGCGACACAATGTTTGTCGATATTGATGCCAAGCATGGTGTCAATATCGATAAGCTCCTAGAAGCTATCCTCCTTACTACTGATGCCACTTTGGATTTGCGTGCTAATCCGGATATGCCCGCACAAGGTGTGGCTATTGAAGCCCACCTCGACCGTGGACGTGGTCCCATGGCTACGGTGCTGGTACAGCGAGGAACCTTGCATATTGGCGATTCGATTGTGGCTGGCGGATCCTATGGTCGCGTTCGTCGTATGGTTGACGAATACGGTAATGATCTTGAGAAAGCTAAGCCGTCTCGCCCTGTACAGGTACTTGGTCTCACCAGTGTTCCCGGCGCAGGCGACAATTTCCTCGTCGTTGAAGAAGATCGTATCGCTCGCCAGATCGCAGAAAAACGCGACGCACGCAAACGCAATGCCCTTGCTGCCAAGACCCGCAAGCGCGTCAGCCTGGAAGATCTCGATGAAGTCTTGAAGGAGACCTCGAAACTCAATCTCATCCTCAAAGGTGATAATTCCGGTACCGTTGAGGCTCTGGAATCTGCCTTGCTGGATATTGATGTTGACGACGAAGTTGAACTCAATATTATTGACCGCGGTGTTGGTGCTGTTACCGAAACTAACGTCAGATTGGCGCAGGCTTCAGATGCTGTCATTATTGGCTACAACGTCCGTGCGGAAGGCAAAGCAACAGAAATTGCCAACCGTGAAGGTGTAGAAATTCGCTACTACACCGTCATTTACGAGGCTATTGATGAAGTTGAGAAGGCTCTTAAGGGTCTCCTCAAACCCATCTACGAAGAGCATATTATTGGCCATGCTGAAATTCGTGCTCTCTTTAAGTCCTCCAAGGTCGGTACAATTGCTGGTTGTATGGTCAAGGACGGTATCGTGCGTCGTAACGCGAAGGCACGTATTGTTCGTGACGGCAATGTGGTGTGCCCGGAAACTTCTGTTAATTCACTACGTCGTGAAAAAGACGACGTTACAGAAGTTCGTGAAGGTTTCGAATGTGGTCTTACCGTTGGCTACTCCGATATTCGGGTAGATGATGTAATCGAGATCTACGAGATGGTGGAAAAGCCGCGCGACTAGTCTGACTAGTGTGACTAGCCTGATCGTATAGCTACATACCGCATACAGTTAGTGCATAGTGGATGAACGCCCTTCCGTATAGTGAAGGGCGTTCATCATGCGGTGATGGGCTTTCATCATGAGCTTGGGTATTCTCAAAGGTAAGAATTAACTATTGATGTGAGGAGGGCCTTATGACATCATCACCTCGTGCACGCCGTTTGGCGAAACGAATCGGTGAAATTGTGGCTACTGCGATCGACCGAGAAATTAAAGACCCTCGCTTGCACTACGTCACGATTACCGATGTTCGCCTGACCGGTGATTTACACGATGCCACCGTGTATTACACAGTGCGTGGTGAAACGCTCGATGAGCGTCCTAACGTTGCGGCCGCTGCAGCAGCATTGGATAGGGCAAAAGGGCAGTTGCGCACGCTTGTCGGTAAAGGAACGGGGGTACGTTTTACCCCTACCCTTAGTTTTGAGACAGATACTGTACCCGATGCAGCACTGCATATGGAGGAGCTTCTTGCGCGAGCTCGTGCAGCAGATGCCGCAGCGGCGAAAGCTCGTGAAGGTGCATCCCCGGCAGGAGATGCGCATCCCTATCGGGTAGATGGTGCAGAAGACGATGAAGAATAGTTAACTGCATTCGCAATTGTGAGTACTGCACGTAGGTAACACGTAGTACAGATACACAGTACAGCTCACCGTATTGCTGTTATTGGGCATGTTAATCCTGATGCTGATGCTATTGGGTCGGGATTAGCAGTGGTTCACGCTGCCCATCTCTTGGGTAAAGAAGCATGGTTGAGTTTTGCTTATCCTGATGAGACTCCCGAGACTCTCCGCATATTGCCAGGTGCAGACACTATTGTGCGGCCATGCGATATGCCGGATGATATCGATTTTGTTGTAGTTGTTGATTGCGGTTCGGCCGATAGGATGGGTGTACTCCACCATCTAGCGGAGAAAGTTCCCTATACGCTCATTATTGATCATCACCGTTCCAATGACGGATTCGGCACCCATAGCGTTATTGTTCCTCGTGCCGATGCAACAGCACAGCTTATTCTCGATTTTCTCGATGCTTTAGGAGTTGCCTTAACTCCTTCTATTGCGTCGTGTCTTTTCGCTGGGCTCCTCACCGATACTGGTGGTTTCCACTGGGGGAGTGCCCGCGCTCATGCTGATGCTGCCCGCTTAGTAGAAGTTGGTATTGACGCCGATAGTCTTACTCGACAATTGATGGATACGCGCCCTTTTAGCTATCTGGAGCTTTTGGGAACGGTGCTGCAAACAGCAACATTATTACCCGATGCGGGGAAAGGCCGCGGGCTTGTCTATGCCACAGTTCCGCATGACGTATATAAGAATGCCCGACCCGAGGACGTACAGGCACTTATTGATGTTGTTCGTACTACCGGTGAAGCAGAAGTGGCACTTGTCATGCGGGAAATGACTTCAGGTGTATGGACAGGTTCTTTGCGTTCTCGCAGTCTTGTTAACGTAGCTGACATTGCTCGCCATTTTGGGGGCGGTGGGCATCGGCAAGCAGCCGGGTTCACTGTTACCAGTAGTTTGAACGATGTCCTTCACACAATTCTTCGCATATTAGACAATCCGCCTCTCCATGACGGGTATCGGGCTTTAACACCATAATGAATTCTTCTGTATCACTCAATTCTTTTCGTAAGCTTGTACCACAGTTGCTGCGTCTAGCACTCCCGGCGCTTGTCGTACTAGCTGCGGAACCGCTGTATGTCTTATTTGATACAGCATTGGTCGGTCACTTAGGTGCTATTCCACTGGCTGCTTTATCTGTAGGCGGTACAGTATTGGCTGTTGTGTCGTCACAGCTCACTTTCCTCTCCTATGGAACTACTGCTCGATCAGCTCGCTACCACGGGGCGGGAAAACCTCAACTAGCACGCCAAGAAGGTGTCCAAGCTAGTTGGTTAGCTATTTTTGTTGGTCTTGCCATCCTTATCCTTATGCAGGTGTTTCTTAATCCACTTACGAAACTTCTTACCGGCGGGGGAGAACTTGCTAGCGATACTCTTAGCTGGTTGCGAATAGCACTTTTTGGTGTTCCCTTTATCCTGCTATCCATGGCGGGAAATGGGTGGATGCGCGGTGTTCAAGAAGTACGTCAACCCCCCATTTTTGTTGTCGTGGGATTTGGTGTTTCTGCTATCCTTTGCCCTGCTCTTATCTACGGATGGGGATTCCTGCCCTCTATAGGTCTCAAAGGATCAGCATGGGCAAACGTTGTAGGACAATCTCTAACAGGTATTCTCTTCACCATTGTCTTGATTCGCTCCGCCCACCGCTACCATCTTTCGTGGAAACCCAATCGGGAGATTATCCGCCAACAATTGCGCATGGGGAAGGATCTCATTGTTCGTTCACTCGGATTCCAGGTGTGTTTTCTCTCCGTTTCTGCGGTAGCCGCTCGCATTGGCGCAGAAGCTCTGGGAGCACACCAAATTGTGTGGCAGATATGGGTCTTTACATCACTACTACTAGATTCTGTGGCCGTCGCTGCACAATCATTAGTAGGGGAGTCCTTGGGAGCGCATCGCACCACTGAAACGGAACAGCTAGGAAAGCATATCGTCGCGAGCGGCACAATTATTGCAGTCGTTATCGCAATTATTTATGCCGCACTCTACAACGTTATTCCTCGCATTTTTACCAGTGATAGTGCAGTACTTAACTGCGTTGGTATTCCCTGGTGGTTTATGGTGTGTCTACTCCCCGTGGCCGGTGCCGTATTCTCCTGCGATGGAGTCTTACTAGGTGCCGGAGATGCTGCTTTTCTCCGTAATGTGACGGCAGGGGCAGCGTTTTGCTGCTACCTACCCATGATCTGGTTAAGCTACAGCTTCCACTGGGGATTAGCCGGTTTATGGGGAGGATTTGTCCTCTTCATCATGGTGCGCGCAGTAGCAGGACTTATCCGGCAATGGCGCGGAAAATGGATCATTTACGGCACCCCGGAAGAACTCGCGTGAGCATAGTGGTAGCACCGTCACCGGAACAGCACCCATTCGAGCGCCTTTATACCCGCCTTTGCGATATTCTTGGTGCCAACGGTAGCAGTCTCAGTAGCACCCCCAGTAATGACGTTGTAGGTAACTACAGCTGCGATGACAGTACTTTTACTCCCTCGCAGGCTGACGCTCAGTGGGCTCTCGCACGTATTCCGCTAGAAGAACAAGCCCTCGTAGAACATGCAGTACCAGCTCGCCAATGGGAATTCGCCCGAACCCGAGAGCTTGCCCATTCCGCCCTCACGCAATTAGGGGAACCATCAGCAGTAGTACTGCGAGACAGTAAACGTGCCCCACTATGGCCAGAAGGTATCACCGGTTCACTAACCCACACACGAGGACTCCAAGCAGTACTAGCGGCTCACCAAGGAAATATTCTGTCTATCGGCCTCGACGCAGAAATTGCCCAACCCCTCAGTCCAGACGTGCTGCGTACCGTCACCACCCCGCAAGAACGCCTCCTGCTACAGCAGCAAACAGCACAGCTCCCACTAGGCATCGTCCTGTTCAGCGCTAAAGAATCCCTCTACAAAGCCTGGTATCCACTAACACAAGAATGGCTAGGGTTCACAGACGCACACCTAGAACTCACCACACAGAATGTGTCATCACACCACCACAGCACCACACCCACAGCAGCAACAATAAAGGAAACAAGAGAGATAAGAGGGTCAGGAACTTTTGTCGCACGCGTTCAAACACCTGTTATTGAACGCCATCGACAGAAATCCCCAATGAGTCAATACTTCGCAGAATGCACAGGACTATGGGAAGTCGGCGACGGAGTCATCATCACCGCACTAGTTGTGACAACACCCAGATTATGAAGACACCCAGGTAAACTAACCGGTATGTCTCGTCGCCCCGTCTCACTAGCCCACTCAGGTCTCGTTATCGTCGATAAACCTGCCGGTATGACCAGCCACGATGTTGTCTCAGTACTGCGCCGGGCTTTTCAAACACGACGAGTAGGGCATGCTGGAACACTCGATCCGGCAGCGACAGGTGTTCTTGTTGTAGGGATTGAGCGTGGTACGAAACTTCTGCCGTTTCTCGTTAAAGATTCGAAAAGCTACCAGGCCACAATTCTTATTGGACAAGCTACCTCCACAGAAGATGCGGATGGGGACGTCACTGTAACGGATTCGCGAGAACACTTAGATCGTCTTACTGAAACTGATCTTCATACTGCTGCAGCACAATTGACGGGTGACATTGAGCAAGTTCCATCAGCAGTATCCGCTATTAAAGTGAACGGTGTTCGGGCATACCAACGAGTGCGGCAGGGAGAAACTGTCGATTTACCGCCCCGGCCTGTACACATAGATGAGTTCACACTTTCTCATATTCGAAGAACACCAGAAGGCTGGTGGTTGCTGGATGCGGTAGTGAGTTGTTCCTCCGGCACCTATGTGCGGGCTTTGGCTCGCGATCTGGCTGCTGCGGTTGGTGCGCATGCTCATCTGACGGAACTTAGGCGTACGCGGGTGGGTGCTTTTGATCTCAGCTGTGCGCAACCATTAGATGTTTATCGTGATGCTATAGAGTCTGGTACTTATCCTTCCCTGACTCTGGATCTGGACGCAGCGACGCAGATGGGACGAGAGACTCGTCACCTTTCAACCGAGGAAGCGACTAAAGTCGCGTTAGGTCAGCGTATTGCCCCCAACGGAATGTCTGGAATTTATGCCGGTGTTGATCCTGATAATCACACAATTGCCCTGCTAGAAGAGGAAAAAGACGCTAAAGGGATCCGTATTGTGCGATCTGTATTCGTAGCTCGCCCGGCTACTTTGCAGTAATGACCAATTCCCTCCACTGCCCACTACCTATTACCCTTGTAGTGTGCATATTTGGCAAGGTGTAGAAAACTATCCGAGTGATCGGGGACACAGTGTTGTCACCATTGGTGTCTTTGATGGAGTGCATAGGGGACATGCTCAATTAGCGCATGCTGCTGCTGACTATGCGGCGAAGCATGGAGTTACTGCTCTTATGTTGAGCTTCCATCCTCACCCTTCCTCTGTAGTGGGTAAGGGTATTGCGCCCCTGCGGCTATCCACGATTGATTTTCGTGCACAGCTTGCACAGGAGAATGGTATTGACGACTTTGTCGTACTGAATTTTACGCCGGAGCGAGCAGGGCAGGAACCGGAAGATTTTGTTAAAGAGGTACTTGTTGACCGCCTGCATGCCGTTCACGTTGTTGTGGGGGAGAACTTTACTTTTGGTGCGCGAGCTGCAGGGACTCCAGAGACTCTTGCTACTTTAGGGGAGAAGTACGGTTTTACTACTGAAATTGTTCCTCTCTTACAAGAAGACGGGCACACTGTATCCAGTACGTTTATTCGCCAGTCGCTAACAGAATCACGTATACAGGACGCTATTAAAGCGCTTGGGCATCTTCCTCGGGTAGAAGGGGAGGTTGTCCATGGGGCCGGTCGTGGCGGTCGTCAACTTGGTTTTCCCACTGCGAATATCAGTTTTGCCAGTGATATAGCTCTTCCCGCCGATGGTGTGTACGCCGGGTGGTTTGCTGTTACTGATAAGGAACCCATTGATGGTTCTATGGAACCTCGAAAGTGGTATCCCACAGCTGTATCAGTAGGAACTAACCCAACATTTGATGGTGCTGTTCGCACTGTTGAAGCATTCGTTCTTGATGAGGATGCTGATCTTTACCATCGATATGCGGTAGTAGAGTTCGTTGATCGAGTTCGCGGTATGGAAAAGTTTGATTCTGTCGATGATTTGCTGCAGTACATGAATCGTGATGTGGCAAAAACACGGGAGATTCTTCATAATTCGACAGTTCATCCCACCAAGTTGAACTGAATATTTCACTAAAGCTAGCGGAGCTGAGTTCGCTTTTTAACACTTTTCCCTGATAGACTCACACAGCGGTGTTCACTGTGGTTCGTGGCGGTGCACCACCTTCTTCGCACTACCCTTTGTAGTACTGCTAAAGAAGGCTCTTTTGATACACGACACTGAAAAACAAGGAGTAATCTCGTGGCCCTTTCGTCCGCTGAGAAGAAAGAAATCCTCGCCGAGTACGGTCTGCATGAGACTGATACCGGTTCTCCGGAGGCCCAGGTGGCTCTCCTGTCGAAGCGTATTGCTGACCTGACTGAGCACCTCAAGGTTCACAAGCACGATCACCACTCTCGTCGTGGTCTACTGCTTCTGGTTGGTCGCCGTAAGCGTCTACTCAAATACCTTGCTGATGTCGACATCGAGCGTTACCGCTCCCTGATCGAACGTCTGGGACTGCGTCGTTAAGCAATAAGCGCTAATAGACGTTATTACCGTAGGAGACCCCTTTACCACCGCATATAGCGGGTAAAGGGGTCTCCTACATTTATATGGGATTTACATGGGAACATGACAAAGGGATGGGAGCCACGTACGTGGCTCCCATCCCTTTTAAAAAGTGTTTTAGACGCCTTCTGGGAAATCTACAGGAGGCATTGTTGACCAGGGGAAGTTAATCCATCGGTCAGTACGCTTCCAGACATAGTCGCACTTAACAGTGGAATGAGGTTTCTCAAAGACTACGGCGCAGCGCACATCAGCTACGTAATCTTGTACGAAGTCGTACACAAAACGAAGAGTTGCTCCAGTATCTGCAACATCATCAGTGATAAGGACACGCGCACCTTGTAACATGCCCGGTTTCGGTACAGGAGGAAGCATAACGGGAAGATCCAAACGCTCATTAATGCCCGTGTAATATTCCACGTTCATAACATGGAGATTTTTGACGTTGAGAGCGTATCCCAAAGCACCTGCAACAAAGAGGCCACCACGTGCAATAGAGAGAATGAGATCTGGTCGGTAGGAGTCGTCAGCGACCATATGCGCAAGCTCACGAGATGCAGAGCCAAAGCCTTCCCATGTCAGTACTTCACGATCGGGCATGTCAGTCATGGTGTAGCCTTTCTGATGTGGCGTGCATTGCGGGGTGTGAACACACGCGGTCTTCTCGTGTTGACTCTCGAGCACATAGGTAGGGGCGAGAATCGTATAGATTATTTACGTTATAGTATGCCTGAAAAGCAGTATAAGCACGTAATAACAAGGGCGTGACTTATAGCACGTGTTCTGTAAGAGGGATATCTTGCTCTGGCCAGGTGTGACTATCCCCACTGAGTTATCACGGTGTTTGCTACACTAGGGATGTCATATAGGCCCTTATTGTGGCCATCCATTGGAGTTACCCACGTGTGAACGGTCCTCGGTGGTGGTTGTCGGACAAGCGCTTTCGACATAATTCTTGTGACGCGATAAAAGACGAGAAAAATGTGTCACACAAGAAAGTAGAAAGAAAGATTCCGGCAGCTTCGATCGATGACCATGTTTTCGGCGGAGTAGCTCCCAGACGAAAGATGTATATCTCTTATGACTGAACTCCGTGAGTTCGAAGTGGAAGAGGGAGTTTTTGAAACCGAAACCACTATCGATAACGGTGCTTTTGGCACACGCACTATTCGTTTTGAAACCGGTCGCCTAGCAAAACAGGCCGCAGGTTCAGCCGTCATCTATCTCGATGATGAAACTATGATGCTGTCCTGCACCAGCGCTTCTAAGCAACCCCGTGAAGGATTCGATTTCTTCCCCCTCACCGTTGATGTGGAAGAGCGTATGTATGCGGCAGGACGTATCCCCGGCAACTTTTTCCGTCGCGAGGGTCGTCCCACCACCGATGCCATTCTTACCTGCCGTCTTATCGACCGTCCGCTACGCCCAAGCTTCGTCGCTGGCCTCCGCAATGAGGTACAGATAATTGTCACGATGTTAAGCCTGCGCCCAGGCGATATTTACGACTGTGTTGCTATTAATGCTGCCTCGTGTTCTACCCAGCTAGCTGGACTACCATTCTCGGGTCCGGTTGGTGGTGTCCGTATTGCTCTTATTCCCACTGAAGACAATCCCGAGGGACAGTGGGTGTGTTTCCCAACTGTAGAGCAGCTCAAGATGGCTGTCTTCAACATGGCTGTAGCTGGCCGTATTGTTTCTGAAGACGATGGCACGGGTAAGCCAGAAATCGCAATTATGATGGTAGAAGCCGGTGCAACGGAAGACGTTGTTGAACTTGTTGCCGGTGGTGCACAAGCACCAACAGAAACTGTCGTTGCGGGTGGTTTGGAAGCCGCTAAGCCCTTCATTGCCCAGCTCTGCCATGCTCAGCAGCAGCTTGCTAGTGTTGCTGCCAAGGAAACCGGTGAATTCCCACTCTTCCCAGCGTATGAAGATGACTCCTTCGCCGCTGTCGAAAAAGCTGCTAAAGCGGAATTGGAAAAGATTTACACCATTGCCGATAAGCAGGAACGTGAAGCTGCTGATACCGCTCTGAAAGAAAAAGTCTATGAGGAATTGGCAGAAGAATTCGAAGGCCGGGAGAGCGAAATCGGTGGGGCATATAAAGCCATCACAAAGAAGATCATTCGCCAGCGCATTCTGAAAGATCACTTCCGTATTGATGGTCGTGATGTTACTGATATTCGTGCTCTTTCCGCCGAAGTTGAGGTCGTTCCACGGGCTCATGGGTCGTCTCTCTTCGAGCGTGGAGAAACTCAGATTATGGGTGTTACCACTCTTGACATGCTGAAGATGGAACAGCAGATTGATTCTCTCGGTCCTGATGAGAGCAAACGTTACATTCACCACTACAACTTCCCCCCGTATTCCACTGGTGATACAGGCCGCGTTGGTACCCCGAAACGTCGTGAAATTGGCCATGGTGCCTTAGCGGAACGCGCTCTCCTCCCCGTCATTCCTTCGCGTGAGGATTTCCCCTACACTATTCGTCAGGTTTCTGAAGCTCTCGGTTCTAACGGTTCTACCTCGATGGGTTCCGTCTGTGCTTCAACCATGTCCCTGTTGAATGCGGGAGTTCCCCTTAAAGCTCCTGTTGCCGGCATTGCTATGGGGCTTGTATCAGATGAAGTTGACGGCAAGATGCAGTACCAGGCACTGACTGACATTCTTGGTGCTGAGGATGCCTTCGGTGATATGGACTTTAAGGTTGCTGGCACCGAGGACTTCATTACTGCTTTGCAGCTCGATACAAAGTTGGATGGTATTCCTTCACAGGTGCTCGCTGGAGCATTGACACAGGCTCGTGATGCCCGCCTTACCATTCTGGATGTTATGAGTGAAGCAATTGATGGCCCAGACGAGATGAGTCCTTACGCTCCACGTATCACCAGCGTTAAGATTCCCGTCGATAAAATTGGTGAAGTCATTGGGCCTAAGGGCAAGCAGATCAACACTATTACGGAAGAAACTGGCGCCAATATCTCTATTGAGGACGATGGCACCGTCTATGTTTCAGCTACAAACGGTGAATCCGCACAGGCTGCGATCGATCGCATCAATGCCATTGCCAATCCACAGCTTCCTAAGGTAGGGGAGCGTTTCCTCGGCACTGTCGTCAAGACAACCGCTTTCGGCGCATTTGTGTCACTGCTGCCTGGTCGTGATGGCCTTGTCCATATCTCTAAGTTGGGTAAGGGTAAGCGCATTGCCAAGGTTGAAGATGTTGTTAATGTTGGCGATAAACTCCAGGTGGAAATTGCTGATATCGATAAGCGTGGAAAGATCTCTCTTATTCCCGTCGATGATAATGCGGATACCAAGAAGTAACGTCTAGGCGTTTATCTGTTAGTGGGGCGCACGCTTCAGTAGCAGTGGGTAACGACATACAATAATAGGGAAGTCCCGATCCATATTCTGTGGATCGGGACTTTCTTTTCTTTCTTGTCTTTTTAGCTTTGTATTTGGCAAGCAGTTTACTGGAACGATTCTTCTATTTTTTCGTGGTGTTGTTCCTTATACGATCTAGAAAGCCCAGCTAATCCCTATCTTATGCATGATGTCACTGTGAATACAGCACAAGAAAACGATTCAGAACTTGCTTTATTAGTTGCCACGCATTCTTCTCAGTAATGCGTGGACTGTTAGTGTATTTTCGTCTGAGCAAAATGCTCGGTACCCAAGGTGTGCTTCTATGGACACCGCTTTAACGACATTAACGTCCGGTCACGCCCTCGCTTGAGATGTGTAACAAACCATGCTGGTTTGTTGTGTATTGAGAGTGATAAGGACGGCTTAAGGAGACCAATGATCCTCGCTCAAGGTGCGGTAGACTACAGGCTGGATGCCGTCTGGGTGGACTACCTGATTATCGCCATTTATTTCTGCTTTATTTTGGGCATCGGTATGCTTGCTCGACGTAAAGTCTCAAGCAGTATTGACTTTTTCCTGTCGGGGCGCAATCTTCCGGCATGGGTAACTGGTTTGGCATTCATTTCCGCGAATCTGGGTGCTACTGAATTGATGGGTATGTCCGCTACTGGTGCTCAGTACGGGTTCCCCACATTCCACTATTACTGGGTAGGTGCTATTCCGGCTATGCTCTTCCTGGGCGTAGTCATGATGCCGTTCTACTACGGTTCCAAAGTACGTTCCGTACCAGAGTTCATGTATGAACGTTTCGGTATTGGTGCTCACTTAGTGAACTCCATTTCGTTTGCACTTTCGCAGCTCTTTATTGCGGGCACAAACCTGTATCTGTTGCAGTTTGTCGTGAATCGTCTTTTTGGTCTACCGATGTGGGTCTCGCTCATCATCGGTGCCGTCGTGGTGCTCGCATACATTACGTTGGGTGGCCTATCAGCCGCAATCTACAACGAAGTAATGCAGTTCTTCGTTATCGTGGCCGGTTTGCTTCCCCTTACTCTCATTGGTTTGCATCGTGTTGGTGGATGGAGCGGTCTAAAAGACAAAATTTCCAATGATGGACTGTTAGGCGATAAGCAGTTGCACACCTGGCCAGGTGAAGCATTGTCTGGCTTCAATAGCCCTGTCCTTTCCGTTATCGGTATCGTTTTCGGCCTCGGATTCGTCCTCTCATTTGGTTACTGGACAACGAACTTCGTTGAGGTACAGCGTGCAATGGCATCTAACACAATGGATTCTGCCCGCTGCACACCTATCATTGGCTCGTTCCCCAAGATGTTCATTCCGTTCATCGTGGTTTTGCCTGGTATGGTGGCCGCTGTTCTTGTCAATGAGATGGTTGAGTACAAGGGTATGGCCTATTCAATGGGTGCAGAAGCCGCTACGGATGCTTTCGACGGACTGAAGTACAACGACGCCATCTTGTTACTTATGCGCGACGTTCTTCCAAATGGTCTTCTCGGTCTCGTTCTTGCAGGTCTTTTGGCATCCTTCACCACTGGTATGGCAGCTAACATCTCCTCCTTTAACGCCGTCTTCACCTATGACATCTGGCAGCGGTATGTCAAGAAAGACAAAGACGATACGTACTATCTGAAGGCCGGTCGAATCGTCACAGTTGTTGCCACCATTATCGCTATTGGAACGTCTCTCCTGGCGGCTCGCTTCTCTAATTTGATGGACTACCTACAGACTCTGTTCGGGTTCTTCAACGCTCCGCTGTTCGCAACCTTTATTGTGGGCATGTTCTGGAAGCGTATGACACCTACAGCTGGTTGGGTTTCCCTGTTGGGAGGTACATTCTCCGCTATTATCGTCTTTGTTCTTGGACAAGTCGGCATCATTGATCTCCCTGGTCAGGGGCTAGCGTTCATGTGTGCTATTACGGCATTCGTCGTAGACGTATTACTAGCCGTGCTAGTGTCCCTGTGCACCAAGCCAAAACCTGCCAGCGAATTGGTGGGCTTCGTGTACTCCGAAACTCCTAAAGAGCACTTCCATGATCCACGCGATATTGGTCGCCCATGGTTCCGTCGTCCGGTACCACTGGCTATCATCTCGCTAGTATTGGTCATTGCTCTCAATATCGTCTTTGCTTAGGAGCGAATACTCATGGCTAAGAAGACTACCACTGCTGGTGCCTTTGACATCCGCAACATTATTGGTCTGCTACTCACCATTTTTGGTGTTATTCTCACCATTCTCGGTGGCGTCTCGTACGACGATGCAGATGCAGCTAAAACGGGAGACGTCAACATCAACCTCATTGTGGGAATTATCATCCTGGTAGTAGGCGTGTGTTTCCTCCTTTGGGCTAAAGCACATCCACAGGTCGTTCCCGCTGACCCGGATAGTATTCAAGAAGCAAACGAGATTAATGATGAAAAAGCCGTTTCAGGCGGCGATGCGTTTGTCTCTCTCGATGATAAGAATGACAAGAAAGCATAGCTTACAGGTCATATAGAAGTGAGCCCCACTCGTCATAACAAGTACTGTGCGAGTGGGGCTCATTTCATCATAATGAAGGCAGATAATCGTTAAAGTATCTCATGTAGTTTCGACATGTAGTTTTGAGGAGTACTAGTGTTCCACTCACCACACCAAGTAGAAATAAAATACACAAACAGTGGTACAACTCCGATTGTTAGAAAGACTACTACCACGCTATCCGATGGTCGTGAGTTAATTTATTTTGACGATTCCGAGCCATATCTAAGCGGGACAGCAACGCGTGAGCTACATGATGGTCGTCATCTTCCCAAGTCCACTCCGCTGAGCTCAATAAGAAGGGATCCTCTTACTGGGGAATGGACAGCTTTGGCTGCGCATCGTATGAATCGCACGTTTATGCCACCAGCCAATGAAAATCCCCTTGGTCCCACTCAGTCAGGGCAGCTTCCCACTGAAATACCTGCTGATGATTACGATGTAGTTGTCTTTGAGAATCGTTTTCCTTCATTTGCGCGAACTGCTTATCTTAATGAGGAATTACCGGGATACGTTGACAATATGGAGTTAGTACCCCAGGCTCCCGGACGTGGTCGTTGTGAAGTCGTGTGCTTTAGCCCCCACCCAACAGATAGTTTCTGCCAGCTCTCCCAGAGAAGAATTCGAACAATTATTGAGGCCTGGGCGGATCGTACTGAAGCCCTGTCAGCCCTCACGGGAATTGAACAGGTTTTTTGCTTCGAAAATCGTGGCCCAGAAATCGGTGTTACATTACAGCATCCGCATGGCCAGATTTATGCCTATCCATTCCTTCCACCACGTACACAAGCAATTCTGCGGCAGGCGCGTCAGTACTACGAGGATACGAGGCGGCAATTACAGCATGATGTCGTCATGGCTGAACTTGCTGCGAAAACACGTGTTGTTTGCGAAGGGGAGTACTGGTTCGCGTATGTTCCAGCGGCAGCGAAATGGCCACTAGAAGTTATGCTCGTACCGCGTCGCGATGTCCCAGATTTCCCGTCTTTATCAGAATCAGAAAGAGCAGAACTAGCAGTTATGTATCCTCGCTTACTGCGCCAAGTTGATAAATTCTTCCCTGGTATTGAGAAAACTGCCTATATCGCTGGATGGAATCAGGCACCTGTTCATGAGGGCCGTGAATTTGGGCGTCTCCATCTACAACTTTTTAGTTTGCGCCGTTCCCCCGACAAGATGAAGTACCTGGCTGGTTCTGAATCTGCTATGGGGGTGTGGATTAACGATACGACACCGGAACGTATCGCTGAACGACTTCGAGAGGTTGCTGAGAAATGAGTGATGTATTAACTGCTACTGCGGATAGTGCTGCACAGCTTTTTACAGATACCTATGGTCATCAACCAAAGGGTGTATGGTCTGCCCCCGGACGTGTCAACGTTATAGGCGAACATGTTGATTACGCAGGTGGTATCTGTTTACCTTTTGCACTTAACCGGCGTACATACTGCGCAGCATCCTCACGCAACGACGGTATTATTCGTCTTGTTTCGCTGCTTCCTGGCAGAAAGAAAGTTTTTCACTGGGAAGGTCGTATCAGTGATATCGGGCCGGGTCATCCGCGCAGGTGGCCAGGGTATCCCGCAGGTGTTATCTGGAGTATGTGGCAGGATGCCGCAACTATAGGAGTATCTCTGACGGAGACTTCCGGCTTTGATATGGCCTTTGTCTCTGATGTTCCTGTAGGGGCTGGTCTTTCCAGCTCTGCTGCAATTGAGTTGGCGACAGCGTGTGCTGTTTTTGATCTTGTTGGTCCGGGACTTGATAGCCTTTCAGAAGGTCGTAAAGATACGCCTTCACAGCACATCATTAAGGCGTGTATTCGTGCTGAAAATGAAGTTGTAGGTGCTTCCACTGGTGGGCTAGACCAATCCATTTCGTTTCGTGGGCAGGCTGGTAAAGCCTTGGAACTCGATATGGGGGAGGGTCTTATCTCTGATGTTCCCTTTGATCTTGCAGGGAACGGTTTAGCCATTCTCGTGATGAATACGAATGCACCCCATAATTTAGGTGATGGTCAGTATGCCTCTCGTCGCGCTATCGTCGATCGAGTTATGGAGGGATTACATGTTACTGAACCGCATCGCGAGCATAAATTAGTTGATCGAGCACTAGAGTGGACAGCGCAAGAACCAGAAGCTTCTGTTAAGGAAGAAAAAGAGGAATGGCTAGACTTGGTAGCTCGTCGTATGCGCCATATTGTCACAGAGTCGCGCCGTACAGAATCTCTTGTCACAGCGTTGCGTAAAGGTGCGTTGGGAAATCCTAAAGATAAAGATGCTGTGTGTGGGCTTGAGCAAATAGGTGGACTTATGACCGCCTCGCATGAGTCCTTGCGCGATGATTATGAAGTGAGCTGCCCAGAATTAGATAGTGCAGTGGATGCTGCTTTGGAGGCAGGGGCATGGGGTGCTCGCATGACCGGTGGTGGTTTTGGCGGTTCTGCTATTGCTCTTATCAATGCGGAAGATGTGGAAAAAGTTGAGGAAGCAGTCTTAGCAAGTGCACGTCAGCTCGGTCTTGCGACACCAACGTTCTTAGTCGCTATTCCCTGTGATGGAGCACGGCGAGAAAAGTAGCCAGGCGGCGTGTGAAGAGGAATGGTGTAGACGCAGAGTAGACTGGGGCAAAAAGATAGGTGAGTGTGATACTTACAGTTAGTGTTTGTGAAATCGGGGGAGAGAAGGATAGAAAATGACTGAAGTACATAAAGTTGGCGTCATAGGTGCTCTTGGACGAGTTGGCAAGACTATGTGCGAGGCTGTGAAAAATGCTTCTGACATGGAACTTGCTGCTGCTATAGATCGAGATGATGATCTCCAGACTCTCCTCGATAATAATGTTGATGTCATTATCGATTTCACTCATCCTGATGTTGTGATGGGTAACCTGGAATGGCTTATCAAGCATGGTATTCACTGTGTTGTGGGTACTACTGGTTTCACTGAGGAACGTCTTAACCAAGTACGAACCTGGTGCGCAGAAAATCCGGATGTTAGTGTGCTCATCGCCCCTAACTTTGCTATCAGTGCCGTCCTTTGCATGAATTTTGCTGAGCAGGCTGCTAAGTTCTTCGAATCTGTTGAAGTTATTGAACTGCACCATCCCGATAAAGCAGATGCTCCTTCTGGTACTGCCACAACAACAGCGCAGCGTATTGCGACAGCTCGACATGATGCCAACGTGCCCGATAGTCCGGACGCTACTACACAAAGCCTAGAAGGTGCGCGTGGTGCAACTGTCGATGGTGTCCACGTTCATGCGGTTCGTTTGCGTGGTCTTATTGCACACCAGGAAGTGCTACTTGGTGGTCCGGGGGAGACGCTGACAATTCGTCAGGATTCTATGGATCGAACTAGTTTCGTTCCCGGAGTATTGCTGGGTGTACGAGAGGTAGCCCAGCGGCCTGGTCTTACTTTCGGCCTTGATGAGGTGCTAGGACTAGCATGACCAATTTGGTCACGATGAGGGTACAGCTAGTTGCCTATACGCATTTTGATCCACCGACCGATTTAGGGTGGGAGACAGATGCGGAAGGCTCGGAGGCTCTCACTGAATTCGCGGGTCGCGCGTGTTATGAAACGTGGGATAAGCCGAATCCGCATACTGCCACAAATGCTGGTTATATTCGGCATGTGTTGGAAGTAGGACATGTTTCGCTGCTAGAGCATGCCAATGTAACGTTCTACATCACGGGTATTTCTCGTTCCTGTACGCATGAGTTAATTCGGCATCGTCATTTCTCGTATTCCCAGCTTTCCCAGCGGTTTGTTCCGGAGGAAGATTCTCTTGTTGTTCCTCCTCCCGCGCTTGTCGATGATCCTGAACTAGTGCAAGTGTTTACTGAGGCCGCAGAACGCAGTAAAGAGGCATATCGAAAGCTCTTAAAAGAGCTGGAGAAGAAGTTCGCAGATGAACCCAATGCCTTATTACGGCGGAAACAAGCACGTCAGGCTGCCCGTGCAGTGCTTCCTAACGCAACTGAAACACGTATTGTTGTAACGGGTAATCTGCGCTCGTGGCGTCATTTTATTGGTATGCGTGCTACTGAGTATGCGGATGTGGAAATTCGTCAGCTAGCAATTTCGTGTCTGCGGCAGCTACAAAAAATTGCTCCGACAGTTTTTGGTGATTTTGAAATTTCTGTCCTGCCTGATGGATCAGAAATTGCCACTAGCCCTTATGCAATGGATTAGCGATAAACAGTAAGCATGTACCGTAATTTAGGGAAGAAACGGGGCATCGGCAGGCCCAACATTGTCCAGGGTTCTTTGATCGAGAAGAGAAACGGGTAGTCTAAAACATATGACGAACGGAATGGTAAGTACTCGCGCTGCAGAGCATTTTGGAACTGTCCTTGTCGCAATGGTGACTCCCTTTGACAAGGATATGAAACTTGATGTTGATGCTGGTGTGAAGCTTGCCGCGAAACTTGTCGATGATGGATGTGACGGTCTGGTACTGGGAGGTACCACCGGAGAATCACCGACAACATCTACCGCCGAAAAATTGACCCTTATTAGAGAGGTTAAGAATGCTCTCGGTGAGCGTGCAAAAATTGTGGCAGGAGCTGGAAATTACAGTACAGATTCCTCTGTAGATCTTGCACAACAGTCTGTGAATGCGGGAGCTGATGCGCTTCTCATCGTTACCCCGTACTACTCCAAGCCTCCTCAAGAAGGCGTTTATCAGCATTTCAAGACAGTTGCGTCTGCTGTAGATGCTCCTATCATGTTGTACGACATTCCCGGGCGTACAGCTACTCCCATTGCGGAAGAAACTGCTATGAGATTGGCAGAAGTTCCGAATATTGTGGCTATTAAAGAAGCTAAAGGCGACTTAGCTGCGGGTGCCCGTCTGTATCAGAAGACAGAGTTAGCTCTTTATTCTGGGGATGATCCCATTAACATTCCATGGCTTTCTGTAGGAGCTACGGGGTTTGTTTCAGTCGTTGGACATTGTGCTGCGCGAACGCTACGAGATATGCGTACTGCTTTTGACCGTGGTGATCTGGCGGAGGCATTACGTCTTAACTCCACTATGTTCCCTCTTAATAGGGCTATGGCGCGATCTGGGGGAGTCAGTTTTGCGAAAGCAGCCCTTGACATAATGGGTATGTCGGTGGGTAGCCCTCGTCTTCCGCAAGTGCCTCTATCAGATGAGGCACGAGACGCTCTCTTAGAGGATCTACGCCAGGCGGGTGTAGTGTCGTAGGTCGCAATGGGCGATTGTGCTGTATGTACGTTAGCCACTATGGCCTTATTTATTGGAAGGCAGTGGTACAGGGGGATTCATGGGGGACTGTGCCGTTTGGCATATTTCTATACCGTTCGCGACGAAGATTGTCGCTCTATTCCCTTGGGGAATAATTAGTTGAAGGAAAAGTATGTCTAATACGAAACGTACCGGTCGTAAACGCGCTACGCGGCGCATGGGACCGCCACGGGAGAGCTCTGAGCTCACTGCTAAACCAAAAACTAAAAAAGCTAGGAAGAAATCATCACGGAAAAAGTATGTTGAGCCTAGCTACAGTGGTGTCCAAACAATGCAGGGAATGGATCTTTCCGAGCTTCTTCCCGCCCCTAAACCTCTTGCATCAGGGGCAATGAGGTTAGTTGCATTGGGCGGAGTATCGGAAATAGGTCGCAATATGATGACCTATGAATACGATGGCCATATTCTTATTTGTGACTGTGGTGTGTTGTTCCCCAGTGCGTCAGAACCCGGCATTGACCTTATTCTTCCCGACTTTAGCTATCTTGAAGACCGTCTTGACAGTATTGACGCATTAGTTCTTACACACGGTCATGAGGACCATATTGGGGCAATTCCTTTTCTTCTTAAACTCCGCCCTGATATCCCGATTGTGGGAAGCAAGTTTACGAATGCACTCGTAAAAGCCAAATGTGAGGAACATCGTTTACATCCTCAGTGTATTGATGTCACACGAGAGTCTGTCTACAAAACTGGACCTTTCGCCGTAGAGTTTTTCCACGTTAATCACTCCATTCCCGGAGCATTAGGCATTGTTGTAAAGTCTCCGGCTGGCGTCGTTGTACAGACTGGTGATATCAAAGTCGATCAGACTCCGAAGGATAATATTCCTACTGATCTACCGGCTCTTTCTCGTTTTGGCGATGATGGTATTGACCTCATGTTGGTCGATTCAACGAATGCGACTCACAAGGGATTAGCACCTAGTGAAGCGGAGATTGAACCGACATTGCGTCGGCTTATTCGCGATGCTGAACAACTCGTTGTTGTGGCATGTTTTGCCTCTAATGTAACGCGTGTACAGATGGTTGCAGATGCGGCAGTATCTGCGCATCGCAAACTTGCGTTGACGGGGCGTTCCATGGTGCGCAATATGGAAATTGCGCGAGAGATGGGACTTTTTACTATCGCTGAGGAGAATCTTATTGATGCTCAGGACATCGATAAGTATCGTCGCGATGAAGTTGTTGTCATGACTACTGGTACGCAAGGCGAAGCCATGGCGGGTCTGTCCCGTATGGCGCGTAGTGATCACCGTCAGGTGAGCTTACAAGAAGGCGACACAGTTATTATGTCGTCCTCTGTTGTACCAGGTAATGAAGAATCTGTTTATGGGATGCTAAATACCCTAGAACAGCGGGGGATTAAGGTTATTACTAACCATGACGCAAACGTTCACGTTTCGGGCCATGGTTATTCCACTGATTTGCTGTTCCTTTACAATGCTGCACGCCCTTCTAACGTTATGCCGGTACATGGTGAGTGGCGTCATCTGCGGTTCAACCATGATCTTGCTATTTCTACCGGAGTATCCCCAGAACGTGTTGTTATTGCTGCCAATGGTGTGTGCGTAGATCTTTTTGAAGGTCGCATAGCACTTGCTGGCCAGATACCGGTGGGGCACCTCTATGTTGATGGTCTCTCAACTGGTGACGTTAGTGAAGACGTGTTGGCAGATCGCGCCATTCTCGGAGAAGGAGGGTTCATTGCTGCCACAGTAGTTGTTGATCGACGCACAGGTCGCCCATTAGCCACACCACAGGTTATGGGGAAAGGCTTTACCGATGAGCCGGATGCTTTAGATGAGGTTCCGCAGCTAGTTGAAAAGACCTTACAGAAACTCGCAAAAGAGGCAGAAAACGATCCTTACCGGTTGGCGCAAGCTGTGCGGAGAACAGTGGGGAAGTGGGTTGCGAAAAAGTGGCGTCGCCGCCCCATGATTGTGCCTACGGTTATTATGGCTGAGCCACCGCAGAAATAACGGAACACGTTCTGTTAGCGGAGTTTTCTATAAAAGGCATGTTGCTCATGTTATTAGTGTGACTGTGCGAGCTACACTAATAACATCGCTATAGCCGGTAAGACACCATTGTAGGAGAGGATTCTACTTTTACTGTGAGCGCATCCCGTGCCCCAAAAAAAGGTCGCCGATCTGCTACTAATGCTGGTCGGCGTCCTAGTGCACGTCGAAAATCGAAACTGCCACAATCTCGACGTAGGCAAGCACAATCTTCGCAGGCTCGTCCGGTGCCATCTGCTTCTGATACAAGCCAAAGTTTTGGCGAAAAAGTTAAAAAAAGTTGGTCTGCGTTAACAGAAAAATGCCATAAAGGGTTTCATGCGATTAGTCGTGCAGGCGATATTGATGCCGGCCACGCCAGAGACGGATGGGCTCTTTTCTGCTTTGTTCTGGCTATTATTCTTGGAGTAATGCTGTGGGCACCGCTATCCGTGCCTGTCGGACGATACGTCTTGAGTGGGTTAAGCTACATTATCGGCACAGCAGTCCACCTCATCCCAGTACTTCTTGTCGGTGCAACGCTAGTATTGACACTCACTCCGCCCATTGCAGAAGAGCGACGCATACCTACAGGAGTAGGAGGATCTCTTCTTACCTGGTCTATCCTCGGTATTTGGCATATTGCCAGTGGACGAGCACAAACAATTGATGATGTACAAGGTGGAGCAGGCGTTCTTGGCTTTATTATTGGGGAACCCCTTGCTAAAGGACTTACCTCGCCGCTATCCATCATCATATTTTTAGCGGTTATATTCTTCAGTCTCCTGTTATTAACTAATCGTCGTATCCAAGATGTAGGACGATGGTTACGCAACACGTGGATGCGGGTCCGTCAGTGGTGTGAGGAACGCAAGCGTGACGATGACGACGATAGTGTAGACGAAGACGGCAATGATGATAATGATGAAGACAGCGACGAATTCTATGAAGAGGAAATAGAGTCTGAGGCTTCCTATCTTTCTCGAACTCCGGAGGAAAATTATCCTACGGAGGAAGACGCGCCTACGGAACTTGCCCTTATGCGTCAACAATGGCGTGAGCACATGTCCCAGTACGATGAGGATGAGCACGCTGAGGACAATAAAGAAACTCTGGATACTGCTGTACTGCCTGTACCATACGCAGATGATCGTGATGAAGACGATCTAGTGATGAGCACGGAGTTTTCTGATACGGACTATCAACTCCCCGATGCAGAGCTCCTCATTGCGGGTGAGCCTCCGCGTGGTCGTTCACACGCTAACGATCTTGTCATTGATGCCATCAATAGCGTCTTTGAACAATTTTCAATTGATGCCGCCGTCACCGGAATGAGCCGTGGCCCCACAGTAACGCGCTATGAAGTATCACTTGGGCCGGGAGTCAAAGTAGAGAAGATAACAGGCGTGCAACGCAATATTGCTTACGCTGTCGCCAACGACAATATTCGTTTGCTTGCCCCCATCCCCGGAAAATCTGCGGTTGGTATCGAGGTTCCCAATACCGACCGTGAGATGGTACGGCTTCACGACGTTCTGACATGCGATTATATGCTTCGCAATACTGATCCGATGATGATTGGTATGGGGAAGGATATTGAAGGCGGCTTCGTTTATTCTTCAGTGGAGAAGATGCCTCATCTTCTTGTAGCAGGTGCTACCGGCTCCGGTAAATCTGCTTTTGTGAACGCTACATTGATTTCAATGCTGGTGCGTTCTACGCCAGAACAGTTGCGTCTTATCTTAGTTGATCCAAAGATGGTGGAATTGACGCCCTATGAAGGTATTCCACATCTCATTACTCCTATTGTGACTCAGCCTAAAAAGGCTGCTGCTGCCTTGGAATGGCTAGTAGAGGAGATGGAACAGCGTTACAAAGATATGCAGGCTACGGGCACACGGAAGATCAGCGACTTCAACGCAAAAGTAATTTCTGGAGAAATTACTGCGCCGCTTGGGTCGGAGAGAGTATACAAACCGTATCCCCGCATTGTGTGTATTGTCGATGAGCTTGCAGACCTCATGATGACATCTGGCAAGGAAATAGAAGATTCCATTGTGCGTCTTACGCAAAAAGCTCGTGCGGCTGGTATCCATCTTATTCTCGCAACGCAGCGTCCTTCCGTTGATGTTGTGACGGGACTTATTAAATCTAACGTTCCTTCCCGACTGGCATTTGCAACATCGTCACTGACAGATTCACGCGTCATTCTGGATCAAGGTGGGGCAGAGAATCTTATCGGTATGGGTGATGCACTCTTTATCGCGCAGGGTGGACGTCCTGTCCGTATGCAAGGTGCGTTTGTGTCGGATGAAGAGATATACCGTGTTGTATCCTTTATCAAAGAGCAGGCGGAACCTGAATATACAGAAGGCGTTACGGAGCAGAAGAAGCAAGGCCGCGAGATTGATGAAGAGATCGGCAAGGATTTAGATGACCTCCTTGCCGCCACTGAGCTTGTTATCACTTCCCAATTCGGTTCCACGTCTATGCTTCAGCGCAAGCTACGTATTGGTTTTGCGAAAGCAGGACGACTTATGGATCTTATGGAATCACGTGGCATTGTGGGGCCGTCAGAGGGGTCAAAGGCCCGCGAAGTGCTAGTGAAGCCAGAAGAACTGGAGGCAGTAATGTGGTCACTCAAGGGTGGGGATCCATCCGATAACTGAAATGGCTAGTTGGAATCATCTAGTCCTGGAGAATACTTAGTACAAGCTTTTAGTGTTGTGTACACTGGAGCAAGTAGGAGGGGAGTATCCCAGTTCCGCACTCGTCGTCAACACGTTAGGTCCGCATTTAACCGGCGAACGGGCTCAGGGCATATCTGCTGAGGATGTGACCACTGAAGCGGGAGAGACCTCCGGAGAGTAGTGCGCTGTGCGCATCCCCGGAGGGAGTTTTGTGGACGTTAATGCCCTAACGTGGTTTATCAGCATATTAGTTATCATCGGATTTTTTGTCTTTGATTTCTTTTCACACGTTAAGACCCCACATGTGCCGTCATTAAAAGAAGCTGCATTGTGGTCAGTTTTTTATATTGTTGTCGCATGTATTTATGGTGGTTTTCTATGGTTCTTCTGGAAAGAACCAGGTAATCCCCATCAACATGGGATGGAATTTTTCGCAGGCTACGTCACTGAAAAATCGTTATCCGTAGATAATCTTTTCGGGTTCGCTCTTATTTTGGGTAATTTCCGTGTACCACCCAAATATCAGCAGAAAGTTCTCCTTATAGGTATTGCTCTTGCCCTTGCACTGCGTGCCATCTTTATCGGAGTTGGTGCTGCAGCTATTAGCGCGTGGGCGTGGGTGTTCTACCTCTTTGGTATTTTCCTGTTGTACATGGCTGTCAAAGTTGTTGTGGAAGAAGTTAAAGACGAAGAACCTAAACCTGTTAGTGAACAAGCACCAGTAAAACTTGCATCGAAAATCTTCCACGTTAGCAAGGAATTACATGGTGATCGATTAATGTTTCGACGCGGCGGGAAAGTAATGTTCACTCCGCTGTTCATTGCCTTAATTGCGATTGGCTTTACTGACTTAATCTTTGCCTTAGACTCCATCCCCGCTATTTTCGGTCTGACGAAGGAACCCTATATCGTCTTTATGACTAATGCTCTCGCTTTGTTGGGGTTGCGTCAGCTCTATTTCCTTCTTTATGGATTGCTTGATCGTCTCTCTTTTATGAGTTATGGACTATCCATTATCTTGGGATTCATTGGCGTTAAATTGGTCCTGCACGCACTACATGACAACAGGGTGCCCTTTATTAACGGTGGCCAGGCTGTTCACGTGTGGGAGCCGTCCATCACATTCTCACTACTGTTTATTGTCGTCGTTTTGCTGCTCACTATTATTGCGTCAGTTATTAAAAATGCGATAGATAAGCGTCGTGATGGAGCTGAAGATCCTGATCACTTACAAATGTCTGCAGAAACTCGTCAATTGAATGATCTGCACCAGCAAAGTTCTTCGCACGCCCTTGTTGATGTTGGTTGTGACGGGGATGAACCGCTTTTTCGCTGTATACATCGTAAAAAAGGGAAAGCCGTATAACTCGTATAACTACGGTGTAGCCGATAGTGAAGACAATAAGGGGAGCTTTCCTGATGGCACATAGTGGCGCAGGAAAGCTCCCTTTATTATGAAGTGTTTAGCAGTCGGTAAAAGCACCAATCACGGATTTCCACTCATCGCAGAAGCGTTCTGCGACCATGCCGTTGACATAAAATGGATCATGATTCATGAAGTGAAGAGCGTCGTCCTTATCCTGCGCTTTTACCAGAATAAGAGCGCCACTGCCGTCTGTTAACGGTCCGGAAGCAAGAACAATATCGCGTTGTGCACCTTCTCCTAAGTAGGCCCGATGCTGTGGACGTAGCTTATCCATCATTGCAGCATTTGCGTCATCATAGACATAGCGGAAAACGAAAACGGACATTGTTTACTCCTTGTCTACTCCTTGTGGTTTTATATGGGCCAGCATACGCGTGTTCCCCAATGTATTGGGTTTCACGGAAGAAAGGTCCAAAAATTCGGCTACACCGGCATCATACGACCGCAGCATTTGCTCATAGGTCGTTCGGCTTACTGGAGTTCCTTCTATTTCTTTAAATCCGTAGCGTGCGAAGAAATTAACTTCAAAGGTAAGAACGAAAACGCGTTCTAAATTCAGTTGGTGGGCTTTCTTCAATAGTGTGGTAACGATAGTGTGCCCGATACCATGGTGATGAGCTTTGGGATGGACAGCGACAGTACGTATCTCGCCTAAATCAGACCATAAGACGTGTAGCGCACCGCATCCAATAATGTGACCTGCGGATTCTACAACAACGTATTCTTGTAAAGCCTCATAGATATCAATGAGATTTTTCTCGAGCAAAATTTTCCCGGCGTAGATATCCACTAGAGCTTTAATCTCAGGTACATCATCTGTAGTTGCGGTGCGAATGTTGATGTTGGGTATATCGTCTGCCTGGGTATTTTCCATAGCAATTAGAATAGTCCTTCGGCAAAGTCTACGTAGGCAAGAGGGTTAGGATAGAGAGTAGAGGCGTTGAAGCGACGTAAAGGGTGGACCATGGCGGTAAAGGAAGAATCACAGGCAAAAGTATGGAATCTTCCTAACATTTTGACAGTGATTCGTATTATCCTCGTGCCTGTATTCTTGGTGGTGTTCTTTTGTGGAACGCCTACGTATAAAGCTCGCGCTTGGGCAGTCGTTATCTTCTGTGTAGCCATGGCGACAGATACTGCAGATGGTCGTATTGCTCGCCATTACGATCTCGTGACGAACTTCGGCAAAATTGCTGATCCTATTGCAGATAAAGCGATTATGGCTGCCTCGCTCATTAGCTTGAATGTTATCGGTAAATTGTGGTGGTGGGTTACCGCTATTATTTTGATTCGAGAAATCGGTATTACCGTTTGGCGATTCACTGTTCTTAAAGAGCGTATTGTTCCGGCTAGTCGCGGTGGAAAACTGAAAACGATGGTGCAGACTCTGGCAGTTTTTCTCCTGCTCATTCCTTATGACGGATGGCTAGAGTGGTGCGGTTGGATCGTCATGGGTGTCGCCGTGGTTCTCACCATTGTGACTGGTGTGGATTATCTATGGAAGGCTTATCATCCTTCCCCGGAAGAACCAGAGAATACGATAGCTGATAACGTCGGAACTGTTCCCCACACTGCTGTTAAGCTTGGGAAGCAAGGGTGAGTTATGGAGTGCTCGTCTTCCCTGGCACATGTTGTTATTAAAGAACTTACTGGGCAGAAACTCACTATAGCTGCGGCAGAATCGTTAACTGCAGGCTTATTCTGCGCTACTCTCGCTTCAGTTCCGGGAGCAAGTGCTGTTCTACGGGGTGGATTGGTCGTGTATGCGACTGATCTTAAACACCAATTAGCAGGCGTCTCTACGCAGACATTGCAGCGGGTTGGGGCAGTAGCAGAAGACACTGCTAGAGAGTTAGCTGTAGGGGCTAAAAAACAGTGCGGTGCGGATATCGGAGTTGGTCTTACCGGGGTAGCTGGTCCAACGAAACAAGATGGTCATCCTGTAGGAACAGTTTTTATAGGAGTAGCTTTACCGGAAATACCGGTATGTGTACGCCAGTATCATTTCACTGGTTCGCGCCAAGAAATCCGAGAGCAGAGCGTGTCAGCAGCTTTGTCCCTTGTACATGAGCATATACAGACACAATAATGCGGGAATTAATTTAGCAGCACCGTGGTTATAGAGAGTGTGAACAATACAGTTAATACCGCAATAAACAATTCTTCCCCGCTTCTTCGCGAGGCATTGGGGACAGTTCTTCGTGCTTACCGTCTGGATGCTAATCGGACGCTTCGTGATGTTGCTGACAGTGCACGTGTGAGCTCTGGGTATTTATCCGAGCTTGAGCGCGGGCGAAAAGAAGTCTCTTCTGAGGTGCTTCGTTCAATCTGCGATGCTCTCGGAGTGAATCTAGCTGTAGTTTTACGTCGTGCTGCCTATGTGATGGGGCCTGAAGAAGACGTTACGCTTCATGCTGTCGCGTAGTCTTTATTTACTAGATAAGAAGTAACGACGTTAGCTGCGCTAGCTCTCCTCTATACGAACTGTTCTGTACTATCGGAGGTAGTACTTCCCTACAAGAAGTCTGTGCTCCACCCCTCAATAGGAGAGGGTGTACTGATGCGTATGTACGGTGAGGAGAAATGATGGCCAATCCTTTTATTAAGGCTTGGAAATACCTCATGGCGAAGTTTGACTACACAGTTGAACAGGATGCTGATCCTGCAATACAGATTGAGCAAGCAATTGCTGAGGTAAAACGTCACCACCAAGAGCTTTCCCAGCAGGCGGCAACTATTATCGGGAATCAGCGTCAACTGGAGATGAAGCTAGATCGCCAGCTATCTAGTGTGGAGAATATAAAAAATAACGTGAGGCAAGCACTCCTCATGGCTGAAGATGCACGTAGAAAAGGCCATGCTGAGCAAGCCCGTGACTATGAAAAGGCCGCCAACGCTTTCTCTGAACAGTTAGTGAGTGCGGAGAAGACCATTGCGGATCTCAAAGTGCTCCACGAGCAGACACGGGGGGCTTCTGATGCTGCCCGCGCTGCAGTAGAGCAGAATGCCCGTCTTATGGAGCATCAGCTAGCAGAGCGTACTAAACTCCTGAATCAGCTTGATCAAGTGAAAATGCAGGAAAAAGTTGCGCAGGCTGTGCAACAGATTAATGGGACAAATAGTGATAGTTCCACACCGAGCCTAGAACATGTACGGGATAAAATTGAGAGCCGTCATGCTCGCGCTATAGGGCAGACTGAGCTTGCTGATAGTGGTGTGGCACAACAAATGATGGAAGTGGAAGCAGTATCGGCAAAGACGCGTGCAAACACTCGTCTTGCTGAAATTCGTGCTGAAATGGCTGCGACTGGTGAACTTCCGCAACCTCATAACTCTTCTTCTAAGGGATAGAAGGCTAGTCAGTCGTATTCTTTTTACTTACTGTCGTGGTGACTATCTGAGTCGTCCATACCGCGAGCCAATAGCGCATCGCCCACTCCGTCAGCATGGCGTAAAACGCGGGATAGTACAGGGGTAATAAATGCTCGCAGGGAGCATCCTCCATCCCGAGACCATAAAGACTCCTGTACATCGGTGACGATAGCGGAAATAACCGGCACAGACTGTACAGTGAGCGCGAAAGCTAAGGCAATGCGTTCTGTAGGCACTTTAAGTTTCGCCAGAGGACGGAGGAGAACCATATATCCGTCTAGCATTTCTGTAACACGTGTCGTTAGAGAAATAACAATAGCGGCCAGGATACAGCAGAGAATAATACCAGTAATTCGTAATGCTTCCTGCCACGATACTGCCCACCATTGATACAAACCGATAAGGACAAGAAGCGGTAGCGTCGGCCATACCTGCTCCCATACGATCCGTACAGGAACACGTGTTATGAACAATAGAATGATGGCGATAGCTCCAGGAATACTAAGCCAGAGCACCTGACGGCAGCCAAGGCTGACAGCAAGTATCCACGCGATGAGTACCAGAATCTTGAGAACGGCAGGGGTGCGGTGAAGAAAACTATTACCAGGGTGATAGGTCCCCAAGACATAATTTTTCATAACAGTTTTGCGTGATCTTCCTCGACATCGATCAGTGTTTCATAAGCGTCGAGAGACTCTTGTGGAGTTCCATCGGCAAAAATAGTGCCATTGTTAATAACGATGACACGATCCATTTGGCGAAGTACGGAAAAATCATGTGAGACAAGCACTATCTGTGCATCTATACGTTGGAAAATGCGAAGAAGTCGTCGCGTATTACGAAGATCCAGAAGTGCAGTCGGTTCATCTGCCAGAATGAGGTCTGGTTCGATTGCCATAATCGATGCAATCGCAAGAAGTTGTTGTTGTCCTCCTGATAGTTCATGAGGTGAGCAATCAGCTCGTTCCGCTAAGCCGAATTGATCTAAATAATGAAGTGCGACGTTATGGCGTTCCTTTTTGTCTTTAATACGGCGGCGCAGTGAGAATTCCACGTCTTCGCAGAGTGTGGGCATAAGAATCTGTGTGCGTGGATCGGAGAAAATAAAGCCAGTGTGATGGCGTATCTCGGCACTTTTTTTACGAGTGTTATGTCCGTTGACAATAACGTCACCACGGGTGGGGATAACAAGTCCATTCATCATGCGGATAAGAGTGGATTTACCCGAACCATTGGGGCCGGTAATGCCAATACGGTGTTCGGAAAGGGTAGCGGTGATATGTCGTAGGATGACTGCACTCTCATAGGCGTGTGACACATCGTGTAGCTCAATCATGGGATGTGTACTCTTTGTCGGTGGAGGCAGTTTTATCAATGTTACCGGAGCTATTGGAACTATCAGGGATATTAACGGTATTAGCGGTATTGATGATAGGTGAGTCTGTTACGGCCGCATTATGTTCCGGGGAATCAATCTGGTCAAGAGCTGATTGTGCCTGGTCATCCTGGGTCTTTGCAGGACGAATATGGGGGAGAGCTTTAAGCTGGGCGGCAGTGACGGAGGCCGCCACGACTATTTTCAATAGGTCGCCAGGTAGATAGGCAGGCAGTGTGACGAGAGCTGCGGTGAAGGAGACATGCCCCACGATCATCATTCCAGCGATGCCACAGGCATAATTGACCAGGATTCCTCCCACGATGCCAGCCAGAATGTTGATGAGGACGTTACGTCCGGAACGCCAGCGGCTGATAAGTCCGATGACGGCAGCTGCTGGAAGGTATCCGAGGAAGAACCCTGCAGTGGGGGAGGTAATAGCGACAAGACCGGAACGTCCTCCAGCCAGAATAGGTAGCCCCGTGCACGCGAGGGCAATGAAGAGAAGTGCTGACAGCGTCCCACGACGAGCGCCTAATACCATTCCCATGAGAATAATGCCGAGATTTTGGACGAGGATGGGGACACCTAGTGGACCAGCGGGAATGGGTGGGATGAAGCCTAGAACGATAGTGAGTGCAGTGAAAACGGCGATATAGGCCAAATCTTTTGCAGAGGATGATTGCGATGTTTTGCTCATGTAATACCAGTCGTTAAACATTGTTCAATAGTTCTGTGATTAGAGCATATGCTACTTGCTAAAAAGACGCTAGGCTAAACGTGTGCGTATGACAGAATTTGAAGTAGCTCTCCACCGTGAATTTGGAGAAATGGTGGGAGATACTCTTCTTAACGATACGGTGCTCAGTGAGTTGGATGGAAAAACTCCACAAGAAGCATTAGATAGTGGATATGAAATCCGTGATGTGTGGCTTGCTTTGTGTCGTCATCAACAAGTTCCGGAAGAACGACAGTGGGGACCAGATATTGGTGCTGGGGACATGGTCGAATAAAGAATGAGAAACTGGACACGTTTCTCTAGAAGTAGAAATTCGAAAGTTTGTTCTATTAGACTGTGAATAACAAATTTTTTGTTACTGGGCTTTTTTATAGTGATTAGTGACAGCATCGGTAACAACGGTGAAATACCATAAAGGAGAAATAACTCATGGCTGCAGGAAAGCTTCCTGATCGGGAAAAAGCGTTAGAAAATGCCCTTGCCCAAATTGATAAACAATATGGGAAAGGCTCCGTGATGCGTCTGGGTGACGATCAGCACCAGGCTGTTGCAGCTATTCCAACAGGCTCAATTGCTTTGGATATTGCTCTGGGTATTGGTGGTTTGCCGCGTGGACGAATCATCGAAATTTATGGACCAGAATCATCAGGTAAAACTACTGTGGCTCTCCATGCAGTTGCCAATGCGCAAAAAGCCGGTGGTATTGCAGCTTTTATTGATGCTGAGCATGCTCTTGACCCGGAGTATGCACGAGCATTAGGTGTTGATACAGACGCATTGCTCGTCTCACAGCCTGATACTGGTGAACAGGCACTCGAGATTGCCGATATGCTCATTCGTTCTGGAGCGATCGATATTATTGTTATCGACTCGGTTGCGGCTCTTGTTCCACGTGCTGAAATTGAAGGTGAAATGGGAGATAACCACGTTGGTTTACAAGCCCGTTTGATGAGCCAAGCATTACGTAAAATGACAGGTGGCCTTTCTGCTTCAGGCACTACCGCCATTTTCATTAACCAGCTTCGCGAGAAGATCGGTGTCATGTTCGGCTCACCGGAAACAACGACTGGTGGTAGAGCACTTAAGTTCTATTCTTCAGTACGCCTTGATGTTCGACGCATTGAAACATTGAAAGACGGTACTGAACCAGTAGGTAACCGCACTCGCGTCAAGGTTGTGAAGAACAAGGTTGCCCCACCATTCAAACAAGCTGAATTCGATCTTCTCTATGGACAAGGTATTTCTCGTGAGGGATCTATCATAGATATGGGGGTTGACCAGGGATTTATCCGTAAATCTGGATCATGGTACACCTATGAGGGAGATCAGCTGGGGCAGGGTAAAGAAAAAGTACGGACCTATTTACGGGACAATCCCGCCCTGTGTGACGAAATTGAGGAGAAGATTCTCCGGAAACTGAAGATTGGGGCTTATGCTGCTGAACCGGATGAAGAAACTCAGGCTACTGAGGACGACTCTGTAGATTTCTAAGTAACATAGATTTCTCAGTAACCAATGAGTAATGATCGACGACAGCACACTCTTGAGGTACTGCGTCATGCTACCGAAAGTGTGCTGTCGAAGCCTCAGCAAAAATCTACTAGTTCTACTAGCGATAGCCTTAATGATCGAGCAAGGGAAGCAGCTTTACGGCTTCTTTCAGTACGGTCCCGAAGTAGCAAAGAACTAGCAGACCGACTACAAAGTAAAGGATTTCCCACAGATATCGTTGATGATCTCATTGAACGATTTGAGCGGGTTGATCTTCTCAATGATGAGAGATTCGCACACGAATGGGTTTCTTCACGGTCACGACATAGTGGTAGAGGAAAAGCTGTTCTGCGGCAAGAGCTTCGTCACAAAGGTATTGCACCTTCCATTATAGAAGCGGAGCTTGAGAATCTTTCCCCGTGTGTAGAAGAAGACACTGCACGAGCACTTGTCTCTCGTAAAGTGAAACTTATTGATGCGGCATCCCTTATTGAATGGGAGTTTTTTCAAAAACAACAGCGAAGGCTCTATAGCATGCTGGTGCGCCGTGGCTTTTCCAGTGAATTAGCACAGCGTATTGTTAACGAAGCTCTGGTAGCACATCGTGAGGGATACGACTCCAACTAAAGAAACACTCTTACGCTCAGGTACACTAGAAGACCTGCCTTGTCCTAAATACTATCCAGTGTGAAGGGGAGATCAGTGGAGCGCAGGCAATACGAAATTCGCACCTTTGGGTGCCAAATGAATGTGCATGATTCTGAACGTATAGCAGGTGTTTTAGAAGCCGATGGCTATATACCTTTCTCTGGTGAGGGAATCCCCGACCTTATTGTTTTTAACACCTGTGCTGTGCGGGAAAATGCAGCGAATCGGCTGTATGGAACACTAGGACTATTACGACCTCTAAAAGAAGAAAATCCTCATCTCCAATTCGCTGTTGGCGGTTGCCTCGCGCAAAAAGATAAAGATGCTGTTGTAGACCGTGCTCCCTGGGTTGACGCAGTATTTGGGACGCATAATCTTCGCTCATTACCAGTACTTTTGCGGCGTGCTCGTCACAATAAAGAAGCACAGGTTGAAATCTATGAGTCACTCAAAGAATTTCCCTCTACTCTTCCTGCCAAGCGTGAATCGTCCTACGCAGCATGGGTATCAATTTCAGTAGGGTGCAACAATACGTGTACCTACTGCATTGTTCCATCCCTACGTGGTAAAGAAATTGATCGACCACCTGCAGATATCGTTGCCGAAGTGCAGAGTCTAGTGGATGAGGGAATTCAAGAAATTACCTTATTAGGGCAGAATGTTAACTCCTATGGCATGAGCTTTGCTGATTCGCAACGTCCACGGAATCGGCAGGCTTTCTCTGAATTACTGCGAGCATGTGGAGAAATTCCTGGACTTGAGCGTTTGAAATTCACTTCTCCGCATCCTGCCCAATTTACTGAAGATGTTGTTCTGGCTATGGCGGAAACACCGGCTGTATGTCCACAACTGCACATGCCTTTGCAATCAGGATCAGACCGAATCCTACGGTCAATGCGGAGATCCTATCGGCAGCAGCGTTTCCTCAACATTGTCGACAATGTACGTCACTATATGCCGGATGCTGCTATTACTACTGACATTATTGTGGGTTTCCCAGGAGAAACTGAAGAAGATTTCCAAGAGACTCTCAATGTTGTCGAAAAAGTACGTTTTAGTAGCGCGTATACATTCCAGTATTCTCCTCGGCCTGGTACTCCAGCTGCGGAGATGGAGGATCAGATTCCGGCTGATGTTGTGCAAGAACGCTACGATCGGCTTATTGCGCTGCAGGAACGCATTACTCTTGAAGAAAATCAGAAGCTGATAGGCTCCACGCAAGAATTGCTTGTCACTGCCCATGATGGCCGTAAGAATAATGCCACTCATCGTCGGAGTGGACGGACTCGGTGTGGTCGCCTTGTGCACTTTACGCATCGGGGGAGTGAAACGGTACGGCCGGGGGATTGTGTAACGGTCTCTATTACGGGCGCTGCTCCACACCATTTGCTCGCTGACAACGGGGTTCTGTCAGTGCGGCACACTCAAGCTGGGGACAATTATGAAGCGGGTATTCAACCACAAGTAAAACCCGTAGGCGTTGGTTTAGGAATACCCACGTTTAGAACACTCGCTGATGAGAAATAACAGATAAGAAATAACAATTGTAGGGATGGGCTGTATCTACCAGACGGTATTGATCCTGCCCATCCCCACAATTGTTGTAGTGCTGATAATCTAGTTTGTCTATTATCTAGAGTTCGTTCAGAGAATTCTCAGCAGCTTTTGCCCATTCAGTCCATTGGGCAGCTTGTGCACGAGCCTTTTCTGCATCCTTTGTACGGCCTGCTTTGTCGGCTTTTTCTGCCTGTGCTTCAAAATCTTTCACACGGTTCCAGAATTGCTGTGCACGAGCCTGTACTTCCGGATCAGTCCTCTGCCATTCAGCCTTTTCAAGGTCTGTCACATGGCGTTCGAGACTACGGATAGCATCGTCAAGGGGGCGCATATCAGCGCGCGGAACTCGTCCAATTTCTTCCCATTTGCCCTCCAACTCATTGAGGAGAGTACGTGCCTCTTCACAATCACTCGCATTCTTGATACGAGGGGAGTAAGTGTTGAGAAGCTCAGTTTTCGCAGCACCATTTGCGGCAAACTCTGAATCTCGCTCGTCGAGGACAGCTTTTCGGCGGTCGAAGAAATGGTCTTGTGCCTTCTTGAAGCGTGCCCAGAGGGAATCATCCACATCTTTTTGGGCGCGACCGGCTTTCTTCCATTCCTGCATAAGACGGCGATACTCACTAGCAGTATCGCTCCACTCTTCCGAGTCCTGTAGTGACTCCGCTTGAGAAACGAGTTCTTCTTTCTGACGAGCTGCAGTAGCGCGTACTCGATCTAGTTCCGCAAAGTGGGAGCCGCGGCGACGGTTAAAACTTTCACGGGCACGAGAGAATCGTTTCCACAGTGCGTCATCTGTTTTTCGGTCGATTCCATGAATCGTCTTCCACTCTTCGAGGATCTCCCGCAGACGATCGCCTGACTGCTTCCAAGTTGTAGCAGATTCACCGATGGCTTCTGCCTCTTCCACAAGCTTTGTTTTTCGCAGAACGGCAGCTTCACGTTTTTGCTGTCGCTGTTCTTTAGCTTTCTCTTCCGCTGTAAAAGAGTGCGCAATAATATCTTGTAGGCGTTTATCTAGGGCAGCAATATCACCGATAACTGCAGCAGTGCTTAAAGATGCTTTGAGGTCCTCCGCATGTTTACGTGTTGTAGCAGCTTCTGCAGGATGACTGTCTAGCCGTCGTTCTAGGAGTGCTACTTCAGTAACTAAGTCATCATAGCGGCGACCAAAGTGGGCGAGACCTTCTTCAGGTGCTCCTGCCTGCCACGTTCCGATAAGACGCTCTCCGTCAGCTGTTTTTACCCATGCAGAACCGTCATCGTCAACATGACCCCATTTTTCCGGTTGTGATCGTGGGGGGATAACGACTGAGCTGCGGCGACGTAATTGTGCCGGGTTAGGGGCTGCGGCTCCCGCACCAGGGATGGGGTGGGAAGACGAAGGGGTGGGAGACGGTGTGGTATCGGACATTACTGCCTCATCTCTGCCGCGCGACACGGCTGCCAAAGTGAAACTACAGCGCATTCTCTTGTGAAAATGTGCGTATCTTTAGGTTAACGGCTTAACCCATACTTTTTTCTAAAAACTGCAAGAATTTCGAGATGTGAGAGGATAGGGGGAGCTCTCATCATAGAAAGATCTGGTGTAATGCCTGCAATGCCATCGTCATCGCCTACTCCACTAGCTGTGATTGGCCCGACCGGATCGGGAAAATCGGCTCTTGGTATTACTCTTGCTGAGCGATTCGGTGGAGAAATTGTTAATTGTGATGCTATGCAGCAGTACCGCGGTATGGATATTGGTACAGCAAAAACTCCTGTGGCAGAAAGACGGGGTATACCTCACCATCAGATCGATGTATTAGATGTGACGGAAACAGCGACAGTTGCACGCTATCAGGAGGCCGCCCAGCTAGATATTGAGCGTCTTCTTAAAAGAGGAGTTGTTCCCATTATCGTGGGCGGCTCTATGTTGTACATTCAATCGCTTCTGGATGATTGGAAGTTTCCTCCCACTGATCCGCAGGTTCGTGCATATTGGGAAGATCAGCTTGCGAAGCGAGGTGTGGCAGACCTGCATCGGGAATTAGCGCAGCGGGATCCTGTTGCGGCACGCACAATTCTGCCGACAGATCCACGTCGTACTGTGCGGGCATTGGAGGTTATGGAACTTACCGGTCAACCTTATACGGCGTCGCAACCACAGCGTGGCGCTCCGCCACGGTGGAATACCCACATAATTGGTCTTTCTGCGGATGTGGAATGGCTTGATCCCTGCTTACTACAGCGAACAAAACGAATGTTCCATGATGGTTTGGTGGAAGAAGTACGTGAGCTGTGTGGGAGAGGCTTACGGGATGGTACGACAGCTGCCCGTGCTATTGGGTATAGCCAGGCACTTAGTGTTATTGATGGGGATAGTACTGTTGATGAGGCTATTGACAGTACCTTTATTGCGACGCGTCGTTATGTTAGGCGTCAACGTTCCTGGTTTAAACGAGATAACAGGATAAACTGGTTCTCAGCATCCGCAGATTCTCTTGTTGACGATGTGTGTAGTGCGATTTCCTCATGATAGGAAATGTAGCTGTCCGCGATAACGTACAAGCTTTTACACGATAAGGATAAATGGCAGATGGTTGATGAGTCACTCTTCCGATATAGCGGTGATGACTCGAAGCGTGGGCATGTCCAGTCGGTGGATCGTTCTCTTCAGTTACTTGATGCATTGGCCGATATGGGGGGAATAGCGTCTCTTTCAGATCTCGTTGTGCACACCAGCCTTCCCGTTGCCACAATTCATCGTCTTATTGGGACAATGCGGGATGCCGGTTACGTGAGACAAGAAGCAAACCGTCAGTATGCGCTTGGTGTGCGTCTGGTGCGGTTGGGGGAAAGTGCTAGCCGGCTGGTGGGCGATTGGGTGAAACCTACTCTCCAAAAGCTGGTAGATTCCACCGGAGAAACTGCCAATATGGCCATGCTTGATGGCAATCAGGCTATCTATATGGCAGGTGTGCCTTCTCCGCATATGATGCGTATGTTTACTGAAGTTGGGAGACGTGTCGGAGTCCACAACACAGCAGTGGGGAAGGCTCTTGTGGCATGTCTCGACGATGCCACTATTATGCGCATGTTGGAAACGCAGGGGATGCGTCCGGATACTGAACACACAATTACCAATCCAGAGAGGTTTCTTGAGCATATTCGAATTGTTCGCGAAGCTGGATATGCCACCGATGAACAGGAAAAGGAAGCCGGGGTACGTTGTGTAGCGGTTGCCCGTGTTGTTGGTTCTACACCTATTGCTCTTTCCGTATCTGGGCCGGAGGCTCGTTTTACTGTGGAGAAACGTAATGCGGCAGTGACGATTCTCCAAAACGCAGCAAATAGTATTCTCTGCTAGCAAAGGTTACTGCATGTTTTTTCTGAAAGCTCACGGTACACAGAATGACTTTATTGTGCTTCCGGATCCGGAGTGTACGGTGCGTCTTACCGCTTCTTCTGTTGCTCACCTGTGCGATAGGCGGCAAGGAATTGGAGCAGATGGTGTCATTCGGTTAAGCCGTGCACGCGATCTTCTTTCTGCGGGCGAGCTCATGGAGCTTCCCGAAGGAGTAGATCCAGATGAATGGTTTATGGACTATCGCAATGCTGATGGTTCTTGCGCAGAAATGTGTGGGAATGGGGCCAGAGTATGTGCGCATGTTCTTCTCACACAAGGATTGCTTCCGGAAGATACTACCCAGGGAGCATTTGGGACACGGGCTGGACGTAAAAAGTTTCGGGTATATGGGCTCAGCCATGATGGCCTGATCGCGGACGTTGAGATAGCCATGGGGAAGGTTGACTTGCGAGGTATTTCCTCGGCTGATTTTGCGGGACGGCATATCGCTGGTCTTGCTCTTTCGGTAGGAAATCCACATTTGGCATGTGTACTTCCTGGTTTAACTGTGGAACAGTTGGCAAGCATGGATTTTCGTCATGCTCCTGGTATCGATCCCGAGATGTTTCCCGCTGGCACTAATGTGGAAGTTCTTACTCCACTTGTTGACGGTCATGTCACCATGCGTGTCTATGAGCGTGGTGTGGGGGAGACGAAGTCGTGTGGTACTGGCACAGTAGCAAGTGCTTTTGCGGCTCTTGCTGATGCTGGAGTGGAGAATGGCACCGTATCCGTCAGTGTTCCCGGTGGTGAATTACAGGTGAAATTCACTCCAGATAATAGCTTCCTCCGTGGTCCCTCTGTTATCGTCGCCGAAGGAGAGTATTTCGAACCTTATGCATGAACCAACCCGCGGTGAGATGGAGTTAGAGGAGCGATCCTCTTTACGCCATGTGGTGGGCCTTTCCACCGAACTTCAAGATGTTACTGATGCTGAATACCGTGAACTGCGGCTTGAGAAAGTCGTATTAGTAGGGGTGTGGACGGAAGGTTCAGTAGCGCAAGCGGAAGCGGCCATGGCAGAGTTGGCTGCACTATCTGAAACTGCGGGTGCGGCAGTACTTGATGTCCTCATTCAGCGACGTGATAAACCGGATCCAGCAACATATATCGGATCGGGAAAAGTCCGGGAAGTAAAACAGGTAGTAGACGAACTGGGAGCAGATACAGTGATCTGCGACGGTGAGCTTTCTGCCGGACAACTTATTGCCTTAGAAAAAGCGATCAACGTTAAGGTTATCGACCGTACAGCTCTTATCCTTGATATTTTTGCACAGCATGCTTCCTCTTCCGAAGGTAAAGCACAGGTGACACTTGCGCAGATGGAGTACATGCTGCCGCGGCTACGCGGTTGGGGCGACACGCTATCCCGACAGGCGGGTGGCCGGGCAGGCTCTAATGGCGGTGTTGGTTTGCGCGGTCCTGGTGAAACGAAGATAGAAACGGACCGTCGACGTATTCGTCAACGAATGGCGAAATTACGCCGTGAATTAGCGGATATGAAGATGTCTCGGCAAACAAAGCGCCAGCGTCGGCATACAGGAGATACACCCTCCGTCGTTATTGTAGGGTATACGAATGCCGGTAAATCTAGTTTGCTTAACCGGATTACGGGAGCCGGAGTACTTGTCCAGGATGCCTTATTCGCAACTCTTGACCCTACAACTCGTCGGGGTGAATTACCCGATGGTCGAACAGTGGTGTTTACCGACACTGTAGGTTTTGTACGATACCTACCTACACAGTTAGTTGAATCGTTCCGTTCTACTTTGGAAGAAGTAGCAGATGCCGACATTGTTGTGCATGTCGTGGACGGTTCAGACGATTTTCCTCTGCAGAAGATTGAATCAGTCAATGCGGTACTTGCCGATGTTGTTGCCGACTATGGGATTGAATTACCTCCGGTATTAACTGTCGTCAATAAGTGCGATGTAGCAGAGCCTATTACATTGGCGCAGTTGCGGAGTGAAATACCCAATACAGTTTTCGTATCTGCACATTCAGGAGAGGGGATAGAGGAGTTCACACAGGCTCTCTCGCGTTTATTAGATATGCGGGAGACAACTGTCCACGCGCTTATTCCTTATGATCATGGGGAGGTCGTGTCTCGGCTACATGAACATGGGCGTGTACTTAGCGAAAAACACGGACCCGATGGAACAATCATCGAGGCCCGTGTTCCGCATGCGTTAGCGCAGCAGCTTCAATTATTCTGCGTCTAGATCTTTTTCAATAAGATCCGCAATAGTATTAACTGCAGCGACGTTTTCTGACGCAACTGTTACAGTCTGACCGTGTTCTACTCCCAGGCTCATAATGAGGAGCGCAGAAGTGGCATTCACTGGTTCTTCGCCTTCAACTGCGATCGTAATCTCTTCATCGAATTTAGCGGCGGCATCGGAGATAATGCCGGCAGGGCGCGCGTGCAGGCCAATGGCGGAGCCAACAACAACATCTTTCGCAGTCATAATTCCTCTGGTCTCTGTGAAGCTTACGACAATGATTCTAGTTTATGCTCGGGTAAGTATGAAAAGTAGCGATTGTGTCTCCTGTGGTTTTATTCGCTGGTAGGTTGAACGGCACTTTTTTCTTCTCGCTTATGGTGGGCAAGTGCCTTTAAGAGGATAACGACCACTGCTGTTACGAGCGTTCCTGCTGCTATTGCTGCAAGAAAACCTAGCGGGTTGTCCATTGCAAAGATAACAAAAATACCGCCGTGGGGAGCCCGGCACCCTACATGAAGTGCCATAGAAAGCCCTCCTGCAGTAGCGCCGCCGAGTATTGTTGCCGGAAGTACCCGCAGTGGGTCTGCAGCCGCAAAAGGAACAGCCCCTTCTGTAACAAAAGAAAAGCCCAACAACCAGGCAGCTTTTCCATTTTGCTGTTCATTGCTGGTAAAAAGTTGCTTACGTAGTGTTGTTGCCAAGGCAAGGCCCAGTGGTGGGACCATTCCTGCAGCCATACTTGCTGCCATAACCGCGAAAGCTCCACTAGATTGTGCGGCTAGACCTGCAGTGGCAAAAAGATACGCCGATTTGTTGATAGGTCCGCCCAGGTCAGAACAGATCATGACACCAAGTAGCACTCCTAGGAGAACCGCTGAAGTGTCATTCATACTGGAAAGCCAGTTTTGTAGTCCTGTCATTGCCCAGGCCAGTGGTGTGGCAAGGCCAAATATCATAAGTGAGCCGACGATTAGGCTACCTAATAATGGCAGAATTACCACCGGCATAAGTGTTTCTAACCACTGTGGAACAGGAATAAGGCGGAAGAGTAAGACAACAAGTCCCCCCAATAGTCCAGTGACTATTCCTCCCAAAAAACCTGCTCCTAGCAGTACTGACACTCCGCCGCCTACAAATCCAGGGGCAATAGCTGGCCGTCCACCTAATCCATAAGCGATATACCCAGATAGCACCGGCACAATAAAATCCATTGCCATCTGGCCTAGTGAATAAAAGACAGACCCTATGTAGAGGGGAACCCCACAGCGGCTCGTTGTTAGTGTGCCGTCACCTTGTGCTCCTAACAGATAATGCATGTGAGGAGGAAGATCGCTTAAGGAATAATGTAGAAGGACTTGTCGGGCTACGTTACTTACCTCGTACCCTCCAATAAGAAAACCAAGCGCAATAAGTAAACCACCAGCTGCAATGAAAGGAATCATGTAGCTGACGCCCGTCATAACTGCCTGTCCAACACCTGACAATTTTCCGCGGAATGATGATGGAATGCTCTTAATAAAAGCTGTACGACTGCGATGGGGGCGATTACGGTGCGCGTTTTCGCTACCGAGTCCCGATTCTCCACGAGAAAGTCGTGCGAGTTCAACTGCTTGTTGAATAACAGTGTTGGGAGAATTTAAGGCTTGTCGTACTCCCACAGAAATTGAGGGGAGATTAACGAAACGTTCCCGATCTTTGATGGACACATCAGAAGCAAAGATAACGACGTCAGCGTTATCTATTTGCCGCTGGGTTAGCTGGGTATTGTCTCCTGCTCCTTGTGTTTCAATATGGAGGTCAACATTGGGAAAATTATTGCGGACAGATTGCTCAAGGGCTTCTGCTGACATGTACGTATGCGCAATACCGGTAGGGCAGCCTGTTACTGCAAGAAGCTTTAATTTGTTATTACGAGCGGGTGCAGGGGGAAGAAGCGGTCCCGAATTACCTAGTGGCCCATTGAGAAGCTGAAAAACCTCAGTTGGGTCTTCAGCTGTACGTAATTGCGCAAGTACTTCGTCATGGACAAGAGCTCTAGCTAACCGTGAAAGTAGTTTCGTGTGGCTAATAAGCCCATCAACGGGGGTCGCTAGGACGAAGATAAGATCAGCAGGACCGTCATTGGCTCCAAAATCAACGGGGTGGGAAAGCCGTGCGAAAGCAATAGTTGGGAAGGCAATAGCTTCTGTACGACAGTGGGGGATAGCTATTCCTCCAGGGAGGCCAGTTGCCGACTTATCTTCCCGAGCCTGTATATCGTGAGCTAACTGTTCAGCATCACCGGAGCGGCCAATATCTTGTATCCGCTGGGCTAAAGCAGTAATAACATCGCTTTTTGACTCCCCTAGATTGGCGTCGAGAAGGATGGCGTCTGTTGACAGAATGGTGAGAAAACTAGGCGCCATGGCGGTTCTCATACCTTTCTGTCATACGGTACATGACGATAGTACGTTTGGGGATGCTAGAGGTTGATAATGATGAGTTTGTAGGGGAGTAAGGGAAGTACTGATACCAGATTAGTAGGGCTTATTTTGGCAGATTGTGGAATATGTGTGTGGGAGAGGGCTCCGCAGTACTGCTGTTGTGGTAAATATAACTAAACATTTCTCTAGCCATCTTACTGAATCGTGCAGTACTCGTACTAAATTGAATTAATGGCAATAGTTGCAGCACTCATTGCAAAAAATAACAGTTACGAGTAACGGAATAATTTGACCAGGTAGAAACGATTAGGCATATTTAGGAAGTAATCTGCCCACCGAGCAAAAACTCCACTACCTCCACAGTTGTTTCCACTATGTAGGGATGCAACAAGTTTCCATATATGGGAGTGGTGGTGGAATGCGATGAAGGTTTATATGAGGAACACTGGATTAACCAATGACCAAAACAGAGTACTACAGGGTATTGCTGTAGTACCTGGTGTCGTCAATGGTTCTGTCGTCTGGTTCCGTCATGGACCTGAATTGCCACGTCGTGGTTACCGTGTAAAAGTAGCTGATCGTCCTGCCGAACTAGAGCGTTTTCACACCGCCCTCGATGAAGTGTCGGAAAGTCTACGCGAGCAGTCAAAACAACTAACAGGAGTTACCGCTGACGTCATCCGCTCAAGTGTCTACCTAGTTACTGACCGTGGCTGGGTAGGACCGGCAGAACGAGACATTACTGCGGGCATGACGGCAGAAGCAGCCACGGGTCATCAAATTGGTCGTTTCATTGAGCTGCTTGAGCGACGCGGGGGATTCGCCGCTGAACGCACCGCAGATTTACGCGATATTCGCGATCGTATTGCGCGCCGCTTACAAGGACTTGAGGAACCAGAACTTCCAAAACTAACATCCTCTTCCATTCTTGTGGCGGACGAGTTAGCACCAGCTGATATTGCTGCTATCGATGCACATAGCGTGGGAGCTATTGCAACTATTAGAGGCGGTCTAACAGGACACATTGCTGTAGTTGCTCGACAGCTAGGAATCCCTTATGTTACTGGCGTTACAGACCTCACTGTATTACCTGAAGGCACTAGTGCACTCCTTGACGGTGTGCGTGGACTGATTATTGCCAACCCTTCTACCGTCATGGTGGAACAGCGATTGGCATCTGACGAACGCCATCGTGAACAAGTTGAAGCATGGAACGGGCCAGCTCAAACGCGAGACGGAGTGCACGTTCATCTACTTGCTAATGTGCAGGACGAAAACACTATTGACGAAGCACGTCGCACAGAAGTGGATGGTGTCGGACTTTTCCGAACAGAACTATGCTTTATCGGTCATTCCACTGAGCCAAGCGTAGATGAGCAGGCCTCCATCTATGAAAAAGTTTTTCAGGCGTTTAAAAACCGTGTTGCTATTCGTACCCTTGATTCCGGCTCGGACAAACCGCTGAAGTTTGCCCAAACGAGCCGCGAAGAAAACCCAGCACTTGGTATGCGTGGTGTACGCATCGGTTTACAAAACGAGGAACTTCTTATTCGTCAACTAGATGCTATTGCAGAGGGGGCTCGCCGCGCCGGGTTATCCGGTGACGATGCTCCTAAAGTTATGGCCCCCATGATTTCTCGAGTATCAGAAGCGCGACGATTTGCTGCATTAGTACGAGAACGTGGTCTTATCCCCGGTATTGTGGTTGAAGTTCCCGCGACAGCTATTATGGCGGAAATGTTTATGCGGGAGGTCGATTTCTGCTCTATCGGCACAAACGATCTTATCCAGTACACTATGGCCGCAGATCGCCTTTCTGCTGATCTTTTTGAGCTAACAGATCCATGGCAGCCAGCTGGCCTACGTCTTATTAACACCGTGGTACAGGCGGCGAAGAAGTGTGGTAAGCCGGTATCTATTTGCGGAGAATCGGCAAGTGACCCCTATCTTGCACAGGTCTTTGTGGGAATGGGAGTAGATTCACTCTCAATGGCTCCCAATGCTGTTCCTGAGGTTGGTGTGGCCCTAGAGAAATGGGATATGCGACATTACCAGGACTTAGCACAAGAAGTTCTTAAAGCCGAGGGAGCTCACCATGCCCGTCGAATTGCCTCCGATTACTTTGCGCAATTAAAGGACATGGAAGATCGAATGGAAGACTAGCAGAACCTTCTAAACTTTCCGTAGGACGGCGACCACTTTACCCATAATATGGGCATGTTCACCAGGTATTGGGTCGAATACTGGATTGTGAGGCATAAGCCAGACTCCACTGCTGTCGTGAAGAAAAGTTTTCACGGTGGCTTCATCTTCAATGAGTGCTGCGACAATATCGCCATTTTCCGCAACATTTTGGGATCGGACTATGACCCAGTCCCCATCGCAGATGGAAGCATTAATCATGGATTCTCCGACAACCTGTAGCATGAACAGATCCCCATATCCCACAACATTGCGGGGGAGCGGCATGATATTTTCTATATTCTCTTCTGCCAAAATGGGAACTCCTGCAGCAATACGGCCAACAAGAGGGACGAAAGCAGTACTATCGTCGTCATTGTTTAGTGCTGGGGAGTTAATGTTATCCACGGAAAGTTCTTCGCTTGCGCGATCAACATCGATAACTTGCATTGCGCGTGGTTGATTGGGGAAGCGTTTAATAAAACCAAAACTCTCTAGATTATCCAGTTGATATGACACAGATGACGTGGAGTTAAGGCCGGTGGCATCACAGATTTCGCGGATCGTGGGTGGGTAGCCGCGCAGATCATTTGCATCTTTGATGAAGTCATAGATACGCCGTTGGCGTTCCGTTAAGTCTTCATAACGAGGACGTCGATGAGAACCGGCTGCCATGGGTAGTTCCTCTACTCTCCATTGCGATGTAGTGACGTACTTTTAGACTACGTAGAGAAATTATGTAAATCAAACATTTGTGCGAATAAACAGAACTTTATTTTTTGTTACAGCGTCTTGATAAGAATGAAGTGTCGAAAAAATAAATCGTACACATGTTCGAATAATGATGTACACTAGTTCAGTACAGTCGCAGTACAGTCCAGTACCCTGGAACAATTAGGGAAATGAGGTTATAGAAATGTCGACTATGTCATCCATGCTGATGGCTTCGTCATCGCGCTTCATGAACTATTCAGCAGATTCCTCTACCGATGGAATAGATACTGTGTTCGATAGGAAAGAGGCTAAATATTGCCAGTCTCGGATGGATCCAGTGATTTCTTCTAGGGAACAAGCTTCTGGTGTGCAAGCAGAGAAAAGGAACCAAGGCTCTTCCCTGAGATACCGGGGACGGCGTGGTTCCTTTACGTATGACCGATGCCAGCGGGTACGTACTCAACGACCAGTGGCAGGAGAGAGTGATTCTTCTTCACGGGCAATTGATCATGAACGGTATGGTCTTGGGTCGTCGGTAAAAGCCACGCAGTGGGAACAAATAACTATTCTCCTGCTTTTAACAGTTGTTATGGGGATTCTTGCGTTTACCATTGTGCAGCTTACTGGGGATCCAACTGCGTCTCTTCCCACGAATCTTGCATCTGTTAGTGTGCAGTCGGGAGATACTTTAGGAAGTATCGCCCTTCACTATGCTCCGCATGCAGATGCTGGTGCGGTGATAGCGCGTATCCAGGAACTTAATGGTCTTACATCTTCCGCTATTTCTCCTGGACAAGTTCTTGTGGTTCCAGCGGGTCTCTAACCCTATATATTGTTTTAGGGGAATAAGATAGCAGTAGTTACATTCAAATACATTTACTACCTGTACCACTAGCTATAAGGATGTAATAAACCGAAATGCGCTGTCCTTTTTGTCACTCTCCGAATTCGCGAGTAGTCGATTCGCGCTCTATTGATAACGGGAAGATCATTCGTAGACGGCGAGAATGTCTCAGCTGCGGCAAACGGTTTACCACCCATGAGACAGCAATCCTCAACGTCATTAAACGCAGTGGTCTTTCGGAACCTTTCTCGCGAGATAAAGTTCTTCGTGGTGTACGACGTGCATGTCAAGGGCGTGATGTTTCTGAAGATGAACTCAAACTTCTTGTTGAAAAAGTAGAGGCAAATGTTCGCTCTACTGGTGCGTCTGAAATCCCATCCAACGAGGTGGGATTAGCAATACTCGGTCCATTACGTGAACTGGATGAAGTTGCCTATTTACGGTTTGCCTCAGTGTACAAATCCTTTACATCATTAGAAGATTTCGAAAAAGAAATGGCATCTTTACGGCATGATCACGAACATACTGAAGCGGACAATGCCGGCTACGAGGATCTCTAATCAGCGCAGTTAAAGAACAGTACATCGGTCCTCACTAGGGAAGGGACGCTATCTCTTTAAGCAATTTCTTCTCTGATACTTTTCCTCTCGTTCCTAACTGCTGAGCAAAAGTACTCACTTTAAACTCTTCAAAAAGCCAGCGCACATGCTTTACCTTCACAGAATCGTGGGGTGACGGTGCTCCGCATTTTTCCCACAAAGCATCTTCAACATGGTAAAACGCACTAATAGACGATGATGGAGGATCCTCCCATTGCCCATTGCACAGTATCGATTTACGGGCACGCTCTTCCGCAGCCTGGAGGTAGCGTGGAATATCCTTAAGACGGGTAGCACCATGCGCAGTAACGAAACCCGGACTCGTTAGCCACTCCACTTGGTCACGAATATCGTTGACAATACCGTCACCCTCTGGCAGATTCCTCACAACACTAAGGCGAGCTTCTATAACACGTACAGTTAACAGTGCAATTGCGCGTTCTCGGGAAGGGACTTTGTTCTTAGCATTCTGCTGTAATGCCACAAAACCGGAGTAGGTCAATGGTGGGGTACCAGCCAGTGCAACAATATCTCGAACGGCACAATGGTGGCAGTCCATGCGTAGTTCCTCTTCTCCACCTGGATAACTACGTAACGCCATCTTCTGAGATTGTGGAACTCCGTTGAATAATTGTCGGCGAGCAGCAGGAAGCTCCTCTAATAACAGCGTAATAAGTGCTGTGTATTGAGCACTACGCGCAGCAGCTGCCGAGGCAAATGCGTGTACATACCAGCCGTCGTTCTTTCGCTGCAAAGCAGGAAACGCTGTCACATTACCGTGCGATACGTGTTGCGGTATATCCCCAAGTTCTTCCGTCCACGTAGCAAATGGTCCTTTTTCTACCCCCGTAAACGTAGAGCTAATAGCATTGGCACTTGTATGGTGCTGACGTCGTTGCAAAGCCTCTAAGTTGCGGTCTGCATCAATGGCTTTCTCGCGTTTGTTGATAGCGACGAAGCGCATTGTTAGGTGTGGCGGTAATTCAGCGTTCGTAATAACGGGGAGAGGTACAGTCACCCCACGCACTGTGTGCAATGCTTCTTGAAAAGCACTAGCAAAATCGCGGGTTAAATCTTCTTGTAAGACGCCCATAATGTCCTGCGCAGTATCGGGCAGGGGAATAAACATGCGGCGGTAGTCCTTGGGGAGTCCGCGTAGAAGAGTAAGGACTAATTCTTCTCGCATGCCAGGGACAAGCCAGGTAAAAGGTTCAGGGCGGACAGAAGGAAGCTGAGTCAGCGGGACAAGAACAGAGATACCGTCATCGTCAAATCCGGGCTTAAAAGAATAATCAAGGGAAAAACCATTAAGATCATCCGGGTAGAGTGAACTATCTTCACCGACGGAGGATGCGGTGCGGATACGCTCCTCAGAAAATTCCAATGCTGCGCGCTGCTTCGGTGATGCATGTTTCCACCATTGGTCAAACTGCACTCGCGACATCACAGTATCGGGTACGACCTCCGCGAAAAGCCCCGCTAAAGTTTCTTCATCAATGACGCTGCCACGCTGTCGAGCTTTTTCCTCAAAAGCCTGTAAATGTTCAATTGTGCTGTCATTAGCGGCTTTGAATGAATAATCTCGATTCCAATCCCCCTGGACTAAACCATGGAGGAGAAACATTTCCCGAGATAATTCCGGATCAATTTTCCGGTAAGAAATAAGACGTTCTACAACAAGTGGAACACCCCACAAGCTTGTTGTCTCGTATGCCTGTACTTCACCGCGGGAATGAGACCAATGCGGTTCCGCATAACGATGAGACACCATTTCCCCGGCAGCTTTCTCTACCCATTCAGGGTTAATAGCTGCTACTGTACGAGCCCACACGCGGGACGTTTCAACAATTTCATAGGCCATGAGGAAACTAGTTTTTCTAGCCACACCACTGCTGGGGAAGATAGCGAAACGTTTCCCGCGAGTGCCTTGATAATCTCTCGTATCACTAATACGAGAACCAATATGGCTCAGTAAACCGGCGAGAAGCGCACGGTGTATAGCATCCTCATTAACTCCACCCTCGTATTGGTGGGACTTCCATGACCATTTGAGCTCATGGCAAATATCTGTGAGTTGCTGTACCAAATCGAGCCATTCGCGATAGCGCATCCAATGGAGAAATTCTTTTTTACAGAGTCTACGGAAAGCTGAGCGAGACAGCTCTTTTTGCTGTTTATGAAGATAATCCCAAAGCTGTAAATAGGAAAGAAAATCACTGTGAGGGTTACGGAAACGAGCATGCAGCTGGTCCGCTTCCTGTTGCTGTTCACTGGGGCGTTCTCGAATATCTTGCAGAGAAAGCCCCGCTACGATAACCATGACATCCCCTAGAACACCACGGCGTTGCGCTTCAATAAGCATACGAGCTAGGCGTGGATCAGTAGGAATGCGAGCCATGGTGCGTCCCGTGCTGGTCAGTGCCATATCGTCACGAAGTGTGCCGAGTTCTCGCAGTTCCTGTACGCCGTCTCGAATAGAACTTAATTCTGGGGGATCAAGGAAGGGGAAATCTTCTACAGATCCGAAACCAAGGTCTGCCATGCGGAGAATAACAGCAGCTAAATTAGTACGCAGTATTTCCGGCTCAGTGTAGGAAGGACGAGCCTCAAAATTTTCTTCAGAGTAGAGGCGTAACGCAATACCGTCAGAAAGACGGCCACACCGTCCGGAACGTTGCCGGGCAGAGGCTTGTGAAATTTCTTCGATGGGGAGCCGCTGGATTTTTGTTCTGTGTGAATAGCGAGAGATACGGGCTGTACCAGTATCAATGACGTAGCGAATACCGGGAACTGTGAGTGATGTTTCAGCCACATTGGTAGCTAACACAACGCGCTGCGTAGTGTGCTTTTCAAAGACACGATGCTGTTCTGCGGCAGAAAGCCTACCGAAGAGAGGAACAATATCAAGAGCGGGGAATTGCTGTTTACGGAGTGCTGCTTCGGCTTCTCGAATTTCTCTTTCACCGGGGAAGAAAGCGAGGATATCGCCTCCTTCTACAGATGATTCTGTGTAGAGTTCGGTGACGGCATCAACGAAAACATCCAGAGGATCGTCGTCTTCCGTACCGGGACGGTAGCGGATCTCTACAGGGTAGGTACGCCCTGATACTTCGATGATGGGGGCAGGTTTACCGTCTATGGCGAAATGTTCGGCGAATCGTTCAGTTTCAATAGTTGCCGAGGTAATGATGATGTGAAGATCGGGTCGTTGCGGAAGAATCTGTTTAAGGTAGCCGAGTAAAAAATCGATGTTGAGACTACGTTCGTGGGCCTCATCGATGATGATGGTGTCGTATGCGCGTAGTAGCCGGTCGTGGTGTATTTCTGCCAGTAGGATACCGTCTGTCATAACTTTGACGAGGGTGTCTTCAGAGACAGCATCAGTAAAACGGACTGAGTAGCCAACGAGGTCACCGACGGAAGAGTGAAGTTCATCGGCAATACGCTCTGCTACAGAACGAGCTGCAATACGACGTGGCTGAGTGTGGCCGATAATACCGCGGGTGCCCCAGCCTAGCTCCATACAAAGCTTTGGCAGCTGGGTTGTTTTTCCGGAGCCGGTTTCTCCCGCCACAATAACTACTTGGTGGTGGAGGAGTGCGTCACGAATATCGTTTATTCGTGCACTGATGGGTAATTCTTGAGGATATGAGATGTGGGGGAGAGTCTCTTGTCGGAGCTGTAGTTTTAGTTCCGCTGTTTCTAAGTCCTGCTCAATTGCTTCGCATGAGGATATGGAACGAACATGCTGGATACGACGACGCAGCTGGTCATAATCTCGGAGTGTGACTTTTTCACCAGTTCCTAGTCGGGAATAGAGAGCATTCCGACGGTGACGGACGTCTTCGGGTAAAGGTCCGCGTGGTTGGGAACGGTGGCGGTTTCGAGACATGAATTTAGACTACTCGGAAAAAGGGACGGGGCAGAAAGAGGGTGGTGCTTCCTGATCAGTGTAGGAAGCACCACCCTGGGAGGATCTTCTCTCTGCGGGGAGAGAGCTTAGCGGACGGTGTATGTCACCATGCTCGGCGTATTGTTCACATTCGATCCAAGATAAATGCGGTACAGCCCTGGCATGACGACGAACCTGTCGGCTTGAGTATTCCAGTAGGCGAGTTGTCGAGGCTCAACTGTTATGGTGACGGTCTTGGTTTCTCCCGGGCAGAGGTAGATCTTGCGGAATCCAGCAAGTTCCTTCGGGGGAACAGGAATACCCTGCTGGGAGGGCTTACCGATGTAGATCTGCGGAACAGTTGCGCCGGCGCGTTTACCGGTATTGGTGACGGTGAACGTTACCTTGATGGGAGCGTTCTTAGCACCGGAGGTCTTGTATAGGCGTGGTGTTCCATAGGCAAAGGTGGTGTAGGAAAGACCATAACCGAAGGGGAAGAGTGGTATTTGGTTATTCGCCACATACCAGCGGTATCCCACAAAGACACCTTCACTGTAGATGGGTTTAAGTCCTAGCGGTTTACCGGGGAACTGCTCGCGAGTGTTGGCGGGCCACTGGCCATCTTCCTGCGGGAAGGTTTGTGTGAGGTGGCCGGAGGGATTCACATCACCGTAGAGTAGCGCTGCGGTTGCTTTGCCGCCGGCTTGCCCAGGCTGCCACATATTAAGTACTGCAGCAACGTTATTTAGCCACGGCATAGCAATAGGGCCGCCGGTATTGACAACCACAATCGTGTTTTTATTAGCTGCCGCAACCTTTTCAATGAGTTTGTTCTGGTGTGGCAGAAGTTTGATAGTAGGTCGGTCCGCTGCCTCCATTGTGAGGTTAGTGACGAAGACGATGGCGGTGTCGGCTTTCTTTGCCTCGCGGGCAGCCTTTTGTAAGTCAGTTCCTAGAGAATAGGTGACTTTTGCACCGTGAGAGCGCTTCGTAATTTCGTCTAACGCTGTATCGGTCTTGGTGGGTTTGACGTTGGATGAGCCGCCTCCGCCCACAGCGAATTTAGCGGAGTCGCCGAAGACTGCAATATGGCGTGCTGTTTTATCGCTGAGAGGAAGAGCAGCATTCTGGTTTTTGAGGAGTACTGCGCCTTGCTCTGCAATCTTTTGCGCAGCGGTATCGCCGCGGTCTACGTTGATGGGGTGAATGTTCTTGGTGCGGTCGAATATGCCGAAGCGGAACATGACGGTGAGTGTTTCTTGGACACGCGCATCAATATCCTTTTCGCTGAGCCGTCCTTGCTTAAGGGCTAAGCGGACAGCTGGTTCGAGAGACGTGAAGGTTTGCGGCATCTCGACGTTGAGGCCGTTTTTGTAGTCTTCAGTTGACCAGGATGCGGGGAAATCTGTTACGACATAGCCATTAAAACCCCATGCATGGCGAAGGTATTTAGTAAGGGTGTAGTAGTTGGAGCACCCATGTGTTCCGTTAATGGAGTTGTAGGAGCACATGACAGAACCTGGATGTGCTTGCTCCACAGCCATTTCAAAAGGCTTCATGTAGATCTCGTGGAGTGCTCGCTCAGGTACTTCAGAGTTACTGATGAGTCGAGAAGTTTCCTGATTGTTAGTAACGTAGTGCTTCAAGGTTGCAATTACTCCGGCAGATTGCATGCCTTTGACGTTGGCGGTGGCCATGGTACCGGATAGGTAAGGATCTTCTCCATAGTATTCAAAACCACGTCCGCCCAAGGGGTTACGGGCGATGTTAAAACCAGGACCATAAAGTTGGTCGGTTCCTAAAGCGCGTGCTTCTTCGCCTGCAACGCGGCCTTCAAGACCTGCTATTGCGGGATCCCAGGAAGAAGCATAGGTAAGCGGAGCGGGGAATTTTGTCGCATGATTTTTGCCATTGCGAACGCCGGCAGGACCATCAGACTGGACAAATTCGGGGATTCCCAATTCTGGAATGGGGGGAATGTATCCAGTGGCAGGAGTATGTGGACCGGTGAGTTTAGTTCCTGAAAGCATATGGATCTTTTGGGATAGGTCCATTGCCGAAACAAGTTTGGCGGCACGTTGTTCGGGACTGAGGGAAGTATTCATCCAAGGGCGCGATGATGCCTCTGCAGCACTACTTGTAAAAGAAGGAGTGAGCGCTATAACAGTGGCAATACCCAAGGTGAAAAGTCCTCGTGCAGTTTTTTTCTGGGAAGTAGACATAGGCTATAGCACGTCCTTATGGAGAATGGGTGGTCACCTTTTACACTATGCTTTTAAGTGGGAAAAAGAGAGCTAATAGTGACACGTTTGCCATTTTTAGTAAATATAGTGAACTATTTTTTCCCGTTTTATCACATAAAAAGTAGCAAATAGAGAGAGCCCCTCCGTGTGAGGAGGGGCTCTCTCTATTTACCTTAAACGGTAACCTAATGAATACTATGGCTTACTTGAAGACGGAGTTGACGACGTCCAGCTTGTTGATGGTGGGGTCGTTCTTCTTCCAGTCGCAGCCGCAGGGGCCAGCAGTCTGCAGGGCGTCGAGGACGCGGAGGACCTCTTCAACGGAACGTCCGACAGAATCCGGGGTGGCGGAGACGTACTGAATCTTGTTCTCGGGGTTGACGATGAAGGTGACGCGGTCTGCAACACCGTCAGCGTTCTCTACACCGGTAGCCTGAACGAGTTCGTGCTTGATGTCGGCGAGCATCGGGAAGGGGATTTCGAGGAGCTTGTCGTTGGTGGCACGCCACTGGAAGTGGGAGAACTCGGAGTCGATGGAAGCACCCAGAATCTGGCAGTCGCGGTCGAAGAACTCATCGTTCAGATCGCCGAAGGCCTTGATTTCGGTGGGGCAAACGAAGGTGAAATCCTTGGGGTAGAAGAAGATAACGCGCCACTTGCCCTTGAAGCTGTTGCTGTCGATGGTCTCGAAGTAATCCTCGGGGACCTCAGCGTTAATGTCGTGAAGATTGCCTCCCTTAAGTGCGGTTAGGGAGAACTCGGGGAATTCGTCGTCGATAGTAAGCAGAGCCATCTTGTACTCCTTCTGATACGTACCAATTATCAATCACCATGTTTTGGTGATTTCTTAGTCATTATCTTTCGCTTTCGGAATTGAAAAGTCAAGGTTTTAAGAGTGTATAATAATAATTACTATGGCTAATCAATCGTATCAACCAACCATTGCCCATCTCCGTGCCTTCGTGGCAATCGCGCACCATCGTCATTTTGGTGCTGCCGCACAGAGTCTCGGAGTTTCCCAACCGTCACTGTCGCAATCACTTGCGACCCTGGAGGAGGGGATTCATCGGACATTAATTGAGCGTTCTACGCGACGAGTTATTGTCACCCAGGAAGGGGAATCTCTTCTCCCGTACGCGGAAGCTGTTATAGCCGCCGCAGATCACTTTAAGGCCGCCTCGCAGGGACTTGGAAATGGGCTTGAAGGGGATCTCACTATTGGTCTTATTCCTACAGCTGCACCCTATATTCTGCCACAGGTATTGAGCTTAGTAACGCAAAATTATCCCAATCTCGCGATGACTGTTATTGAAGATCAAACGGCACGGCTGTTGGAGAGTCTTCGAGCTGGAAAAATTGATGTGGCACTTCTTGCACTTCCATTGTCAGAGACGGGATTTAACTATATCCCCATCTACCAAGAAGATTTTGTATTAGCTCTTCCTAAAGGTCATCCACTAGAAGGTCGCACTGATCTGCCCACCAGTGTACTTCGAGAAGTCCCTCTTCTACTCCTTGACGAGGGACACTGCCTACGTGACCAAACGATTGATTTATGCCATTCAGTAGGAGCATCGGTCGGCAAATCCAATACGCGCGCTGCCTCACTACCCACTATTTTGCAGTGCGTCTCCGCAGGAATGGGTGTTACCCTTATACCCGCTTCCGCTATTCCCGTTGAAGGATACATGAAGGGGATAACGATTGCGCGTTTCGCCGACCCGGTACCAGGTCGCAAAATGGGTCTCGTCTATCGCTCCTCGTCCACACGTGGCGGGGATTGGGAATCACTTGCGCGCACTATCGGTGAAGCTTTCATTAAGACAGTACGACCACGAAATCAGCGTAACTACCGGCGACGCTAACTATGAAAGATAGCCATGAGTACCCAGGCGCATAATATTACTTAATGCCAAGAATACTCATAATGGCGTCATACCAGTGAGCAGGAAGTTTATACAGTATTGCACTGTATTTCAAAGACTCGGGAATAAAGAGTTCTTGTTGTCCGGACTCAATAGAAGCAATAACTTTGTCTGATATTTCTTCCTCTGTAGGAGTATGGAGGATAGATGAAGCCCATTTCTCAGCAGTCGATTGCTTATTAGACGCGTAGTAGCTGCAAACGGTAAGGGTTTTTACAGCTGATCCTTTTGAGACAAGATCACTGCGAAGAGATCTCATAAAACTACGCGGTTCATGCTTTTCACCTGCATAATCTTCTTGTGATATGGGGCCGTTTACGGCAGATACAGAACTGAGTGACACGATATGCCCATGGTCACGGTCGAGCATGTGGGGGAGGAAAGCTTGAGTTACAGAAGATAGCCCTGTGGAATCAGCATGCGGTCCAGAAGTAAGCGGTGCGCTAGCTAGGTATGATGACGCTGAGGTTGGGATAGCTCTAGCTGCATGGATAAGAATATCTACATCTTCGAATTCTTCGAGAACCTGGCGAGCGATATCGTCTACCGCCTGTGTATCGGAAATATCAACTAAATATCCCGCAGCTTTACATCTCATCTTCGTGAGGCGAGCGACAGTTTCATCAAGAGAATCTTGATTGTCGTCCCAGATAATAACGGCTTTAGCGCCACGACGTGCACACTCTTCAGCTATAAGACGTCCGACGCTACTAGATCCACCGGTAATAAGAACAACACGTCCAGAAATTGCAGTGCCATCAGTTGGCGAGATTTTTTTGATGAGATTTTTAACCGCATTCTCAACCATGGCTGGTCCACCATTTTTAAGTAGTGGAAGAGCGTCTTTAATAACCTGCATAGGTACGTGCCCCATGTGAATCCCTTTCCGCAGTACTCGTTATTACCATTAATGTAACGCCAATGTCGATCATTCCATATCAACCACACTAGTCGTTACCGAACACAGATAGTTTCAAATACTGGCGAAGTACTCAAGGTCCGCAAAGGAAACGAATATTCAAGGGAAACCAGTCTCAAGGATAACGATGGAAAGACACCATAGTGGACGTTTGTGGTAAGCGATAAGACAAGCCACGGTGAAAACCATGATGAGAATAAAAATCGATAAGCTCGTCTCTACACTCTAAGGTGAGAGGGAGATCAGGCCGTGGAGGGTAGTTAAGAAGTGCTGTAGCCAGTCCATGCCCTCGAAACTTGGATGAGACAGCAAGACACGAAAGATAACACTGGGCGTTAAAACCACGTGCCCTTTTTGCTAGGAACGCTTCGTAATAGTAACGCCACGTGTGCTTCCCTAATAATCCCCACAGTGTCGGTACTGAGCGAAGAGCATGCTGTGCCGCGTGTACTCGATTTTTCCACGAGGTAAAAAGATGGTTAGGACTGTTGAGGTAGAATGCATTTTCTACTGTCCACAAAGCTACGCCCGCAACCTGTGGTGCTGCTAATTCATGTTCTTTCTCATGCTGCGGATCTGTCACCGCGACCATGAGTGTACCGTCTGCGAAGGCTTCCTCCGCCCAATGCGTGACGAGCGGTAAAGAAGCAGTTGCACGATCACTATCAGCGGGGAAAAGCCACGCTAAATACGGTTCAACAGGACCAAAAGACTCTGCTACAATCCTTGCTGCAGAAGGGATCTCATCTTTTTGGGCAGGACGTAGAATGAATCCCGTCGGATGCGTACTCACGACTCAACTCAATCCTTTACCTTTTATTGCGTTAAATCCTTCACGGTCAGAGACTGAAAATAGACTTCTCCTCGTGTATTGGACTCGGCACCGTCAACAACAGCATCAATAACCCATGAATGGTCTCCCTGCGGATCGCAAATAGTTTGGCGAACATTCCAGGTAGAACCGTTATCCGAACTATCAATGGTGATAAAACGGGCACTCCTAGCATCTTGGTCGGTAAGAATATCGTCATACTCAGCCCAGTATGGTTCTGTCTCCTCATACCAATCTGGAAATTCCTCTGCGATTCTCTCATCAAGTTGTACAAGGGTTTTCGTATCGTCCAATGCGAGCAGAGATACATGACGAAACATCACAGTACGGATAAGTCGTTCAAAAAGATACCGATTATCGGTAAGGGCTGGCGGGGGAGTAGTGGCATCCCGCTCCTCTTCAGTAGGAACACGACCCGCTTGTAGGGCCTCCCACTCTGCTAAGAGAGAATTATCAACCTGTTCGATGAGTGAACGTAACCAGTCGAGAATGTCGCGTATTTCATCGGTGATCTTCTCTGCAGGAATAAGATGACGCAGTGTGTTATAGCAATCAGTGATGTAACGCAGGACAGTACCCTCTGCCCGAGAAATACCGTACGTTGCAATAACATCACCAAACGTCATCCCATTTTCAACCATTTCTCGGACGACAGACTTAGGGGATAATTCCCACTGACGCGCCCATGGGTGCTCTTCCCGATAACTATTAAGAGCAGCGGACAGTTCCTCAGCGAGTGGCTGTGGCCAGGTAATCTCATCTAACTCTGCCATCATTTCTTGATAGCTCACACCGTCGTCACGTAGTATCTGAGCCCGCTCATTTCGCAATTTCTTCTGCTGCGCATACAACAGTGGATAAGGATTCTCCACAATGGACTCCACAACCGAGAGAACCTGCAGTGGATAGTCAGGCGAATCTGTATCAAGAATTGTTAAATAGGCAAGTGCAAACGGGGCTAATGGCTGGTTAAGAGCTAACTCATGCAGTAAATCGCCACTAATATGCACCCAGCGATTATCCTCAAAAGGCTCAGCCTGACGTGTCACAACATCAGATTTTTCTAGTCCGCGAAACAGTTCAAACGCTTCCAATGCAAGAGCCCGCTGCTGTGCACGGGTTACAAAACTATTCGTAATGAGATGCTTGGTGTTCTCGAATAACGCACCCGGCCGCTCAATAAGGTTGAGGAGCATACTTGCCGTCATGTGCATACGGGGGACAAGTGTTTCCGACTCTGCTGTAGTGAGTTTCTCAAATGTTTTCTCATTCCAGCTGACAACGCCAGGCTCTTTCTTTTTCTTCTTCTGCTTTTGGCCCTTTCGGGTGGCACGTAACGCTTCAATCTCATCAAGCGGCGCCTGTACGATAACGAGACCTTCCGTATCAAACCCGGCGCGTCCTGCCCGTCCTGCAATTTGTTGAAACTCGCGCACTTTTACAATGCGCTGGCGGTGTCCATCAAATTTAGCTAAACCACTGAAAACTACGGTGTGGATAGGAACATTAATACCCACACCGAGGGTATCTGTACCGCAGATGACTGGCAGCAATCCAGCCTGTGCAAGACGTTCCACTAGTCTCCGATATTTAGGGAGCATACCGGCATGGTGTATCCCCACACCATGCAGTAAAAGGCTGCGTAGTGAGACACCAAAACTTGTGGAGAAACGGAATCCGCGTAATGCTTCTGCAATACGTGCGCGTTGTTCCTTAGTAATGAGTGCAGTTGATTTCAGCTGATTTGCGTAGTCGAGAGCTTCCCGCTGTGTGAAGAACACAATATAGAGTGAGCCCAATCCTTCTTCGAGGAGGGACAATACTGTCTCATTCAGAGGGGAGCGAGAGTACCGAAAAGTGAGGGGGACAGGGCGTTCCACTCCACCAACTTCAGTGACAACACGGCCCGTACGTTGCTGAAGCCCCTCTTTCCAGAGCTGAGTGTTGCCCAATGTAGCAGATAGTAAAACAAACTGTGTATGGGGGAGTTCGATGAGCGGTACCTGCCACGCCCATCCGCGATCTGGGTCAGCAACAAAATGGAATTCATCCATAATGACCAACCCCACAGGGCACTGATCCCCTTCGCGCAATGCTTTATTAGCAAGAATTTCTGCCGTGGCACAAATAATAGGTGCAGTGGGATTAACCGTTGCATCCCCCGTCATCATGCCTACATTAGATGCACCAAATATCTTGCACAAGGCAAAGAATTTCTCATTGACCAGTGCTTTTATTGGAGCAGTATAAAAACTTATCTGATTGTGGGTAAGTGCCCACCAATGCGCGAATGTGGCGACAAGACTCTTCCCGGAGCCTGTAGGAGTAGACAGGATAAGATGATCGCCAGCACTGATGGTGAGGAAAGCCTCGGATTGGGAAGGATATGGTGTAATTCCCGACTCTTCTAGATATCGCTCAAAACACTCAATGACAGACGTATCAAGAAGGGAATCAGGGCAGTCAGAGAGCTCGGAAAGATAATCAGCTAAGCAAGGAGTAGAGGAAGTCACAGACTATGCGTCGCCTTCCTCATGCGGTGGATCAGTTCGGGAATCCACTTGCGAGAGGAACTTTTCCAGTTCTGCACCAAGCTTGTCGGAATTTTTAATATCCTCCGCAAAGATTTTCAGATCTGCCTCCGCAGTCTTTTTACGTTCGTGTTCTTCTTTAAAAGAATCGTAGGTTTCTTCCATAGCGCGAACTACTGCAACAAGCTCAGGATTGTCATCGATTTGCTCATTAACATCGTTCATGAGCTTATCCGCGTCTTTTTCAAGTGCACCGATAGGAATAGATAAATGGCCGAAACTCTGTAGCACGTGAAGAAGCTGAACTGCGGCAGGTGAGTAGCGGGATTGCGCAAGATAATTAGGAACTTGAGACGTAAACCCGTCTATATGGAAATTCTCTTCTTGAAGAGAGTAATCGAGATAAGCATCAAAACTTGCGGGAAAACGCATAGAGCCTTCCCATTGGGAAATATCATCACTCTCATAGTGTTGAGAACCATGGTGGAAACAGGGCGCTTGACGAGTATGCGGAATACCCATTGCTGCAGAGCACAGTCCAATGATCTGTGTAACACCATAGGACGATAGAATACTGGACAGTTCGCGGGCTAATTGATCCCAGTACAAATCAGGCTCCGCACCTTCAAGAAGGAGGAATGGGTGGCCAGTATTGTCATACAGCATCCACAGTTGTAGGTCATGCGGATGGCAAGCTTCAAGCTTCCCATCACACATCAGTAATGCTGGACGTCTATTGGTGTATTCAATAATCGCATCCGCGGTAAACTGTGCAACGAGTTCTTTTTCTAGCGATCCTAGAAGATGTTGAGTGGTAATTAGTAATGCATCACCAGCATCAACGAATCCTGTTAAACCGTGTACGAAGGGCACGTTGTCAACACCATCGGGAAGTGTCGGACGTGGAAAGTGTAATTGATACAGAGAATCAGGCATGTCGTCACTCCTTTCTAGGCGGACAAATAGATTAGCGCTCTCTATTACGAGCATACTTGGTTAATGATCTGCTAGCTTTCTAATGTCAACATACGCTGGCTTAACGACAAATCCAATGGGCGCTACCTCCTGCAGAGATGAAACCTCTCGAGTAGATTGGGAATATGAAGATTCGATGCACACGGATAACCCGTGCTGTTCTCGCTCTTTCTATGGTGGCATCACTAGTTTTTATTCCAGGTTGCGGATCGCACCATACAAAGAGCGATAACTCTGCAGCACGTAGTACGACAACGGAGCGTCCTGACAAGCGCTCTGCCGGGCGTAATCACTCTTCGCATCGAGATAGTGTAGAACATTCTGATAGTTCTTCACCTGGTGATGACTACCCTTCACACCATGACGAATCCCATAGAGATTGGGTAGCGTTTCTCCAAGATCCCGCTAACTATCTTTTAGAGAAAGGTGACTTTCCTCAAGGCTATGTAGCCCGCACATTGAGCCTGACAGAAAGCGGTAAAGCTATCCAGGATGTGGGGCGGGCTGGAGTAAGTGTCGAGAATTTCCCAGAATCCTGTAATGGAGCTGCCGGACGTATTGGTACCGCTAACGATCGGATAGCTATACAAATGGCATCCAAGCAGAATCATTCACTCACACTAGTTGTTATTAATAGTTCTGATCCCAATGCTGCGGTGTCTACGTGGGCACAAAAAAATAATCAATGCCCCACGTTTTTGTCTCAAGAAAATGGAGTGACATCAACAGTCACTGTGGAGAACACGCATAGCCCAGAGGTTAGTGGTGCTCATAGTGTGGGCTACCTGGTAAAAACAAAAACGACTAATTTGCGGGGGACTACTACTCAAGAACAGCTTCTTTATGCTGTTCCGATGGGTGAAGTCGTCATAGAAGTTATGGGGATGAATTTTGGTGGACCCGTCAACCGTCGTGAGGTTGATGAAGTTTTACAGCAAGCTGTCGCAAGAAGTAGTGAGATCCATAAGCAGGCTACTGTAGCAACAGAGCATAAAAAGCATTCAGCATCAGTTCAGTAAGCAATATGTCTGTGTATTCACAATTTTGTCGTTGTGTGGACAAGTGATGGTTGTACGGGGATATCACCTATTAGTGTGACGCTTCTCTGACACAGTAGGTGCATGCATCGCACGATTTCTTCACCGGGGAGCCTAATTGCACAGCTCCCATATTTCTATGGATTCGATCTTCAAGACTCACTCATTATTATTACGACGACGTGTATTACTCACCTGGTGGGTCCACTTATTCGTATTGATATACCACACGAGAAATATATGGACGATTGTCGAGTGACGATCACGCGAGCCTTACGCCAGTTATCTGATCGCGAATATAGTGAGCTCATTATTGTGTTGGTTAGTTCTCATTGGGATTCAGATGGTGCACTATACGCTGATGAAATAGAGGAATTATGTGAGGATACAGCATATAAAACAGGATTTACCATTCGAGATTTCTACATGGCGAGAAGCTGTCATCCACAAGATCGCTGGGTATCTCTTTTTACAGGAGAGCAAGGAAAAGTTTCGCAGGAACCTTTAGCAAGAGATTCTCACATTCCTGCTGATGATTCTTTAAATGTCTTCACAACGGCAGAATATTTATTATCACGGGAAGATACGCGTCATTCTTTAGAAGAGCACATTAATGACACCTCTTTATTATCTGCGTGGGAAGTACGATCATCCCATGTAGCTTTTCTCCCTCTTCCTACCCACGATGAACTCTATACATATTTAGATTTCTCTCCTACGACGTCGGTTAAAGATAAGGCCGCAGTCTCTCTGCATCAATTTTTTCTTCGCACTATAGAGTCTTATCAGGGCGCAGATGGTCTTATCTCCCTACTTGTAGACGACAAAGCAGAGCGGTGGGTTGCCTGGATGTGGGTACTTTTACCCACATTAGACTTGTCTACACGACCTTATGTACTACTAACAGTTGCTTTATGGCACTATATGCACGGTGACGGATTCCGAACTCATACTCTTCTTGACCAGGCGGAATCGATAGACCCGACGTGCGCGAGTGTGATTACGCTACGACAGTTACTCAATCTCTGTGTAGAACCAGCCGCTATACGAACCGTTATTGATGAAATTGCAGGATCTCAATAGAAGACTGTGTCAATGAGTTAGCGATTTTTGTGTGCAGCGAAAGCGCGATCGCCTAGCCCTTGGGTGAAGTTCCACGCATCGCTAACAATCTCTTCAATATCAGTATGCTGCGGATTCCATCCAAGTTCTTGCTTAGCTTTATCCGACGAGGCTATTAACGTGGCAGGATCACCCATACGACGTTGCGCAATTTCGGCAGGAATAGGACGGCCGGTAACTTTACGACAAGCCTCTACTACTTCCTTAACGGAAAAACCTTCTCCAGAACCCAAATTAAAAATAGAATGCTTACCAGCAGGGGATTTTTCTAAAGCTAAAATGTGTGCATTAGCTAAATCAAGAACATGAATATAGTCGCGAACACACGTGCCATCCGCGGTAGGCCAGTCATCTCCGAAAATGTAGATTTTATCGCGATATCCCATGGCCACTTCCAAGACCAACGGGACAATATGGGTTTCTACTCTACGATTTTCGCCTGCACCATGGTAAGCACCAGCAACGTTAAAGTAGCGAAGTGACGTTGCTGTTAGACCATAGGCATTGCAGTATGAGGTGATGGCCATATCGATAGATAGCTTCGTCGCTCCGTAAGGGTTAGTAGGACGAGTAGGCATATCTTCTGTAATAGGCACAACGTCCGGTTCTCCATAAGTGGCAGCGGTTGAGGAGAACACTAAACGAGGAACACTGTTATCGCGGATCGCATCAAGTAGAGCCAGTGTAGTTACAACATTGCCCTGCCAGTACTGATCCGGTACTTCACACGATTCCCCAACAAGGGAACGAGCTGCGAAATGGAGGACGCCATCGTAGTGCTCTGCAGAAAGAACATCCTGCGCGATGTCTTTAACATCGCCCTCGATAAAACGTGTTCCTGCTGGAACGGCATCTCTGGTACCAGTGGATAAGTTATCGATAATAGTGACGTCGTGACCGCGTTCTACGAGAACAGTAGCTACGCAGCTACCAACGTATCCGGCTCCACCAGTAACCAGTAATTTCATTTACTACCTCTTTACAGGTTCAACGTAAAACGCGTGTGCCATATCGTTAGGAATGGTAATCCATTCTCCACCTAGCGAACGCAAGGAAATAATGCCACTATTTTCTTTCACACTAACACGTGCACCGGGACCAACCTCATTGGCGATAAGACTATCGACAAGGTCCTGGTCAGTTTGTGCAATTTCTCCTACCTGACGCAGCGTAACAATAGCGGGGTCGTCCCCAAGATCAATTTCAGTAAGACGAGGATAGATAGAGAGATCCTCGCTATCAGCCGAAATTTTATCTAGCCCAGGAATAGGATTGCCATAAGGAGATCGATGTGGATGGTCCAGTACATCCATGAGATGACGCTCTACATTCTCACTGATGACATGCTCCCAACGGCACGCTTCATCGTGAATCTCTGCAACATCCATGCCGATAACGTCAACAAGAAGACGTTCTGCAAGACGGTGCTTGCGCATTACTGCAACAGCAATTTCACGTCCTTTATCGGTGAGATGCAGCTCTCTGTTGGCTTCAACGGTGAGAAGTCCATCGCGCTCCATACGTGCTACTGTCTGACTGACAGTAGGACCTGACTGCTCAAGGCGTTCGGCGATACGAGCGCGGAGCGGAGTAATACCTTCCTCTTCGAGTTCAAGGATGGTCCGCAGATACATCTGAGTAGTATCAACAAGCTCTTTCATATGAGAGTTCTTCTCCTTAATGAGCAGACCGGATTAATAACACATTAGCCATATTTATCTTAGGACAAAAATACATAAAGACCCTGCCTAAAAGACTTTCATAAGAAGAGAATCTAGACAGGATCTCTGCGATTTCGCTAGCAGCTAGCGCAAAATTGAGGGTTAACTGGCGTAAGCACGAAGGTGATCAATATCTTCGCTTTCACGAAGACGCTCGAGCACCGTTCGTTCAATCTGGCGTACACGCTCACGCGATAGCCCAAATTTCTTGCCAATATAGTCGAGCGTGTGAGTTTCGCCATCTGCGAGACCATAACGCCACCGTATGACGTTGCGCTCACGTTCGCTAAGACCCTCTAAAACGGCGTGGACATCATCAGCCATGAAGCGAGTCATCGTGTATTCGACAGCATCTAATGCATCGTCATCCTCGATGAAAGACCCCAAAGGAGAGTCATCGTCAGAACCCACTTTGGTATCGAGGCTAATAGGATCGCGTGCTTTATCGACTAAATCAAGAATTTTTTCAACTGGAATACCAGACTCTTCCGAAATTTCTTCCCACGTAGCTGGGCGACCTAGCTGCTGGTTAAGTTCTCGCTTAATGCGCGATATCTTATTGAACTGTTCTACAAGGTGAACAGGAAGACGGACAGTACGGGTCTGTTCCGCCATGCCTCGCGTGATGGCTTGACGAATCCACCAGGTGGCATACGTGGAGAACTTAAATCCCTTGGCATAGTCAAACTTATCTACAGCACGAATAAGGCCAAGATTTCCTTCTTGAATGAGATCAAGTAGTGGCATGCCGCGTCCGGTATAACGTTTTGCCAGCGATACAACAAGGCGAAGATTCGCTTCAAGAAGTTGTTGACGAGCTAGTTCACCATCGCGGGCAAGCATACGAAGCTGAGCACGACGAGTAGCTCCATATCGTGGATGTTCCTTGAGTAGGTGATCCGCATAAATCCCTGCTTCAATACGTTTGGCTAGCTCTACCTCTTCTGCAGCAGTCAGCAATGGCCGTTTACCGATTTCATTAAGATAGACACGAACAAGATCCGCTGTTTGTGAAGGGCGGTCGAGATCTTGTCCTTGTGTTCTATCAACGATTGCGGTTGCTGCGGTGCCTGAGGTCATGAGGATCCTCCTCATCATGATGTCGATTCACTCAGTTCAACGCATAACCGGCCAAAAGAGTTCCCAAATTGGGAAATTAATTACAGCGTAATGATTCCGTGCAGGTAGAGAGTATAGAGAGCCTGACAAATAGCTGAACGAAAAACAGTCCAGTCCTCATTCTGAACAGTGCACAACAGTTGTGCCGTTTCTCCGGCTGAAAGTCCTTCTCGGGAAAGACCATTAAGAAACGCACGAAGAGACTCATCAATCGTATGACGGAAGCTGGGCATGTCAGCACGAGACACGACAAGGCTGCTCGTTGTCGTACCTTGTCCCTGCAGTGATGGGGTTGCAGTCTCTATAAAGACAGTTTGCGGGGATAAAGCGAAATGTTGTGATAAGAGGTTCTCGTCATCCCATCGCTGAAGATTATCCCATCTTTCCCAGCGGGCAAGACATTCTGCAGCAAGAGCATCTCCAGAAGGAGTAGTGAGTTCCTCAATCATAAGACTTGACGGTTTCGTCGTTTTACGAAGGAAAATGATGCCGAAGCCCACACCTTCTACATTGTTATCACTGAAGTGAGTAAGCCAATCGGCAGCATAGTTGTGCCACTGTGGATCTGCAGGGTCTCTACCGGAGTCTTTCATCCATGTAGAGACGTAGAGAGCCGGATCTACACAGTCTCGTTCGACAATCCATGCATCGACACCATGAGGGGCTATCCAGCTCGACAAGCGAGCGCGGTAATCTTCATCAGAACAATGTACCCATGCTCCTAATATGGTGGCGTGTCCTCCCTCTTTAAGGTGAAGTGGAGCATTCTCAATCATTAGTTGGGTAGCCCCATCAAGATCTAAACTTGAATCTCTATAGGAGTGGGTTATGTGTTGTGAGGCAACGACAAATGGAGGATTTGCGACAATGGCATCGAATTGTTGATCATGTACTGGCTCAAACCATGATCCCTGTCGGATATCTACCATTGTCTGTGCAGTAGCAGAAGAATCATCGCGGGATGCTACGGGAATCTGGTTTATAGCCAACGTAGCCTTTGCTAATTCACAACACCGTGGTGAAAGATCCGTTGCCACAATGTCATTAGCGTAATGTGCTGCGTGAAGAGTCTGAATTCCACAGCCTGTTCCTATATCTAGAAGAGAATTAACTGGCTCAATAGGAGTTGACCGCAATAGCGACAGGGATGCTTCTCCTACTCCTAAAACATGGTCGTCATGGGTTTTTGCAGGGAAAAGAGCCCCATCGAGATCTGAAAACACCCACTGTACTCCAAAACCTGTATCTATAGGACGAACATCAAGTGCCACTTGATAATTCATGCCGTCACTAGATGTAAAAAGAGCACAATTCAGAAAACTTGCGAGGGTGTCATCATCTTGTATGCGGAAGAGAGCACCAATATCCTGAGCACTCATCGAATCGCCTAAAAGGAGTAGGCGTACAAGCTGTGCCAAGTCGTGCGTGTCATTATCTCTACTATGGTCAGTAGCAAGCCATACCGGTACCGGTTCATGACGGAAAAGTGCGCTAAAAGCTACATCGCCCAGTAAATCGTGCAGTCCATCAATTGTGTAGTTAAGACGAATAAAAGTCTGCCGGAGAGTATCAATAACAGTATGAGGAATAGTCACGTCACTTATTCTGACATAGTTCGAACTAACCAGGTGCCAACCTTACAGACATAAACAGTGGAAAGAGTGGATGGATAACATAAATTGGAGGACAATGTAGCCTGTGAGTACAGCGAATGATGTTTTAGAACGTCCTGATGTTGACGTTGAAGAAAAAACTACCGATGAAGCTCCTAAATATTTTCACTATGTCAAGAAAGACAAGATAGTGGAAAGTGCCGTTACGGGAAGCTACGTAGTTGCCTTGTGCGGTGAAGTCTTCCCGGTGACACAAACACCCAAGCCGGGATCACCCGTCTGCCCAGAATGCCAGCGAATCTACGATACGTTGCAAAAATCTCGATAATTGTACTTATGGTGTGAGAATCTAGAAAGCGGGAGGCTAGCGTTATTGCTAGCCTCCCGCTTTTATTTTCTGATGTTGTTTCTAGTCCAGATAATCGCGCAAAACTTGGGATCGTGAGGGGTGACGGAGCTTAGACATAGTCTTGGACTCAATCTGGCGAATACGCTCGCGAGTAACTCCATAAACTTGACCAATCTCATCAAGAGTACGAGGTTGGCCATCAGTAAGACCAAAACGAAGCCGTACAACACCCGCTTCGCGCTCAGACAGGGTATCTAAAACATCCTGTAGTTGGTCCTGCAGCAAGGTGAAAGACACAGCGTCAACAGCAACAACCGCCTCAGAGTCCTCGATGAAATCACCGAGTTGGGAATCGCCTTCATCGCCAATAGTTTGGTCAAGAGAGATAGGCTCACGCGCGTATTGTTGTATTTCCAATACTTTTTCAGGAGTAATATCCATCTCTTTAGCAAGTTCTTCTGGAGTAGGTTCCCTACCTAGATCCTGTAGAAGTTCTCGCTGAATACGACCGAGCTTATTAATAACCTCAACCATGTGCACAGGAATACGGATAGTACGCGCCTGATCTGCCATAGCACGGGTAATGGCTTGGCGAATCCACCAGGTGGCATATGTGGAGAATTTATAGCCCTTGGCATAGTCGAATTTTTCAACAGCGCGGATAAGACCGAGGTTGCCTTCTTGGATAAGGTCAAGGAAGGCCATGCCGCGGCCAGTGTAGCGCTTAGCTAATGACACAACGAGACGAAGGTTGGCCTCCAAAAGATGATTCTTCGCTTTGTCTCCATCTCGAATGACGAGTTTAAGATCGCGGCGTTGTGAGGGTAGAACTTTCTCTTCTCCGGCTTCCAGCTCTTTCAAAAAGTGCTCAGCATAAAGGCCGGCCTCGATACGCTTAGCGAGATCTACCTCTTCTTCCGCATTGAGCAGTGCTACCTTGCCGATTTGTTTAAGATAGGCGCGCACTGAATCCGCAGATGCAGTAAGCTCAGCATCTTTGCGAGCTTGTTTGAGGGCGGCAGATTCCTCTTCATCCCATACAAAGTCCTTCGAAGTGACTTTCTTCTTCTTTTTGGGAAGGGCTCTGCCCGTGGATGTCTTAGAGAGAACACGAGAAGCAGGGGAGTTGTCAATGACAGGAGTTTCTTCCTCCTCGTCATCGTCTTCTTCGCCCTCAATAACAACGTCGTTTATGTCGTCATCATCATCGTCTTCGTCTTCATCGTCATCGAGGGGTGTGACATCGTCGTCTAATCCAAGGTCGTCATCTGTAAGAGCGGCGCTGTCAAGATCATCGTCTAAATCCTCGTCGAGATCGTTGTCGAGACCCTCGTCAAGGTCAAGATTGTCATTCTCAAGTGCGTCTTCAGCAGTTTCCTCATTATTGAGGACGATGTTTTCTTCTTTATCAGTTTTCTCGGTACGTTTCTTAGTACCTTTTTTAGTGCCACGTGTAGAAACAGTTTTTGTATTTGTACGCTTACGTTTCGTCTTTTTAGCAGCTGTTTCGCTTTTCGCCTTTTTTGTTGTTTTTGCTGTACTTGACGCGCTGCGTCCAGTGCTCTTTTTTTGAGAAGCAGCTTGAGATGTTGCAGTACCAGTCGTTGCAGAATCTACATTCTTTGTTGATGCAGAAGAAGTTGGACGACGCCGCGCAGTAGTGCGACGGGTCGTTTTCTTTTTCTCTGAAGTAGTGGAGGCGGAGGTAGATTCGCTCTTAGAGGCTGCCACAAAAAACCTTTCAAGACTAGGCGAATATGACGTCAATTATTGCTTCCGCGCAATAAATACAATAAATATTCAGTGTAAATATAGGGTAAGTACACTGTAAGTACACGGGCGCGGAAAGCACACACAGCCATTGTACCGACTAGCTCATGATATTGCCGAAACACTGTTATAAGACGCGTGTCACAATGCGGTAAAACGACATGCGCAATGTGGCGATTATCAGCTAGATCTGAGATAAGACGCAGCGGTGTTGTCCGAGAAGTTATAACCGAGTAAATCTAGGGGCGAATACCGTTGGCAGCAGCATAGGCGGCACCTACAATTCCAGCTTGATTACGCAGTTCAGTAGGTACTATTGGAGTGCGAATATCAAGGTCGGGCATCCACTTTTCGTAACGGCGAGAAATGCCACCACCAGCAATAATAAGTTCCGGCCAAAAGAATTTTTCCATTCCACGAAGCATAGTGCTTACCCGTGCTGCCCACTCGGACCAGGAAAGATCCTCACGTTTTCGTACTGCTGCGGACGCATAAGCTTCAGCATCCATACCGTCCAGTTCAAAATGACCGAATTCAGTATTTGGCACGAGAATGCCATTGTAGAGAACTGCTGAACCGATTCCGGTACCAAACGTTAAAAGTACTATTAATCCTTCAACATCTTTTGCGGCACCAAAGTGTAGTTCGGCAATACCCGCTGCATCAGCATCATTGACAACCGTGATTTCCTGGCCTGGAAGATGATGCGTAAAGAGGTCTGGTACATTCGTGCCGATCCACGACTTGTCAATATTGGCAGCAGTTTTAGCAGTTTGCTGCTGAATAACGGAAGGTAGAGTGATTCCCACCGGTCCGTCCCATTCGAAGCGGTGAGTAATTTCAGCAATAACGTCGGCTACTGCATCGGGGGTAGCAGGCTTGGGAGTAGCAATTCTTATGCGTTCACCGATGAACTGCCCAGTATTGAGATCGACGAGTGCGCCTTTGATACCGCTGCCGCCAACGTCAATGCCGAATCCACGAAGTTGTGACTGGAGACCGTTTTCCGTCATGGTGTTCCTTTGCACTGGAGAAGCCTGTGAGGTCATGGTGCTCTACCAATATCTTAGTCAACATAACCTGGCAAAGATCACGCTAGAAGATACTGAATCGCTCCAGATATGATTATGGAGGGTAAAACGAGTTCTGCCAACTCTGTTGCCAGACGTAGCATAGTAAGTGACAGATCAGAGCTTCTCTGATCTTATTGCTGGCATCGTAAATAAGTGATTTTCAGAAAGACGTATCGATATGGCTGATCCTACTACCTCTTCATCTCTAATTACTCCCGCTGAACTGCGCGACTTAGCTGTTAAGATGGCGGCAAACTCCGCCCAGCTCGTTGCCCGCCGACGCGCAGAATTGCTGTCTGGAAACACTGCCAGCACGGCAACTGCACTTGGACAGCAACTTAAGACAACGGAATGCGATCCTGTCACTGTCGTTGATAAAGAAAATGAGAAAGCTCTGCGTGATTTCCTCACCAGTACTCGTCCACACGATTCAATTTTGGGAGAAGAAGGTGGGGGAGAAGTCATGACAGGTGACGAGAACGCCGTCACCTGGATTCTCGATCCCATCGATGGAACCGTCAATTTCCTCTACAATATTCCCGCATATTCAGTATCAATTGCTGCCGCTATGAACGGTAAAGTTGTCGCTGGTGCCGTCGCCAATATCGTGGGTAATGAAATCTTCTCTGCACACCGCGGAGGAGGAGCAAGCGCAATCAGTGTAGAAGACGCTCTTGCTGATCCTCAGAATGCGCGTACTGCTCCGCGTCTCAGCTGCAATGAGCCCGCCAATTTGGGGGTAACACTACTGGGTACGGGATTCTCCTACACTGCTTCAAAGCGAGCTCTTCAGGGCGCGCTCTTCTCCAAAGTGATTTCGCATGTCCGTGATATCCGTCGATTGGGTTCGGCAGCGTTGGACCTATGCTTTGTTGCAGCAGGTCGTTTAGATGCCTACTACGAGCACGGTCTACATCCATGGGATCGTGCTGCAGGTGGAATTATTGCACAGGAAGCAGGTGCCGTCACCGCTATTCCAGATCCTGCAGAGATTGGTCATAAAGGTACTCTCAACTACGCAGTAGCGCCTTCTGTAGCGAAAGAATTTCTCGCCATGATGGAAGAAGCAGGTGGTCTGCAGCCCATGCCGCTGCCTTAACACTCCCAGTTGGTGAAAATAATGGCAGGGTTCCCATCTCCTTGAGGCTAGGAACCCTGCCATTATCTTTTAGTTCAGCAAATAAAGTTAGGACTGCTCCGGCACTAAATCGATAGCACCACAGGGGCATTCTTCAACGCATATACCGCAGCCCTTGCAGTAGTCGTACTTAAATTCGTATTCGCCCGGTTTGATCTTGGTAATTGCGTTGTCGGGGCAAACACCAAAGCAGTTATCGCATCCGAAGCAGTTACCGCAGGACATGCAGCGACGTGCCTCAAATAGTGCAGAGCCTTCATCTAAACCAAGGACAACCTCATCAAAAGTAGAAGCACGACGAGCACCCTCTAGCTTCTCTCGAACCTGTACGGGGGCATCCGCGTAGTACCACGTGGAAAGGCGATCAAAAGTAGCATCTGCGTGCTTCGGAGCCGGGTGGTACTCGGTATCACGGAGGAAAGCATCAATATAACGAGCAGCTTTCTTTCCATGTCCAATAGCGACGGTTACTGTGCGCTCAGACGGAACCATATCGCCACCAGCAAATATACCGCGGTGGCCGGTCATCATTTGGTTATTCACCTGCACAACGCCATTACTAATTTCAATCTCATCATCATTTTCTACAAGCGACAGGTCGGCATCCTGCCCCAGTGCCATGATGAGAGAATCGCCCTGTAAGGTTTCATACTCGCCAGTTGGTTGAGGGAAACCATTTTCGTCGAGTTCCATTTTCTCGATCTGGATTTCGCCCTGGTCAACATGCTTGACGGTGGAGAGCCAACGCATGAGTACGCCTTCTTCTTCGGCTTCTTTTACCTCAGAATCATGGGCGGGCATTTGGTCTCGTGTACGACGGTAAAGAATGACGGATTCAGATGCGCCGAGACGGCGAGCTGTACGGGCGACGTCAACAGCGGTATTGCCACCACCATAGACATAAACGCGACGGCCAAGCAATGGCTTATCTTCAGCGTCTTCATCTGTTACGCCGCGGAGGACGGATACAGCATCGACCATATTGGCAGCAGAACCTGCTGGGATATTGACGTTTTTACCAATCTGGGCACCAACAGCAAGAAATATTGCGTCGAAATTCTCAATTTCCTTATCGACATTCTCAACTTTGGTATTGAGCTCAATGGTGACACCCATATTTTCGATGCGTTCGATTTCCGAGCGGAGAATGCCGCGGGGGAGACGGTAAGCCGGAATGCCAAATCGCATCATACCGCCAGCCTCTGGGCCTGCATCACGAATGGTGACGGTGTGTCCGGCACGACGCAAGTGATAGGCAGCGGAAAGTCCGGAGGGGCCAGCTCCGACAATGAGAACTTTTTTCCCAGTCTCTTCCTGTAGGAGGGGAACGGTCCAGCCTTCTGCGATGGCCTTATCTCCAAGGAAGCGTTCGATGGCATTAATACCTACGGCTTCATCAACCTGGCCGCGGTTGCATGCTGTTTCACATGGGTGGTAGCACACGCGTCCCATCGTTGCTGGCAAGGGATTATTAACCATAATCTCCCGCCAAGCAGCTTCGTAATCTCCCTCCTCGGCATGGTAAAGCCATTCTTGAATATTTTCACCAGCAGGACAGGCCTTGTTACAAGGAGGCAAGTTATGAACATAGACAGGGCGTTCGGTACGCCATGAGCCCGTTTCGTTTGCAAGAGAAGAACCAACTTCCAATGTGATAGCAAACGGTTCAGAGGTGTGGGCAGCACCTTTAGATTCCGGGACAGTCATGTCCTACTTCTCCTTATGTTCGCTTTTAGCATCAAGAATGTGTTGCTTATGCTTTTTCGCTTCTTTATCAGCTTGAGTCGTTTTAGCAGCGTCACGAACAGCCCTGGCAAAACGACCCTCGGGGTCATCTCCTGCTGACATCACGCGTTTAAGGACGTCATCGTCAAGACCTTCCTCATCGATCAGCCCATAGCGGCGAATATTGCGGTCAGCCATAGCCTGCAGACGAGTCAGTGTCTCCGTGTCTTTATTTTTGAAGATATGCGCAAATCGACGTTGCGGTCGTAAGTATTCTTCGACCGGCACTGGGCGACGAATTTTCATGACTGACGTTATTTCGCCAGCTTCTGCCTCATAGACCGGGAACAGGCCAGTCTGTGTAGCAAGACGGGCAAGTTTAACAGTATCGCGGGAGATTGATCCCCAACCGAGCGGGCACGGCACCAAGATATGGATATAGCGAGCTCCGTGATACTGCATAGCCTTTGTGACTTTATATTCAAGGTCACGCAGGTCAGCTACAGTTGCTGTAGCTACGTAGGGAATTTCATGAGCCATGGCAATGCGCGCCATATCTTTACCCTTACCAAACTCATTACCGGGGTGTGAACCAACTGGCTGAGTAGTAGCAGTACGTGCGGTAGGGGGTGTAGAGCCGGAGCGCTGCACACCAGTGTTCATATAGGCCTGGTTGTCGTAGCAGAGGTAGAGGACATCGTCGTTACGCTCAAACATGCCTGACAGGCAACCCATACCAATATCGACAGTGCCGCCGTCACCACCTTGTGCAATAACGCGGATATCGTCCTTGTGCTGGGCGCGCAGACCAGCAGCAGCACCTGCTGCAACTGCCGGGGCATTGCCAAATAGCGAGTGGAGCCATGGCAATGTCCAAGATGTCTCTGGGTACGGAGTAGAGAATACTTCCAGACAGCCTGTGGCATTGACGGCAATTAGCTGGCCATCTGTGACAGACATGGCTGTATCCAGCGCATAGCGGGCACCGAGGGCCTCACCGCAGCCTTGGCATGCTCTGTGACCAGATGTTAGAGAGTTGTAACGGTCGGGATCAGACTGCACAGAACGAAGTTGTTCTTCAGCAAGACGGTTACCAACTGCGTAGGAACCAACCTGGTAGAACTTAACTTTTTCACGAGCTGGAATGGAGGTCTCGCGAGTTGACGGCATGCTGGGGAGGGGAAGACTTACTTCACTCATTGTATTTACCTCCTAGTTGTTGCGGGCATTTGCCGCTTGATTAGCACGAGTATTCACGTCTCGAAGCATGTTTTCTGCCATCGGACCAGAACGGCGAACTGTTTCTTGGCGCTCAAGCTCGGCCTCCACAAGAGTGCGGTCGAGATCGAGGAAAGTAAGCGGTTCAAGCTCATTCTTCTGGGCAGAATCAAGCATGTCGTGAATGGAATGTTTGGTGATATTACGTCCGCCAAGACCTGCAATTACTTCGTACAGATCGGGATGGAGATCGGGGTCGATATCGCGGAGAGAATGGAAAATGTGGGAGGAGACGATACCACCAATTCCAACTTGGAAAGCTTTTTCAAAGCTAATGATGGTTTTGGCATTCTTTAGGGCATTTCCAACGGCTTCGAAGGGGAAAGGTCGGAAGGAGCAGATGGAAAGAACACCGATTTTTTCGCCTTGTGCACGACGTTCATCAACAACGTCTTTGAGCGTTCCCACAACGGAGCCAAGAGCCACGATGATGGTGTCGGCGTCATCACAGTGATAGGTGTGAATAAGTCCACCAGATTGACGGCCAAAGATTTTCTCAAACTCTTTTTGAACCTGTGGGATAAGTTCACGAGCTTGCTTTTGTTTGTGGTGTGCGAGGTAACGAACTTCGGTGAATGCTTCAGGACCGACCATGGCGCCAATGGACATGGGGTGTTCAGGATCGAGTACCTGGCGTGGTTCATACGGGGGGAGGAACTTAGCGACTTGTTCTTCTTCCGGGACATCTACTTGCTCGACTGCGTGAGTCAAGATGAAGCCATCCATACATACCATGACAGGTAGTGAAAGTTCCTCCGCAATACGGAATGCCTGGACGTGGAGGTCGGCAGCTTCTTGGTTTGTTTCTGCGTAAAGCTGTAGCCACCCGGAGTCACGCTGGCTCATAGCGTCAGTGTGATCATTCCAAATGTTAATAGGGGCACCAATAGCGCGGTTGGCCACTGTCATAACAATGGGAAGGCCGAGACCAGAAGCGTTGTATACGGCTTCCACCATGAAGAGCAAGCCCTGTGATGCTGTTGCAGTATAAGCACGAGCACCTACTGCGGAAGCACCAATGGAAGCTGACATAGCAGCATACTCGGACTCCACATTGAGGTACTCGCAGTCCTGGAGTTCTCCATCCTTAACTAATTTAGAAAGGGCTTCGACGATGTGAGTTTGGGGGCTAATAGGGTATGCGGCAACGACCTGTGGTTTACAAGCGGCAACAGCTTGTGCCATGGCCTGTGAGCCTTCAATTTGCTTAAGCACTGGCATGTACCTCTTCGTGAGAGAGCAGTTCCGCGGCAGCCTGAGCTGCAGCAATGTTCTTTTCTGCAATTGGCTTAGGGAACTTTGAATGAATAGCCTTCGTAACAGCTTCCATAGAGACAATGTCGGTGAAAGCAGTAACGGCACCGAGAAGAACCGCATTTGGGACATTGCGCCCCACGTATTGGAATGCGAGATCGGTAGCGGGAATAAGACGGATATGTCCAGGGATATGACTGTTGACAAGGTCGTTGAGATCTAACTCATCAAATGTTTTTGTTGAGTTGATAAGGGCATAACCGTCAGGTTTTAAACCTGAAAAGACATCCATAATTGCCAGCAGGGTGGGATCCTGGACAATGATGAGATCCGGTTCAAGTACAGGTTCGCGAGTGCGGATTTCTGTATCCCGGATACGACAATATGACACTACTGGGGCGCCGGTGCGTTCAGAGCCGAAGCTGGGGAAAGCTTGCGCACAGTGTCCATCTTCAAATGCAGCAAAGGCGAGAAGGTCAGATGCAGTAACTACACCTTGTCCGCCTCGTCCATGAATTCGTACCTCAACCATATTTAGAACTATACGGCTGAAATGGAGAGGTTACCTGTGTAGTAGCGGCGTTTATAGCGTAATTACGCTACATATATTGGAACGAATAGCATTGTTTTTAAATTTTTATATATAGAGACAATATTTCTTAGATTTGCTGTATGGGAAAGTTCTGGTAGATGAACTCCATATAGCCTTTTATCAGCTAATTTCCGTATTGTGGAATATTATTTCCATATAAAAATTTTTTTAAAAAATTTCCATAATTGCTCTATTAAAAGGTAAGCCTATCCTAATTATTTGTAATGTACAAGTGCTTTATCTGGATCACGTGATAAACGGTATAACAATGCGGCTATGACGATCTCATAGAGGAAAATCGAGAGTGTGGAGAGAGGCTATACGCGCGTAATTTTGAGACTTGACAAAAATGCGAGAATCTCTAGCAGAGAAAGCTATGAAAAATGTTCGCATTAGCTAGCATTAGGGCCTTTCTTTCTGTAATATGCCGTTGTCGAGCTAGGCCTACATTATGTGGGTATAGGCACCATCTCGTCTCTTACTGCGACGATTAAGGAATGAATTATGGCGACTGACTACGACGCACCGCGTAATAACGACGCTGACGGTCTTGAAAGTAATTCTCTTGAAGAATTACAAGCAGGCCGCGGGGAGAACCAAGCTGGTTCTGCAGAAATTGATGAAGTAGATACTGCCGAGTCGTATGAGCTGCCTGGCGCCGACTTGTCTGATGAGGAACTTACTGTCCGCGTTGTTCCTAAACAAAAAGACGAATTCACGTGTGGTGTATGTTTTCTCGTACAGCACATTAGCCGCCTTGCGTATATCGATGAGGATGGCACCATGGTGTGCCAGGATTGTGCTGGATAATCTATTGTGCAGTTCCTTAAAGGCCATGCAAAGGAAAATCTTTGCGTGGCCTTTAGGTCTCCATAGCAATTAATGCAGCGGTACACTCAAGATCATGTCTGGACTCACACCTACCTCTTGTGTTGTTAATATCGTTCGCCTTGATTCGGAGCTTCCTCTTCCCATGCGTGCTCATCATGATGATGCAGGGGTGGATCTTTACTCTGCGGAATCTCTCACACTAGAACCCGGACAGCGACAACTTGTCCGTACTGGTATTGCTATTGAACTTCCTTTTGGGACGGTAGGTTTTATCAATCCACGTTCAGGACTTGCTGCTCGTAGTGGTCTTTCTATCGTTAATGCGCCTGGTACTGTGGATGCTGGTTACCGTGGAGAGATCAAAGTGTGCCTTATCAATCTTGATCCACAGCAGTCTATTGAAATTAAACGTGGAGATCGCATTGCACAGTTGCTGGTTCAACGTGTTGAAATGTTTACATTTAATGAAGTAGAAAAGCTTGGTGTATCCGAGCGAGGAGAGAATGGCTATGGCTCTACCGGTGGTCATTCAACGCTTGTAGAAGGCTAGTTAATGTTTGGATTCGGAAAGAAAAAAAAGAAAGCAGCACAGAAAAAGAGCGCTGTAGCAGAAGAGACAAGTGTTAAAAACGCGAGTGCTGAAGGCACGAGAGATACCTCTGAGAACTCGGTAGACAGTGTCGTCACTTCAACAGCTAGCTCCAGTAATACTGGCAGTCAGGTTCCTCCTCAGGAAGGTCCGTTTGATGAGTCAGATGGCACTATAACGGGGCTTCTCGACCCCGATGGTGAAGGACTTGGCATTCTTGATTTTGGGGCCTATGCTTTCGTTCCTCCTGTCAATACACAACTTCAGATTGAGTCATCTGAAGAACAGAACCTTGTTGTACACGTTCTGTCAGGGCAAAGCAATATTACGATAGATGCGTATGCGGCTCCTAAAACGGGGGGCCAATGGAGATTTGTCGCCTCCGAGCTAGCAGATGGTTTACGTAACCAAGGTGCAAAGGTTTCTATCCAAGATGGTCCTTGGGGCCGTGAGGTCATAGGATCCGCCGCAGAGTCCGTTATTCGTTTTATCGGTGTGGATGGCCCTCGGTGGATGCTCCGAGCTGTTATCGTCAGTAGTCCAGCAGAAGCTGAACAATCTGCTGAAATAGCACGCACAATGTTGAGCCATACTGTAGTACGTCGTGGTACAAATCCCATGCCTGCGCGTACCCCCATTCCGTTGGTGCTTCCCATGGAGATTCTCGAACAGATACAGGCCGAACAACTCCGTCAGCAAGAGGACACGAAATTGGCTGCCGAACAGGCGCGGAAGCGTGATGCTGCAGATAATGGCGAAGCGCTTCAACAATTTGACCAATCCGAGTCCTAAATATGAGTTCTTCCTCCTCAATTCCGTGCGAAGATCCACAGCAAGAACAAGATAAAGACTGCACTCTTCAAGAGGATAACGACGCTCTTGAAGAGACTCTCTTGGAGCGTATGGGCGGATGGCGTGGGGTGGTGTACTCCACGCTTCCAGTTGTGGTTTTTGTGCCCGTTAACGCGTGGAAGGGACTTATGCCCGCGCTATGGAGTGCTTTCGCTATCGCCGTCGTCATTTTTCTTCTCCGTCTTATTCGTCGAGAAAAACTTACCCCTGCCGTATCTGGCCTAATAGCGGTGGCATTGTGTGCCTTTATTGCTTATCGGATGGGCAATGCTAAGGGATATTTTGTCTGGGGAATTTGGGTATCGGCTGCCTATGCAGTGATATCTATCATTTCCATTGTGGTTCGGTGGCCTTTAATTGGTGTTGTACTGAATCTATTGAATGGGCATGACCAATCGTGGCAAAAGAACAAGACCAGTCGCTATTGGTATGATCTTGCTACTTTTGCGTGGGCCTTAGTATTCGCCGCTCGCTTTGCTATACAACAGTGGCTTTATCTTAAAGATGCAGCAACTGCTTTGGGGGTTACTCGTATCGTCATGGGATGGCCGCTTACTATTGTTGCCGTCGTTATCACTGTTTGGGCTGTCAAGAAGACAACACGGGAACAGTCTGAATCTTGTTCAAAAACAGATTCGTGAGAGTGAGGGTGGTGTAGAAAGTGCATAACGACTCTACGAAGTGCTTGCCAGACCCAGAGGCAGAGACTCTCGATAACTGTATACGCGTTAAGTGTGGTGGTCCTGCGCATGGGGGAGCTATGGTGGCGCGACATCATGGTCGCGTTATTTTTGTTGACGGTGCATTACCCAATGAAGACGTTACTGTCTGTGTTACGGAGGAGAAAAAATCTTTTGTACGCGGATATGTCGTCGATATTCATTCAGCGAATCCTGAACGACGAGACCACGTGTGTGAAGCAGCAGCGGCTGGAGCCGGATGCTGTACATGGGATAATGCCTCATTAACTCTGCAGCGAACGATGAAGGCACAGATTGTTGATGATCTTCTTCACCGTATTGGTGGTTGTTCTCATATTCCCTGGAAGGGGTCTGTTACTCCGCTTTCTGGAGAAACATTGTCTGGAGAACCCAATACGGATGGAACACAGTGGCGAGTACGTCAGCGGTTGAGTATTAATAGTCGTGGAGAAGTGGGACCTTTAGCAGCGCGTTCTCACACTGTTATTGCGGCTACGTGTTCGCAGGTAGTACCACTATTATCCGGTTCTCCTCGAGAATGGGGGATCGCGGATGAAGTAGCTTCTTTGGCAGGTACGTCATCTGAGCTAGTCTTGGCGGCTGACTCATTAGGGGAACGCCATATCGTTTCTCTAACGCGCGAACAACGGCACTATCGTGGATCTCGCCGTGCACAAGCTACTGCCCGTCGTGCTCATACTTCCCATATTGTTCGTCGTGAAGTTTTAGAAGGATCTGGAATGGCGACGGAGAGAGTTCTGGGACAGGAATGGCATATACCAGCTGATTCATTCTGGCAGGCGCATTATGCTGCACCAGCTGTATATGCCCAGCTTGTGTGTGATTGTGCGGATTTACATGATGGTGAGTCAGCCTGGGATTTATATGGCGGATGCGGTATTTTTGCCCATGCATTATCGCGTGCAGCATCCCACTCCTGCGCTGTTGTTTCCGTTGATACTGCAGGCCCAGCAATAGCTGCGGGAAAAGCTAGTTTTCGCCACACTGGCCAAAAAATTTCTATGGTGGAAAGTTCTGTTTCACAGTGGCTGCACAAAGGTGTTTCTGCTGACGATACTGCACCCGCTACAGTAGTGTTGGATCCTCCACGCGCAGGGGCGGGGAAAGATGTCGTGTGTGGAGTTGCAGCCCATCAACCTCGAACTGTCATGCATTTTGGGTGTGATGCTGCAGCTTTTGCACGCGATCTCCATTTGTGGAAAGAGAATGGTTACGGTATCTCTGAAGTGCGCATTTTTGATAGTTTTCCTAATACCCCTCACATGGAGTGTTTCGCTCTGTTGAGGCGTCTACTCTAAACTGTATTAGTCCTCAGCGGACGAGTTTATTGTTAAGGAGGTGCCATCCGTGTCGCTTCTGGAGCATATTAATGAACCTGCAGATTTGGCGGGGTTGACGTATCCCGAAATGCAAGAATTAGCTGAAGAGATCCGCCAATTTCTTATTCATAGTGTCTCCCAAACTGGTGGTCACCTTGGTCCTAATCTAGGCGTTGTGGAGCTGACTCTCGCAATACATCGTGTTTTCACATCTCCGCAGGACGCTATTATTTTTGATACTGGCCATCAAAGTTACGTGCATAAGATCATCACTGGTCGGAGAGAACGCTTCAATACCTTACGACAGGCAGGTGGACTATCTGGTTATCCCAGTCGCTCAGAAAGTTGTCATGACTGGGTTGAATCTTCTCACGCTTCAGCTTCGCTGTCCTATGCAGATGGTCTTGTAAAATCGTTCGCTATTGATGGCATTCGCCGTAACATCGTTGTTGTTGTTGGCGATGGGGCTCTCACCGGAGGTATGACGTGGGAGGCCCTCAATAATATTGCTGAACATAAGCATGCGTCGTTAACCATTGTTGTTAATGACAATGGTCGCTCCTACGCTCCTACTATCGGGGGATTAGCAGAGCGTTTAACGCGGCTACGTACTGAAAACGCCTATGAGTGGGCGATGTATCAAACGAAGAAAAAACTGAAGGAGAGGGGTAAATTCGGACAATTTGTCTATTCGCTTCTGCACGGTTTTAAAACGGGTATTAAAGATACAGTTGTCCCCGAACCTCTTTATAGTGATCTAGGGTTGAAATATATTGGTCCAGTTGATGGGCATAATCAACGTGCTATAGAAACTGCTTTGAAACGAGCACGAGATTTTGATGGCCCGGTAATAGTGCATGCGGTTACTCGAAAAGGGGAAGGGTACCCGTTCGCAGAACATGATAAACGCGATCATATGCATACCACGGAGGCTATAGATCCAGAGACAGGTATCTCCCTCGTTCTGCATAGGCCAGGATGGACAGAAGTCTTTTCAGAAGAAATGCTCCGACTTGGTGCAGAAAGACCAGATATTGTGGCCATTACCGCAGCCATGGCAGGTCCAGTAGGTCTTGTTCCATTCCGTGATAAATATCCTGATCGATTTTTTGATGTAGGTATTGCGGAACAGCATGCTATTGCTTCTGCTGCAGGGTTGGCATTGGGCGGTAAACACCCCGTAGTAGCTTTGTATGCTACCTTCCTTAACCGTGCTTTTGATCAGCTCTTGATGGATGTTGCTCTCATCCATCAACCGGTTACAGTCGTGCTTGATCGAGCTGGGGTAACAGGACCAGATGGTGCAAGTCATGATGGTATGTGGGATCTTTCTTTAATGAGTGTTATTCCCACAATGCGTGTTGCTGCACCTCGTGATCCGCGCACACTGCGTGAAGAGATCAATGAGGCCGTCGCCATTGACGATGGTCCAACAGTAGTTCGTTACCCTAAAGGACCAGTTACTGACGATCTCACTGTTATACGCCGTACTGAAGATGGTGTTGATATCCTTTTTGAAGAGGGAAAAGATGTCCTTATTGTGGGTGTCGGGACTTTTGCACGCCGTGCAGTAACTGCTGCGCAGAAATTGGTACAAGAGAATATTGGCGTCACCGTTGTGGATCCTCGTTGGGTACTTCCTCTTCCGGAATATCTTCTCCAGGAATCAGGTAAGTATCGTCTAGTGGTTGTTTATGAGGATAATGCCGTCAACGGAGGTATTGGTTCTGTTATGAGTACTGCCTTACATCGACGTGAATGTGATGTACCGTTACGACAGTTAGCACTTCCACAAGAATTTTTACCGGTCGGTACCCGCAAGGATCTTCTGAAAAATTACGGTTTGGACAGCAGTAGTGCAGCTCACCGTATAAAAGAATGGTTCCAGAAAATTAGCGGGTAAACGCCACAAGAGATATCTGTTACTCAACTGGAACAGCGAGCTTTTCCGCTAATGCTCCTGCTACATGAGCAATTTGCCAGGGACGTGCCTGCGAGGCAACAAGACTGGCAGTAATAGATTCCGGCGAGTTCTCCTCTGTCAGCGTCCAGCTGAGTGTCCGCAGTGCCTCACCCGCAATAAGATCTTGTGGCTCAATTCCTAGTTCTTCTGCAATACGCTCAGTAACCGTGCGGCACTGTGATAATTTGTGTGCCGCATCTGGATTTAGTCGTTTCCATTGAGATTGATGAGGTATGGGCTGATCACTGTGAAGCAGTAGAGGTGGCAGTCTATTCGCGGGAGTATGTAAACCATTTTTAACGGTGTGCAGCCAACGATTACGGTAGCGGAGTCGTCCTGTTCCTTTAAGAGTCTGTAGGTCCGCTGCTGTCGTTGGCTTAGCTTTCGCTAGAGTAATGATGAGACGGTCAGGAAGAAGTCGTCCAGGGGCAATATCTTTTTCTGCCGCTAATGCATCGCGTGATATCCACAGCTGACGAGCTATTTCCATGTCTCGCCGGGTTTTTAGAGTATGGATGTGTGAGATACTGCGCCAAGGATCTTTTTTCGGTGCAGGACTGGGTTTACACCGTTCAAATTCGCATTCTTGGTCAATCCATTCGGACCGTCCGCGGTCTAATGCTTCTTTGTATAGTTCATCCCATAGTTCTACGAGATATTCAACGTCAAGAGCTGCATAGTTAAGCCAAGAGTCGGGGAGTGGTCGGCGAGACCAGTTTTCAGCACTATGGTTTTTAGCAAGATGTAGACCAAGAATTTCTTCGGTAAGGTGTCCCAAATTGCATCGTTTATATCCCAGAAGGCGTCCGGCAAGTAGTGTGTCTGTCAGATATTGAGGAGTGAGCCCTAACTCCCGTAGGCATGGAAGATCTTGATCTGCGGCATGAAGGAGCCACGTGAGTGGATTGATGGCCGATGCGAGTGGAGCGAGGTCTTCTTGCGGATGGGAGAAAGCTGTGGGATCAATGAGATAGGTTCCTGCACCCCTCCGGCGAAGTTGAATAAGCTGAGCCCGTTGAGAATAAGTGAATCCGCTTGCACGCTCAGTATCAAGTGCCAGGATCCCTACGCCAGCAGATAACGACTCAGCTGCCTTTGCTATATCGTGGGTAGTGTTTAAAAGAGGGGGAAGTCCTTCTCGTGGAGCATTTACTGGAATGGGCGCAGAGTCAGGTGTTAGTGGTTCTGGTGGCGTCGATGAACCATTAGGCATGATGTCCTTAATGATGTTTCGAAAGGTTTGTTACTCCGACAGGAGGTAATCCTGCGACAAATGCGAGAGTTTCGGCAACAGCCTCAAGATGGGATGTCATAGCATTATCTTCTGCCGTCCACGAAGCTCTTAACTCTAGCTGGTAGGCACGTGGTGGCCCAGATATATCTCCGTAACGAACTGAATGCGTTGCAGTGACGGTGCCACCCAGCATGGAGAATTTAACATCGCGTTCGTGTAAACCATCTACTAACCATGTCCAGGCAACTTCAGTGAGCATGGGGTCTTCCGCTACCGCAGCATCCATATCTGCCTGAATATAGGTCACAATGCGAGTTGTCCCATTCCAGGCATCTTGACCACTAGGGTCACAGAGAATGATGAAGCGTCCGTACGCATCACCTTCGCTTTGTTCAGGGATAATAAGTTCGTCCGGGTGGGATACTTCCAAACCAACGGCATAGCTAAGGGGAGCAAGTCGTTGCGGAGGACGAATAGGTCCAACTTCAATTTCAGGACGGAATTGAGCGGTTTTAAGAGAATCGACTGCACTATCAAAGGCTGTAGTGTCGAGGCTATTTTCTTCGCTGGTCACGATTATTACGCTAAAACACTGAGAGAAGATTCCCAGTTGACGCGCCGAGCTTTGACAACTTTGAGCGAGTTTCCCTATAAGAATGCAGTTTTACCTGTTGGATAAGTAGGGTCTTGTATTTTTCGGGCTACACGATACCGCCACAAAGACACGATGAAGATGATGATAAGTAGGAGCAGCCATCCGATAGTGGCACGGCTATATTCGAACCAGCGTCCGTAGGTAATCCAGCGTGTGGAATACCAGCGGTGTTCTCCCAGAATAAGATATATAGCAAGCCAGGCTGGCCAATTTTTAAGAAAACTGGCCTTGCTTACAATTGTCATCACCATGGGGATAAGCATGATGGAGTAGTACCGTTGGCCGAGCGATCCACCTAAAAAAGCGATGAGGAGCACAGTTCCTGTAACTGTTGTAAGCCACAATCGACAATCAATAGTTCGATAAGGCTGCAGTAATACGATTGTGGCTAGGCCAAGCATGATGACAATAATTCGAATAGTCCATGTAAAGGCCGGTGGTGCGCCCCAATAGGCTAACCAGCCAGCAATGGAATTATTGTAGTAGTCACGTACTTCACCTAGATATTTAACGGTGCGAGTCCAATATTCTGCAGGATCAGCAGCGATATAGTATCCAATAATGTTGAGGACAGCAGGAATTGCGAACGCGGTAATAAAAGGCCGCCATCGTTTCAACAAAATGGGGAGAAGAAGAAGCGGAGCCAGCATAGGCTTTATTGCCAGCGATATACCTAGTGGGACTCCCGCCCACCAATTTTTATTGTGTAAAAGCAGGTAGAGAAAACCGACTTCGCATAAGTAGACAGCTCCATTTATATTGCTGAATACCAGTGTGTTGGTAACGCCTTCGGAGATAAAACTAGCGAAAAGAAGGATAGGAAGAGCACAGCCTTTCAGACTGAACTCAAACATTTTCACCAAAATAATGGAGGCAAGCACTATACAGAGCGCATTAAACCCTATGAACACCCAGCGGCTGATCGTCTCATTAGTAATAAATCCGAATGGAGCCAGGAGGAGAGTACCCGAGGGGGAGTAGAGATAATGTGGATTAGTAAAATTGTAATTATCTGTATAAACGGGCTGACCTGCGAGAAATTGCTTTACTGCGTCATAAACAGGAGCGAAGTCATTAGTGATATAGCCATTAACTGCTTGAATAAAGACTTTATACAGTATGACGAATACCGTAAGCGGCCAAAATACAACAGTGAGTACTTTGTTGAGGGAGTGTTTATCCCATGTACTAGCTGTTGATAAAGGCGCAGGTGATGCCATTCTTTTCCTCGTGGATATCAGGTGATTGACGGTTAGGCGGTACCGTTACTGAACCTAGTCTATGAGCTTACTTAGATAGAGAACTAATAAGAGGTTTCTCTAAAACGACATCATCATTACGAGTTTTGCCTACGTAGTAGATTCTCGTTCCAACAGGTGTAAAACCCTGCTTTTCATAAAAACGCAAAGCACGCTTGTTATACGAATTAGTTGCTAACCACAGACTTGAATATCCGCATGCAAAGGCCTGTTCAACAGCATGTTCCATGAGAGCCGTAGCAATACCACACCCGTGAAATTCTTTTCTTACATATAGCTTATCCACGCCTAGTGACGGTTTTTCTTGCAGATTCTCATAGGCCGTGGGATCCATTTCTGCACCGGCTACAAGCAGCATATAGCCTAGTAGTTGGTGCGAATTTTGATCCTCCGCCACTACTAAATAGTGAGCTATATTACAGAGATGGTTCAGTAAACGCTCTGTACTGAACTGAGACGCACAGTGCTCGATAATATCTTCAGGACCAACACTGTCGGGACATGCCATGGGAAATGTTATGTACGCAAGTTCATTAACCGCAGAGATATCATCTTCTCTAGCAGACCGAATAGTACAAGAGGGAGTGGGCTGAGAAAGCATGACTATCAGTGTAAAGGAAGAAGAGTCTTTATTTCGAGCTGAGACGTAATCATCTAACGATTCCCCATAACAAAAGCGGAAAAGAGGAGTGACTGCACTCTCCATGAACGGATAAAACAAACTAAGCAGTGGCAAATAGCAATGTGACGGCCTTTCGACCGTCACATTAAGTGGTGCGCGATACTGGGATCGAACCAGTGACCTCTTCCGTGTCAGGGAAGCGCTCTCCCGCTGAGCTAATCGCGCAGGCTTCAAAAAAAAGAGAGGTGGAGACGGGAATCGAACCCGTGTGCACGGCTTTGCAGGCCGTTGCCTCGCCACTCGGCCACTCCACCGCAGGTGTTTCCACCATGGAGCGGATGACGGGATTCGAACCCGCGACCCTCACCTTGGCAAGGTGATGCGCTACCAACTGCGCTACATCCGCATTACATTCCCTGAACTCATGTTCTTTCGAACGACGCTCGCTCTTGGGCTTGCTCCGATTACATTAGCGGACAACAAGCCCCTGTGCAAAATCGCCTGTTCACAGGTGTGTTGCATGTTGTTTACGAACTCGTTTTAGCGTAGACAAGTTATCCGCTGGCACGGTCCAGAATGGGTCACTTCACAATCGTGTGGCAATACGTTACGTGGACACGCTACGTGGACAGTGCTTCGAGCAACACTCTAGGAGATCCTCTGGGCAGTACTACTGGCATGTCACGTGCTGCTTGGACAAAGAAGCTGCAGTCTGCTAGATTCTTCTCATTGTAGTTGATGCTATCTGGGCGAGTGACACACTCACAGAACGGCTGAATGGCATCGATATGCAAAGGGTCCCATGGCTCAGTGGAAGAGCGTCCCGTTCACACCGGGGAGGTCGCTGGTTCGATCCCAGCTGGGACCACTTTTTGTATCGTAGTACTGCTCCTGGTTCACTCTTCTCCAGCAGTAAGAAGGATCCTCACTACGCTGCGTGGAATATTCGTGCTTCTTCGCGCTAAGATGATCAGGCAACGTCGGTAGCTACCAGGTATGTAGCACCGCACCACAATCAAGGAGCATTTCCTCGTGTCGAATGACTCATCTTCTCAGCAGGCCGCCTTCACAGCGGCCGATCTTGTATTTTCTGTCCCTGCTGGTACGCGCGCTGGTACCGCACTTCGCGATACTGACCTACCGACAAAAGGCAGCACGGCAATACTCGGTGTCACCACTAGTGACGGGACTATCCACGATCTTGGTTGGGTAGCCGATAGTGACACTACTGTTACGGGTATCCCCGCCAACACAGAAGAGGGTCGTACTATTATTCGCCACTCTGCTGCCCACGTGATGGCGCAAGCGGTTCAGCAGCTGTTTCCTAACGTCAAATTCGGTATAGGGCCAGCTATTGAGAACGGTTTTTATTACGATTTCAAAGTCGATGAACCATTTACTCCAGATGATCTTAAAGCGATTGAAAAAGCTATGCGTAAGATCATCAAACAAGGGCAGCAGTTCCGGAAATACTCATTTAGCAGTTTGGCTGAGGCGGAAGAGTTTCTCGCTGATCAGCCTTATAAGCTAGAGCTTCTTCGTGAAAAAGCGCAGGGTGCCACCTTCACTGGTGAAGAATCTGGCGATATCAATGATGGTGACATCACGGTTTATGACAATGTCAATCCGCGTACTGGGGAAGTACTGTGGAGCGATATGTGCCGTGGCCCGCATGTACCAACCACGAAGTTCATTCCCGCATTTCATCTGACGCGCTCATCTGCAGCATACTGGCGCGGTGACCAGAAAAATGACGCGATGCAGCGTATCTACGGAACTGCGTGGGAATCGCGGGAAGCCATGGACGAGTACCTCGATCGTATGGCAGAAGCAGCGAAGCGTGATCATCGTCGTCTAGGTACAGAGCTTGATCTCTTCAGCTTCCCCGATGAGATTGGTTCGGGCTTCCCCGTATTCCATCCCAAAGGTGGCATTATCCGCAACGAGATGGAACAGCACTCACGGCGTCGTCATATCGAAGCCGGCTACCAATTCGTTTACACCCCCCACATTACGAAGGGGGATCTGTTTAAGACTTCTGGTCACCTTGACTGGTATGCGGATGGCATGTTTCCTCCTATGCATTTAGATGAGGAACTCGATGAAAATGGGGAAGTTCGTAAGGCTGGGCAGGATTATTACGTCAAGCCGATGAACTGCCCGATGCATAATCTTATTTTTGCTTCGCGCGGTCGTTCATACCGAGAACTCCCTCTGCGTCTTTTTGAATTCGGCACTGTGTACCGATACGAAAAGTCAGGTGTTATTCATGGTCTCACTCGTGCACGTGGGTTTACTCAGGACGATGCCCATATTTACTGCACAGAGGATCAGCTTGAAGAAGAACTCACCAACGTTTTGAACTTCATCATTTCACTACTGCGTGACTATGGTTTGGATGACTTCTACCTAGAACTATCCACGAAGGATCCCAATAAGTTTGTTGGATCAGATGAGATTTGGGAGAAATCCACCAGTACTTTGCAGCGCGTCGCAGAGGCATCTGGACTGGAACTTGTTCCAGATCCGGCGGGCGCTGCCTTCTATGGCCCGAAGATTTCTGTACAGGCACGTGATGCTATTGGCCGCACGTGGCAGATGTCCACTGTACAGCTGGACTTTAATCTGCCTGAGCGTTTTGGTTTGGAATACACTGCTCCTGACGGTAGCAAGCAGCGTCCTGTCATGATTCACCGTGCGCTCTTCGGTTCTATTGAACGTTTCTTCGGAGTTCTGACAGAACACTATGCAGGTGCTTTCCCCGTGTGGCTAGCACCTGTACAGGTGATGGGAATTCCTGTTGCGGATGCTTTTGCTCCATATCTGCAGGACATCATCGCAGAGCTATCTGCACGCGGTATTCGTGCTGAAGTAGATCTGAGCGATGATCGTATGCAGAAGAAGATCCGTACGCACACCACCCAAAAAGTCCCGTTCATGCTGTTGGCGGGAGCTCGCGATGAAGAAGCAGAAGCCGTATCGTTCCGTTTCCGTGATGGTTCTCAAGCCAACGGAGTACCTCGTGCTGAGGCCATAGATCTTATTACGGAATGGGCGCGTTCCCAGCGCAATGAGTCGCCTACCGCTGAGTTGGTAAAGGAAGAACGTGCCAAAGCCTGAGTATGTGGATACCGGGGCAGGGGAGCCCAATAAACTCGAACGTTTATGGGCTCCCTACCGTATGTCCTATATCGCGGAAAACCCCGATCCCGTGGAGAATAATACTGAGAATGGGGAAGTAGCAGAGCCATCTGACCATGATCCTTTTGTGAAAATTCCGCAAGGGGATGATGAATCTGGTCTTATCATTGCGCGTGGAACATTCTGTTTTGTGTGTTTGAACTTGTATCCCTACAATCCCGGACACGCTATGGTCATTCCCTATCGAAAAGTCGCACATTATGAGGATCTCACCGAAGATGAGGTTTTAGAGTTATCGTTGATGACGCAAAGACTCATCCGCGTGATTCGTGCCGTTTCGCATCCTGATGCATTTAATATAGGTTTTAACCTTGGCAGTGGAGCAGGCGGATCAGTGTCGGAGCATGTACATCAGCATGTTGTTCCTCGCTGGATTGGTGACGCCAACTTTATTACTCTTTTCGCAAACACTAAAGTGCTCCCGCAAACATTGCGAGAAACACGCCGACTACTGTCGGAAGAATGGGTACGTCAAACTGCCGACAGAGATAGTTCGGTATAAGGAGAAGCTGTGATCGGAAAGTATCTTCGTCCGGGGATCTCGAAAATAATTAACCCGATAGCTCGCGGGCTTCTCAAAATTGGTGTTACGCCGAATATGGTGACTGTTTTTGGAACAGTTCTCAATATTACTTTGGCTATTGTTTTTATTGCTGCTACTAATCACATCATCATTGGTTCTTTACTGTTGGGATTGACGGTTTTTGTCGATCTTGTTGATGGTGCGATGGCGCGACAAATCGGCCATGGTACGCCGTATGGTGCGATCCTTGATGCCACCTTGGACAGGGTCGCAGATGGTGCGGTTTTTGGATCAATTTTGTGGTGGGCTATGGAGAATCGCGCTGGCGATACCTGGCTTCTCATCACAACACTTGTCACCCTGGTCTTTTCGGAAGTTATTTCCTATGCCAAAGCACGTGCAGAGGCTTCGGGAATTCCCGTCAGCGTTGGTCTTATTGAAAGGCCTGAACGCCTCATTATTTCCTTGGTCTGTCTGTGCCTTACCGGTATCGGTATTCATTACAATGTACGGTGGTTGTCGTACTGTATTGATGCCGCCATGTGGGTTTTGGCCATTGGTAGTATTTTTACCGTTATTCAGCGTCTATATGTAGCTTCGAAAGCTCCAAATGCTAGAGAAGATTTCACCGAACAGGATAATTAATCCTTTTATATAAATCGCTGTAGAGAGTTTTGCGGCGCTTTAACAAGGAGTTTTACCTTTATGGTTGAGCTACATAACTGGTTAGTGGAGCTGCGCGAAGGACTATCCGATAAAGCCTATGCCTTAGGGTGGGCTGCAGTGAAAGCGCTTCCAGGTTCTCTTTCTGAATGTCTTTTCAATCAGGCTGCCGATGTTATTGCGCGTTGTAAAGATTTCACACAATTACGGAGGAACCTTGCGCGTGTTATAGGTGTTGATGGGCCAGAGGAAGTCCCTGATGGCCTAGTGCGGGACTCTATTAGGTCCTACGCTCGATATTGGAGAGAAGCATTCTGTCTCCCCACTATGAATATAGAGGAGCGTTTCTCCGAACTAGATATTTCTGTTACTGGGAAAGAACATATTACTCATGCTCTAGAAAAAGGTCATGGTGTTATCCTGGCGCTTCCACACTCGGGTAACTGGGATATGGCGGGCGTGTGGCTTGTCCAGACAGTGGGAACATTTACTACTGTCGCGGAAAGACTCAAACCCGAAAGTCTCTATCAACGTTTTGTTGATTATCGGGAAAGTTTGGGATTTGATGTTGTCCCTCTTACGGGGGGAGCAGTTGCTCCTATGCAACGACTGCGAGAAGCATTGTCGCATAATGGGGTCGTGTGTCTGTTAGGCGAGCGTGATTTGCGAGCTCGAGGGGTAGAAGTAGTCTTTTTTGGCGAAAAAACACGTATGCCTGCTGGGCCAGCTAAACTGGCTATTGATACAGGTGCTGTTCTTTGTCCCGTTCATTGCTGGTATACATCACGTGGGTGGGGAATACGTATAGAAGAGCCGTTGGATACCAGCAGGGGAGTGGAATTCACTACCCAGAAGTTGGCAAATGTTTTCGAAAAAAATATCGCTCAGCATCCAGCGGATTGGCATCTGTTACAGCCTTTGTGGCTCAAGGATCTATCAGCTGGTCATCTTTCTCATATTGAAGAAGGTGTGAAAAGGCTCGAACGGGAGAAGGACGACTAACACATGCGTATTGGTATGATCTGCCCTTATTCTTTTGATATTCCTGGCGGAGTACAAATACACATCCTTGAGATTGCGAATGAGATGATTGAACTCGGCCACCATGTCGAGGTTCTGGGGCCGGGAGAAAAAACTGACAGTGTACCGTCGTATGTCACACTGACGGGGAAAGCTATTCCTATCCCCTTCAATGGTTCAGTAGCTCGTTTGAGTTTTACCCCACAGCATTGGCGTGCCGTTCGTAAATTTATTGCTGAAGGTGACTTTGATGTAGTGCACTTACACGAACCTGCTTCACCTAGCCTCACAATGTGGGCTACATATATGGCACAGGGGCCACTTGTGAGCACATTTCATGCTTCTGGAAAACCTAGTGCTCTTGTACGAGTATTTCGATCTTTTTTAATGAAGCGGCTAGAGGGTATTAGCGGGCATATAGCCGTATCTAATATGGCTCGACGCTGGCAAATGGATGGGATTGGGGGAGATGCGGTACTGATCCCCAATGGGGTGAGAGTATCAAAATTCCGCACAGCAAAGCCCTTACCTGGGTATGAAGTGAATGATCATCCCGTATTGCTTTTCTTGGGGCGCTATGACGAACCGAGAAAAGGAATGGATGTTTTGATAGATGCACTTCCACGGGTTTATGCACAATATCCAGATGTTGAACTAATGGTTATCGGCGATGGGGATGCTGCGATATTACGGGAAAAACTTGCTGGAAAAGTGGGTACCCTCACTATCTTGGGGCATGTTTCTGATGAGGAGAAGGCGTCCGCTTTTCGTTCTGCCAGTATTTACGTTGCTCCTAATACAGGAGGAGAAAGTTTCGGAATTGTCCTGGTTGAGGCAATGTCAGCAGGTGTTCCCGTGGTAGCCAGTGATATTCCTGCTTTTACAGCGGTGCTAGATAAAGGGGCTGCTGGATGGTTGAGTTCTGTGGGGGACTCAGACATGCTAGGCAAGACAATTGTGCAAGCACTCACTGATAAGCATGAAACAACGGCAAAGGTAGTTCATGCTACAAGTGTGGTAGCGCAATATGACTGGTCAGTAGTAGCTCAGCAAGTGCTGGCCGTGTATGAAACTGTCACATTAGGTGCAGGAAAGGTGCAGCTCAAATGATTTCTTTACCAATTTGGGCTGTTATTCTTATTAGCATTGTCGCTATTGCTGTCATTATCACTGCTACCTGGGCGTATTTGACGGCACAACGACTTCACCGGCTGCATAAGCGTTGTGAACAAACTGCGATTGCTCTTGAAGGTGCGTTAGATAGACGTGCATTATCTGCGCGAATGGCGGCTCGTGAGATGAGAAGAGTCGCCGCAGATCTAACCACAGATCCGGATAAAGCCGCAGAGATCGTGACTGATGCTAATACAATTAGCCATTGTGCACATATCGTGGAATCGACGGTGTGCACGCAGTTACTTGATATGCGGGAGCGGGAGACTGTCGAAAATGATCTGACGTTGGTATTGCGGCGTTCAGATTTTTCTTATATCGGTCGTGAGTATGTCGCAGACTTACAAGAAGCAGCATTGCGAGTTAATTTGGCGCGTCGCTTTTATAACAATGCAGTTCGGGAAGCCCGCACAGTTCAGACTATGCCAATGGTGCAGTTTCTGCATTTAGCGGGGCACGCTCCAAAGCCCTACTTTTTCAATATTGTTGATCAATCGTGGCCGGATATCGATGTGCAAACGCATGATGATAGTTGGGACTCGGTAGAGTTAGAGAATTCTTCGCACGCTGAGCAAGACTGACTTATCTTCCCGCATAGTAGTTTAAGCTGTTAAGGATAGTTTTTATTCTGGTATTTCCTTTACAGGATCAGCAGAGAACAGGAGTCATTAATGACTAGTGACAATCAGACCGGTACGTATCGAGTAAAACGCGGCATGGCTGAAATGGTTAAAGGCGGCGTCATTATGGATGTCGTCAATCCAGAACAAGCACGTATCGCTGAAGATGCGGGTGCAGTTGCGGTGATGGCTCTTGAGCGTGTTCCTGCGGATATTCGTGCACAAGGTGGTGTAGCACGAATGTCGGATCCGGACATGATCGAAGGCATCAAAGATGCCGTTACTATCCCGGTGATGGCGAAGGCCCGTATTGGCCATTTCGCAGAAGCACAAGTTCTCCAAGCTATTGGGGTGGACTACATTGACGAGTCAGAGGTTCTGACTCCCGCTGATTACAGCAATCACATCAATAAGTGGAATTTCACGGTTCCTTTCGTGTGTGGAGCTACTAATTTAGGTGAAGCACTGCGACGGATAACTGAAGGTGCCGCGATGATTCGCTCTAAAGGTGAAGCTGGTACGGGTGACGTCTCCAACGCTGTTACGCATATCCGCTCTATTAATGCCAGTATTCGACGGCTACAAGCAATGGACCCGGATGAACTCTATGTTGCTGCTAAAGAACTGCAAGCTCCATACGAGCTAGTGAAAGAGGTCGCGGAAAAGGGAAAGTTGCCGGTAGTTCTTTTTACTGCTGGTGGTATTGCTACACCGGCAGATGCCGCAATGATGATGCAACTTGGTGCAGATGGTGTGTTTGTTGGTTCCGGCATTTTTAAGTCGGGGGATCCGGCAAAACGAGCTGCCGCTATCGTTAAAGCAACCAATATGTATGACGATTCTAGTGTTGTTGCTGATGTCTCGCGGAGTCTCGGTGAAGCAATGGTGGGTATTAATGTTGATGATCTTCCTGTCGATCATCGTCTTGCAGATCGCGGCTGGTAAGGATACTGATTTAGGTTTATGTCTGCTCCTCTTATCGGCGTTCTCGATATACAAGGTGCTGTCACTGAACATATTGATGCTTTTCAAGCATGTGGTGCCACAACACAGAGAGTCCGTCGGCCTAGTGATCTCCATAGTCTTGATGGACTTGTTATTCCCGGTGGAGAATCTACAACGCTCAGTAAGCTGCTAACAGTATGTGATATGTGGGAGCCAATAGCAGATTTGCTGCGGGAGGGTCTTCCTGTCTATGGTTCATGTGCTGGTATGATCCTTTTGGCTAAAGAAGTGCTGGATACGCGTCAAGATGCACGCTGCTTCGGCGCGATGGATACTACTGTCCGCCGTAATGCATTCGGACGCCAAGTGGATTCATTCGAAGCAGATTTAACAATTACTCCGCTTGGGATGAAACCGTTTAGAGGAGTTTTTATTCGAGCTCCCTGGGTTGAAAAAGTTGGGAAAGCTGTGGATATTCTCTGCACTGTGACTGATACGCACGGTAACACTAATCCCGTAGCAGTTAGGCAGGGGAATGCCTTAGCAACTTCATTCCACCCAGAGCTTGTTACAGATCTTCGTATGCACCAGTATTTTTTGTCGATTGTGCAGGGTACCATGTAGGTTCTGCACGTGTAGATTCTGCATGCTCGTTAGCTAGGCAGTACATTGTATATAGCTAATTTTAGTTTATAAGGACGTATGTGGTGCTTACAGTACGGATAAACGTATATAAAGATGTATGTACCACGTTGAGGGAAAGGACGTGACACTATGAGTGGCCACTCCAAATGGGCGACGACTAAGCATAAGAAAGCTGCAATTGATGCTAAGCGCGGCAAAATGTTCGCCAAGCTTATCAAAAATATTGAGGTAGCAGCGCGTACCGGTGGCGGAGATCCGGCTGGAAACCCTACCCTCTATGACGCCATTCAAAAGGCTAAGAAGTCTTCTGTTCCTGCAGATAACATCGACCGTGCTGTTAAGCGTGGTTCTGGTGCCGAGGCTGGGGGATCTGACTGGGAAACCATCATGTATGAGGGATACGGACCTAATGGTGTTGCTATCCTCATTGAGTGCCTTACCGATAATCGTAACCGCGCCGCAGGTGAAGTTCGCATCGCTATGTCTCGTAATGGGGGCAATATGGCAGATGCCGGTTCGGTGAGTTATCTGTTTAATCGCATTGGTGTCGTTGCTGTGGAGAAGAAAGACGGCATTAGCGAAGACGATGTTCTTATGGCGGTATTGGATGCCGGCGCAGAAGAAGTTGTCGATCAGGATACTACCTTTGAGGTAACGTGTAGTCCCTCTGACCTTGTAGAAGTTCGAAAAGCTGTCCAGGATGCTGACCTTGACTACGAGTCGGCTGAAGCTGAGTTCCGTGCTGAAGTACAAGTGCCGTTAGAGTTGGACGGTGCGCAAAAGATCGTTCGTCTCGTTGATGCTCTGGAAGAGTGCGACGATGTTCAGAACGTATACACCAATATGACAGTTTCTGATGAGGTAGCTGCAGAGTTGTATGGCGACGAAGATTAGTTTTCTTCTCGCTAGTACAGACGCTGGTACAAGAAATTGTCTCGCTTAATTTCATTCCCTTGATGAGTGAGGACGGTGGTCATGTCTCAATCGTGTGTTGTAGGTATTGACCCCGGCCTCACTCGTTGTGGTATTGGGGTAGTGTGTTTACAACAACATAGTGCAGCGATTAAGCCAGTTGCTGTAGATGTTATCCGAACTCCCATAGATACTGATATAGCGCGTCGTTTACTGGATATATCGGAGGGAGTATCCACTATTCTTGATCGTTTTCAGCCAGATGCTGTTGCTATTGAGAGAGTTTTTACCCAACATAATCGCAATACTGCAGTGGGAACTGCGATGGCAGCGGGGGTTGCTGCTATGGAAGCAGCGCGACGTGATATTCCTGTAACGTTTTACACTCCCAGTGAGGTGAAAGCGGCAGTGTCGGGTAATGGCCATGCTAATAAAGCACAGGTTACTGCTATGGTGACACGTATTCTTGGTTTAGTTGAAGAACCTCGTCCTGCTGATGCCGCAGATTCGCTCGCCATTGCTATCTGCCATTTATGGCGAAATCCGCTACAACATAAACTTCGAGAAATTCAGCCGCCTTCTTCTGTTGCGGATGCTGTTGGCGTTCTTATGACGAGAACTCGTAGCAAGGAATTTTAAGTGATTGCTTCCCTTACTGGCACTGTTACTCGCATACTGTTTGACAGCGTCATCATTGACGTTAGTGGAGTAGGTTATCGCGTCTTTGCCACCCCGGGTACACTCGCGAACCTAACGTGTGGCAGCACAGAAACATTACTGACAGAGTTGGTAGTTCGCGAAGATGATCTCACTCTTTATGGTTTTGTTGATGGCAACGAACAAGATCTTTTCATTCTTCTACAAAAAACGTCTGGTATAGGGCCAAAGATGGCGCTATCAATTCTTTCTGTTTTTACTCCTGAAGATTTATGTAGAGCATTGTCACAAGAGGATATTGCACTACTTCAAAAAGTTCCCGGTGTTGGTAAAAAAGTCGCGCAACGTCTAGTTGTTGAACTAAAAGATAAAGTTGATGCTGTCGCTGTACAACCGACCGGTGTAGAGGGAACACCGACTACTTCAAGTGTTGCAGTAGAAGTGGAAGAAGCTCTTACCGGTCTAGGCTTCTCTGCACGTGAAGCAGAAAATGCCATTTCTAGTATTCTTAAACAGCAAACAGATGCAGATACTTCCACTGTTTTGCGAAAAGCCTTAGCGTATTTGGGAGCACGGTCATGATCGAATTTACAGATGATGATTTTGTTTCTGCGCGGCGAGGACTGTTGGGGGATGAGTCTGCCTCATCTGCCTCCGAAGAAAATGTGCTTGCTGGGACAGTACTGCGGGGAGAGAATGAGGAGCTAACCCTTCGCCCTACTGATCTCACAACTTTTATTGGGCAAGAGAGAGTCCGAGAACAACTTGATTTAGTGCTTAGTGGTGCCCGTAGTAGGGGAGTAGTTCCAGATCATATTCTCTTCAGCGGTCCTCCCGGCCTTGGCAAAACATCACTGGCCATGATTATTGCAAAAGAAATGGGGACTACTTTACGTAGTACGTCTGGACCGGCCCTTGAACGACCTGGCGATCTTGCATCGATACTCTCCAATTTGCAGGAGGGGGACATTCTGTTTATTGACGAGATTCATCGTATTTCACGTCAAGCAGAAGAGATTCTCTACCAGGCAATGGAGGATTTTCGTATCGATGTCATGGTCGGGAAAGGACCTGGCGCTACATCTATTCCTCTGAGTCTTGCACCTTTTACCCTGGTAGGAGCGACAACTCGGGCGGGGCTACTCACTAGTCCACTACGAGATCGTTTTGGATATACCGGGTATGTAGATTTTTACGAGGTTGAAGAACTAGAAGAAATTATTGACAGATCCGCGAAAATTCTCGACATCGATATTGCTCCCAGTGGTGCAGCAGAAATAGCATCGCGTTCACGAGGTACTCCGAGAATTGCGAATCGGTTGCTTCGACGAGTTCGAGATTACGCAGATGTTCGCTCGAAAGGACGTATTGACCGGAAGGTCGCGCGCGCTGCACTGTCAGTTTATGATGTGGACGATCTTGGACTTGATCGTCTAGATAAAGCGGTCTTAGAGACCATTATTCGCATGTACAATGGTGGACCTGTGGGGCTTTCTACTATCGCTGTAGCAGTTGGTGAAGAACCGAATACTATTGAGGAAGTGTGTGAGCCTTTCCTTGTACGAACAAGCATGTTGGCTCGAACTCCGCGAGGGCGAGTTGCGACTGCACGTGCCTGGGAACACTTGGGGTTAACTCCACCGTCTAGCACCTCAGCTACGGGAAAAACTCACAATACCAATCAAGCTGGGTTATTTTCAGATAACACTGGCACACTGTAATGGTGAAAGAATAATAGATAAGCGCATTGCGCTAGTGGGAAGGAAACCATATGGCTGGTTCAATAATGCTCATCGTTCTCGTTATTGCGATGATCGTCTTCATGCTGCTCGGGTCTCGTAAGCAGAAGAAGATGATGGAACAGCGTTACAGTATGCTGTCAGAGCTTCTTCCGGGTGATGAAGTATCCACTACTGCCGGTGTATATGGCACTGTAGTAAAAGTTTCTGATACGAAGATCGATCTTATGATCGCCGATGGAGTTGTTACGACGTGGGATCTGAACTCCGTACGCGGAAAAGTCGAAGATACTAAGAGCGATCTCGATGAGGAATTAGAAACAGCTGCCCACAGCGATAGTAAAGATGCCGATAAGCAGGAAGCTGCGCCTCAGCAGATTACTGAAAATAAACAAGAGGAAATGAATAATCTGATCATTCCTGATACGCCTGAAGGTCTAGACGGTATAGACGGGAAAGATTCAGATCATCCGAAGGACACTTCCACCGAGGATTCGGATAATTAAGCAAATGGCCGTAGTCTGGAAAAGCTAACGGCTTTTCTGGCTTAAACGTTACTTAAAGGAGTCCGACGACAGTGGCTGCTAACCACACGACCGCGACGCCATCGTCGAAGAAATCTACTCAGTATATTCTGTTGAGCGTCTTCGCGATCCTCGTGATTTTGATGTATTGCCTTATTTTCTGTACCGGTGGTGGTAAAGGCGCACCTAAACTTGGTATCGATTTACAAGGTGGTACCCGGGTTACCCTTACTCCTTCCGGTAATCCTTCTGATGATCAGTTGAAGCAAGCTCAGACGATTCTTATGAACCGTGTTAACGGTATGGGCGTTTCCGGTGCTGAAGTGCAGATTGATGGTGATGGCGATAACCTCGTCATTACTGTTCCTGGATCGAGTGCTGAAGATGCACGTAACCTTGGTACTACAGCTAAGCTTGTCGTGCGTCCAGTGATGGAAGCTCTCGGCCCTGACAACACTCAGGTGGATCAGCAGCCAAAAGTTAAAGATAAGTCAGATGAAACATCTGTCGATGTCCGTAAACGTGAAATAGAAGCACTGCGAGAATTCCGACAAGCACCCCTTAATGGTGAAGATGGGAAACCTCTTGCCGCGGATCAACAGTTGCGCATTTTGCGTGAAAATGCGTCGAAGATGACATGTCAGAAAGCTGACCGATTTGCCGGTAATGATGATCCTTCGCGTCCGCTCGTCACGTGTGATTCGCAAGGACAGAAATATATTTTAGGTCCTGCTCCTCTCATTGATCCGAATAATCCGAACGGATCACGTCTTGATGGATCTTTTATCAAAGCTGATACGGTCGAGGGTGGATTTAACAATCAACAGGGACATACATACGTATCCTTCTCTTTCAAAGGTAAAGGAGTTGATACGTGGGCACGTGTCACTAGCACATACACCGGTAAACAAGTAGCTATGGTGCTGGATTCTAACGTTGTTTCTGCACCGTCCATTCAAGAACCGATTAAAAACGGTAATACGCAAATTACTGGTCCGTTTAATACAGACGAAGCTGTCTCTTTGGCAAATAACCTGAAATATGGTGCTCTACCACTGAATTTCTCTTCACCAGATGGAACTCCTGGCGGTAAAGTTGACACGATTCCGGCTACTCTCGGTATTGCATCCCTGAATGCGGGTCTTATCTCTGGTTTAGTCGGTCTCGTCCTCGTTGCTATCTTTGCTCTTGCGGTCTATCGTGCTTTGGGCGTCGTCACCATAATTTCCTTGGTTGCTACTGGCGCTATGGTGTACGGAAGTTTGGTTTTACTAGGACGCTGGATTGGTTACACACTTGATTTGTCTGGTGTAGCTGGTCTTATTATCGGTATTGGTACTACAGCAGACTCCTTCGTCGTCTTCTTTGAACGTATTAAAGATGAGATCCGTGAAGGTCGATCCTTCCGCTCAGCAGTTCCGCGTGGCTGGGCGAAAGCACGTCGTACTATTGTCACTGGTAACGCCGTCACGTTCATTGCAGCGATCGTTTTGTACACTCTTGCAGTTGGTGAGGTTCGCGGATTCGCGTTCACCACTGGTTTGACTACTATCTTCGATATTTTGATCGTCTTTATTGTCACTTCGCCACTGGTGCTACTTGCTTCGCATCTGAAGTTTATGTCGAATCCACGCTTCAACGGTTTGGGCAAGCTGCAGGAGATTACTGCAGAGCGTCGTGCTGCCGCTGCCCGATTAGTTGAAGAAAGGCGCACCGCCCCGGTTGCTGAAGCTGCTACTGGAGAGGAGAAGTAAACATGGCAGAGAATCTTGCTCCGATCGATGTTGACGCTGAGCAATTTGATGAAGCTTATGGTTCATCAAATGATCCTGCAAAACAACGTCACTCCGGACTCACCCGTCTCTACACTGGTACTGGCGCCTTTGACATTGTCGGTAAGCGTAAAAATTGGTATATCGCCAGTGGTGTTATTCTTGCCATCGCTATTCTCTCTATCATTATTCGAGGATTTAGCTTTGGGGTAGATTTCACCGGTGGTTCGAAACTTAATATGCCGGCGGGCTCAAAGAATATTGAGACATCACAAGTAGAGCAGGTCTTTACAGATACTCTGGGTTTTGAGCCTTCTAATGTTTCTATCGTGGGGTCGGGATCTGGCCGCATGGTGGAAATCCAGTCACGGCACCTCGATAATGGTCAAGTTGCGCAGATTAAGATGAAGCTGGGGGAGGAGTTCAAACCTGAAGACTCTTCTGGACGTTCTGGTGCTTCTGCAATTGGAGACTCGACCGTGTCTAATACATGGGGAACGACAGTAACGAAAAAAGCTCTCTTAGCTTTGGTCGTCTTCCTCGTTGTTGTTGGTCTGTATATCGCCCTTCGTTTTGAACGGGACATGGCACTAGCCTCATTAGCATCGCTAGTTTTCTGTACATTTACTACCGCCGGTGTGTATTCCCTCATCGGGTTCGAAGTAACACCAGCAACGATTATTGGCCTTCTCACAATTCTCGCCTTCTCCATCTACGACACCGTCGTTGTGTTCGATAAGGTACAAGAGAATGCTGAGGCGGCTCTTCACCATAAGCGACATACTTATGGAGAAGGTGCAAACCTGGCGATTAACCAAACTATTATGCGATCAATCAACACGACGATCATTTCTATTCTTCCCATTATTTCATTGATGGTTGTTGCGGTGTGGATGCTGGGTGTCGGTACATTACAGGACCTAGCTCTTATTCAGCTTGTTGGTGTTATCACGGGTACGTACGCATCCGTCTTCTTGGCTACTCCTCTTGTGGTTGATATCAAGAAACGCTTTAGTAAGGATGTCCAGGAACACGATAAGTCTGTTATAGAGTTACGCACATCAGAAAGTACTACTAAAACTGTCAAAGCAGCTGCTGACTAAGGTGCAATCACATGCGTAATTCGGTACTTCAGCGTATTGGAATTACTAGTATTGCTTGTCTACTATCGATCGTATTTTCTGGTTGCACACTGGGGAATCAACGTAGTGATGTAGTTGGTTACGGTCTTGATGGTCCCGTTATCGATTACAACACTTCCACTGTGGCTGGTTACACAGGAGGAAGTCTAGCTGCATTCCCGCGCGTTAATACGGGATTCTCGTATGTTGACGGCATGGGGAATAGACTTGCCGACACAGAGTTTGGAACCGTACAGGTTAAACTGGGAAAACCGACTCGTGTCGACATGTCTATCAATGAGCATGCTCAATTTTCTGATGGCCAGCCCATAACATGTGACGATATCTTATTGAGCTGGTTAGCTCGGCGTCCTCAAAAAAATAATCTTTTTCACGCTATGTCGATGCCAGGGCTTTCCGAAATCTCGACTATTACGTGTGATCCTCACTCTAAACACGCAAAGATAGTTTTTCGGTCTGAACAATTACCTCGTGATTGGCTCGCCTTATTCGGAGCTGGGTCTATCATGCCGTGGCATATCGTGTCAGAAAAAACGGGTGTACACGATATACGGAAGCTTCTGAGCGACAAGAATAGTAAAGAACTCCATCGAGTTGCTGATTTCTGGAACCATGGATGGCGTCTAGACCATTCCCCCTTAGATCTTGATCGGTTCGTCTCTTCAGGCCCCTATAAAATTGCCAATGTAGGGGATGATGGAACAATTACCTTGGAACGTAACGATAAATGGTGGGGCGACCCAGCTCGAGTTTCTAAAATTATCATTTATTCCACACGAGCTAATCTTAAACAGCAGATTCGTGATGGACACGTTCGCGTAGCAGATATCTCCTCTGAAGACACTAATCCGCCAACACCTGAAGAATCTACGAGTGCAGTAATTTCTTCAGAAAATATCATGCAGCTGCGTCTTTCGACGCATGGTGTTTTTTCAAATGTGCAGAGAAGACGTGCATTTTTGAGGTGCATTCCACTAGAGAAAATCACTGCATACATTGCGCGAAATAATGAGGTAACGACTACTCATTCCGAGGAAGTTCATAGCCATATACCTGCTGCCATTGTGCCTTTGGACAATGAGCCAGTTGCTCAACAGATATCGTCCTGGACTACGTTGGATCGTCGGCCTTCCAGTACGCGACCACCACGGCGACAACGTGTGAATGTTGTTTATCCCGCAGGATCTTCACATGCACAGCACATTATTAAATTGGTGTCGGAGGACTGTAAAAGTAGCGGTTTCTCTGTGGTAGGAGTTCCGACCGAAGTCTACACCGGAGAGATTCTTTCCTCTTCCCATGCGCAAGCGGCTCTTTTTGGCACAGCAGGAGCTGTTGGCCCGGGTGGTTCATTCGATAGTGCAAGTGGCCTTGTTGGATTAAGTCCGTATAGATTACCTGATTTCACTAGTGGTGATGCACGCGGTCTCTTTGCTACTGTTAGACGCCTCAATAATCTACAAGGTGAAACAATGCCAATTCAGCAAGATGGTAGTGATCGCTATGTAGAATTTGCCCATTCTGTTGCTCATTTCCAGCAGTATGTCTATGACATGGGGTATGCCATTCCTCTCTACGTACAGTTACGATGGCAATTTGTCAGAAATGATTTACAGGGAGTGACGCAAGGACGATCTGCAGCAAGTGTGGGATGGAATATGGATCGTTGGGGAATATAAGAAAATGGAAAGAGTGGTTCCAATGACATCCGATCTAGGGAAACAGATCCACAGTACAATTCGCTGGGTTCCTGATTTTCCGCAAGATGGTATTCATTTTGCTGATCTAACTCCGGTATTAGTTGATCCGACTATCTTTAATGGCATCATGCACCAGATGGCAGAGTGGGCAGGTGACGCAGATATTATTGCGGGACTAGATGCACGCGGTTTTTTGATTGCTGCGGGAGTAGCTGCTCTTAATAATGTGGGAGTTTTAGCGTTAAGAAAGGCTGGTAAGCTTCCTCCTCCTGTCTACCATGTAGATTATGGATTGGAATATGGTGAGGCAGCTCTAGAAATCCCTGCTGAAGGTCTTGATATAGAAGGCAAACATATTTTCGTTGTTGATGATGTCCTTGCTACCGGAGGTACCTCTCAAGCAGCATTTGAACTCATCGATATAGCTGGGGGAGTAGTGACTGGTTTCGCAACCATTCTAGAATTAGCAGATCTGGGTGGTAGGAATAATCTTCCAGATCTTCCTATATTTTCGATTACAACAGCGTAGCATCACACTTGTGTAATGTGTAATTAGCAACTGGCGGAGGTGATTCGATGGTTGACAATAATCCGTCTGTTGCTGGCAAAGGGGGATTCTCCTCACAAAGTATGCGTGCCCGTTTTGCGCGCAGGATGATAGGAAGCCGAACCACAGTCCCGCCGGCTCTTGAACCACTTATCGCGGTTCATCATAGTTTTCATCCTGGTGGAGATGTTGACCTTCTTGTCCGCGCATATAAAACTGCGGAGCGTCTGCACGAGGGCGTTTATCGTAAATCTGGTGATCCCTACATCACACATCCTCTAGCAGTAGCTACCATTGCAGCCGAAATTGGTATGGATACGGCTACTTTGGCTGCCGCACTTCTACATGACACAGTAGAGGACACAGACTATACCCTTGAGGAACTTACTGCTGATTTCGGTGAAGAAATTGCAGCGATGGTGGATGGAGTTACTAAGCTCGATCGCGTTGCATTAGGTTCTGCAGCTGAAGCTGAGACTATCCGAAAAATGATCATTGCGATGGCGCAAGATCCACGGGTACTCGTTATTAAAGTTGCTGATCGACTTCACAATATGCGCACTATGCGTTTTCTTCCACCGGAGAAGCAAGCTGCAAAAGCCCGGCAAACCCTTGACGTGATTGCTCCGCTTGCTGCTCGCCTGGGTATGTCAGCGGTGAAATGGGAATTAGAGGATTTGAGTTTTCATATCCTCTACCCACGCCAATACGATGAGATTGTCCGCCTTGTCAGTGAGCGGGCACCATCGCGAGAGCGTTATTTAGCACAAGTAATTGAAGAGATAGAGCAGGCACTCAAAGCAGCCAACATAGATGCTAACGTCTATGGTCGTCCTAAGCATTATTGGTCCATCTACCAGAAGATGGTTGTTAGAGGCCGCGAGTTTAACGATATTTATGACTTGGTCGGAGTACGAGTTATTTGTGACGACCTGCGGGACTGCTATGCGGCTGTAGGGGTTATTCACTCATTGTGGCAGCCTATGCCTGGTCGTTTTAAAGACTATATTGCGCAGCCAAGGTTTGGGGTTTACCAGTCCCTACACACTACTGTGGTGGGTCCGCAGGGGAAACCACTTGAGGTGCAGATTCGTACTCAAGAAATGCATCAAACTGCTGAGTACGGTATTGCGGCGCATTGGCGGTACAAAGAAACAAAGGGTAGCCATAAAGGTGATTCTGCAGAATTAGACCGTATGGCATGGATGCGTCAGCTGCTTGATTGGCAAAGGGAGGCTGCTGATCCGGGTGAATTTCTTGAGTCGCTTCGCTACGACTTAGCAGTTAAAGAAATCTTTGTGTTTACGCCTAAAGGTGACGTTATTACCCTTCCCTCGGGTTCAACACCCATCGATTTTGCCTATGCAGTACATACAGAGGTTGGACACCACTGTATTGGCGCAAAAGTTAATGGAAAACTTGTCCCACTGGAAAATACATTAAAAAATGGCGACGTTGTTGAAGTTTTTACATCAAAAGATCCCAGTGCAGGACCAAGCCGCGACTGGGCTCAATTTGTTGTTTCGGGGCGGGCTAAAACAAAGATTCGTCAGTGGTTTGCGAAAGAACGTCGTGAAGAAAATATTGAGGCGGGAAAAGAAGCTATAACACGGGAAATACACCGTGGAGGACTTCCGTTGCACAGACTCCTCAATAACGAGTCGATGGCGCAACTTGTCCAAGAACTTAACTTTGCGGATGCTACGGCTCTCTATAGCGCAGTGGGAAGCGGCAATATTACTGCTGGGCACGTTGTTAGTCGTTTAGTTTCTCTTTTCGGCACTATGGAAGAAGCAGAAGAAACGCTCACTGAGCGTACTGCTTTCCACACATCGCATCATGCCGTAAAAACGACCGATGATGCTGGTGTTCTTGTCGATGGTATGCCGGGAATCAGTGTAAAACTTTCTAAGTGCTGCACGCCCGTGCCAGGTGACGCAATAATTGGCTACATTACTCGTATGGGATCGGTATCAGTTCATCGTGCTGACTGTCCTAATGGACTTCACCTTATTGAAAAAAATAAAAATCGTGAGGTAAAAGTAGAGTGGGCGAGCTCGTCAGCAGCTGTTTTTCTTGTCTGTATTCAAGTGGAGGCTTTGGATCGGCAAGGGCTTTTATCTGACGTTACACATGCACTCTCTGAATCAAAGGTTGATGTTATATCAGCTCAAGTAAAAACTCTCGATGATCGCGTGGCTATTTCTAAGTGGGCATTCCAGATCGGAGATCCGCAACGGTTAAGTATTGTGCTGAATGCGGTTCGTCAAGTTGAGGGTGTTTACGATGTCTATCGCATTAATAGTGTTTAGAACGCATAGTAACTGTAGTGCCATAATGTCTGACTAGTGTTTGGCCAGCAAGTAGCACACTAGTAATAGCTGAATAGCAAATGCACAAATGTAGTGAAGGGGCAGTGCTTCATCTCAGCACTGCCCCTTCACTACGTCTTACGCTATGAATTTGTATTTATACACCCTATTTCGCTTTATGCTGTTCTACTCCAACAGTTTTCACCAGAGTCCAAGTTTTAATATCAACAGGAGTTGCTGGTGCACCGTCAGTTATCTTGCCGTCGGAGGGTGCTGCTGTACCGGGGGCAAGTACAATTCCGTATCCCTTGACTTTATCCAAGATTGAGAAGTCCGCTGGATCGACGACACCGATGACGGTGTAGCTGGGGGCAAGTTGTGTATCTGTGAGGGCGATAAAGAACTGGCCTGAACCGGTATTGGGGCCGGAGTTAGCAACAGCCACTGTTCCCTTGGGGTATGTAATTTGCTGAGCTTGCATTCCGTACTCGGCCCCAGCGGCATTAATGAGGTATTCGGGGAGCTCATCGGGGGTATAGAAACCGGGGTCTCCCATACCAGTTCCGGTGGGGTCACCACACTGGAGAACACTGCCTTGTTCACTGTTGAACATGCGGTGGCAGGATGTGTTGTTAAAGTACTTAGCCTCAATGAGCTTTTCAAATGCGGCATCATTACAAGCAGCATGACGATGGATAAGGTTTATCCGTATATCGCCAGCTGACGTCTTCAGTATGGTGATGGCTTTTCCGGTACGCGGGTACGTACCGTTGAGAGGAGCATCGACCGTACGAGTTTGATTCTTCAGCAGTTCCATGGCAGTGGGGGCGTAGGCAATCTGTGCATCAATTGAGGCCATACGCTCGTTGTACTGCTTTTCGGCTTCCCCTAATTGAGCCTGCGGAATTTGCAGTTTTTGCTGTTCCCACTGCTCTTCCGTCTGTTTTTTAGCATCAGTTAGTTGCTTCAGAAGGTCTGGAGTTTCACTTGAATGCACCCAGTGACAGCTTGACCATTTAGCTGCTTCAATGGCATCTTCGCGAGCCTTGTCATCTTTCTTCTTGTTGACAACGAGAACAATCGTGACAATTACAGCAATAATGACCACGATAGAAGTGATGATGAGGGCAACATTGCGACGATGTTTACGCTCAGCCTCGTTATCTTCCGCGATTTTTGCTTCCAGTCGCTCGCGGGCAGCGATACGGCGCTGCGCAGCTTTTGCAGCGGCATCATCGGCGGGGGAGACGTTTTCTCCTGCTTCAACCATGCTGTTGAGCTTGTCCTCAGGATTATCCCCGGCACCACTATTATTCTTGTCGTATACAGCCACTAGGCGTCCTTTCACAACAGACGTAGACATTAGAAGACTACCGCAAAGTCTTAAAATGGCCATGTTAAGACTAGTCGATTGCTTATTATTGTGCAGAAAAGAGGTCGGTATGAGAATTGCTACCTTCCCAGCAGGTGCTTTTCGCACAAATTGCTATATTGTTTCTTCCGATGACAGCAATGAGTGCATGATCATTGATCCAGGACAGGATGCAGCACCGCAAGTCTGCGACATTATCGATACCAATAAACTGCATCCAGCAGGTATTTATCTCACCCACGGCCATGCAGATCATGTTTGGAATACTCCAGAGTTATCAGAGAAATATGACATTCCAGTTGTTGTTCACCATGACGATATGTTCATGCTGGAGGATCCGGCGGTAGGAGTCGGAGCTGGCCTTTCTTCGGTGTTTCCCTTCAACGGGTGGAAACCCCCACGTCTCTTGACAACATACCAGGATAATGAATTATTAATTGGTGGATTGTCAGTGACGGTACTTCCACTGCCCGGGCATACTCCGGGGGGAGTGGGGCTTCTTGTTACGGATACGTCGACGGACTCGAGTGCTCCGACGGTATTGTTTTCTGGAGATACTTTGTTCAAAGGTGCAGTTGGTCGTACTGATTTATGCGGGGGCGACGCACAGACTCTGCTTGCTTCGATAGAGCGTGAACTTATCCCACTACCTGGTGACGTTGTGGTGGCACCAGGCCATGGGGCTACTAGTACGATGGCGGCGGAACGGGCCGACAACGTCTACTTACGTCGCTTCCGCTGACAGTAGAGTAAATGGGACATAATAGACAGGACACAATTATTCCCGAAGAGAAAGTAAAACGGATGGCTAAAGGATCAGCAGCTGCATCATTCCGAGCTCCTAAAGGTGTACCTGAGTATGTACCCCCGCTCTCAGCACATTTCCAGGCTGTCCGTGATACTCTCGCCGCAACTATTCATAAGTATGGATATTCGCATATTGAACTACCCATGTTCGAAGAGACTGGACTTTTTGCGCGCGGCGTGGGGGAATCAACTGATGTTGTTACGAAGGAAATGTATACCTTTGAAGATCGCTCAGGGCGGTCTTTGACGCTGCGTCCGGAAGGTACGGCGGGCGTTATGCGCTCAGTTATCGAGCACAATCTTGACCGTGGCCAATTGCCATTAAAACTCACGTATGCAGGCCCGTTCTTCCGCTATGAGCGTCCGCAAGCGGGTCGTTATCGTCAGCTTCAGCAAGTTGGTGTGGAAGCTATTGGTGTGGATGATCCGGCTTTGGATGCGGAAGTAATCGCCATGGCTGACACTGCTCTGCGGACATTGGGGTTACGCGGGTATCGTCTCGAACTCACAAGCTTGGGAGATCGGACGTGTCGTCCGGCTTATCGTGAGGCGCTTCAAGAATTTCTTTTTAACCTTCCTCTCGATGAGGAAACGCGTCGTCGCGCTGAAATCAACCCGCTTCGTGTTCTTGACGATAAACGACCCGAGGTCCGTGAGATGACGGAGGATGCTCCGCTCATGCTTAATCATCTATCTGATGAATGCAAGAGTCATTTTGAGTCGGTACTCCGTATCCTCGATACTCTGAGGGTGGAGTACACCGTCAACCCTCGCATGGTACGAGGATTGGATTACTACACCAAGACCACTTTTGAATTTGTGCACGATGGTCTAGGCGCACAATCTGGTATTGGCGGTGGTGGTCGCTATGACGGACTTATGGAGATTCTGGGTGGACAGCCACTTTCCGGTATCGGTTTCGGTCTTGGCGTTGATCGTATTCTTTTAGCGTGCCAGCAGGAAGGATGTGTCCCGGGTTCGGAGGCACATTGTGAAATGTTTGGTGTACCGCTGGGGGACGCTGCAAAAGAAGTAATGATGCCATTGCTTGCTGAAGCCCGCACACAAGGTATTCGTACAGATATGGTGTTCGGTTCTCGTGGAATGAAGGGAGCTTTTAAAGCTGCTGATAAATCTGGAGCGGTGGTTGCTCTGGTCATAGGGGAGAATGAACTTGCTGCAGGAACTGTTGTCGTGAAGGATCTTCGCAATGGTCAGCAGCAGGAAGTTGCGAAAACTGACGCTGTCGCTAGAGCCCTCAACATCATAGGTAAATAAAACGTTCTTTTTACTACGTATGTGCTAATAGTGCATGGTAAGTTCTGCTGCTTGTGAAGAAGCGGGTAGACTAAAACAACGTATGCCTATGGCTTGTTTATAACTTTCAGCATGAAAGGATTCTCGTGCTGCGCACGCATTTTGCTGGCGAATTGAACGCCGCTGCTATTGGACAGACTGTTACTCTCGCGGGCTGGGTTGCCCGTCGCCGTGATCACGGTGGAGTTATTTTTGTTGACCTTCGCGATTCTTCCGGTATTGCACAGGTTGTTTTCCGTAAGGCTGATGTTGCAGAGCAGGCTCACCATTTGCGCTCTGAATACTGCATTAAGGTCACGGGCGTTGTTGAGGCACGTCCAGAAGGTTCCGAGAATCAGAACTTGGCCTCTGGCGAGATTGAGATCAACGTTTCCGAACTGGAAGTGCTCAATAGCTGTGCGCCACTGCCTTTCCAACTTGATGATGAGCCTGGCGAAGAGATCCGCTTGCGGTACCGCTACCTTGATCTGCGCCGTGATAAGCCAGCGTACGATCTTCGACTGCGCTCGAAAGTTAATGCAGCTGCCCGCGAGGTTCTTGCTCAACATGACTTTGTTGAGATTGAGACACCGACAATGACGAGGTCCACGCCAGAAGGTGCACGCGACTTTTTGGTTCCGGCACGTCTGCAGCCTGGCACCTTCTATGCATTGCCACAGTCTCCACAGCTTTTCAAGCAGCTTCTTATGGTGGCTGGAATGGAACGGTACTACCAGATAGCACGATGCTACCGGGATGAGGATTTCCGTGCTGATCGACAGCCTGAATTTACTCAGCTTGATGTTGAGATGAGCTTCGTTGATCAAGAGGATATTATTGCTCTGGCAGAAGATATTCTTGTCAATCTCTGGAAACTCATTGGGTATGAGATCAAGACTCCTATCCCGCGCATGACGTACGCAGATGCTATGCGTCTCTATGGTTCAGATAAGCCCGATCTACGGTTCGATATTCAGATCGTAGAGTGTGCCGACTTCTTCCAAAACACTCCCTTCCGTGTATTCCAAGCTCCCTACGTTGGTGCGGTCGTTATGAAGGGTGGCGCATCGCAGCCCCGTCGTCAATTGGATGCTTGGCAGGAATGGGCTAAGCAGCGTGGTGCTAAGGGGCTCGCCTATATTCTCGTGGGTGAGGATGGACAGCTATCTGGTCCCGTTGCTAAGAATATTTCCGATGAAGAACGCGCCGGCATTGCTGCGCATGTTAACGCGGAGCCGGGTGACTGTATCTTCTTTGCCGCAGGCGATGTTAAATCTTCGCGTGCTCTGCTGGGTGCAGCACGTAATGAGATTGCAAAGAAGCTGGGTCTTATCAAGGACGGAGATTGGGCCTTTACCTGGGTTGTAGACGCACCTCTCTTTGAGCCTTCTGCAGACGCTACTGCCTCGGGTGACGTTGCTCTCGGTAATTCTGCATGGACGGCTGTGCATCACGCTTTCACGTCTCCAAAGCCTGAATCTATGGATACGTTTGATACCGATCCAGGTAGTGCTCTTGCTTATGCCTATGACATTGTCTGTAATGGCAATGAAATCGGTGGCGGTTCCATTCGTATTCACCGTCGCGATGTACAGGAACGCGTCTTTAAAGTAATGGGTATCAGTGAGGAAGAGGCACAGGAAAAGTTCGGCTTCTTGCTTGACGCTTTCAAGTATGGTGCTCCGCCACACGGAGGCATTGCTTTCGGATGGGATCGTATTACTGCATTGCTTGCCGGTGAGGAATCAATCCGCGACGTTATTGCATTCCCCAAGTCCGGTGGTGGTGTTGATCCTCTGACGGATGCTCCTGCTCCTATTACTGCCCAGCAGCGTAAGGAATCTGGAATTGATGCGAAGCCAGTTCGCACTGGTGAGCGTGAGGTAAAGAGCGAAAACTCTAAGGATAATGACTAGCACTGTTGATGACGCTATTGCGCTCGGTGAGCGAATACTGAGTGCCCGAGTGGGAAGCCCGGTCACCCTGTCGCATACCGAACGCATTGCGTCCGACTCTGACGCAGTTTTAGTGCGTGGTGTTACTTCAGATAGTCCCTTTCTTCCCTCTCGGAAAGTTGTCGTTAAAGTATTCCCCAATCGTGGAGAAGAACGCGATGGACTTCTGTTGCGGGAAATTGTGGGGTACCAGTTCGTCGGTTCTCTTAGTAGCGCAGCCACTTTTGGTCCGGAACTAATAGCGTACGACCTTGATGAACGTGCATTTGTCCTTTCCGATTTGGGAACAACATCTACTCTGCAGGATGTTTTGAATGAGGGGCAGCATGGTGCTGTAACCATTGCAGCATTACAGGAATTGGCTACCCTTATTGGTTCACTACAGGTTTCTACAGCAGGGCGCGAAGAGGATTTTCACGCACTGTTGCATCGTGCGCAAACAAAGATACCTGGTCTTTCGGTTCCTTTTTCTTCGCAAGTGTTAGCGGATACATTGCGTCGTGTTCCGAAACTACTCCACGATAAATTAGGAATCGACCTTGTCGAGTCGGTTCAAGACCATGGTCGTCGTAGTGTGAAACGCGCTGTTCAAGGAAGCTATCGAGCCTTTGGTGCGGCGGAGCTTATTCCTGAAAACATTCTCATGTCGCAGCGTAATATCAGGCTACTAGATTTTGCTTTCTGTGGTTACCGAGACATCGGTGTTGATATTGCTGCTGTGTTGTTAGGTTTCCCCTCGGATCTTAATGGTTATGAACTGACAAGAGAGGAAATCGACGCTGTTACCCATACGTGGGTTGAGCAAGTTGATGCCATGTGGCCTCGTATGCGGAGGAAACAATCATCGCGTAAACGTATCTTAGATGGCGCCCTCACATGGGCGTGGTTGAGTGTCAGTTGGATCCTTGGAGATGAACCTAACTTCGAGCATGCTGCCAGTAAAGACAAATTAGATACTGATGATATTGTGCGTTTTTTAGCAATCCGCAATTTAGAAAGACTTGGTACGCTAGCTGAGTACTGGGAAGATAGCGAGTTAGCTGACCATGCTCGCACAGTATCTGTAGCGCTTGCGGCTGTGGCTTAAGTCATTAATGGAGGAAGTATGGATAGCTCTTCTCCGGGTCTTTTTACCATGAATGATTCTGACGAGACAGTTGCCCACCATACTTCTACTGACGGGGATTCGTCTTCATCGCGTGGTGTTCGTCGGTACATTCGGGAGGGAGCTCCGCTCGCTGTACGGATGCGTCCACGTACCCTTGATGAGGTAGTAGGACAGCAACATCTGTTGGGAGAGGGATCTCCACTGCGTCGCCTTATTGAAGGTGAGGGAGTAAACTCCGTCATCCTTTATGGTCCTCCGGGAACAGGCAAGACAACATTAGCAAGTCTTATTTCGGGGGTCACTGGTAGAAAATTTGTTGAGCTTTCTGCATTGTCTGCTGGTGTTAAAGAAGTACGTCAGGTTATTGATGATGCACGCACTCGTCTTGCGTATGGCGTTGACACAGTACTGTTTATTGATGAAGTGCATCGGTTTTCCCGTACTCAGCAGGAAGCTTTGCTAGCAGCGGTGGAAAACCGTGTTGTTCTGCTGGTAGCGGCAACTACTGAGAATCCTTCATTTTCGGTAGTTGCGCCTCTTTTATCGCGGTCACTTGTCCTACAGCTTAAACCGCTAAAACCCGACGATCTGCGAATTTTATTAGAGCGTGCAGTATCTGATCCGCGTGGCTTTGGGGGGCATATTGAGGTGGAGGATGCCGCTTATACAGATCTCGTAAGGTTGGCGGGGGGTGACGCACGTCGCGCGTTAACGTATTTAGAGGCGGCAGCTGATGCGCGTTTTCATGATGATGATCCGCTTACTGTTTCTGATATTGAGCGTTCTACACCGGATGCGTTGGCGCGCTATGACCGTAATGGAGACCAGCACTACGACACTGTAAGCGCTTTTATTAAATCGGTGCGTGGATCGGATCCTGATGCTGCTCTCCACTATCTTGCCCGTATGATAAACGCGGGGGAAGATCCACGTTTTATTGCTCGTCGGCTCATAATTCTCGCCTCTGAAGATATTGGTTTGGCTGATTCCACTGCGTTACAAACTGCAGTGGCGGCAGCACAGGCAGTACAGATGATCGGTATGCCGGAGGGGCGTATTATCCTCTCGGAGGCGACACTTCATTTAGCAACGGCACCAAAATCCAATGCGTGTTATACCGCTATTGACGCCGCTTTAGAAGATGTACGGAACGGTGTAGTAGGTCCTATTCCACAGCATCTCCGTGATGGCCATTATGCGGGCGCGAAAAAGTTGGGAAACGCGATCGGCTATCAGTATCCCCATAACACTTCTGAGGGAATTCAGAAGCAACAGTATCCGCCTGACAATTTGGTAGGCAAAAACTACTATCATCCCACTGAGCATGGTGCAGAAAAACGAATTGCCCAGTGGCTACCTAAATTACGGACAGCTGTTCGGGGAGCAACTAAGAAGAATTAATTCTTAGGACAAAAGAGGGTTTTCTTTGCCTATGTCTCTGAGATATGGGTCCGCGTGTGTCACAAGGTAAGCTAAAGGGCGAGAAAAACGATACGCACACTGTGGAACTGCAGCTGCCCTTGCGTGTTGTTGCGCCTTATTGGTGTGGCGACCGTAGTAGCCACAGCGCGGTGTTTAAAGAAAAAGGATTCCATCCGTGCAAACCCACGAAATTCGGCAACGTTTTATTGATCATTACGTGAAAGCTGGACATACGCATGTTCCGTCCGCATCTCTCGTACTAGAAGATCCCACTCTGCTTTTCGTTAATGCCGGTATGGTTCCCTTTAAACCCTATTTTTTGGGACAACAGACCGCACCTTTCTCTACCGCTACTTCTATCCAGAAGTGTGTCCGTACGCTCGATATTGACGAAGTTGGTATTACCACGCGGCATAATACTTTCTTCCAGATGGCCGGTAATTTTTCCTTTGGAGCGTACTTCAAAGAGGGTGCTATTAAACATGCTTGGTCTCTGCTGACGAGCCCAGTTGACGAGGGGGGCTACGGATTCGATCCAGATTCGTTGTGGGCTACCGTCTACAAGGATGATGATGAGGCCTACTCCATCTGGCGTGATGGTGTTGGTATGCGGGAGGATCACATTCAGCGTCGCGGGATGAAAGACAATTTCTGGTCGATGGGTGTTCCCGGACCGTGTGGACCTTCCTCCGAGATCTTTTTCGATAGAGGACCAGCCTATGGTAAAGAGGGTGGACCTGTTGTCGATGAAGATCGATATATCGAGATCTGGAATCTTGTCTTCATGGAGAAGGAACGCGGAGAGGGCATCGGTAAAGACGGCTACAAGGTTATTGGGTCTCTTCCGCAGAAGAATATCGACACTGGTATGGGTATTGAGCGTGTGGCGTTCATTCTGCAGGGCGTTGAAAATGTTTACGAAACTGATCTGCTTCGTCCCACTATTACCACTGCGGAACGGTTAACTGGGTCTACTTATAGTGATGCTCCAGAAGACCATCAGGATGCTGTTTATTTCCGCGTTATTGCGGATCACTCGCGTACTGCCGTCATGCTTATTGCTGATGGAGTAACTCCTGGTAATGAAGGCCGCGGCTATATTTTGCGACGTCTTATTCGACGTATTGTTCGCTCTGCTCGTCTGCTGGGCGCGCATGGTCCTGTTATGGAGGAACTAACTGCTACGGTGTGCGACTCTATGTCACCTTCCTTCCCCGAGTTGGTGACAAAGCGTGAGCATATCCAAAAGCTTTGTGTAACAGAGGAAAAAGCATTTCTCCGGACTCTTGATTCGGGGATGAAGCTGTTCGCTGTGGAGGCTGCTGCGGTAAAAGCTAGAGGCGAGGATGTCATTCCTGGCGATGTTGCTTTTACTTTGCATGATACGCATGGATTCCCCATCGATTTAACTCGTGAAATGGCTGCTGAACAGGGAATGACTGTTGATGATGCAGCTTTTGATCGTCTTATGCAGGAGCAGAAACAGCGCGCTAAAGCTGATTCGCACGCGAAGAAGCATGCACATGCTGACCTTGGTGTTTATCGAGATTTTATCGATCAGCACCCCACTACTTTCACTGGTTATAACAGTCTTACTACTGACACCAAGATTCTTGGTCTCGTTGTCGATGGTGAGCATGTCGACCACGCAGATACCGGAACTCATGTTGAGGTCATTCTGGAAGACTCCCCATTCTATGCAGAAGCGGGAGGACAGTGTGCAGATTGTGGAACAATTACAACGGCACAAGGGTGCGTAGATGTCCGGGATGTTCAGAAAATCGGGAAAAAAGTTTGGCTGCATCGTGGCATCGTGACAAGTGGAACTATCACTGTTGGTTCTGCACAGGCGCAGGTAGATGCGGTTAATCGGCGTCATGGAGCGCAGGCGCATACTGCTACTCACCTGGTACACGCAGCTCTCCGCTCAATCCTCGGTGAAGAAGCTGTGCAAGCAGGATCGCTCAATAAGCCTGGATATTTGAGGTTTGATTTCAACTGGACGTCTCCTCTTACCCCGGCGGAACTCACCGAAATTGAAGAGTGGGTCAATACTGCTATTGATCAAGACCTTCCGGTAACAACGGAAATTATGGCTTTGGACGATGCTAAAGCTTCTGGTGCAATGGCACTGTTCGGTGAGAATTATGGTGATAAAGTTCGCGTTGTCACCATTGGTGAGGAGGGTAAGCCGTGCGTATCTAAAGAGCTTTGCGGTGGAATCCATGTTGCATCTACGGCACAGATTGGATCAGTTCGATTCATTGGTGATTCATCTGTGGGATCAGGTATCCGTCGAGTAGAAGCCTATGTTGGCCTCCAAGCGCTTGCTGCAGCTCGCAATGACCAGCGTATTGTCAACGATCTGATGGCTCGTTTTAAGGTGAAATCAGACGATGTTGTACCGCGTGTGGCTGCTCTTCAAGAAACAGTGAAAAATCTTGAGAGAGAGCTCTCTGATGTACGTATGGCGGCAGTATTGAAGGATGCTGGTTCCTTTATTGAGCAGGCTGTCGATATTAACGGTGTACAGGTGATCGCTGCGGAGGCTCCGCATGGAGCAGATGGTGCCCAACTGCGTACTTTGGCCTGCACTATTCGTAAGCATTTTGGAGAAAACCCGGCAGTTGTTGCACTGTTCACTGGTTCTGGGGAAAAGCTCCCATTTGTTGTTGCTGTTAACTCTTCAGCCGTATCACGTGGTGTGAAAGCCGGCGATATTGTGAAGGCTGCCGCTCCTGCAATTGGTGGTCGTGGCGGCGGAAAACCCGATCTTGCCCAAGGCTCGGGGAGTGACGCTAGTGGACTTGCGGAAGCTCTGACCACTGTTACTGCTGCAGTGCAGAAAGTTACTGTGTAAAAGTACCGTATAAAGCTACTGTGTAGGGTTTTTGTGGAATTAGATGATTACCGTCCTGACGTCCCGGGTGATGATGACCCGGGACGTGGCCGCCGGATAGCATTTGACGTTGGGAAAGCACGTATAGGCGTTGCATCGTGTGACCCAGACTGTATCTTGGCGACTCCCGTTGAGACTATTCATTTAAAGCATTATCCCTGGCCACAGGTTACCCTGCAGAGAATAGATAGCATTCTAACGGAATATGAACCCGTTGAAGTTATCGTCGGCTTACCACGTACATTGCATGGACGCGCGTCTAGTTCAGTAGAGATGGCTATTGGTTTTGTCGATGAATTTCGCACGTCGTGGCCAAAAATACCTGTACGCTTAGTAGACGAGCGATTATCAACAGTGGTTGCTACCCAGGCACTCCGTTCGTCGCAGGTAGCGAGCCGTGCACAACGAGCTCTCGTTGACCAAGCTGCCGCTGTAGAAATTCTTAATACATGGCTCGATCTTCGTAGACGACATTGTTGTCATAATGAGAAGGAACAGTGAGTGGGACGGCACAGTAAAGGGATTGACCCGCAAGACTATACGGAAGAATCTAGTATCGTTGCTGAATCTTCTGATAAACACGCGGCGCCCAGTGATAACGCCGAAGGATATAGCAATGATGCGAATAATATTTCTTCGCAATCTGGCAAAACTGTAAAAAGTCGGCGGTTTTCAATTGTCAGTGGCGTCGTGCTATTAGTCGTTGTCCTCTTCGCTGGAGCGATGCTGTACCATCACCGCAATAGGCACTCATATCCTGATTTTGAGGGACCGGGGACAGGATCGGTTCTCGTTGAAGTTACTCCAGGGGCGTCAGCTGCCTCATTAGCTCCAACATTAGTGGAAATGGGCGTCGTCAAATCTACTGGTGCTTTTATTCAAGCAGCTAATGATAATCCTCGTATTACGTCCATGCAGCCTGGCTACTACCAACTTCGTAAAAAAATGGCGGCTGTGAAAGCTGTTGAGAAGCTTCTCGATCCTTCTAACAGAGCAGGTGCAGTTAATCTCCCTGGTGGTGTAACGCTGGAAGATGTTCATGTTGTGCATGGGAAGACATTCGGTATCTACCATCATCTTTCTGTCGCATCCTGTTATATGAACGCGCAAAAAAAGCATTGTATTAGCAGTGCAGCCTTCCGGAATGCTGTTGCGAAAGCGAATCCTGCCCAGTTAGGTGTTCCCGAGTGGGCATACCATGCGGTAGCTCACGCAAAATATCCTGATCGTAAAATCGAGGGGCTTATTCTTCCGGGAGTTCACGTTTTCAATCCGACGCATAGTCCCCTCCAGATTATTCACGATCTTGTGACGGCATCGGCAGAGATCTATCAGCAGTCAGGTTTAGTAGAGGCTGCTAAGAAGCAAAAATTATCGCCGTACGAAATTGTGACAGGAGCATCACTAATACAGCGGGAAGTAGGAGTATCTGATTACGGGAAAGTAGCACGCGTTATTGTTAACCGGTTAAACCGTGATCAGCCCCTGCAGTTTGATTCAACTGTTAACTATGGTTTGTCTGAGCAGCAGGTTGCTACTACAGATGCAGATCGTGCCGCAGTGACCCCATGGAATACCTATGCAAAGAAGGGGCTACCAGCCACCCCTATTTGCTCACCTACAATGGATGCTGTACACGCTATGGAAAATCCCACTCCAGGTGATTGGCTTTACTTTGTGACAGTTGACAAGCGGGGCACTACTAAATTCAATGCCACGCTAAAAGGCCATGAACGAGATATTAAAGAAGCTCATCGCAATGGAGTTTTCGATAGCCAATAAAAGGGTACTTATCGCGGATTCGTAGAAAGGTCACTATGCTTGCCGCAGCAGTTCTTGGTTCTCCTATCGATCATTCGCTTTCCCCTCTTCTTCATGAATCTGCCTACCGCGCACTGGGTTTAAATGATTGGACGTACACTCAAATTGAGTGCACTGCCAGTGATCTTCCTAGAATAGTTTCTGCTGCGGATCCCGGTATGCGTGGATTTTCTGTTACCAGACCATGCAAAGATGCTGCGTTGCGGTTTGCTGACGTTGTTTCAGAGCGTGCACATATCGTGGAATCTGCCAATACACTCATTCGTCGGGGCACAGAGTGGTATGCGGACTGTACAGACATTGATGGTGCATGTGCTTCTCTTAAAAAATCTGGTTACACCGGCGGCAATGTTCTTCTGCTAGGTGCAGGTGGAACATCTCGCCCGTATCTTTCCGCCCTTCGCAGTGCCGGAGTAGAAGGAGTAGGGAGAGTCGCTATTGCGTCGCGTGCAGAGGAACGTGCACAACACACGTTGCATGTTGCTGCACGGCTAGGACTGGATTATTCCTGGATACCTCTCAATGATCCTGAGATTTTGCGCGCTAGCTGTCATAACGCCACTTTAGTTATTTCGACTTTACCGGGTGACGCAGCTGCCGGATACAGTACATTTCTCCGTCGAACTCCACGTCTTATTGATGTGACGTATGCACCATGGCCTACCTCATTAGCGCAAGTAGTGGCAGATAATGGCGGTACAGTGGTCGGTGGACGGACAATGTTGTTACACCAGGCTGTCGCACAGATAGAAGCCTTCACCCAAAAAACTGTGACAGATGATGTTTTTGCCGCAATGGTAGCTTCCCTACAAAGGTCCTAAAAATCCTACACTGAGGGCGACTTACCCTCGTGAGGAAAAATAGTGACTGTATCTTCTATACCTTTTATATGTTCTACCGCTATCACAGTATTGTCTTTGCTATGGCTAGCATGGTTAGCGCGGCAGGACAGTGCAGCACGGCGTATCCCTACATATCTTGTGGGACTCGGAATAGTGTTAGCAAGCATGTATTCGTTCAGTGAAGGTGCCTGCGGTCGCGCAGTATGCGCTGGATTATGCCTTTTTGCCTGTTATCTCATTCCCTATGTCATGGGCGCGGGTATTGGTGGGGGAGATGTTAAAGCGGCTTTTCCCATTGGGATGTTTGTGGGGGCATTGGGATGGGCTGCTTGGTGGTGCGCGAGTGTAGGTGCATTTCTTGTTACTGCGTGTGTGGGAATAGGACAACGCATTATTCTCCGTCTATCTACACAATTCTCGCACACCAGTGCCCACGATGAGATTCATAGTCTTACTATTCCGCATGGTGTCTCACTTGCTGTCGTCACTGGAATCATTCTTATTTCTCATTATCTGGTTATATTCCGCTAAGAATATGCCCAGTAAGGGAACGTATCGCCGTGGAGAAGAAGCGAAACATGACAGAATGGAGAAGTGTTTCGATGGACTACTGCAGGTGAATCCCATGGCCAAGCTCTCATCGCTCTCGTAGAGGATGTTATTTCTGGCCTTCCGCTTTCGACCGATGAGGTCGCTACTCAGTTAGCGCGTCGCCGTCTCGGCTATGGTCGTGGCGCGCGGATGAAGTTTGAGCAGGATCATGTCACACTCCTCACCGGTGTGCGACACGGCAAGACCCTGGGGGGTCCTATCGCTATTCAGATTGAGAATAGTGAGTGGCCTAAGTGGGAGAAAATCATGTCTCCCGACTATGTTGACCCTGCCGCTATTGATGATTTAGCGCGTAACCAGGCACTCACCCGTCCACGACCAGGACATGCCGACTTTGCCGGAATGCTCAAATACAATGCAGACGATGCGCGCAATATTCTGGAGCGTTCTTCCGCCCGCGAGACCGCTGCCCGTGTTGCTGCCGGTACAGTGGCGCGCTCTATCCTGCGGGAAGTGCTGGGGGTAGAGGTTGTCTCCCGTGTACTTTCCATCGGAAATTCCACCCTTTATGGTGAGGATGACCTTCCCACTAGTACCGATCAACGTCGTATTGATGAAAGCCCAGTGCGTGCCTCCCATCCAGAAGCAGAAGCGAGCATGATCGCAGAGATTGATGCAGCTCGCAAAGCTGGCGATACTTTAGGTGGCATTGTTGAAGTCGTCGTTCATGGTCTTCCTATTGGCTTGGGATCGTTTGTCTCTGGCGAGCGTCGTCTAGAAGCTAGATTAGCCAGTGCTTTAATGGGGATCCAGGCCATTAAGGGGGTAGAAGTTGGTGACGGTTTCGCACTTGCACGCCATCGCGGCTCTGTAGCACACGATCAAATGGATCCCACTGAAGATGGCATTATTCGACGTTCTAATCATGCCGGAGGGCTGGAAGGCGGTATGACCAACGGACAGCCGTTAGTTATACGTGCCGCAATGAAACCTATATCTACAGTTCCTCGTGCTTTAGCCACAATTGATATGGCGACGGGTGCACCTGCTACTGCTATTCATCAACGGTCGGATGTATGTGCTGTGCCTGCTGCTGGAGTAGTCGCAGAAGCTATGGTGGCTTTAGTTCTTGCCCAGGCAGTGCTGGAAAAATTCGGGGGAGATACGCTTGCAGAAACGCAGCGGAATTACCATGCGTATCAAGAGTATGTGAAGGAACGCCTGACATGGGCGAAGTAGCATGTTCTCCAGTCTGCGTTTTTGTGGGGCTTCCGGGTTCTGGGAAAACGACTGCGGCCAAAAGACTTTCTCGTGCGCTACAGCTGCCTTTTGCGGATACAGACCAGATCATTGAAGAACGCTATGGAAAAAGCTGTGGAGAAGTATTCACAGAGCTTGGCGAAAAAGCTTTCCGTGACGTTGAAGAAGATGTGGTAGCAGAGGCCTTAGCGTCTTATGGCGGTATTCTCGCACTGGGTGGGGGAGCTATTTTATCGCCACGGACCCGTACTTTGTTGATGGACGTACCGGTTATTTTTCTCGATATTTCTGCCGCAGAGGGTATCCGGCGCACAAGTGGAACGGCTACGCGTCCTGTGCTTGCGGCGGCTGATCCCGTAGAGCATTATCGGCAGTTGTACCGCATACGGAGACCATACTATTTCGAGGTTGCGGATCTTGTCCTCCAACCAGAACATCGTAAACCGATTGATGTTATCGACGAGATCTGTACGTTCCTCGGCCGTACTCGCATTACTACCAATAGTGACAACTGAAAGAGTCTTATGCGTTCTACTGTGATTGATGTAAAAGCTGCACAGCCTTATCACGTTTGTATCGGCTCGCATTTAGTTCCAGATATTGCTGAACTGGGCAGTACTTTCCGTAATGTAGGCATCGTTTATCAGAAGAGCGTGTCCACTTTCGTTGCGGATATTGCTGCCGCACTTCAAAGTAAAGGGACTAATGTACATCTTTTTGCAGTTCCTGATGCGGAGGCTGGCAAAACCTTAGTAGTGGCAGAAGAACTCTGGATGAGCTGTGGTAATGCCGGTATTACTCGTGCAGATGCCATCATGGGAGTGGGTGGCGGTGCAGCCACTGATCTGGCTGGCTTTATTGCGTCAACATGGATGCGGGGAATAGCTTTTATTAGTTGTCCCACGTCGCTTCTTGGCATGGTAGATGCTGGTGTAGGCGGTAAAACAGGTATCAATAATGCCATTGGTAAGAATCTGATCGGTACTTTCCATGAACCGCGTGGTGTTTTTATCGATCTTTCGGTGCTGCATACACTGCCACGAGCAGAAATCGTCTCAGGTATGGCTGAAGTTGTGAAATGTGGTTTTATTTCTGATCAGCGCATTATTGATCTTATTGAAGAGAACCCTGCAGCAGTTTTCGATGTTGATGGTGCTGTTCTTCATGAGCTTGTGCAGCGTTCAGTACAGGTAAAAGCTGATGTAGTGAGCTGCGATCTACGAGAAACCGGCCTCCGCGAAAATCTTAACTATGGGCATACTCTGGCACATGCGATTGAGCAGCGTGAACACTATCTGTGGCGGCATGGGAATGCGGTAGCAGTGGGGATGGTGTTTGCTGCTGCACTAGCTCGTACTGCGGGATTATTGAATGATGCAGACGTTGCACGTACCCGTGCTGTACTTCACTCTGTGGGGCTTCCCACGACATACGAAGCTGGGGCTTTGGATGAACTGACTCATACTATGCAGTCAGATAAGAAGAACCGGAATGGGGCACTTCGCTTTGTCGTCCTCGATGGTTTCGGAAATCCCATCCGCTTGGAAAATCCCTCTCCCCAACAATTGGCAGATGCTTACTCCGTCATAAGCGAACCGGAAGGAAAATAGTCATGATTCATGTACTCAATGGGCCTAACCTGGGAAGATTAGGGAAGCGTCAACCCGACATTTACGGTTCCACGACTTTTTCAGATCTTGTCGCTTTGCTTGAACATGACGCTGCAGATTTGGGTGTTGACGTAGAGGTGAAGCAAACAGACTCTGAAGCCGAGCTGCTGGGGTGGATACATGATAGTGCTGATAAACGGGAGCCTGTTATTTTGAATGCCGGTGCTCTTACACACACGTCGGTAGCATTACGCGATGCTTGCGCGGAATTAACTGATTATGCCGGTTTTATCGAAGTGCATATCTCTAATGTGCATGCGCGCGAAGAGTTTCGCCATCATAGTTATCTTTCTGACATTGCTACCGGTGTTATCGTCGGCCTGGGGATTGATGGCTACCGTCTAGCACTGCGTTGGTTTGCACAGCACAACTAGTATTGCCTAATAACGAAGGGCGTAGGAGAGACTGTAAAGGAAAGATTATGGGGACAGTAGATACGTATCTTTCTCGGCGAAATCAGCTCCGCGAGAATATACAGAGTGGGAATATACAGAGTAAGAATGTGCCAGATGCCGTTCTTATTTTTGGGCTAAGCTCAATCCGGTATTTTTCTGGGTTTAGTGGTTCCAATGCACTGTTATGGATCGATGGTAGCGATGCGGCACGTGATGTTCTTATTACCGATGGCCGTTACACGACGCAGGCACGGGGTGAATGCCCAGGGTTAACGATTGATATACAGTCCTCACGTGGTAGTGCGGCATTGTGCGCGACCGCGGCAGAGCGTGGATTACATGCAGACACACTGGGGGTTGATGGAGAATTCCTCAACTGGCTCGACTACCAGGAAATAGCAGCATGGCTGAATACAGAAAATAGCGGCGGGGTGGACAGTACGACTATCCTTGCCCAGCTTGTTGATATTTCGCCACAAATAGCCCAGTTACGTGCTGTCAAAGACAGCGCGGAGATAGTTGCTCTCGATAAAGCTGCGCGTTGTGCTGAAGCCGCTTTGTGCGATCTTATTGATGAGAAGATTCTTGCCCCGGGAGTTACTGAAAATGAGGTAGCTGCACGGCTGGATTATCTTATGAAGATACACGGTTCTGAATGTGTGTCCTTTGAGACCATTGTGGGCACTGGCGCCAATGGTGCTCTTCCACACCACAGTCCAGATGGCACACAGATTAGTGCTGGTGATCTCGTTGTTATCGATTTCGGTGCAGTTGTTGATGGATATCATTCAGACTGCACACACACTTTCTGTATTGGTGATCCGCAACCGTGGCAAAAAGAAATCTCCGATATTGTGTGGCAGGCTCACCAAGCCGCAGTAGCGGCTGTTGTTCCCGGAATCACTGCGGGAAGTATTGATGATGCTGCCCGCGCTATTATTACCGACGCCGGATATAGAGAGTGTTTTGGCCACTCCACGGGACACGGAGTAGGGATTGATATTCATGAACATCCGTGGGTGCGGACAGGTTCACAAGAATCTATTGTTCCCGGCACAGTCTTTACCGTAGAACCAGGTATTTACCTGCCCGATAGGGGAGGTGTACGCATAGAAAATACCTATGTGCTAGAAGAAGATGGGAATGTGCGCTCTCTGCAGGCATTTTCCGCAGAATTGCTGCTTGTTTAGTAAACTACCATGAGGTAACGGTTGTACTGATGTAGCGTCAGCAACCATTCAGATATTTCGACAGAAAAGAGCTTATTGTGGCGAGTACCGCTGACTTCAAAAATGGCTTGGTGCTGCAGATGGACGGCAAGCTGCAGCAAATTGTGGAATTTCAGCATGTGAAACCGGGTAAAGGCCCAGCTTTCGTACGCACTAAGTTGAAAGATGTCGTTACTGGAAAAGTTGTTGACAAGACTTTTAATGCTGGCGTCAAGGTTGAAACGGCTACCGTGGACCGCCGCGATTTCACCTACCTCTATAAGGATGGAGAGGACTTCGTTCTGATGGACGAAGATACTTTTGACCAGATTACTGTTGGTCCGGAAATCCTTGGCGATGGTGCTCGCTTCCTTCTTGAAAACACCACTATCCAGGTATCTATGCACGATGGTGTGCCACTGTTTGCAGATCTGCCGGTATCAGTTGACCTCACTGTTGCCCATACTGATCCGGGCCTGCAGGGTGACCGTTCTTCTGCTGGTACTAAGCCTGCAACCTTGGAAACTGGTGCTGAAGTGCAGGTTCCTCTCTTCATTAACACTGGAGATGTCCTCCGTATCGATACCCGCAACGGTCACTATCTAAGCCGTGTCAACAATTAATCCCCCTCGGAGTTCTGCCATGAGTGGAGACGGAAAAAGCCGTCCTAGTCATGCTGGAAGCAGGCATAAAGCTCGTCAGCGTGCTTTGACACTTCTTTTTGAAGCAGAAAGCCGGGATGTCGACCCAGTTGAGTTAGCGGAGAATCGTCGTGACTATGCGCTGGAGCTGGCGCGTAGTGGCGAAGGCGGTATGCCGCTGGTAAGTGATTACGCTCTTGCCATCATTACCGGAGTGGCGGAAGAAATTGATCGCATCGACGAGATTTTAGCCTCCTACCTCACTGATTGGTCTCTTGATCGGCTTGCTGCTGTTGATCGCACAGCATTGCGTATCGGTCTCTGGGAACTACTCTTTACGGATGATGTTCCTGCCCTCACTGCTGTTGATGAGGCAGTGAGTTTAGCCAGAGAATATTCCGATGACGATGCACCACGTTTTGTTAACGGTGTGCTTGACAAAGTATTGCGCGATCGCGATGTCCTCAAAGAACAGCTTTCTCATACCAGTACTGTCGACGTGGTAGAGGAAGAATCCGTAGCAGATGACTCTACTCCTGCTGAAATTGATGGGACGGAAACTCGCTAACTGCATATCCGCATTCATTATGGTGGCCGGAACCTAAAAATCTGTTAGGTTCCGGCCATTTGCCGTATATAGGTAGTCTACAGACTGGTATACTCTGTATGCAGAGCAGACATCCTTTAACAAGCCGTCCAGAGAGGCGGAGAAGGAGGTCAGGATGAACGACAATGTGCAACTGCTTGACGCTGCGGACGTATCACGCACCGTCGCACGAATCGCCCATCAGATCATTGAGAAGACAGCACTTGACGAATCCTCGTCTAAGCGCGTCATATTGTTGGGCATTCCTACGCGAGGTAGCCACCTCGCTCACCGGCTTGCTTCGAAAATTGCTGAATTTTCGGGTATCTCTCCAGAAGTCGGATCTCTCGATATCACTCTCTACCGTGATGATTTACGTCAACGCCCCCCTCGTCCTATGGGGGAAACTCAAATCCCACGCGCTGGTATTGATGGCGCGTTAGTCATTCTTGTTGATGACGTTCTCTTTTCTGGACGCACGGTGCGCGCCGCACTGGATGCACTTCGGGATATCGGACGCCCAGATATTATCCAACTGGCAGTTTTAGTGGATCGTGGACACCGAGAACTTCCTATTCGACCCGACTATGTAGGCAAGAACATTCCTACTGCTCGTGCTGAAGGGGTTGCTGTTCACATGGAAGAAACAGACGGTGTAGATGAAGTTGTCCTCACTCGAGATATCACAGGAGGAGAGGCAGAGTGAAGCATCTCGTCTCGATTAATGACCTTGATAAAGACAGTGCCATTGCTCTTCTTAACCTGGCAGATGATCTGAAGTCTTCTCTGCTAGAACGGGAAATTCGAAAACTTCCCACATTGCGGGGACGTACTGTTTTTACTGTTTTTTATGAAAACTCAACGCGTACGCGTACTAGTTTTGAGACTGCCGCTAAATGGCTGAGTGCGGATGTCGGTAGTATTGCGGCTGCCAATTCATCAGTGAAAAAAGGGGAGTCTCTCCAAGATACGGGTCAAACGTTAACTGCTATCGGTGCGGATGCCCTCATCGTTCGGCATCCTAATTCTGGCGCACCGTATCAGCTTTCTCGCTGGCTTTCTCCCGATGGAATACATGGTCCGTCAATTATTAACGCAGGTGACGGACAGCATGAGCATCCTTCCCAGGCTTTACTTGATGCTCTGACATTCCGGCAGCATCATGGGGGATTCGAGGGACGGAAACTTGTCATTGTGGGGGATATTCTGCATTCCCGCGTAGCACGTTCTGATCTTCTTCTCTTCTCTAAGCTCGGTGCTGAGGTTGTTTTTGTGGCACCTCCAACATTGCTTCCTGTTGGTGTCGAGAATTGGCCATGTCGTGTAACGCAGGATCTTGATGCAGAGTTGAAAGATGCTGATGCTATTCAGCTTCTACGAGTTCAGGAAGAACGAATGAAAGCGGGGGAGGCGTTCTTCCCCTCTGTCCGTGAGTATGCTGCTCTTTACGGGATGAGCAAAGAGCGTCTCGGTATGTTGCGCGACGATGCAATTATCATGCATCCGGGCCCGATGATTCGTGGCATGGAAATCAACTTTGATGTTGCTGATTCTTCACAGACTGCTGTTCTTCAACAAGTGAACAATGGTGTTCACGTTCGTATGGCCATCCTCATCTCGCTTCTCACCGGTGACAAGGAAGCGTAATCATGCAGAAAGATACTATGACTTCACTTCTTATTCGCCACGTTCGTCCTTATGGTGAAGGCGACACCGTAGATGTTCTTGTTGAAGATGGATGCATTAGCCGTATTACTCCATGCGGAGAAATAACGTCTCTTCCAGATAATTGTGATGAATACGATGGCAAGGGCAATGTACTACTGCCCGGTCTTGTTGATATTCACGTGCATCTTCGTGAACCCGGTCGAGAAGGTACAGAGACTATTGCTAGTGGTTCGGCGGCAGCTGCACGCGGCGGCTTCACTGCTGTTCTCACTATGCCCAATACTAAGCCAGTTATCGACAACAATAATCTTGCCGAAATGATATGGAGCAAGGGCCAAGAAATTGGTCTCTGCGATGTTTACCCTGTTGGCTCTATAACCGTAGGCCTGCAGGGTAAAGAACTTTCCGAAATGGGATTGATGAATAAGGGTAAAGCCCATGTTCGTTGGTTCTCCGATGATGGTAAGTGTGTCAATAATCCGCTGGTCATGAGGCGTGCACTTGAATATGCGGCAGGTTTCGGGGCAACTATTGCTCAACATGCGGAAGAAGATCGTTTAACAGAAGGCGCTATTGCCCACGAAGGGCCAATGGCCGCAAAGTTGGGAATGAAGAGATGGCCGCGCGCTGCTGAGGAATCTATTGTGGCGCGGGATATTCTGTTAGCACGTGATGCACATGCCCGTATTCACGTCTGCCATGCTTCTACTAAGGGAACCGTTGAGTTGCTGAAGTGGGCACGAACGCAAGGTGTCACTATCACCGCTGAGGTGACTCCACATCACCTGCTTCTCAATGATTCTGTTCTTCCTACTTATAACGGTGTCTACCGTGTTAATCCGCCACTGCGGGAAGACTCAGATAATGAGGCACTTCAGCAAGCTCTTGTTGATGGTGTTATTGATTGTGTGGCCACTGATCATGCACCACATGGATCCGAGGAGACATGTTGTGAGTTCGCGAAAGCTGCCAATGGCATGTTGGGGTTGGAGACGTCCCTTGCCATCCTTGCTCAAGTGATGGTGGAAACTGGCCGTATGACGTGGCGTGATATCGCGCGAGTTATGAGTGAACGTCCAGCAGAACTTGTCGGTTTATCGGATCAAGGACGTCCACTTGCAGTAGGAGAGCCAGCTAACCTCACTGTTATTGATCCAGATGCCGGCTGGAAAGTACATGGCGAAGAGCTAGCCTCAATCGCCTCTAATACTCCCTACGAGGGCATGGAGTTCCGGGCCCGCCCAGTACTAACAGTGCTTCGTGGACATGTTACTGCCCGTGATGGGGTAGTTGAGTTCTAGGGCTCTATAGCGAGCAGAAGAGGAGAAAAGGAATAGTGAGCAAGCGGATTCCAGCAGCCCTAGTTCTTGAAGACGGGCGTATTTTTCACGGTCATGCTTTTGGAACTCTAGGGGAGACCCTGGGCGAGGCAGTTTTTTCCACCGGTATGACTGGTTATCAGGAGACTCTGACGGATCCTTCTTATCGGCGTCAGATTGTTGTCTCTACTGCACCGCAGATTGGTAACACTGGGTGGAATCGTATCGACGGTGAGTCCATGACTGCCGACCCCACCAATGACGCCGTTCGCCACGGCATGGTGGGAAAAATTCATGTTGCAGGATACGTCATTCGTGATTATGCCCATCAGCCGTGCAGCTGGCGATTAGATCACACGCTGCAGGAGGAACTAGAAGCGCAGGGTATTGTTGCTATTCAGAATGTTGATACACGTGCCATCGTGCGACATCTTCGGACAAAGGGCAGTATGCTTGCTGGCATCTTTTCCGGTGACGCTCTGGCCAGTGACGAAGAAATGCTAGAAAAGGTACGGTCACAACCACCAGCAGTTGGTCAGGATCTTGCGAGTGAAGTCTCTACGCGGGAAATGTATACCCTTGATCCAGTAGGCGAGCATCGCTTTACCATTGCGGCTATTGACTTGGGTATTAAAGCTAATACTCCGCGTAACTTTGTCAACCGTGGACTGCGTGTTCACATGTTGCCATCTTCTGCTACGTGGGAACAAGTCCACGATCTCGATGTTGATGGGCTTTTCTTCTCTAACGGCCCAGGGGACCCAGTCACTGCTACTGCGTCTATTGCACTCACCAAGGCTGCGTTGGAAAATGACGTGCCGCTTTTCGGTATCTGCTTCGGTAACCAGATTTTCGGTCGGGCTTTAGGGCTTGATACCTACAAGATGAAATTCGGCCACCGTGGTATCAACATCCCTGTGAAAGACCACCAAACTGGCCGTATTGCTATTACATCCCAAAACCATGGTTTTGCTTTGGAAGGTGAACCCGGCATGGAGTTTGACACTCCTTATGGTCGGGCACTCATCTCCCATAGTTGCCCCAACGATAATACGGTGGAGGGCGTCAAACTGCTTGATGGTAGCGCCTTCTCTGTGCAATATCACCCGGAGGCATGTGCTGGGCCACACGACGCAAACTATCTCTTTGATGAGTTTGTTGATCTCCTTGAGAAACACGACAAGAAGGGACAGAAGTAAATGCCACGTCGCGACGATCTTAACCACATTCTTGTCATCGGTTCGGGGCCTATTGTTATTGGCCAGGCCTGCGAATTCGACTATTCGGGTACCCAAGCATGTCGAGTCTTGAAGCAAGAAGGCATTCGTGTCTCCCTTGTTAACTCCAATCCGGCCACAATTATGACCGATCCAGAGTTTGCAGACTCCACCTATGTGCAGCCTATTACTGCAGAATACATTGAGAAGATCTTCCAGAAAGAAGCTGCTGACGGCCATCCCATTGACGCCGTACTGCCTACCCTTGGTGGCCAAACTGCCCTCAACGCAGCTGTTGATCTGCATGATCGTGGCCTTCTCGAGAAATACAACGTTGAACTAATCGGCGCCTCTTTCGAGTCCATTCAGCGCGGCGAGGACCGTCAAACTTTCAAAGATATTGTTGAACAGATCGGTGGTGAGTCAGCCCGCTCCCGCGTCTGCTACACCATGGACGAAGTCCATGAAACAGTTGAAGAGCTCGGTCTCCCCGTAGTCGTTCGCCCCTCTTTCACAATGGGCGGTTTAGGCTCCGGCATGGCCTACACAATGGAGGACCTGGATCGTATTGCCGGCGGCGGATTAGCAGCATCCCCAACAGCAAACGTTCTCATTGAAGAATCTATCCTTGGGTGGAAAGAATTTGAGCTAGAGCTGATGCGTGACCATAACGATAACGTCGTGGTTGTCTGCTCTATCGAGAATCTCGACCCAGTAGGTGTTCATACCGGCGATTCCATAACCGTTGCCCCAGCAATGACCCTCACCGACCGCGAATACCAGATAATGCGTGATCAATCGATCGCTATTCTGCGCGCTGTTGGTGTCGATACCGGTGGATGCAATATTCAATTCGCACAGGATCCGAAGACGGGTCGCCTCGTTGTTATCGAGATGAATCCGCGTGTTTCGCGTTCCTCTGCGCTTGCATCCAAAGCAACTGGTTTCCCCATCGCCAAGATCGCTGCCAAATTGGCGATTGGCTACACGCTGGATGAAATTCCTAACGATATTACTAAGGAAACCCCAGCGAGCTTCGAGCCGACTCTCGACTACGTTGTCGTTAAGGCTCCACGTTTTGCCTTCGAGAAATTCCCTGGCGTAGATGACACCCTCACCACCACGATGAAATCAGTGGGAGAGGCCATGGCCCTCGGCCGTAACTTCCGTGGAGCACTGAACAAAGTACTGCGTTCCCTAGAAACGAAGTTTGCTGGTTTCTGGACTCGTCCCGATGATGCTCTCACCAATAATGGGGAGAAAACTGTCGCGGATCTACTCGAAGAGATCAAACGTCCTACCGAAAACCGTATCTACACAGTTGAATACTTGCTCCGACAAGGTGTTTCGATTGACGATCTGTATGCAGCTACCGCTATTGATCCATGGTTCCTCGGAGAAATTAAAGCTCTTGTTGATGTCCGCAACGAGATTGTCAATGCCCCTGTACTCACCGGCGAGATGATTCAGCTTGCCAAATACAATGGCTTCTCAGATCGCCAGATAGCGTCCCTGCGCACAGAAATTGATGGGGAAGCGGGTGTTCGTAACCTGCGTAATCGCCTGGGTATTCACCCCGTCTATAAAGCAGTTGATACATGTGCGGCGGAGTTTGAGGCGAAAACTCCCTATCATTACTCAGCCTATGAGTATGATTCTGCAGCAGAGTCTGAAGTAGCCCCGCAGAAGGATCGTCCAAAAGTTATCATTTTGGGTTCTGGTCCCAACCGAATCGGGCAGGGCATTGAGTTTGATTACTCCTGCGTACACGCTGCTCAGGCGCTTTCTGCCGTTGGCTATGAGACCATTATGGTCAACTGTAACCCCGAAACTGTGTCGACCGACTACGACACCGCTGACCGCCTCTACTTTGAGCCGCTCACGCTGGAGGATGTCCTCGAAGTTTACCGTTCAGAATGTGAGTCTGGCGAGGTTGTCGGTGTCATCGTTCAGCTAGGTGGACAAACCCCCTTGTCCCTTGCCGCCAAACTGGAGGCGGAAGGCGTTCCTATTGTGGGAACATCGCCCGCTGCTATTGATCTCGCTGAAGATCGCGGTGAATTCGGTAAGGTTCTCGCTGCTGCACAACTGCCGGCTCCCCGCTACGGAACTGCTATCTCCTTCGAAGAGGCAGCGGAAGTCGCTAACGAGATTGGTTTTCCCGTCCTCGTCCGTCCCTCCTATGTTTTGGGTGGTAGAGGAATGGAAATTGTCTATAACGAGGATTCTCTCCGCGATTACATTGAACGCGCAACTGAACTCACTCCGAAACACCCCGTGTTGGTGGACCGTTTCCTTGACGATGCTATTGAGATCGATGTTGACGCACTCTGCGACGGTAAAGAGGTTTACCTGGGCGGCATCATGGAGCACGTCGAAGAGGCCGGTATCCACTCCGGAGATTCTTCCTGTGCGCTACCCCCAATGACGCTTGGACGCGGTGATATTGAGGCGGTTCGGCATTCCACAGCGGCACTTGCTATGGGTATCGGCGTCAAGGGACTCATGAACGTCCAGTACGCGTTAAAGGGGAATACTTTATACGTCCTGGAAGCGAATCCGCGCGCCTCGCGTACCGTTCCTTTCGTCTCGAAGTCAACATCTGTACAGTTGGCTAAGTGCTGTGCTCGCATCATGCTGGGTGCTACTATTGCTGAGCTTCGCCAGGAAAGTATGCTGCCGGCAGAAGGCGATGGCGGCACTATTCCTATGGGGCATCCTATTGCAGTCAAGGAAGCTGTTCTTCCCTTCAACCGTTTCCGCAAGGTAGACGGGAGAGGAGTGGATACACTGCTGGGGCCAGAGATGAAGTCTACTGGCGAAGTTATGGGTATTGATACCAACTTCGGTAAAGCGTTCGCAAAGAGCCAAACTGCTGCCTATGGCAATATGCCCACAGAAGGAACAGTATTTATCTCCGTCGCCAATACGGATAAACGTGCCATGGTATTCCCGGCACGTCGTCTCTATGATATGGGCTTCCGTATTCTCGCTACGGGTGGTACCAGCGACATTCTGCGCCGTAACGGTATCGACTGCGTACATGTGTACAAGCAGACCGGTGATGATGACCGTCCAGAAGGTGCCGAGAGCGTCGTTGATCTCATTAATTCTGGTCAAGTCGATCTCATTATTAATACACCAAAGGGTGATTCCGGTTCTCGGGAAGACGGCTATGGTATTCGTGCCGCAGCTGTTTCCCGCGGCATTCCTTGTGTTACGACGGTCTCTGGTGCAGGTGCATGTGTACAGGGTATTGAGGCACTGCGTGGAGAAGAAGAGTTTACTGTGTACCCGCTGCAGGAACTTCACCGTATGGATAGGGGCCGCTAGTGTCACTCTGTAGCTCCAGTAAGCCTTTTGGGCTAGCTTTACAAGAGGCATGTGCGAAGACTGGTCGTCTTTGCGTTGGTATCGATCCCCACACTGCTTTAATGCAGCAGTGGGGACTCGAGTGGAACGTAGCTGGTCTGCGGGAGTTTACACAGATCTGTGTGGAAGCCTTTGCTGGCCGCGTAGCTCTTGTGAAGCCCCAGGTGGCTTTTTTCGAGTGTTTTGGTTCGCAAGGTTTTGCCATCTTAGAAAAGGCTCTTGCAGATTTGCATGATGCTGGAACTTTGGTAGTTGCTGATGCTAAACGCGGTGATATTGGCTCCACAAATAAGGGTTATGCCGATGCTTGGCTACGTGATGACTCTCCGCTTGCATGTGATGCCCTTACGGTATCCCCTTATCTGGGAGTTGCCTCTCTTGCCCCTCTTTTTACTGCAGCGCAGGAATCGGGGAAGGGTCTATTCGTTTTAGCCCGTACGTCTAATCCAGAAGGTGCAGTTATTCAAAATGCTGTTACCTCATTAGATTCCGATGAACGTATGGAGAATAGTGAAACGTCCTCATGTAGCGTCGCACAGTATGTTGTCGATTATGTGTCGGCATGTAACGCTATAGAAAAAGAGCGCTGGGGTATAGGTTCCTATGGCGTAGTGGTTGGTGCGACAGTACAGCAACCACCGCTTCTTGAAAACCTCTGCGGACCTGTCCTATTACCTGGTGTAGGGGCGCAAGGAGCTACAAAAGATGATGTTGATCGTATTGTTGGGAACAAAGGTACGTTAGGAATTCCGAATATTTCACGTGCACTTTTAGAATGCGGTCCATCTGTGGAAGACTTAGCAACGCAGCTTTCAAAGTTTAACTCTGAATATTTGGCGTAAACCGTTAAAACATGCTGTTGTGTTGCGTTGTACCTGGTCGTTTGGTGCTACGCTATTTAAGAAAATAAACGACACACACTGGTGCTTGGCTATTCAAGTACCCGGAACCGATAACCGTGTTCCGCTAATAAAAGTTATTTGATACGGAGGAATCGTGGCCCTTCCTGAACTAACCCCCGAACAGCGTGCTGCTGCACTCGAGAAGGCTGCTGCAGCTCGTCGTGCCCGTGCCGAGCTTAAGGAACACCTGAAGAAGGGCGAAACAGATCTTAAAACTGTTTTGAAAGATGCTGAGACTGATGAAATCATCGGAAAGATGAAGGTTTCCGCCCTTTTGGAAGCACTACCCAAGGTAGGCAAGGTAAAGGCACAAGAAATCATGACTGAGTTGGAGATTGCTCCCACTCGTCGTCTTCGTGGTCTGGGTGACCGTCAGCGTCGTGCCCTGCTGGAACGTTTTGGTTTTGGCGAGTAGTTTCCACTGTGTCTGACGAGACTAGAAGAACTTTTTCTGTATCTACATCCTCAGACGACAGAACTACTCAGAGGGGTCGGTTGGTCGTACTAGCCGGCCCTTCTGCTGTAGGAAAATCTACTGTCGTTCAGCGCGTGCGAGAACTCATTCCTAACCTGTACTTTTCTGTGTCTGTCACTACACGACAGCCACGGCCAGGTGAAGTTGATGGGCGTGATTACTTCTTTGTGTCGCCGCAAGAATTTCAGCACTACATCGATAATAATGAACTGCTCGAGTGGGCAGATATTCATGGTGGCTTGCAGCGTTCCGGTACTCCTCGCCAGCCAGTCGAACAAGCATTGGCGGAAGGAAGACCCGTTCTTGTTGAAGTAGATCTTGCTGGTGCACGGCAGATTCGTCACTCAATGCCAGGGGCTCAGCTCGTTTTTCTTGCTCCTCCTAGCTGGGAGATTTTGGTGGATCGTCTTGTCGGGCGTGGAACTGAAACTGACGATGTTATTCAACGTCGTCTACAAACTGCGGCAACTGAGCTTAAAGCACAGGATGAATTTGATCGTGTCATCGTCAATGATGATCTCGATAAGGCTGTTGCTGAGTTAGTATCCTGTTGGGATATTAAATAAAGTTATATAATCTTAATTTGCCTGTTTAGTGTGTTACCCCTAGAGTTGAAAAGTAACACTCTCAGGCACACGGAGGCACAGAACGTGGCTGAACAGAGCCTAAATGATGGTCTTGCAGCACCGAAGCCATACGAGCCACCGATCGGTATTACCGATCCGCCGTTGGATGAACTCCTTACTAAGGTGTCATCTAAATACGCACTCGTAGTCTTTGCTGCTAAGCGAGCCCGCCAAATTAATGATTACTACAATCAGCTTGCTGAGGGCATTCTCGAATACGTTGGTCCGCTTGTAGAACCTCGTTTGCATGAGAAACCGTTATCTATCGCAATGCGTGAGATTGATGCGGATCTTCTCGAATGCACTGAAGGGGAATAGCCTCACAGAAAACAGGATGTTTTTACAGGCTGCTGAATAGTTTCAATAAAAGCAAGTACCGCCCTGCCGTCATATTTTGGCGGTCGGGCGGTTTTTCGTGCCAATCTAATAGACGTCTGCCCACACCGCAGAAATGAGGAATCATATCGTGAGTACTGTTCGCCGTCTCTTCACTAGCGAGTCGGTTACAGAGGGACATCCTGACAAGCTTTGTGATGCTATTAGCGACACACTACTTGACGCTTACCTGGCACAAGACCCCCACTCACATGTCGCTATTGAATCTTTCGCCACTACTGGCCAGGTGCATATTGGTGGCGAGGTTCGTAGTGATGCCCATGTTGATATTGATGCCACTGTTCGTAACGCCATTCTCGATGTAGGCTACGACGATACCGCTAAGGGACTAGACGGTAATAATTGCGCCATTAATATTTCTATTGGCCAGCAATCTCTAGAAATTGCTGGTGGTGTTGATGTCAGCCATGAGGTACGCACCGAATGTGATGAGGATGAGCTTTCCCGGCAAGGTGCAGGCGATCAAGGACTCATGTTTGGCTACGCATGCACCGATACTCCCGAATTGATGCCTTTGCCTATTGCACTGGCACATCGGCTCTCCCGTCGCCTTGCTGAAGAACGTAAAAATAATGAACTGCCGTGGCTGCGCCCAGATGGTAAAACCCAGGTGACTATTGAATATGACGGTCATAAAGCAGTTCGTTTAGATACCGTCATCATTTCTACTCAACATGATGCGGGCATTGACCTTGACAGTGAACTAACCCCAGCTATTCATGATCGTATCCTCAACCCGGTACTAGAAAGCCTGAGCGGAACAGATCTGGATATAGAATCTCCACGGCTCCTCGTCAATCCTTCCGGAAGTTTCATCCTTGGGGGTCCTATGTGCGACGCCGGTCTTACCGGTCGCAAGATTATCGTTGACACCTATGGTGGTATGGCTCGCCATGGTGGTGGTGCCTTCTCTGGAAAAGATCCTTCAAAAGTGGATCGTTCTGCTGCCTACGCTATGCGGTGGGTTGCAAAGAATGTGGTAGCGGCGGGACTTGCTGATCGAGTTGAAGTGCAAGTTGCTTATGCTATTGGAAAAGCCGCCCCCGTCGGGCTCTTCGTGGAGACTTTTGGCACGGAGAAGTGCGATCCTCTGCATATTCAAGAAGCCATTGAGGAAGTATTTGATCTACGGCCCGGCGCCATCGTCCGCGATCTTGATCTTCTTCGCCCCATTTATCGGCAAACTGCCGCTTACGGACATTTCGGCCGTACTGATATTGATCTTCCTTGGGAGAATACTGATCGTGCAGCTGATCTTGCTTCACTAGCTGGATTGACTGCCTAATACATCACCTACTGGGTGGAGTGCCTGTGTTATTCTCACAGGCACTCCGCGTGTCTCTGGTAAGAATATAGACATGGCTGGTTCACCACATTTCGCATCGGAAAACCCTATTGCCCGGGTATTGCCGTTGCTTGATGTGCCGCATTTGGATAGGCCCTTTGATTATTCTGTACCGACTGATCTCTCTGATACTGCACAGCCGGGGGTCCGTGTCCGCGTCACTTTTCACGGTCGTCAGGTGGATGGTTATGTGTTGGAGCGCTGTGCGCAATCAGATTTTCCGGGAAAGTTAACTCCTATTCGTAAAGTGACTTCTCCACACCCGGTTTTCACAGGTTCGTATAGAGAGTTAGTGGAGTGGACAGCACACCGCTATGCGGGAACGATAGCTGACGTCATTCGTCTGGCGATTCCGCCTAGAGTTGCTCGCGTAGATAAGGAAGAGATACCCGCTACGCGAGTTCCCGATGTTCTGAAAAGTGTGGACGCAGATCTCTCTTGCGATCTTTTGGCGGAAGAATCGCGTGCCGCGTGGGGGCGTTACCGGTGGGGAACGAGTATGGTGGCGGCACTTCCACGGGGTGGTGTACGGGCAGCATGGCAGTTACTTCCGCATGAGGATCTGGCGGCGCGTGCCTGCGATCTTATTACTGTTGCTCGTGCAGCAGGAGGATCAGTTCTCATCCTTGTGCCGGATCAGTATGATCTTGATCCCTTGTATAACGATATTGTGCAGCGTTTAGGTGACACTGGCATTGCCGCATTATCTGCTGCGTCTGGGCAGGCTCCGCGTTACCGGAATTGGTTGTACGCATTTTATGGCGTTGTTGATGTGGTAATCGGTACTCGTGGTGCGGCTTTTACACCACTGCGGAATCTGCACACCGTTCTCATGGTGGATGATGGGAATGATATCTATGCGGATCTGCATGCACCGTACCCTCATCTGCGAGATGTATTAGCACATCGTGCGGAAAGCACAGGAGCTAATTTTCTCGCTGCAGGATGGTCCTGCAGTGTTGCGATGAGCTATCGCGTGGAGGAGGGGTGGGCGCATTATCTGCAGCCTGAGCATAGCGAGTTGAAGAAGGAGCTTCCTCGGATTACTGCTCCAGGAGACTCCGATAAAGCACTTGAGAGGGATCCTCTAGCACGGGCAGCCCGTATTCCACATACTGCTTTTCGAGCGGTGAAGGCGGCCTTAGAACGCAATGAACCGGTACTATTCCAGGTTCCTCGACGCGGCTATATTCCTACTTTAGTGTGTGGGAATTGTCGTGAGCCTGCACGTTGCCGCCACTGTGGAGGTCCACTTGGTTTGTCACGTAGCACAAATGCGGAGGGCGCCAGTATTCCGGTGTGTCGCTGGTGTGGTACACCGGAACCACGTTTTACATGCCAGCACTGTGGCAGCCATACCTTGCGAGCTGCTACGAAGGGTGCTGGTCGTACTGCTGAGGAGCTAGGCCGAGCTTTTCCAGGTTTCCCTGTTGTCCTTTCCTATGGGGATGAGCGAAAAGAACGTATTGCTGCTGGCCCTATGATTGTTGTCTCGACACCGGGGAGTGAGCCTGTTGCGCCGTCGGGATATGGTGCTGTCGTGCTTCTCGATCCGTGGGCACTCACGCAACGTCCGGATCTCTCAGCTGATGAAGATACACTCCGTTTATGGTGCAATGCTGTTCGGCTTGTCCGACCATTTTCGCAAGGTGGAGAAGCGATCATTGCGGGGGAGCCGCGTCACCCCCTTATCCAGGGACTTATTCGCTGGGATCCGGTTGGTGTCGCGGAGCGCCTTTGTGCAGAGCGTGAGAGTGCGTTGCTACCGCCGAGTCGTCATTTTATTGCGATTGATGGTCCTTTCTCTGCTGTGAAAGATTTTGTTTCTGATGTCACTGCAGAGGTTTCTGTCGACACTCTTGGGCCTATAGAGCTTCCTGTATTTGAGTCTCTCCCCGCTAGTTGTGCGGATAGTGGGGAAGAGCCACTGCGGATGCTACTGCGGGATAATGGGGATAATTTTGACGATATTCTTTCTGAGGTACGTAAAATAAGTCGCTATCGATCTGCGAAAACCAAAAACATACCGGTTCGTATCCACGTTGATCCTACTCGTATTGGCTAGTCTTCAGATATACGTCATCTACCGTGTAGAGTGATTATACTTGCTGGTAGATGGCATATTAGTGAAAGGGTTTTTATGGCGGTTCTTCCTATCCGACTTTTCCCGGATCCGGTTCTTCGTACCCGCGCTGATGAGGTGACGGAGTTCGACGGCGCACTGGAAAAGCTTGTGGAAGATATGTTCGACACTATGCGTGCTGATAATGGTGTGGGCTTAGCTGCACCCCAGGTAGGAGTGTCTCAACGTCTCTTCGTTTTTGATTGTGGGGATGAACAGTCGGGATACGTTATTAATCCGGTGTGGGAGCCTATTGGCGATGAAATGCAGTACGGTATGGAAGGTTGTCTTTCTGTACCAGGCGTCTATGGGGATGTGGAACGCTATAACCACGTTGTCGTACACGGTAAGGACTGTCACGGAAACGATGTCAGCTATGAAGGTACCGAATTGCTTGCACGCTGTATCCAGCATGAGAGTGACCATCTCGACGGCATTATGTTCATGAAGCAACAGTCTGCGGAGAATCGTAAACTCTCCATGGCAGAAGTCCGCAATGCCAACTGGTTTGGACAGTCCACTCTACAACCGCAGGGGTAGCACAACCTCAGGTTGTTTATTGTGCCCCCTTTTCTCTGTCCTAGAAAGGATCTTCATGCGGCTGGTTTTTGCAGGAACTCCAGAGGCGGCTGTTCCCTCTCTTAAAGCCCTCATTGATTCTCCACAGCACGATGTTGTTGCCGTCGTTACCCAGCCCGATGCGCCCGCTGGTCGTGGTCGTAAGGTACATCCTTCACCGGTGGCACAGTGCGCGGCTGAGCATTCTATCCCCGTGCTTAAACCAGTTTCTGCCAGCGATCCTGCTTTCATTGACGAACTGCGCGAGTATCAACCGGAATGTTGTCCGGTAGTTGCCTATGGTCAGCTGCTGCGTCCGGAGGTTCTGTCGATCCCTGCGCATGGGTGGGTTAACCTTCATTTTTCCCTTCTGCCGCAATGGCGCGGTGCAGCACCTGTACAATCGGCTATTTGGGCTGGTGATGAGATTACTGGTGCTACTACATTCCGCCTTGATGAGGGAATGGATACTGGTCCGGTCTATGGGACAATAACCGAGCCCATCCAGGCGACGGATACAAGCGAAACACTGATGCAGCGTCTTGCAGAAGTGGGGGCTCATTTACTCGTTGAGACAGTGGATGGCATTGCTTCTGGAATAGTAGAACCACTTCCACAGTCGACTGATGGAGTGAGCTATACGTCTAAGATCTCTACAGCAGATGCGCATATTCGCTGGGATCTTCCCGACCACCTTGTCAGCCGCCATATTAGGGCTATGTCTCCTGCTCCTGGAGCATGGACTATGCTTGGCGACTCTCGTCTCAAAATTGGGGGTGTAGAGGCTCTCCACCCTGCCGCCATGCAGTATCTCTCTACTCGCGACACTAAACTTCAACCCGGCGAAGTACTATTCACTGGAAAGCACGTCCTAGTGGGGACGGCTAGTGAAACTTTACAGCTTGCCACTATCCAAGCGCCTGGGAAGAAAATGATGAGGGCAGCAGATTGGGCACGCGGTGCTCATCTACAAGGAGGGGAGACGCTGCAATGAGTGGAGGATTCCGATCTCGGTCAAAAGTGGCGGCACAACGAAAGTCTGCTCAACAACACTCTGCACAGCAGCAACAACCGGCGCAGCGTCACACTGATACTGTAAAAAATACGCAAGTAAAGCATGATGATAAAGCATCGTCTCGCCACCACCAGCAGCATGCGCACAGACGCCACGGACAAGCAATTGAAGATGCGGCACGCGAAACAGCGTTGGCTGTTATCCGCGCAGTGCGGGCAGATGGTGCTTACGCCAACATCGCGTTATCTCAGGAACTGCGGCATCGCCATCTTAATAAGCAAGATGCCGCATTTGCCACAGAGCTCGCTAACGGTACTGTTCGTGCCCAGGGGATTCTTGATCCTGTTATCGAGGAAGCGGCCCATCGTCCGGTCTCCGAAATCGATGGAGATTTACTGGATATCTTGCGTTTAGGGACATATCAACTACTCCGCACACGTGTCCCGCAGCATGCAGCCGTATCGACATCTACTGAGCTAGCACGTGCTGAACGAGGACAGGGCTCCACCGGTTTCGTCAATGCTGTATTGCGTACTATTTCCCGGAGTACTCCTACAGAGTGGGAAGAACGCTGCTGCCCACAGGAAGAGCGTGATCCGGTTGGAGCTCTTGCTTACCACACAGCTCACCCACGCTGGATTGTGGAGGCTTTTGCCGGAGCATTGCATGTTGGCGAAGATTCACCAGAACTCGCTGCAACATTAGAAGCTGATGATACACGGCCAATTGTGCATCTTGTGGCGCTGCCGGGCGAAGCGACGGCAATGGAAGTAACCGCTATGACGGGGGGAGAGACAGGACCTCTCAGCCCCTATGCTGTACATCTGACAGAGGGCGGTGATCCAGGCCGTCTTGATGTTGTCCGCGAAGGACATGCACGGGTCCAAGATGAAGGATCACAGATTGTGGCTCTCACCCTTCGGAAAGCGCCGCTAGAAGGGGAAGACCAGGGGAGATGGCTGGACTTATGTGCTGGTCCCGGCGGTAAATCTGCACTCCTAGGAGCAGAAGCTGCCATCACTGGAGCCACTGTTACAGCGGTAGAGCCCAGCCATCACCGTGCAGATCTGGTTCGAAAAGCATGTTCTGACCTACCCGTTACGGTTGTAGAAGCCGATGGTCGAGACCCGCAGATTGATCCTGGCTTTGACCGTGTTCTCGTGGATGCTCCGTGTTCTGGGCTGGGATCATTACGACGACGCCCAGAGTCGCGGTGGACTCGTCAGCCCAGTGATCTCGCTGATCTTACTGTTTTACAGCATGAACTTTTGACGAGTGCAGCCCAACTAGTACGGCCGGGTGGTGTTATCGCATATTCCACCTGCTCGCCGCATCTTCGAGAAACCGAAGCAGTAGTGCGGGATGTAGCTATTGAAACCGGCCTAGATATCCTTGATGCCACCCAAATCTGGCCAGACTGGGCAGGTGAAGATAGTGTCTACCATCTCACTAGTGCCCCCTTCATCCAGCTGTGGCCGCACCGACATGGAACTGACGCCATGTTCGTGGCCCTCCTCCGCCGTCCCTCTCACGAGTCGTTATAGACGTAGGATTAAGTTATGCAACGAGAACCACTCATCGCCCCCTCTATCCTTTCTGCAGATTTTGCTCATTTAGCAGACGATATTGCTGCTATCGCTAGCGCAGACTGGGTTCACGTCGACGTTATGGATGGCCACTTTGTGCCCAACCTTTCCTTCGGACTACCTGTTATGAAAGCTGTCGGAAAAGTAACGGATATGCCTTTGGATGTCCACCTCATGATTGACGATCCGGAGCGCTGGGCACCCGATTACGCCAAAAGTGGAGCTTATTCCGTCACCTTCCATGTAGAGGCGTCAAAAGACCCTGCAGCATTGTGTGCAACATTGCGTGAGTTGGGGTCACGCGCGGCGATTTCTGTTAAACCAGGCACTCCTATTGAGCCCTACTTCGATATCCTCGATGCCGTTGACATGGTTCTCATCATGAGTGTGGAACCTGGTTTCGGCGGACAATCGTTTATGCCGGAAGTGCTTGACAAAGTGCGGGTTCTACGGGCAGAAATTGATCGCCGCAACCTGCCGACACTTATTGAAATTGATGGTGGTATTACTGTCGACACTATCGGATCCTGTTATCAGGCTGGTGTTGATGCTTTTGTTGCTGGATCAGCGGTATATAACCAGGTTGATCGTGCCGAGGCTATCGCAAAACTTCGAGAAGCCGCTTTGGCCTAGAGTTTATGACTGTACCGCCGCATCTTCCCGAAACGGTTCTAGCAGCCCTAGGCCATTCACTCACCCCCACTGAAGCACTCAATCTTGCTATCGCTGCGGCAGAAAGCTCACGCGGGTGTACCACCCCTAATCCGCCAGTGGGAGCAGTGATACTGGACTCAGCCGGATATGTGCGGGGGATTGGCGCTACACAGCCTCCCGGCGGTCCTCATGCTGAAATTCAGGCTCTCCGTATGGCTGGTAAGCATACAGTAGGGGGAACTGCTGTCGTTACGCTTGAACCATGTAATAAGTGGGGGAGAACGGGGCCGTGCTCGCATGCTTTAGCAGCCGCAGGTATTTCCCATCTGTACTACGCTGTCGCCGATGAGACCTCTTTCAAAGGTGGTGCACAGTACCTTAGTAAACAAGGTATACACTGTGTGCAATTTGATAGTGCTCGTCAGAAACAGGTAAAAGCAGAAGGTTTAGGTGCCTGGCTGCATAAACAAAAGACTGGACACCCACGTGTAACAGTAAAAATGGCATCGTCTCTTGATGGTTTTTCCGCGGCAGCTGACGGTACAAGCCAATGGATTACGGGGGAGGATGCGCGCAGTGATGCACATCTCGAGCGTTCCCGTGTGGACGCCATTATTGTTGGCACTGGTACTTTTCTGGCCGATAATCCCAGCCTAACTGCACGTCGTGCTGATGGAACTCTCTACCCGCACCAACCACACCGCTATGTTATTGGTACTCGGCCAATTCCCGGTGAGACCGTAGTATCACGCATTTCTGGTATGACTGTCTGCCAGGTTTCTGCCGGGTATGCTGCGGCGCCTTTTACACATCTTTGTACGCGACAGTGGGAAAACGTACTCGGCTACTTCTCTACTGTCGACTATCAAGATGTTTTAGTGGAGGGTGGGCCTCGTCTGGCTGGTGATCTTGTAGCTCGTGGATATGCTGATCGACTACTTGTCTATCTTGCCCCGCTTATTTTAGGACAAGGACTTTCCGCAGCTCATAGCTCACTTATTGACACTTTGCCGAACGCGCAGCGCTTTCAGTTCACAAGTTGTGAGAGAGTAGGAGCAGACCTCAAACTTGTTCTGGAGAGGAATCTTTAATGTTTACAGGCATTATCGAAGAACGTGGAGTTTTCGTTAAAGCAGTTGATACGGGTACTCCCGATAGTCCGTCGCAGCGTGTCACTATTGATTGCGCGACTGTTATGGAGGGAACACGACTTGGTGACTCCATTGCTGTTAACGGTGTCTGTCTTACTGTTGTAGAGATTCTTCCGCATGGCTTTTCCGCCGACATTATGCATGAGACACTACGACTTACCACTCTGGGAAAGTTATCTCCCGGTTGTGCAGTCAACCTTGAACGCGCTATTGCTATTGGGGATCGTCTCGGCGGACATATGGTGCAAGGTCATGTTGATACAACTGGCGACATTACTGCTATTAGTCCCGAGCATGTTGTGCGTATTTCTCTTAGCCCAGAGATTTTACGTTTTGTTGCTTACAAAGGCTCTATCACTCTTAATGGTGTCTCTCTTACCGTTTCAGCGGTGGGGGATACGTGGCTAGAGGTTTCTCTTATTCCAGAAACTCTTGCGCGCACAACTTTTGGGGAAGCACATGTGGGGGATGCTGTCAATGTTGAGGTTGATGCCATCGCTAAATATGTTGATCATCTCCTTACCCCCTATAAGTAAGAGATCTGTCACTGTTTTAATACCCCACGTAAACAGGTAATAGGCCATACTGAACCCATCATCACTATAGAACGAGAGTACGATCATGAGTCTTTTCGAGAGTATCGATACTGCCATTGAAGAATTTCGGCAGGGACGCCCCGTTGTCGTTGTCGATGACGATAACCGAGAGAATGAGGGAGATCTTATTTTCCCGGCAGCAGCAGCTACTCCAGAATTACTAGCTTTCATGATCCGCTACACCTCGGGCTATATCTGTGTCGGTATGGATGCTGGTATCTGCGATCGCCTCGAGCTGCCGATCATGTGGGAAAAGAGCGAAGACTGCCGACTTACTGCCTATACCGTGTCTGTTGATGCTGCAGAGGGAACCACCACCGGTATTTCTGCACATGATCGTGCACTCACTATCAAGAAACTGGGTGATCCGCAGGCTGTTGCTGCAGATTTCCACCGCCCCGGCCATGTTCTTCCTCTACGCGCTGTTTCTGGTGGTGTGTTCAAGCGTATGGGACATACTGAAGCCGGTTCCGATCTTGCTCGTTTAGCTGGATACCAGCCAGTGGCGGCATTGTGTGAGATTGTGTCTGAAAAAGATCCGACCACTATGGCACGCCGCGAAGAACTCCGTGAATGGGCTAATCGTCATCATCTCGCGATGATTTCTATTGCGGATTTGATTGCCTGGCGTCGCGTCCATGATCCTATTAACGAATGATAAGGGAAGAGACATTTCAGGAACACGAGGAGCGCTGCACCAGTGATCGAATTCGACAGTATTGAACAGGCCATTGCAGATATTCGTGCAGGCCGTCCTGTCGTAGTTGTTGACGATGAGAACCGTGAAAATGAGGGCGATCTCATCTTCGCTGCAGAAAAAGCAACACCAGAGCTACTTGCGTTTATGATCCGCTACACCTCGGGCTATATCTGCGTCGGTATGGAGGGGGAATTATGCGACCGCCTCCATCTTCCGGCAATGGTGCTCCACAGTGAAGATCCTCGACACACTGCCTATACGATCACTGTTGACGCAGCACAGCACACGACCACAGGTATTTCTGCGACAGATCGTTCTCGCACTATAAAAACTCTGGCGGACCCCACCTCTGGACCAGCCAGTTTGAACCGCCCTGGACATGTCCTTCCCCTACGAGCCGTTCCTGGCGGTGTTCTTAAGCGAGCAGGACATACGGAAGCTTCTGTGGATCTAGCGCGACTAGCCGGATGTACACCAGCTGGGGCACTGTGCGAGATTGTGTCAGAAAATGATCCCACTACGATGGCTCATGCGGAGGAACTGCGGGACTGGTCACATAAGCATGGTCTCTCCATGATTTCCATTAAGGATCTCATTGAGTGGCGCCGTCAGCATGAGAAACTTGTTGAACGAGTAACTGATACTAATCTACCTACCGCTTATGGCAATTTCCGTATTGTTGGTTATCGTTCCCTTATTGATGGACAAGAGCACGTCGCAGTTGTGAAAGGTGACGTTGCTGCCAATGATGGACAAGACGTTTTAGTCAGAGTCCATTCCGAATGCCTTACTGGTGATGTTTTCGGTTCCCGCAGATGCGACTGTGGGCCGCAGCTCCACCGTTCTCTCCGCATGATCGATGACGAGGGGAGGGGCATTGTTCTCTATCTCCGTGGACATGAAGGACGCGGAATTGGTTTGTTGAATAAGCTTCGTGCCTACCATCTACAAGATGAGGGTGAAGACACCGTGGATGCAAACCTGAAGCTTGGTCTTCCCGCGGATGCGCGTGAGTATGCTTCTGCGGCACAGATTCTTTATGACCTGGGTGTACGGTCAATGCGTCTGCTAACGAATAATCCAGATAAGCAGGAGGGGCTGGAAGGCTACGGAGTAGAGATTGCGGAGCGTGCGCATTTACCGCTGGACGTTACCCCTGAAAACCTTACGTATTTGCGTACGAAGCGTGACCGTATGGGGCATGTGTTGGAAGACCTTGACGCTGTAGTAGGTAGTGCTACAAGTGATGTGCAAAGTTCCGCCTGGATTGAGCATGATCATACTCGTCATGTGTCGGGATGCACGCACGATCATGAGGAGCATTAATACCTTCGTAAGGACGTTAGCCACCATCACGGTAGGATGGTGACTGCGCATGTCCCACACATAACCCTAGTATCTCATTTAGGAGCAGACATGGCTGAAGCAGGCCGTCCTGGTATTTCCTCTATTGACGCCACTGGCATGCGAGTAGGCATCGTTGCTGCGCAGTGGAATGCCGAACTGTGCAATCAAATGTTGAGCCGTGCTTGCGCAGTTGCGGAGGAGGCCGGTGCTACTGTCGATGTCTCCCGAGTGGCCGGTTCTATTGAACTGCCTGTTATTGCCCAACAATTTGCCCGAACGCATGATGCTGTTGTGGCAATTGGAGTCGTCATTCGTGGTGATACTGCACATTTCGATTATGTGTGTCAGTCTGTCACCGATGGTCTTACACGGGTAGCTCTCGATGAAAGTACACCTGTCGGAAATGCTGTATTGACAGTGAACACCGTAGAGCAAGCCCATGCACGCGCAGGATATGCAGACTCTGTAGAGGATAAGGGAGGCGAAGCCACGTATGCTGCGCTAGAAGTTGCTTGCGAGCTTAAGCGTCTTCGCCGCATGGATTAAATCTGATGGGTTCACCAGCAGATTTTCGTCCCGCTCCGGGAACAATCCCTACTAAACCGGGAGTGTATCGTTTTCGGGATAGTTATGGTCGTGTCATCTATGTTGGTAAGGCAAAAAATCTCCGTAACCGACTGAACTCTTATTTTGTCTCTCCGGAGAATGTACGCTCGCTATCTCGTCGTATGCTGAACCAGGCAGCCAGTGTGGAGTGGACTGTTGTCGCTAATGAAGGTGAAGCACTCCAACTAGAGTGGACCTGGATCCAGCATTTTTCACCACGTTTCAACATTCAGTTCCGAGATGATAAATCCTATCCTCTTCTGGCGATTTCTACGGCAGAGACGTTCCCACGTGTATGGGTGTATCGCGGAGCACGGCGTAAAAACGTGGAATATTTTGGTCCTTATACAAAGGTCGGGGCATTGCGTGACACTCTCGACCAACTCACCAAAGTTTTTCCTGTCCGTACGTGCACTAAGGGTGTTTTTAATCGGCATACGGCACTTGGCAGACCCTGTCTTCTTGGCTACATCGGTAAATGCTGTGCGCCTTGTGTAGGGAAAATAGAACCAGATGAGTATCATGCACTCATTACTCAGCTGGAACGCTTCTTAAGCGGACAGGATAAGGACATTGTCCGTACATTAACAGCGGAGATGAATGCGGCGTCTGCCGAACTCGATTTTGAAAAAGCAGCGCGTCTACGAGACCACATTGCGGCTTTACAAGCGGTATTGGAAAAACAGACTGTTGTCCTACAGGAAACTATGGATGCGGATGTTATTGGCATCGCCACTGATGAGATTGAAGCTTCTGTGCAGCTCTTCCGGTTTCGGCATGGTCGTATTGTGGGGCAGCAAGGATGGGTCATTTCTAAAACGGGTGATGCGGATTTAGGAGAGTGGGAAAAGGGAACACCGGATCCTGCTGTGCCTTTTATTGCGGAGAGTTTTCTTTCCCAGTTTTATAACACGCACACCGATGACATTCCACGGCTTATTCTTGTTCCAGAAATTCCCACCCAGTGCGAGGAAATTTCAGCGCAATTAGATGCACTCCGCCATGCCCATGTAGAGATTCGTCAACCGCAACGGGGTGATTTGGTTCGTATTCTCGACACAGTCACGGATAATGCCGCAGAAGCGTTGCGGCAACATAAATTGAAGAGAGCTTCTGATCTTACGTCACGGTCACGTGCATTAGAGGAATTACAGACATATTTAGGCCTAGAAAATCCACCACTACGTATTGAATGTACTGATATTAGCCATATTCAAGGGACAGATGTAGTGGCCTCATTAGTTGTTTTCGAGGATGGTTTGCCGCGTAAATCAGATTATCGGACTTATCTTATTAAAGATGCTGCAGGAGATGGGAAATCAAATGACGTAGGCTCTATCGCAGAAGTTACCCGTCGACGATTCCAGCATTATGCAGAAGATACTCGTACAGTTCCTGATGCCGAAGGGAATCTGGTGGTTTCTGAGCAGCATCGTTTTGCCTACCCCCCTCAGCTTTTCGTAGTGGACGGAGGTGCGCCGCAGGCCGCTGCAGCTGCTGCCGTATTAGAGGATCTCGGTATTACTGATATTCCAGTTGTGGGATTGGCAAAACGACTGGAGGAAGTATGGGTACCGGGCGAAGAAGAGCCGCTTATCCTGCCTCGTGATTCTGAAGCATTGTATTTGCTACAACGTGTTCGGGATGAGTCACATAGAAGGGCTATCGGTTTTCATAGGAAGCGTCGTTCCAAGAGCATGTTGGAATCTGAACTAGAAAATGTTGACGGCGTGGGTCCTTCACTACAGAAGGCTCTTATTAAGTACTTTGGATCATTAAAAAAATTGCGTGCTGCTTCCGTTGACGACATTGCACAGGTTCCTGGCTTTGGCCACTACCGTGCCCAAAAAGTTTATGCCGCTCTTCATCCATAAATCTGGCACACTAGAGAGGAGAATGGGCATAACAACTAATGCTCATATTGTAGATTCACGAGAGAGTGAGGCTCGTCCTGTGTCTACCGATCCACTTGAGATCGTCCTTATTACGGGTATGTCTGGTGCTGGCCGTGGCACTGCAGCACGGCTATTGGAAGAGTTCGGCTGGTATGTTGTCGATAATCTACCGCTGGAACTGATTGTTCGTACAGCAGAAATAACGCAGAATTCTAAGCGAGATATTCGCCGTCTCGCTATTGTTACTGATGTTCGCTCCCAAAATTTCTCTGGCTCACTGGATTTCGTTGTTCATGAGTTACGTGCGCGCGGGTGGTCTCCACGTGTATTATTCCTCGATGCCACAGACGAGGTTCTCATTCGCCGTTATAACCAGCTTCGTAAAACTCGTCCCTTGCAAGATAAACGCCCTTTGGAGGAGGGTATTAGGGATGAGCGGGAACTCCTTGCCGATCTTAAAAACCATGCTGATCTAGTTGTTGATACATCACGTCTGACCAGCACGAAATTGCGTGAACGTCTTTCTGAGTTTCGTGCGTCCGGTGATAAGGGGCTAGATATTATTGTTGAATCCTTCGGGTTCAAATATGGTGTTCCATTGGATGCTGATTTCGTTGTTGACATGCGTTTTCTCCCCAATCCTTATTGGGTACCAACGCTGCGCCCCCATTCCGGTTTAGACTCCGGAGTATCTGAATATGTCCTCAACAATAAAGTGGCAGCAGAGTTTATTGATAACTTTGCTCGTATGATCGTTCTAGCCACTCCTGGTTATAGAGCAGAGGGGAAGGCCTATGTCCTTCTGGGAGTGGGATGTACAGGGGGAAAACATCGTTCTGTCGCTACTACGATGGAGCTCACTCGTCGTCTCGCAGAAGCGCTTCCAGATGCTAATGTGACGGCGGTGCATCGGGATTTAGGTCGCGAATAACCCAGGAATATAGGCCTGCGGTGGGAAGAAGAGGAAGGTAATTCTGTGTCATTGACGGCAGAGCTTAAGGAAGAACTAGCAAAAGTTGCTGTCCCTCGTCGAGATCCATTGATCGCCGAGATAGCAACGCTATTGCGTTTTGTCGGTAGTCTTCACCCTAATGGCACAAGAGTTGAATTAAAGGCTGAAGTTGATTCGGAGCCAATTGCTCGCAGAGTCGTAGCAGCGGTAGAGCATCTGTACCACCTTTCCATGGAACTCAATATCCTTGGTTCGGGTGAAAATAGTCCGCACCGCTATTTGCTGCAGCTTAATTCTCACGGTACTGATCTTGCTCGATTATTGGGTCTGATTGATCGTCGGGGAGTACCGGTTAGAGGTATTCCCGCAGCAGTAGTGGCGGGATCTGTGGAGGATTCAGCCGCCGCATGGAGGGGTGCTTTCCTCGCTCATGGATCTCTTACTGAACCTGGTAGGTCAAACTCATTAGAAATAACCTGTCCCTGTTCTGAGGCTGCGCTAGCGATGGTGGGAACAGCGCGGCGTCTTAATGTCACTGCCAAATCTCGCGAAGTACGGGGGAGTGACCGGGTTGTGATCAGAGATGCTGAGCAGATCGGTAAAATGCTTCGTACTATTGGCGCTCCTGAGACCTATAAAGTGTGGGAGGAGCAGCGTAAACGGCGTGAAGTCCGGGCTACTGCTAACCGTTTGGCCAATTTTGACGATGCTAATCTACGGCGATCAGCACGTGCGGCTGTGGCATCTGCTGCGCGTGTCGAAAGAGCCATAGAGATTTTGGGTGACGATATTCCCGAACATCTTTTGGCGGCTGGCCTATTGAGGCTTGAACACCGGCAGGCTTCTTTGGAGGAATTGGGCCGTCTAGCTAATCCTCCTATGACGAAAGATGCTGTGGCAGGACGTATTCGACGCTTACTTTCTCTCGCTGATCGGCGTGCAGAAGAATTAGGCGTGCCTGACACTGAAACCGCTGCAGCAGCATGTAATCCAGATATACTCAATATGTAATAGATTATGAGACAATATATTAAGATTATTTTCTTTATTCCTCATTCGTAATGAGGTAGAACAAAATGGTCAAATGCGTAGACACACCATCAATGTGACGCGAATGCTGTCAGATATTATGTGTGTTTTTAATCACATGGACTAGTTGGCGACCTGGGGATACCCCATTTTGAATGATCAAAATAGTGCGAATTACAGGTTTAGCCACTATTCTTGGACTTGCTGGTGATCGAGAAATATCACCCAAACAGAACATCTATTTAAGGAGCTTATTGTGACGGTGCGAGTAGGCATCAACGGCTTCGGCCGCATTGGCCGCAACTTCTTCCGCGCAGTGGAAGCACAGCGCGCCCAGGGTAACACCGAAATCGAGATCGTGGCCGTGAATGACCTCACCACCAACGAGGTCCTCGCTCATCTACTCAAGTACGACTCCATTCTGGGTCGCCTTGACAAGGAAGTTTCCCACGACGACGAGTACCTCTACGTCGGCGATGCGAAGATTCGTGCTCTCTCCATCAAGGAAGGCCCAGCTGCTCTTCCTTGGGGTGAGCTTGGCGTAGACGTTGTTGTTGAATCCACCGGTATCTTTACCGATGCCAACAAGGCTCGTGGCCACATTGAAGCTGGCGCCAAGAAGGTCGTCATTTCCGCTCCGGCCAAGAACGAAGATGCCACCATCGTTATGGGCGTTAACGACGAAGTATACGATGGTTCCCAGGACGTTATCTCCAACGCTTCCTGCACCACCAACTGCCTGGCTCCGGTTGCCAAGGTCCTCGATAAGGAATTCGGCATTGTCAAGGGTCTCATGACCACCGTCCACGCTTACACCCAGGATCAGAACCTCCAGGATGGCCCGCACAAGGATATGCGCCGTGCTCGCGCTGCCTGCCTGAACATGGTTCCCACCACCACTGGTGCAGCCCGCGCCGTGGCTCTCGTTCTTCCGCAGCTCAAGGGCCGTCTCGATGGCTTCGCCATTCGCGTTCCGCTGCCCACCGGTTCTATCACCGACCTCACCGCTGTTATGAGCCGCGAAGTTACCGTTGAAGAAATCAACGCTGCTATGAAGAAGGCTTCTGAGGGCGAACTTAAGGGCGTTCTAGGCTACACCGAGGCTCCCTACGTATCCACCGATATCCAGGGCGATCCTCACTCCTCCATCTTCGATGCTGGCTTGACCCGCGTTAACGGCGAGCTCATCAAGATCGGCGCTTGGTACGACAACGAGTGGGGCTACTCCAACCGCCTCGTCAACCTTGTCGACCTCGTTGCCTCCAAGCTCTAAACTAGTAAGAGCATAGGCCATCGAACTTACCCGCCGTGGTCGTAATTCGATGACGATGTAGACTCCGAGCCTGGCCTATCATTCGATAGGCCAGGCTCGTTGTTTACCTTGACCCTTGATAATGACAATCAAGGATAACAATCTCATTTCGTGTAGCACTCTCTACACACGTTCATTGGAGAATAAAGTTATGGCAGTCCAAACTTTGGACGATCTTCTGGCTGAAGGTGTTGCTGGTCGTACGGTTCTCGTCCGTTCTGACCTTAACGTTCCTCTCAAAGATGGTGTGATTACTGATCCAGGCCGTATCACAGCATCCCTTCCTACTCTTAAGGCTTTGCTCAAAGGTGGAGCTCGCGTCATTGTCTGTGCCCACCTTGGTCGTCCTAAAGGCGAAGCAAATCCTGCTTTCTCCCTTGCTCCAGTTGCTGAAGAACTCAGCAAACAGCTTGGCCAGTTCGTTCAGATTGCTGATGATGTCACGGGACCCGATGCTGTAGAACGCGCTCGTGGTCTTAACGATGGCGATATCCTACTGCTACAGAATGTTCGATACGACGCCCGCGAAACCTCTAAAGATGAAGCAGAGCGTCAGTCTCTTGCAAAAGAATATGCTGCTCTCACTGGTGACAACGGTGCTTTTGTGTCCGATGGCTTTGGCGTTGTCCACCGCAAGCAAGCCTCCGTTTACGATGTCGCTAAGCTCCTCCCTGCCTATGCTGGCAAACTCGTTGAGCATGAGGTGACCACCCTTTCTCAACTCGTTGAGAATCCTGCCCGTCCCTATGCTGTAGTGCTGGGTGGTTCCAAGGTCTCCGACAAGCTTGGCGTTATTGAGTCTCTCGCGCCTAAGGCGGACACCCTCGTTATTGGTGGCGGTATGTGCTTCACCTTCCTCAAGGCGCAGGGCTACGAAGTTGGTACTTCACTCCTTGAAGAAGACATGGTTGATACCTGCAAGGAGCTTCTTAAGAAGTACGGCGATGTTATCGCCCTTCCCGTTGATATTGTCGTTGCCGATAAGTTTGCGAAGGATGCCAACGCGAAGACTGTTGCCGCAAACGAAATTCCCGATGGTTGGATGGGTCTTGACGTAGGACCAAAGTCCGTTGAGAAATTTGCTGGACGTCTTGCTGAAGCAAAGGCCATCTTCTGGAATGGCCCGGCCGGCGTCTTCGAATTCGAAAAGTTCTCCGATGGTACTCGTGGCGTTGCTGAAGCTATTATCGCTGCTACTTCCCATGGCGCTTTCTCTGTTGTCGGTGGTGGAGATTCCGCTGCAGCAGTTCGTACCCTTGGTCTCAACGAAGATGGTTTCTCCCACATCTCTACCGGTGGTGGCGCTTCCCTCGAACTTCTTGAGGGTAAAGAACTTCCCGGTATTGCCGTTCTACAAAAGTAATGTCCTAGCCCTATCTAAGGAGAAAAACTATGGCTCGCAAGCCACTTATTGCTGGTAACTGGAAGATGAATCTCAACCATCTTGAGGCCATCGCACTAGTTCAGAAACTATCCTTCGCCCTTCCCGATAAGTACACCGAGAATGTCGATGTCGCTGTGATCCCTCCTTTCACCGATATCCGCTCTGTACAGAACGTTGTTGAAGGCGACAAACTCGCTCTTGCCTACGGTGCACAAGACATCTCCACTCATGAGTCCGGTGCCTACACGGGTGAAATCGCTCCCTCTATGCTGGAGAAACTCGGCTGCACCTATGTTGTTGTTGGCCACTCCGAGCGTCGCGAGTACCACTCTGAGAGCAACGAAGAAGTAGCTGCTAAGGCTAAGATTGCTATTGCTCATAATATGCAGCCCATCGTCTGCGTTGGTGAAGCTCTTGATATTCGTGAAAAGGGTACCCACGTTGACTTCGTCACTGCCCAGACCAAGGCTTCTCTTGCTGGTCTAAGCCGCGAAGAGCTTTCCAAGGTTGTTATTGCCTACGAGCCCATTTGGGCTATTGGTACCGGCAAGGTAGCTTCTGCTGCTGATGCTCAAGAGGTATGTGGTGCCATTCGTAAGACCATCGCTGAAATCTCTGATCAGGAACTTGCTGACTCCATGCGTATCCTTTACGGTGGATCCGTCAATGCCGGCAATGTTGCTGAGATCGTTGCTGAAGAGGACGTTGATGGCGGCCTCGTAGGCGGTGCTTCTTTGAAGGCTGACGAGTTCGCCAAACTTTGTGCGCTCGCCGCTAATTCCGCTGCGTAACGATAAATTCTATTACGCCTAAAAGTAAGAGGGGTGTGTATAAAATACACGCCCCTCTTACTCTGCCGCTTGTGCTCTATCTCCTATACTTTGTCGTCCATAATGCGTGCCGTCTTCGTGTCTCTACATGTTTAACGGTATACTAGCCAAGTCTGCATATAACTTACGAAGGACACCATGAAGATCTTCCTACTTGTACTCGCAATCGTGAGCAGCCTAGTTCTGATGCTGCTGGTACTTCTCCATCGCGGTAAAGGCGGCGGTTTATCGTCCCTCTTCGGTGGCGGTGTCCAATCTAGTCTTTCAGGCTCTAGCGTAGTAGAGAAGAACCTCGACCGACTTACAGTTATCTTCTCAATTATCTGGTTAATCTCCATTATTGCAATGGGTGTTGTACTCCGTTTGGGCGTATAGAGCTCTGTATAAAAGATCCCCATTCACTAAAGGGAAGGGTCTTTCTCCTACACAGTAGTAGTAGAGAAAGATCCTTCCCTTTGTCTGTTGCAGAAACGGTCTTAAGGAATAATCGCCTACATATCTTTCATACGCGATTCAACCGAAGCAACAAGGTTTTTCCACGATTCAATAAATGCGGCTACACCTTGTTTTTCAAGCATTTGAACAACGGCGTTAATGTCAACACCCTCATCCTTAATGGCCTGCCAAATGGCAGCGGCCTCCATACTCTTTCCGGTTAAAGTGTCGCCTTTAATATCACCATGGTCAGCAACGGCCTTGAGGGTACGTTGGGGGAGAGTATTAACGGTGTGTGGTCCTGCAAGTTCAACAACGTAGAGGGTGTCAGGATAGGCAGGATTCTTGACAGATGTTGATGCCCACAAGAGACGCTGCGGATGGCCTCCTAAGGCCGCTAACTCATCGAACTTTCCCCCTTGCTTATATGTTTGTACGAAAATATCGTAGGCAAGACGGCAATTAGTAATACCCGTTTTTCCTCGCAGAGATAAAGCTCTTTCCGTACCTATATCGGTGAGTTGTTTATCAACGACAGTATCAAGGCGAGAAACAAATATAGAAGCAACAGAAACAATTGTCGAAATATCGAGTCCATTGTTTTGGGCTTCTCTTAGCCCCTCTATATATGCATTAACAACAGCCTCATAGCATTCCACGGAGAAGATAAGCGTGGTGTTGACACTAATGCCTTCGCTAGTCAGTTGCTGTATGGCCGTAATACCTGCTGAAGTCGCAGGTACCTTAATAAGAAGGTTGGGGTGGCTGAGTCGCTCCCATAATGCACGTGCTTGTTTTACTGTGTTTGCAGTGTCATGGGCGAAGCCGGGCTCTACCTCGATAGAGACACGTCCGTCTATTCCTCCAGAGGACTCCCATATCGGAAGAAGCTTCTTACAGGCTTCGTCCACATCTTTACAGATAAGAGAAAACGTTGCTTCAGAAGCGCTCTCTCCAGCGGCAGCGCACTGCGCAATAGTGGCGTCATAGGTAGAGGACATGGTGATGGATTTTTCAAAAATGGAGGGGTTGGTGGTAATGCCCACCACTCCCATCTCGTTAATGAAAGTGTCAACAGCACCACTGTCCAATAAGTCAGTGGAAAGATCATCTAACCAGACGGACGTACCTATTTTTTTGAGGTCCGCAATATGAGGATTAATAGACATCGAAATGTCCTTCCTTAGGCAGCCTAGTGCACGGCAGCAAGAGACTTTTTCGCTGCTTCAACGACAGCATCAGCAGTGATACCGAAACGTTCAAACAATTCCTCAGCAGGAGCAGAAGCACCAAAATGTTCAAGTGACACAGCCTGACCAGCATCACCCAGTAGTTTCCACCAGGACAAAGCAAGACCTGCTTCAACAGAGACACGCGCTTTAATATCCCTTGGAACAACAGAATTCTGGTAATCGTCATCCTGCTGTTCAAACCAGTCAAGGCACGGCATAGACACTACGCGGGCTTTAATACCTTCATTCATGAGCATCTCTGCTGCCTTAACTGCCAGGTAAACTTCTGAACCCGTACCAATAAGGACTACATCGGGAGTACCTTCGCAATCCTGCAGAACATAACCGCCGCGACGCACTCCTTCCGCAGATTTTTCCTTTGTACCAGCTAAAACCGGGAGATTCTGACGGGAAAGCGCAAGTGCTTTCGGCCCTTGCTTATCTTGAACAACAGCCTTCCAGCAGGCAACAGTTTCATTAGCATCAGCGGGGCGGAAAACAGACACACCGGGGATGGAACGCAAACCGGTTATTTGCTCAACTGGCTGGTGTGTTGGCCCATCCTCGCCCAGTCCAATGGAATCGTGGGTTAGCACATAAATAACGTTGGTTCCCATCTGCGAACCGAGTCGAATAGCTGGACGCATGTACTCGGAGAAGATGAGGAATGTACCGCCGTAGGGGAGTGTTGGTCCATGGAGAGCAATGCCATTGAGAATTGCCCCCATAGCGTGTTCACGAATACCGAAGTGGAGATTACGACCGTAGGGATCAGTATTCCACGTCTCTGTGGTGATAGAGGCTGGACCAAAGGACTTCTCACCTTTAATGACGGTGTTGTTGGATCCGGCAAGGTCGCATGAGCCGCCCCATAGTTCGGGAAGTACTGCGGCTAAAGCATTAATAGCGCTTTCGGAGGCTTTACGCGTGGCGATGGAGTCTCCAGCATCCCACACTGGTAGGTCAACGTCCCATTTTTCGGGGAGTTGACCAGCAAAGAGACGATCAAAGAGATTCTTTTTCTCCGGATTATTTGCAGCCCATTGATCAAAGCTCTTCTGCCATTCAGCATGGGCTGCAGCACCACGCTCAATTGCTTTCCGCGTATGAGCGATAACATCATCTGCTACCGCAAAATCTTCATCGGGATTAAAACCGAGGATCTCTTTAGTAGCGCGAATTTCTTCTGTTCCCAACGCTGCACCATGGCAGGATCCAGTGTTTTGTTTATTCGGAGCGGGATAGCCAATAATAGTGCGCAACACAATAAGTGACGGTTTATCAGTGACCTTTTTAGCGACGTCAATGGCCTCTTCAATAGCAACGATATTTTCACCACCATCGACATGCTGGACATGCCATCCATAGGCTTCATAGCGTGCCGCTACATCTTCAGTGAAGGCAATATCGGTATTTTCTTCGATAGAGATGTTGTTGTCATCGTAGAAAACGATGAGGTTGCCCAATTGTTGGGTTCCGGCGAGGGAACTGGCTTCACCCGTAATACCCTCTTCGAAATCACCATCGGAGGCAATAACGTAGATGTAATGGTCAAAGGGGGACTGGCCGGCTGGTGCTGCCGCATCAAAAAGTCCGCGTTCTCGTCGTGCTGCCATCGCCATGCCAACGGAGGTTGCAAGACCTTGGCCAAGTGGACCCGTAGTCATTTCAACGCCAGCGGTGTGGCCGTATTCTGGATGGCCCGGGGTGAGTGATCCCCACGTCCGCAACTTCTTAATATCGTCAAGTTCAAGTTCGCAGCCACTGAAGTAAAGCTGTATGTATTGGGTTAGAGAAGAGTGCCCGCAGGAGAGAATAAAACGATCTCGTCCCACCCAGGTGGGATCCTTGGGATCAAGCCGCATAATTCGTTGGTACAGAGTATAGGCAAGAGGAGCAAGGCTCATTGCGGTACCGGGGTGTCCAGAACCACATTTCTGGACGGCATCCGCAGCCAGTAGACGAGCAGTATCGACGGCTTTACTATCGAGATCAGTCCAATCGCTAGGGTAGTGCGGTTCAACATATTTCATGAGTTCTGGACTCAATGGCATGGAGGGGCTCCTTGTTCAGCGGTCGCTCAGCAGTCTTCCTGTATAAGTGTATGCGGATAAGTGGAAATATCGGCACAGATTATCAGTCGCTAGACGGCTTTTCTCTATTCCTGCAACAAAAGAAAGTTTACCTTAGGAGAGATCCCCATATCGTAAAGCGTGGTCGCGCTTAAAAAGTGCACGCCAGGTAAAGATCCCTGCGACAACGAGAACAATGGTCTCGATAATAATGACGACGTTGAGGGAGAAGGGCATAGTTCCTCCCTGCGGCATAATCCAAATAGAGACGATTGCAGAGATAACGACCACAGGAACGCGGTAACGACGATCATTAATCCATGCCGAAAGCGCAATAATGCCCCATAGTAAATACCACGGATGCATCACCGGGAAGCACAGCACCATAACAAGCATAGACATGCCAAAGCCTCCCACTGGATGGAGTTCTCCTCGATACACCTTCCATAGTGCCCATAGGAGGAAAACCATTGATACAAGCAGGCCAGCAGCAATAAAGAAACTGTGAATTGCAACATAGTGGTTACCAAGACCCAGTAATTTTCCACAGGCAGCGGCTGCTTTAGCAATATCATTCGTTAGCGTTAATACTGTGGGATACTGCGCCGCGGCACCGGTGGATGAAATCCACGTCAATGTAGTGCCACTCAAGACAGTAGCAAGCACCACGGTAATCCCCATGATTACCACCATGATCACACCCATAATGGGTACTGACCACCAGCGATTCCACCAGCGACGTGCCGCTTCTACTCCGAGGAATCCGAGTGCCACCACAGCTGGCAATTTGATACTGGCTCCCCACGATATAAGACATGCTCCCACAATAAGAAGTACCCATGCTCGCACCGAATGCCGGGGGTAGCGGGTTCCCTCCAGGCCAACTGCTAACCCTGTCAGGGTAAGCGCTAACATAATGCCTTCATTGTGAATACCTGCCACAATATGGAAGAGCGTTAGGGGGTTAAGAATTCCCAGCCATAACGCTGTCGCTATGCGCATATTGCAGCGACGTGCTAACCAACGGACAACGTACGCCAGTACGACAAGACAGACAAGAGCGAGGAAACGGTAGCACACAATTGCTGCCACAATGTTGTCACCGGTCAATGCGGCGATCAGTCGAGCTAGACCGACGAAACCAGCCCCATATTGGGCAGGTGTATGACGCCACTCTAGGGGAACGTTCTCAACGAAAGCCCCTCCGTGGAGAAGATCTTGCGGTCCGCCGGAGTAAACATCTAACCCATGGTCAGCTGCGTAGCCAAAGGCAATGTAGGAATAAACATCCTTAGAAAACAGTGGGGCAGTGAAGAAAAGAGGAAGGACCCAGGCTGCTATAACTGTCCATGTTTGTCCCTCTGTCATTTGGGTCACTGCTGTTTCCCCGCGATTGTAGTGTCGCAGGGGGAGGGCATAGCGCATCATTGTTAGCCACGCTACAACTATCACGCTTGTACCAATAAGGCATAAACCAACAGATGAAAAAGGTGCACGCGACAGAAGATTAATAACGGGGACGGATGTAATGGGATTCTGCGTCATGACGGCGCCTCCGCCCCAACCGCCAATAGCGACAAGCAATGCTGCCACTGCGCCGATAAGACGTACGATGCGCCATCGCCGTGTGGATTCTTCCGATAGTGGAGCAACGACGCATTCTTCTCTGCGGAACATGCGAACAGCAGCACTAGCGGAACGCCTCTTAGAGGAATCTCCATGAGCTGCTGTTGTACGCGCAGAAAAAGAAGGTAATGCCACACAGTAAGCCTAGCGGATAGAACCACAAGAAGAAGTACTGAACGACGTTAGGCTAACCTTGCTAGACCTAGGGAATTATTTAAGCAACACTAGTGTTAGCAAAAATAGGAAGTACGATGAAAAGGCCGCGGAAAAGAGGTACTGATGCGTTATTCCAAGCGATCAGCACAACCATTGCCGCAGATGAATCGCAATACGGCTCTAACTACTCGGGAAGCAATCGCCCGACTCCTGTTACATGGCCCGTTAACTGCGTCGGCAATAGCGGAGGAGTTGTCGCTTACTATCCCCGCCGTACGCCGTCACCTCGACATTATGGTCGAAGAAGGCGTAGCAGTAGCCGTTGATCCCTCTCCTTATCAAGAACGTGGACGAGGCCGTCCTGCAAAGTTATTCCACCTCAGTGATGTGGGACGTTCTCATTTTGGCCATGCCTATGACGATCTTGCTGTCGATGCGCTCCGCATGGTGCGTAAATTGGGGGGAGAACGTGCACTTGTCGATTTCTCCCAGCAACATATGCATGATGTCGTAGCAGGTATTACGCCCCTCGATAGGGATGCTACTCGCGCAGATGTTCAAGAATGCGCTGAAAAAATTGCACAAGCTTTTAATAAATGCGGCTATGCCACGTCTGTAGAAAACGCGCGTGGCGGTATTCAGATTTGCCAGCACCATTGTCCGGTAGCGCATGTAGCCCACGATTTCCCGGCTCTATGCGCAGCAGAACATCATATTCTCTCTGAACTATTGAATACACCCATACAGCGGTTATCCACCATTGCATATGGTGCTCATACCTGCACCACAAACGTTACTGTTCCTCATAACTCCATCCAGAACCATGCGGAAAGAAGTGAAGCATGACGAAGACTTTTCCCTCTGATATCGATGACGTCATTGCTGAACGAGATAAAAATATTGACACTATAGGCCGCTACGATTACGGCTGGCACGACAAAGATACTTTTGGAGCTAGTGCCCATCGTGGGCTTTCTGAAGATGTTGTTCGCACAATTTCAGCATTAAAAAATGAGCCCGAATGGATGCTGGAGACGCGCCTTAAGGCACTGGAGATTTTTGCTGCGAAACCTCTCCCCACATGGGGTCCCGATCTTTCTGGACTCGACTTCGACTCATATAAATACTTCGTGCGCACTACTGAACAGCAGGCCTCCACGTGGGAAGACCTCCCAGAAGATATTCGCACAACGTATGACCGACTCGGTATACCTGACGCGGAAAAGAAACGCTTAGTGTCAGGCGTTGCCGCCCAGTACGAATCTGAAGTGGTCTACCACAAGATTCGTGACGATCTGGAGAAACAAGGCGTTATCTTTGTGGACACCGATACTGGCCTGCGTGACTATCCTGAGCTATTCCGCAAATACTTCGGAACAGTTATCCCTGCTGGAGATAATAAATTCTCTGCACTTAACACTGCTGTTTGGTCTGGCGGATCATTCGTGTACGTTCCTAAAGGCGTCCATGTAGAAATCCCTCTACAGGCCTACTTCCGTATTAATACCGAAAATATGGGCCAATTCGAACGCACCCTCATCATTGTTGATGAAGATGCGTACGTGCACTATGTGGAGGGCTGCACCGCACCTATCTACCAAACCGATTCTCTCCATTCTGGTGTTGTCGAAATCATTGTGGAAAAGAATGCCCGGTGCCGGTACACCACTATTCAGAACTGGTCGAATAACGTTTATAACCTGGTAACTCAGCGTGCTAAAGCAGCTGAAGGAGCCACCATGGAATGGGTGGATGGAAATATTGGTTCCAAAATCAATATGAAATATCCAGCCGTCTACATGATGGGACCACATGCACGCGGAGAGGTTCTCTCCGTCCAATTTGCGGGAGAAGGGCAGCACCAAGATACAGGCGCCAAGATGGTGCACATGGCTCCTCACACCTCATCCAACATTGTTTCTAAATCAGTTTCCCGTAGTGGTGGGCGTTCGGGATACCGCGGTTTAGTGTCCATCCATAAAGGTGCCTATGGGTCTGCCGCTTCGGTAAAGTGTGATGCTTTACTCGTTGACGATATATCCCGCACTGACACTTACCCCTACGCCGATATTCGTGAAGATGACGTCACTATGGGGCATGAGGCTACTGTCTCACAGGTTTCAGAAGAGCAATTGTTCTATCTCATGAGCCGTGGCCTTACCGAAGAAGAAGCTATGGCGATGGTAGTTCGCGGATTCATTGAACCCATCGCGAAAGAACTTCCCATGGAGTATGCGTTGGAGCTGAACCGCCTCATTGAGCTCCAGATGGAAGGAGCAGTTGGTTAATGAACTACACCAAGTACACCGAGCATAAAGCGGATCGCATTTTCTCCACTGCTATCGATGACTTCCCTAAACCCCACGGCAAACTGGAAGATTGGCGGTTCACTCCGACTCGTCGTTTTTCTCCACTCGCCGAGCTTCCTGAACAATCCCAACGCGCATTGTGGACGGTGGGCCTTACTACTGCTGGCGCAGCTACTCTCCGCCGTGTTGCACGGGAAGAATCAGCCGCGGGTAGCGTAGAGCTACCCTCTGATCGTCTTGCGGCAGTTGCCTGGAATGGCAGTCCCAGCGTTGATGTTGTACAGTTTGCTGCCACAGATACACCAGCTGATCCCACCGTCATCACTATTGGTACTGGCAAAAAGCCTTTTACTTTTGGACATCTTTTTGTGGATGTTCCTGCTCATACCACCGCAGAGCTTCTCATCTACCGATCTGGTGCAGGTGCACTAGCAGATAATATTGAATTTTCTATTGCAGACGATGCATCCCTCACCGTTGCTTTCGTCAACCTATGGGACGACGATGCCGTCGTCGCTTCTGCGGAGCACGCACATCTAGGGTGTAATGCCCACCTCCACCATGGTGTTATCACGTTAAGCGGGGGAGCTACCCGCATAACAACGTCTGTCACCTATGAAGGTCCTGGCGGAGATGCTGACATGAGCGGCGTCTTCTTCGGTGGAGCTGGACAGCACGTGGAAAATCGGCTGCTTATTGACCACAGTGTGGCGCAGTGTCGCTCGTATGTTCATTACAAGGGCGCATTGCTGGGCAACCCCGAGTCCAAGCTGGGGGAGGCGCACGGTGTATGGGTTGGTGATGTTCTTATCCGTCCCCAAGCGCATGGCACTGATACCTATGAAAGTAACCGCAACCTTCTTCTCAGCAAAGCTGCCCGTGCGGATTCTATCCCTAACCTAGAAATTGCCACAGGACAGATTATTGGTGCTGGGCATGCCTCTACTACTGGTCGTTTTGATGAAGAGCAACTCTTCTATCTGCAGTCTCGCGGTATTGATGAAATAACGGCACGGCAGCTCGTCGTACGCGGATTTTTCCATGACATTGTTCACAAACTCAATCTTCCCAGTCTCGAAGAAGAGCTAGATGCCGTTGTTGTCCGCCAGCTTGAACGCGCTGGTCTCTAAAGAAACTCGTTACTAACCCTGCTAAAGGAAAACGCGCTAAAGGAAAACACCATGTCCCAACTTGTTATTAAAGACCTTACTGCGCAGGTCAAGCGTGCTGATGATACCGAGGAGCCCATTGAGATTTTGAAGGGTGTCAACCTCACCCTGAACTCTGGTGAAACTCACGCCATTATGGGCCCCAATGGATCCGGTAAATCAACTCTTTCTTATGTTATTGCTGGACATCCGAAATACGAGGTAACAGGTGGCTCCATCACCCTCGACGGGGACGATGTTCTCAAGATGACTGCCGATGAACGTGCTCGTGCGGGTCTTTTCCTCGCCATGCAGTATCCAGTAGAGGTACCGGGCGTGTCGACCTCCAGTTTTCTTCGCTCTGCGGCGGCTGCTGTCCGTGGTGAAGCACCCCGGCTACGTCAATGGGTGAAGGAAGTCCGTGGAGAAATGGAATTCCTACAGATTGATCCAGCTTTTAATGATCGTTCTGTGAATGAGGGTTTTTCCGGTGGGGAAAAGAAGCGTTTTGAAACACTACAGCTGGGGCTTCTTAAACCTAAGTTCGCCATTCTTGATGAAACAGACTCTGGCTTGGATGTAGATGCTCTCCGTCTTGTTTCGCAAGGTATCAACAAGTATCAGCAGGAAACGAATGGCGGTATTTTACTGATCACGCACTACACACGCATTTTGCGTTATGTAAAGCCAGATATTGTCCATGTCTTTGCTAACGGTAAAGTCGCGTTAACGGGCGGTCCGGAACTTGCAGATCAGCTTGAAGAGCATGGCTACGATGCGTTCGTTACGAAAGGTGCGTAATGCTTGACGTTCATTCTATACGTGCGGATTTCCCCATTCTCACGCGCACTGTCCGTGATGGGAAGCCTCTCGTCTATCTGGATTCTGGGGCAACGTCACAAAAGCCACTTCCCGTTCTCGATGCAGAACGTGACTTCGTGCTGCATCACAATGCTGCAACTCATCGTGGTGCTCACCAACTTGCGGAAGAGGCAACCGACGCATACGAGCATGCCCGCGAACTGGTAGCAGGTTTCGTTGGTTGTGCCATTGACGAGGTTATTTTTACGAAAAACTGCACAGAAGGTCTCAACCTCGTGTCCTACGTACTGGGGGATGATCGTGCTGGGCAGTACCGCGTCTCCGCTGGTGATGAGATTATTATCTCGGAGGCGGAACATCACGCAAACCTCATACCCTGGCAGGAGTTGTGCCGCCGGACAGGAGCCACTCTTAAATGGTTCCCATTGCGAGATGATGGGCGCCTTGATTTGGACGCGGTGGAGATTACTGAACGCACAAAAGTAGTTGCAGTAACTCATGCTTCCAATGTCACGGGTGCTATTACAGATGTTGCGACAGTAGTGGAGCGTGCACACCAGGTGGGGGCACTTGTTGTTCTTGATGCCTGCCAGTCGGTACCCCATATGCCGGTGAATTTCACCGCCCTGGGTGTAGACTTTGCCGCATTTTCCGGCCATAAGATGCTAGCGCCTTCAGGGGTTGGTGTCTTGTACGGCCGCGCACAGATCCTGCAGGCGCTGCCACCATTTTTGACAGGCGGTTCCATGATTGAACACGTCACCATGGAAAAGACGACGTATGCTCCACCTCCACAGCGTTATGAGGCTGGTGTACCTAATATGAGCCAGGTTGTGGGTTTAGGTGCTGCTGTCGAGTATTTGGATTCTCTTGGCATGGATAATGTCTTCGCCCATGAGCAAGAAATCACCAGTTATGCTTTGCAGGAACTTGGTAAGCTCACTGGCGTTCATATTGTTGGCCCCACCACTCCTGAAAATCGTGGCAGTGCTATTTCCTTCACTATTGATGGCATACATTCCCACGATATCGGACAATTCCTTGATGATGATGGCATTGCCGTCCGCGTGGGACACCACTGTGCTGAACCACTCCACACTCACTTTGGGCTATCTGGTACTACTCGCGCTAGCTTCTACATTTACAACACCCTCGATGAAGTCGACCGGTTAGTGGACGGTATTACGCGAGTACAGAAATTCTTTGGAGTTATCTAATGCGTTTGGAAAGCATGTACCAAGAGGTCATTCTGGACCATTATCGCCACCCCAACGCACGTGGACTGCGTGACAATTGGGATGCAGAAGTACATCACCACAACACCTCATGCGGTGACGATATTCGGCTACGTGTTCACCTAGACCACGATCCAGATGATCCGCATAACCCAGAAAAAACCGTCATTCGCGATATCTCCTATGACGGGGAGGGCTGCTCTATTAGCCAAGCATCCACGTCTATTATGACGGAGCAGCTTATTGGGCATACTGTGGCAGAAGCATTTGATATCTGTGATCGTTTTGAAAAGATGGTCACTTCTCGTGGCCAAGACGAGGGCGATGAAGATATCTTAGGCGACGGTACTGCACTGGCGGGTGTGTCACAGTATCCGGCACGTGTGAAGTGCGCTTTATTGGGATGGATGGCGTTTAAGGATGCTTCGTCTCAGGCGCTTGAAGGATCGTCGGACAATGATGGTGCACCTGCCGATGGGGGAGAGAAAGAGTAAATGGAACCGGATTTCACCTCATCACAGCAGCGTAAGCACAAGGAACAAGAGGACGCTGTTCTTAATGCTTTGGCAGCACTGGGAAGTGCTGCGCAAGAAGACGGAGAGAACCCGGATGTGGATCCATTAGCTCCTGCTGCCGCATCGTCTTCTACTGCGTCATCATCTACTGTGCTGTCTTCTGGCACCCCATCTTCCGACACGCCTAATGTAGATACTGCGGAGTCTGTAGAGACTGCAGAGTCTACAAATACTACAGAGCCTCCAGAAATTACTGACGATACTGATTTCTCTACCTGGACGGTTGATGACTATCGTGCAGTAAAAGCAGAGGATCTCGCAAAGCTCCCTGATGATATTCCGCTTGCTCCGGAGGCTGAAGCCAAGGAAGTTCGCGAGGCAATGTATGACGTTGTCGATCCTGAACTTGGTGTTAATGTTGTCGATCTGGGGCTTGTGTACGACGTCAAAATGGACATTGCACGGCGCGCAACTATTGATATGACCCTCACTTCACCAGCATGTCCGCTTACCGATGTTATTGAGGATCAGGCTTTCGTTGCAGTGTGTACAGAAGGGCATGCCCGGGCTTTGCGAATAAACTGGGTGTGGATGCCTCCATGGGGTGCCCATATGATTACAGATGATGGTCGTGAACAACTTCGCGCGTTAGGTTTTACCCTCTAAATGAAGTCAAAAATTATTACCGCCCTGCTAGCGATTCTTCTAGCGGTAGAGTTTGCGCTGGCAGCATACGCTATCCTTGCCCATCAATGGTTGGGTCTTATTGTGATGACGCTTCTTATTTTTGCGGTGATGTATTTTCTGGATCGTGAAGTTCGCCGCATGAAAGGGGAGTTGCCCCCGACATCCACTAATGGCAAGGGGCCTTCGCAACCATCTCACCGAGGTAAAAATCCTGCATGATAACGTTTACTGATCTGGAGGTGCGGGCAGGTGTTCGTACTCTCCTTACTGTTCCTGGCTCTTTAGTGGTGCATGAGGGGGACCGCATTGGGCTAGTTGGCCGTAATGGTGCTGGGAAAACTACCACTATGCGCATTCTTGCCGGCGAGACAGAGCCGTACGCTGGCACTATTGTGCGTTCGGGGGATATTGGTTATCTTCCGCAGGATCCTCGGGAAGGCAATCTCACAACAACTGTTCTCAGCCGGGTGTTGTCAGCGCGTGGACTTGATAGCATTGCTCGCAATATGGATCGTCAGCAGTTCATTTTAGAGACTACTGATAACGATAAGAAACGCGATCAAGCTATTAAAAAATTTACTCGTCTAGAAGAACGCTTCAATGATCTTGGCGGCTACAAGGCGAAGGGTGATGCTGCCCGTATCTGTAACTCGCTGGGATTACCGCAGCGTGTTCTTACAGAAGAGCTAGGGCATCTTTCTGGTGGTCAACGCCGACGTGTGGAGCTTGCGCGTATTCTTTTCGGCAGTTCTCAAGCTGATGGCAGTAAAAACAACACAACGCTTTTACTCGATGAGCCAACAAACCACTTGGATGCCGATAGTATCCAGTGGTTACGCGATTTTTTAATGCAATATACGGGCGGTCTCATCGTCATTAGTCACGATACTGAACTGTTGGATGCTGTCGTCAATAAGGTGTGGTATCTCGACTCCATCCGCGGTGAGATAGACACCTACAGCATGGGGTGGGAACGCTATCTTTCCGCACGCGCCGCCGATGAGCAGCGCCGCCGCCGGGAGCGCGCTAATGCCGAAAAGAAAGCAGCAGCATTGCGGGCGCAGGCTGCTCATCTGGGTGCTAAAGCCACAAAGGCAGCAGCTGCCCATCAGATGGAACGCCGCGCGCAACGTCTCCTTGATGAAGCTGCCGATGTTCGACAGGCCGAAAAGCATGCTCATATTGCTTTCCCGAAACCTTTGCCGTGTGGAAAAACACCACTGACAGCGAAAAATCTGTCGAAGAGCTACGGTTCTTTGGAGATTTTCACTGGTGTGGATCTCGCCATTGATAAGGGCAGTCGTGTCGTTATTTTGGGTTTGAATGGTGCCGGTAAAACAACGTTGCTGCGTATTCTCGCCGGTGTAGAGAAGTCTGATGGGGACGGCACAGTTATTGAGGGGCATGGTCTGAAGCGTGGTTATTTCGCGCAGGAACATGACACTCTTAACCCAGATGAGAGCGTATGGGACAATATGGTGCGCCAGGCCCCAGACGCTGGAGCGCAGGACCTGCGCGGTTTGCTGGGTGCTTTCATGTTGACTGAGCAGATGTGGGAACAGCCTGCAGGTACTTTGTCCGGTGGCGAAAAGACACGTCTGGCACTTGCTAGTCTGGTGTGTTCACAAGCGAATGTCCTACTTTTGGATGAGCCCACAAACAACCTGGATCCTATTAGCCGCGAACAAGTGCTTGAAGCACTGCGTACGTATGAGGGTGCTTGTATCCTCGTCACCCACGATCCGGGAGCAGTGGAGGCTTTACAGCCAGAACGCGTTATTGTTCTCCCTGATGGTGTGGAGGATCTGTGGGGCGATGATTATATGGAGATTGTCACGCTTGCCTAACCTCCGCATTTCTCGAATGCTCTCTCAGTTGTCCTCGTACAGCCTTCACATCTGAATGAATCATAGATAGCTAATGCCGGTGCAGCGCCTTGTTGAAGCACTGCACCGGCATTGCTACACCAGTACTGTGTTTATTGTTTTATCCGTTCTTTACCATGTTCCGCAGTACGTATTGCAGAATGCCACCATTCCGGTAGTAGTCGGCTTCCCCGGGGGTGTCGATTCGGACGACCGCATCGAACTGAACAGTATCACCGTTATCTTTAGTGGCAGTCACTGCGACAGTCTTCGGGATATTACCGGTAGTGAAGTCACTGATACCGTTGATATCAAAAACTTCTGTGCCATCTAGGCCTAGCGATTCGTGGCTTTCGCCTTCTGGGAATTGGAGAGGGATAACGCCCATACCGATGAGGTTGGAGCGGTGAATACGCTCGAAAGATTCCGCGATAACCGCTTTAACGCCGAGGAGGGCGGTGCCTTTTGCCGCCCAGTCGCGGGAGGAGCCTGTTCCGTATTCTTTACCACCGAGGACAACAAGCGGAATACCAGCCGCAGCATAGTGCTGTGCCGCATCATAGATAAAGCTCTGCGGGGCGCCATCTTGGGTGAAGTCTCGGGTGTAGCCACCACTTACCCCATCGAGTAGTTGGTTCTGCAAACGGATATTAGCGAAGGTGCCACGCACCATAACTTCATGGTTACCGCGTCGAGATCCAAAGGAGTTGTAGTCCTTCTGTGCTACCCCGTAAGAATCCAGATATTGTGCCGCGGGGGTGCCTGGTTTAATTGCGGAAGCGGGGGAGATGTGGTCAGTGGTGACGGAATCGCCCAACTTAGCTAGTACTCGAGCACCTTTCACGTCAGTAACAGGATCCGGTTCCAGAGTCATACCGTCAAAGTAGGGGGCTTTGCGAATATAGGTGGAATCGTCGTTCCATGCGAAGGTGTCGCCTTCCGGGGTGTCAAGGTTTTGCCAGTGTTCGTCACCGGTAAAAACATCGGCATAGTCTTTGGCGTACATGTCTTCGGTGATGGAGGACATAATGATGTCGTTAATGTCATTATCGGATGGCCAAATATCGCGGAGATAAACCTGTTTGCCGTCGTTATCGGTACCGAGGGGCTCTTTATCGAAATCAATATCAAGAGTGCCCGCAATGGCATAGGCAATAACGAGCGGCGGTGATGCCAGATAATTCATCTTGATATCGGGGTTGATGCGTCCCTCAAAGTTACGGTTACCAGAGAGAATGGAGCAGGCAGCAAGGTCATTGTCTTGAATTGCCTGGGATACTTCTGGAATAAGGGGACCACCGTTGCCGATGCAGGCAGTGCAGCCATAACCGGAGAGGTAGAAACCGAGTTTTTCGAGGTACTTCCACAGGCCGGCAGTGTCGTAGTAGTCGGTAACAACCTGGGAGCCTGGACCCATAGTGGTTTTTACCCACGGCTTCACGCGCAGGCCACGCTGTACCGCATTACGTGCGAGTAGGCCTGCGGAAAGCATTACTGATGGATTCGATGTGTTCGTGCATGACGTAATGGATGCGATGCCGATAATGCCGTGGTCTAGGTCAAAACTGCCGCGTTCGGCTGTGTCTACATGAACGGGGTGTGAGGGGCGTCCGGACAGATCGCCTTTACCTTCGGGATCACTCGTGTAGCTGCGAACAGTTTTCCGCCAGGTTTCTTTTGCCTGGTTGAGGGGGATACGGTCTTGCGGACGTTTCGGGCCGGCAATAGAGGGGACGACAGTACCCAGGTCAAGCTCAAGGTATTCCGAATAGGTTGCCTCTTTACTGGGGTCATGCCACAGTCCTTGTGCCTTTGTGTAGGCTTCCACGCGGGCGATAGTGTCGTCATCACGGCCGGTGAGACGCATATAGTTGAGGGTTTCTTGATCAATGGGGAAGATGGCGCAGGTAGAACCATATTCAGGGGACATATTGCCGATAGTGGCACGGTTAGCAAGTGGTACTGCGCTGACGCCTTCCCCATAGAATTCCACGAATTTTCCAACCACACCGTGCTGGCGAAGCATATCAGTAATGGTAAGAACAACATCTGTAGCGGTGACACCCGGCTGTGTTTGGCCAGTAAGTTTAAAGCCAACAACACGGGGGATAAGCATGGAGATGGGCTGGCCAAGCATAGCAGCCTCGGCTTCAATACCACCGACGCCCCAGCCCAGAATGCCAAGACCATTTTCCATGGTGGTGTGGGAATCAGTACCCACGCAGGTATCGGGGTAGAGGACACCGTCATTGTTCATAACAACGCGTGCTAAGTGTTCTATGTTCACTTGGTGCACGATGCCGGTTCCCGGGGGAACGACGCGGAAGTTGGAGAATGCTCCTTGTCCCCAGCGGAGGAATTGATAGCGTTCTTTATTCCGTTCGTATTCAACCTCAACATTTTTGGTGAGGGCATCTGGGGTACCGAAGTATTCGACGATAACGGAGTGATCGATCACCATCTCAGCGGGGTTGAGAGGGTTGACCTGGTCGGGGTCTCCTCCCAGCGTAGTGACAGCTTGACGCATGGTGGCCAGGTCAACAATGCACGGAACGCCGGTGAAGTCCTGCATGAGAACGCGTGCGGGGGTGAATTGTATTTCTACACTGGGGTCTGCGGAGGGATCCCAGTGGGCAAGAGCATTAATATGTTTTTCTGTTACATTGGCACCGTCTTCGTTACGAAGAAGATTCTCCGCCAATATCTTTAAGGCGTATGGAAGTTTATCAACTCCGGGCAGAGAGTTGATATTAAAGTAGTTGTACTGCTGTCCATTCACCTCAAGGGTGTCTAGAGCGTTGAAAGAATTAAGGCTCATACAGGCGCTCCGTTCTGAATAGATTAGTGTCTTCAGGTTACCTTACTTACTGTGTTGTCTCAGACATCTCGGTTGGTTAAAACAGTTAGCTAAGCCAGTAGACTAGGGGTATCTATGGGTATCTCTGCCGTTATAGAACGAGGTTTTATGTCTGACTCAGCTCCGCTACCCACATCGGTTTCTCATCCAGCGCTTCCTCATGGTGTTAATCCCGCTGCGATTGCTGCCGATCTACAAAAAGATGGAGTATCTGCAACTCCTCAGCTAGCAGGAGCTTTACGAGAACGTGTGTATCAGGCTCATAGCAAGGGAATAGATTTAAAAATTGTTTATTATCCGGGTTCGGATAAAAGTTTCACAGCTACTCGTAATTTAGCAGAGCTTCTCAAGCCTCATATTGATGGCACTATTGTGGTACTTAATGATGAGCAAATTGGCTCTGTGAGCCCCGTGTATCCACGTTATGTCATGGAACATGCAGAGATCGATGCTAATCGGATTATTACTAACAGTAAGCCTCCTTATACAACACAGCAGGTGCTGGCACGTATTGACACCTACATCCATGATGTCGCTGAGTCGTCTCTTAATTGGACTCCTATTATGAGCGGTGTTGGAGTGACTGTAGTGCTGACTATCACGGTGATAGCGACAATTTTCAAGAGAAAATTATCGGCGTTATCCTCGCGCATTACCTCATCCCACTAAATCTCATTATTTGGGCATCCTATTTGTCACGCTCGTCCATAAAACTGCAGTTAAATAGGGGAATATAGGGCTTTAAAGAGAGTTACATAAGAGTAATTCTGTTAAAGATGTTTCATATGGTGACGAAGTGTCGTACGGTACAAGTGTCACACTAGTGTAGATTGCCACATTCATGAATAGGGAAAGCCGTGTTCGGGGAAGAACACGGACTCCTGTTTTGTGTAAGTGGAAAGGAGTAGCTGTGAGCACCCCACACAAAGCCAACCGAAACACTGCCATCAAGACAACTGGACGAACACTAGTTGGTGTTGGTGTAACGGGCGCTGTTGCGCTCACTGGTGCCGGCTTCGGTCAAGCCCAGCCGCATATTGACAATCAACGAGAAAATTCAGGTCCGGATACAGATCTGGACGCCTTGCTTAAGCAACTCGCTACCACAAACCAGGATCTTGCTACCCTGCAACACCAGCTTGGCCAAGATCAAGAACGAGCAAACAAGGCTCTCGTAGACCTCCAAAGTGCTCGCCTCCGTGCAGCTGATGCTCAAAAAGAAGCTGATGCTGCAGCTGCTCAACTTGCCACTGCACAAAAAAATGTACTGCGCGCACAACAGCAGCTGAATACCATCGCTGCCGATGCTTATCGAAATACCTCAACGAGCAGTTCTACACTCGAGCTAATGAGTGGAGAAGATCCCGACTCAGTTATGGCGCGTGATGCAGTTATTAGCCGTGCAGCTGCACAACAAAGCTCCATTGTTGATGAACTCAAACAAGCCCGCGCCGTAAGCGCGAACCGCTCCTCGCATGCAAAAGAAGCAGCCGCCGCTGCAGAAGCTGCTACCCAACGGGCTGTATCGCGAAATCATGATGCGGAAGATACTCTGCTTGCTTCTCGCACCGCGGTACGCACCAAGCAAAAAGAAATTGAACAGCTTGCTAAGAAACGTGCCACCCTTACTACTAAGCTGCAGAAGATGCAGGTATCCTCCGCCCGATCACAGTCAGTTCATAATGGCACCATTGACGAAGCAGCAATTCGAGCAGGTGTAGTGCAAGGGGCAAGAAGCGGAGCAGCAATAACCCGTGCAGCTGTCCATACTGCAGCTAGTGCACATGTTGACCTTAGTCATGTGAACACAACTGCAGATCTCGCTAAGCTGCCGATAGAAGCACTGCAGTCTATTCCACCATCAGAGTGGAGAAGGCTTGGCGGAACTATTCAGAGAGAAGTAGCGAAGCAAAGCCCAGAAGCAGCTGTAGCCGTTGGCATTGCCACTGACGTAACTATTAAGGCAATACCACATTTGTCTATCGTTACTAATAGCATCGATCTTTTGGCTAGTGTGCCCGATGCCATTGAAGGCGATGGATCAGCAAGTTCAGTCGTTCCTGATACTGGCTCCATTGCTAAGCCTGGCGCCGCTGCCTCGCTGGATACTCTTTTCCTTAGTGCCCAGCAAAAAATCGAAAAGGTTATTAACCGTGGTATGTCTCAGCTGGGTGTTCCTTACGCGTGGGGCGGCGGAAACGTCGATGGCCCAACCCGCGGTATTCGAGACGGCGGCGTAGCGGATTCCTATGGCGACTACAACAAGGTCGGTTTCGATTGTTCTGGCCTAATGGTGTATTCGTTCGCTGCACTTGGCTATAACTTGCCTCACTACAGTGGCTACCAGTACACCTCTGGTACGCAGATACCGGCGTCACAGATGAAACGTGGCGACATGATCTTCTACGGTCCTGGCGGTAGCGAGCACGTTACCCTCTACCTTGGTGACGGCATGATGCTGGAAGCACCATGTTCTGGTGATGTTGTCAAGGTCAGTCCTGTCCGCTGGGAGGGTATGACACCTTACGTTGTTCGTATGGTTATGAATTAACGTTTATAACGTAGGAGAGTGGTGATAGCGCCACTCATTCCAGGCAGTACCGCGCGCCCGCTGAGCTGTTCGCAAGAGTGGGATAAGCGCGGTTTCTGCTGTCTGCGCATAGTGTCGTGTAACGGACACAATTGCAGCAACGTGGTCTGCCGCAAAAATCAATTGCAGATAATGTCCCTCAACACTCGGCGGATATGTAACAGAGTCGCTAATAAGTAATGCACTATCAATATCAATAAGGGCATTACGGAAATCCTCATCTTGTTGTTCGCTAATGATATGAGGAGTGTGCTGCAGTCTCTGTAGTGATGCTTCCTCCGCACGACGTAAGTCTCCTAATGCCGCACGCGGTCCCGCATTGACAATGGGAGGCAGTTGTCCCGGAAAGGGAACGAGACGCCACAAAACGACGTCACGCAGGGGAGTCATAAAACTAACCTCAAAAGGTCCGTCAGGGTGCTCATGCGGATGTCCTAGAGCCAATGCCTCACCACCTGCAGTACTTATTAGTTCCCCCAATGCGGTAGTACTGAGAACACTCTCTTCCTCTGTTGCGGATTCCACTAGTTCATGAGTACCTGGGGGAGTAGTAGGAAGTTCGCTATATGCTCCGGGCAGTACTTGTAGGAATCTTATGTCCCAGGGACGAGTTATACGTAGTAGTTCTACAAGACCGCTATATGTGTGACCATCACCAGTAACAATGCGGTGGTCTTTCCCCCATGGAAGAAGAGCTTCAATAAGATCATCCGGGCTGATTTCGCCACGGTGTAAAGCGGGAAGCCACCAGGTAGCGGAGAAAAGAGGAGAAGCCATGGCATCCAGCATAGTCACTATGATGGATGCCATGCCGCATTGGAATGATCGCTATGGACGAGACCCCCTAGCTAAGAAAAAAGCTCCGAAACAGTACCGCACAGTAGAGGGAACACGCGGACTTATCATCGAGGATGCCGCCACCGAATACTGCGGAGCTGTTGTGGGCTTCGAAAAATCAGATAGTGGCCTGCTGGTACGCCTCGAAGATCGCCACGGCCATGTGCGAGTATTCCCTACCAAACCTGGACTTTTACTATTAGAAGGGGAGCCCATTCATCTTATTCGTCCGCGTCAAACCCCACGTGGTCCACAACTTTCCAATAGTGGTTCGCGGCTCGCTGCACATCCGCAGCGGGCACGTACAGCACGCGCATCGCGTATATGGGTGGAAGGGAAACATGATGCTCTTATCGTGCAGCAAGTATGGGGGCATGATCTTGCCCAAGAGGGGATTGTGGTAGAAGAACTATCCGGTCTCGATAACCTTCCGGAGCGGCTTGCCTACTTTTCTCCCTCTCCTCAACGACGAGTGGGTGTACTGGCTGATCATCTCATCACTGGTACAAAAGAAACTGCATTAGTAGACAATGTTGGCGATAACGTTCTTGTCACTGGGCATCCTTTTGTCGATATTTGGGCGGCAGTAAAACCCGCAACAATGGGGATATCCGCCTGGCCAGACATACCAATGGGTGAGGATTGGAAAACTGGTACGTGCCAACGTCTTGGCTGGGGTACTCCACAAGACGGGTGGAGAAGAATTGCCGCACGTGTAAAAACGTATCGAGATCTTGACTCCACTCTTATTGGTGCAGTAGAACGCCTCATTGATTTTGTGACGGAGCCGGGGGCTCTCTGAGTGACGTTGTTACGGGCATTTTTGCGTCAATAACAAGGCCCACAATTCCCATGGCGCAACAACACAAGCCCACAAGAATGACCCAAGGATTGGCATGCCCCACAGCCGCCTCACCGAACAAAACACCCGCTGTAGTGCCGGGAGCGCTACACACTAATGTCGCCACTGCAAAAGGAAGCATACGTACCGGAGTAAGCGCGGCAGCATAGTTCAGTACAGAAAACGGGACAAACGGAATAAGCCTTAACGATCCGACAGCCAACCATCCTCGTTTTTCAAGGCGCTCATTAAGAGCATCCAACATAGGATGATGCAGGTGTTCTTCTACCCAGCCACGAAACACGTAGCGGGTAAGAGCACACGCTACTACTGCTGATAGCACGGTGGCACCAAGGCACACTGCTAATGCCAGCAGTGGTGGGAAGAGAATCCCCGATATTAGCGTGAAAAATGTGCGAGGGATAGGAAACAGGGTGAGGAGAACATAGCACAAGAAAAAAACGAAGGGGAACCAACGACCCAACCGTGCCACACCGTGGCGAACAACAATTAACGGCGGCACATCAGTAAGAAAAAGAAGAAGTATCCCCACAACAATAACGATGGGAATAATGAGTTGTTTCCACAGAGGAGCACTCCGGAAACCTGCCCATATTTCACGACAGATATAACACAGCAGTGACCATAATCTCCGAAGCGCTACACGCACCCCAGAAACCGGTTTTTCTGCCATTACTGAATCCTTCGTTGTCGCTTTCTCTCTCTATTGTATTTCGCTACTGCAACTATCTGCCGCGATTATCTCCTAGGTATCCACTGTTCTCTATTGTGACAACAGAAAAACCCTGCAGCATGGAATACCACGTGCAGGGTTTTTAGAATTTGTGTCCGAGGGGGGACTTGAACCCCCACGCCCGTTTAATTTGGGCACTAGCACCTCAAGCTAGCGCGTCTACCTATTCCGCCACTCGGACTCACTGTGTAATTATCATGTGTAATTATCAACTGCTACCGTGAAGAACTCTTCTGCCTAATCCATGAGAATCTGTATGAATCTGTGTGAATTAGTGCGAAAGTGTTTCACTAGGTTGCTTGGATTAATTTACTGCAAACTCTACTAAAACCCCAAATCGCCTGTACAACGTAGATTATCGCGTTTATCTCACAGCAGATCCGACAGCTTCTGAAATAGATGAAAATCCGTTTTTGCGTAGCTTCTTCGCCAATCCTTTGTGGATATGGTGAGCCCAGAAAGGACCTTGATAAATGAACGCCGTATATCCCTGTAGAAGATCTGCACCGTGCGTTATCCGCTCCCATGCATCATCAACAGTTTCAATACCACCGCATCCAATCAGCACAATACGTCCCTGTGTTTTCGCATAGATCCGATCTAGCACCTCAAGGGAACGTTTTTTCTCCGGCTGCCCAGAAATTCCACCAGAACCCATTGCAGCCACCTTGGCGGCATCTGTACGGAGACCCTCTCGAGAAATTGTTGTATTAGTGGCAATAATGCCAGCCAGTTTAAGATCCAATGCTAAATCTGTAATCGCATCAATATCTTCATTAGAAAGATCTGGAGCAATTTTTACCAGCACCGGCACCTCAGATACTGCCTGCACTCCCTCCAGAATAGGACGCAGAGATTCTACAGCTTGCAAATCACGCAAGCCTGGAGTGTTGGGGGAGGACACATTCACAACAAGATAATCTGCCAGCGCACTCACCAAACGAGCAGATGTACGGTAATCCGCCACTGCTTCCTCCGGGGGTACTACTTTGGTCTTGCCAATGTTGATGCCAGTAATAGTGGTACCGCGGCGGCGACGTAAATTATTTGCGGCATACCCAGCACCATGGTTATTAAAGCCCATCCGGTTGAGCAATGCGCGATCCTCAGGAAGACGGAACAAACGTGGCTGCGGGTTACCAGGTTGGCCAGCAGCCGTCACTGTCCCCATTTCCGCATAGCCGAATCCCATGGGTCCCCATGCATCGGATGCTGCTGCATTTTTATCGAAACCGGCGGCTAGACCCAATGGTGCAGGAAAATGCACACCAAAAAGATCTTGGGCAAGAATATCGTCCTCGTAGTTAAAAACGGAGCTAGCTAATTGCCCTAACGCAGGTACCAGGTGAAGTGTTTTTATCATGCCGAACACAAAAGTGTGGATCTTCTCGGGGGGAAGAAGGAACATTGTGCGCTTCACGACTTCATATAACACTGGTTACCTACCTGCTGGGTTGAGGACTGTCATGTCTATCTTGCCACCCTTTAGGATAAACTGCTGACCATGCAGGAGGAAAAGCAATTAGCAGACTCTTTTCGCTAGGCTTAGTGACAGGCGAATGCAGCACCATAACAAGGAGCAAGTGTGGGGACTATGAGTTGGGCACAAACAATTGTGCTCTCTATCGTGCAGGGACTAACTGAATTCCTCCCAGTATCATCTTCTGGACACCTTAATATCGTTTCGCGTCTCTGCTGGGGAGCAGATGCTGGAGCTTCCTTCACTGCTGTCATACAACTTGGTACGGAACTGGCAGTCCTGGTCTTTTTTGCTAAAGATATTGTCCGCATTATCAAAGCGTGGTTTATTGGCCTATTCCACAAGGATCGTAGGGACAATCTTGACTACAAGATGGGGTGGTACGTCATTGTTGGTACTATCCCAATCGGTCTTATCGGATTTTTGGCAAAGGATGCTATTCGGGACAATCTCCGCAGTCTCTGGGTAACGGCCAGTGTGCTTGTTGTGTTCTCTTTTGTTTTTATGGCAGCAGAGAAATGGGGATCGCGGAAACGCGACTTCGACCAGCTCACAATGAAAGATTCCATCATTATGGGCTGTGCGCAATGCCTGGCACTCATTCCTGGCGTATCACGTTCCGGTGGAACTATCTCTGCAGGACTTTTTATTGGTCTTAAACGCTCAGTAGCCACCCGCTATAGTTTTCTTCTGGCTATTCCAGCAGTGTTAGCTTCCGGCATTTTCTCCCTACCAGATGCTTTTAACCCCACACATGGTCAGGCAGCAACTAGTTCTCAGCTAGGTGTGGGTGTTGTTATTGCTTTTATTCTGGGATATATCTCTATCGCATGGCTATTAAAGTTTGTAGAAAAGCATTCTCTTAACTGGTTTGCGGGTTACCGCGTTATCGTTGGTGTAATAGTCCTTATTCTCCTTGGAACCGGGGTGCTTACCGCCTAGTGTCTCGTCGGCTTTTTATTTTCGACCATCCGTCACGCTGCATTATTGGCGCTATTGGGGAATATCCTGATCAAAGCTACTATCTGCAAGTTGTTCAAGATGGCCAATTAGTTTCTGTAGAACTTGATGCTATGCAGCTGCGGCTTATCGCTAAACGTATTGACCAGCTTTTAGACGATGTTGCCGACTACTACAACTTGCGGTTACCGCGTCGTGCTAGACACGTTGATGATCTTTCTCCGCTGGATCTGCCACTTGACTCAGAGTTCCTGGCGGGGACGATCGGTTTGGCGTGGAGTGAAGAAAAATCAGCTATTCTTCTTGAACTTCTTTCTTTCACCAATGGCGAATTTGATGAGAATCTCATCCTTTCCGATGATGCTGAAGAAGGACCAGATACCGTACGCATTATGCTCAGTCCTCATTTTGCTCGGCAGTTCGCGCATCGAACTAAAATTGTTTATGCAGCTGGCCGACCATTGTGCCCACTATGCGGTGAACCGATGGATCCAGAAGGACACATTTGTGTTCGTTTGAACGGTTATCGCCGTGATCTTGGTGAGATTATTGACCGACTAACTGATTATCAGCGTTAAAGTGCCACTGTCCCCCTAGTAGCTGGTTATAGATGACTGACTATAGGGGTGGAGAGGATAAGCCCTTAAAGAATCACCTGTGGCTAATCTTCGACATACATTGCATGCCAGTAAACTGGTGTCCATGTATGCATGGCCAAAGGTTTCTGTCCCAACTCTTCCCGGTATCTCGATTCCACTTCGCCTTTACGACACCTCCGCAGGAGAGCTAACAGCCGTCACTCCTGGGGAAACTGCAGGAATGTACGTGTGCGGCATTACCCCTTATGACGCAACACATCTTGGTCACGCCGCGACCTATGTTACTTTCGACCTCATTAATCGCATTCTTAGAGATAATGGCCACAACGTTCTTTACGTCCAAAACGTCACTGATGTTGATGACCCACTGTTCGAACGCGCAGAACGCGACGGCGTAGATTGGCGCGAATTAGGCAATGAGCAAACCGATCTATTCCGCAGCGATATGGAAGCTCTCCGCGTTATTCCACCCGACCATTATGTCGGTGCCACAGAAGCCATTGACGAGGTTATCGAGTTTGTTCAAAAGCTATTCGATAAAGGCGCCGCATACCAGATTTCTGCTGAAGACGATCCAGATTACCAAGATGTGTACTTCCCGGTGACGGCTACACAACAGTTCGGCTATGAATCTGGCTATGATCGTCCTACGATGGAGCACTTCTTTGCAGAACGTGGCGGTGATCCGGAACGTCCCGGAAAGAAGCATCCGCTTGATGCTTTATTGTGGCGTCAGCAGCGACCTGGTGAACCTGCATGGGATTCACCCTGGGGGGCGGGGCGCCCCGGTTGGCATATTGAGTGTGCGGCCATTGCTCTTAACCGTTTGGGAACCTCCTTTGATATTCAGGGGGGCGGCTCCGATCTAATTTTTCCTCATCATGAGTTTTCCGCCGCGCATGTGGAAGCGGCAACTGGATGTCACCACATGGCTCGCCATTATGTCCACACTGGAATGATTGCCCTCGATGGCGTAAAGATGTCTAAATCCTTGGGGAATCTTGTCTTTGTCTCTAAACTGCGTGCTCAGGGTGTTCACCCTGGGGCTATCCGTCTGGGTATTTATGCGGGCCACTATGCCACGGATAGAGACTGGTCGGATGAAGTTCTCGCAACAGCTGTTGAGCGTCAGAAGCGTTGGCAGCAGGCTTGTGAACGCAACAGTGGTGTTCCTGCCGTGACTACTGTTCAGCGCGTTCGCGAAGCGCTTTCAGATGATCTCGACACGCCTCGTGCACTGGCACTCATTGATGTGTGGGCAGATGAGACATTACGAGGATTAGGGGACGACGCTACTGCCCCCACAACTATGCGTACTCTTATCGATAGTCTTTTGGGCGTTACTCTCTATTAATTATTAGGGGTAGTGACCGCTAGGGGAGAGGTAGTACGGTGATGGTTAAATGATGCGAAGAGATTTTCTGCAGTAGGCGAGGCTATATCATCAACGATTTTTCCGTCGGAGAGAACAATTGCTCGTTCTGCACTTGCGGCAATCTCAAGATCGTGCGTCACCATGACAATGGTTGTGCCATTGCGGTTGAGCTCGGAGAGTTCTCGGATAACAAGTGCACCGGAGGCAGAATCTAAGGCGCCTGTTGGTTCGTCAGCGAACAATACTTGTGGTTTTACTGCAAGTGCTCTGATAATGGCAACGCGTTGCCGCTGTCCACCGGATAGTTGTGCTGGGTAATAATTTTTTCTTCCTGCTAATCCAAATTTTTCAAAGAGTGCATCGAGTTCTTTTCTCGACATTTTCTTACCCACAAAACGCAGCCCTAACTTGACGTTTTCTAAGGCGGTCATGGAATCAACAAGGTTGTAGTCTTGAAAAATGAAACTTGCGTTTTTGCGTCGTACGTTACTTCTTACACGGTTAGATGCGGTAGCTAAGTCCTTACCGCATAGTACGCAGGTACCAGAATCTGGTTTTTCTAATCCGGAAATGCAGTAAAGGAATGTGGATTTACCGGATCCGGAAGGTCCCACGATGGACACGAATTCCTGGGGGCGGACGGAAAAATCAATTCCTTTGAGGATGAGTTCTTTTTCTCTTTTCGTAATGGGGAAGGACTTTGTTAAGGCTGTCGCCTCAATGATGGTGTTCATTGTTCTAGCCGCTGCGCTATTCACTGTGTTATTTACGGTGGTGGTCATTATGGCGTTCCTTTATCGGACGATGGCAGTTAGTCGAAGAGTGTGTGATTCCCGCAGGGTGGGGATGACAATGGTAATGGCTAGGAGTGCGAATCCCACGGCTAGGAGGTAGTAGGTTTCATTTCCTATCCATACAGGGGATGCTCCTGGTACAGGGCCATTGTGGAGTGCAGTTCCCATTGCTAGTGCATTAATTCCGAGGATCACTGTGGAGATTACGACAGCGGCAGCAAAATAGATGAGACATTCGAATACTGCTGCCCAGCGGATAGAGGTAGTGGTTGCTCCTAGTGTTTGGAGGAGAGCAATATCGTGTTTTCTCCATTCGTTTGTGAGATACACAGCTAGCACGCCGGCGAAAGCTGCAACGATAACGGGGGCACCAAAGACAAGAATAATTTGGCTTGTGGGGCTGACCTGAAGATCTGCTTCGCTTGCTCCCAAAGCGATTGTCACATTTTTCGTTTGGTTTACCATTCCGAAAATGCAGCCCACAGCTGATGCCGCCACCACTAATGGGGTAATGACTGATGTTGACACAACAGATCGACGACGGGCAGAGGTTTTCGCAAGGAGCCAACTATCTAAAAAATTCAAAGGCAGAATAGCCCCAATCAATCGCACAACGGGCTGAATAATAATTCGGTCAGATAGCCCATAGGCCAAGAGAAGCCCCAGCCCCGTACCCCAGTATGCGGATACTATGCCGCTCAGTTTTTCTGAATCATAAATGGGCTGTGCTTGCCCAATGGGGTGTGTTTTCCCAATGGCTATGTACCCCACAATAATGCCCGCCACGATAAGGACGGAGAAAATAATTTTTGTAACGCTGTTAGCGGGAGCTTTCTCCGGGGCTTCTGATAGGGCAACAACAGGTTCAATTCTGGTAATGCTTCGTGCCCCCAACACCAGTGATAAGAGGAGTACAAGGAATGCTGTACCAGGGCCAAAAGTCCATGCCCAGACGGTGAGTGGGTCAGAAAGTGAGGGGAGTGCGAGTAATCCTGTGTTTTTCACTAGATCTGTGAAGGAAGGCCACGTCAGATAAGCGAATATGCCACCCAGGACGGCACCCACCAAAGCACTTATAGATGCTATTCCTGTGTAACGAGCCTTCGCACTAGCAGGGGATGCTCCAATAACTTGCCAGAGTGCAATACGTCGGGAATCTCTCCGAATAGCGAGCTTCACAACGGATGGGAGACACATAAAGATGGAGATACATGTTAATGCTATTTGTAGCCCACCTAGTGAGGAAAACTGTTCTCCAGCTTCTGTATCGGAGGCTTGCGCACCAACAATCGTTATTCCTAACGATAATGTGAGCATCCACGAGGCAATGAGCGTCATGATGAGAACTGAGAGACTCATCGGTCTGAGATCGCGGATTTCTTTAAACACGAACAATCTACCTTTAACCGCATCAAACAATGTAAAGGCTACGCATATACACTGAAGAAAACACGTATAGCCCAGCAGATTATAAGATCTGTATCTTTCTATGAGAAAACCCTTACGTGTCGTCGCGGTAAAGAAAACGACAGAGCATACTTGTTAAATACACGGTATAGAGAACGGATTGTGATTCATGAGCACTCTCAGTGCAGTCCTGTGGGATATGGATGGGACTCTCGTCGATACTGAGATTCTTTGGGATAAAGCTATTTACGGCGCAATGGAGGAGATAGGATCTCCACTCACTCCCGCACAGCGCGCCCGTACGGTGGGAATGAGTATGGATAATCTGCTGCGCACTCTTGCTGGTTTTGCGGGGAGCACCGATGAGACACTGGTACGCACCATTAATGACAAGATTCTTACTGCTATGAGCAGACTCTATACAACGGAGATGCACTGGCAGCCGGGCGCCCAAGAACTCGTTAATGAATTACACGCAGCAGGTATTCCACAAGCACTTGTCACTAATACAAAACGGGTTCTTACGCGCGTGGCTCTACAGACTATCGGCAGTGAGAACTTTGCTGTAAGTGTTTGTGGTGACGAGGTCCCGGCGGGGAAACCTGCTGCAGATCCTTATGTAAAGGCTGCTACTATGCTATGCCTTCCACCAGAATCCTGTTTAGTTATCGAGGACAGTATGACGGGTATTTCTGCTGGATTGGCTGCTGGCTGTCATGTACTGGGAATACATACTGACAACAGACTTGATTCAGGTGAAGATTACGAAATCTGGGATTCTCTGCTCGGTGTTAGCGTGCAGGATCTCCGTCGTTATATGTCTATCTGACTTACACAGCAATATAAGTAACTAGGCACGTCAGAAAAGTGGAATAATAGGAATTGTGAAAAATTTCGAAGACCTATTCACCGAACTTCTTGATAAATCCGTTAACCGTCCTGCGGGCTCCGGCACTGTTGCAGCATTGGATGGTGGTATTCATTCTTTGGGGAAGAAGGTCGCGGAAGAGGCTGGGGAGGTATGGCTGGCGGCTGAATACCAGTCCGATGATGAACTCTCAGAAGAGATCTCTCAGCTTATCTATTGGCTTCAGGTCATTATGGTGAAGCGTGGTCTCACCCCGGACGATATATACAAATTCCTCTAATCGACGCTGAAAGGTAGCTGCCGTGCTGCGTATTGCCATTCCGAATAAAGGCGCCCTTTCTGAGCCTGCTCAGGAGATGCTGAAAGAAGCGGGATACCGTTCCCGCTCAGATCATAAAGATCTCACCGTAGTGGACTCCTCCAATGGAGTTGAATTTTTCTATCTTCGCCCCAAAGACATTGCTATCTATGTTGGTAATGGGCAGCTTGATCTTGGCATTACCGGCCGTGATCTCGCCATCGAATCGCAGGCTCCTGTCCGTGAACGCCTTGGTTTAGGTTTTGGCGCATCTAAATTCCGGTATGCTGCCCCCGCTAACGAAGAGTGGACTGTCGATAAGATTGCCGGTAAAACTATTGCTTCTGCTTACCCCAATCTCACCCGGTCAGATCTTAAAAACCGGGGTATGGACGCTCGTGTTATCCGCCTCGACGGAGCTGTCGAAATTTCCATTCAGTTGGGTGTCGCCGATTGCATCGCTGACATTGTGGAATCGGGTCGTACCTTGCGTGCGCATGGTCTGGCACCATTTGGCGAGCCGCTGTGCGAATCTGAGGCAGTTCTTATTGAGCGTGACGGCGGCGCGGATACTTCTGAATTAACTCGTGCTAAAGATACACTAACGGGCCGCATACAGGGTGTATCGTATGCGAAGAAATACCTCATGCTGGACTATGACTGCCCGCGTGAGCTCCTCGATAAGGCTATCGAGCTAAGCCCCGGTATACAGTCTCCAACTGTTTCGCCACTATCGAATGATGGCTGGGTGGCTGTTCGCGCTATGGTGCCGCGTCACGGTATCAATGCTCTTATGGATGAGCTCCACGAACTTGGTGCTAGCGCAATTCTCGCATCAGACTTGCGCACATGCCGTCTTTAGATGTCACAGACATAACACTAAGCACTAATGTTGTGCCTCTCCTGGCCATCCTGGATAGTCCGGAGTGTCACCGCCAAACTCTGGGCAATACTGTTGGAATGCGCACCAGCCGCAGAGTTTAGATTTTTGTGTGGGAAAATCCCCGTTTACTCCACACTTTCTTACGCGGTTCCACAGGTCGACGACTTCTTTTTCTGTATCAATAAGATCTGGGATAGAAGGCTGGCTTATCATCGTTTCACCAGTTTTCAGATAAATAAGTTTCATCTGATCAGGTAAAGCTCCGTAGATACGCCAGTACATCAGACTGTAAAGCCGCATCTGGAATTTAACTGATCCAGCATAGCGAGGGAGAGGTTTCTTCCCCGTTTTATAGTCCACAATGCGTACTTCACCCGTGGGAGCAATATCCAACCGATCAATAAACCCACGTACGGGTGTATTGTCCGGCAGCATAACGTGAACGTATTTTTCTCGCCCGGCAGGATCGAACCGGCAAGGGTCTTCCACTCGGTAATAATTAAAAATAAGGGCGGCGCAATCGTTGAGGAAACGACGCTCTTCTTCTTGTGGGATTACCGACGTGTCCTCTTTCGCGTGCAGCTCTCTAAAGATTGTGGGAAGAAGATCAATCGCAGCGGAAGGGATACGCTCTGCTAGTGGGAGATCAAAGAGCCGTTCGAATACAGCATGTACAACAGTTCCTTTGAACTGTGCTTCTGTTGTTGGCTCGGGAAAACGATCAATAGAACGAAAACGGTAGAGTAGCGGGCACTGCCGAAAATCATTAGCACGGGAGGCAGATAAAGCAAGGGGCTTTAATGCAGTAGGCTTAGGGAGTTGGGAAATTTTTGGAGTTTCCTGGGTAGCAGTCTCACTTGTCTGTTCGTTCGTCATAATTGGCAGCGTACACGGTTAGTGCAACATAGCCCTTTTCCGCAATTGTAGTAGAGGAGAATAATGCGTTCTCAAGGCCCTTTCGCAGAAGGTGACCGTGTCCAGCTCACAGACTCGAAGAGCCGTCATATTACGCTGACGCTACAAGCAGGGGAGCGCTACCATACTCATCAAGGTTTCATCTCTCATGATGACATTATTGGTCAGCCGGAGGGATCCTCTATTGAGTCTTCTGCTGGTGGCCATTATCTTGCACTTCGGCATCTTCTCGTCGACTACACACTGTCTATGCCTCGCAGTGCGGCTGTAGTGTATCCAAAGGATGCTGCGCAGATTCTTATGGAGGGAGATATCTTCCCCGGTGCTCGTGTATTAGAAGCCGGCGCTGGTTCTGGTGCTCTCACATGTTCTCTGCTCCGTGCTATCGGTCCTACCGGCCACCTGTACTCCTATGAGATCCGTGCTGACCACCTACAGGTAGCGGAACGCAATGTTGTCGATTTCTATGGAGAGCACCCCGATTCTTGGACTCTCCGAGAAGGCGATTTAGCGCAAGTTACCAGAGATGACATATCTGATGGTGTGGATCGAATTATTCTCGATATGTTGAATCCGGAAGAGTGCCTACCAGCTGTTAAAGACCTTATTAATCCAGGTGGTGTACTTATCTGCTACGTCACCACAGTGACACAACTGTCGCGTTTTATTGAGGCTCTTCGTGCGCAACAGTGCTGGACGGAACCCCGCGCTTGGGAAAGTTTTGTGCGGGAATGGCATGTTGTTGAGCTCGCAGTTCGTCCGGAGCACCGTATGCAGGCGCATACTGCTTTCCTTATTTCCACCAGGCGGCTCGCTGATGGTACAAAGCCTCTTCCGCCACGCCGAAAAGCACGCCGCTCTTAATACCTTCTGAATTACCCTAGAAGATAATAGATATACATGCTGGTATCTCGTTAGGATCGTAGTCCTTATCCACCACAACGTATGTAGTTGTTGAATATGACTGAAGTTGATGATCTGAAAACAAAGTTGCACAGTCTTGAGACACGCAACATTAAACTTGCTGAGCTTCTTAAAGCCTCCCGCGAGCAGCTTATTGAGCTCAAAGATGAGCTGGACTCATTGGCGACACCGCCAACTGCTTTTGGGGTAGTGCTTAACCCCCGTCGGCAGGAAAATATGGGACTTGATACTACTGCAGCTCGCGCTATTGACGTCTTTACAAGCAACCGTCCTATGCGTGTAATACTTAGTCCTACCGTACAGATTGCTGATATTCAGGTCGGCACTACAGTACGGCTAAATGACGCACTTGTCGTTGTCGAGGTTGTGGATACCCCCGCAGTAGGGCAGATTTTCAAAGTGCAGGAAATGGTAGACACTACCCATGCACTTGTCGCAAACCATACCAATGAAGAGCGCGTTGTTCTCCTAGCACATGATTTAGTAGAGGGGATTAGCACTGATCAGGGGAGACGAAAAGTTCGTATAGGGGACTCTCTCATCGTTGATGACCACACGAATATCGCCCACCATCATGTGGAGAGAGATGAGGTAGAGCAGCTCATCTTGGAGGAAGTCCCAGATGTCTCCTACGCTGATATCGGCGGTTTAGCCCCACAAATTCAGCAGATTAAAGACACTGTAGAACTTCCTTTCCTGCATCGTGATCTTTACGCTGAATATGATTTACGGCCACCCAAAGGAGTGCTCCTGTACGGCCCCCCTGGCTGTGGTAAAACGCTTATTGCGAAAGCGGTTGCACATTCGCTCGCGCAGCAAATCGCTGAACAAAATGCGAAAAACACAGGTGAGAGCCTCTCCCATATACGTGCAGAATCGTTCTTCCTCAACGTCAAAGGTCCCGAGCTACTCAATAAATATGTAGGGGAGACGGAACGTCAGATTCGTCTTATCTTCCAGCAGGCTCGCGATAAGGCAAGCAACGGCACACCCATGATCATCTTTTTTGATGAGATGGACGCTGTTTTCCGGACACGCGGTTCCGGCATTTCTTCCGATATGGAAAATACTGTTGTGCCACAACTATTAGCCGAAATTGATGGTGTCGAAAGCCTGGAAAACGTTATCGTCATTGGCGCCACCAACCGTGAAGATATGATCGACCCAGCAATTCTTCGCCCCGGTCGACTAGACGTGAAGATTTCTATCCGACGACCGGATGAAGCAGGTGCACGCGATATCCTTGCGAAGTACCTTACTCAGGCTGTTCCTCTCTCCGCTACCACTATGGCAGAGCTAGGAGGAGGAGATAGCGATACAGCATACCGGGAACTTATTAATCGAACTGTGGAACGCATGTATGCAGAGATTCCTGCCAATGAGTTCATCGAAGTTACTTATCAGGATCACTCTACGGAAATCCTCTACTTCAAAGATTTTGTCTCTGGCGCAATGCTGCACAACATTGTTGACCGCGCTAAAAAATCCGCTATTAAAGCCAAACTTGATGGTCAACCAGCTGGTATTACCGAACAGATGATGATGGATGCGGTAGCCCTGGAGTATTCACAAAACGAGGACTTACCCAACGTTCATCGCCCGGATGAGTGGGCTCGTGTTTCTGGGAAGCGAGGCGAACGAATCATTGACATTCGATTACTTTCACAATCCTCAAACTGTCGGTAAAAACGCACGCTCACTGGGAACAGAGGTGGAATTTGGCATTATTACACCCTGCGATCCACGTCTTAGCCCCATCTCCAGTTCTACTGATATTGTCCTGGCGTATGCACATTCCCTCGGAATGGCCGCTGATACCCGCACTCGCTGGGATTTTTCCCCCGAACATCCACTCCGCGATGCCCGCGGTTACGATCTTGGACGTGCCCGCCCTAGCCACAGTGTTAACCCCAATGCACCAGGTTTAGCGAACCTTATTCTGCCCAATGGGGGACGCTTCTATGTTGACCATGCGCACCCCGAGTTTTCCACGCCGGAAGTTACCGATCCGCTTGAGGTAGTTCTCTGGGATAAAGCAGGCGAACGCATTGCCTATAACGCAACACAGGCACTTGCGTCACTGCCGAATTCCTACCCGGTTGTGCTGTATAAGAATAATGTTGACGGCAAAGGTGCTTCTTATGGCTGCCACGAGAATTATTTAGTGCAGCGGTCACTTGATTTTGAGACGCTAGCACAGCACCTTATCCCATTTTTCGTCACCCGCTGTATATATACCGGAGCGGGTCGTGTCGGTATTGGTACCGCAAGCCAGATACCTGGTTTTCAGATTTCACAGCGCGCGGATTACATCGAAACGGATATTAGTCTAGAGACCACTTTGAACCGGGGCATTATCAATACCCGCGATGAACCGCATGCTGATGAGCAGAAGTGGCGTCGTCTGCATGTCATTGTGGGAAACGCGAATATGGCAGAAGTGGCCACGTACCTCAAAGTGGGTCTCACTATGCTTGTCATTATTGCTATTGAGAATGGGGTAGATTTCTCCGATCTTGCCCTTGCAGATCCAGTACAGGCAATAAAGAGTGTTTCGCGTGATCTCACCCTACGCACACCACTCACGCTTGCCGGTGGTGGCGCTATGACAGCCATGGATATTCAAGAGCAGTATCGACAACGAGTGCTCACCTATTTTTATGGCGACCAAGCACCCACCTCAACGACTGTTGTGAAGCACTCCAGTTGTTTCTCTATGGAGAGAACTGCTGATCTTATGGCGTGGTGGGAGAAAGTATTAGCTGATCTGCGTACAGATCCTCTTAGCACTGCTAGTTATCTGGATTGGACGGCGAAACTCTCCCTTCTTACACAACTGCGGGAACGTTATCACTGTGGTTGGGAGGATCCTCGCCTCAGCGCTTTCGACTTCTCCTATAGCGATATACGTCCCGCTGGTATTTATAACACTCTTGTTGCGAAGGGGAGAATGTCTCGGCTCGTGGAAGAATCTGCTGTACAACACGCTATTTCACAGCCTCCGTGCAGTACTCGCGCATGGTTACGGGGTACTCTTGTACAGAAATTTGGTTCCGCTATTATGGCTGCTTCCTGGGATAGCCTGTCTGTTGTGGAACCGGATGGGACAATCTTTACTCTTCATATAGGGGATCCACTTGCTGTGGGAGCTGCTAATTGTGCTCCTATCGTGGACAATGAGAGTAATCCAGGGACAATTCTTCATCGAGTGTCTCAAGAGATCATGGAAGGAGCATCATAATGCCACAAGCTCAGGTTTTTGGTGGTCATGGTAATGGGGGAGAGGATGATGAGTTCGGTGGCGGTCAAACTCATCTACAAGCATCAGTAGATGACACAGATGATCTTCTCGACGAGATTGACAGCATGCTTGATACCAACGCGGAAGAGTTCGTCATGTCTTTTATTCAAAAAGGCGGAGAGTAACGCATGCGTCGTCGCATTGCAGGAGTAGAAACTGAGTACGGTATTGCATGTTTATCGAATGGTAAGCAGTGTCTTACTGCCGATGACATTGCGCATCGCTTTTTCACTCCGGTTATTGAGACTTACCATTCATCGAATGTTTTTACACGCAATGGTTCTCGTCTCTATCTAGATGTGGGATCTCATCCTGAATACGCCACCTGTGAATGCGACTCCGTTGACCAACTGCTGACCTATATTCGTGCCGGCGATGAAGAGATGAATAGTCTCGCTATCTGTGCTGAAGAGAATCTTGCCCGCACGGCTGGCAGTGGTGACGTCTATATTTTCAAAAATAATACTGATGCTTCCGGTCATTCTTTCGGTTCGCATGAAAACTACCTCATTGAACGAACCGACGATTTTTTCCGAATATCCCAGGCACTTATTCCTTTTCTCGTTACCCGCCAACTTATTTGTGGCGCTGGTAAAGTCCTGCGCGATCCGCACACGGGGCAAACGTCCTATCGCCTCTCCCAACGCGCAGAGCATGTTTTTGATGGTGTGTCATCGGCTACTACGCGTTCTCGTCCCATTATTAATACGCGCGATGAGCCGCTTGCGGATTCTTCTCGTTATCGCCGCATGCACGTTATTGTGGGCGATTCCTCTATGGCGGAACCCACCACTGCACTCAAACTAGGATCTACCCTCCTCATACTAGAAATGCTGGAAGAGGGGATAGAGGTTTCAGACTTTTACCCGCAGGATCCTATTGATGCTATCCGCATCGTATCGCGCGGGTTAGATGGGCAAGCGCCTTTCTTGTTGAAGGCAGGTGGAACAAGTACCGCACTTGAGGTTCAGCGGGTGTTCTGCACAGCTGCCGCACACTATCTTGAAACTCGCCCAACAGATGAACAAACGCCACGATATCGGTGGACCATTAATCTATGGAACCGTACTCTTGACGCAGTAGAGTCGGGTGATCTCACCCCTATTTCTCGCGATATTGACTGGGTCATTAAGAAATCTCTTCTGGACCGGCAGAGAGAGCGTTATGGCGTTGATTATGCGGATCCGCGTTGCGCCAAACTGGATCTTATCTACCATGACATTCGCCCTGGACGTGGCATTTTCCCATTACTGGAGTCACGTGGACTGATTAACCGACTGACGGACCCTACCGAGGTAGAAAAAGCTCGTACGGTACCACCTGCAACAACTCGCGCTAATATACGCGGACAGTTCGTTACCCATTGTTTGGACTCAGGAGTTTCTTTTTCTGCGGACTGGACACATCTTAAGTATGCTTCCTCCCCGTCCACTGAAGTAGAGCTAAATGATCCTTTTGAGTCCATGACATCCGAGATAAAGTCATTCATTTCACATAGTGGATGAATTACTATCAAGGTGTGCCTACCTCGAAAATTTCGCCCACAGAGCGGCAGCTCAATCTCGTCATCGCTCTTCTCAATACCTCTACCTATCTTACGGCGGAAGAGATACGGCAATCCGTAGCGGGCTACGATGCGCATAATGGGGAAGCCGGTCGACAAATGTTTGAGCGGGATAAACAAGTTCTTAAAGAGCTTGGTATTCCCATTAGTGTTGTTACTACTGAGGAAAAATACGGTGTCCCCGGCTACCGTATTCATAAATCCGACTATCAGTTAGAACCCATGTCGTTTACCTCCGCAGAACGCACTGCTATCAACTTTGCTATGCAGCTGTATAGGGATAAAAAATACGACGTCTTGCAGCGTGGTTTCGATAAATTACAGCATGACGTTACAGAATCAGGATCCGCATCACGCAATAGTGTTATCGGTACTGATAGAGAGGAACTAGACAAGCTCACCACGTTGTCGGAGGCAGCATCACAGCACAGTACTGTTGATTTCCTCTACCACACGGCTACAAATATAACGCCGGAACGCCGTATCGTTGAGCCCTGGGGTGTTGTGGCTGACAATGGACAATGGTATTGCTTAGGATTCGATCGCAAGAGGGAAGCGATGCGGGTTTTTCGGCTTTCCCGTATGACAGGTCCTGTTGTTGATAGGGATGAACCTGCACACTCTGAACGTCCCCGTATATGCGCCCGCGAGCTACTCCGTCAACAATTGTCATCGGTACGCCGTTACATCTCGGCAGAAATTGCTACAGATAGTGATATCAGTGAAGAACTGAGTCTGGCAGCTGATCATATAGAGACTTCTGTAGCGAGGAACACAGAGGGAGCCACAGAAGGGGAGGAAAGACAGAATATTCTTCATTTCACAAACGTCAATTATCAATGGCTGAGAGATATGATTCTCGCCAATACTCCTCATGTTTCTGTTCTGTCTCCGCAAGACTTAGCTGATGATGTTCATGCTTGTCTTGTTCGTATTGTGAACCGTGGGTCCCACGCGGAATAGGTGAAGGTGATGAAATCTTCGGAAAAGATAGCGCTCGCTCTCGATATCATTCCTTATCTGGTCGACCATAATGGCATTACTAGAGAGGAAGCAGCGCATCATTTTGGTATTACGCCGCGCGAACTTACCTCAATTTTAGAAACTGCGGTGTGCTGTGGCGTCCCTGGATACTATGGCGGGGATCTTATCGATATTGATATCTGGGGCAATAACATCTACGTTTACACCGCGCAAGGGCTAGAGAAGCCGCTACGTTTTACTCCTGCAGAACGTGCCGCGCTTACTCTTGCGTTACGCCAGGTAGAGAAAGTACCAGGCCTTCTTAATAATTCGGCAGTGGAGAGTGTTCTTGCCAAATTAGGAGAGAATTACGATACAGCAGCTCCTGCTGACATCAGTGGTAGTCCTTCTACTCTTCCGGGACTGGCTGACGCTATCACTACTGCTATTGCCGAGCAGAGAATTCTCATCATTGACTACGTGAATGGCACTGGCGAGCGCACTATGAACCGTCAAATTGTGCCATACAAAATTAATATTCAGCATGGTTACGCCTATCTTATTGCATGGTCCACTGAGGCTTCGGAACTTCGACAATTCCGGTTAGATAGGATTCTTGACTTTTCTGAAGGTTCTCCATGGACTGGAAAGAGCCCGGTTACTTCTACAGATATTCAGCTATTTATCGAGAATAAAGCTGCTCCCCACAAAGCGTATATACTGTTACGTACTGATGCAGTGTGGTTAGTAGAATTACTAGGTATTTCTATTACGGGTAGTACATCCGAAGGACTGTGTGGCACGTTACCGTACTTTTCAGATACTTGGCTTCTTCAAACTGCACAACAGTATGCAGATTACTTAGTGGTACGTAAACCTGAACAAATAGAAAAGATTGTGGTCGATAGAGCTAGTAAGGCTTTAGCACGCTAGACTGGCGATACAGTGATACTTGTTACCACATTTATTGGAGGGCACCGTGAATATCGGTTGGATGGAAATCCTTATTATCCTGCTCGTCGTTATCGTCCTCTTTGGAGCCGCCAAACTTCCTGAGTTAGCTCGTTCAATGGGCCGCTCTATGCGCATCTTCAAATCCGAAATGAAGGAAATGAAGAATGAAAACGGAAACGACAAATCGGACAAGGGATCTCATAAGTCTAAAAAAGATGATCAGATCCAAGCTGATACTATCGTGCAGACAGATGCCATCATTGTAGAATCAGATAGCACTAAGGCTGCTGATACTACTGACAAACCAGCGGCGGATCCTACGCCCAAGTCGAAATAGATTTCTCTATTCACGTAGCACGAAGAAATATTCTTGGCACCGAAAAAGCAACGCATCCGCACGCCAGAAGAAAAAATGGCGTTGTCGGAACATTTACGGGAGCTCAGGAAACGCGTCATTATTATTGTCGGGATTCTTTTCCTGTCGATGATACTTGGCTTTATCTGGTACGACCTTCGTATTGGTAATATTCCTAGCCTCGGTGAAATTCTTAGAGGGCCCTACTGCGCCATCCCTCCAGAGGGTCGTCTTCAGCTAGGCGATGATAATACCTGCCGGCTCCTTGCGACTGGCCCCTTTGAGCAGTTCATGCTGCGCCTCAAAGTTGGTTCCGTTGCCGGTATCGTCTTCACAAGCCCTTTCTGGCTATATCAAGTGTGGGCTTTTATCGCGCCAGGTCTCTATAAAAAAGAGAAGAAGTTCGCGCTCCTGTATGTGGGCGTCGCATCTTTGCTCTTTATCTGTGGTGCTGTACTGGCCTACTTCATTGTGGCCAAAGCTCTGGACTTCCTTCTCAATATGGGCAATAACGTCCAGATTACGGCACTTTCTGGTACCCAATATTTCAACTTCATTATCGCCCTTATCGCCATTTTCGGAATAAGTTTCGAACTTCCTCTGCTCATTGTGACTCTCAACATTATGGGAGTTGTCAGCTATGAACAGCTTAAGAAATGGCGTCGCGTTGCTATTCTGGCATTATTCTGTTTTGCGGCCTTCGTCACCCCTGGTGGCGACCCTATTTCTATGACGGCTTTGGCTCTGACACTAACAGTGCTGCAGGAAATAGCGATTCAGATCTGTCGTGTGCATGACAAACGTAAGAAAAAAGAACGTCCGGATTGGCTCGCAACTGATGACGCTGCTGCATCCCCGTTGGAGAGTCCAGATGCAATAACTTCTGATGGAGCTACTACTGAGGGGGAGGAGGTGACGCCTTCACCGCTTGCTGCTCCGACCTCTCTACCAGATAATCAACCGCTTTTATCGACCGATATACAGACCTCCGAATGGACCGACATCGATGTAGATGACGAGGAACCTTCAGATAATGGATCCAATAACGCTTCACACTAGACAAGAAATTCTTGACGCTTTTATGGCGCGTCGTCCCTTTACCCTCGACGAATTTCAGCAGCGCGCAATTGGGCACATTGCGGAGGGACGCAATGTTATTGTCAGTGCCCCTACGGGTGCTGGGAAAACAGTTATTGCTGAAGCGGCAGCAGTTCTTGCCTTACACCAAGCGGATAAACTTTTTTACACGACTCCCATCAAAGCATTATCGAATCAAAAGTATCGTGACTTCTGTGCACGATGGGGGAAAGATAATGTTGGACTTCTTACCGGAGATCAGTCCATCAATGGTGATGCTCCCGTTGTCGTCGTGACAACTGAAGTTCTCCGCAACATGCTCTATGCGGAAAGTCCCACTCTTCATAAGCTTCGTTACGTTGTTATGGATGAAGTGCATTACCTGTCGGATGCTTTCCGTGGTGCAGTTTGGGAAGAAGTCATTCTTTCTCTCCCCAACACTGTTCAGCTTATTGCGCTTTCTGCCACTATTGGCAATACCACAGAGTTTGCGAATTGGATTTCTGCAGTAGTGGGGCCAACAAGTGTTGTTACTACAGACTTCCGTCCAGTTCCACTGACAGCAAATGTGCTGGTGAACTCCACTATTTATCCATTGCTGAACAAAAGTGGAAATGATGTTTCTCGCCATCTGCACAATCGTGTCGATCGGATACTTCATACTCCGTCACATCACGAACGCTTCCCTAATCGTGTGCGGATTGTAGAGACGCTAGAACGTGAAAACTTACTTCCGGCCATCGACTTTATTTTCTCTCGTACAGGGTGCGATTCAGCTTTATCGCAATGTGCGCGTTCTCGTCTTACTCTCACGACCAAAAAGGAACGTCAGCATATCTTCCAGTACGTAGATGAACACTGCCGACTTCTTTCAGAAGCCGATAGGCAAACTCTGCACTATACACAGTGGCGCTCCAGCTTAGGACGTGGCTTTGCTACCCATCATGCGGGCATGCTGCCACTATTTAAGCAGGTTGTTGAAGAACTCTTCAGTAGGGGACTTATCAAAGTAGTTTTTGCAACATCAACTCTATCGTTAGGCATTAATATGCCAGCACGTGCTGTTGTTCTTGAAAAACTTACTAAATTCAATGGTGTTAGCCATGAAGAACTTACCAGCAGCCAATTTGCTCAGCTTATTGGTCGTGCTGGAAGACGCGGCATTGACTCCACCGGGCACGCCATTGTTTATTACACCCCGGATGTTGATCTAGACAATCTAGCAGCGCTTTATCGAGCTGAACCGTCTCCACTTCAATCTAGCTTTAAAGTGGGTTACAACATGGTTGTTAATCTACTTGCACACCATAGCTACGATGAAGCGCTTGTTCTCCTCCGTCAATCGTTTGGACAGTACCAAAATGATGCGGCAGTTGTTCTTGCACAGCGCGAGCTTAACCAAGTGGAAAAAGAACTTCATGATATAGAGTCCACTATTTCTCCACAAATGCTGGACTATCTCACTCTTATTACTCAACTTAATAATGAGACAAAGGCGTGGGAGAAAAGAAAAAATAAGGAATATCCGCGTCCCACAAAAGGTGCATTAGCAAAATTACGTCGCGGTGATGTTATCTGTCTTAGTATCCGTAAAAAACCTATTCTTGCGGTAGTTCTTGAACGACCACGCAAGAATAAAATTCTCGTAGCGACGTCGAACTGGGTTGGAACTGCTCATCTTTCTACTATTCGCCATAATGGAGAAGCACTGGGGCACTTCCACTTAGAGGAAAGGGGAGCTCCTGATAACGCGCATACAGTAAAACTGGCACGCCGCGAACTCACTCACAGTAATATACGTATTCCTAAGGATGCTCGACACGAGAAGAATATACGGCCACCTGCACATCTCCAGCAGCTACGTCGGGAATTACGACACCACCCGCTACATGGGCACCTTAACCATGCTGAAATTACTGCTCTTAACCGTGAGAGGGCACATCTCCTCAATCGACAGGAAAACCTTCAGCACCGTATCGAGCATGATGCGGGAACCCTAGCAACAGATTTTACCCATGTGTGCGACGTTCTCCAGTCAGCTGGTTATCTTACATCCACGTATGAATTAACTTCTGCAGGAACTCTTTTACGGTCAATATACTGTGAAACAGATCTTATTTGTGCCGAAGCTATTCGTGAACATGCGTGGGATGGCCTTACTCCTGCGGAGTTGGCCGCTGTTGCGTCAGCAATTACTGGAGAATCTCGGAAAGATACTGACCATTACTGGCCCCCTGCGCAAACAGAGGTATTGGCGGATACATATACGGATACTCAGCGAATTGCACGCGATATCCATCACTTAGAAAATGATCACGAGTTACTACTTTCTCGGCCTCTCTATGGTGGACTGACAACAGCAGTTTTCCAATGGGCTAATGGCGCTACCTTGGAAGAATGTCTTACCCTCGCAAAAATGTTTGGTTTAAGTATTACTCCGGGGGATTTTGTCCGTCATATCCGGCAAATCATTGATCTTCTTTCACAGTTCATAAAATTAAATACCGACGAGTATCAACACCTCGTAGACTGTTCTTACCAAGCAAAAAATGCCATACAGCGCGGCATTGTGGCGGAATCGCTGTAAAGGAAAGGTGTTCTTGTGAAATCTCTGCAGCCTGCAGAAGGCGGAATTCTCGTATTAGGAGGACGCTCTGAAATTGGCATTGCGCTAGCAAGTCGTCTGTGTAACGGCCGACCGGTCGTTCTTGCACAACGTCCTTCCAATAAGGATGTCGGTGCAGTTGAGGCACTTTTACGAGGAGGAGCACAGCAGGTTTATACCCTCCAATGGGATGCCCTCAACAATGATGACCTCGTTTCTATTTACGAGAACGCTGAAAAGACCTGCGGAATACCTATCAGTACGGTCATCGTGGCTTTCGGCATACTTGGTGATCAGCAGAAAGCTGAGCATGATCCTGCAGAAGTCTTCCGCATCGCTCACACTGACTACACCGCTCAAGTTGTTACTATTACTGCTGCAATTGAGTATCTCCGCAAGCACACTCATGGTCTCCTCGTGGCATTTTCATCAATTGCAGGATGGCGAGTACGTCGTGGAAATTACGTGTATGGTTCTGCTAAAGCCGGCCTGGATGGTTTCCTTTCCGGGCTTATCGATGCCACTCACAAGGAAAAGGTTAATGTCGTCATGGCGCGTCCTGGATTCGTCATTGGCCGTATGACAGCAGGTATGGAGCCTGCCATTATGGCGTCAACAGCAGAAAAGGTTGCAGCCAGCGTTTACCAGGCAATTTGTTCAGGTAAGCATCGGGTATGGGTGCCTAATAGATTGCGCTTACTAGCCAGTATTATGCCTTTTGTACCTAATTCACTATGGCGGAGAATGCCTCGGTAATAAGGTATTACCGAGCTTTTGGTAGTAGGGAAGAGCGCGGTAGCGTATTGTCCTCAATTATGGTGCACTTTTCTTTCCCATTGGATTCTTGTACACACTTTTGTGCTTGAGCTTTCTCTCTTTTCTGCAGACTATTGTCAATCCACTTATTCATCCATTTAAATGTGGGTGGCGTGAAAATATAGTCAAGACGAGATCCCTTAATCATAAAACGAATAAAAAGTGCGCAACCCGTAACAAAGACAAGTCCAATTATTGGTGACCAGAATTTCATCGAACTGAGAACACCTTGTGGGTGAATGAAGAGTTCCCACTCCTTCCACGTTCGCATATCTGTACCAGTGTTGGTGTCAATGTGAGGGAAGATATCTTTGTAAAAAATCCATACCAATATTTCGTTAAGAAGATATATTTCCAAGGTGTGGCGGCCAAGGTAGGAAAGTAGCTTACCTATATGCGTGCCATCAAAAGCTACTGCTACAGCGACTCCCGCGATAAGCCCGTAACCGATAAGGAAAATATTGGCACATGCACTGGCAAACTCGTTAGTAATGTGCTGATAGCCTCTTTCCATTACAAAGAGGAGAACGACTAAAAGAACTGCCCAGTACCAACGAATTCGGGATGCAAATCGAAGTACTAGCTGCCGTCCGTAGAGGCCAATGCAATAAGAAGAGAAGTACATTGCAAGACGCTTCCACGACCATAATGGTCCGGCTTGTACGCTTGTACCTCCGATAAATGACGCTACCAGTGTTAATAGTATTGAAGCTATGAGCATGTAGCGGCCACGAACTTTTCTACATACCCAGATAAGGAAGGTAAAGACGAGGAGGGCCATGAGGAACCAAATACCATTCTCAGGGAAGATGATTCCGCGTCCCCATTCCTCCCAGAAACCGTCGAGAGAAGTACCTCTGACAAAATGTGAGGAGATGAGGACAACTGCACCCCATATAACGAAGGGGACTCCCCACAGCCATGTACGCTTGACGAATAACTCCGCAAAAGTAAAGCGGCGGATTTTAGCAGCGAATAAACCTGACACCATGAAAAAGAGCGGCATCCGCAAATGCACGAGATAGGAAGAAATCTGGTACCACTGACCTGGAGAACTTCCCGCATCTATGCCACATGTGGATAGGTGGAGGAACACGACCGTAAGGATTGAAATACCTTTTGCAATATCAACCCATACGATACGTGGTTTGACAGGCTTATCTTCCACTACATCTCCTCATCGTAACGGCACAGCCATATACGTTTGGAGCTGGCCGCCTGTCATCACTGTACGTATGCAGCAAGAAGCAATACCTAGTACAGCGCATCTGTCACTATTCTCTAATGGGTATTCTTACGAGTAGTGACACTGTATCATTCTTATTCACAGCCTACTGCACTGGCATCAATAATGAGACTTCGTCTTATAGACTCCTGATACCATGAGAGAGTTCCTGAGAGAGTTATCGTCACGGTAAGAAGGTTCTTGTGCGCGCCTCAGTGCTCCCCCTATCCGATGGTGGCGAATCATCATCTCACTGCTCTAACCACAGCTCTAGCCACAACTACTCTCGCCATAGTCTTAGCCACGGTCCTTCTTCTCATTCTCAAAATACCGATAAAGTGCGGACTATCAGCAGGCTTATCGTACTGTTATTCATCATTCCGGTTGTGGGTGGTACTTTAACGTACTACAGCTTTGCACCGCATAGTTTATGGCCACTAGAACTTATCGGTATCGCAGTTCTCCTAGCTGATATTGCTCTTATTGTAGAAAAGCTTTCGTCGCATCCGTACTGGTATGCCGCTATTGCTGGTTTTGTGTGGGCAATGACACTCTACATCCCTCTTTTCCAGTGGATTAAGACTTTCGTCGGAAATCTGCCGTGGATTATTCTTTGTCTTGTCCTTTCGTTATTTTCAGTACTGGTCACAATACCTATCGCCCATTTCATACGACTGTGGGGAGTAATCTGTCTAAAAAGTGCCTTAGCCGCTGCGTTATGGTGGACTGTTGTTGAAGTAGCACGAGCGCATTTCCCTTTTGGGGGATTTCCATGGGGAAGTCCTGCCTATGCCCAGACAACAGGCCCTCTCATGTCTGCCGCGCTATGGGGATCCACAGCAGGTACTAATTTCCTTATAGTGGTATGGTCTTACACCCTCTTCGCCTTGGTATGGGCTGTACTATGTGGGGTTTCGTATAGGCGTGAACATCACAGAATAGGGGAGGGGCTTCCGTCTACCAGACACTTTACGTCCTTCCATTTGAGATACGCATGTATTACATGCTGTGCGCTAGTTCTTATGGGAACTATAGGTACTGCTGGGTCTTTCACGTACGATCAGTATGAGCGAGCTCACGCGGAGTCGTTGGGGGAGCGCCGCATCGCTTTTATCCAAGGGAACGTTTCTACGTCCGGTCTCAGCTTCAATACTGTTCGTATGGAAGTACTGCACAATCATGTTCAAGCAACGTTTAAGCTTGCCGATGAAGTAAAAAGAGGACTTCAGCCACAACCGGATATTGTTGTGTGGCCTGAAAACTCGGCTGATATTGATCCGATTGGTAATCCTGACGCCAATTTTCTTATTACTCGCGCTGCTCAGGCTATTCATGCACCTATTTTGGTGGGGTCAGTATTAGGACGTGAGTCGCATAGCCCTCAACTTAATGCCATATTATTGTGGACCGGCAAGGGGTACCAGGGAATACGACATGTCAAACGCCATATTCAACCATTTGGAGAATATCTCCCACTACGTCGTTTAGTGGAAAAAATATCTCCTTATGCCATGTGGGCAGGTAATTTTCAGCCGGGCAATGACGATGGTGTTATTCCTGTTGATGGAACTCGTGCAGGTGTTGCTACCTGTTTTGAAATTATCTTTGATGATAGTGGCCGGCAGGCTGTTCACCATGCTGCTAACTGGTTAGCAGTACCAACGAATAATGCTACGTTCGGTTTTTCCAATGAGACATACCAGCAACTTGCTATCAGCCAATTTCGTGCACGCGAATTACACCGGTGGGTTGTTGTAGCATCCACTTCTGGCGCAAGTGCGTTTATTTCCCCAGATGGCACTATCTGGGACGAGACACCTCTCTATGAACAGCATTACGCAGTGCGCTCTATATCTCTTTATGGAATACGAACTGCTGCAACTTATCTTCAGCCATGGTTGGATAGAATTTTCTGTACTCTGGGAATTCTCGTGTGCATTGGATCGATTATCTCCTGGAAAAAGCGTAAAATCCCTCTCTAGCTGTACTATTTCAAACACACCTTACGGTTTCTAACCATGAGAGTGCGTATATAAGGAAAAACATGTCTGCAAAAACTTTGAAGCCGAGTGCGCATACACTCGTCATCATCCCTACCTATAATGAGAAAGAAAATTTACCGCTCATTGTAGATCGTGTCCGCACTACACAACCCGATGTCCATATTCTTATCGTGGATGACAACAGTCCCGATGGTACTGGCGACCTCGCTGATAAGTTTGCAGCCGACAGTGACAAAATTTTTGTTATGCACCGCGAAGGCAAAGGGGGACTGGGCGGCGCCTACATCGCTGGTTTCCACTGGGGTCTAGACCATGGTTACACCGTTCTGTGTGAAATGGATGCAGACGGTTCCCATGCTCCCGAACAGCTCTGCAGACTTTTCGACAAAATTGATGAAGGCGCAGATATGGTTCTTGGTTCCCGCTATATTCCTGGCGGTACTGTTGTTAACTGGCCTAAGAAGCGCGAAATTCTCTCTCGTGGTGGAAATATCTATACACGCATTGTGCTCGGTGTAAAACTGAATGACATCACCGGCGGGTACCGTGCATATCGTCGAGAAGTACTCGAAACTATTGATCTTGATGCTGTCGGTTCAGTGGGCTACTGCTTCCAGATTGATCTAGCTTGGCGTGCTATTCAAGCTGGCTTCACTGTAGTAGAAGTTCCTATTACGTTCACTGAGCGCGAGATCGGTGAATCCAAAATGAGCGGAAATATCATTACTGAAGCCTTCGGTCGTGTTTTCCTGTGGGGAATGAAATCTCGTTTTGAAAAGCTTCGTAAGCTTCTTAACCTCGATAAATAGCATCTAAATTCAATGAAGACCCCCGCATAAGCGGGGGTCTTCATTACTTATATGCTAAGAATTAGCAACTCTAAGAGTTGCTGCTAGGGAGACGACGGCGACGCTTCTTAAGAACTTCGAGACGTTCTTGAAGAAGTTCCTGTAGTTCCTCTTCACTGCGTCGTTCAAGGAGCATATCCCAGTGGGTGCGAGGAGGTTTTACTTGCTTGTCTTTTTCTTCTTTGCCATCGACTCGGGTTCCCTCCATCCCATTCTTGCATATCCATGTTTGTGGAATTTCCGCATCGTGGGAAAATGGAACGACGAATTCTTCACCGTTACTGCAGCGGTATGTAATCATCTGCCGAGGTGCTAAATCATGGTTACGATCAGTTTCGTAACTAACGGCGCCAAGCCGACTACCTCGTAATACACGATCAGCCATGAATCCTCATTTCTACCATCACCGAATAAATGTGATTTATTTTAATAAAGTACACCACACCGTATAGTTACTTATCAGTCTACCGATTTATGTAAAAAGATACGAAGGGGAGCTAACCAATGTCACAGTACACGAATAAGCACGAGGATGCTCATTGTGCATGGTGTGGTCGTGACATTTCCACAAACAATCGCGGACGTAAACGAAAATACTGCTCACAATCATGTCGTCAACGAACCTATGAAGCACGACATAATCTTATACAACAAGGTCTGTCTCCAGATTGCGTTGTTTTAACACAATCCGACACCGACGCCATTATTGACAGAATTTTCCAGGCTCGTTGTGCAGCTGAAGATCTTCTTACCGCAATTTCAGAGGGAGCAACATCAGAAGAACTTCAGGAGATCGCTACTGAAGTAGTGGCCTTGAGTCGTGAAGCTGAGCGTATCCGTTAATTAGCAGGAATAGTGTTCATACCCTTTGTCTGATCACGACCGGGAAAGCCGTACTAATTTTGTCACTGTGACGAAATTAGTACGTGCAGCTCTATATTCTTCATGACCAACAGAAGTGCAGGTAACTACACATACAGGCAGATGTCATGGCAATTACAAACAGCACATGGCATCAATTTATTATTGTGCTAACTATTTAATATGCACACTGTAGTCACACATATGAATACAACTGCGAGTAGTAGGTCCTTTACTTTTTAATCAGTACATATATCCCTACATTTATTCCTACGTCATCACTAACAGTAATTATCCGATAATCTACATTATGTCATTTTAACTGTTAGGAGTTACACTCTCGTACTGTTCATACTGTCTTCGGACTACTACCCTCTACTACCGATTCACCGCTGAATCTGTCTAACTATCGTTTAGTAAAAACTAACCGCTGATACTCAAGTGCACCCGTCCGCACAGCTGCTCGCGAAATAGCTAAAGCAGTACGCCAAAGGCGACGGTACACAGCGTCGTAACCTAACGCTCCAGCCTCAGCTACATGTGCACGAAAACTCTCATCCCATAGTTCCAACGAACGAATATAGTGATGTCCACAATGCGTGGCTTGAGTTAACTGAGCTCCTACCGCCTCTAGCGCAGCAACACACTCACTGCGGGAACGAAGTTGGCTATCTGCATCAATATATGACCACCACCACGATAGCGGCATCTCCTGCCGAGTATGACCCCGCCAAGGACGTTCCACGACAATACGACCTCGTGGAGCAACATCATCAGCAACCAGCTGAGGTAGTACGTCGTAAATATTGTCATGCGGCAACGAGGACACTGATATAAGAACGTCATATACCCCCGTATTACGGTATAACCCCGGGATAAGGCGAATTCTCCCCCGTTTTGCTTCGTTAGCGCGCTCCGTAAGAATTTTCTCCACTTGAGGATTCTCACACAGTACTGTTACATCACAGCCGAATGATGCTGCTTCTAAAGCCGCTTCTCCCCACTCCGCTCCTACAAAAAGAACATTATCGCGCCGTCTCAGACCCGCATCCATGAGCATTCGAGCAACTCGTCGACGCTGCGCCCCAAAAAGATCTTTTCGAAGCGGCAAAGGTGACGGATCATCGAGATAGATCTCCGCTACTCCTTTTTCCACTACCGTGGAACGTGGACCGTTAATAAAATCGGCTGCTCCAATATTGAAAGTGTCATCGAGGCATGTTGAGAAAAATTCAAAAGTACGCTTACGTGGAGCAGAAACCAAAGGTTTACGACGTTCTGCTCTCTCTTTGCGGGGAAGAGCTCCCTTCAAAGACATGGCGTCCACCCACAGGTATGAGGGGTCTTGTGCATCCCACTCCCCTGCCATGAAACTTTCTGCTAGACCAAGCCAACCATTGTCCATAAAACGCTCGTCTACTGCAGCTTCATCGTAAAGTTTGACAGTACGAGCAGAGTCAGAATCCTCGAGAGGCAATCTCCCCGGTACTAGTTCCGGACACTCTCCTTCTACAGTGAGCCATGTAAACTGAGGCAACTGTTCTCGAAGATGGTATTTACGTATACGAAAATGCGAATGTGTAGGAGGCGCCAAACGTGGCCACGCTGAAAGATCTAATAACGTCATCGCTGTTCACGCCACCTTTTATCGAGAAACTACAGACGCACGTATCCACATTGCTAACGAAGCTTATGCCACGCCTAAATTACTACCTATCCGGCAATGAATCTAAAGAAAGATTAGCAAGATGTAGTTTTCCCTGAGCAGCTTGTTTGCCATCGTCACGAACAATATCAACAATCCAAATTTGCTGAGTCCGTCCGCGATGTAAAGGTGTCGCTGTTGCAGTTAAACGTCCTTCCGTTACCGGACGCAGAAAATCTGTATCATTAGACGAACCGACTGCTAGTTTCCGTCCACCAAGCCACCACCATGCAGCTAGAGACCCCACATCTTCAACGAGAGACGCATAAATACCGCCATGCACAATTCCCATAGGCTGGCAGAACTGAGGTCCTACATCCAGATGAGCTACTACTCTATCGGGTGAAATCTCATCATAGACAATGCCAAGTGTGCGAGAAAAGCCTTCACATTCGAGAACTTTTCGAGCTTCATCCAATTCTCTTTTATTAAGGGTGCGCCCTATATACGGGGCGTAAAGCTTTATAAGATCTCGCACCAGTAGCTCCTTGTATCACAGTGATAGCTAGAGTCTACTCACCCTTCGTTTAAGAGGCAGACCGAGGCGTTCACAACTCTCGTAGATACAGTGCATTCGTCGCTCTACTTGCTCTTGTTTTCTGGGATAGCGATGCATAGCAAGTTTGGCATAACCGTTGATAAGACCATGCAAAGGCCCCCAACATATCGATTCAGAAAGACCGCTAAGACGGCTTATCTCCTCCATAATGGGGATGAGACTTTCCTGCGCCTGTACCATTGTCCAATCAGCCATATCCTCTTCAGTCGGTATAACGAGATATGACTGCAACTGCGTAACATACGGATCATCCTTTAACACACGGACGCGGGCACGCACAGCGCCATATCGATCAAAACCACCAAGCACATGTGTACGAAGCAGAATATTTCCCGGACATACTTCCCATACACGGCCACTGAGCATGTAACTTGTTACTACTCCACCTAGGACGAGGTGGATCATGTGGCTACATACGTCCTCAATAGCCTGGTTCTTATTCGAACTCGAGTCGACAACTGAGTGGTAATAGTCTTCTAGGTACTTGTTCTTGATCACATCTGTAATGGTTATCCACCGACGATGAGGACATTCTTCAATATCTGCTACGGAATACAAATGTGGCTCCTCTTCGCATAGACTTCCGCCCATGTCCGCAATTTCACGGAGTACTTCTTTAGCGTAAAAATCGAGCATTTACTGAAAACTTTCTCTTTCATTGAAGATGCCCTGCATTTGAAAAGGAATTGTTCTACAACTGCGGCCTTTTATCAAAATACTAAGAAATATTGAGCCATAATAAAGCGACCTGAGACGAGTCTGAGGGCTAGAACACACGCATTTAAGTACAATAAAAAACATACGAATTAGGAGGGAAAACCAGCACAGTTATGGGAATCGCTACACAAATACTGTCATTAATTGGGTTTGTGGCAATTACTAACATAACGGCAATTTTTGTTGCCGCGGAATTCTCTCTGACGGCTCTCGAGAAGTCTGCGATTGATAGAGAAGCGGCTACTGGCAGTAAGCGTGGACAGAAGCTGAAACATGCGCATGAACATCTCTCTTTTGCGCTTTCCGGATGCCAAGTAGGTATTACCCTTACCACACTTATTACCGGTTATCTCGCCGAACCAGTATTGGCGCAATTTTTACGACCCCTACTGCACAAGATTCCCCAGTTATCCGATTCTTCTGTCGATAAAATTTCCCTCGCACTCGCTCTTATTATCGCGACGATACTTTCTATGACATACGGGGAGCTTGTTCCCAAAAACTGGGCAATTAGTGAATCAATGCGAATCGCTAAAGCGTCAGCACCCTTTCTTATGGGTTTTTCAGCATTCTTTCGGCCTCTCATTAACAGTCTCAATAGTTCCGCTAATGCGATTGTTCGCCATCTAGGGGCTCAACCCGTTGATGAACTCGCCTCTGCACGATCACCGCAGGAGTTAGACAGAATAGTCCAAGAATCGGCTCTAGATGGCCATCTCCCGGCTCATACTGCGCAAGTTGTGCAAAGATCCCTTCAATTCGGAAATCTCTCCGCAGAAGACATTATGACGCCTAGATCGCGTATCGAGACCATCTCGGCGGATGCAGTAGCACGTGAGCTTCTTGAACGAGCGGAAGAAACTGGTATATCACGTTTCCCCGTAGTATCTGGAGATCTTGACAGCACTCTGGGAATTGTCCATGTAAAAGACGCTTTTCCAGTACCACTAGATAAACTTTCTACGGTCACTATGCGTGACCTTATGAAACCTCTCCCCCGCCTCCCTGACAGTCTTGATGCCGATACGGTGCTAACAACTATCCGTGCGAGCGGCCAACAATCTGCACTCGTTATTGATGAATACGGAGGTGCAGCAGGTCTCATCACCGTGGAAGACATTATTGAGGAAATCCTCGGCGACGTACGAGATGAACACGATGCCAGTATGCTAGATGTTCTTAAACGCGGTAGTAGTTGGGACTGCTCTGGTCAGCTTCGTCGAGATGAAGTGGTCTCTGCCACAACATATCTCTTCCCAGATAATCAGTCATTTGATACTCTTGGTGGACTCATCATGTGGAAGTTGGGACGCATTCCGGAAGAAGGCGATGAATTAGATCTTCCTTGCGAAACACAAATGTTGGAGGACTCACCTGATATACAGTGGCACTGCCGCATAACACATATGGATGGTCGACGTATAGATCGAGTTCTTCTTACCCCGCGACACCCTGTTTCTTCTTCCTCTAGTGAGGAAAAGCAATGAGTATATTGCCGGCTATTCTTTTACTGATTCTTCTTCTTATTATCAATGCGTATTTCGTAACCACAGAGTTTGCCTTAGTGTCTTCTCGACATGATCGTTTAGAGGCAATGGCTGCTGCTGGGCATACACGTGCCTATAAAGTCATTGACGCTTCAGAACATCTTTCAATGATGCTCGCTACCTGTCAGCTCGGTATCACTATCGCGTCAGTTCTCATTGGTAAGATCGCAGAGCCAGCTATTACTCGACTTATCGAAAAACCTTTTAGTCTCATCGGCGTTTCCGGCTTCGGCTTGCATACCGCTGCGTTCATTATCGCCCTCGTTATTGTTTCCTACCTGCATATTTTGTTTGGAGAAATGGTTCCCAAGAATTTCACTATTTCTTCTCCCGAAAAAACTGCTCTTATTGTTGTCCCTCCTATGCGGGTATTAATGCTGGCATCGAAACCCCTTATTCGTTTCTTTAACGCTTTAGCAAACGGCAGTCTTCGACTACTACACGTTCAGCCAAAAAATGAATTAGAGCGCAAAGTTACTTCTACACAGCTCAAAGCAATGATTAACGAATCCAGTGGAGAAGGTTTAATTGATGACGAGGAAACGCATCGTCTTGACCGTGCTTTAGAAGCATCCGATCAACCAGTACGCTCAATCATGATACCGGTGGATCGTATGCGTACTATTGAACTTCACGAGGGCCAGATAACACTAGATGCCTTACAAAAACTCGTCCAGGAAACTGGTTACTCACGTTATCCCGTGCGGAATGCCACTGGGCATTATTTAGGATTTCTGCACATTAAAGACGTTCTTAGCTACCTCTATTCCGAAGACTTAAGAGGAAAACCTATTCCCGCAAATCTTATTCGCCCACTCATTACTTTTCCGGCAGATTCAACTATTGATTCTGTCTCTGCTCGTATGCGTCGCCTACATTCTCATTTAGCATTAGTGACAGACCCCGAAACGGATAAAATTATTGGTTTCGTGGCACTAGAAGACCTTATGGAAGAATTCGTAGGTACCGTTCGCGATTCCACTCATAAGATTCCGGAGTAAGTTCATTGACATGGCTATCGAGAGTTCTCACCATCGATCAGGTAACCGGCCACATAAGTTACTCGCCGGCTGGATAATTACAGCCATAGTTGTCTTACTTGTAGTTATTGGCAGTGCCGTAGGCTGGACGGTTGCTCATAAAAACATCGATAATAATCGTAATCTCGATGCTGTTCAGGATTGTTCAGCAGGATATCTCAACATTGATATATGGGCTCCTGCTGGTATACAAGATTCTCTTACGGAACTTATTACTGCATATCAATCATCACTACCGTCTAATGGCGGTTTATGCTCATCTTTCTCACTATCTACGCAGTCCTCGTCTGAAGCTGCAAAGGAACTTAAGAACCAGAAACCTTATATTCCTGGAGTATGGATAGGTTCCCTATCCGATATGAAGAAAGTAGAAAAGGTTCATCCTTCACTGGTGGTAACCAAACCTAAAAAGTTGCAGGGAACATCCTTTTATTCCATCAGTTTGGATCTCTCTCAAAATGATCCCACGAACCTAGACGACACTACTGCCGAACATACTTCTGAGGCGACACAAGCATCTGTAGACGTGAATGCATATATTCAGCAGCATGAATTACAGTTCACCGAAAGTACCTCTTCGAAAAAAGCGAATACTCTTTTAAAACCATCTCCAGCTAAAAGGTAATACGACAGTCTAGAGAAGCGGCAACGCAAAATCATTAGCGAGTAAATAAACGGGGATTCTTTTGTTACTAAGAGAATCCCCATTTTAAGTGTTAGTACTGTTTACATTATCCGATACGACGTTCACGTCGACGTCTCATATCCGCTAGTTCATCAACTAGAGGGACTTCAGTAACAGAAGAATTATCAATATGCTCGGCAGGGAAATGCGTGATCGAGCCAGTGAGCTCTTTCATAGTGCCCGATACAGCAATACCGAATACTCCTTGGCCTCCTTGGATGAGGTCAAACATTTCTTCCGGAGAAGTGCACTCATAAACTGATGATCCATCAGACACAAGCGTAATGTTAGATAGTTCAGAAACACCGCGGTCACGTAAATGGTCAACCGCAATACGAATATTTTGTAGAGAAATTCCGGTGTCAAGCAGACGCTTCACAATTTTTAGCGTAAGAATGTCTTTAAAAGAATAAAGACGCTGGGAACCAGATCCTTTGGCTCCTCGAATGGACGGTTTTACAAGGCCTGTGCGTGCCCAGTAATCAAGCTGACGATATGTGATACCAGCAATCTGGCAGGCTGTAGGACCTCGATAGCCTGTCTGGTCATCTGGAATAGAACGGTCGGGGAATAGTCCCGGTTGTTCGCTATGTTTGTCGCCGTGAGAACTGACGTTATCCATTATTCCACCTTGCACATGTCACATCGCTAGACCACCAGTGCTAATAGTAGCTCAACGCAGTAACACAAAGTTACTTATGGTAACTAAATTACTAATGTTACTAATGTGACTTCTTTTACCCTACGTGAATAAAGAATATTTGCTAGGAAATCCCAGAGCAACTGGACACGCCCAAAGGTTCAAGTATTACTTGAGACTTTTATTCCTCATCGTCCGGACCATCGAGAAAATCATCCATCGACAAATGCTCAAGCATTTCTCGAAACTTATCAATCTCGACATTGTATTCTTCCGGTAATTCATCTGAATAATTGCCAGTACCTACCTGTTGGGAAGGCATTTTACCGTTATGCGGATCGGGTACTCCGAACTCGTTTAGAACAGACTCTTCAACGGTGATCTCGCAACCACACGTCGCAGCAAGAATGAGAGCATCAGAGGGACGGCTATCAACCGTCTTGGAATTATCAAGCACAATTTCTGCCCAAAAAATTCCGTCTCTCTGCGCCGTAATACATACAGACTGCACTTCCGCACCAGCAGCTTGAATAGCTCTCCACAGCGTAGTGTGCGTAAATGGGCGAGGAATCTCAGTTTTGGTCATAGCAAAGGTAAGCAGAGCCGCCTCCTGCTCCCCTATCCACATTCCAAGTACCCGGTCTCCTACACATTCGTGCAGTATAACGATCGGATCATCTTCAGGAGTATCAGATTGTATACCTACAATACGAACAGGAATTCTCATTAGTAATCCAAAACATCGCGGAGACGCTGTTTAAGAAGTCCAGCAGTCAAATCGCTCACATCATTGGCGAGCTCTCTAGTTCTTTCAACACTACATTTTTTATCATCAGCAGATTGTAACGCTCTACTGGCACCAGATGCTTGACGGATAAGATTCGCCATACGATCAATCGAAGTACGAAATGTACGTAAGTGTCTTATATCGATACCAGCATCGCATAACGCCTTGCATACCTTCACAATGGTGATATCGTCTTCAACGTAAAATCCGGCACCAGTCACACGTAAGAGATCCGCATCAATAAGAGTATCTAAAAATTCCGGGTCAATACCTGTTTTTAGACACAACGTCCGCTCAGTAAGTCGAACCTGGCTAACACAAGAAAAATTCTCTTTCTGCTCAGACGGTACAGGCTGCACCGTATTAGATTGACGCTGTAGTTCCTCTAAAGTCACTTCACCTGCGTCAACTCGCTCTAACTGCTCTCCAATAACTTTGTTAGGAAGAAAACGATCCCTTTGAGCACTAAGAATAAAACGCAATCGCTCTATATCGTCACGTGTATATCGTCTATAGCCAGACGCTGTTCGCGCAGGACAAATTAGACCCGTGGCTTCAAGAAAACGAACTTTAGAAAGAGAAATATCATCGAATTCTTGTGCAAGAAGATCAACGACAGCGCCGATGGACATAGTTGCACTAGAAGATCTCAGTGGCAAAGCCGACATTTATGCACTCCGGCGTGGACCAGTAAGAAATACTAACCGGAATTTGCCAATCTGAACTTCATCCCCATTATTAAGGACAACAGAATCAGTGGGTTCACGGTTCACATACGTTCCGTTCAAACTGCCCACATCGGAGACGCTGAAAGTATCACCATTACGTCGAAATTCTGCATGTCGACGCGATACTGTCACATCATCAAGAAAAATATCTGATTCAGGGTGACGCCCAGCAGTGACAACATCCCGATCAAGAAGGAATCGAGAACCAGCATTAGGTCCTCGTTTGACAACGAGTAATGCTGAATTTTCTGGGAGGCCCTCAACTGAGGTAGCTTTTGCCACCACAGGCTCAGTTGCGGCTAAATCACTTTCCTTCAGTAATTTAGCCCGGAAAACAGAAGTGGTCTCTGTACTTGGTTCCTGGAATGGGTAACCGACAGGATTCTCGCTCACTAGTCTTCCTTTCCATGGCACACAGAGTAAACATGTGTGAAACACTCAATTCCAGGTTCAAGGATACTCTGCAAAGACAGCTTCGGCATCCTCTTTATGATTCTAAATCGCAATGAGATTAACGATTCTCTAGTTAAGAATATTTTTATTTTTTCTCCATTGAGCTTTCTCTTCCGGAGTCAATACTGGAACTTTTTTAGCCAGTAAATATCCCCGATATATATAAAGCAGCCCTGTCCATACATAGAGAACAAACGCCCAAATGAATACTGCCCACCCAAGTGGTATTGCCCATTTACAACCTGAATAAGGAAGGTTAGCAAAAATTATCGTGGGGAAAGCAACCATGAGACTTGCTGTCGCAACTTTTCCTAGATAAATCACTGACATACGAAGGCCACGATTTTGGTAGATAAAAAATATTCCCGCGAGAATAACATCGCGACAGATAAGAACAATAACCATCCACCACGGAACAAAGTGCACAACTGCCATTGAAATTGGTACAGCAATTGTCATTAACCGATCTGCGGCGGGGTCAAGATATGCTCCTATCTTGGACTCAATATGCCAATAACGGGCAATCTTCCCATCCGCCCAATCACTGATGCCGATAATCATAAGAAGAACGAAAGCAGCTACATAGTTGTGTTTCCCCACCAATAACCAGATAAAAACAGGGACTAGGCACAATCGTAAGAAACTAATGAAATTAGGAACAGTGAATATACCCAATGATGAAGATGTCTTTGCTGCAGCGCTATCTTCAGATGTTCTCTTATGCGCAACATATTCAGTATTCTGTCTGGAACCCTCATTATGTTTATGTGCAGCTGTCACAGCAGACATCTTCCTGTTTCTCTTCTTAACAATAGACTTCCAATGGGCGGTGTATGACGCACGTAAGCACCATACACCGCCCATTATCAATGATAGGAAGTTACTCCCCTATTATTTAGATGACACCCATATCAATCATGGAATCTGCAACCTTAACAAAGCCGGCAATATTAGCGCCAACCATGTAGTTACCGGGGAATCCAAACTCCTCTGCAGTGGCAACTGCAGTATCGTGGATGCCTACCATAATCGAGTGCAAACGCTCGTCAGCCTGTTCAAATGACCAGTGGCTGCGGGAAGCATTCTGCTCCATCTCCAGACCTGAAGTGGCTACGCCGCCGGCATTGGAGGCTTTACCAGGAGCGTAATGAATACCAGCCTGGCTGAAGGTCTTGATAGCTTCAGGTGAGCAGGGCATATTTGCTCCTTCCGCCACAAACTTTGTGCCATTCTTCACAAGTGTGGCAGCAGCATCGCCGTCAAGCTCATTCTGAGTAGCGCACGGTAGTGCTACATCGCACTTAACATCCCAGATAGAACCATTAGCAACAAAAGTGGCGCTGGAACGACGGTCTGCATACTCATTAATACGACCGCGCTCAACTTCTTTGATCTGCTTGAGGAGCTCAACGTCAATACCCTCAGGATCATAGACGTAACCGGAAGAGTCCGATGCAGTGACAACCTTAGCTCCGAGCTTCTCAGCTTTTTCAATTGCGTAAGTAGCAACGTTACCGGCACCAGAAACAACAACGGTCTTACCATCGAAACTGGTACCCGCATCCTTCAACATTTCTTCGGCAAAGTACACAAGTCCGTATCCAGTTGCCTCGGTACGAACCAGCGATCCTCCCCAATTGAGACCCTTACCAGTAAGAACACCAGCATCAAAGCTGTTGCGGATGCGCTTGTACTGTCCATAGAGGTAGCCAATCTCGCGGCCACCAACACCGATGTCTCCAGCAGGAACGTCAACATTCTCACCGATGTGGCGCTGCAGCTCAGTCATGAATGACTGGCAGAAACGCATGATTTCGTCGTCAGACTTTCCCTTGGGATCAAAGTTAGAACCACCTTTGCCGCCACCAATAGCGAGGCCAGTGAGGGAGTTCTTAAAGATCTGTTCAAAACCTAGGAACTTGATGATGCCGAGGTTAACAGAGGGGTGGAAACGTAGACCGCCCTTATATGGACCCAAAACACTGGAGAATTCAACACGGTAACCGCGGTTGACGTGGTATTCTCCCTTGTCATCCATCCAAGGGACACGGAACATTATCTGGCGTTCCGGCTCAACAATACGGTCCAGGAGTGCCCGGTCAGTATATTCAGGACGTTCCTTGATGACCGGCTCAAGCGATTCAAGAATCTCCTTCGCAGCCTGGTGGAATTCTTTTTCTCCAGGGTTGTTAGCAACCAGGTTAGAATAGACTTCCTGTAGCCGAGTACTTGGCATGAGAGTGCCTTTCGTGTTGTGTGTTGTGTGATGAGACTCGAAAGACCATCACTTGTGTCAGCGGAATACACCGCCTAAACTGGAGAACCCAGTATCACCGTCTTGTGCAAGCGGATTGCTGTGTACCATGTACGTCCATGTGGTAGATGGGCGTACCATGCCAGCTAGATCGAGGTCAGGAAGACCGTTGGATAGGTCTAGCTTATTGAATGCTTCCTCGGCGCGCTTCTCAGCGCGTTCGATGAAGTCTTCAAAGGCCTCAATCGCAATACGATGGTATTCATCCAGAGGATTCTGGCGCCCCAAAGCGCGCAGGTGAATACTCTCCCGCACGTCATCAAGGTATGCCAGATGATCAGCCCATCCACGGTCAAGGTGGAAGAGCATGATATTTCGCGCAAGTTGATCTGCATCCTCAGCAGAGAACTTGGCCATTACCTCACTCCACTTGTCAGTGTTATGTGAGGCAAAGTATTCAGAGGCCACATTTGTGGTCAGGATACGGTCACGCTGCTCAGAGACAATGGCACGCTGATCTGCAACTAGGCGTGAATAACGCCATGTGTATGCATGAATATCCAGCATCTGCCCCTCAGTGACACGCTGTGCATGGTTAACAAGACGAAGAGCCTTTGGCGTTGTAAAAAGACCGTCACGATCAGTTGCCCCCGGCCATTTAGCATCCGGAGCACCAGCAGCAATAAGCTCATCCTCCATAGAGATGAAGAACACGCTCATGCCCGGATCACCCTGCCTACCAGAGCGCCCTCGCAACTGGTTATCAAGCCGTTCTGTGCGGTAGCGAGAAGTGCCAATCACACACAATCCCCCGGCATCAACAACCTTGGAACGGTCGACTTCATCGGAGCCACCCAGGCGAATATCAGTACCACGACCAGCCATCTGCGTGGAAACAGTAATAGCTCCATAGGCGCCTGCTTCCGCGACGACTTTTGCCTCCGCAGCATCGTTTTTAGCGTTCAATACGTTGCAGTGCAGTCCTTCAGCACGCAACTGATCAGCCAGATCTTCTGACTCTGCCACATTCTGCGTACCGACAAGAATAGGTTGGCCTTTTTCGTGCACGTTCTTAATGAACGTCACAATAGCTGCTTGCTTATTACCTGCAGTATCGTAAACACGATCTTTTTCATCAACACGAATACATGGCTTATTCGGTTCAATGGGAGAAACTTCTAGATTATAGAAGCGTCGGAACTGCTCACCCGCAGCAAGTGCTGTTCCTGTCATGCCGCATACTGTTGGATAACGACCAATAAGAGCCTGAATAGTGATGGTGTCGAGCACTTCCCCAGCTTCCGAGATGGGGAGTCCTTCTTTTGCCTCAACTGCCGCTTGCAAACCATCCGGCCAACGCTGTAGCTCTGCAACACGACCACGTGCAGCATCAATAAGCTTCACTTCATTGTTACGAACAATGTAGTGTACGTCTCGTTGCAGCAGTACATGTGCATGTAGAGCAACATTAACCTGTACAAGAGTGGTGCCTACATGCTCATCGTCATAGAGGTTAATACCACCTAGTTGCTTTTCTACAAAGCGCGATCCTTCATCCGTGAGATAGATATTGCGCTTTTCTGCATCTGTCTTGTAATGCCGATGTGACTGCAGCTGCTTAACAATGTCCACAACATCTTCTGAAGGAATCTCTCCTGCTGTGGAACCCGCAAGCACCAAAGGAACGAGTGCTTCATCGACTAGTACTGAGTCAGCCTCATCAACAATGGCGACATCCGCCTTGGGGGCAAGAAGATCATCTGCACGTGTAACAAGCTGATCTCGGAGAACGTCAAAACCAATCTCATTTACCGGAGCATACGTAATATCGCAGGCATAAGCTGCTTCACGCTCTTCCCGCGTAGAGGATTCATTGATCCAGCCAGAACGTAAACCAACGATATTAAAAAGCGGCTCCATCCACATGGAGTCGCGTCGGGCTAGATAGTCATTCACCGAGATAACGTGAACAGCGTGTCCACTGAGCGCGTATCCCACGGCTGCGATAGCTCCAGAAAGTGTTTTACCTTCACCCGTCGCCATCTCGATGACATCGCCATCTAGCAAACGCAAGGCGCCTTCTAGCTGAACATCAAAGGGCCTCAATCCGAGACTACGATCCGCCGCTTCGCGAATTAAAGCTAAAAACCGTGGATACTCCGGGGCATCATCAGACAGAAGATCCAGTGCGTGCGCGGCATCAGCGAATTCATCATCTTTGAGAGAAGACGCCCATTCATCATATTTTTGCGAAAGGGAAACAGCAGATTCCGCTTCTTCCCGGTTTTTTGAGGTCGAAGCTCCCAGAAGTTTCCAGAACTTTCCGAAACCTTTCACAGGAACTCCTCCTCTGTCGCTTAGCTAACGACGTATTCGCCACAGCTGAATGCTGAGCTATGCTGACTTTGCCAGCCTACAGAATCAGTTTAGCTATAGGGAAGACAAAACGACATTTCTAAGAAAGTTTTAGAGTTATTCTTTGCGAAAATTGAGCCACGCATGGCTTTTGACTAAAAACAAGAATTTTTACAACACCACAACAACAGTCTCAGTAGTGGGTATGAATGCTTGAGCATGGCATGGATACCTGAGACGCATAACAAATATTAGACGGCGACCTACATGCGTAGGCCGCCGTCTAATATCTATCTTTGTCGGGCTAGCGGGATTTGAACCCACGACCCCTTGACCCCCAGTCAAGTGCGCTACCAAACTGCGCCATAGCCCGTCCACTGTCTGTGACAGCTTCTCTACTCTATAACGAGAAGTATAGATTTTCCCAATCGCCTGCAAGACAGTTATTTCCATAGAAATAATCACTATGGATTTTCGTTATTCTACTAACGACGCTTCTCCCTTACTCGTACGCTAATACGGATAGGAGAACCACTAAATCCAAAACTTTCACGTAACTTACGTTCCAGGAAACGCCGATATCCAGCTTCCAAGAAACGCGTCGTAAACAGAGCAAATGTAGGAGGGCGAGTAGCTGCTTGTGTCGCAAAAAGAACACGTGGAAGTCTGCCACCACGCATCGGGGGCGGAGTAGCCGCCACAACTTCCTTTAGCCACTGGTTGAGCTGTCCTGTTGGAATACGTTTGTCCCAGCTCTCCAGTGCTTCTTCAATAGCGGGTACAAGTTTCTGCAAGGATCGACCAGTCGCGGCAGAAATATTAATACGCTTAGCCCAACTCAACTGTTGTAGATCGCGTTCAATTTCTCGTTCTAATTCGCGTTGTCGCTCTTCATCGACAAGATCCCACTTATTATAGGCAAGAACAACAGCACGGCCAGCTTCCAGAACCATATTAACAACGCGCTGATCTTGTTCAGTGATGGGCTGTGAAGCATCAATAAGCATAATGACAACTTCTGCCGTCTCAATAGCTGCTTTCGTCCGCAATGATGCGTAGTATTCGTGGCCTTGTGCTTGGCCTACACGCTTGCGTAACCCAGCAGTATCAACAAAGTGCCAGAGCTGACCATCTAATTCAACAAGTGAATCAACTGGGTCAACAGTAGTGCCCGATGCATCATCCACCACTGAACGATTTTCCCCAGACAGTTTATTGAGTAACGAACTTTTACCGACATTGGGCTTTCCAACAAGTGCCACACGCCGTACTCCTGTAAGCGCCGTTTCACCACGACGCGGGTGTTCTGGTAGCAACGTAACAATTTCATCCAGAAGATCGGCAGCACCACGCCCATGCAGCCCTGAAATTGGATGTGGCTCTCCCAGACCCAACGACCAAAAGTCAGCTGCATCCCCATCAGCGTTAGGAGAATCAGACTTATTCGCAGCAACAAGAACCGGAATATCTGAGCGCAGCAGACTCCGAGCGGCAATTTCATCCGTGATAGTGACGCCTACTGTGGAATCGACAACGAGTACAATAATATCTGCTGTTTGCATGGCAGATTCTGCTTGCTTGGCGATTTCCTTATTCATACCTTTTGCGTCTGGTTCCCACCCACCGGTATCCGTCACCATAAAACGCCGTCCATTCCACAGCGCTTCATAGGAGTTACGGTCACGGGTAACACCAGGAAAATCTTCCACAATGGCTTCACGACGGCCAATAAAACGATTAACTAGCGTAGATTTCCCTACATTGGGGCGCCCCACCACAGCGACTACCGGAAGTAGCTCTTTTTCTTGTGTGTGGTCAATATCCTCATCAGTGAGGTAATCAGCTGCTAAACGCTCCCATGCTTCTTCAGTAGATGCGTCATACTCCCCCAAATCAGCATCATAGGAAGAGTCATTCGACTCAACATTTTCATCCCCGCAGTCTCCTTCAGCAGCCTGTTTTTCACGAGCTAACTGAGCAATGATGGAAACGGTCTGCGAAAATTCATTACCAGTAGAATCCACCACAATGGCATCTTCTGCTTGCCGTAAGGGCGATACAGCCCGAGTGGAATCAGCTTTATCACGAGCGAGGACAGAAGACAGTACCTCATCAAAGGTTGTTGTCCGCCCTTCTGCAAGATCCTGTTCTAATCGACGACGTGCGCGTTCTTCAGGAGACGCAGTAAGGAAAATCTTGAGAGGTGCATCGGGCAATACAACAGTTCCAATATCACGCCCATCAACGATGGCACCACATCCACTACACGCTAGTTTACGTTGGAATTCAACCAGCTTTTCACGTACTTCAGGGATAGCAGACACTGCAGATACGTGTGCGGTCACATCCGCCTCACGAATTTCCGCAGTAACGTCTTCACCATTGAGATAAAAATACGTTTTATTCGGGTCAGACGACACACTGATATCAGTCTCATCAAGGAGCTTCACAATTGCAGCTGTATCATCGCTGCTAAGTCCCGCCCGTAAAACAGCCAAGGTAATAATGCGGTACATGGCTCCAGTATCGAGATAAGCCATACCCAATTCTTGTGCAACAGCTCGGCAAACAGTGGATTTTCCGGCTCCACTGGGTCCATCTACAGCAATATAAAACGTCATAGTTGTACCGCCTCGTAGAGTGATGCAATTTCTTTACTGGATAACTTACGGAGAGAACCAGAACGCTGATTCCCGAGCGCTACTCTCCCTAGTTGTGTACGGACAAGCTCAATAACGGGGAAGCCTATTTCAGCCAACATCCGTCGCACGATTCGGTTTCGACCTTCGTGAACCACAACTCTCACCAGAGTTTTTCCATCCAATTTATCGATGATCTGTAGTTCATCTGCACTAATTGGACCATCATCAAGGTCAATCCCCTGACGCAGCTTACGCGCCTCACGTTGTCCCATTACTCCTCGTACAGTAGCGAGATACGTTTTTGGGACCTCGTAGGAGGGATGCATAAGACGATGAGCTAATTCCCCATCATTGGTGAGAAGTAACAGTCCTTCTGTGTCTTGATCCAACCTACCTACATGAAAAAGCCGCTGTCCTGCGCGAATACGGTCTGCAACGATATCGCCTACGCACGGACGTCCATGATCATCAGACATAGCCGACAGGTAACCACGGGGTTTATTAAGGAGAAGATAAACATGTTCTTCTCTCGCAATAACACGTTCCCCATCAACATGTACTACAGCGTTGGCAGGATTAACTTTTACACCCTGCTGACGGATCACTTTACCATTCACTTGTACGCGTCCTGCCGCAATGAGCTCTTCAGAAACACGCCGTGAGGCGACACCTGCTTGCGCCAGATATTTCTGTAGCCGCATTTCTTGCGGCGGATGAGAAGAAGATACGGAAACGTCAACAGGGTTGTTCGCCGTTACCATGTGATGCCGACTGGGCCGAGCCGAGGATGTACGTGGGAGATTCTTCTTTACTACAGAAGAATGTGATGAATAAGAATTTTTTCGAGGACTCTTCCTTGCCGGTGTGCCATCACGGCGAGCGGGTCGGTTCACAATGTTCTCTTTTCTACACCATATTCAGCATCATGTTTAGTGCTGAGATGAATCAGGTTAACGTGGCCATTGTCTCATTTTGAAGGGGCTCCGTCACCTTTGTCATCACCAAACTCGTCTTCCGCTCTAGTATCCGTTTGTCCGGTTTTAGCACGATGCGCTTCAAAACTTAGACGTGCCTCATCATCTATTTCATCAATACGTTCTACATCAGGCAATAGAGGTGCTAAATCGGGTAGTGCGGAAAGATCCGTTAACCCAAGTTGTTCGAGAAAAAGTGATGTTGTACAAAACAGCATTCCTCCAGTTTCTGGATCGTGACCATTTTCGACGATAAGTCCGCGCGCTTGCAGTGTCCGCATTACCCCTTCGACATTCACTCCGCGTACGGCAGAGACTTGAGAACGGGTAACTGGTTGACGGTAAGCCACTACAGCTAAGGTCTCTAAAGCTTGCCGTGATAATGTTCCACGACTACCGTCAAGCAATACTTTTTCAACATAGGGTGCATATTCTGCGCGAGTATAAAGCCTCCACCCATCGGGCATTTCTCGTAGATCAATACCACTATGGGCAGAATTCAATTCATCGGACCACTGTACGAGAATATTTCGTACAGTCTCTTCATCACTATCAACAGCTCGTGCTAAATCGCAGGTAGTAATAGGGGTATCAACAATAAGCACAACCGCTTCAATAGCGCCACGCAAAGTGCCGGGCAGAGTAGATTCCGTATTGTTGATGTCGTTCTTATCCATAGTTATCCGCTATTCCCCCATTGCTCTTTCTAGCTCATCGTCGGTAAATGTTTTACCAGTCCATTCAACATAGAGATTCCCTAAAGGATCTTCCTGGTCGAAATCAACAGCTTTTAGTTTGTACAGTTCCAATAAGCTGAGGAATCGACCAACAACTGTCATATTTTGCGAACAGTCAGCGACAAGCTGTGCAAAGTCCATTCTCTCGCCACGGTGTAATCCTGATAGTGCTCTCACAATGTACTGAGCTTCTTGTTTAACTGAGACGACGGGAACATGCACATGCGTAGTACTCACGCTCGGAACGGGTTTAGGACGGAAAGCTACCGCAGCAAGTAGTGCAAATTCCGTTGCACTCATTCCTAGATCAACTGGCGGGAGCAGGTGAAGATAATGTTCTTCAGGTGCCACTGAGCGCGCGTATCGATGGGGCGCTTCCTGCTGCCATCGGGCAAACTGTTGCGCAACCTCTTTAAAAGCCTTGTATTGGAAAAGACGGGCAAAAAGAAGATCCCGTGCTTCTAGTAATTCAAGATCTGCGGGATCGACCATATCTCCCTGTGGGAGGAGCCGGGCAGTTTTAAGATCAAGAAGAGTCGCAGCAACAACAAGAAACTCTGTGACAGCATCCAGGCCTTTTTCTTCACTTAGACTCCGCGTATAGGCTACAAACTCATCAGTAACCTCATGAAGTGCCACTTCGGTAATGTCTAATTTACGGTCTTGAATAAGCTGTAACAGCAGGTCAAATGGCCCTTCAAAGTTTCTTAGCCGAAGTTGGAAACCGTCCTCATTCACAATTTAATGCTCAATCCGCTCAATAACTTCAGCAGCTAACTGGCGATACTGTTGTGCGCCTGGTGACGAGGATGCCCACGTAATAATGGGCTCTCCAGCCACCGACGTTTCTGGAAATCGTACGGTTCGAGTAATAACTGTTTCAAAAACAGTATCCCCAAAAGCTTCCATAAGCCGCGACATAACATCACGGGCATGCAGAGTGCGACCATCATAAAGGGTGACGAGAATCCCGGTAAGAGACAAACGGGGATTAAGGCGCGCTCGTACTTTATCCATAGTGTCAGTGAGAAGAGCCAGACCTCGCATAGAGAAGAACTCACATTCCATTGGAATGATGACTCCATCGGAGCATGCTAAAGCATTCACCGTTAGTAACCCTAGAGATGGCTGACAATCTACCAATATGTAGTCATAACGATCCATAACTGGATAAATTGCTCGATAAAGCGCCTGCTCTCGCCCTACTTCAGATACCAGTTGAATTTCTGCCGCAGAGAGATCAATATTGGCAGGAATAACGTCGAGGTTTTCCGTGTGTGTATGAACGATAACTTCATCAACGCTGACAGATGTATCAACTAAGAGATTATAGATCGTTGTATCCAGTTCATAGCTCTGAATGCCTAAACCAGCAGAAAGCGCTCCCTGCGGATCCAGATCGACGAGAAGTACACGACGTCCAGTTTCTGCAAGTGCAGCGCCCAGATTAATAGAGGAGGTAGTTTTCCCCACACCACCTTTTTGGTTACACATGGAGATGACGACAGCAGGCCCATGGCTAGTCTTTGGTTGGGGGGTTGGGATCTCACGAATCGGTCGCCCAGTAGGTCCAAGTTTTGTAGCACCAGTTGTAGCGCTCTTTTGATCGCTACTTTTTCCTGGATCCTGCAACCGAACTGCCATGGTGGAGTTCTCCTTTCACTGTTCCCTATTAGCCTACCGTGCGCGCGGGTGTGACTCTGCCCAAACCTCGCGTAAAGATTCTGCTGTCACCATCGTATAGATCTGAGTGGTAGTCACTGACGAGTGTCCTAATAATTCCTGCACGACACGAACATCTGCGCCGCCTTCTAACATGTGTGTGGCAAAAGAGTGTCGTAACGTGTGGGGAGAGACGTCTTCTGTAATATGCGCTTGATCAGCTGTATTTTGAATAATCTGCCAGGCACTTTGTCTGCTTAAACGATTACCTCGCAAGTTAAGAAAAGCTGCATGAGTTTTCCCTTTCGACAATGCAGGACGCGAACGTACGAGATACTCCTGGTATGCCTTAAGTGCTGGTCCTCCCACTGGCACTATGCGTTCTTTATCCCCTTTACCATGCAAGAGAACGGAAGCGTTCTCAATGTCTATATCGCCAATATTAAGGCCAGTAATTTCAGAGATTCGTGCGCCAGTTGTATAAAGCATTTCTAAAAGTGCCCGATCGCGTAATGCACGAACTGGATCGGGAGAGGACCCATCCCCTGCTCCTTCTAAAAGTTTAAAAATAGTATTCACCGGTAATGCTTTGGGAAGACGCTGAGCAATTTTTGGAGGAGGTACTGTAGCCGCTGGATCGCTCTCTGTTATTCCTTCCCGGAAAGCGAATTTATGTAGTCCTCGAACAGAGACCATGACGCGTGCCGCCGAACTGGCCGCAAGCGGCGCATATCCTAACTTTTTATCTCCAGCTACTAAAGAATCTCGAAACTCCTCGAGATGGTTTTGGGTAACTTCCCCTAAAGAATTCACTGGATAGCACGTAAGGAAAGAAATATACCGATCGATATCCCGCCGGTATGCCTGCAGTGTATTGTTGGAGGCCGCTCGTTCCACTGCGAGAAAATCAAAATAGGAATCGACAGGTGTTGTAAAGTCTGACATCACTGGCTTCCTTTTCTTTACTCACGCAGTCAATTTCACCATATTTACACGTACTATGGTGTTACTTCTGCCATCCTTTCCGCTGCGCAAAACGCCATGCTTTGGTATCCCAGTCTGCATCAGTTGAGCGGAGCATACCGACGGAATTAGTTGCTAAAGCATAGGCTGCTCCTAAAATGCCAGCTATCGCAATATTGTTAACAATCTCACCAGAGTAAATATGCTGCACAGCTTGCGAAAGGGGCATCCACTGTAATCTCATGTCAGCCTCTTCCTCCTCTGGTGATGGACGATCGACGGAATAGATTCCACGCGCTAAAAAAATTCGCACAGATTCGTCCGCAAATCCTGGAGAAGTAACAGTATCTGCAATAACATGCCATTCTTCAGCTGCATACGATGTTTCCTCACAGAGTTCACGCTGTGCTGCAGTAAGTGGCTTTTCTCCCGGAATATCTAGTATTCCAGCAGGTATTTCCCATAAACGTCGTCCTGTTGGATGTCGGTATTGATACTCAAGTAGCACTTTCATCTCTTCATTGAGAGCAACAATAGCCACAGCACCGGAATGTTCTACGACTTCTCGAGTTGCTATAGTTCCTCCGGGCATTCTTACACGATCTTTACGCAGCGCAAGAATTGCTCCTTCATAAAGAGTCCTTGAATCCACAACCTCAAAGTCATGTGTACTAGGTGCGTTAACCATGGTGTGCTCCTTGATAACCATCAAGCGTTCTTATTGTGATGGTAACGCAGTGCCTCTACTACTAGTCGATGGAACAATGGATGTGGTTGGGTGGGACGAGACTTGTATTCCGGATGTGCTTGTGTAGCAACTAGGAAAGGATGTAACGAGCGATCATATTCAACGAATTCGACTAATTTACCGTCTGGACTTGTACCAGAGATATGTAGTCCGACACTTTCCATATCGTCCCTATAGTCGTTATTGACTTCGAAACGATGGCGATGTCGTTCGGTAATGGATGTTCTACCGTAGATTTCTGCAACAAGCGAGTCTTTTTTCAACACTGCAGGGTACGATCCCAGTCGCATAGTACCGCCCATATCAGCATTGCCTGCCACAATCTCTTCTTGCTCAGCCATCGTATGAATTACTGGATGTGTCGTATCGGGGTCGAACTCAGTAGATGACGCATCATCAATACCCGCCGAACGAGCAGCTTCTAGTACTATGCATTGCAAGCCTAAACATAGACCTAGCAGCGGTATTTTATGTTCACGAGCATAGCGAATAGCGCCTATTTTTCCTTCAATTCCTCGTATTCCGAAGCCGCCTGGGACAACAATACCGTCTACATCGGCAAAGAGCTCAGCTGTAGTGTCTGGGTCCTCGCATTCATCAGCGGATATCCATTTAATATTCGCTTTACTGTATTCGGCAAAAGCACCTGCACGAACTGCTTCAATAACAGACAGATATGCGTCTGGTAAATCAATGTATTTGCCAACAATCGCTATAGTAACTTCACTCTGGGGGTGATGAACACGGTCAAGAAGATCTCCCCATATGGTCCAGTCTACGTCGCGGAACGGCAACTCAAGTTTACGGATGACGTAGGTATCCAGACCCTCATCATAAATAACTCTAGGGATATCGTAGATGGATGGTGCGTCGGGACAAGAAATAACGCCTTCATCATCAACATCGCACATACGCGCAATCTTGTTTTTCAATGCGTCCGGTACCGGTCGATCAGCTCGCAATACTAACGCATCGGGAACAATACCGATACTGCGTAAAGTCGCCACAGAGTGTTGAGTTGGTTTTGTCTTTAACTCTCCCGATGGGGCAATATACGGCACTAATGAGCAGTGCAAGTAGAAAATATTTTCTCGTCCAACATCATGGCGTAGCTGTCGAACAGCTTCTAGGAAAGGCTGTGATTCAATATCGCCTACCGTGCCACCAATTTCAGAGATAACGACATCTGGTGAGATACCGTTCTCGTCGGGTTCTTCCATCGCAAGGATAGCTTCTTTAATGGCATCAGTAATATGCGGTATTACCTGTACGGTTCCCCCTAAATACCCACCACGCCGCTCTTTAGCTATGACATTGGTATAAATGCGCCCAGTAGTGATGTTACCGCGCTGTGACATGGGTACATTCAAAAATCGTTCATAGTGGCCGAGATCAAGATCAGTCTCCGCTCCATCTTCAGTAACATACACTTCACCATGTTGGAAAGGATTCATAGTGCCAGGATCAACGTTGAGATAAGGATCCAGTTTTTGCATGGTGACGGAAAGACCACGGGAAATAAGAAGCTGTCCAAGACTAGCTGCCGAAAGGCCTTTACCGAGGGATGATACAACCCCACCTGTAACAATAATGTGTTTACACGCGCGCTTATCAGTTCTATTTAGTCTATTTAGCACGAAAACTCCCGTATGTTTCGTGTGCATTTTTTAAAAAAGCACACTTTTCCTACGGGATTTCAGATTATCATAGCGGTGTTGCTGGGGTCACTTTGTCTTCGTTAACTCGACAAGACGTAACACAATATTTGCCTGGCCAGATTTCTTATCTGCTTTGCCTACAACAGCAAGTTTCTTTGTCGTAAAAGTTTTTGCTGCTGTAAGAGGACCATTCACATGTTCAGCACCTGTTGCACCGGTAACAACGGTAGCAACTTTTCGTTGCGCTAATCCCTCCGCAATTTTCGCTATCGTTATCCCTCGTACTCCATCTTCGGAGTTAGGTGCTGAACTGTTATTGGCTCCTCCGGATACGAGAATTGCACAGTCAGCTTCCCCGAGAAAACTATCGGGAGTCACAAAACCATTAGCTGCCAGCCGATCCATAAAAGTAGAACGTGCTGCATCTACTGTTGGAGTATCCGCTTGTACAGATAATGATCCCAGAATAGAGCCCGTTAAACGGCCTGAATTCTGATCTCTATCTGTTGGTAACTCAACTCCTTTGGGAAGAGCATTAGTAACAAGGGTAGAAAGTTCAGCATCATTTTCTGTGGCAGCAAATTTTGGTGTCAGGGTGATAAATCCTGTTAGTCGACCAGCAGCAGATGTCACTTGCTTCTGAATTTGGGCAATTGTCTCACGATTAGCCGCAGGAGTAGCGATAATAAGTACTTTTCTATTAGCAAGAGCCCGTACAGGTACATCTGGTACAACATCTTCTGTCTGTGTGGCAGTAGTAGATGTTGAATTATCTGAAGAGACTAGTGTTCCTCCGGTAATAATGCCAATGCCAAGTGCAGCAAACACTGCAGCAATGGTAAGAGCAATTCCGTTTCCCTTTTTCATCTTTTATCTTCCCTAGGAATAGCGGTCATGGAACAACTAGAACCAGCCTTGGACAGTAGTAGCAAAGCTATTCCATCCATCGATAATGGTTGAGGCACCTGGAGCATCTGGAAAACCATAGAGATACACCATAAAAGCAGCAAAAATAACAGCTACTACAACTAGCAGTACGGCCCACCAGCTCACTGTTTGGTCAGGTCGGAGCGAGCTTATAGCTTGCGCATCAACAAGACAATGCGCAACTTTTAACCGGGTAAGAAAGGCCGCGGCACTAGTACTTATAGAATCTGGATCCAAGAAGTCCTGCAAACTCATTGTTAGCCCGACGGCAACAACAAGAGACGCTCCTGCATAATCTACGAGTAGAAGTGCAAGTTCTTCTGCATCTGCAACCGCTGGAAAAGTAATTGCAGAAACCCCTTGGTCCTGTACTCTCTCTAGACCTTCTGCATGTCCATCCGGGGAGGCAGGAAGGACTAATTGGGCTCCACATTGTAGAGTTTCATTAGTCATACTGCGGGGGTCTCCAACTAATAAATCAGGCTTATATCCTGCATCTACGAGGAGCTCGGCACCTGCATCAACACCGACTAAAACCGGTTTATACTTCTTAATAAACCAGCGGATAGAACGAAGCTGAGCGGCACTTTCACTACTATTCCCAATAACAACTACTTTACGGTCGACCATATTGCAATCGACATCGGGCACACCGATACCTTCTAGTAAAAGAGGCGACTCTGTTGAAAGAAATTCCGCAGTGTTACCCGCAAAAGCAGCTAATTGTTCATTAACACGCGTACGGCGTTCTTCAATCTTCCGTGAAACCTCTGGGAGAGTAAGTGCGTTACCGTGCGCTACGGCTTCGCCTTTCACCCAAATAGTTCCGGTATCCATGGAAAGTGGATGACCTTCTCGAACAACATCAAAAATGGTCTCCCCTACTTCATCAACTACTGCTACACCTGCTTGCAATAACGTAAGGGTTCCATAGGTGGGATATTTATTCGACAGTGCCGATGCAGCGTTAATTACTCCCACAACTCCGGCTTTAAGAAGATCCTCTGCTGTGGCTTGTGTAAGGTCTGGCTCATTGATGACGACGATATCACCCGGTTTTACTCGATGAAGCACACGCGCGAGAGAACCATCCACTCGTGCGATCCCGGTAATTCCAGGATCAGAGTTACTATCGGAACGAGAAATAGGCCACTTCATACCAGTTATTATTTCTGAATATGCCAATTGGATAGTAGAGGCGCGCCGAGTTTATAACGGTTAATCTGCAGTTTTTAATTTTTTAGCAGTTTCCCATAGTTCTTTGGCATGTGCTTTACCTGTTTCCGTATCTCCTATACCTGCCAGCATCCTTGAAAGCTCCAGTATCCGTTCATCGTCATCTAGATGAGTAACGGTTGTTACTGCTACCTGTGTGGAATTATCTTTCGTGACGGTAAGGTGAGAATCCGCAAAAGCAGCTACTTGCGGAAGATGTGTGACAGCGAACACTTGATGAGTTCGTGATAAACGGGAAAGACACCTCCCTATCTCCAATGCCGTTGAACCACCAATCCCGCTATCAACTTCATCAAAGATAAGAGTACGACCGTAGTCTTTTTGTGCAAGAACAACTTCTAAAGCCAACATCACTCGTGATAGTTCACCTCCAGAAGCTGCTTTTGAAATAGGTTGCGGGATGGAACCGTTATTCGCAGCCAGGAGGAAAGTGACACTATCTGCACCATATTCTGAAAAATGTTCTGTACTACCACTGGTAGCAGCACCGTCCAGAGGCGAAATATCAATAGTAAAAGTTGCTTTATCCATCGCCAATGTATGTAAAACAGACGTTACTAATTTTTGTAAAGTCCGAGCATATTTTTTACGAGCAAGGGTAAGAGTATGAGCCGCCTCATGAAGCTCTCCAGCTAATCGATCAACTTCTTTTTGGAGTTGGTCGAGAGTCGTTTCCGACGTATCAAGTTCAGCGATACGCTTCTCTGCGTCATTCTTCCATCGCAAGACATCATCAGCATCAACTCCGTATTTACGAATAATGTTTTTGATACTTGCTTGACGAGCTAATTTTTCTTCTAATACAACAGGATCTGCATCAAGAGCTTCAAGATAAGAATGAAGACCAGAGGAAAGTTCTTCAAGAATAGACAGTACTTCGTCAAGCTGTTCCGCTGACTCTTCCAGAACTGCATCACTGCTACCGTGTAAAACATCACGGCTTTCCCCCAAAGAACTAATAGCCGCCGGAGAGCTATGGTCGGGAAGAGAACTCAGCCCATCCCCTGACAAGAAGGAAACATCTCCGCTGACAAGAAAATAAGCACGACTGGCAATATCTCGTAGTTCGTCTACATCCATCAACCGGCGAATCTCTTCTTGAAGCTGCCTATCTTCTCCGGAAGAAAGATTTACCTGATTAATTTCTGCGACAGATTCTCGTAATTGAGCAACCTCACGGGCACGTTCGCGGCCCTGACTTTGGCGTTCGCGAAGTTCCCGAGAGCATACTTTCCACTGCTCCCATAGCTTTCGATAAACCGTGTACAGTTCACTAATCTCATCACCACCGTACTGGTCGAGTGCTTCACGCTGTTGTGCCGAACTCAGCAACCGTAACTGATCATGCTGTCCATGAATAGTCAGCAGAGGACGGCTAAATTCAGCAAGGATACCGGCAGGAACGCTTCGTCCTCCCAAATGCGCGCGAGAGCGTCCATCGGACCGTATCGTTCGTAAAGCGATAATTGATTCGTCGTCATCGGTTTCAGCACCGCACCCGGCAAGCAGCTCGCTTGTTTGATGAGCTAACTCATCAGGTAATCCATCTACATAAAAACGGCCTTCAACACGGGCTTCGCTAATATCCTCATCCGCCGTATTACGTACTTGTGATGAATCGGCCCTCTGCCCAGTAAGAAGCTGGAGCGATGAGACTACCATCGTCTTTCCAGCACCTGTTTCACCAGTGACAACAGTAAAACCCGGGTGTAGTTCAAGATCCGCTTCCGCGATAACACCTAAATTTGTAATTCGTAGTTCGCTTAACACAAGGCTAGATTAACTGATCTACGCATTTTTGTGGGGAGCTGCATGCGGAGAAACATCCCTCCATCCTTGGACGGGAAGATGGAATTTCCGTACCAATTTATCAGCAAAAGGACTGTTATCAAGGCGAATCATGCGAACTGGACGAGAGCCTTTTCGCACTTCAATACGCTCACCATTTTCCACACGAATTCCGCGGTATCCGTCAAGATAAGCCATCGCGAGACCACGCCCACAGTGAATATCAATTGTCACTAAAGAATCTGGAGAGACAACAAGTGGTCGTGTAAAAAGACCATGTGCATTATTCGGCATAACGAGCATAGCAGCCATCTGCGGCCAGACAACGGGTGCTCCCGCAGAAAAGGAATGTGCCGTAGAACCTGTCGGTGTCGAGACAAACATACCGTCACACGCATAACTAGAGACCGGCCGATTATCAATTGCTAATGTGGCTTCAAGAATTCCTCGATGCGTTGCTTTTTCTAAGCTAAGTTCGTTAATAGCCCAGCTACCAGTACGAACACGATTATCTGAAACAACTCCGACGTCAATAGTCATGCGATCTTCAACTGTGAAATCTCCTGATATGAGTCGATCGAGCGCATTCCAGATGTTATCTGCTTCAAGCTCTGCCAGAAAACCAACATGCCCCATATTGATACCAATTATGGGTATATCGGCACCATGTGCAAGATCTGTACCTCGTAAGAAACTACCGTCGCCGCCTAAAACAATTATGAGATCGCTAGAAGAAGCCGTACTGCGGGCCTCATCAATAACGGAAGCAGAGCAGGCTCCTGGAGGTTCATTCCATGGATCTGTGCTCAAAATACTACTGGTGATGCCTCTACTACGAAGATAATCAGCAACCTCATGAGCAACCTGAGGTGCATCATAGGAGTAACCAACAATGAGCACAGATTTGGGAGTAAAACCCACATGATTATGCTCAGAACGTTGTATCTTCGACATTATTGAGGTCCTTTTTCTACTGCTTCAGCTGCTAAAGCAGATATTTGGAATAGTGCTTCATCGTCATTTCCTACGATACACAATGGCCGTGTAAGCGAATCAGTATCGTTCTCTTCACTACCGCACTGCGAGTGAGGGTACGCTTCAATCCAGAGAAAATACTCTACATTTCCAGATGGTCCAGGAAGAGGAGAAGCAGCAATATCCCGAATACCCATGCCCAGATCAAGCGCTTTTTGGGCTACTTGGCATATTGCTTTCTGACGTTGTGCAGGATCTCGAACGACCCCTCCTGCTCCGACATTATCTTTTCCTACCTCAAATTGAGGCTTTACCATAAGCATCATTTGTGCGTCATCGGTACAACATGCAAGAAGTGCATCGAGCACTAAAGTCAAAGAGATAAATGAAAGATCCGATACAACTAGATCTACAGGACCACCAATACTAGCTGCATCGATGGAACGCACATTAGTACGATCAAGTACTGTTACACGCGGATCATTTTGCAGACGCCATATCATCTGCCCATATCCGACATCTACGCCTACAACATGCAAAGCCCCATTTTCGAGCAGTACATCAGTAAAACCACCAGTGGAAGCACCGGCATCGAGACAGCGTTTTCCCTCTACGGTAAGACCTTGCGGTCCAAACGCAGCAAGAGCGCCCAATAATTTGTGCGCTCCTCTACTAGCCCACTTATATTCTTCTAATTCTTCGACAACTAGTGGGGCATCAGAAGAGACTACACTAGCCGGTTTTTTAACCGGCATGCCGTTACATGTAACGCACCCAGCTTTAATCAGATCAGCGGCATGTTCACGGGAACGAGCGAGTTTACGGCGCACTAGCTCGGCGTCGGCACGGAGACGGTGCACCATCGGTAGATCCTTCCACTAGTCTAATTCGTCTTCGACAGCATCCAATGCCTGTGTTAGTAGATCATGAGCATCATTCAAAAAGCTAATAGCACTATCAGTATCATCATTGCACTCAAGACTCTTCGAGAGATACTGAGCAACTTCTTGATAGATTATTTCGGGAGTAACACCAGCAAATTTCTGTGCATTGGAGGCAAGTGAAGCAGGACTAGCTGAACTCATTGACTTAGTTGAGCTCATAGAGTCGACCATGATACAAGCTCCTCCGTATCAGTTGTATCAAATCCTTTTACTACTTTTACGCACTGAGTATTGTCCCATGCTTGCACAATAAGAGCAGCTATTTTTTCTACGTGGGAAGCATGTTTATTCAGAAATCTAACGGTAGCTACTCCGCTACAATCAACGTCAAGCAAAAGAATCTCTTTTGCATATGCACGCGAATAATGAGGAAGATTGAAATCTTTAGGGGAACACACAAGATCCTTTAAGAACCGCAGATCTGGCACTACATATGTAGGTCTCTGTTTCTTACTAGCATTACAAATATCTGTAATGCTAGTTACTCCGGTGAGCACGCAAAGAGTATCGTAGCCTGCATTATTACCCCCCTCAATATCAGTATCTAGTCTATCGCCAATAACAAGAGGATTTTGTCCCTCTACGAGATGAGCTGCTTGCTGCATACTTTGTGCAGCCGGTTTACCTGCAGTAATAGCACGTACACCTGTAGAGACCTCAACTGCAGCAACCATCGCACCGTTACCAACATTAAGACCTTGTTCACTGGGGAGGCATGTATCTTTGTTCGTTGCATAATACCGAGCACCATTCCTGATAGCCCTCGCTGCAGCAGACAGTTGTTTCCAGCCTGTGGCATCTGAATGCCCTTGTACAACTGCCTTCGTCTGACACGAATTATCTCGGACTGTAGAAAATCCACTTTCGCGAACTACCTGTTCAAGATAAGGAGTACCGAGAACAAGAACTTCTGCTCCCGATACAAGGTCCTTCTTCATTACTTGTGCCGCTAACTGTGCACTGGTCACAATATGCTGGACATCCGTGTTATAGCCAATACGCTTAAGTCGGTGATGCACCGTATCCGGAGAACGTGAAGCATTGTTTGTTACATAAACAACGCAGTCTCCGAATGTATTAAGAGCATCAACAGCGTAGGGAACAGGTAAATCACCGATGTTGGCGGTACCGTCTAGATCAACTAGAAAAGAGTCATAACTCGATTGTGCCACAGCGGAATTACCTTAATTCTCAAGTTCTTCAAGCCTATCAACGGCATCGGTAAGAACCTCATCATCAATTGCTACAACACGTTGGAACCAGTCAATAGCTTTATCTTTATCTCCAGCTGCCAAAAGTGCGTCTGCATAGGCGTAAAAATATCTGACCGCAGTATCCCCCACTTGTGACGGATCAAGATTGCCCTTTTCCAAAACTGCAATAGCAGCATCATACTCGTCCATATCTTCATGAGCTCCCGCAACGACAATGCGGAGTTCAGCTAAAGCAGTTTCATCTAAATCCTTAACATATTCACTGTTAAGCATTTCGATTGCGCGTTCTGGGCGCCCCAATCCTCGTTCACAATCAGCCATCAAACTGAGCATGCCTGGCCCTCCACCTATACGCCGAGCTGTACGTAACTCACTAAGTGCTTCTTGCCAGTGCCCTGTACGATAAGCAATGATGCCCGTATGCTCTCGTACTACTGCAATTCTGCCAGCATGATCGCGAGCTGCCTTCGCGTGAGCTAAAGCTTCTTTCGGATCTTCATCAATAAGTGCATACGAGGCAATCATATGGCTTGCAACTCGGTTAGCATTTTCTCTAGAGAGCATGTGAAGATCTCTTCGTATATCGCTAGGAAGATCGCGTGGATCTACCCATTCAGGAATCTGAGGATCTTTATTAGCCCGTTTAGACGACCGCTCATCTCGTGAACGATAGTTCTGATCCGGTGAGTAGCGCTTCTTCGTTGAAGAGTAAGAATTTCTCTTTCCCCCTCGAAAACGACGCTCATTCCCCGTAGAAGACGATTTATCCAACCGTTTATTGTGAGAATCATGGTGACGAAAACCGTTGCTATCCGTACGGTCATCCCATTTACTGTGTTGATTACCCCGTTTATATTTATGGTCAGAACTTCTGACATCAGAATTTCTTGAATTAAAGTTTTTTCTATCGTTCCTTCTCCTATTTTCGAAAGAACGAGATTGTCTTTGCTCTCCAGACTCTCTTGTTCCTCTAGTAGAGCGTTGGGAATGAGCAACTCGAGAAGAAGGATGATGGAATGATGTACTAGAAGAGCGCTTTCCCTTGTGGGACCCTTTATTATTCACGTACTCTGCCATCATATTTCCTTGATCCGTAATCTTTTGTGATTTTTAGTTTACATAAAAAAACTGTGGGGAGCCTCAAAGAGACTCCCCACAGCACAACGTTAAAGTTCGGCAGCGACCTACTCTCCCACACCCTCCCGA
>NZ_QFOZ01000018.1 GCF_003241315.1 Lawsonella clevelandensis
ACTTCTCGTCTTGCCGAATTTCTACCTTCCTATATGATTCCTCTCAAGATCGTAACTACGCAGAATGTTCCTAGATCAAGAACGGGAAAAATCGATCGGTGCGAGTGCCTGAAGTTGGTAACACAGAGCGAACTCTACGATTACGACAGAATATCCCAAGGACAAATGCAGCGTAACAGTGTTCACGATCAAGTGCAAAATATCTGGGATATGGTCCTTGGAAAGAAGAGTCACGGTGAAGATCGTGATTTTTTCTCCGCAGGTGGAAATTCGTTGCGCGCTGTTCAGCTTTTGACCGCCATCGGTAAACAGTTTGGTGTCCGTGTCCCCTTGCGGAGCTTCTATTCTAATCCAACGATTTCCTGCTTGGTCAGTTTGCTGATGTCTGTTGAGGAGTGCGAGCATTGAACTCGGAAGTTTGGCAGCGTATTAGTTCGGCAACTACCTCTTGTTGCTCCACAGTCTTGATATTCCCTCCTACGGGTGCCGGAGCTCCTGCCTTTCAATCGATGTCTGTCTTAGAGGGGGATATTACAGTTTGGGGTTACTGCCCGCCTGGCAGGGGTCGGAGATTACTTGAACCCGGCATCAGAAGCATGGAGGAGTTCGTCAGCAAGTTTCGATCATCCTTCGATATCGTGACTGGGCCATTGATCCTCGCTGGAGTTAGTTTTGGTGCGATGCTAGCGTTCGTAGCTGCTCATGTTCTAGAAGACGACGGTATATCAGTGACTCGCTTGGTTGCCTTATGCGGGCAAAGTCCTAAAAGTTACAGAGGAGAACGGGAGGAGTGGAATATGGAACGTGCACGGAAGCATATGTGTAACTACGGATTGACTCCTAAAAGTATTCTGGATTCCGATGAATCTGACGATCTGTTTGTTCGCCCTACGCTCGATGATCTCTTACTGGCACAATCGTATTGTGGTAACCAACTTAAGCCGATTCGTATCCCTATAACCTGTGTTTCCGCTATAGATGATGAAATTGTTTCTTTCGGAGAAACAATCCGATGGCGTGAAGCTACGAGTGAATCTTACAGGTTGATTGAAGTTACCGGAGGGCACTATGCCCATGAAGGTTTTGGAAGAAAGGAATGGTTAAATGTTTTCTCGTGATGACGCAATGGTTGAAAGAAACTGGGCAGTGTTGGTAGGTGTTACCACGTCTGGATCGCATGCCTCTGCACATTGGTTTAAAGGCTTCTATGAAGCGTGTCAGAAGCGCCATATAATGGTATGTGGGGTAGACTTCGAGGAAGAGTTAGCGAACAAAATTCCGCCGATTCCTGTTGATTGTTTAGTTAAAGTATCCGGACCCTATAGGAGGAGCCTGGATGCTGATGAGATCGCTGAAATAGCGTCAGAAATTGAGGCCCGATGCCCTGGAAAGGTGGCTCTTTCAACGGCACTGCGCGAAAATTATCAGTTGCAGAATAGTCTTTTAGCTAAAGCTATTGGAGTTGCTAGAAATACTGCTAATTGTGTTGAACTTATCCAGGATAAACCGGCCTGCCGCGATGCGCTTCGAAAAGCTGGTATCTATCAGCCACAAAGTTTGCGTATTACCGGAGTCGATTCTGATGGATGCTTACGGTTTAGTGATGCATCGGGAACTGTCGTTGAGAAACCAACCAACAATTCAAGTGGTTGGATTGTAAAGCCATCCATAGGGATGGGCAGTGTTGGCGTTAGGCGCATCTTAAATGTTGAAGATATTTCTGAACTTGATACTCTCGTTCTCGAGGGAGGATTCTGCTTAGAAGAGTTTATCACAGGTACTGAGTATTCGATTGAGGGTATTGCTATAGATGGACGGGTATGCATCTATACAACTACAGCGAAAACAATCGACGAAGATTTCGTTGAAATTGGTCATATCCAGCCAGCCGATATGAGCAGTATATCTAGCAAACGTGAGCTTGAAGAACAGCTCCAACGCTGTGTAAATGCGCTTGGGATTGAGTGTGGGAATCTGCATGTTGAATTTTGGGTCACACCTGAAAAAGAAATTGTATGGGGAGAATTTCACGTGCGTCAAGGCGGAGATTTTATTGCGCCGGATCTTGTGTCCGCGGTGCGACCAGGGATCGACTATTATGGAAATCTGATTGATTCTTTATGTGGACTTCCTATTCATCCCTTGCCTGAGATAACCCAGTGTGCTGCTTCAAAGTTTATCGAATCCTCATCTGGAGTGGTATCAGAGGTTTCTCTCTATGACAGTGTCCCTGAAGAAATCGATTTGTACTGGGAATGCGTACCAGGAGAAATAGCACATGCAGTAAATGATTCGCATGCAAGGGTAGCTGCTATTGTTGCCCGTGGCAATGACGAGCATACAGTGACTCAATTATTGGACCGCGTGGCTAATGCTTGCGTAGTGCGTGTCGCTTCCGTGAGCAGAGACTAGTTGCGTGGCAGTAGATTTACGGTGAGAAGTGAAACACACATCATGACTATATTATGCGGCACGCTACGATAACCTTGTTCGCATCTTTAAACATCGTCGTCAGTCGCGTGGCTCGAGTTGTCAACGTCCAATATTGCCATCAAGGGTTTTTCTGTCTCCTTTAGGAAGGATTTGCGCCTAATTATGAATAATTTCTCTACTCACAAACATGTTGAGATGCGTGATTGGGTCGCTGCTAATATGAGTTCCGTGTTCACTATTCCCACAGCGGCTCGTGGTTGAGCTCTCGGTCGAGGTGTG
>NZ_QFOZ01000013.1 GCF_003241315.1 Lawsonella clevelandensis
TCTAGACCTTAAAGAATCGGCACAGGGCGGTATGGGGCCGCATGGATTATGTATTGGTGCTACAGGTTCTGGTAAATCCGAGTTGCTTCGTACATTGGTAGTTGGACTCATTGCTTCACACAGCCCTGAACAAGTAAACCTAGTATTGGTTGACTTTAAGGGCGGCGCAACGTTTTCAGGTATTTCTGGGGCGTCTCATGTGGCAGCAGTTATTACTAACCTCTCCGATGACGCTCTTGCCGTTGACCGAATGTATGCGGCTTTGGAAGGAGAACTGCGTCGCAGGCAGGAGGGGGGACAGGTGGATACGGAGCGGTATCCCCATCTACCTGCTTTGGTCATTATCGTTGATGAGTTTTCTGAACTGTTGGCTGAGCGCCCAGATTTCGCTGATCTTTTCGTGCAGATTGGTCGTCTAGGTCGTTCTTTACATGTTCATTTATTACTTGCCTCACAGCGCATTGATTCGGGGAAAATACATGGCTTAGAGTCGCATTTGTCTTATCGTATTGCACTTAAGACATTCTCTGTTGTGGAGTCGCGATCCGTCATTGGGACACCGGATGCTTTTTATCTTCCCCAGACACCCGGCGCAGGTTATCTTCTTGATGGTTCCGAACAACTTCAGAAATTCCGTGCTTTTTATGTATCTGGGACGCATAAACATCGCCCGCAACGGCGAAAGAGAAATGCACGAGAGATTCTCACTGAAGAGGACAACAATCTTCAGATTTATGGTGCAGAACCAGTTGTAGACAATACATTTGGATGGTCTATTGAAACATCTAATCCACTTCCTTCAGATGTAGCAGATGCTACAGATGTTCCAGATGACAATTCCGAAGAACTCATTAAGAAGCACGGGGACGGATCTGAAGAACGCACGATTTTCCATGTCTTACTCGATAATTTTCCCGCTAATGTGCCGCGTGCCCATCAGGTATGGCTACCTCCACTTCCGCAGCATGCTAGTGCCAGTGAATGCGCAGAATTAGCCATTGGATCCGCTGTTGGGACAACAACAAATGAGTTATCGCATCGGGGAATTATTGGGTTGATTGATGTCCCGGCAGAACAAATGCGTAAATCTATGCGAGTGTCATTAGCTGGCCTTAATCATGCTCTTCTTGTTGGTACTACACAGACGGGAAAATCCCAGGCATTTGTCACTATTGCAAGTGCTTTAGCGCAGGAGAACTCTCCTCGCAATTTGAAAATTATGTTATCGATGCAGGTGGTGGCAGTCTTTCTAGTCTGCTCGGTCTTCCACAATGCGCATCTGTATGTTCACCGCAGGAAGAGGAAGTTCTGGAACGAACCTATGCCGAAATTGAGCAAGAACTGTTCAACCGCATGGAAGGTGCTCCTATTGATCAGCATATTGTCCTTTTCCTTGATGGTTGGGAATCCCTTATAGACAACAATATGGAGGTAGAAGAAAAGACCCGTCATCTTGTTCGAGAGGGATTGTCATACAACATTCACGTGGTTATTTCAGCATCTCGATGGAACAATTTGCGTGCTAACATACGCGATTCGCTCACTACCAGATGGGAGTTGCGTCTCGGAGACACAGGGGACTCCATAGCTGGACGAAAAAATGCTGAACAAGTTCCTGCTCTGCCTGGGCGCGGAATGACGGCAGGTGGTCTCCACTTCCTTTTCGCATTGCAGGATGAAGATGGATTGCGTGCTATTGCTCAACAATGGTCTCAGGAAGAACCTGTTAAACCACTGTTACTGTTGCCGCGTAGCGTGTCTACTACACAGTTGGGTCCTGTCACGGCATCAAGCAAGCATGGGTATCGAATTCCGCTGGGTATTGAGGGTAATACTTTAGGAGAGTTCGCTATTGATACTGGTATCGAAGAAAACATTCTTGTTATTGGTGACAGCAGTGGTAAATCGACATTGCTTCGCAATATGATCCACCGTATTTCCGAGGGCATTCCGCCGTCCGATGCCAAATTACTAGTTATTGATTATCGCCGTCAGCTACTAGGGGAGTGCCCTGCAACGCATTTAGCGGGATACGCCTCCACTAAACAAGATGTGCAGGAATTCATTTCACAACTAGTACCGTTGCTTGAATCGCGTATGCCTGCTGGCGTAGACGATCCACAGACTTTACGTGACCGTAGTTGGTGGAAAGGACCGGATATTTTCCTTGTTGTAGATGATTATGACTTGGTTGCTACTAGTTCTGGCAATCCTCTACAGGGACTTCTCGAACTGCTGCCGTATGGTCGCGATATAGGGCTACATATGGTGGTTGCTCGTCGTTGTACAGGTTTTTCACGAACGTCTTTTGAACCTATTATGGCTCGACTACGCGAATTACACCCCACTATTTTCCTCATGAGTGGAACTGCAGAAGAAGGGATTATTGCAGGTGGGCGTAAGGCTCGTTCACTGTCGAAAGGGCGTGCTGACGTTATTAGCAACCAAGGTACTCATCAGGTTGTACAGTTTGCTCATCATGTCGGGGAGGAGAAGACGGAATGACAACATTGACGGGTGTCTGGGGCAATGTCGTCGTCCGTAATAACGAACTTGTCCCTTTTAATACGGACAAATTTATGGACGCGATCAATATTGATCGCGGTTATTCTCCTCTGTACGAGTATTTTCCCGATCCTATTGATGAAGATCATCTCATTGTTGCTCCTAGTAGCTGGGGAATGCCCCGAAGGCGTGCTTTAGCACGTCTCTGCCAACAGGAGGGAATGGTTTATCCAGCTTGGCAGATAGCTACAGAATGGGTGAAAATTGATGCGGCAGAGTGCCCACCTGCTTATTTATTGGTTATTGAGTGCACCAAGCTTACCGTGACATTCACTTTGGTACGTGCAAGTACACAGGAATGTATTTTTACGGATTTCAATCCGGGAATGGGGTATGCGCCGGTAGTAGAAAAGCATGAGCTTGATCCGCAAGGACAGGCTATTGAGTGGGCTCGTTTAATTGCGTCATCAGCTCGTTTGATACTGCAGGATATTCACACTAGTTGTGATGTTGTTGTGCTGACGGGATCCTCTGGCATAGAGACCGATATATGTGAGCTTGTGTGTGAAACCTTACGAGCTGCGGGTGTGATGTCCTATCGCATTAGCCCGAATGATATGCATGTTATTTACCAGGAGCGTGAGTGGCGGGCCTCGGCGGAGCATCAACGGGATATCGTGAAGGCACGTGAGGCAGCGTTACGTAAGAAACGTTTTCATAAGCCTACCCGTGCTGAGGTCACTGTTGTTTCCATGATTGTGATAGCAATGCTCACTATTGTCCTTGCTGGTGTTTTCGGGACGGAAAAACGTCCGGAGGGAGAAACTGTTAGAGCTGCCCATCACAGCGTTCGTACTGTGGAGTCTACGCAGGCACTGACATTTCCAGGGGGAGTATTAGCGCTTCCCAATTCGTGGATGGTGTCGGCAGATTCTCCCTCAGTGGTGGATCTAAAAACGAAAGAGCAGTGGAAAACTATTATTGCTCCTATTAATGAACCAGATCTTCGCATGTTGTTGACGCTTAAGCAGGATCCGGAGCATCATTTGCGCGCTGTTTTGCGTCGTGAATTATCTGATTCTAGTTCTGAAATTAGGACATGGGAGAGTACCTATACGTGGCCTCGTAATGGGTGGATGCCAGAATTAGCGTTAAGTTATCGAGAAATCACAGGTGATATATCTCGAGCTGACTGGGTAGTTTTTTACACGGATCGTTATGCATATTCATTAGCGTGTCAGTACCGCGTGAGAGAGGGAATGACAGAGAGTAAAGCCCATGCTCTTTGTCAGGGCATTCTCAATGGAATTCGAGTTTCTTAAACTTTTTTCAAACTGATGGAACCCTGCGTATGTCTATGCCGTCATACTAAGCGACAACATAGTCACAGGCATATGCGTCTATGGCTAAGAAATCAGTTTTACAGTTGAAGGAGTGAGCATGGCAGCTCTTAATACGCAGACCGACACTATGGCGTCTGCTGCCAATCATGTTGTTGATATTGCCCAGCAGGTTCAGCAGGAAATGAATGGTCTCCAAATGCGTTTGGGATCTCTTGACGCAGCGTGGCAGGGTTCAGCGAAGATGGCTTTTGATCAGCTTATGGTGCGTTGGCAGGATTCCGGTCGGCGTCTCAATGAATCGCCTAATAGTATTGCCGAAACGATCCGTGCCAATAGTGCTGCTTACCAAGCTGCTCAGGATGATCACCTGGCTCAAATCAATAGCCTCAATATCTAAAGGAAATGAAAATGGATACTATTCGCTACGACTTTGCTTCCATCGAGGGCAGCCGCATGGACATTGCTCAGTCTGCTGCTCGCCTTAACAATGCACTCGATGAACTTAAATCCTATCTTGCCCCACTAGTGGCTACGTGGGAGGGTGAGGCTGCTGATGCCTACCAGGTGCAGCAGCAAAGATGGAATCGCGCCCAGGAAGATCTTAACCAGGTGCTTGATCGTATTGGTGTCGTTGTCGGGCAGGGTAACGACGCGATGAATGATACCAACCATCGGGCTGCCGCATCATGGCAGTAATCTGTGCCTATTAGTGGTTTCGTAGAGACGTTGTAAAAATTTCGTAGAGACTCCGCTGCAGAGACTTCGCTTCGGTGATGGAACTGATACGCGGAGTCTCTACGATTTTCTTCATATCGTATGGGCTGGTAGCATTGATCGACGGTATTCGTCTATATTCACTTTTCTTATGAACTATAAGAAGCGTAAGAGAGTGGCATAAAGATCATGACAGGTCTCAACCGGCCGCTGTCTATGGTCTTATGAATTACCGTGTGGCCGGCAGTTCGAAGAGACGAGGAAGTCGCTTTGTCTACTTATGCACCTAAGGCCGGTGACGTTGACCGTAAATGGTATGTCATCGATGCCACTGATGTGGTGTTGGGCCGTCTAGCTGTCCAAACCGCAAATCTACTCCGTGGGAAGAACAAGCCCACCTATGCCCCCAACGTCGACGGCGGCGACTTTGTCGTCATCATCAACGCTGAAAAGATCGCTGTTTCCGCTAATAAGCGCGACAAGGTCAAGCTGTACCGCCATTCCGGTTACCCGGGTGGTCTCCGTGCTGACGCACTGGGCGATATGTTGGATAACAATCCTGCCTATGTTATTGAGAAGGCTGTGAAGGGTATGCTCCCTCACAACTCTCTCGGCCGTCAGATGGTAAAGAAGCTCAAGGTCTATGCTGGCTCCGAGCATCCCCACACTGCCCAGCAGCCCGTTCCCTACGAGATTAAGCAGGTGGCACAGTAATGTCTGAAGAGAACATCAATAACGAAGTCATCGAAGAAGACGTTGTTATCGACGCTGCTTCCCAGGAAGTCGCAGAAGATCTCACTGCTGATATCAACGTTGGCGACATTGAAGCAGAAGTTGTTTCCGCCGGTGTTTCTGGTCCGGTTCAGACTGTGGGCCGTCGCAAGGAAGCTGTTGTGCGAGTCCGCATGGTTCCCGGTTCCGGCAAGTTTGTCTTGAATGGCCGTAGCCTTGAGAATTACTTCCCCAACAAGGTTCACCAGCAGCTCGTAAAGTCTCCACTGGTTCTTGTTGAGCGCGAAGAGCAGTTTGATATTCAGGCTAACCTTAAGGGCGGTGGCCCTTCTGGTCAGGCTGGCGCATTGCGTCTGGCTATTGCTCGCGCATTGAATGCTGCTAATCCGGAGGATCGTTCAGCTTTGAAGAAGGCTGGATTCCTTACTCGCGATTCCCGTGCTGTTGAGCGTAAGAAGGCTGGTCTACACAAGGCCCGTCGTGCTCCGCAGTACTCCAAGCGTTAATCGTTATATGCTTGTGTGGAATGCCCCGACCTTAGTGTCGGGGTATTCCTGTATTTGTTGTTTTCTTTATGGTCTCTTAGGGCTCATTCAGTAGACAGAGTAGTATGAACGGTTACTGAGTAATTTCTCATAATAGTTTTTGCATGGCAGTGAGTGACATTTTGTCTCTTTACGGTCTTGCTATCCATATATATAAGGAACGCACTACTATGGCACGACTTTTCGGTACTGATGGCGTTCGTGGTCTCGCGAATGACACTCTTTCTCCGCATCTTGCGCTTCAATTGGGGGCTGCAGCAGCGGAGGTACTGGCAGCTCATGCTATGAATGGTACGGATCATCCTCATGTTGTTGTGGGGCGCGATCCGCGTGTCTCGGGGGAGATGCTGGAAGCAGCTTTGGCCGCCGGTATCTCTAGTAGGGGCGTTGATGTTGATCTTCTGGGGGTGCTTCCTACTCCTGCCGTGGCTTTTGAAACAGCACGGCGTCATGCTGCTTTTGGGGTTATGATTTCTGCTTCTCATAACCCAATGCCAGATAATGGTATTAAGTTTTTTGCAGCAGGTGGGCAGAAACTTGATGATGCCGTAGAAGATGAGATTGAGGTGCGTTTAGGTCACGAAAGTGGCTTGCCTCCTACCGGAAGCGCGGTAGGGCGTATTAATCATGCGCAAAGCGAAGCGCATGAGGCGTATGTACAGCATTTATTGTCGACGCGTACACGTGATCTAGCAGGTCTTAAGGTTGTTGTTGATGCTGCTAATGGTGCTGCCTCACAGGTAGCTCCAGAGGTGTATGAGCGGGCTGGTGCGACAGTTGTTGCTCTTCATAATCATCCTAATGGGCTGAATATTAACGATAAGTGTGGCTCTACGCATATAGAGAGTCTGCGTGAGGCTGTCCTGGAGTATGGTGCTGATCTTGGGTTAGCACATGATGGTGATGCGGATCGGTGTCTGGCTATTGATGCGGCGGGCAATCTGGTTGATGGCGATCAGATCATGGCGATTTTAGCTATTGGTCTGAAAGAACGTAATGAATTAGCGGGGAATACTTTAGTTGCGACGGTTATGTCGAATCTGGGTCTTCATCATGCAATGAAAAAGCAGGGAATTGCCGTGCGATGCACGGCGGTGGGGGATCGCTATGTACTGGAGGATTTGCGTGCGGGTGGTTTTAGTCTGGGTGGTGAACAGTCTGGTCATATTGTGCTACCCGCTTATGCCACAACGGGGGATGGTGTGTTGACGGGTCTACAGCTCATGGATCGCATGGTGGCGACGGGGCAGAGTTTGTCTGAGTTAGCGGGGGTTGTGACGGTATTACCACAAGTGCTTATTAATGTTGCAGTATCTGATCGTGATGCGGTGGCGAAGGATCCTGCGGTAGTGTCTGCCACGGAAGTTGCGCAGAGTGATCTGGGGGAGAGTGGACGAGTTCTGCTGAGGGCGTCGGGTACTGAACAGCTAGTGCGCGTTATGGTTGAGGCAGAAACTGAGGAGCATGCTCAACACGTCGCACAACATCTCGCTGAGGTTGTGGGTTCCGTGTAGCGTATGAACATTATGAGGAAGGCGACACCACGCGGGTATGTGGTGTCGCCTTCAGTATATTGAGGGGTATTTATGTTTTTTCTGGGCTGAGGGAACCTCCCAGTATTTCGCGTCGTCATATTACTAGGAACACGAATTCGTGTCGTGTATTCACGAACTTATAGTCATGATCTTGTAGTCATGACCTTATATCTACGACGAAGTGGAAGATAATGCCTGACGAAGTTTATATTGATCCACCAGCATTAAGAGGGATTGGTGACCGTCTTTTTGATGGACAGTCTCAATGTAAGTGTGCACTTGATGGGCAACAGGCTGTAAGTAGCGGTATGTTCGGTGCTCGTCGGTCTAGTAGTGCTCAGGCATTTGCTCAGTGGTATCACGAAGAAGCTGAAAAGGATGATCTCTTAGTTCAACAAACGTCTGATCATGCGGAGCATTTAGTGTCTGATGCCAAGACTTTTGATGAGCAAAATGAGCGTAATAGGGATGTTTTCCGGACGGTGGAGGGCTAACTCATGGATCAAACTTTTGTTTACGGAGCGGCTGTCCTTTCTATCCACAGTGCTATCGCGTGTGCTCTCGCCGAGCAGAATCTAAAATTTGTGGAATTTCCTCCTGCACTCGCTATTTCATTATTGAAACCGAGCTCACTACGTGCAGAAAAATTGTTGGCGAGTAATTTTCTGGAGTTTCATCCTGAGCAAGTAAATAGTTTTCTCGATGATATACAAAATAAGCAGCTTGCTTTAACTAATCTTGGATCTGTCCTCCAGGATTGCACGTCTTCCACTACATCCGTGTGGAAGGGAAAAGCAGCTGATGCGGCACGGCATACTCTCTCAAAAACAGAAAAAGACGTTGAAGCGAAGGCACATATCTACGAAATCGCTTCTCACAATGTCAGCATGGGGCTAAAAGTCACTACGCAGATGATAGTTTTTGCGCAGGGGCAGGCTTGGGCTGCTGTCGCAACGAAGCGCCCTATAGGGATTGATCATCTGCTGCGGGGGTTTGGGGATGCTCTTGTTGCAATGGGATCTGACGGTGTCAGTAGTGTCGTCGGCACTGCTATGGGTAAAAGTAAATCCGCAAAGTATGGTCTTTCCTTCAATCCCGTTGGTGCAATTTTCGGATTAGTGGATGGTGTTCGGGCTGGTTCCGGAGAATTCACTAAAGCTGTTAAAGATATGCAGCGTTCAACTCAAATTAGTTCTAATGTTTTGGACGCTTTATGCAACCTAGTTGAGAATGCAGAAAATGAACTTGACCGTATTTGGTCAATTGTTGTTTCAAAAACAGTATCGGGAGAAAAGATTTCTCCTACATTTACGCATAAGTTGAAACCAATTGAGGTTAAAGGAGTTGAAGGAGGTAAGTCTTCTCAGGATAAGTCTATTAAATGCCATCCCAATCCCCCTAAGAAAGAACTAAAACCGAAAACTGAGAATCAGCGGCGTGAAAAGAAACCACCTGTCACGTCAACACCGGTTCTGACAGGGGGAGGCGCTGGAGGAACTAGTGGTTCTGCTACTTCCACCTTTACTCGCCCGGAAGATATAGGACGCAATTATGCCCCGCATCCGCCTATCTCTCCTGCTCCGAAGAATGTGAATGGAGATCCTGGGCGTACTCCACCATACAATTCTCCCCAACCTGATGATGCGGAACAGCCTTATCCGAGAGGTGACGAAGCTGCCGTTATAGAGCATATTGTGCACGATGGGGCGCGCACAGCAGCCAGAATCCATCATGATCTCTGGTCCACTTTTATCCATGATCTCGAAGGCAGTATTCAATCCACCGATTCTTCCGAGCATTATCCTCCGCAACAACAGAGCCCTAGTGTTGTTGACAATAGGGAGAATATTGTTGATGTGCCTGTCGATAATCATCCACAGCACCAGGAAAATCCTCTCCCGGATAATAAAACAACTGTAGGCAGTAGAAGTGTCAGTAATGGAAATCCAAGCTGGTCTCTACGAATTGAAGGTGGAGTTGGAGTAGAGGTTTCAGTAGAAAACCATCACGCCGCCACTATAGAAATGAGTGTTGACAGTACCGGCGATACTAATACGCATGATGGTGATAGTGGTAGTCACCATCATGATGGTTCTAGTACGGATAGTTCTGGCAATGATTCAGACAAGCACAGTACTGTTGGGGATCATCCCGGTGAGAATAAAGCTACTGACGGAAATCAGAATGGTGATAGTTCCGGCAACACTGATAAAGACAGCACTGATAAAGGTAGTACTGATAAGGACGGCACCAGTAAGGATGAGTGAGCACAATAGTAGTGAGGCGTCACAAACTGCTCACGCTACTGGTAAAAATGAAGTATCTCACGCAAAAGGGGATACCCATACGGGGAAACCGTCCACACCGTCTTCCTCTGACAAAGGTGCTTCTAGTAGTAAGAACAGCTATACCAATGTGGCAGTGAAAGATAATATTTACGCGCATGCGGTGGTCACGGATGAACCATCAGTAAAATCTGCGCCGCCGAAAACGCCACCATCATCTGACTCGCATTTTAAAAAGACAAGTTCAGGGCATGATGATCTCTCTAAAGCTGGGATGTGGTGAGAATGTCTATTTTTGAGCAGCAGCCAAAACGTAAAGTCCATAATTATGACGAGGAAGAGATAGAGGAATATTTCTCTCAATACGATGAGGAAGAGCCTCGTGAGTTAACAGATGACGAGGCAGAAACAATTTTTGATTCTCTGCATACGTTTAAGAAATTAGCTCAGGCTGGCTATATCGAGCTTGAGCCAGAAACATTAAAAATGCTCGATAAGCTCTGAAGAAATAGTAGATAACGTACTCTGTAGAATCCGTTGTCTAGATCAATAAAAAATAACCCCTAGGACGTGGTGGAACTTTTGGAAAGTAGCCGCCACGTCCTAGGGGTATAAAATTTATCGGTGAAGACCGGCAAAGAGATGCTTTGATTCTTTTGACGCAATTTCTGCTTCGGCATGTTGACGCCGTGTCAGTACTACCTCTGTTCCCGCGATTTCTGATTCTAGGGATGCAAAATCCTCATAATCGTCATCACCTGAAAGTTGGTACCATAGGTAGCCTGTTATAAGGCTAAGCTGCGCACGTAACGGCTTCTTGTCGTTCGTTTCAGAAAGCCCAAAACGTTCCAGTATGTTATTTCCCGCCATGCCCATGCGAGTACAACCAGGTACTTTTCGCATAACAACAGGGGCACCCCAGGAATTAGCAAAATCTTTTGATATGTCCGCCGATAGCCCTGCCGAATATCCTGGACAAATGATGAGTGCCGGGGCAGTGGCATGTGGTGTGTAGTCCAGTGGGGAAGGAGACGAATCTGTCGGGTAAGCAGCAACTACTCCTTTGAGAGAGAGTTTTTGAGAAGCTGTCTCCGCAACAACTGCGCCGCCTAAACCATGGCCAAGCAATGCTATTGCGTCGTCGGATAATTGTGCAGCGCCATTGCCTAACTGCATGGTGGGCAGTGATTTTATGAGATCTGTAAGTTGCTCAGATAAATCACCTGCATCATTAAGAGCAGTATTAGCTAGTTTGGGTACTATGCAGGCCATACCCCACGATGCTAAATGCCGAGCTATCTCATAATAGGATCGTGCAGGTGTTAGCCAATCAGGAATAATAATGACGGTAGGTACAGGAGTGCGACCAGTGGGAGCAAAAACCACACCTTCAAGGGAGGCATCCGCCAAGTCACCTCGCATCACACGTCGAGGACCTATATAGGAGAGATCAGAAACACGTTTCTTTAATTTCGTAGCCACGTGTTTAAGCCTAATCAATAACACTCGTATAGACATGGAAAGTTCATGGGAAACGTGCCACAGAAATCTGTGAAACACTACTGTGACAGTAAAAAGAGTGAACAACAGTACGACTCAAAGAGACTCTAGGGACTCTAAACAAGTAGGGTATAAGCTATGTGTGGAATCGTTGGATACGTAGGTACTCCTGGTCAGTCTAAGCCTGCCCTTGGTGTTGTTATTGACGCATTACGGCGTATGGAATATCGCGGCTACGACTCTGCTGGTATTGCTCTTCTCGATGGCTCCGGTGGCATGGCTGTGGAGAAGAAAGCTGGCAAACTCGACAATTTAGTTGCCACAGTAGAGTCTGCTGGTTTAGAAAATTATCCTGCCACTACAGGAATTGGCCATACTCGGTGGGCTACGCATGGCCGCCCCACAGACATTAACGCGCATCCGCATGTGGATCAGCTGGGCAAAATAGCGGTGGTGCATAATGGCATCATTGAAAACTTCGCCCCGCTCCATGCTGAACTTGAAGCCCAAGGTGTGGAGTTCACCTCAGAAACAGACACGGAAACTGTTACTCATTTACTTCATGCCGAATACTACGGTGAAGGCCCCAATGCGGGTAATTTCACGGCCTCTGTCATGGCTGTTATTAACAGGTTAGAGGGCGCTTTTACCCTTGTCATTGCGCATGCTGACCACCCCGATATGCTTATGGCGTGTCGCCGTAGTACCCCTCTCGTTATTGGAGTGGGCGAACATCAGATGTTCCTGGGGTCTGATGTTGCCGCATTTATTGAACATACGCGGGAAGCTGTTGAGCTGGGGCAAGACAATGTTGTCACGATCACTGCCGATGGCTACACCATCACTGATTTCGAGGGGAATCCCGTTGAGGGGCGTCCTTTTACTATCGATTGGGATCTTGAAGCTGCGGAAAAGTGCGGCTACGACTACTTCATGCTGAAGGAGATCGCGGAACAGCCACAGGCCCTCGCTGACACGTTACGTGGACATTTTGTTGATGGGCGAATTGTTCTTGATGAGCGTCGTCTTTCTGACGAAGATCTACGGCAGATCGAAAAAATCTTTGTGGTAGCGTGTGGATCTGCTTATCACTCGGGTTTGCTGGCTAAATACGCTATCGAACATTGGACACGTGTTCCTGTTGAAATTGAGCTTGCTTCTGAATTCCGCTACCGTGACCCCGTCCTTGGACCTAATACGTTGGTAGTAGCTATTTCTCAGTCTGGTGAGACTGCAGATACTTTGGAGGCAGTGCGCCATGCGCGTAGCCAAAAAGCACGCGTGCTTGCCGTATGTAATACCAATGGGGCACAAATTCCGCGTGAATCTGATGCCGTACTCTATACCCACGCAGGTCCCGAAATTGCTGTTGCCTCCACGAAAGCTTTCCTTGCACAGGTTATTGCTAACTATCTAGTTGGTTTGGCGTTAGCCCAAGCGCGCGGTACGAAGTATCCGGATGAGGTTGCTGTCATTTACCGTGAACTGGAGGCAATGGCAGAGAAGGTAGAACGTGTCCTGGATCAGACGGATGACATTCGAAGCATCGGACGCCAGTTTGCCGGCAGTAACACTCTTCTTTTCATCGGCCGTAATGTTGGTTACCCAGTAGCGTTGGAAGGCGCTCTTAAACTTAAAGAGCTTGCGTATATTCACGCGGAAGGTTTCGCGGCCGGCGAGCTTAAACATGGCCCTATTGCTCTTATTGATGAGGGTATGCCGGTTGTTGTTATTATGCCGTCGCCGAAAGGTCGCGCAGTGCTGCATTCCAAGATGATTTCTAATGTCAAAGAAGTGCAGGCTCGCGGCGCCACGACTATCGTCATCGCTGAAGACAATGATGAAGCTGTGGTGCCTTTCGCCGACTACATTATTCGCGTTCCAGAATGTTCCAGTTTGCTACAGCCACTCGTCTCCACGGTGCCGTTGCAAATTATGGCTGCGGAGATCGCTACCCAGCGGGGATACGATGTAGATAAGCCACGTAACCTTGCTAAGTCTGTCACTGTCGAATAGGTCATCGGATCTCAGAATTGTCGGGACGAATCGTACTAGACAGTGCTAGATAGTGTCAGGCAGGGCTAGACAATTCTAGACAGTTGAACGATGTCGAAGAAGGGTTGTTAATGCGTCGTTGGATCGCGGGGCTAGAGCCTAAGGCTCTTCCTTTTGCCCTCGTGTGTAATATCCTCACTTTGCTGATGGGGGTATCAATTGCGACAGTGCTAGTGGCGCGCGCTCAGGAAACGACGAACGGTAATGCCGGTTCTATTCCCATCATCAGTGCGGTGTGTTTTGTCGCTATCGTGGTAGTGCTCTGGTATCTCAGTAAAGGCCGTTTGTGGGCACGTCTTGTTATAAGTGTGCTCAGTTTTATCGCTATAGTGTTTAGCCTTATTGTGACGTCTACGTCAATGGGGTTCGAGGGCACTATTATCCGACTTTTTGAAGTAATGCTGATCTTTGCCTCATTGGGACTGTCATTCTTATGGATACCTCTGCCAGAGAGAGAACAGTAATGCACGTCTATACTGCCGACAGTATTCGCGCTGCTGAAGCGCCACTTCTTACTTCTCTTCCAGAAGGCGAGCTGATGCGACGAGCCTCTTACGGATTAGCTCTCCACGCGGTGAAAGAAATCCGTCGGATAAAGGGGAACGTGTACGGAAGCCATGTTGTTCTTATCGTTGGGGCGGGTAACAACGGTGGCGACACACTCTGGGCAGGAACCTATTTACGCCGTAAAGGAGCTGCTGTCACAGCTATTCTTCTGAATCCCGAGCGTACTCATAAGGCGGGTTTAACGGCATTCCGTGCGGCATACGGGAATGTCATCTCTTTCTCCGATACGGCGGTATCGGGCAATGTCGAGAACGCTGATCTTGTCAGTGCTATCAAAACGGCTGATCTGGCATTGGAAGGTATTGTCGGCATTGGCGGGCATGGCCCGTTGCGAGAATCCGCGGCAGCCATTATTAATGCGCTGGAAGAGGCATCTGTGCCGATTATGTCTGTGGACATTCCCGCCGGTATTGATCCAGATACGGGAGTGCGTCACCACCCACATGTTCACCCCATGGCCACAGTGACCTTTGGGGCATTGAAGCCTTGCCGTATCCTTGCTGGCCCTTACTGTGGACGCGTCTCCCTAGTCGATATTGGTTTGGATCTTAACGCGGAAACCCCTGCTATGCAGGTACTGTCTGACGAAGATGTAGCAGCGCAGTGGCCCATTCCTGGTTCCACTGACAATAAGTACACCACCGGTGTGGTAGGGATATGCGCTGGTTCTCACAAATATCCGGGGGCAGCTCTCTTATCGGTGGCGGGTGCAACACATGCTAGCTCCGCTATGGTGCGGTACGCCGGTTCTGCTACGGATCTTGTCCTCTTCCATCAACCAGACACAATTTGCGTCACTTCACCAAAACATGCGGGGCACGTCAACGCGTGGGCAGTTGGACCCGGGATAGGAACTGATGAGAAGGCCTATAAACGGCTGCGGTGGATCTTGAAACAGGATGTCCCTGTTGTTGTAGATGCCGATGCTATTACGCTTATTTCTCGTTTTCCCGAGCTCATGGACTACCGGCCAGAGGGCGCTGCTACTCTCGTCACCCCGCATACTGGTGAGTTCCTACGGTTATGCAGTGCCTATTCGGCTGCCTCACAGTATCTGCTCCCACAGTCAACAACCGATATAGAGCAGATGGGGTGTTCTGCTGCGGTGACGGCATGTCGAGAAGCTTGGAAAAACCAAGGGATTAACCTCAGTATTCTTTTAAAGGGGAGAGCAACATATATTGCTGGCAGCGAAGGTATCTATGCGGAGGATACCGGCTCTTCCTGGGCAGCTACTCCGGGTAGTGGGGATGTCCTGACGGGTATTGTAGGGGCTCTTGTCGCACATGGAGCAGTGGCGGGACGGTCTGTAGAAGAATCTGCAGCAATGGCCGTTCGAGTACATTCTCGCGCTGCACTATTAGCCTCTTTAGGAGCTTCTTTCGGTGAGTCTGCAGGTAAGACTTGGCCTGCAGATGGGGCCAGACGATTTCTGTCTGACACTGATACGGCAGGGAGAGGGGCTCCCGTGACAGCCTCAGAGATTTCCCAGTCGATATCGGCGGCAATACGTGATGTGCGAAACGGGACGCTATAGAAAACCAGCGGGATGTTATAGAGAACGGTGTAGAGAGCTGGCAGAGGGCTAGTAGAGGGCAGATGGAGAAGTGTGAAAAGGCTTTTCACTAGCGTAATGTTTCGTCGTATACATGTACAGTGATGTGTTCGCGATAGAGTGGAAAGATGAGCACGTCCGAATGGATACTTAATGGTTTCATCGTATAAGAGACTAGGATAAGGCCGTGACTTTATACACAGGTGAGACCACTCTCGCCCCTTCATCCCAACTATTTGCCACTATCAATCTTGACGCTATTGCCCACAATGTTGGCGTCATGCAACGATTTGCGGGCGATACGCAACTGATGGCAGTGGTAAAAGCAGACGCCTATGGACATGGCGCCATCGAGGTATCGAAAACAGCTCTAGATGCCGGAGCGGTGGAGCTTGGCTGCGCCACCTTTGAAGAAGCAATGCAGCTGCGGAATGCGGGCATTGTAGATGCCCCTATTCTCTTTTGGCTGTGGGGGCAGGCCACTCCTATAGCGGAAGCATTACGCGCTAATCTTATGATCGCCATCGCTACTGAATGGCAGCTTGATGCAGTGCTGAATGCTGTCAAAGAAACTGGTATTAGTGCTTGCGTTACCGTCAAACTTGACACTGGTATGGGGCGATCTGGTTTTACTAGCCAGCAGTGGCACCATATGCTGCCCCGTTTCTGCGAGGCAGAAGCAAGTGGCATGGTGCATGTGCGTGGATTAATGGCGCACTTTTCCAGCGCGGATGAGCTCGGTAATCCGATAACGGATCGGCAGGCTGATAATCTCCGCGCCGCTATTGACCAGGGGCGTCGCGCCGGGCTGCATCTTGACCATAACCATCACGCTAATACTGCGGCTCTTCTTACCCATGGGGGAATGGGGTTTGAGCTGGCCCGCCCCGGACTTGGTATTTATGGTATTTCTCCCATGCCAGAGCTAGGAGATATTGACCTAGTCCCAGCGTTTACGTGGTCTGCGTCTGTTGCTCTTACTAAGCCTTTTTCGGCAGGTGCGGGTGTTTCCTATAACCACAGTTGGCATGCGCCTGTCGATACTGTAACGGCTATTGTGCCGTGTGGGTATGCAGATGGTATTAATCGCCGTCTTACTAACAAACTTGAGGTCACGATTAACGGTAAGCGCTTCCCGGAAGTGGGGCGCGTTTCCATGGATCAGATTGTTGTTAATCTGGGCCCTGATGGTGGAGGAGTATCGCCAGGGGATGAAGCATTTCTCTTCGGTGATGGTAGTCGTGGTGAATTAACAGCACTGGATTGGGCTAATCTTATTGGCACCATCCCCTATGAAGTGCTCTGCTGGGTTGGTGGACGCACTACTCGCCGCTATGAGCATCGCCCGGTGGCCAGCACAAACGTGACGAGTGAGGATACTGCTCCGGCTGGTCCCGCTGGTCTACGGAAGTTGTCTACGGTGGATGACACTCTTCAGCTTGGCCGTGAATTGGCTGCACAATTGCGGGCGGGGGATGTTGTTGTCCTCGATGGTGCATTAGGTGTGGGGAAGACAGTATTAGCCCGCGGTATTGCCCAAGGATTGGGGGTGCAAGGTCGTGTGACGTCCCCAACGTTTGTTATTGCGCGAAGCCATCGGCCAGGTACTCCGGGTGACGTTGGAATGGTACATGTCGATGCCTACCGTCTCCTTGATGGGATCCAGGATGATCCACGGGCGGGTGACGTGCTGCTCGGTGAACTTGATGCGCTGGATCTTGATACTGAACTTACTGATTCTGTTGTTGTCGTGGAATGGGGCGGCGGCGTGGTGGAACGTCTAGTGGAGCGTTGCCTCGTGGTGACGTTGGTGCGTTCCCCCGGATCCGATCAACGTCATGCTACATGGCGGTGGGTTGATGACCCATACCGTGAACTTCCCTAGGAAGGATATCCTCTATGTTGGTTTTCGCCCTTGATACGTCTACACCTGCAGTTACGGCGGGTTTAGTGTCCGTAGAGGAAGGGAAAATCCCTACTACGGTAGCGCGTCGTGTCACTATTAATGCTAAAGCGCATTGTGAGCTTCTCACCCCGCATGTTGTGGAGTGCTGTGCTGATGCACAGACAGAACTTTCTGATGTGGATGCCATTGTGGCTGGTACTGGTCCAGGACCTTTTACTGGTTTGCGTGTAGGACTAGCAACTGCGGCTGCGCTTGGTGATGCTCTGCATATCCCTGTTTACGGAGTGTGTAGCCTAGACGCTATTGCAGTTAGTGCATGGGATGAGATTCAACATGCTGATTTTGCTGCCCGCACACACCAAGATGAGCGTATTCTCGCCGCGCAACAGCTTTTAGTAGTGACAGACGCGCGGCGCCGTGAAGCTTACTGGGCTACCTATTCCATGCAGGGAATACATGCAAATGCGGAAACTGATCATGCGTGTGAGTGGGCAGTCCCGGCGCGGCTCGATGGTCCATCGGTAGCAAAACCGGACGATATTTCTACGATGCTCGTTGCCTGCGTGGCGGGAACACGAAAGTATTGGAACCAGTTCCAGTGCCCGCATGTTGATGTGGAATACCCCGACCCGGCTGCTTTAGTAACAGTTGCCCGGGACCGTATTCTCACTGGGGCGGAAACAGAGCCGCTACAGCCCCTCTATCTGCGTCGTCCAGATGCGGTACCGCCGCGTCCGCGTCCCGTGTCGGCTGCTATTACCGGTTTAGGAAACAACGCACACTGATGTCTTCTTGCAGCTGTCTTTGCCGTATTGGCCCACTGTATTTGGCGGATGCGCCTGCCTGTGCAGAGCTAGAAGCTGATGTTTTCGCTGCGGAAAGTCCCTGGAGTGAGCAATCTTTTCGGGAAGAAATTGCGCAGCCGGCAAATCACTATATAGCGCTTCGCACTACTACCGACGACAGTGTTGCCAGTGACAGTGTTGCTGGGGGTGTGTCTTTTGAGTCGGGGCAGCTTGTTGGTTTCGCGGGATGTGGTCAGCGCGGCATATCGGAAGATGATGCCGAGTATGAAATTCTGACGATTGCCGTCACCCCAGCTTTACAGAGGCATGGGTGGGGACGGGCACTTTTGTCAGCTGTTCTTGCCGGTACTGAACAGGGAACTGTGTTTTTAGAAGTTCGAACAGACAATAGTCGAGCGATTAATTTATATAAATCTTGTGGTTTTGAAGAAATAGGGATTCGTCGGAAGTATTACCAGCCCAGTGGAGCCGATGCGCTAGTGATGCGCCGACTCCCACTACAGCGTGCGGCCTGATCATACTGCGATCTTAGTAAGAATCTTAGCGTGGAGATCTTATTGTGGAAGGAATAGAAGGAGCTATGAATACAGTAATGAATAACGCTAGCGCTACTACTTCTCATACTCGTATGCAGGATCGTGAGGCGACGATCCCGCAGTGGGCTCCGGGCGATTCCTTCACCGTGCTGGGGATAGAGAGCTCCTGTGATGAGACCGGCGTGGGTATCACTCGCGTCACCATACAGGATGATGGGTCTCCGCAGGTGGAGCTCATTGCGGATCAGGTGGCGTCTTCGATGGAGGAACATCGTCGTTTTGGCGGTGTTGTGCCGGAGATTGCTTCGCGCGCTCATCTAGAAGCTATAGTTCCCATAATGCATGCAGCACTTGCAGAAGCAGGTATTGAGAAGCCAGATATGGTGGCGGCAACTGTGGGGCCAGGTTTGGCCGGTGCACTGCTTGTGGGGGCGGCTGCAGCTAAGGCCTATGCAGCGGGGTGGGGAGTCCCGTTCTATGGGGTTAACCATTTAGCGGGGCACATTGCGGTGGATGCGCTGCACCACGGTGATGTACAGAATGCGATCGCATTACTGGTGTCGGGTGGTCATACACAACTGCTGCGAGTACGTAGCCTCTATGAACCTATGGAGGAAATGGGGACAACGGTGGATGATGCCGCCGGCGAGGCCTATGACAAGGTAGCTCGTCTGCTGGGTTTGGGGTATCCGGGTGGTCCGCTTATTAACGCATTGGCGAAAGAGGGGAATCCGCGGGCTATTGCTTTTCCGCGAGGTATGATGCGGCAGCAGGATAACCGCTATGATTTCTCGTTTTCAGGGTTGAAGACGGCTGTGGCACGGCATGTGGAAACGATGGAGGCGGCGGGGGAGACTGTGGATGTGGCTGACCTGTGTGCAAGTTTCCAGGAAGCGGTGGCAGATGTGTTAACTGCCAAGGCGCTGCGTGCATGTCAGGATACGGGTTCCCATACCCTCATTATGGGTGGTGGCGTGACCTCTAATTCCCGGCTGCGGGCATTAGCTGCGGAGCGCTGTGAGAAAGCTGGTATTAAGTTGCGTGTCCCCAGTCCGCATTACTGCACGGATAATGGGGCCATGATTGCTGCGGCAGCTAGTTATTTGGTTGCATACGGGGCAGCCCCGACTCCGCTCATGTGTGCTGCGGATCCGGGGCTGCCTGTTGAAGTGTCGTTGGTGCAGGAGTAGTGAAGGTAGAACTCTGCGCGAGGTAAAACTTTGTGCCAGGAATAGAAATTTTGGGGTATTAGAACTGTATAAGTGGGGCGAAAGAGGCAAGAGCCATAGCGTAGCTGCCGTCATTTGAGCCAACTGTTAGCGCTATTCCACCGAGGACAAAGAAGAGAATAGTTCCGATAACGATAAGGGCGAGAAAAATATAGCTGATAATGAGTGCGGCTATGGCTAGTCCACGCCCTTCGCTGCCGTCTTGTTTGATTTGGCGTAATGCAATATGGCCGCAGATGATAGCCGGTATCACGGTGATGACAGTGAAAAACTGCATCATCGAGAGAATGAAAGCAGCAATAGCGAGACTGTTTGTTGGTTTGTGGCCATTGGGGTAGGGGGTGTACCCATTGTTACTGTATGGCCCCTGAGGATATGACGGGTATGTGCCATTGCCGTAGTTCCCATTGGCGTATGGATCGTTGTAATACACGGTGCTCCTCAGCTTGTAAAAGTAGAAGTGTTTCTCAACTTATATCTACTAGACACAACGTTTGGCGTAATTTTTTAGTTCCCGTAGCGGTTATTTAAGAGTATTTTGTTGGCACAGATGCGCATTTGCTATTACGAAATGTTTTCTTTCGAAGATGTTGAAGGCTAGCACTCATGAATGTAGAGTGCTAATTAGCAATGGGTGTGCTAGCTACCCGCGACGGTTAGTGTGCTCTTAGCGTATAACATTGAACTTACACATTGATCTTATGGAGGGTCATCGTGGCTAAAATTAAGCCGCTCGAGGACAAGATTCTCGTTCAAGCCGTCGAGGCTGAGACCACCACCGCTTCCGGCTTGGTGATTCCGGATTCCGCTAAGGAAAAGCCACTCGAGGGCACTGTCGTGGCAGTTGGCCCCGGACGCTGGGATGATGAAGGAAAGCACCGCATTCCTCTCGATGTTGAGGAAGGCGACACCGTCCTCTACAGCAAGTACGGTGGAACTGAAATCAAGTACGACGGGGAGGAATACCTCATTCTGTCCTCTCGCGATCTACTCGCTATCGTTCATAAGTAACACCAGTACAACAACCATATAAATCATAGTTTCCGCAGGATACTCGCTAGGTTTAGAAACTGGCAGAGTTCCTGCGGAAGCCATATTGTGAGGATGTTCTTTAGTGTCTAAGCTCATTGCTTTTCATCAGGATGCCCGGACTAGTCTTCTTAATGGTGCCGATCGGCTTGCTGATACGGTGCGAGTGACGTTGGGGCCACGTGGCCGACATGTCGTCTTACAAAAGCCTATCGGTTTACCACAGGTTGTTAACGATGGTGTCACTATCGCCCGCGAGATTGATCTGCCTGACCCCTTTGAAGATCTTGGTGCACAACTTCTGAGAGCTGTAGCGACGAAGACGAACGATAGTGCCGGTGACGGTACAACTACCGCCGCTGTTATTGCACAGCGCATTATGCATGAGGGTCTCCGCAATGTAGCGGCTGGTGCCAATCCTATGGAGCTTTCTGTGGGTATTAAATTAGCTGCGGAGAAGACCGAAGAACTTCTTGCCCAGGCAGCCACTCCGGTGGAAACGAGTGAGGCAATTCGTCATGTTGCTACAGTTTCCTCGCGCGAAGAGAAGATCGGCGATATGGTCGCTCGCGGTATGGATATGGTGGGCCGGGACGGCGTTATTAGTGTTGATGAAAGCCAGGCCACAGAAACTGAGATCGTCTTAACTGAGGGAATGGAGTTCGATAAGGGCTATCTTTCTCCCAGCTTCATCACTGACTATGAAGCAGCCCGCGCTGAACTTGAGAATCCCTATATTCTTCTTCACCGTAATAAGCTCAGTTCTTTGCCGACACTACTGCCTTTGTTGGAAAAGGTAGTAGAGACTAAACGGCCGCTCCTTATCATTGCAGAGGACGTAGAGGGGGAGGCTCTTGCTGCTCTTGCTATGAATGCCGTCCGTAAGACACTTAGGGTTGTAGCGGTTAAGGCACCCTTCTTTGGTGATCGTCGCGTGAGCTTTATGCATGATATGGCCGCTGTTACCGGTGCCACTGTGGTGGATCCTGATACGGGCGTAAATCTTGCGGAGGCCGGTATAGAGATTCTCGGTTCCGCAAAGCGTGTCACTGTTACGAAGAAGAGCACTCTTATTATTGATGGTGCTGGTGCCCCGGACAGTGTGGAGGAACGTCGACAGCAGTTACGTTCTGAGATTGAACATTGTTCCTCAGAGTGGGATAAGAAGAAAATAGGGGAGCGTCTTGCCAAAATGTCTGGTGGGGTTGCTCTCATTAAGGTGGGCGGTGTCACTGAAGCTGAAGTGACGGAACGCATGACGCGTGTTGATGATGCTATCCATGCTGCTCAGGCTGCTGTGAAGGAAGGCATTATTGCGGGCGGAGGTTCTACCCTCGCCCAGCTTGCTCCACAGGTGGAGGGTTATGCCGACACTTTGGATGGTGACGTCGCTTTGGGTGCCCGTATTCTTGCTACCGCACTAACAGCTCCCTTGTATTGGATCGCGACAAATGCAGGTGAAGATGGCTCAGTTATCTGCCAAAAAGTGCAGGATATGCCAGTAGGTGAAGGATACAATGCGGCTACTTGTACTTTCGGCGATCTTGTACAAGAGGGTGTCATTGATCCCGTGATGGTAACGCGTTCTGCTGTTACTAATGCGGCTTCTGTTGGTCGTATGGTTTTGACGACTGAAATGTCAGTAGTCGATAAGCCGCAGAGTCCTGGGGAAGATAACAATGTGCATGCTGGACATCATCATCACTGAGCGCCGATAGTGAAAACTAAGTAGTGAGTGACTGAGCGACATGGTCACAATTCACTTAGTTTCCACATTGGTTCTCTGATTGCGAGGATAACGTGGCTGTACCTGCCGAGGATCGCCTGGCACCCCTAGTGGTTGCCGCACAAAAGGGTGATACTGCTGCCACGGATCAATTACTTCGCGAAATTTTCCCCTCCGTCGTTTCGTACTGCCGATCGCGGATTACCTGGTCTGCTCCGGGGCATGCTAGTGCCGATGATGTCGCACAGGAAATCTGCTTGTCGGTTGTCACGGGTATTCCGAAGTATCAGGATCAGGGATCCTCTTTTATGGCATTTGTGTATGGTATTGCTGCCCACAAAGTCGCAGATGCAAAACGTAACGCTTTTCGGCATACGAACGATGTTTTAGATGACAGTACTGACATTGTCGATGTGAGCGAAGAACCGGAGATGGTGGCATTACGTCGAGAAAGTTCAGCAGAGGTTGAGGATCTTCTTACTGTTCTTTCTCCATCAGCTCAGGAGATTATTCGCTTGCGCGTCATTGTTGGTATGTCTGCGGCAGAAACTGCAGCAGTGTTGCATTCCACTCCTGGCGCAGTTCGTGTCGCACAGTTCCGTGCTCTTGCGAAACTTCGGGAGGAATACCAGCGTCGTCACGATATAGCGAAAGATTGTGTAGTAAAAGGCTGTACGTCTAAAGATGTTTCTGACAATGCGGGAGGAGGAGAATAGTGGAACACGATCGTTCTAATCGAGACCGAGTGTCTGCGGATTACGTGGAGAAGCTCCGGGAAACAGATCGTTATCTCGATGCCCTGTCTGCTTCAATGTCTACTGACCACGCTTCAGCGGAGCATAATGATTCAGCAGAATATGATGATGTAGCTCCGGAACTTACGTCTCTTTTTCAGCAGTGGCGTACCGATGTTACTAGTGCTCCGCTTCCTCCTGCCCCAACTGTCGAGTCACTTCTGGGCCAGTCAGCAGACAAGCTCCCATTGCACGCAGTATCGAGTACAGCCTCGAACGCAGGATCTCCACCACAATCGAACACAAATCGGGAGGAACACCCCCGACATCATACGTGGCGGCGAGAGGCTGTCTGCGTGCTTTCGGGTGCGGCTGCTTTTCTTGTGATAGCTGCTGCTGGTCTTACTATCGCTATTCAATCTGCCGGTATGAATGATCCCCTGTGGCCAATGAATAGGGCTTTGTTCGCCAGCAATGCTGATGATATTGAGCTAGCTACTTATCTTAACCAGGACATTGATCGGGCTCGTTCACTTGCCAGCTCGGGGCAAGATGAGGAAGCTATGCGGGTACTGGATCGAGTACAAACTAAGGTCAAGGGTATTGGTACTGAGTCTCGGCGTAGTGATGTGCAAAAAAGGTTAGATGATACGCGCAAGGTTTTTCGTGGCGGAAATAGTGGCGTAAAGGCTAGCCGTACAACGAAATCACATGAATCTGTGGAGAATTCGGAAGAGACGAGAAAGCGGGATAAAACCAAAACTAAACAGAAGAATTCAGGGAGTTCTTCTGACAATGGCACAATCTTTGTCGATGATTCTGGCACTGTTACTGTCACTACTGAATCTCCAGGAGCAGGGACTTCTTCGGCAAAACCGAGTACTACACAATCCACTGCTGCAAAGTCTAAGAAGACCTCTAAGAAATCGTCTCATGACCAGAAAAAGAGTAGGTCAAGTAAGCACTCTATGTATTCTTCGAAGGCTTCTCATGCGGCTACGTCTTCACCTGCTAAAGAACCCTCAAATTCCACTTCGTAGTTAGTGAGCTGGACGGGTAGTCTTAACCTAGGACGCTTGATAAGAGTTTTCAGGAGATACGATGGCGCATTTTCGGAACACGGTAACTACGGGTGGGGACGACGCTGACAAAGTTGCTATGGTCGGCCTAACGTTTGATGATGTTTTGTTGCTTCCTGCGGAATCTAATGTCATTCCTTCTGGGGCGGATACATCTACTCAGCTCACTCGCGAAATTCGACTTCATGTTCCGATTCTCTCTGCAGCGATGGATACGGTAACAGAGTCTCGTATGGCTATTGCGATGGCGCGTAATGGTGGCCTCGGCATTTTGCATCGTAACCTTTCCATAGATTCACAGGCGGCTCAGGTGGAGACCGTTAAGCGTTCAGAGGCTGGTATGGTGACGGATCCCGTCACGTGTACTGCCGATATGACCATTAAGGAAGTTGATGACTTGTGCGCTCGCTTCCGTATTTCTGGTCTCCCTGTTGTTGATAGTGACGGCAAACTGGTTGGTATTTGCACTAACCGGGATATGCGTTTTGAAGTTGATAGCAACACGAAAGTGGGGGACATTATGACCCCCATGCCGCTTGTTGTGGCACAGGAGGGTGTCACTGGTGAAGCGGCGCTTAATCTTTTGCGTCGGAATAAAATTGAGAAACTTCCCATTGTTGACAGCAACAATAAGCTAACTGGTCTTATTACTGTTAAGGACTTTGTTAAGACGGAGCAGTATCCGCATGCCACTAAGGATGAGGATGGCCGTCTTCGTGTTGGTGCCGGTATTGGTACTAATGAGGATTCCTGGAACCGTGCGCATGCCCTTGTTGACGCCGGTGTGGATCTGCTGGTTGTGGATACTGCGCATGCCCACAATAACCGTGCTCTTGAGATGGTTTCCCGGGTGAAGAAAGAGTTTGGGGAGCGTGTTCAGGTTGTTGGCGGTAACCTTGCTACACGGCAGGCTGCTCAAGCTATGATCGACGCCGGTGCGGATGCTATCAAGGTTGGTATTGGTCCTGGTTCTATCTGTACAACGCGTGTTGTTGCGGGTGTTGGTGCTCCACAGATTACTGCCATTATGGAGGCCTGCACGGTTGCCCATAAAGCCGGTGTTCCTGTTATTGCTGATGGGGGTATGCAGTATTCCGGTGATATCGCTAAGGCTATTGCAGCTGGCGCTAATGCCGTCATGCTTGGTTCTATGCTGGCTGGTACTCCAGAAGCGCCCGGCGAAATTATGGTCATTAACGGTAAGCAGTTTAAGACGTATCGCGGTATGGGATCTCTGGGTGCCATGCAGGGACGTGGCCTCACCGGTGAAAAGCGCTCCTACTCTAAAGACCGTTACTTCCAGGACGACGTATTGGCTGAAGAAAAGCTAGTGCCGGAAGGTATTGAAGGTCGTATCCCACTGCAAGGTCCGCTGGAGAGTGTTCTTCACCAGATGGTGGGAGGCCTGCGTGCGGCTATGGGCTACACCGGTTCTCATACTATTGATGAACTTCATGATGCGCAGTTTGTCCAAATTACTGCCGCTGGTCTGCGCGAAAGTCATCCGCATGACATTCAGCAGACTGTAGCGGCCCCTAACTACCAGATTCGTTAAGCAACAGTAACTATAAGGAGACGACAAACCTATGCGTGACGTCGTAGAAATCGGTATTGGCCGTGAGGCTGTTCGTACGTATGAACTCGAAGATATCAGTCTGGTACCTTCCCGCCCACTTTGCAGCCATCGCGAGGTGTCGTTGGACTGGAAGATGGATGCTTACCAGTTTGATCTTCCTTTCGTGGCTGATGGCTCAGATGCGCTTGCATCCCCCGACTTTGTTATAGAGATGGGGAAGAACGGCGGTCTTGGTGTTTTCAACGCAGAAGGCCTTTGGTCCCGCTGGGAGAATGCAGAAGAGAAGATCGCGGAAGTTCGTAAGGCTGCCCTTGAGTCTGGCGACGTCGTCACACCTGTGACTCTTCTTCAGGAGCTCAGCCGTGAGCCTATCAAAAAGGAACTGCTGACCGCTGCGGTCAAGAAGATTCACGATTCTGGCGTGGTAACAGCTGTTCGCGTTTCTCCCCAGCATGCCCGTGAATTGGGGCCATTGCTGGTAGAAGCAGGCATTGACATTCTCTTTGTACAGGGCACTATGGTGTCTGCCCAGTATGTGTGGGAGGGGGAGGAGCTTCCCCTCGACATTAAGGAATTAGTGCGCGGCACGGATATTCCTGTTGTGGTTGGCGGATGCGTTAACTACCACACTGCTATGCATCTTATGCGTACTGGTGCAGCGGGTATTGTGGTTGGTTATGGCGCCACAGAGGGCATCACCACCACGGGTGAGGTACTCGGTATTAATGTCGCCATGGCTACCGCTATTGCTGATGCAGCAGCAGCCCGCCGCGACTACATGGAAGAGTCCGGTGGCCGTTATGTGCACGTCATCGCCAATGGCGATCTCAATTCTTCAGGCGATATCGCCAAGGCTATTGCCTGCGGTGCTGACGCTGTGATGGCTGGCCCGCTGCTGGCACAAGCACAGGAGGCAGCCGGTAAGGGCGTGTACTGGCCAATTGTGGCTGGGCATCCAGCTAATCCCCGTGGTGCTGTTGTTCCCGTCATGACTGAGTATGAAGCTGATGACGAGGACTACGACGGTCCCACGTTGGAAGTTATTCTGCATGGTCCTTCGTCCGAGCCGTTCGGAACGTGCGATCTTGCTGGTGGTCTGCGACGTTCCATGGCCAAGTGCGGATACACGTCGTTGAAGGCTTTCCAGCGCGTAGAACTGACTGTTCACTAGTAGAGTTTCATCACGTGTAGAAAAGAGATGCATTTGAGCACTCCGCAGCCTGTCCTTGTTGTCGACTTCGGTGCGCAATATTCTCAGTTGATCGCGCGGCGTATTCGCGAAGCTAAAATCTACTCTGAGGTCATTCCGCACACTGCCACCCTTGCAGAATTCCAGGCTAAAAATCCGGCCGCGATTGTTTTGTCAGGAGGTCCTTCCTCTGTTTATGCAGAAGGGGCCCCTAGCATGGATCCGGCTGTTTTAGAGATGGGTGTTCCCGTCTTTGGTATCTGCTATGGTTTCCAGTTCCTTGCCAAGACGTTGGGCGGGGTGGTGTCGAATACTGGCGATCGTGAGTACGGTCGTACAGAAATGACACTGCTAGATACCCCTCATGGACAGGGCGGTGTTGTCCATGCCGGTTTGGAACCAACTCATAAAGTATGGATGAGTCACGGGGACGCGGTACAGAAAGCACCTGCTGGGTGTACTGTTACTGCTTCCACACTGGGCGCTCCAGTAGCTGCCTTTGAGGATCTGGAACGCCGTATTGCCGGCGTGCAGTATCATCCAGAGGTCATGCATTCTCCGCATGGTCAGGAAGTTCTTGTGAACTTCCTGACCAAGGTTGCTGGCCTGCCGCAGGATTGGACTACGGAAAACATTGTCGATCAGCTCGTCACCCAGGTTAAAAACCAAATTGGGGACTCCAGCCGAGCTATTTGTGGTTTGTCCGGCGGGGTCGATTCGGCAGTTGCCGCAGCCCTTGTCCAGCGTGCTATTGGTGACCGTCTTACGTGTGTGTTCGTAGACCATGGTCTCTTGCGCGCCGGGGAGCGGGAGCAGGTACAACAGGATTTTGTAGCGGCAACTGGGGCTCGCCTCGTCACCATCGATGCTGTCGATAAGTTCCTTGATGAACTTGACGGTGTCACCGACCCGGAGGCGAAGCGCAAGACTATCGGTCGTCTGTTCATTCGCTCCTTTGAGGACGCTGTCAGTGAAGTTCTCGGGGAGAGCGCAGCGGAAGACGCGACGGTTGATTTCCTCGTTCAGGGCACTTTGTACCCGGATGTTGTGGAGTCAGGCGGCGGTGCTGGTACCGCCAATATCAAGTCCCATCACAATGTAGGTGGTCTGCCGGAAGATCTTGAGTTCACGCTGTGCGAGCCTTTGCGGCTGCTCTTCAAAGATGAAGTGCGTGCCGTGGGCCGCGAGTTGGGGCTTCCCGAGGTCATTGTGTCCCGGCAGCCTTTCCCTGGCCCCGGTTTGGGTATCCGTATTGTTGGTGCCGTCACTCGCGAGCGGTTGGAGATTCTCCGCGCTGCGGATGAAATTGCGCGCACAGAATTGACTAATGCTGGTCTTGACGATGAAATCTGGCAGTGCCCAGTAGTACTGCTAGCAGACGTGCGTTCGGTTGGTGTGCAGGGTGACGGCCGTACCTATGGCCATCCTATTGTGTTGCGTCCAGTGAGCTCTGAGGACGCTATGACGGCCGATTGGACTCGTATCCCCTATGAGGTCCTTGAACGTATCTCTACGCGCATTACGAATGAAGTGCCGGAGATTAACCGAGTTGTGCTGGATTGTACGTCCAAGCCGCCAGGAACTATTGAGTGGGAGTAAAAGTTAGTCTCACCCCACCTGCGCATGTTTCTCCTGTGCATCGTATATCACGGTGTTTGGAACGATGATGCGGGTGGGGTGAGAACATTTATGGTTTTGTTAGCGCAGTATGCTACTTCTGTCATCTGTGTAGCGAGTAATGGTGTAGAGCTGCGCGAAAAGTGGAGCTGCGGGAATCTTGGTGCCGTTCATTGTGTTGAGAGTGTTGGTTGACAAAATTGACTCTTGCACAATGTGAAGGAGGCCATGATCGTGGCTCTTAATAGTGATTACCAAGCTTTTAAGAATGTTGTTGCTGCACGTCGTTCTGTGTACGCTCTTAATGCTGATTTGCCTGTATCGGAAGACGATATCGTTTCTGTGGTAAAGGATCTGACGGAGCTTACTCCTGATGCTTTTAATCAGAAGAGCGCTCGTGCCATTGTTGTTTTTGGAGAGAAGAACCGGGAAGTCTGGGATGCTATCTATGATGCGTTCGATGGGAAAGTTGATCGTGCTAAAACAGATGCTTTTGCCGCTGGTGCCGGTACTGTTCTCTATTTCATTGATCGCTCGATAATCCAGTCGATGCAGGAGCAGTATGTTCTTTACGCGGATAGGTTCCCTGTTTGGGCGCAGCAGGCTAATGGGATGCTGCAGTTCAATATTTGGTCTGCTTTCCGCAGTTTAGGGGTGGGTGCGTCTTTGCAACATTACAACCCTGTCATTGATGAGGCTATCCGCGAGGTGACGGGTGCGCCTGCGTCGTGGGAGCTTGTTGCGCAGGCTCCTTTTGGCGGTATTGTGGCTGAACCAGGTGTCAAAGAAGGTGAAGATATCTCGCAGCGCGTGTGGGTGCAGCGATAGATTTCCTCGTTTATACTCTCACAGAGGCCTAGGAATACCGTACTTCGATGGAAGTGCGGTATTTTTCAATGAGGCTAGGGCAGATTACACTTTTGTCTAAGAGTCGCGAATCGCGTTATATAGGTACCGAAGCAGGAAAGAAGCAAGATATGTGGCAGGGATGATGGGTAATCTCATAGAACACCGTTATTCCATTTTAGTTAGCCGTATCACAGCATTCGTTGTGCATCGATTATTCCTAGTGACGGTAGGGTAAAGGGAGCGTTTACTTCATTGGTACAAGTGCGAGGAGCGATGATGAGGTCAGCTAGGCGCCGTCCTCTCACCATTGTTTTTGTCACCGATATGTTCGGTGTTGAAACGAACGGTATTGTTACGTCTGCCAGGCGTATGTGCGAGCAGCTCCGCGCACAGGGGCATACAGTTCGTGTTGTTGGTACCACAGAAAGTGGTAAGGATAAGGTTAAAAATAACTTAGAGCACGCTATTAAACATGCTTCGCAGAATAATTCTGAGACCGATGATGAGCTGTATGTAGTGCGCGAACTCCGCATCCCGGTAGTGAATCATTTCGCTAAAAAACAGAGTTTTATTTTTGGTACTCCGAAGATAGCAACATTCCAGGAGGCATTTGAAGGCGCAGATGTTGTGCACTTCTTTATGCCTATGATGTTGGAACAAGTGGGAGTTCGCGTCGCCAAGCGTATGGGTATTCCTATTACGGCAGCTTTCCACGTTCAAGCAGAGAATATTACGTACAATATCAGTCCGCGGTTACAGGGGGCAGATTGGGCTGCTACTGGCGTTTATAAAGTTCTCTATGAGATTTTTTATAATGCCTTCCCTTTTATCCACTGTCCTTCTGAGTTTATTAAGAACCAGTTACTGGAGAATGGTTACGGGAAACACGCCAAATTAGTTGTTATTTCTAATGGCGTAGGGGATCGTTTTCAGCCTCCGGCACTTGAGCGTCGAGTTTTTCCGCTGTATAAAGATACTTTCGATATTCTCATGGTGGGTCGTCTTTCTCCTGAGAAGAATCAGAAAGTTCTTATTCGTGCCGTGCAGTATTCGCGTTATGCGAAGCACATTCGAATTTTCTTTGCTGGTGGCGGTGCAGATCAGAAGATGCTGCAAACCTTAGGTAGTGTACTTCCGCGCCCTCCGAGTATTCACTATTATTCGCAGAAAGAATTAGTGAATCTTATGCATTCGTGCGATCTTTATGTTCATACTGCATCGGTGGAGATTGAAGCTATTTCTTGTCTAGAGGCTCTCGCAACCGGTCTCGTTCCGGTTATTGCGAATTCTGACAAATCTGCCACTCGCCAGTTTGCTTTGGACGACCGCAGTCTCTTCATCAACAATGATCCTCGGGATTTAGCTCGCCAGATTGACTACTGGATTGAGCATCCCGTCCAGCGTGTTCAGATGTCAAAGGTTTATGCCAAATCGGCTGATGTTTATCGGCTGCCAGAGTGCGGCCGAAAGATGGAGGACATGCTGTATGAAGCTGTGGAGCAATATCAAAAGTAACGTTTTCAGTTTCGCTTTTGCACCATTAGTCATGGCGGTGCTTCCACTGCTTATGCGGGTGCGTCTTGTGGGACGTGATAATGCTCAGCAGTATCGTCGTCTTACCCAAACGCGTGGTGGATTGGTGTTGTGTAACCATACCTACTATCTTGACGGGACCTTCGCTCTATATGCATTGTGGCCACGCAGGCTGTGGTACACCACGCAAGCAGAGAATTTGTCGTTGCCTATAGCAGGCCAGATTCTTTCTTTCTGGGACGCAGTGGGAATAGAACGGGGCAAAAACGGCCAAAAGAAGTTCAATGACGATATGGGTAAGCTCTTGCGGGAGGGAAAGTCTATAGTCCTTTACCCGGAGGGTAATTTACGGCTTTTCGAGAAGGAATTACAGCCGTTCCATAAGGGAGCTTTCCATCTTGCGGTACGCGAACAGGTGCCGATTCTTCCTATTGTGGCTATTCCCTTGCCGCGACGGTGGTGGGGGCTTCGACGTAGTATGCGTGCAGAAGTACTACCCCCTGTTGTTCCTCCTGCTATCTCTGTAGACGATGATGGCTATGAGGCTGCGGTTGAAGAGTTGCGGGACAAAGTGTTTGAGATGATGTCTGTGCGTATGGCGGCAGAAGGATAGATCTACAAAAGCCGAAAGCAAAGCTACATGGGGGTCTGTCCTGTGTATCCTTTTTGCGTATTCTTTTCCACTTATTCTTTAAAGCGTCCTAAAATGGGAAAATCTCTGGCAGTTTACCTGAAAGGTTTTCTGCCAGAGATTAACTTTTGTGCCCCCATAGGGACTCGAACCCTAGACCTGCGGATTAAAAGTCCGTAGCTCTACCAACTGAGCTATAGGGGCTTGCTCCTAACAATTTAGTAGAAATGTCGCGTAATACGAAATTGCGAGTAAATGGTGTCGCAACACTGTCTGAATGCAAGGGAATTACCAGCGGTTTTGCAGAATGGGGTGGTTATCCTTTAGGCTTAGTTTCGCTCTAGTAATAGGGAAAGGCCCCCATCGTCTAGCGGCCTAGGACACTGCCCTTTCACGGCAGCGGCACGGGTTCGAATCCCGTTGGGGGTACCAAGGCCCTGTGGCGCAGTTGGTTAGCGCGTCGCCCTGTCACGGCGAAGGTCGCGGGTTCAAGTCCCGTCAGGGTCGCCAGACGTTATCGTCTTGTTAAGGCCAGGTAGCTCAGTCGGTATGAGCGTCCGCCTGAAAAGCGGAAGGTCGCCGGTTCGATCCCGGCCCTGGCCACTGCTGCAGAAGCAGCTTTTTTCATATGGCCCTGTGGCGCAGTTGGTTAGCGCGTCGCCCTGTCACGGCGAAGGTCGCGGGTTCAAGTCCCGTCAGGGTCGCCGTAGTAAGAGTAAACCCCCGCATAGGAATATGTGGGGGTTTGTTGTATGTAGCCTTCGTAGTCTCTCTGTTTCGTCATCATGCTATGTTTCTTTAGCAGTGTCTCTTGTATCTTCTGCGTCTCCTATGCCTTTGAGATGCGCTTCTAGGGCTGTGGTTAGAGTGTGTGCTGCACGTGCTTCATATCGCGTATGCGTGCTGTTTAATGTGTACGGAGCGTGCTAGACACGTGCGGTACTCTGTGCATGAAATGCGTGTGCTTGAAACACAGCTGTACGTTGTGGGAGCTGGAAGGATAGTCCATGGGTACTTTTGCTAGTGGTATCTCTACTGATGTTTCTGCTGACCAGCCTCGGATACCGGTGGTGGTTCTAGCTGGTTTTTTGGGATCCGGTAAAACTACTCTTCTTAATCATCTTTTGCAGGATGATCATGGAATTAAGCTGGCCGTTATTGTCAATGATTTCGGCACTATACCGGTTGACGCCATGCTGGTTGCGGGACAGGTGGATTCTCTTGTCTCAATGGCTAATGGTTGTTTGTGTTGTCAGTCGTCGGATGAAGAGTTGGATAAAGCGCTGGATCAGCTTGCACATACTGATGGCGTTGAGGGGATAGTTATTGAGGCCTCAGGGCTAGCGGAGCCGCAGGTTCTCATGTCGATGGTGGCTACGGCTACTACGGTCACTGATGTGTCGGTAGGGGGGCTTATCGAGGTCATTGACGCCGGTGAAGTGAAGGATACTGTGCAGCAGCATCCGACGGTGCTACGTCGCTTGCATAATGCGGATCTTATTGTTCTGAATAAGGCGGATCGGCTTGAACGTAGTGAAGTGGCTAGTGTGCGGCGTCTTTTGAAGGATGCGGCGCCTGCTGTCATGGTTGTAACGACGGCTTACGGGCGGGTGGATGCTCGTGTCTTGTTTGATCGACCGGATAAGGATCCGCAGACTTTTGCGGAGCTTGTTTCTGATCATGCTCATCATGATCACGGCCACGTCCATGAGAATGGTGACGGTCATAGTCACCATCATGATCATTTACATGATAGCTACCGTACGGTTTCAGTTACTTTGGATAATCCTTTGCATCCAGCTCGTTTTATGGATTTTGTGCGGAATGGAGCTGGTGGTGCGTATCGCGTCAAGGGGTTTATCCAATTGGCAGGACCGCAGGAAAACGAGTCGTTTGTTTTTGAAAAGACGGGTCAGCATATTGCGTTACAACGCTGGTTTCCGCAGACTGATGAAGCAGGGGCGGTGAGGTCAGCGGACTCGGCGGAGTCGGCAGGCCAGTCAGGGCTTGTATTTATCGGTGTCAGTCTTGATGACGACGCCATTGCTGCAGCGTGTGATGATTGTGTGTGGAAGGGGGCGGATATAGATCCAGTAACTGAGGGTGAACTGTGGTCTTTTTATCCTTATCTGGAAGATGTTTCCGCAGAGCCTGACGATTATTGGTGGGATGAGCAGGAAGAAGAGTCTGGGATAGGTGAGGATTATTTGCTTGAGCCGGAAGAGGATCCTACGTTTCTTCCTTAATAGGTGATAATGGGGAGAGACATATCTAGCATAGAAATTATGGTTGTACATAGTTGTTTTTCAGAATGTATAGTGTGATGTGATCTGCATCATAACCGGTAGGTATGTTGACCCCGTATTGGGGTGAATGGAAAACCATTTTCCAGTTCCTTCAGTGAGGAGATTATGTGACTGCGCGTCAGGAATCGCACCAGGAATCTCATCGAGAATCTCACCGGGAATCTTCCACTCCACAGGAAAGTGATTTAGTTTCTGCTGCTGTACGAAACTTTTATGAGGAGTCTGGAGTATCAATAGCGCTGGGGGGCACAGGCTTTATCTGCTAATGAGATGTGCATTATTGAGGCTTGTGGTTTGAAGGCGGGTCTTATGCATCATTTGCGCATTGGATCCGACTGTGGTTTAGGCGGCCGTGTTTTTTCTGTGCAACGGGTCATGGGGGTAACGGACTATCTGCATTCTCAATCCATTAGTCATACTTTCGATATCTATGTTCAGAAGGAGGGGATCCGCTCTCTCGCGGCTGTGCCTGTAGTGGTACAGAGGAAAGTTCATGCGGTCCTTTATGCTGGTGCACGTGCGGCAGTACGCTTGCCGAACCGCATTTTGGAGTCACTAACACGTACTGCGCGGAATCTGGAGCAGGATATTGCGGTACTGGAAGCTACTGCTGTTTCTCCTGTTGAAATTTCAAGTACGGTGCAAGAGTCAGAGGGGCTGCATGCAGAGCATGAGCGTTCTGGTCCTATGTGGGAGCAGGTGCGTAAAGCGTATACGCGGTTGCGGGTGTTAGCTGCGCATGTTTCTGATGATGAGATTCAGCGTGAACTGGAAGAGATCGCGAATTTGTTAGTAGCGTATCCGCGGATAATGCCTGTTCATCTTTCTACCCGAGAGATTGATGTGCTGTCGTGTGTTGCTATGGGGCTTACGAATATTGAGGCTGCAGCGCAAATGGGGGTAGGCCCAGAAACGGTAAAGTCTTATTTGCGTAATTGTATGCGTAAATTGGATGTTCATAATCGATATGAGGCGGTAAGCTCAGCTCGTTCGTTGGGAGTTATTCCGTAGTGGGGATCCTGTCGCACTCTCTGAGTGACGCAGGTAGTGAGCTTAAAGTGAGTGAACTGTGGTGAATGATTCTTTTCTAGTGACTGGTGGGTCGCGTCTTTCTGGAGAAGTGGCTGTTTCTGGCGCTAAAAATAGTGTGCTGAAGTTAATGGCTGCTGCTTTGCTGGCGGAGGGTACAACGGTTCTTGATAATTGCCCACGTATTCAGGATGTTCCCCTCATGATTGAGGTGTTGCGGGGGCTGGGCTGCGAGGTTCTGTGGGAAGAGACTCTTGGCCGTATGACAATCACCACTCCTGCATCTCCTAGTTCGGAAGCTAATTTTGATGCGGTGCGTCAGTTCCGTGCGTCTGTGTGTGTGCTTGGACCTCTTGTGGCCCGTACGGGGAAGGCTATTGTGGCATTGCCGGGCGGTGATGCCATTGGTTCTCGCCCGTTGGATATGCATCAATCTGGTTTGGAGGCGTTGGGTGCGAAAACGTCTATTTCGCACGGCTGTCTTGTAGCGCAGGCGGAAGATCTACATGGTGCGCACATTAAGCTGGCGTTCCCATCAGTGGGGGCTACGGAAAATATTGTGACGGCAGCGGTACTCTCTGCGGGCACGACGGTGTTGGAAAATGCTGCGTGTGAACCCGAGGTTGTTGATTTATGCACGATGCTGCAGCAAATGGGGGCGGATATTGAGGGAATCGGTAAGAGTACGGTCACCATTCATGGGGTAGAGCGTATGCATCCCACAACGCACCGTGTTGTGGGGGATAGGATTGTTGCTGCTACGTGGGCTTTTGCTGCCTCTATGACGCGTGGCGATATTCATGTAACGGGAATCAATCCGGATTATCTCAATGTTGTTCTCATGAAATTGCAGGCAGCGGGTGCGGAGATTACTCGGGAAGAGGATGGTTTTCGTGTTGTGCAGCGAGAACGCCCCAAGGCCGTGAATTTTCAGACGTTGCCCTATCCGGGTTTTCCCACGGATCTTCAACCTATGGCTATTGCTTTGGCGTCTATAGCGGAGGGGGATTCTTTGGTAACCGAGAATGTCTTCGAAGCTCGTTTCCGTTTTGTTGACGAAATGGTGCGTCTTGGTGCGGATGCTTATATCGATGGCCACCATGCGGTTATTCGTGGAGTGGAGAGTCTTTCTTCGGCTCCTGTGTGGGCGTCGGATATTCGTGCAGGTGCGGCTCTTGTGTTGGCGGGTTTGGTAGCGGATGGAACTACCGAGATTCACGATGTGTATCACATTGATCGTGGATACCCGGATATTGTGGCGCAATTGCAGGCTTTGGGGGGGCAGATCTCCCGAGTTTCCATCTCTGATAGTGGTGCAAAGTAAACATTTGGGGTGTTTTTTCAACTGTTGTTGAACTTGTATCACCACTAAAAAATTTTCGTTTTCAGTGGACGAGGAAGCCCTGCGTAACTTTCATTGATGTAATTACAAGCAAGTCTCTGACCAGGGAATTTGACATCATTCGGGATAGTGGGTAACTTATTCCAGGTCAGCGAAACTGATAAGCCGCGAGAGCGACTGGGGAAGTCCCCAAAGACTTCTTGTTAGTTTCAGGCCAACTCTCAGTCACCAAGACAGAGTTTCCGCCGGTTTTGACGGAGACAACACAGTGTGGTAAGATTGAGAAGTTGCACTCAGAGAGTGGAAAACAGAGTTTTCTGGTCACTGAGTGGGCATGTTGTTTGAGAACTCAACAGTGTATTGATTTTATTGAATGCCAATTTTTTCTGCACCTGACCCCCGTTGGGTGTGGATGTTTGTTTTCG
>NZ_QFOZ01000002.1 GCF_003241315.1 Lawsonella clevelandensis
GCCCCCAGAAGGATTCGAACCCTCGACCAATCGGGTAGAAGCCGACTGCTCTGTCCACTGAGCTATGGAGGCATCATCCCCAGTGTAGTGCCACTGTGGAAAAGTACCGAACTAGCCTGTTTCTCACGGTTTCCTCCGTTTGTTATGTGCCACTCTAGTGTCATTCATTCGGCGATTCGTTACAGAAGGATTGCTGTATACACAAGGAAAGGCACTAACAATGTCCAATTACATAACGTTGATGGGAAATCTGGCCAGTGATCCGCAGCTTCGGCATGCGGCAGAGCGTACTGTGGCGTCATTCCGTTTGGCGTCGAACCATCGCTATTTCGATTCTGCTAGCCAGAGTTGGAAGGGCAATGAGGCATTGTTTATAGAAACAGTGTGCTGGGGGAATTTGGGGGAGAATGTTGCGGCAACTCTTCATAAGGGTGATCCGGTTATTGTGACGGGGCGTCTGGTGTCTGATGAGTTTATTCCGCAGGGTGAAGAAAGAAGCGTCACCGTTATAAAACTGACTGCTACTACCGTTGGTAAGGATCTCCGCTATTGTGGTCGTTCAGCAGGCATGTCTGTTCCTGAGGGGGCGGGAGAGACGGTAGACTAGGCACGTCAGATACCCCAGTAGAAGAGGTTGAGTCGTGTCAGAGTTCGTCTACACCATGCGTAATGTGCGAAAGGCTTTTGGTGAGAAAGTCATTTTGGATGATGTCACCATGTCCTTCTATCACGGTGCGAAAATTGGTGTTGTCGGCCCGAACGGTGCCGGTAAATCTAGCATTTTGAAGATTATGGCCGGGATTGATCAACCCTCTAATGGTGAGGCATTTGCCGATCCGGAGGCCAGTGTGGGCATCCTCATGCAGGAGCCGCAGTTGGATGAGTCGAAGACCGTCCGTGAAAACGTTGAAGACGGTCTTGGCGACGTTATGCAAAACCTTAAGCGGTATAACGAAATTGCCGAGAAGATGGCCACTGATTACTCCGATGAGTTAATGGAGGAAATGGGCGTCCTGCAGGAGAAGCTTGATCATGCCGACGCGTGGGAGTTCGATTCCCGCATTGACCAGGCTATGGACGCTCTCCGCTGCCCCCCGGGAGATTCCCCCGTTACGAAGCTTTCCGGTGGTGAAAAACGCCGTGTAGCGTTGTGTCGTCTCCTTCTCCAGGCTCCGGATCTTCTATTGCTTGATGAGCCCACTAACCACCTTGATGCGGAATCAGTTGCCTGGCTGGAGAAATTCCTCCAGGACTATAAGGGCGCTGTGCTCTGCATTACCCACGACCGCTACTTCCTTGACCACATTGCTGAGTGGATCTGTGAAGTTGACCGCGGACACCTTTACCCCTACCAGGGCAATTACTCCACCTATCTGGAGAAGAAGGCCGAGCGTTTGGAAGTCGCCGGGCGTAAAGACGCGAAGTTGCAGAAGCGTTTGAAGGAAGAACTGGCGTGGGTTCGTTCCGGTGCGAAAGCTCGCCAGGCGAAGTCCAAGGCTCGTCTGCAGCGTTATGAGGAAATGGCGGCAGAGGCAGAGCAGTACAAGAAGCTCGATTTTGAAGAGATTCAAATTCCTACCCCGCCACGACTAGGCAATGTTGTGGTGGAGGTTGACCACCTGACAAAGGGATTCAACGGACGAACTCTTATTAAGGATCTGTCGTTTACCCTGCCGCGTAACGGAATTGTTGGTGTTATCGGCCCCAATGGTGTCGGTAAAACCACTCTCTTTAAAACTATTGTGGGACTAGAGAAACCAGATTCTGGAACAGTACGTGTGGGAGAGACAGTAAAACTTTCGTACGTTGACCAGAACCGCGAGAATATTGATCCGAACAAAACTGTGTGGGAAGTTGTCTCGGAAGGCCTCGACTACATTGTTGTAGGACAGAATGAGATGCCATCACGGGCATACATTTCCGCATTCGGATTCAAAGGCCCAGACCAGCAGAAGAAAGCGGGAGTCCTCTCCGGCGGTGAACGCAACCGCCTCAACCTTGCGCTCACCCTTAAAGTTGGCGGTAACCTCATCCTCCTGGACGAGCCCACTAACGACCTCGATGTAGAAACCCTCTCATCGCTCGAAAACGCTTTGACGAAATTCCCCGGCTGCGCCGTCGTCATTTCCCACGATCGCTGGTTCCTGGACCGCACCTGTACCCACATTCTCGCCTGGGAAGGCAATGTGGCAGAAGGGCAATGGTTCTGGTTCGAAGGAAACTTCGAGGGCTACGAAGCAAACAAGATTGAGCGTTTGGGGGAGGAAGCAGCCCGGCCGCATTCCGTCACCCACCGTAAACTCACCCGCGACTAAGACTGGCGTATCGAGAGATATCCACGGATCCTTCTCGGAAAGGAGTACATCATGTCGAATAGGGCAGGAAACTACTCGTGCGAGCTTGAACTTCGGTGGAGTGACTTCGACCAATCCGGTGAAGCCACGGATATCACCTACATTGAATTAGCCCGCGAGGCGCGTCTCCGATTCGTGAAGGATACGTGGATCCGGCGGGGCTTCACCGCCCCACCGATGGTGGTACGGCATCTTGAAGTGGACTATTTGAAGCCACTCCTTATTGGAATGGAAACAGTGACGGTAGATCTCACCGTGCAGGTCGTCACGTCGCATAGTTACACTTTGCGGCACGAGCTCAGGGACAATAGGGGGGATATTCTGGCGGTAGTCGATTGTGTCCTTGTCCCATTCGATTGTGAAGCGCGTCGACAGGTGGAATTAGAGCCGGCTATTCGGCTTATGCTCACTGAATACCAAGCAAGCGCTAAAGCAGACACTGCTGGTGATCAGTGACCTCCTCCACCGCCATAAATCCCATATTGACGTGGGATAATCGTACAGATCTTATTATCGCTGGGCATACTCATTACCACGCTGTCGCACCGGCAGAACTTATTAAAGGATGTCCCCTCACCCTAAGCGAGCTCCACGATGACTCCCATAGTGAGTCTCCTCGTGAGCATCGTGGTGAACAGAGGATAGTCTCTGAGCTTTTTAGTGAGAAGAATGCTGCACCAGATCTGGTGATCTGTGGTGATGCATACGACGCTATAGAACAGCTCGTTACGGTGGACGGACTACCTGCACCGCAACTGGTCTATATTGATCCGCCCTACAACACCGGCACCATTTTCACTGACTACAACGACGGCCTTGACCACCATCTGTGGTTGGGAATGATGCACACACGTCTCAATGCCTTGCATGAGATGCTTGCCCCCACGGGAAGTATATGGGTTCATCTAGATGATTCAGAGATGCCGTATGCGCGCGTACTTCTCGACGAGATTTTCGGGCGAGAGAATTTCGTGTCACAGATTGTTGTGGAAATTAACCCCAAAGGTCGCCAGCTAGACCGTTTTTTTGCAGCCTGCCACGACTATCTTCTGGTGTATGCCAAAGACATCACTAAGCTGACGCTAGAACCCGGGACTACTCATTCTGTCGATCCCACAGATTTCCCCCTTATGGACGATAAAGGAAGATACCGCCTACTGCCGCTGCGAAACACAAATAAAAAATTTAACCCAGCGACAGCACGAACGATGAGTTATCCACTCTATGCGAATCCGGATACGGGAACTGTTCGGGCAGAGCCCTTTATAGGATCTTGTCAAGTGATGCCCGTTTTTGGAGACTTACAGCCAGCAGTGTGGCGATGGTCGGCAGCTACTGTCGAAAGCCGGTCAGATGAGCTCTTCGCCCGCTATGTGCATGGTCGTAAAGGGACACGACTCGATATTTTCCAAATTGATCGTTTGCATCCGGGACGTCGGAAAAAACTAAAAACTATCTGGAACGCCACGGAAGTTGGCTCCTCAGATTCAGCAAAACTATCCTTGCGGAAGAAATTTGGGGAAGAAATTCAATTCGCCACCCCGAAGCCTGAACCACTCCTAGAACGCATCATTAACGCCGCTACCGAGCCCGGTGACTATGTGTGGGATATGTTTGCCGGCTCTGGAACAACGGGTGTTGTTGCGCACAGGTTAGGACGCAAATTCGTTCTAGCAGAACGAAACCCTAGTACTGTTGCGACGCATATTCGCATGCGACTAGATGATGCCGGGGCTTCGCCCTACTGGCTAGAAGTGCAACCCCGGTATTAGACGGTATTAGACGGTAGCAGGGGTACTCCCCGCTCCCCGCTACCCCTCATCGAGGGCAGTTGTCGTTTCCAGCGCACGTCCTTTTTGCGCACGAGCAAGATCGAACAGTCCTTCGCGAAGAAAGCGTTGTGCACCACTTGGAAGATCATTTTCAGCGGCAAGCATATCCGTAATGAGACGCTGCACTGTAGGCGCATCACCCCAGAGGGGAAAAGCCCGCTCCGTCACAGTGGACGCCACTTCACCTCCACGCTTCTGCCAGAGCCGAACAACATCTGTAGGATACTGATTCGCAAACGGTGCAACTAGCGCATCTTGCCCAGCCCAGGCAAAACCATCAAGTAGTGCTACTACGGACCAGTTACTAGCAACATCGCCATCTACTGCAAAAATTTTCTCCCACACAGCAGCCTTATTCTCCGGGGTGGGTAATGTGGCTCCGGCTGTTAATGCTCGTCGAACACCCATACTGGTGTTGTCGTTCGCTAGTGCGGTATCAATGTCATACTGTGTGACAAGCCCATGAGCCGCAAGCGCAGTAAGTACTGTCCATCGAAGATCAGTATCCAGTTGAAGATCGTTAATATTTGCCGGCTCAAGAGACTGAGCAGCCCATATATCCCACAGCAGTCGTGTTTGATCCTCATTAAGTTTGCACTGGCAGAACGTAGTGAAGGCAATAAGCTGTTGATCCACCCCAAAGCTGGGTTGTTGCGCAATAGTGAGCAGCGCATCGCTGAAAAGCCGCCACCCTTCCATCTCCGCCCACTTCGGGTCAGCGAAGAATCTCAACACCTGCAATGCACGGGACATAAGATGTTCCGCCACAGGAAGTTCTGATTCCGATCCTATAGCGCGAGCGATAACTTCAATAAGGGCAGAACCTGGCAGGGTGGCATGCATTGTCATCTCTTCCAACACACCCCAGCACAGAGCACGGGGAAGAGGATCCACAATATCTTCAATATGCTCAACGACAGTTTCTATACTCTGCGGATCGAGCTCTAGCTGGCAGTATGTGAGGTCTTCATCATTGGGGAGGAGTAATGCTCCCTGCAGAACATTGTGCAGTTCAGGAATATCAGTCCACTCATCAATAAGGTCAACTTCGGCATAATGCGTACGTACTAGAGTTCCAGCCGAATCTGTCCCAATAAGGTTCGCGGAAGTATCAGAATTATCAGTGCTGGAGCTATCGGTAGCCGTCATAGCGTACACGCCTACACCAACACGGTGCGGACGTAGCTCGCCAGCGCCGGGCTCCGCACCAGTTTGGTGGAGAGTGACGGAACTGTAGCGGGCAGAATTGTCACGGGGGTCGCTGGCAATGTCAAAGTCGAGGGATAGCGTATTACGGCCGGTTGTGGTGAGCCAGGCTTCTGCCCAGGTGCGGAAATCTTTATCGCAGTAGACGCTTACTGCGTCCAGAAGGTCTTGGAATGTGGCGTTGCCGTAGGAGTGTGCCAGTAGATAGTCGTGGAGGCCTTTGAGGAAGGGGTCTAGACCAGCGTAGGCGACGAATTGTTTCAGGACGGAGCAGCCTTTGGCGTAGGTAATGCCGTCGAAGTTGGCGTCTAGTTCTTCTAGGCTCTCCATGGTGGCGGCGATGGGGTGTGTGGAGGGGAGGTCGTCTTGCCGATAAGCCCAGTTTTTCTCGGTTGAAGTGAAGGTGGTCCAGGCTGTCTGGTAGGTGGTGGATCCGAGCTGTGCCATGACGCTTGCCCAGCTGGCAAAGGATTCATTGAGCCAGAGATCATTCCACCACTGCATGGTGACGAGGTTTCCGAACCACATGTGGGCCATTTCGTGGAGGACGGTGTCGGCGCGGCGTTCGTATTTCCAGGCGGTGGCGCGGGAGCGGAAAACATAGTCTTCGCGGTAGGTGACACATCCTACGTTTTCCATGGCGCCGGCGTTGAAGTCGGGGACGAATACTTGGTCGTAGGATCCGGTGAAGGGGTAGAGGATTCCGAAGGTGCGGTGGTAGTAGTCGAAGCCGCCCTTGGTTAGCGCAAAAATGTTGTCCGGGTCGAAGTAGGGGGCGAGGGTTTCGCGGCAGTACAGGTTGAGGGGGATGGTGATTTCACGTCCATCATCGCCGTGCCAGTGGTAGGTGTCGCTCCAACGGTGGTAGGGGCCGGCGCAGAGTGCAAAGACGTAGGGGCAGAGGGGATTAGTTACTTGGAAGTGGTGGGTGACGGCATCGACGTCTGCATAGATGGGGGATTCTGCGGGGGTGGAGGTGGCGATGCTGCTATTGCTGATAATTTCCCATCCTGCGGGGGCGGTGACGGTGAGGTCGATGGGGGCTTTGAGGTCAGGTTGGTCGAAGCAGGCGAAGACGCGTTTGGAGTCGGCGGGTTCGCATTGGCTGTAGAGGTAGACGGTTCCGTCGGCGGCGTCTACGGCGCGGTGTAGGCCTTCTCCAGTAGTGGAGTAGTGACACCATGCGTCAATGTCGATGGTGTTGTGTGCGGCAAGGGAGGGGAGGAGAAGTCCATTTTCGCCAGTTTCTCCGCTGGCAGAGAGGGTGGTGTTGTAGGCGTCAACGTCGAGAGATTCACCGTTGAGGGTGGCGCTGATGAGGTGAACATCACGCAGGTCGAGGAAGGTGGAGTAGCCGGGTGTGGTGCAGTCCACTTCTATGGTGGTGTGGGAGCGGAAATGTGTTGTGGGAGAAATATTATCAACGTCGTGCGCAGTACTGAAGTTAATAGCGGAGTTGTCTGCGGGATTGACGGTGGGTTGGGTGACGTCGAGGCGGATGCGGTAGGACGTGACAGTGAGGTGGCTGGCGCGTTCGGCAGCAGTATCGCGGGTGAGGTTAAAGGACGTCACAGTAAATCTCCTCTGTATAGGGTGGAGGGATGGGGTGGATGGAGCTTCAGTGTTACCTGGGGTGCTATCTGGAATAGTTGTGGAGTGGTTCTGGAATGGTTCTAGTGGACACTCTAGTGGCTTGTTTTTATAAATTCAGCAGTAAACGGATGTAAGCGGGTGTAAGTGAGGATAGCTGCGCTGTCATTGAGAAAGTCAGCACTGGTGAGGTTTTAACGCTTACTATAAATGTGAGAAACCTAATAATGTACGGAAGGAGCATTATGACTCACACTCACGCTCGCACTCGTGTAGATTTTTGGTTCGATCCGTCATGTCCATGGTGTTGGCTAACCTCCCGGTGGATTCTGGAAGCTCAAAAAGTGCGAGATTTTACGCTGACCTTCCACGTGATGAGCCTGGGTGTGCTCAATGAGGGACGAGCTCTGGACCCTGGCTATGCTGCCTACCTGGAGAGATCGTGGGGACCAGTTCGTGTTCTTACTGCGGCTGCGCAAGAACATGGGGAGGAAGCACTGGCGAATCTTTATACCGCTATGGGGACACGCTTCCACAATGATGGTCGTCTGCAAGATAAGGATGCGGTCAGGGAATCTCTTACTGAGGTCGGGTTACCCGTCACGCTTATGGAGCACTGGGATAAAACTCCGTACGAGAAAGAACTTCGCGACTCCCACCATGCCGGCATGGATGCACTGGGTGAGGATGTGGGCACTCCCTGCATACATGTTGATGATGTTGCCTTCTTCGGCCCTGTGATGAGTAGAGTTCCGTGTGGAGAGGAAGCCGGAAAACTTTTCGATGGTGCGGTGGCACTGGCGCAGTACCCCTACTTTTACGAGTTGAAGCGGTCTCGTACAGAGGGTCCAGTACTCGACTTCTAGTATGCGGTGCAGAGCAGATACGAAGTAGGCATAGAGTAAGTGCGGGGGTAGTCGGTGTATTGCGGGGAGTAAAGAATAGCGTGTACTGCCTTTACACCGTTAAGCTGTAACTATGCGAATTTATCTAGGCTCTGATCATGCCGGTTTCGATTTGAAGAATGCTATTGCAGCCCACCTCAAGAAAGCTGGGCATGAGGTCATAGATTGTGGCGCTCACGAGTACGACGCCCTTGACGACTACCCCGCGTTTTGTGTCTCATGCGCTGAACACGTGCGCGATGATGAAGGCTCCCTCGGTATCGTGCTCGGTGGCTCTGGAAATGGCGAGCAAATGGCCGCTAATAAGGTCAAAGGTATTCGCTGTGCCCTCGTCTGGAATGTAGAACTGGCGAAGCTGGCACGCGAGCACAACAACGCCCAGCTCATGAGTCTGGGTGGCCGTTTTACGAAAGAAGCAGACGCTCTAGAAATGGTGGACGCATTCATTGCGCAGCCGTGGTCAGCGGAAGAACGCCACCAGCGGCGTATCGATATCCTGGAAAAGTATGAGGAAACGGGCGTCAATGAGGGTGCGCCGGAACCTCGTGAGGTGTAAAAACTGTAGCTGCTCATAGCTAGTCATAGATATAAAAAGGGTGGGTCTCCGTAAATTCATGGAGACCCACCCTTTTAGGAAGAAGTGTCAGGACTGTAGTACACCGTCCTGTACTGCTCTGCGGGCATGGGTTAGGCGTTGCGTGACCATACTCGTTTCATCCAGGCTTCTACCTCGTCGGCAGTGCGGGGGATATCCGCGGAGAGGCGACGGACTGTGTGATCGTCGTTAACAACAATGTCGTCCTCGATGCGGATACCAATACCGCGCAATTCTTCCGGTATCAGCTCATCATCTGTACGGAAGTACAAACCAGGTTCGATGGTGAACACCATGCCTGGTTCCAGTGGTGCATCCATATAGAAGTCGCGGGGGGTGACGGAGCAATCATGGGTATCCAGGCCTAGATGGTGGCCTGTTCCGTGCGGCATCCAGCGGCGTACCTGCTGCCCGTTGGGGCTAATGGCTTCCTCAACGGAGCAGGGGAGAAGCCCCCATTCAGACAGTGTTTCGGCTAAGAAGCGAATAGCTGCATCGTGGATTTGGCGGTAGTGGCATCCGGGTTGCTGCGCTTGTTTAAAGGCTGCCTCGTTGGCTCCCAATACTGCCTCATACACTTTCCGCTGTGTGGGAGAGAAGGTTCCGGAGACGGGGAAGGTGCGTGTGATGTCGCCGGAGTAGAGGGAGTCAATTTCTGCGCCGGCGTCGATAAGAAGAAGGTCGTCGGGGGCGATGGGGCCGGCATTCTCCATGTAGTGCATGGTGGTGGCGTGTGAACCGGCGGCAGCGATGGTATCGAAACCGGTACCGTGGCCGCCAAGGCGTGCCGCTGCGGAAAAAGCTACTTCTGCAACGCGTTCTCCGCGCGGGTGGTGTACTGCTTCGGGAAGCGATGCAATAACTTTCTCAAAACAGGTGGCAGTAAGGTTTACTGCCTGCTGTATTTGGTCAATTTCCCAGGAGTCTTTCCACATCCGGACGGTTCCTAGGAGAACTTCAAATGTTTTGTCCTCTTCAGCCGTGTCATTCCAGGTTTTATCGCCGACAAGTTCCTGGACAAGAGCGTCAATAGTGGAATCTACATTGCGGAGAAGTCTTGTGGGAGTGTGTGCTACAGCTTTGCGGAGGTCACTTTCCAGTGAGGTGAGAGGACGTACTGTCAGCCCGGTGTAGGCCTCCATCTGGGTGATGGTGGGGCGGGCGCCTACCCAGAATTCGCCGTAGCGGGAATCGGCATAGAACTGGTCTGTGGAGCGGGATGCCGGCGGTTGGAAGTATAGGACGGCTTTATGACTGTTGCCGTCCGGGTAAAACACCACTGCGGAGTCGGGTTCGTATTCGAGTCCTAGCCCTGTTAGCCACACAAAGGCGGAATGTGGGCGGAAGAGGTAGTCTTCGTCGGCGGAGCGAGTTTTATACGATCCGGCTGGTACTAGGAGAACTGTTCCTGGATAGTGACGGGTGACGGCGGTGTGTCGAGCCGGAAGGAATTGTTTTACGGCAGAAACAGCAGTGTTGTCGGTAGCTTGTGATGTTTCTGCCCAGTTGCTTCCCATAAAGGTTGCGAATGTTGATGATTGGGGGGAGCGGGAGCGGTTAGCGGCGCGTTCGTCTAGGGGCTGCGGGGAGCGCAGTGTATCTAGTGTGAGATTCTGTTGGGTCATTGTTAAACCTCCTCAACAAGTCCCAAAGGGGGTGGAAAGTATGGGGGTAGTTACTTTCTTTCCATTCCGTTCTACCATGAGGGGTCGTATGCGGAACATTATATAGATTAGCGTAACCTAAGTTTTTGTACGCTATACTAAGACCACGAAAAACGCATAAGCAGGGCATATGTTATTCCTGCAGTACCCCACTAGGGAGGATATTTTATGCAGCGTCGCCGTACCACCACATCTATCCATACTGCCGCCGCCACCGTAGCTACTACCGTGGCAGCCGCAAGTACTCTTTTCGTGGGCGCTGGGCTAGCCAGTGCAGCACCCGCACCGGCACCTAACACGTCAGCTGTTGTTACATCTACAACTGTCTTTGTTGATGGTGAAGATAACGGTTGTGCTATTAAAAAAGCACTTCCAAAGGTAGGAGAACACACTCTTCTTGTTGTTGATTCAATGTGTGGTTCGCCAGTTCGCCCATTGATGGGTGGAATGAAATATGTCAAGAATAAGGGGAAGAGCTACGAACAGGTAACCGCAGAAAAGAATGGTCAACCAGTTCCGGAGTACACCAAAGAACAGACCCTTATCTCTTACGGCATTAAACAGCCGGTGTACCTCAAAGACAATCGTGATGCAGGCATCGTCGGCTACCTCGTTCTACAGATTCCTAAAGTGGGATCCATTCTTGAACTGCACGCACAGTACCAGAAATAGCGGTGGCAAAACTGTCGTTGAACTGTGGATAGTACGCGGCAGATAATGCCAAAACGTAATAAAAGCGCTGCTCCTGTGGAAAGACGCAGCGCTTTTTATATGCAGTAAACAAGGAGAGGGGATGACGGGAATCGAACCCGCGTCTCCAGCTTGGAAGGCTGGGGTAATAGCCACTATACGACATCCCCACGGATAACTTTCTGTGCCTGCTAAGACTACCCGAGAAAACCCTAGTTACAAAAATCGAGTGGTTACACGTAAGATAGTGCAAGAGCTCATGATGCTGAGATGTTGTTGAGATGTTCTCACCATGTATTGTTGAGTTGCTACGGGATGTAGCGCAGCTTGGTAGCGCGCTTGCTTTGGGAGCAAGATGTCGCAGGTTCAAATCCTGTCATCCCGACCAAAAACTTCAATCTATCAACGTGACCCCCAAACAAGGAGAACAATTCCGTGAAAAGCACTGTTGAGAAGCTCAGCCCCACTCGTGTGAAGCTGGTTATTGAGGTTCCTTTTGATGAACTCAAGGAAGAATTCGACAAGGCTTATAAGACTATCGCGGAGCAGGTAAACATTCCTGGTTTCCGTAAGGGTCACGCTCCGGCAAAGTTGATTGAGAATCATGTGGGTCGTGGCGCAGTCCTCGAACAGGTCATTAACGACATGATGCCGAGCCGCTACGAGAAGGCCTGCACTGAGAATGACGTGCAACCTCTTTCCACCCCCGACGTTGATGTGACGAAGATCGACGATCCGAATCTCATCGAGTTCACTGCCGAAATGGATTGCCGCCCAGAGATTAAGATCCCCGATTTCAAGGGTAAGGAAATCTCCGTTGAGCCACGTCGCGCAACAGACGAAATCGCGGAGCAGGGTCTGAAGGACCTGCAGGAGCGTTTCGCAACCCTCAAGGGTGTGGACCGTCCTGCTAAGGAAGGGGATTTCGTTTCTCTCGATCTCTCTGCAAAGGTTAACGGCGAAGAGCTCAAGGAAGCCGAGACCAAGGGCCTCTCCCACCGTATTGGCCAGGGCGATCTCATTGAAGGTCTGGAAGATGCCCTCGTCGGTATGAAAGCCGGAGAGAGCAAGACGTTCACCTCTAAGCTGGTTGCTGGCGACCATGCTAACGAGGAAGCAGACATTACTGTTGTTCTGCAGAAAGTACAGGAGCAGGAACTTCCTGAACTTGATGATGACTTCGCCCAGATGGCATCTGAGTTCGACACTCTCGATGAGCTCAAAGAAGATCTCGCCAAGCGTGCTAATGATGCCGCGAAATCTGAGCAGGCTGCCAATCTTCGTGACGCTGTTCTCTCCGCACTTATTGAAGAAGCCAACTTCGACATTCCAAAGGGCATTGTTGAAGAACAGGCACAGGGACAGATCCAGCAGGTTCTTTCCCAGTTCGGTGGCGACGAGAACATCCTCAAGTCCATTCTTGAGTCTCAGGGATCTGACCTTGATTCCTTCTACGATGAGGCTAAGAAGTCTGCGGAAGAAGCCACCCGTACTTGGCTACTCCTGGACGCACTAGCAGAAGAACTCAGTGTCGAGATCTCCCAGAATGATCTCACTGAGGCTGTTGTTGCACAGGCTCGCCAGAACAACATGGAGCCCGAGCAGTTTGTTCAGGCTGTACAGCAGCAAGGTCAGCTCGCTAGCCTCTTTAGCGATGTACGCCGTAATAAGGCTCTCTTCACAGTTGTTCGTGATGTTGTTGCGAAGGATACTGAGGGCAACTCTCTCGATGACCTCATGGTCTTCTTCCAGGAACTCCCGGATATGCCGGAGGAAGAATCTGCTGACGCAGAGTAAGTATTCACACTTTAAAGCGAACACGGGCGTAGCGCGCAAGCCGGCTGCGCCCGTTTTCGTTACTCTATAGACGGTAAATCCTTTTCACAGGAAACAGAGAAAGCAGGTACCCATGGCCGACACAGGATTGAATCTTCCCGACTCAGTCTTCGAAAAGCTCCTAAAAGAGCGCATTATCTTCCTCGGCTCGGAAGTTAATGATGACGTCGCCAATCGTCTGTGTGCACAGATGCTACTGTTAGCAGCCGAGGACCCCCACACTGATATCAGTATGTATATCAATAGCCCTGGTGGATCTGTTACTGCCGGTATGGCGATTTACGACACTATGCAATTCATCTCCTGTGATGTCGCCACATACGCCATGGGTATGGCGGCTTCGATGGGACAGTTCCTTCTCACTGCGGGAGCTGCCGGCAAGCGTTATGCTCTTCCCCATACTCGTGTTCTCATGCATCAGCCTTCTGCAGGCGTGGGTGGTACTGCCACCGATATCACTATCCAGGCAGAAAATTTTGCAAAAGTGAAAAAGGAGATGGCGGAGCTCATTGCACAGCATTCCGGCCAATCCGTTGAGCAAATTGAAAAAGATTCTGATCGCGATAAGTGGTTTACGGCTCAAGAAGCCTGTGATTATGGCCTTTTTGATCACGTTATTAAGCACGTCCCCGGTACCGAGAAATAGAGGAGCACATACTACACATGACCGGATTTCAATCCCTCGAAGCCCGTTACGTTGTTCCCTCTTTCATTGAGCACTCCAGTTACGGCACGAAAGAATCTAACCCGTACAACAAGCTTTTCGAGGAGCGCATCGTGTTCCTCGGCTCGCAGGTAGATGATACTGCTGCTAATGACATCATGGCGCAGCTCCTCGTTCTAGAGGGCCTCGATCCCGACCGCGACATCACTATGTATATCAATTCGCCAGGTGGGTCTTTTACTTCTTTGATGGCCATCTACGACACGATGCAGTACGTACGTCCAGACATTCAAACAGTGTGTCTGGGGCAGGCTGCCTCCGCCGCAGCAGTCCTTCTTGCCGCTGGTACACCGGGCAAGCGTGCGGCTCTGCCGAATGCTCGCGTGCTTATTCACCAGCCGGCGACAGAAGGTGTCCGTGGCCAGGTATCTGACTTGGAGATCCAGGCTCGCGAAATTGAGCGTGTGCGCCGTCAAATGGAAGAGACCCTAGCACGGCACTGCAACGTTACCCCTGAACAGGTTCGTGAAGATACTGAGCGCGATAAGATCCTCACTGCCGAGGAAGCTAAAGAATACGGCATTATCGATACTGTCTTTGACTACCGGAAAGCCTCCGCAAAAAAGTAAGTCGAAGCAGTTAGGGTAGAACGGGAAGAGTCCTCCCCAGAAGCGTTACCCGCTCGTAGTGTTCGCATGTTGACCGTACTTTACGTAAAAGGAGCAGCTGAGCCCGATGGCCTATGTTGGTGACTCAAGCGATGTCCTGAGATGTTCTTTCTGCGGAAAGAAACAGAGCCAGGTAAGGAAGCTCATTGCGGGCGGTGGTGTATACATCTGTGATGAGTGCATCGAGGTGTGTAACGAAATTCTGGAGGAGGAGCTCAACGACTCCACCCAAACCACTACTGGTAACGATTTGCCCACGCCCAAGGAAATATGTGAATTCCTCGATAAATACGTGGTTGGGCAAGATGATGCTAAGCGCGTGTTAGCTGTCGCAGTCTATAACCACTACAAGCGTATTAGAGCATTGGGTGGACGTCGTCCTCGTGAAGAGGATGTGGAGATTGCAAAATCCAATATTTTGCTCCTTGGCCCAACTGGGTGCGGTAAGACTTATCTAGCGCAAACGCTGGCGCGTATGCTCAATGTTCCTTTTGCCATCGCTGATGCCACCTCTTTAACGGAGGCTGGCTATGTTGGTGAGGACGTTGAGAATATCCTTCTAAAACTTCTCCATGCTGCCGATAATGATGTGAAGCGTGCTGAGAAGGGCATTATCTACATTGATGAGATTGACAAGATCTCCCGCAAAGCAGAATCTGCCTCCATTACCCGTGATGTGTCAGGGGAGGGCGTACAGCAAGCCTTACTGAAAATTTTGGAGGGGACTATTGCCTCCGTTCCACCGAATGGTGGGCGGAAACATCCCCACCAGGATTACATCAAGATTGATACCTCCAATATCCTTTTCATCGCGGCAGGTGCTTTCGCTGGTTTAGAGAAGGTTGTTGCTGATCGTGTGGGGAAGAAAGGCGTCGGATTTGGCGCGGATCTTGTCACGGAGCAAGAAATTAAAGCGACTGATTACTTCAAACTTGTGAAACCGGAAGATCTTTCTCAGTTTGGTTTGATTCCGGAATTTATTGGCCGCCTTCCCGTAGTTGGTTCTGTTGAACCGCTTGATAAAGAGGCCTTAAAGAATATTCTTACGACTCCACGTAATGCGCTGGTGAAGCAGTACCAAAAGCTTTTTGAGATGGATGGCGTGGAGCTTGAGTTTACTGATGATGCAATAGATGCATTGGCGGACCAGGCACTTGAGCGTTCTACCGGGGCTCGTGGTCTGCGAGCCATTATGGAGGAAGTCCTCATGCCGGTAATGTTCGACATTCCTTCCGATGATGACGTACAAAAAGTAACTATTACGGCAGAGACTGTGCGTGATAAGACTGCACCGCATATTGAGCGGCTTGATATTTCTGCGGTTGAGAAGAACGTCGGCTAACAGCCGTAGTGCGCTGATAGTGTGTCGGTAGTTTTTGTCGCCCCTCATGTACTGTGTTGTTCCTCACAAAAATTAGCCACTAGGCCGCACGTAATGTTCATGCCACTGTTATTAATTTCGCAAGTATTTCTGTGACCTGCACTATTACGAAAAATTATGAGGGTTAACGTGAGTTTTTCGATATTTTATTCAGTGTTGGCCTTCACAATGCTTAGCAAACTATCCACGATGGTGAGACACTAGAGACGCAAGACTTAACCTACCGGTTAAGCCTGTTAACTGACGATAAAACATAGTTCGGATCATGAAAGGACGTGTTTCCGAAGATGACTCAGCCCAAGAAGGTCACCGTCACCGGTGCTGCTGGCAATATCTCCTACTCACTACTGTTCCGTATCGCAGAAGGCGCTGTATTCGGACCTAACCAGCCCGTAGAACTTAATCTTTTGGAGATCACTCCGGCTCTTAAGGCTGCTGAAGGCGTTGCTATGGAGCTTGATGACTCCGCCTTCCCGCTGCTAACCGGCATCAACATCTATGACGATGCAAAACAGGCCTTCGAAGGTGCAAACACTGCTTTCCTCGTAGGTTCCCGTCCCCGCGGCAAGGGCATGGATCGTGCCGATCTGCTTGCTGCTAACGCTGAAATTTTCAAGGCACAGGGCGAAGCTATGAACGGGACCGTCGCTGACGATATCCGTGCCCTCGTTGTCGGCAACCCCGCCAACACCAACTGCCTCATCCTCAACCACTACGCCGCAGATATTCCGGATGACCGCTTCACCGCCATGATGCGTCTCGACCACAACCGCGCACTCTCCATGGCTTCCAAGAAGCTGGGCGTTGCAGTATCTGACCTCACCAACATGACTGTATGGGGCAACCACGCCAACACCCAGTTCCCGGACGTCACCTACCTCAAGGTGAAGGGCGAAGCTGCCGCCGATAAGTTCGATAAGTCCTGGCTCACCGACGAATTCATTCCGAAGGTAGCTATGCGCGGTGGCGAAATCATTAAGGTTCGCGGTGCTTCTTCCGCTGCTTCCGCAGCTACCGGCGCCATCACCCACATGCGCGATTGGTACCAGGGCACCCCCAAGGGTGACTGGGTAACTGTCGCACTGCCGTCCGATGGTTCCTACGGTATCCCCGAGGGTCTCGTCTACGGTGTTCCGTGCACCTCTGATGGCTCTGGCTGGCAGCGTGTTAAGGATCTCGAGATCTCCGCTGCTCAGGCTGAACGCATGAAGACCACTGCTGAGGATCTTGAATCTGAGCGCGACGCCGTCAAGAAGCTCGGTCTGCTTGGCTAGTTCATAGCAATCCTGTAGCACTTGCGCATCATCATGGGTACGAGCGCTATATATGAGCGCTGAATACATATACTGCACATGAGATACGCTGCATGCTGAGAAAAGAAACGCACCTGGAACGTAACCGGGTGCGTTTCTTTCGTATTTGGTGCCCCGGTTCGAAAGAGACTTCTCAAACCGTTAAACTTGCAAGCGTGACCAGTGCAAAAAACTCCGCTCAGAATGCCCCTACTGTTTCCGTTGATCGCTCCGGCGCACTCCCTAAGTCGTGGGATCCCAGCGCTGTTGAAGCAGACATGTATCAACGGTGGGTGGATGCTGGATACTTCCATGCTGACACCAACAGTTCCAAACCCGCCTACAGCATTGTGCTTCCACCCCCTAATGTCACTGGCAAACTTCACATGGGCCATGCACTCGACCACACTCTTATGGATGCACTGTGCCGGCGCAAGCGTATGCAGGGCTATGAAGTGCTGTGGCTTCCGGGTATGGACCATGCTGGTATCGCTACACAGTCCAAAGTTGAGCGGCAGCTCGCTGAGCAAGGCATTGATTACCATGCGTTGAGCCGTGATGAGTTCATTGAGAAGGTGTGGGAGTGGAAACGCGAATATGGTGGTTTCATTGGCACCCAAATGCGCGCTATCGGCGACGGCCTCGATTGGGAACGTGAGCGTTTCACCCTTGATGAGGGACTGTCCTACGCCGTCCAAACCATTTTTAAGCGTCTGTATGACGCTGGCTATATTTACCGGGCGGAGCGTCTTGTTAACTGGTCGCCAGTGTTGCAGACTGCCGTCTCCGACATCGAGGTTAAATACTCCGATGATGAAGGCGAACTTATCTACTTCGCCTACGGTGAGATCGGTGCTGACGGTAAACCTGTCGAGGGGAATAGCCTGGTTGTTGCCACTACTCGTATAGAGACGATGCTGGGTGACGTAGCCATCGCGGTACATCCCGAGGATGAGCGGTACCAGCATCTTGTAGGAAAAGTCTTCCCCCATCCGCTGCGTGATGACCTCACCATCACCGTTATTGCCGACGATTATGTTGACATGGAATTCGGTACCGGCGCCGTCAAGATTACCCCCGCGCATGACCCCAATGACTTTGCTATGGGTCAGCGGCATGACCTCCCCATGATCGACATCATGGACGCTACTGCCCATATCGCCAATACTGGTACTCGTTTTGATGGGCTCAGCCGTGAAGATGCCCGCACTGCCCTCACCGAAGCACTGCGTGAACAGGGGCGCATCGTCAAAGAAGTTCGCCCCTACGTCCACTCCGTGGGACATTCTGAACGCTCTGGTGAACCTATTGAACCGCGTCTTTCCCTACAGTGGTTCGTCAAAGTTGAGGATCTTGCCCGTATGGCTGGTGACGCGGTCCGCAATGGTCTCACCACCATTCACCCCGCCTCGCAGGAGCCACGCTGGTTTGAGTGGGTAGACAATATGCACGATTGGTGCATCTCCCGCCAGCTTAAGTGGGGGCACCGAATCCCCATCTGGTACGGCCCCAATGGTGAAATAGTGTGCTGCGGCCCTGATGATGAACCCCCCGCCGGGTGGGAGCAGGATCCGGATGTTCTCGATACGTGGTTCTCCTCCGGGCTGTGGCCTTTCTCCACCCTGGGATGGCCCAAGCGCACAGCTGACCTGGAACGCTTCTACCCAACGAATGTTCTTGTCACCGGCTATGACATTCTCTTCTTCTGGGTTGCCCGCATGATGATGTTTGCATCATTTGCCGGCAAGGAAGGTGCTAGCGGCAAGGACGCTGGCGATATCGGCCCCATTCCTTTCACCGATGTTTTCCTGCATGGTCTAGTGCGTGACGAGCACGGCCGGAAGATGTCGAAGTCACTCGGTAACGGTATTGACCCGCTAGATTGGGTGGAACGTTTTGGTGCTGACGCCTTGCGTTTCACACTGGCGCGTGGTGCTAACCCCGGTGCAGATATTCCCGTGGGTGACGATAACTGCCAGGCAAGCCGTAACTTTGCCACCAAACTTTTCAACGCCACACGGTTCGCATTGATGAACGGTGCATACGTCGGGGAGTTACCCGACCGCGCGCAGCTTACGGATGCGGATCGCTGGATTCTCGATAGGCTCGAGCAGATTCGTGCTGATGTGGATTCGGGTCTGGACGCATACGAATTCTCTAAGGCCTGCGAAGCTCTCTACCACTTCACCTGGGATGAGTTCTGCGATTGGTATCTTGAGCTGGCAAAAGCACAGTTGGGCTTTGCCGAGGATAATCTTCCTACGGCGCCGGCTACTCGCCTAGTACTCGGCTACGTGCTGGATACGCTACTCCGTCTACTGCACCCCGTTATGCCGTTCGTGACAGAAACGCTGTGGACGGCACTAACAGGGGAGGAGTCCCTCGTTGTCGCAGACTGGCCTACCCCGTATGAAGCTGAGCGGGACGAGACTGCTTTCCAACGCATAGATGATCTGCAGAAACTTGTTACTGAGGTGCGTCGTTTCCGCTCTGACCAGGGAGTAAAGCCGTCGCAGCGGGTTCCTGCTCGGCTGATTGGTGTTGCCGATAAGGCCGATTTGGCTAATCAGATTGCCGCTATTCGTTCCCTGGCGCGTTTGGAAGAACCGGCTGCGGACTTTAATGCCACGGCCTCCCTGGAGGTGCGTCTCTCCCGGGCCACTGTGGTGGTTGAACTTGACACTTCCGATACCGTCGATGTTGAAGCCGAACGTAAACGCGTGGAGAAGGATCTGGCGGTCGCGCAGAAGGAACTGGAGACCACCGGCAAGAAGCTGAGTAACCAGAATTTTGTGGAGAAAGCACCAGCCGCCGTTGTCGAGAAGATGAAGACGCGGCGAGAGGTCGCTGAAGCGGAGGTAGCTCGTCTAACGGAGCGTTTAGCGGCACTTCCTGCGCAAAAGTAATGTGCTCACACCGTGTAGCACTATTACGGACGATGTACTACGCGCAGTAGTACACATAGTAGAGGAGTTGAGATGAGCGATCTGCCCAAAAACCTCACGTACAGTGATGCCTATAATGCGGACGATCCGTATGCTTCATTGCGAGATGGAAATCCCGCAGCTCTGTCGGAGGATCAGGCAGATCGTAATCTTATGGGTGGGCATGCCCATAAGAAGAGCGGCGACAAGCAATGCTCCTGTAAAAAAGGCGGACAGTGTAAAAATGGGCAATGCAGCTGTCAGAAGAAGGACAAGTATGCTGACGCCGATGACGTGGCAATAGCTGCTGCCACGGAAGAAGCCGATTCCGCAGATGCGTTATCCGATTATGTCTTTCACGAGTCTGGCCTCAATCTGGATGCGTTAGCGTCTGTCGCAGAACGTATTATTGAGCAGACTGTGGGGGACGAGGATGGCGATGATGATGGTGAGCTTTCGCCAGAATCTCCACTAGGTATGCGCCGTCTTAACCCTCTGTTAGATGATGAGGATGTTCTTACCCCTGAGGTGCAGCAGAATCTACGTGATCTGCTAGCCCAGTTCGATGATGAACAAATGGATGCACTTGCGCGTGCTCTTGATAACTATAACGTTGCACATGCTAGCAATAACGATGAGGGTAGTGACGGTAGCGATGGGGAGGATATCTCGGGGGAAGACCTTTACCGTGACTATACGGGGCGCATTGACATCGATACAGGGAGCACTATCCCGGATCTTTCTGTCTATGACGAAGATGTGGACCGCAATAGCTACCAGGTAGAAAAGCCGACTGCGGAAGACTATGCCGCACTGGCAGCAGTAGAAGCCGAACTCGATACACGCTGGGGTGAGCGGAAGATCGCACCGGATCTTGCGCGTATGGAAAAGCTTATGGATATCCTTGGGCATCCAGAACAGTCTGCACCTGTTATTCAGGTGGCGGGCACTAACGGTAAAACGTCTACTTCCCGCATGATTGATGCTCTTCTCCGCGCTATGGGTCAACGTGTGGGGCGTATGACGAGCCCACACCTGCAGCTCGCAACGGAACGTATCAGTGTGGATGGTGCCCCCATTAGCCCACGTCGTTACGTGGAAGTGTGGGAGGACATTAAACCCTTCGTAGAGATGGTAGACGAGTGGTCCATCTCGCAGGGCGGCCCACGAATGACGAAGTTCGAAGTCCTTACCGCAATGGCGTACAGCTGTTTTGCGGATACGCCAGTAGATGTTGTGGTGGCCGAAGTGGGGATGGGTGGTCGCTGGGATGCGACCTCCGTAGCGCATGCTGAAGTGGCTGTTGTATGCCCTATCGGTATGGATCACATGGACTACTTGGGTGACACTATTGAAAAGATCGCCTCTGAAAAAGCCGGCATCATTAAGCCCACGGTAGGGGAGAACACTCCGCATAATCCGCATGGCACAGTAGCGGTTATCTCCCACCAAGATCCGGCAGCATTGCATGTCTTGTTGGAGCAAGCAGTAGATGCGCAAGCTGTTGTGGCTCGGCAGGGAATCGAGTTTGAGGTATCGTCGTGCGCTCCTGCGGTAGGTGGACAAGTTATCTCTATACAGGGGCTATCCGGTACGTATGAGGATATTTTCCTGCCGCTGTACGGGGAACATCAAGCAGAAAATGCGGCAGTGGCACTAGCCGCAGTGGAAGCATTCTATGGAGCAGGTACGGAAAAGCCTCTCTATGACCAGGCTGTCCACAATGGTTTCCAGGCGGTGCAGTCGCCAGGGCGGCTAGAGCGTGTTCGTAATACGCCAACGATTCTTCTGGATGCGTGTCATAACCCGCATGGTGCGAAAGCACTGGCAGCAGCGTTAGAAAATTACTTTGCTTTTAACCGACTGGTTGGCGTTGTTGCCATTCTGGGTGATAAAGATGCGCGCGGTATCCTAGAGACCCTCGAACCCGTGCTGGATAAAGTCATCGTCACTACCAATAACAGCCCGCGAGCTCTCTCCGTGGAAGAACTGGAAGAGATTGCGCGACAAGTATTTGATGCGGAGAAAGTAGATTCTGCACCCACCTTGGCGGATGCGATCGCGTTAGCCACAGTGGAAGCTGAAAACATTGATGAAAACGGTGTTATGAGTGGAGCTGGTGTCATCGTGACGGGAAGTGTTGTCACGGCTGGTGAAGCACGTTCGCTATTCCGTAAGGATCCTGCCTAAATTCCACTTTGACAGAGTATGTCATATAGGTAGCGTCACAATGTCTTACTAGTGAATAGTGTGGTGGGTGCTCGAAAGAATGCGACCGACGGCACCTGTTCTACTGCGAATTATTCGGGAATAACAGTATTTTCGCTAATATGTTCATATGACAGAACAGACTTTCTTTATGATCAAGCCGGACGGTGTGGAGCGCGGCTTGGTAGGCGAGATTATTCGCCGCATTGAGAACAAGGGCCTTACCATTGCGGCCCTTGAGCTCCGCCATGTTTCGGTGGAGCTAGCCGAACAGCATTACGCTGAGCACAAAGGTAAAGATTTCTACCAACCGCTGCTAGATTTCATTACTTCTGGGCCTGTTATTGCTGGTGTTCTAGAAGGGCCATCTGCCATTTCCGCGTGGCGTCAGCTGTGCGGCGGTACCGATCCTGTTGGAAAAGCCACTGCTGGTTCAATTCGTGGGGATTACTGCCTTATCACCCGCGAGAATTTGGTACATGGTTCGGACTCTCCCGAATCCGCCAGGAAAGAAATTTCCACCTGGTTCCCGGATTTCCCACTCGCCTAAAATAAACTCGTTACCTGTCGATCTCAATACTTCATAGTGAAGCCGGCGTTGGAAGCGTTTTAACGTTTCTGCGCCGGCTTCGACGTATTTGCCAATTGTATGAGAGAATAGGGGAGTCGCCGATCACATGCGTAAAGGGTCAGCGCCATTCTTTGAGTGAGCCGCGTTCCTTTCTGTGTCTGGCGTCGTCTAGATATGGCACAGCGTCTGTATATGACACATCACTGCTCTGCGCAGCTGAACCGCAGCCGACTAGACCAACAGACCATCCGACATTTCAATACATCCCTCTGTGTGGCCGCTCGGCATCGATGCGCCCGGAGGCAAAGGAGATAGCGTGCTGCCAGAAAGCATCACGGTAGAAGCTGTACTTACGGACTTGCCGCAGAAGATCCGTATACATGCCCTCGCAAAGCGTTTAGGCATGGCATCTAAAGAGCTTATAGCCGTCTTAGCTGAACGAGACATAACTGTTAAGTCTGCTCAATCTAGCCTTACTGCTGAGGAAGCAACAAATTTTGTTACCTCTTTCCTGGCCAATACAGGCAAGACAGAGGAAGCAGAAAAAGCGGAAACGGTTGCCGACGATGCGTCCGAGACTACGGTGCCATCTACTACACCAGCTGCTGACGATACTCACAGTGCTAGCAGCCCCTTCATTAATCCTTTTGCGGTCGTGCACCAAGCAGAACCAATGACGGCGACACTACCGCAGAATCCCTTCGCCACTGACGTTGTTGTAGATCCTTTCGCAGTTAATGCCCGCCTGCAAGAAACCGCACCCATTGTGGTAACTGCCCAGGATATGGGGCACGCCGCCACAGAAAACGATGCGGAAACGGACGTGGAGGCCGCTGCCGATACTGACGCTGATAGTGCTGACGCACGCGATCACAATGGGAATTCCCAGAATGGTGACAGTGACGGACAATCATCCCGGCGTCGTCGTCGCAGGGGCCGTCGTGGGCGTGGTCGTGGTCGTGGTGATGATACTGACACCACCGAAGACACCACTGGCAGTACCGACAACACTGCCAACGACGATGATGACAACGCTCATGGCTCCCAGAAGACGTCCGATAAGTCCGCTAAGAACGGGCGCTCGGGAAGTAAGAAGAATGATGTCTCTGCGGTAGACGAGAATGACGATGATGAGGAAGCTCTCTCCACTCATCGTCGCCGTCGCCGCCGTCGCCGCAACGATGTTACCAGCGATGATACTCAGAATGATCCGCCGAATACCGTTGTTCACGAGCGTGGCACTACCCGTCGTCGCCGCAATAGTTCAGCGAATGGTTCATCAGATGAAGTACAGGGCATTTCCGGCTCCACTCGGCTAGAGGCAAAACGTCAGCGTCGTCGCGAGGGACGGGACAACGCCCGCCACCACATTCCGGTTCTCAGTGAAGCAGAGTTCCTAGCACGCCGGGAATCTGTAGAGCGCACCATGGTCGTGCGTGAAAAAGAGCGCAGTGACCATCCTGGCATCACCACACAGGTGGGAGTCCTCGAGGACAATATCCTGGTGGAGCACTTTGTCACCTCAGATTCACAAGCATCCATGGTGGGCAATATCTATCTGGGCCGCGTGCAGAATGTTCTCCCCAGCATGGAAGCCGCCTTCATTGATATTGGACGTGGCCGTAACGCTGTCCTTTATGCCGGTGAGGTGAACTGGGCTGCGGCTGGGTTGGGTGGAAAATCCCGCAAGATTGAACTGGCACTGTCCCCCGGAGATATGGTGCTGGTGCAAGTCTCCAAAGACCCTATTGCCCACAAAGGCGCTCGCTTAACCACTCAGATTTCCATGGCGGGACGTTATCTGGTGTATGTGCCGGATGGTGGCAGTACCGGTATCTCCCGAAAATTGCCTGATACGGAACGCAAACGCCTGAAAGGTATCCTCAGGAACATTGTTCCCGGGGACGCCGGCGTCATTATCCGCACTGCCGCAGAAGGAGCCTCCGAGGAGGATCTCAAGCGGGATATCGATATGCTGCACAACCAGTGGCTGGAAGTACAGCAGGCAGCTGAAGAAGCACAACAGAAAGCAGACGGTAAAGCACGCACTCTGCACGAGGAACCGACTCTGCTAGTGAAGGTTGTGCGAGACCTCTTTAATGATGATTTCACAAAACTTGTTGTGGAAGGCGAACGCGCCTGGAGCACCATCACTGAATATGTTCAGAAAGTGGCGCCGCAGCTGCAGGATAGGCTGGAGCAGTGGGAGAATACGGGAGTAGACGTATTCCAGGCATACCGTATTGACGAACAACTCGCGAAGGCACTGGATCGTAAAGTATGGCTGCCATCTGGCGGCACTCTCGTTATTGACCGCACTGAAGCTATGACGGTTATCGACGTCAACACCGGTAAGTTCACTGGCTCTGGTGGAGACCTAGAAGAAACCGTCACCCGAAACAATCTAGAGGCAGCAGAGGAAATTGTCCGCCAGCTGCGACTCCGTGATATCGGCGGCATTATTATTGTTGACTTTATTGACATGGTGTTGGAATCCAACCGGGATCTTGTCCTGCGTCGTCTCCGCGAAGCGTTGGGACGCGACCGGACACGCCACCAGGTGTCTGAAGTTACCAGCTTGGGGCTTATTCAACTGACCCGAAAACGCTTAGGAACGGGCCTTCTTGAGGCATTCTCCAAGCCCTGTCCGCACTGCTCCGGTACTGGCTATATTCTGCAGGAAGATCCCGTAGAGGCTATTACCAATGGTGCTAATGCCGAAGACTTGCGCGCTGGGCGACGTCGCCGCGGTCGTAATTCTGACAAGCAGGAGAAGAACGACCACAGTAAGAACGGTAAGTCGAAGGATAAGCCGTCCACGTCTTCCGCTGATACTGATGGCAAGAATGCGCATGGTGGAAAAGACCGTCAAGGCCCAGATCCCAGTGAACATCCCATGATGAAAGCCATGGGACGGAAGAAGGCTGCCGCTACTGCTGCGGACCAGGTCGCGTCTCACACAGATTCTGAGGAAAAAACCGCAGAAATTATTGTCGATACCAGCGCTACCGTTAAAGAAACGTCTGTAGAAGACTCTCCTCGTTCGGAAGAATCAGGAAAGAAAGACACGGACAAGAAAGATACAGCGGAGCAGCATACGAAACCGCGTCGTCGCCGCCGTGGACGTCGGCATGGTAGCCGAAACGACCAGAACAGTAAGCAGAATAGCGCTAAGAGTGAGGGTAAGAACACTACTAAGGATGTTTCTGCCAATACTCAGAACGCAGGTGCACAGAGTACAGCTCAGGGCACTGCACCGGCGAGTACTGCACCGTCTTCTGCTCCCCGGAAGCGGCGTGGGGCGCGTCGTGCCACACAGGCTGCTGGTACGGTAACGCCACGCAAAAACTCGGTTCCAGCAGAGCGTAAAGAGGTAGTGTCTGGTGTCTTGGCAGCGGCTCCGGTAGCGGTAAATACGTCTACCACAGAGAAAAAGCCGCGACGTGCCCGCCGCCGTGCTACTCGCTCCTCTGCATCAGTTTGATTTCAGCCTGTCAAAACGAGTAATCTTGACAGGTCGCCAGTCAACGGGTGATTTCCGCGTACTGTGTTAATGAGATAGTTCATGAGACACGATGTAGAACGGTAAAACTCACTGCTGGCATGCATTAGTCCAGTCGAATGACCATTCGGTTGTTCGAGAAGAAACAACACTTTTAAGGGGACGCCCTCCGATGTACGCGATCGTCAAGACCGGCGGAAAGCAGTACAAGGTTGCCGAAGGTGACCTCGTCAAGGTCGAGAAGATCGAGGGAGAGCCGGGCACTGCGGTCTCGCTTTCCCCGGTCCTCGTCGTTGATGGCTCTACCGTAACTTCGGATGTTGATAACATCACCGTGGCTGCTGAAATTGTTGAGCAGACCAAGGGTCCGAAGATTCGCATTCGCAAATTCAAGAACAAGACCGGTTACCAGAAGCGCCAGGGTCATCGTCAGCCGCTTACCGTGCTGAAGATCACCGGCATCAAGTAACACCGAACTTCCTGCAAGGAGAAACAAATGGCACACAAGAAAGGTGCATCTAGCTCGCGCAACGGTCGCGACTCTAATGCCCAGCGCCTCGGTGTGAAGCGCTTCGGTGGTCAGCTCGTCAACGCAGGCGAGATCCTGGTCCGCCAGCGCGGCACTCACTTCCACCCCGGCGTTAACGTTGGCCGTGGCAAGGATGACACTCTCTTCGCTCTCGCTAGTGGTGCTGTCGAATTCGGCACTAAGCGCGGACGTCAGACAGTAAGTGTCGTTCCTGAAGAGGCATAGATCTCAAGACGCTTTCCAACAGGGGCGGGCTGGGCAATATTCCCAGACCCGCCCCTGCTGCATACTTAAGGCAGACACAATCACCCACACTTACGGAGAGTATGATGGCACGCTTCATTGACCGAGTGACGCTACATGTTACTGCCGGTAACGGTGGACACGGTTGCGCCTCTGTACACCGGGAAAAATTTAAGCCTCTCGGCGGACCCGATGGTGGCAACGGAGGACGCGGCGGCAACGTTGTTCTTGTTGTCGATCCGCAAGTTCATACTCTGCTCGACTTCCACTTCAGCCCCCATGCAAAAGCTGAAAAAGGTCAACCTGGTATGGGGTCTAACCGCAATGGGGCGCAGGGGGAGGATCTCATTCTTAAAGTGCCCGATGGTACTGTCGTGACGACGCCCGACGGGGAGTTGCTGGCTGACCTTACTGGTGCGGGAACTGAATTCATTGTTGCTAAAGGTGGCAATGGGGGGTTGGGGAACGCTGCACTTATTTCCAAAACTCGAAAAGCTCCCGGTTTCGCACTTCTCGGTGAAGAGGGGGAGAGCTGTGATGTTGTTCTTGAGTTGAAGTCGGTTGCTGATGTAGGACTTGTTGGATTCCCCTCAGCAGGAAAGTCCTCCCTTATTAGTGTGTTGTCTGCTGCTAAACCCAAAATTGCTGACTACCCCTTCACCACTCTGCAACCCAATCTAGGGGTTGTGACAGCAGGAAATACCACCTACACCATTGCCGATGTTCCTGGGCTTATTCCTGGTGCTGCGGAGGGTCGTGGTTTAGGACTAGATTTCTTGCGGCATATTGAGCGCACTGCGGTATTGGCCCATATTGTTGACTGCGCCACGCTTGAACCAGGACGGGATCCCATCAGTGATGTTGACGCACTCGAGGCAGAACTCTCTGCCTATGAGCCGGCGTTAGCGGGAGATACCGGGTTGGGTGATCTTGCTGACCGTCCACGTATTGTGGTTCTTAATAAAATTGATATTCCCGAGGCTAGAGAACTGGCAGATTTTGTGAAAGATGACTTCACGGCACGGGGCTGGCCAGTTTTTGAAATCTCTACAATTACCCACGAGGGTCTTAAAGAGCTTTCCTACGCACTGGCCACAATGGTGGAGGACTATCGTCGTGACCACCCGGTGGAGAGGGAAAAACGGGTGTATGTTCGGCCGCAGATGCAGGAAGACGATACCTTCCAGGTTCGTCGCGATCCAGAAATCTCCGGTGGTTTCATTGTGGAGGGTGCTAAGCCGTCGCGCTGGGTTGCCCAAACTGCTTTCGATAATGATGAGGCTGTTGGTTTCTTGGCGGATCGTCTTGCCAAACTTGGTGTAGAGGATGCTTTGGCGGAAGCGGGCGCTGTTCCCGGCTGTTGCGTCACCATCGGTGATGTGTGCTTCGATTGGGAGCCCAGCACGGTGGCAGGTGTTGATATGACACCTACTGGGCGCGGCACAGATGTACGCCTGGACCAGAATAATCGAGTCAGTGCGAAGGAGCGTCGTCACGCTAAGCGTATTCGCCATGGTTTGGCGGATGAAGACTCCGATATGAATGACGAAAGTACCTGGTAGCAAATGTCTGGCTCATATTCAGAAGAACACTCTGCCAAGCGATTGTCGGAGCAGTCGGCGGCGCGGAAGGCTGTGCGGACAGCGCGTCGTCTTGTTGTGAAGATTGGCTCATCGTCAATTTCACATGCAGGCGGGGGACTTGATCGGGAAAAACTCGACACGTTAACGACTGCGTTAGAACAGCGCATGGCTGCCGGATCAGATGTTTTTGTGGTGTCCTCTGGAGCTATTTCCGCCGGCATAACGCCACTCGAATTGCACAAGCGACCCCGCGATATTGCCACTAAGCAGGCTGCTGCCGCAGTTGGGCAGATTGAATTGGCGAAGGCGTGGGGGGAGTCTTTTAGTAGGTATGAAAGAACTGCGGCACAGGTATTACTCACTGCGAGTGATTTAGGGAAGCGAGATCGGGCGCGGAATGCACAGAATACGCTAGATCGTCTGCGTCTCTTGCATGCTGTTCCCATCATTAATGAGAACGATACGGTTGCCACGGATGAAATTCGTTTTGGTGACAATGACCGACTAGCGGCTCTTGTGGCACATTTAGTGTCTGCCGATGCGCTTGTACTGTTGTCGGATGTGGATGGTCTCTACGATTCTGATCCCCGCCAGGGAAATGCTGTTTTTATTCCTGAAGTAGCCCATCCAGCAGCTATTGAGGGAGTGGAAGCAGGCGATGGGGGAGCATTAGGTACTGGGGGGATGGCGTCTAAACTGTCGTCTGCACTTCTTGCCGCCGACGCTGGTGTACCGGTTCTGCTGGCGTCGTCCGATGCTGCAGAGGAAGCACTGTGTGATGCTTCCGTGGGGACTGTTTTTGCAGCCCGTCCGAAGCGGATGACTGCTAAAAAGTTTTGGGTACGCTACTCTGCGGATAATGCGGGTGTGTTGACCATTGATGAGGGGGCGGCAGATGCCGTGCGCCATCGTCGTAGCTTATTGGCGGCTGGTGTCGTGACGGGGGAGGGGGATTTTCACGGCGGAGACGTTGTGGAGGTGCGTACTCGCGCAGGTGAGCTTGTTGGGCGTGGGATTGTTGCTTATGCTGCTGCTGAAATGGAGTTTCTCTATCGAATGAGTACAGCAGAGCTGCCGCGGGAATTGCATGCTCCTGTGATCCATGCGGATGATTTTGTTGTGATGTAGGCCTACATAAGTCATAAGTGAATTTTTAACGACGTACTGGTTACTGAAATTATTTAAACGCGTGAAAAGTATGTGACTTGCTTACTATCACTTATACACACTGTAGACAGATACGATAATTTCATGGGTATGAGCGAAACTATCAATTCCCCGATTACCCGCCGATCATTCTTGACCGGTTCAGCTGCCCTCGGTATCGGGGTAGCCTCTGCCCTCGCACTGTCCGGCCCGCAGGCTTCTGCAGCAACAGTCAACGACGCTGTCTTGCCCAATGCTCCCAAAGCAAAGTCTGGAGATAAAGTAGTTGTCTCCGACCTGGAAGTTATGACAGCAACTCCCACCAGCATCACGTTCTCCTGGTCCACTTTCAAAGAACCTCACACGGATCACGTTATTGCCGAGCGTGTAGCCTCCGATTGTGAGGTATGGCTAGGGCGCAACAATACCAAGGAACCTCTCCGTTGCGTCCATAAGGGTTACTCCACAACAGGTTTCCACTATGTCACTGTTTGTGGCTTAAAGCCCAACACTGAGTACCGTTTTGAATGCCGCTCCTTCGGCAAAAAGGCTGATCCTGGCTTCTGGTTCACCCAGGTTTTCGATGAACCAGAAGTAACTGGTGTCGTCTCAACAATCGAACGACCAACCGGCAAATACATTCAGACCGTAGCCGTCGCCAATGACATCCACATTGGCATGTCCGGCAAGTCCATCAACTCCACACCATGGCCCGAAATCATGGTGTCCAGCATGCTCGCAGAAATAAAACGCCGCGGAATTCCACACGTCTTCATCAACGGAGACCTGTGTGACCACGGCAAGCTGGAAGAAGCACAGACACTTAAGCGTCTGCTGTCTGCATTCGGTGAATACCAAAAAGACTACTACATGGTTCGTGGTAACCACGATGGCTTTGGTATGCCCGCTGGACCACACTCCTTTGATCCCATCCAGAAGGTATTCCCACAGCATAAGCTCCAGACCTGCTGGACAATGAACTACGGTAAACTCCGTGTTCTCGGTATCGACTCCTCCCGCACCATGAACAATGCCGGCGTTATTACGGACAAGCAGTTCCAGGAGATCGAACGCATCCTTATGCAAGATCCCAACCGCCCCACGTTCGTCATGGCGCACCACCCCGTCACCGAAGAAGCCGCCCTCACTAACGCTGGTCAACGCCCCTTCATTCTCGATAAGAAGGACTCTATGCGGTTGCAGCGTATCTTCCAGAAGGCGCCGGGCGTGTTCTTTATGGCGGCTGGCCACACACACCGTGCCCACCGTGACGCTGCCGATCTACCGGGCGGTCCGCAGTTCGCCCAGTTCTGTGCTAGCACCCCCTACCCAGGTGGCTTTACCCTCATGGATATTTATGAAGGCGGCTACACAGTAACTTTCCACCGTGCAGCTACCGGGCAGGCACTTCAGCAGATTGCCTACAACCGCCACAAGGAATCTGCAGGCTTCTACGGTGAGTACACCATCTCGCGTATGAAAGATCGTTGCTTCACCGTAAAGCGCGATATGTCCGCACTGCGTTAATTAGTACTGTTAGTTAATACTGGCTAGTACTAGATCGTTTGATAAGTCCGTCATCTTCCCCTCTGCTTGCTATGTGCATGTCATGAGAAGGTGACGGACTTTGTATCTATCAGTTTGTCTATTAATTAGTTATGTAAAGTTTACTTGGCATAAATATCGTGCTTACTATGCGGTTTCATGAACGTTAAAGCAAGTGGATACCCTGCCTGGTATGAGAGAAAATACTCCGGCTGACCATACTCTTTCTCACCAGATGTTTACACGGCGCTCTTTTCTTGCGGGAAGCGCGGCGTTAGGTCTCGGTGCAGCTACCGTTCTTACTGGACCGCGTGCCTCCGCAGCTAGCCCAGTAATAACCCCGTTACCTGCGGCACCGACTGCCACCCCAGATGTCACCACTGTTGTTAGCGATCTTGAAGTTCTCACTGCGACAACAACTAGTCTGGTATTCGCCTGGAGTACTTTTAAAACTCCCCATACTCATCATCTCTATCCCAATGATCGTGTCGCCTCCGATGGGGAAGTCTGGCTAGCTCCCGCCGATAGTAAAGAACCATTGCGATGCGTGCACCGCTCCTACTCGAAAACCGGATTCCACTACGTCACCATCCAAGGCTTGAAACCCAATACTCGCTACCGCTATGAATGCCGTTCTTTGGGGAAGAAAGCAACACCGGGTTTCTGGTTTACACAAGTTTTCCTAGAACCAGAAGTAACCGGTGTTGTGTCAACAATTCCGCAACCCACAGGTCGTTATATTCAAACTGTGGCCGTTGCCAACGATATTCACCTGGGTATGGAAGGCGCAGGTATCACGGAGGCTCCTTGGTCCGAAGTGATGATTATGTCTATGCTGCAGGAGATTAAACGCCGCAATCTCTCCCGTATCTATATCAATGGTGATCTATGTGACCACGGCACTCTAGAAGAAGCGAAGAAACTACGGGGAATGCTCAATACATTCGGCAAATACCACAAAGACTACTTCCTTGTGCGGGGTAACCATGAAGGATATGACATGAAAACCATGTCAGACTTTGACCCCATTCACGCTGTCTTCCCCAAACATAAGATGCAGACTAGCTGGTCCGTTCATGACGGGAAACTTCGCGTAGTAGGAATTGACGGCTCCACGCCAAGCTGCCACTCTGGATCACTCACAGATGAGAACTTCCGCAGTGTCGAAAAGATTCTGTTGTCCGATCCGCATCGTCCTACTTTGGTGTTGTCGCACTTCCCGGTGACGGAAGAAGCCGCCCTTACCAATGTGGGGCAGCGGCGCTTCATCTATAACAAGAAGGATTCTATGCGGTTGCAGCGTCTTTTCCAGAAGGCGCCGGGCGTGTTCTTTATGGCGGCTGGCCATACGCACCGCGCTCACCGCGATGCTCCTGACCTACCGGGCGGTCCGCAGTTTGCCCAGTTCTGTGCTACGACACCGTTCCCGGGAGGCTTCACCCTTATGGATATTTATGAGGGTGGTTATACGGTGACGTTCCACCGCACTCCAGCTGCGCAGGCGCTGGCACAGACGGCTTTCAATCGTTACGACAAGGCGTATGGCTGCTATGGGGAGTACACGATCTCGCGTATGTGTGATCGTTGCTATACCGTGAAGCGGGATATGTCAGCATTGCGTTAGCAGTATCGGCTTACTTCTTGTTTTTCTTGCCAAAAAACTAAATTTTCTATATATAAGTGAATAGTTATGAAAAGTTCACTTACCTTCAATGCCAATGCCACCAAACAGTTAAAGCAATGTTAAAGCCATCGTTTACCGTATCCAGGTATGAACGAGAACTCACTGAATAATCGTGATATCACCCGTCGCTCCTTCCTCGCCGGAACCGCTGCAATGGGTGTTGGGGCTGCTGCCGTCCTCACTGGACCGCGCGCCTCTGCTGCTAGTCCGGTAGCAACCCCGCTACCCGCTGCCCCCGCTGCTAACACCAGTAGGGACGTTGTCGTTACCGATCTTGAAGTCATCACCGCCACTCCCACCAGTCTGGTGTTCAGCTGGACTACGTTCAAAAATCCTCACTCTACACATCTCCACCCCAATGATCGCGTCGCCTCCGATGGGGAAGTCTGGCTAGCACCAGCCGATACCCGGGAACCATTGCGATGCGTGCACCGCTCCTACTCGAAAACTGGCTTCCACTACGTCACCATCCAGGGACTAAAACCAGACACCCGCTACCATTTCGAGTGCCGCTCTCTGGGAAAGAAAGCAGAAGCCGGCCTGTGGTTCACCAATATCTTCAATGAACCAGAAGTAACCGGCATCGTGTCAACTATTCCGCAACCCACTGGCCGCTACATTCAAACTGTGGCCGTTGCCAACGATATTCACCTGGGTATGGAAGGTAAGGGCGTCACCGATTGTTCTTGGTCTGAAGCAATGATCTCTTCACTTCTTCACGAAGTGAAGCACCGCAACCTTTCTCGCATCTACGTCAATGGTGACCTCTGTGACCACGGTAAACATGATGAAGCTAAACGCCTGCGCGCACTCATGGATACGTTCGGTGGCTACCAGAAGGATTACTTCCTGGTTCGCGGTAATCACGATGGCTACGGAATGAAAGGTTACGACCTGAACCATTCCGTTTTTGACCCCTTCCAAGCTGTCTTTCCGAAGCACAAGCTACAAACCACCTGGTCCGTTCTGGATAAGAAACTGCGCATTGTTGGAGTTGACGGTTCACACCCCGGTAAAGACTCCGGCGAACTAACCGAAGCCAACTACCGCAGCATCGAAAAGATTCTGCTGTCCGATCCGCATCGTCCTACTTTGGTGTTGTCGCACTTCCCGGTGACGGAAGAAGCCGCCCTCACCAACGCAGGGCAACGCCCCTTCATCTACAACAAGAAGGACTCTATGCGGTTGCAGCGTCTTTTCCAGAAGGCGCCGGGCGTGTTCTTTATGGCGGCTGGCCATACACACCGTGCTCACCGCGATGCCCCTGATCTGCCGGGTGGTCCGCAGTTCGCCCAGTTCTGCGCCACGACACCCTTCCCCGGCGGCTTCACCCTCATGGATTTCTACGAGGATGGCTACACGGTAACCTTCCACCGGACCCCCACCGCGCAAGCCTTGGCGCAGACTGCTTTCAATCGCTACGACAAGTCCTTCGGGTTCTATGGTGAATACACTGTAAGCCGCATGCAGGATCGCTGCTTCACGGTAAAGAAGGATATGTCTGCTCTCGCTTAGTAGATAGAATGATGGGTACCCTAATCTCTTCACTTGATGGGCAGGTACCTTTACCATGGGAAAACTACGCCTAAAGACCGCTGCTGAAAAAACTGTCGCTAGTATTCTAGTGCTCTTCGGCATCGCTACTCTGATAGGCGTAGTTCTCCTGTGGCCTTCGGGCACATCCATGGCTGTTGACAGCACCCTCAAACAGTCCATGGGTATGAACGATAATTTGGTCTACGGAAAAGTCCTTGAAGAAGGGTACATGGACTGCAACAGTACCCTCTTTGGGCATCCCATGGATGCCCAACTACACTTTCCGGAAGGGTCATTATCCACCGCTGCACGCGGTAACGTAAAAGGCCAATGTCCAGCCGTGGTCGTCGATATTCGCAGTGGCAAGAACGCCTCCCAATTCGTCGTCCTCAACAATCGGGTAGTGGGCAATTCCATCATGGTGAAAAAGGGCGATGCTATCCGCATGGCCCAAGAAGATACTGACGGTAAAACACGCTATGTTTTTGAAGATATGGACAGGCGTGTCCCACTTGCTCTCTGGCTGGGTGTAACAGTGCTCTGCGTCGTACTCGCAGGCGCGTGGAAGGGCCTCCGCGCAGTTATTGGCGTAGTTGTGACATTATCTGTCGTCGTGCTGTGGATACTCCCCGCTATCCTATCGGGGCGACCCGTCATCATTACCGCAGTAGTGGGGTCGGCTTTAGCGCTTTTCCTTGTCATGTTCTTCGTTCACGGGTTCAGCTGGAAAACTGCGTCAGCGCTCCTTGGAACGCTTATATCCCTCCTTATTGCGGTCGCCATGAGCCAATTAGCGGTGCAGACGACACATATTACGGGTATGTCCGAAGAACAAAATGTCACTATGCAGATGTACATGGGGCAGCTTCCCGTTGTGGGACTGGTCATCGCTGGTTTTATTATTGGCACTATTGGTGTCCTGAACGATGTCACAATTAGCCAAGCAGCTACTGTGTATGAACTCGCTGAAATAGATCCCCGTGCTTCTGCACGTCGTATTTTTAGCGGCGCAATGCGGGTAGGACGAGACCACATATCCTCTATGCTGTATACCCTGGTACTGGCCTATACCGGCTCCGTACTTCCCCTCCTTCTCCTCATACAGCAATCATCACGAGGTATGTGGGAAGTATTAAACGGGGAGGTTATCGCTGTGGAAATGCTGCGATCAATGGTGGGCGCAATTACTTTAGCGCTGTCATTCCCCCTCACGAACGCAATCGCAACATGGTTAGCAGTTCCGCATCAGCCCCGTGAAAGTAACGTTGTAGAGCAGAGTGCTCCTGTCAATAATCCTGGCCGGCATCGGAGATAAGTTAGACAGTATCGGCCATAAGCCAGTATTCTGCACCAGTTCTGCACCAGTTCTGTATGAGGTAACGGTAGGCTAGACACATGACCTCAACTGATGCCCTGCGTGAGAACATTCTTGCCGCAGCACGCCGCTCTAAAGACGCTTCCCGCACAATCGGTCTTCTGACAACCAGCCAGAAAAACACCATTCTGCGTACTGCTGCCGCTGCCCTGCACGAACGCGCGGATGAGATTCTTGCAGCGAATCAGAAGGACATCGACGACGCACGCAGCCGGGGAACATCGGACGCGATGATCGATCGACTTGCCCTCGACTCCGCCCGCATCGACGGCATCGCCGGGGGATTAACACAAGTAGCAGACCTACCCGACCCTATCGGTGAGGTTATCCGTGGCCGCACTCTAGAAAATGGCCTCAAACTGCGGCAAGTACGTGTCCCTCTGGGCGTCATCGGCATTGTCTACGAAGCACGACCCAACGTCACCGTGGACGCCTTCGGCCTAGCACTGAAATCCGGTAACGCAGTCATTCTGCGTGGATCCAAGTCCGCCAGGCACTCCAATACTGCACTGGTGAGTATTCTCCGCGACGTGCTCGCTTCCTGCGGTGCCCCCGCTGACGGTGTGCAACTCATCAGCTCAGAATCACACGATACTGTCACACACCTTATTCAAGCACGCGGATTAGTGGACGTTGTTATTCCACGCGGCGGGGCGAACCTCATCAATGCTGTTATTCGTAACGCCACCGTGCCCACCATCGAAACTGGCACGGGTAACTGCCACATCTACCTGCATGCCGATGCGGATCTGAATATGGGCATTGCCTGCATGCTCAATGGGAAAACCCGCCGCTGCTCCGTCTGTAACGCCACAGAAACTGTGCTTGTTGATAAAAGACTAGGGGACCAGGCACTCCACACTATTCTGGAGGCCTTAGGCACTGCCGGAGTGACCGTCCACGGCGATCTACCCGGACTTGTGCCCGCCACAGATAAAGACTGGGGAACGGAATACCTCAGCATGGATATTGCCCTCAAAGTAGTTGATGGCTTAGACGAGGCCATTAACCACATCAACACATGGGGATCAGGCCACTCCGAAGCCATCATCACCACTAATGTTGCTGCCGCGCAAGAGTTTACGGACAGAGTGAACGCTGCCGCAGTATACGTCAATACCTCCACAGCTTTTACCGATGGCGAACAATTCGGTATGGGGGCAGAGATGGGTATCTCCACCCAAAAACTGCATGCTCGTGGCCCCATGGCGCTCCCCGAACTCACCAGCGCCAAATGGGTTATTTGGGGCACCGGGCAAACTCGACCCTAGGGACAACGGACACCATGATAGATAACACACCGCACCAAAAAACTAACCGTTTGGGCATTATGGGCGGCACCTTCGACCCCATTCACCATGGCCACCTGGTAGCAGCCAGCGAAGTAGCGGCCCGGTTCGAACTCGATGACGTCGTTTTCGTCCCCACCGGCGAACCCTGGCAAAAACACGGCCGCAGAGTGAGCTCCGGCGAAGACCGCTACCTGATGACCGTCATCGCTACCGCCTCTAACCCACGCTTCTCCGTCAGCAGATGCGACCTAGACAGGCAGGGACCAACCTACACCATTGACACCCTGCGCGATATACAATCGCAGCACCCCAACAGTGAGCTTTATTTCATCACCGGGGCAGACGCACTCTCCAAGATTGTGACATGGCAGAACTGGAAACAGCTTTTCAGCATGGCGCACTTCGTTGGGGTTACACGCCCCGGCTACACTATTAGTGAGGAGCTGCAGCAACGCCTTCCCGAAGGCCGCGTTACCCTCCTCGAAATTCCCGCTTTGGCCATCTCGTCGACAGAATGTCGGCGTCGTACTGAAGAAGGAATGCCCGTGTGGTATCTCGTACCCGATGGTGTCGTCCAGTACATTGCAAAACGCAACCTCTACCGGCCGCATGAGTCTTATCGCGTCGATGGTACTGCCGTCGCTACAGCCCCCGTCCCTATGCCCCCCGATGCTTATAACTGATCGTTCGAAGGAGAATGTGTGACAGCCTCTGCTAGCGCAATCGAAATTGCTACGTGGGCGGCACAAGCCGCAGACAGTAAAAAAGCCGATAATATCCGCATTGTGGACGTTTCCGAACGTCTTGCCATTACTGACTGTTTCGTTATCGCATCTGCCGACAATGAGCGGCAAGTAAACGCCATTGTTGACGGAGTTGAAGAGGCACTTCTCACAAAAAAGATAAAACCAGTACGCCGGGAAGGCGGAAAAGAAGGCCGCTGGGTTCTCCTCGACTACGTTGACGTTATCGTGCATGTACAACATGCCGATGAGCGCGAATTCTACGGCCTCGATTCCCTCTGGAAAGACTGCCCCGAAATCTCCTGGACATCCGTTAACGAAGACAATACGGAGTCCCAACCGGTCGAAGGATAACTGCGGGATAATGCCCCTTCGTCACCTTATTCTGCTGCGGCACGGAGAAACAGAATTCAACCGGGCTCGCCGCATGCAAGGCCATCTTGATGTGGCTCTCTCTGAGCGCGGGCGTGCGCAAGCTGATCGTGTTGCCCCCGTCTTGGCCCGTAAAAATCCTCTTGCCATTATCAGTTCGGACGCGCAACGAGCAGTACACACCGCACAAGCTGTCAGCGACCTGTGCGATGTTCCCGTCCATCTTGATACGCGCCTGCGAGAAACCGACATGGGGGAGTGGACGGGACTCGATCAGCAAGAAGTGGAAGATCACTGGCCTGGTGATCGTCCTAAATGGCGTTCTGACCCCACATACGCCCCGCCGGGTGGAGAGAATCGTCTTGAGGTTGCCCGGCGCGCCATGGATGTGGTGAGAGATCTCCACCGCGATCTCACTTCCTGGGGAGAAGACGAACGTCCGGTACTTCTCGTCGCCCATGGTGGAACATTCCTGGCCTTAGCTGCCGCCCTTATAGACTCACCCCTGCAAAACTATGCAGCTTTTTCCGCATTGGGGAATACTTCCTGGTCGCAATTCACGGAATGGCCACAGTATTTTGTAGAGGCTGATCTTGATGCACACCCAGCTGCTGCGGGTCCGCGGATTCCCGCCATACCACCCATCCAACCCGGCTACCAGTGGCGGGTGGATGTCTGGAACTCTACAACCCATTTAGGAAGCGACGCTTTCTAGGTTTTTCGGTTTTTCCTATGGCGTAGTGTCTCCGCGGTGTATTTGTCCACATCTTCCCGAAGATGGGGATAACGCAAGTAGATAGCAGAAATTATCGCTGATGCACGTCATGCTTTTTCTACGCTGGGAGTTATGCAGCAGCGTTCTCCCATCAGTATCTATCCACCCAATGCTGACTCATGGGCACACAGTGGATGGGACGAAGACTACCCGCAGCTAGACCAGGAAACGCCCCCACCTCCTACCACTGCCAATACAGGGGCGAATACCGTGGCCGGTACAGTGGCCAGCACAGTGGCTGGTACTGTGGCCAGCACAGTGGCGGACGAGCATCGTCGTAAACCATCTATTGTGCAGCGGGCTAGTCGCTGGTGGACCACTATGACATCGCTACAACTGCGCGGTTTTATCGTCGCCATGACTATCCTTGTCGGAATTTCCACCGTGAGCGTCATCGCCAACTACTGGATACTGCACGCTAACGGACAATCCCCCATAGAACAACGTGCTCTCACCTCCGACGATACTAATGGGGATACGCATTTTGACGGAATGTCCTCATTCACACCCAGCACCATCACACTCACAACGACAGTCAATGCGGGTACGGATACAGGTACGGACACGGGTTTATCTTCTGGGGGTAAGAAAGTTACCGGAGGCGCGCCGGGCGTATCGTCGGGTGGGCTCGTTAACATCAACACGGCGTCCCTCACACAGTTAGAGGAATTGCCGGGGGTGGGGCCTGCAACCGCCCAGTCCATTGTTGAGTACCGCACTGCTAATGGCGCATTTTCCAGTGTGGAGGAATTAACTGCTGTCGATGGTATAGGGCAGGGTAAACTCGCAAAAATTCGTGGACATGCCACCGTTTAGCCAAGCGTTGTCATCTTCACCATCGTCATATTCACCACAGTTAGACCCAGTGCAATTAGACCCAGTGGGGCTTACGGAGGGTACCGAAGCGTTAGCGGTGTTCTTATTGGTGCCCTCATTTGTGTGGTCATTTTTATTCGTAGAGAGCATCGAAATCGTCTTCTTCTGGCCTGTGTAGTAGCAGTTCTCTGCAGTGGTATTTCGCTACTGCCGCGGCTCATCATGAGCGATCAGAGTACTTTGACGTCCTTAACATCTGGAAAATCTGCAGCTACCGCCCATACGGTAACAGGACGCATTGCTAGTAAACCCCAGCATGGTCTTACCGGTACCTACCTAACTGTACGCACAGCTTATGGGGACATGACAGTGTACGCGAAGGGGCAGCAATGGGATAATCTTGTTTTGGGACAGCGCATAACAGCAGTTATGAAGCTTGATCAACGGCCAGAAAATCATTTCACGCAAGGGGAGTGGCGGGCTATTTACCTTCGGGAATCCCAACCACCCCACGGAATATGGGCTTTTTCTGCATACGAGTCCCGAAAGTGGGAAGAAGCCCTGACACACGCTGACGCTACCGGTCTTACCCCCAGTCTGCATGCGCTTGCGCGAGGCATGAGTATTGGTGACACATCCGGGCTTAGCCCCGAGTATAAAGACAATTATCGAGCTAGCGGCCTCACCCATCTCACCGCCGTGAGCGGCGCCAACGTTAGCTATGTACTGCTATTAGCAGGCATATTTCTGCGACATTCCTCCCCGCGCCGAAAAAGTATAGTGAGTGCACTGCTTCTCATACTTTTTGCGGCACTCGTCGGCCCGGAACCAGCAGTCCTACGGGCCACAATCAGTGGGGCAGTGGGTGTGCTGGCGCTCTGGAAAGGTGGGCGCAGTTCCGCCTTCCCCGCCCTCGGCGCCGGGATTATGACGCTTCTTATACTCTCTCCCAGTTTTGCGGTAAGTCCCGGTTTCGCCTTGTCCGTAGTGGCAACTGCGGCACTTATCTGGGGAGCACCACAACTTTCTCACTGTTTACATGCGCTAAAAGTACCCGCTGTTATATCCGATACACTGGCGGTAACAGTAGTGGCATCAGTGTCCACCATGCCGGTAAGCCTCTACTTTTTTGGTACTGCCAGCACTTTCGGCATTCTCGCCAACATTCTTGTGGCCCCCGTCGTCCCTTTTATTACCGCAATGGGGCTAGTGGGAGTAGTTGTGTGCGTGGTCTGTCCACTACTAGGCGGATTAGTGGTAATACCGTCTATTCCTCTTCTCTGGTGGGTAGAAAAAATTGGGGTCTTGCTGGGGAGTTCCCCATGGGCGCAGATTGATCTTGCGTCACACGATATTTTTCAGATTTCTCCGGCGGTACCCGCATTCGTAGCGGTGGCTCTTATCGCCACAATAGTGCTCTCCTTCTCCTCACGAAGGGGAAGAATTTTCATAGCAGGTATGGTTACTCTCGCACTTATTGCTACAGGAATTCATGCTGGCTGTACCTATCACCGTCTTACCCAGTGCAGAGTACAAGACGGTGCTGTCACACTTAACGTGGAAAAGAATGGTGTACTGCATGCAGCTCTAGCGACGCCGCATACTTCTGCACACTCACAACAAAGCCCTCACAGTGCACGAACTGTCATAGTAGTGAAGGAGAAACTAACAGCCGCCAGTCTTCCTCATCTTGAGAACATTGCGCACGCCCCAGGAACCCCCCTGTTTGTTCATGTAGCTAGTACGCAAGAACATCCTTTTGCGCCACGATCCCATGCGCGCTCAGCAGGTAAATACAATAGGCAGGAGGGGATGTCTCCAACTATCTCCTTTACCCCGCAAGGGACTCCCATTGTGGAGATACCCCTAGGAACCGTTGCGACAGTAACACCCACCAATAAAATTTGTCAGACCAACATGGCAAGATAGAAGAGTGAATCCTCTGCAGCTTATCCTCGGTGACGAAGAATTCCTGATCGACCGAGCAACCTCCAGCATTATCCGTGCCGTTCGGTCTACTATGCAGAGCAATCCGGAGGAACTCCCCATCACAAAACTCCGCGCGGGGGACGTAACACCCTCAGAAATTAGTGAACTGCTCAGCCCCTCACTGTTTGCCGAGGATCGTGTCGTTATTCTGGCAGCCGCCGGGGAAGCTGGTAAAGAAGCCGTCAGCACTATTGAACAGGCAGTGAAGGAACCTGCGCCGGGTGTTGTACTGATTGTTATACACAGTGGGGGAGGGCGTGCGAAGAACCTCGTCAAGATTCTCAAGAATGCGGGAGCAGATGTTACCGAATGCCCCAAACTAACAAAATTTAGCGAACGCGAAGACTTCGTCGTCAACGAATTCCGCAACCTGGGAGTGCGACCAAGTAGGGACACCGTACATGCGTTACTTGATGCTATCGGTGGGGATCTGCGGGAGCTTGCCTCCGCGGTGAGCCAGCTTGTTGCAGATACCGGTGGTCGAGTTGATCCCGCCGCGGTACGACGCTACTACGCCGGTATCGCCGGAGTAACAGGTTTCCAGGTTGCTGACGAGACTATCGCCGGTAACACCGCCGCTGCTTTGGCATCGCTGCGCTGGGCACTAGTAGGCGGCCTTCACCCAGTGCCTATTGCGGATGCACTGGGTGATTCACTTCTTGGCATGGCCCGGATTTCTGATATGGGAAGAGTCGACCCATTTTCTTCCGCCAAAACTTTAGGAATGCCCCCCTGGAAGATTAAGAAAATTCAGAAGCAACTACGAAAGTGGGATCCGGCACGGTTAGCCCGCGCAATGCACATTGCGACAGAGCTTAATGGGGCTGTGAAAGGCCAATCGGCCGATGCTGAGTATGCCTTAGAGAAAGCCGTCCGGGAAATATCCCAGCTTGTACGTTAATATCTCGGCAAGGCTAGTAGCCAGTCAAAAACTAGTAGTTATGCAGACTACTAGTTATGCACACGAGTGGTCGTCACGTACGCCAGTGCAGTATAGATATACAGAAAAGCGCCAGCTGGATAAACCAAACTGGCGCTTTTACTGCAGTGTTACTTTCACTACAGCGCTAACTTCCGGCTAACTCTTAACTAGCCCATAGCTAGTTTTTATTAGGCCGCGTTAGTACTTGTTAAGTCTTTAAAAGCCTTAGAGACTGTTAGCTTTATGAGCCATGGCAGACTTCTTGTTAGCTGCCTGGTTCTTGTGAATAACGCCCTTGCTTACTGCCTTATCGAGAGAGCGGCTGGCGGCGCGCAGAGCCTCAGTGGCCTTGTCCTTGTCGCCAGCTTCAGCTGCCTCACGGAAGGAGCGGATATCAGTACGCAGAGCAGACTTGATGGCCTGATTACGAAGACGGGCGCGCTCGTTAGTGCGGATCCTCTTCTTCTGGGACTTGATGTTTGCCACGTGGAAACCTCTGTAAGTTGTTATGTTCTGGATTCAATGCTTATTTGACTGCGGCGCGTTGCCCCGGGGCATCTCACTCGGCAGTATTCGTACAGAAAAGTACAGGACGCTCACCGGGTGCGCTAAACGCAATCACCGAATGTTCAGCATAGCAAAGATACTGATACCACTCAAAACGTTTTAGTTATGCGCAGTTACTTATATACAGTGCACAGATACTTTACGTCCAGCCGTATTCAGTGCGGAGTCGTTGCGCCACTTTCTCAAAACGATCTCTGTCAAGAATTGCCCCTTCACGGCGAATACCCTTCTCGGGAACTTCAAGAACGCGATCAAGACGCACGTAACTATCTCGGTGATGGCTATCCCACGACCCTGTCCCAAGATACTGCCAATTATTGTCGTCATGATGGTAGCTCTTGGATGAGAGCATGAGTCCCAAAAGAACGGTATTGTCGCGTCCTACCACTAATACGGGGCGGTCTTTGCCTTCTTGGGCGTTGTCTTCGAACTCCACCCACGTCCACACAATTTCACCAGGATCAGCTTTGCCGTCAAGATCTGGACTATAGACAATTTTTCGGGAGACAGTGGAGGTACTTTTCGCGTGACGGGTGGTGGGGCGTCCCCCACTACGGCTAATCTGCCGGTTGTGATAGTCGTTGCTAAAACTATAAAAGGCTTTCTGGGCGGCTTGCGCAGCTTGCGCGGCTTGTCCCACAAACTGCCGTGTGGTGGGATCAGTAACCACTTTTTTAGCAGTGTGGATTAGCTTTTTTACCAGGCGACGACCGCCTTTTCCAGCTGTGCTCATAACCTCCAGCGTACCGCGCCACTATTTTCTCCTGCTAGAGCACATAAAATTCCAGAAAGTCCGCCTTCGTGAGAGACTAGAAGGGATCCTGTTTATCAACGAGGTCGATGACCTCTATTGTCCGATATTGTCCGAAAGGTTTGAAAGCCTCTATGGAGCACTTCGCGGAGACGACATTCACCGATCCCTCCCGGATTCGTAACTTCTGCATCATTGCGCATATTGACCACGGCAAGTCCACTCTGGCCGACCGCATGCTGCAGATTACTGACGTCGTCAACCAGCGAGAAATGCGTGATCAATACCTGGATCGTATGGACATTGAACGCGAACGCGGCATCACTATTAAAGCGCAAAACGTGCGCATTCCCTGGGTGCCAAAAACTGGTGCATGTGCGGGTCAAGAAATTGTTATGCACCTCATCGACACCCCCGGCCACGTCGACTTTACCTATGAAGTCTCCCGCGCTCTGGAAGCCTGTGAAGGTGCCGTACTGCTAGTAGATGCGGCGCAAGGCATTGAGGCACAAACCCTCGCCAACCTCTACATGGCAATCGATAAGGACCTGGAGATCATTCCCGTCCTCAACAAAATTGACCTCCCCGCCGCCGATCCAGAACGCTACGCACGCGAGATCGCCCAAATTATCGGCTGTGATCCCTCCGACGTCATTCAGGTATCCGCCAAATCTGGCGTGGGTGTGGAAAAACTTATGGACGTTATTGCGGAAAAAGTCCCCGCACCCACCGGAAGTTCCAGTAACCCCACTCGGGCACTCATCTTCGACTCTGTCTATGACATTTACCGCGGTGTCGTCACCTATATTCGCGTCATGGATGGAGAAATCCGTCCCCGCACAAAAATTCGGATGATGTCCACCGGCGCCGTCCACGAACTACTAGAAGTTGGCATCATCTCCCCAGAACCCAAACCTACGGAGGGGTTAGGCGCTGGCGAAGTCGGCTACCTTATCACGGGTGTAAAAGACGTACGTCAATCAAAAGTGGGTGATACCGTCACCACCTTTAAAGATGGTGCGGAGGAACCACTAGCCGGCTATGAGGAGCCGAGGCCAATGGTGTACTCGGGTCTCTATCCCATTGATGCCTCTGACTATCCCGATCTGCGCGACGCCCTCGACAAACTACAGCTCAACGATGCGGCCCTCACCTACGAGCCGGAAACATCTGTGGCATTGGGCTTCGGCTTCCGCTGTGGATTCCTGGGGCTTCTCCACATGGAGATCACACGCGATCGACTGCAACGCGAATTTGGCCTGGATCTTATCTCCACCACACCCAACGTGCACTACCGGGTCATTATGGAAGATGGTACTGAACACCAGGTCACTAACCCCTCCAGCTGGCCGGAGGGGAAACTACGCGAAGTTTACGAACCTGTTGTCGCATCCTCAATTATTGTGCCCAGTGAGTTTGTTGGCACCACTATGGAACTCTGCCAATCTCACCGCGGCGAGTTGAAAGGAATGGACTACCTTTCGGAAACCCGCGTGGAACTGCGCTACCGCCTACCGCTGGCAGAGATCATTTTCGACTTCTTCGATTCTCTCAAGTCCCGCACACGCGGCTACGCCTCCCTGGACTACCACGAGGACGGGGAACAATTAGCCGACCTGGTGAAGGTAGATATTCTGCTGCAGGGTGAGGCAGTAGATGCATTCTCCGCCATCGTCCATAAGGACTACGCCTCTACCTACGGCAATATGATGACGAAGAAATTGTGTAACCTCATTCCCCGCCAGCAGTTTGAAGTGCCTATCCAGGCGGCTGTTGGATCACACATCATTGCCCGTGAAAACATTCGTGCCGTCCGTAAGGACGTTTTGGCGAAATGCTATGGCGGCGACATTTCTCGTAAGCGTAAGCTGCTCGAAAAGCAGAAGGAAGGCAAAAAGCGCATGAAGACCATCGGGCGGGTAGATGTCCCGCAGGAGGCCTTCATTGCCGCGCTTTCTGCCGACTCCGACAGCGACAAGAAAAAGAAATAAACTAACTTAAACCCCAGGTTGTCCGAGCGTCCTTGTAACAGTCCATTTCAGCGTGGGGTTTTTCATCCCACACCATGCAAATGCGGGTGAGGTCGTTATAGCTGGGCCACCCGGGGTTACCTTCCTTAATGAAGTGTGTTAACGCACTTTGCATAAGGTCTGCAGTCGTTTGCCCGGCAGCATCCTCCAGTACTGCCGCCGTTGGATCAGCAGGGTTCGTGGTGGTGACGGGTCCTACCTGACGATCTGCAGTGTCGGCCCCTAACGTGCCAAACCACATGGGAATATCTGCGCAGTGGGCGGCGCCCCTACGGCCCGGCCAGCGATAGTCATACACCCAGGTGTGGGACTCTTCCGCAGGCTGGTCAAGAACACGGTTCTCGGCGGCGGTGGCAATAGTGGCGCGGATCATTGTATCCGTCATCACTGCGCCTATTCGTCCCTCCGTGATGTCATCATGGTGAGCAGCAATAACATCATTCTTCTGGTGTGGGGTCACTGCACTAATAGAGAGAGTAATCTCTACGGCTAGGCGGGTAAGTAATTTCTTTAGACCATCAAAAGTAACAGAGTTAAATTCCTCAGACGTGGCACCCATCAGCATGGGATACTTTTGGAATGGTTGTTCACCAGCAGAAATTGTTAATGGTTTAGGCTGTGTGAGCTTATCCTGAACGGGGTAGAAGGGGAGACCCAATGGGTTAGTGCGGCGCATACGGCGAGAGAGCTTCTCCATTTTTTCCATCGGCCACTGGGACAATGCTTCCGCAGTGAACTTGGCAAAGGGGAAAGCGCGCCGGGCAGCTCGCGAAATACGGTGGGCAGCTTTTGCCATATTATTTTCAGGAATACGGATAAAAGCTGGTGAGCATGCAAATACTTGCTGGAAAAGTCCCTCTGCAGCAGGATTAGAGGCAAGACAGAACACGCTGGTTCCACCAGCTGATTGGCCGCCAATAGTAACTCGCTGCGGATCCCCGCCGAAAGCGGCAATATTGCGCTGAATCCAGGTAAGGGCAGCGATTTGGTCAAGCATGCCGCGGTTAGGGGGAACGTCTGGAAGAGGTAGCCACCCTTCCGCGTCAAGACGATAGTTAATGGTGACGACGATGACGCCAGCAGCAGTGAATTTTCCACCATCCCACCAATTGCAGGCATTTTCGCCCTTAATGAAACTTCCTCCGTGTATCCACACGAAAACAGGAAGCGGATGTTTCAGCGTAAGGCGATCAGGCTGGGGAAGAGTGTCTTTGGGCGCATAGATAGTGAGGTTAAGTTTTTCTGCGCCGCGACGTACTGGTTCCGGAATAGTGGGAGTGTGCTTACTGAGGAAATCTTGTGCAGTAGGGCCAGGTTTTGTACAGTCCCGGACCCCTTCCCACGTGTGGGGAGGTTGTGGTGCTTCAAAACGAGCAATTCCAGAAACTGGGGCGGCGTAGGGAATTCCATAAAAGACCGCATCATGGTCGCGGTTAAGGCCTTGTACCAGTCCTGATTGGGTAGAGATAAGGAGTGGAGATGCTTCACTGGGTGCGGAAGCATCGGTAGTGGTGTCGTTTTCAGCCATAAACCGAGGTTACTCTGTAATCGCTAAGATAGAATCCACCATCCAATAACTTGTGGATAGACGTGCCAGTCTATCCGTATGGCGTGCACTCTATGGTGTGCACAGTAGAAAGGTGTGCTGTGGCTACTGTTAATCCTCTCCTCGTTCCCTCAACATTGCCTTACGGATTGCCTGATTTCTCTGCAATACGAGATGAGCATGTTATGCCAGCATTGCAGGAAGCATTACGTCGCCATAAAGCCGAAATTGACACTATCGCGCATGATCCCACCACCCCCACCGCAATGAACACTGTGGTTGCGTTAGAACAAAGCGGGCAGGATCTCTCCCGCGTTGTGGGCTACTTCTATACGGTGGCAGGCGCAGACGCTACCGATGAGAGACTACGGATAGAAGGAGAGATATCCCCTCTACTGGCGCAGCATACAGACGACATGTACATGAATGCGGACCTTTTCTCCCGCATTGATACAGTCTTTCACTCCCTCTCGGAAAGTCTCGGAGACCTCGCTCCACTAGCGGAGAAAACACAGATACCTTTAGCGGATGTAGAAGCAGAAACAAGCGCTCTCGTACGTCGCTACCATGAACTATTCCTCCGCCATGGAGCAGGCTTAGACGCCGCCGCACAGGCACGTGTGAGAGAAATCAACGCAGAACTCTCCCGCCTATCCTCCGACTTCGGGGACACTCTCCTTAAAGACACGCAGGCACGCGCCGTCCATATCACCGATGAGGCAGAACTGGAAGGGGTAGAAGAGTCCCAAAAAGCATTCTTCGCAGATACTGCCCGGGCAGCAGGGAAGGACGGCTGGCTCATCCCGCTAGGGCTGCCCACTGTACAGCCAATCCTTGAACAGCTAGCGCGCCCAGATGTACGAGCCCGCATCTACGATGCATCACTGCAGCGGGGTGGTCAGAAGAATGAAACAATCGCGCAGCGTATGGCGTTACTACGGGCTGAAAAAGCGGAACTTTTCGGCTACCGCACCCACGCAGAGCTTGTTATCTCGGATGAAACAGCACGCACCCCAGAGGCGGCTTTGCAACTTCTCACCGACCTCGCTCCCGCAGCTGTGCGTAATGCGGAACGGGAACGTGCTGAGCTCCTCCCCGTTGCGCAGGCAGACGGCTGTACGACGCTCAGCGCCGCCGATTGGCCCTACTATGCCGAAAAAGTTCGCGCCGCCCACTACTCTCTTGACAGTGCTGAACTGAAACCCTACTTCCGCCTCCGCAATGTGGTTGAGCAGGGCGTATTCCGAACTGCCGAAATACTCTACGGACTGCGTATTACGAAACGCGATGATCTACACGGCTATACCCCCGACACAGACGTGTGGGAAGTAACGGACGCCACCACCGGCGAAGGACTGGCGCTGCTCCTTACCGACTACTTCACCCGCCCCACCAAACGCGGCGGCGCCTGGATGAATAGCATCATTGACCAGAATGCTCTCCTCGGCCAAAAACCCATCGTCATTAACGTCCTTAACCTCACACCAGCACCCGCAGGCGAAGACACCCTCCTCACCCTCGACGAAGTAGAAACCCTCTTCCACGAATTCGGCCACGCCCTCCACGGCATGCTGAGCAAAGTCATCTACCCACTCTTCTCCGGCACCAATGTGCCACGAGATTTCGTAGAATTCCCCTCCCAATTCAACGAAATGTGGGCCCTCCACAACGACACTCTTCCCGTCTACGCCACTAACGCAGCGGGGGACACAATTCCCCCAGAATTAGTGGAGAAAGTACGTGCGGCACAAAAGTTTGGGCAAGGCTTCGCCACCGTAGAATATCTGGCTGCCTGCATTATCGACATGGCATGGCACACCCTCACCCGTGATGGAATACGTGCCCTCGGGGAGGATATAGACGTTGCCGCGTTTGAAACTGCAGCACTACAGCGCGCCGGGCTGCATGTGGAAGGCATTGCCCCCCGTTACCGCACGCGCTACTACCAGCATATTTTCAGCAATGGGTATTCAGCGGGATACTACAGCTATCTGTGGTCAGAGGTGCTGGATGCGGATACGGTGGACTGGTTCAATGAACAGGGCGGTCTTGTTCCGGAGGCTGGTCAGCGTTTCCGCAAAATGATTTTGTCGCGAGGCGGATCCATCGATTACATGACTGCCTACCGGGATTTCCGGAGCCGCGATAAGGACGTCACCCCATTATTGCGCCGGCGTGGACTGGTCTAAACACAATAGAAAAGCAATGGGCACATACTAGGAACGCAGCACACACGATTGGTAGAGAAAGACAAGGAGGCCAAGGAGTGAGCAGTTTCTCCAATGGGATGAACAATGCAGCATCATGGTTTGTTAATCTCCCTGTGGGATGGCAGATGCTCCTTGCTCTTCTTGTCCTTGTTCCCATTTGCTTTGTTATTGCCCGTTTCCTCCTACTACCGCTTATTGATGCAGTGTATAAGCTGTATAAACGGCATGCGCACACATCGCATCCTGCGGAGAATGCGGGGAATAAGGATGTTGCCTCTACTACGTCGCTGCCCGATAACAGCAAATACAAAAGCAATGCGGGAAGAAAGACAGAGACATCATGAATGCCCCGTCATCTTCCACACCTGTACCGCCGTCCTCCGCACATACGACACGACCATTTAAGACAGAGCCGTTTGTAGCAGTGCCGTGGGAGCGGGCCGATCTCGATAGTATTGTTAGCCGACCATTCGGCATCTATCTGCATGTTCCTTTTTGCACATCACGCTGTGGATACTGTGATTTCAACACCTATGCGTTGCGTACTTTTCCGCCTGGACCAGCTGGTGACCCCATTGCTCATTGGGCGGAACAGTTAACGAAAGAACTGCGTCTTGGTGCGCAGATTCTTACTGACCACAACATCACGCCACCAGCTGCAAACACCGTATTCTTCGGTGGTGGAACTCCGAGTCTACTGGGGCGGCAGTTACCTAAAATTCTGGATGTTGTCCGAGAGTGCTTCGGTATAGCACCCGGGGCAGAAATTACTAGTGAAGCTAACCCGGAGAGTACATCCCCTGAGCTTTTCGACTGCTGGCGAGCGGGGGGTGTTAATCGGCTTTCCCTTGGCATGCAATCTAGTGAACCGCGAGTGCTGGCGCTCCTTGACCGTCAGCATGATCCCGCCCGGGCAGTTGCAGCTATTGAGGAAGCGCAAGCTGCTGGTTTTGAGCATCTTAACCTAGATCTTATTTATGGCACCCCTGGTGAAACTACGGACGATGTTGCTCGTAGCGTAGATACCGTGCTGGCGACGGGAGTTGACCACGTGTCCGCGTATGCTCTCACTATAGAGCCTGGTACTGCGCTTTTTCGAAAAGTAGCGCATGGGGAAATTGACCCCATTGATGACGATATGCAGGCAGATCGGTACTACCAGATTGATGCGGCGTTACAGGAGGCGGGTTTTCACTGGTATGAAGTATCCAATTGGGCCCGTCAGCGTGATGCGAGATGTCGCCACAATCTGGGGTATTGGGAGGGTGGAAATTGGTGGGCTGCCGGCCCGGGAGCGCATGGCTACATGGGGGGAGTGCGGTGGAGTATCCGTAAGAATCCGCGTAGTTATGGAGAGCTTCTCGCACAGGGAATTTACCCGGCAGACTGGTGTGAGAAATTGACGCCTGCAGAGATTCGTGAAGAAACTATTATGCTGCGGCTGCGAGTGAGGGATGGTCTGGGGCGAGAGTATCTGAATCCGGCACAGATACGGGTGGCGGATACTGCAGTAATGGACGGTTTGGCAGTGTGGATAGGGGATAGGTTGGTGCTGACGACGCGGGGGAGGCTTTTAGCGGATGGGCTTATTGGGGATCTTCTTTTAGCAGAAGAGTGAGGGGTAGGGATCTCCTCCGCCCTCTAAAACTGGCACTTAGCGGTTGAGAGTGCCAGAATTGGCATAGACGGTATTATCTATCCGCAGCCATACAGCACTGTAGCAATGACTACAGCAATGACTGTAGCAATGTAGGAATGCAGTAATGATAGTGTTCCCAACATTCCGATAATCCTAATAAGTCTGACAATAAGAAGATGAGGAGGTCCTATGGCACGCGCAGATGAACGCCGCCTTAAAGTCCTCCGGGCTATTGTCACTGACTTTGTGGCCTCTCATGAGCCCGTAGGGTCAAAAGCTATTGTCGAAAAATATCAGCTAGGAGTATCAAGCGCCACTATCCGCAACGATATGGCTGTTCTTGAGGCGGAAGGATATATCACCCAGCCGCATACGTCCTCGGGTCGTGTCCCCACCGAGAAGGGCTACCGTGAATTCGTTGACAATATAGAACACATTAAGCCTCTTTCCCGTGCTGAACGTACTGCTATTCGCCGTTTCCTTGATGAGTCCATCAGTGTTGACGATGTTCTCAACCGCGGTATTCGGCTCCTCAGCCAATTGACTCAGCAGGTTGCGGTTATCCAATATCCCACCTTGCACCGTTCGAGCGTGTATCACGTGGAAATTATGCAGATGGCCAGTAGGCGTGTTCTTGTCGTCATCATTACGGACCGTGGCCGTGTCGATCAGAGAATTGTTGAATTTGACCGAGATCTTACTGAAGAAGCTGTTGAAACATTACAGCAGGAGTTCACTGCTTTGAAGGGGCGTACGTTAAGCCAGGCGTCTTCCGCGGTAGAAACACTTCTTGACGATCCACGCCACCCCTATGCGGAAGAGCTAGAACGTGCTGGACACATTATCCTTGATACGCTTATTGAGCATCCGGAAGAGCGTCTCCTCCTTGGAGGGACGTCTCACCTCACCCGTCATGCTGCAAGTTTTCATGGATCATTGCAAGAACTTCTCGATGCGTTGGAAGAACAAGTTATCATTCTTAAACTTCTCAATAGTGCTGCTAAGGATCCACTGTCTGATCCGCGCGCAGTTACTGTTCGCATTGGGGAGGAAACGCACCTTGAACATATTCATGGCACCTCTGTTGTCTCGACGACCTATGGTGCGGATGATTCCATCTACGGTGGTCTTGGCGTGATTGGACCTACCCGAATGGATTACCTTAACAACATTGCGGCGGTTTCGGCTGTCGCCCGCTATATCGGTGAGATTCTCGCCGGACACTAAAAACCTTATCTGCCCTTGTCCCACTACTCACACTAAGGATCGTTTCCCTTGGCTTTGGATTACTATGGCGTCCTCGGCGTTAATCAGGATGCCACTAACCGCGAAATCAAGAGTGCTTACCGCAAGCTTGCTCGTGAACTACACCCAGATGTTAACCCGTCAGAGGAAGCTGCCGAGAAGTTCAAAGACGTTACCACCGCTTACGAGGTTCTTTCCGACCCCGAAAAACGCCGCATTGTTGACATGGGTGGAGATCCGCTCGGCCAACCCGGCGGAGGTGACGCAGGCTTCGGAGGCTTCGGCGGTGTAGGTGACATTTTTGATGCTGTCTTCAACATGGCCGGTATGGGGGGCATGGGAGGAGGAATGCGTGGCGGCAGTGCCGAACCACGCTCCCGCGTACAACCAGGTGGCGACTCCCTTACCCACCTAGAACTCACCCTTGAGGAATGCTTCCGAGGTGGTCTGCAGGATCTAGAAGTAACAACCTATGTGCTATGCCCGGATTGTCAAGGTTCCGGGTCTGCCTCTGGAGCAAAGCCAACCACCTGCCCATATTGTGGCGGTACAGGGCAGATTCAGGAAGTACAGCAGTCCTTCCTCGGCCAGGTTGTCACAACCCATACGTGCCCACACTGCGGTGGTACCGGACAGATTATTACCGACCCGTGCCATACGTGCGGAGGTGAAGGACGTGTACGGCGTAACCGCAAGGTAACGGTTAAAGTTCCTGCCGGAGTGGGTAGCGGTATGCGTATTCGTCTTGTCTCCCAGGGCGATGTTGGCCCAGGTGGTGGCCCCGCTGGCGATCTTTACGTGGAAATTAGGCAAAAACCAGACCCCGTCTTCACCCGTGATGGGGATGCCCTCCACTGCAATATTTCTGTTTCGATGGTGGATGCCGCACTGGGATGCGAAGTAGACCTTAATATGCCAGATGGGGAAATCTATACTGTGCGTGTTCCTGCTGGTACACAGCCAGGCGATATTCTTCGTGAACGCGGTAAAGGAATGCCACATGTGCGGACGGGCCGGCGTGGCGAACTCGTGGTACTTGTTAATGTCACGGTTCCGAAAGAGCTCAATGAGGAAGAACATGCCGCATTGGAGACGTTGCGTAGTCTGCAAAAAGATGGGGCACGGGTTCTTTCCGAAAAAGATGATGACAACCTGTTTACTCGTCTAAAGCAGGCTTTTTAGCACTAGCTGAGGGCAGGTTAGGATATTTTCTATGACTCTTCCCGTATTTCGGATTGCCCCAGACGATATGAAAGTGGACCCCGGAGCTGTTATTACAGTGAATGGTTCCGAGGGACGCCATGCGGTGACGGTGAAACGTTTACGGGTAGGGGAAAAGCTCATGCTCGGTGATGGGCAGGGGACTCTCGCTATTTGCCGGGTGACGGATATTGACGGGAAGAATACGTTGCGCGCCACAGTTGATGGCGTGAAAACTGTGCCCCGCCAGAAACCTCCTGTGACGATTGTGCAAGGTATCCCCAAAGGGGATGCAGCGGATTTGGCCGTTGATCTCTGCACAGAAGCAGGGGCAGATTGCATTATTCCGTGGCAGGCATCGCGTTGTGTTGCGCAATGGAGTGGTGCAAAGAAAGAAAAAGGCCGCAATAAGTGGCGGAAAACTGCTATTGAGGCAGCTAAACAGTCTCGTCGTGCGTGGGATCCGGAGATCAAGCCGGTTGCGACACTTGATGACATTGTGGCGTTAGTGTCGGAGACACAACGTGCTAGTGGTGTGGTCGCTATTTTGCATGAGTCGGCACGCATGACGTTGGAGACTCTGCCATTTAATCGTGCAAAAAGTATTGTGCTTATTGTCGGCCCAGAGGGCGGCATTACTAAAGATGAATTAACTGCCCTGGAAACAGCGGGCGGGCAGGCCGTCATTATGGGGCCAACTGTTTTACGGAGTGCCGCAGCCGGGGCAGTTGCGTTAGGAGCGATGGGGGTCCTCACAGAGCGGTGGTAGCAAGGTAAGCTAAAGACATGCCCATCATCACTCGCACCTTCACTCTTGAAGGTGACACTATGCCGCTTCTGCTCGGTGCCCATGATGCCAACCTCCGTGAACTCGAAAAACTGTTAACATCTGATATTCACGTTCGTGGCACAGAACTTACTCTCGCTGGTGATCCTGATGATCCGGGCGATCTTCCCCTTTCACAGGCAGTGATAACGTCTCTTCTCGATACTGTGAATCAGGGAGTTAATGTAGATGTTCCAATGGTGCAGCGAACAGTAAGTATGCTGTCGGGGCCCAGCGAGGAAGAACCCTCTGAAGTGTTCTCCACCCGTGTCGTGAATGTGCGAGGCCGTACTATTCGCGCTCAAACTGCCGGCCAGAAGCATTATGTGGAGTCTATTGCGAAGCACACAATTGTCTTCGGTATTGGACCCGCTGGTACTGGTAAGACGTACCTAGCGATGGCGATGGCAGTTAATGCGCTGCGTTCTAAAGACGTTAATCGAATTATTCTGACACGCCCGGCGGTAGAAGCCGGTGAAAATCTTGGTTTCTTACCGGGAACGTTAAATGACAAGATCGATCCTTACCTACGTCCCCTCTATGACGCCTTGCGTGACATGATGGAGCCCGAACAGGCTCGCAAGATGATGGATACGGGGGTTATTGAGGTTGCTCCGCTGGCCTATATGCGTGGCCGTACTCTCAATAATGCTTTCGTCATTTTGGATGAGGCACAAAACACTACTGCTGAGCAGATGAAAATGTTCCTTACTCGGTTGGGTGCGGGATCGACCATGGTTATTACTGGTGATTCGACACAGGTGGATTTACCGGGTGGTAAAACATCTGGTCTGCGAATAGCGCGCCGAGTGTTGGAGGGGGCCAACCCCGATATTGCGTTTATTGATCTCACAAGTGAGGATGTTGTTCGCCATAGTCTTGTGACCGCTATTGTTGAGGCTTACGGGCGCTACGACGAGGAGCAGGCGAAGCGTAAAGAGCAACAGTATGCTGACCATAAGAATGGCGGTTCGCGTGAGAGGAATACGCGGGAGAGAAGTAAGGATCACAAGGATAAAGCATGAGCATTGAAGTAGCTAATGAATCCGGTATGGACGTCGATGAGACCATTCTTATCGACGTCGCTGCATACGTCATGCAGCGCATGGATGTTCACCCAGCTGCTGAATTAGCCATTACCCTTGTCGATCTTGCCACCATTGAGCAGCTTCATGTGCAGTGGCTTGATCTTCCCGGCCCCACAGATGTCATGAGTTTCCCCATGGATGAGCTCACCCCGGGTGGACGTCCCGACAGTATCCAACCTGGTCCAGCCATGCTGGGTGATATTGTTATCTGCCCGCAGTTCGCGGCAGATCAGGCGAAGCGGGCAGGGCATGGGTCCGGCCACGAGATGGCACTGTTGACGGTGCACGGTGTTCTGCACCTTTTGGGATACGATCACGCTACCGCTGCAGAAGAACAGGAAATGTTCTCTCTTCAAAATGCTCTCTTAGCGGAGTGGTACGACCAACGCGATATGGGCGTTCGAAAGGTATAGACCGACAACATTATGAGCTTGCTCGCTATTTTGAGTCTGGTCTTTGGACTTCTCCTGATGGTCTGTGCGGCACTATGCGCAGCCCAAGATACGGCCCTCAATACAGTATCCCATGCTCGTGCAGTTGAAATTGCGCACGAGAACGAACTGGGGTCACACAAAATGTTGCATGTGGTGGAGCGCCGGGAAGCCTACACCGCTGTTGTTGTTTTTCTCCGTACAACGTTTGAGCTTGTTGCCACTATCCTCTTTGCCACGTTATTCCTGGACACTGTAGGAAAAGCTCATGGTGGTGGTACGGGACCTGCGTGGGCATTAGTGTATGCCGGCATTGTGAGCGTGGTCTGTAGCTACGTTGTGGCGGGTGTATCGGCACGTACGCTCGGTCTTCAAAAACCTTATGATGTTCTGCGCTACACGGCAGTGCTGCTTATCTCCATAGCATGGCTTTTCCGGCCAGTGAGCCGCGCATTAGTATGGCTCGGCAATGCTATTACGCCCGGTAAAGGGTTCAAAGAGGGGCCTTTCTCCACAGATATTGAGTTGAAAGAATTCGTCACCCTCGCCCAGCAGCGTGGTGTGGTAGAAGATGACGAAAGAGAAATGATCGAATCTGTCGTTGAGCTTGGCGACAGTAATGCACGGTCCGCCATGGTTCCACGTACAGACATGGTGTGGATCGAATCTACAAAAACTGCTAAACAGGCCATTAAACTCGCTGTGAAATCAGGGTTTTCCCGTATCCCAGTTATTGCCGACACCGTTGATGATGTAGTGGGTGTCGTCTACCTTAAAGACCTTGTTGCCCATACCTACTCGGCAACAGATGGGGCAGAGTCCGTGCAGGTTGCGGAACTTATGCGTCCCGCCTGGTTCATTCCAGACTCTAAGAGCCTGGATGATGTTCTTGATGAGATGCGGGCAAAACGGAACCATATTGCCATCCTCATTGACGAATACGGTGGTGTGGCAGGACTCATCACCATCGAAGATATTTTGGAAGAGATTGTCGGTGAAATCTCTGACGAATATGATGCGTCAGAAGTAGCACCCATAGAAGAACTCGGTGAGAATCAGTGGCGCGTCTCTGCTCGTCTATCCATTGACGATTTAGCGGAGGCTGTGGGAGTTGAATTTGATGAAGAGCTTCTTGATGAAGTTGATACAGTTGGCGGTTTGCTTGCCTACGAATTGGGACGCGTTCCCCTCCCCGGCGCCCATATTCATACCGATGCTCTAGATTTAATAGCGGAAGCTGGGCATGATCACCGCGGCCGTCGCCGCGTCACTACCGTGCTCGTGGAAAAGATACATTCCGACGATGCGGATAATAGCGAGGAAGAGGAGTCGAATAAAGATGAGTGAGCTGCACAATGAGCACAATCGTCAACATGAGTACGATCCTCAGCACCGGTCTGGTTTTGTCTGCTTCGTTGGGCGACCCAATACGGGCAAATCAACTCTTATGAATGCCATGGTGGGGCAGAAGATTGCCATCACCTCCAACCGGCCACAAACTACTCGCCACACTATCCGCGGCATTATCACCACCGATAACGCCCAGTTAATTATTGTCGATACTCCAGGCCTGCATCGTCCCCGCACACTCTTGGGGGAACGGTTGAATGAATTGGTGAAGGATACGTTTGCCGACGTGGACATTATCGGCTTGTGTATTCCCGCAGATGAACCAATTGGCCCTGGTGATCGTTGGATTTTGAACCAAGTTCGTAAGAATGTTCCCCGCACACCAGTCATTGGTGTAGTGACCAAAGTGGACAAGGTAAGCCGCGACCAGATAGCGGCGCAGCTTGTTGCTGTCGCGGAATTATTAGGGCCAGATGCCGAGGTTATTCCCGTCTCCGCAGCGTCGGGGGAACAAGTAGATACTGTTATTGATGTTTTTACGTCCTTACTGCCGGAGGGTCCCCAGTTCTATCCGGAAGACGAACTCACAGATGACGATACGGAAAAATTCCTCTCCGAGCTCATTCGCGAAGCCGTATTAGAGGATGTGCGCGATGAATTGCCGCACTCTATTGCCTGCACCATTGAGGAAATATACCCAGACCCCGATGACGAGGGCCGCACAGTAGTAAACGCCACCATATACGTAGAGCGAGATAGTCAAAAAGGCATTGTTATTGGGAAAAAAGGATCCCGTTTGCGGAAGGTAGGCCAGCGGGCGCGGCAGGGTATTAGCCGAGTATTAGGGACGCGCGTCTATCTTGACCTGCATGTAAAAGTTCTGAAAGATTGGCAGACTGATCCGAAACAGCTAGGCAAGCTAGGCTTCTAGAGATGGCCTCTTTCCGAGACCAAGGATTAGTGCTTCGCCACTATAACCTGGGTGAAGCAGATCGCATTATTGTGCTCTTTACTAGAGCACATGGGTTATTGCGGTGCGTTGCCAAGGGGGTCCGCCGCACACGCTCCCGCTTCGGGGCGCGCCTAGAGCCTTTCACACTTATTGACGTGCAGATTTATCCGGGACGCAACCTCAACACCATTACCGAAGCTGTCACAGTGGAAACCTTTAATGCGCGCATTGTTGCAGACTATGAGCGTTATACCGCTGCCGCCTCCGTCCTAGAAGCAGTAGAGCGTCTTCTCGGCGAGGAGGAGCAGCCTAATCCGCAGCTTTTTGACCTGACAGTGGGGGTGATGGGGGCATTAAGCTACGGCCGCCGATCCCCCCAACAAATGGTGGATACGTATTTATTGCGAGCCATGGCAGAAGCCGGGTGGGCTCCCGAATTGGATAAATGCGCAGTGTGTGGAGCAGAAGGACCACATCAAGCGTTTCATCCAGCTGCCGGCGGGGTGGTGTGCGTGAAACATCGTCCGCCGGGAAGTGCCACCCCTATGGCGGGAGTACTGGAGTATTTGCGTTCTCTTCGGGATGCGCGATGGGATCGTGCCGATAGTATTGCCGGGGACAAAAAACTGGGGAGGAGAGTACAGGAGGAAGCTCACCAGCTGATAGTTTCGCATTTACAATGGCATACGGAACGCAAAATTACTGCCTTTGATCTGGCTGCAGAGGCAGAAAGGGGACATTGGCGATGAGCGTATGGTACGACAAACTCACCGGATTCTTTTCCCGCCCATCGCATCGTAGTTTGCAGGAGGTTGAGGGGGCACACACCTTCGTCGATGATGTTCCGGTGACGGAAGATCTCCTACCAGATGAAGAGACTCGTATCTACACGCGTGGGGAGCAGATGGATCCCTGCTTCGCTGGGCATGATTTCACATCTGCTCCGCCAGCTATTCCCGCCGAGTTTCTTCCCCACCACATTGCGCTGGTGATGGATGGGAATGGCCGTTGGGCGCAGCAACGCGGTATGAGCCGTACAGAGGGGCATCGTCGTGGGGAAGCTGTGCTGCCAGAAGTATGCAGAGCCTGCCTTGATGCGGGTATTCCGTGGCTATCAGCTTATGCATTCTCCACGGAGAATTGGAGCCGTAGCTATGAGGAAGTGCGTTTCCTTATGAGTTTCTCGCGTAACGTTTTACGGTGGCAACGAGATGAGCTCAACGATATGGGAGTGCGCATTCACTGGGCTGGACGGCGTCCCCGTTTGTGGCCCTCCGTTATTAAAGAACTCGAGATTGCGGAGGAGCTTACTCGCGATAACACCACTATGAACCTTGTGATGTGTGTCAATTATGGGGGAAGAGCAGAAATTACCGATGCTGCTAATCGGTTAGCGATGGCAGTAAAAGAGGGGGTAGTAGATCCGCGTGATATTAACGAGGACACTCTTTCACGGTTGATGTATGTTCCAGAGATGCCGGATGTGGATCTTTTCCTGCGGCCCTCTGGTGAGAAACGGACAAGTAACTTCCTGCTCTGGGAGAGTGCCTATGCGGAGATGGTCTACCAGGATGTACTTTTCCCTGATTTTGACCGCACCTATTTATGGGCAGCCCTTGAAGAGTACGCGCGACGTGACCGCCGTTTCGGCGGCAACACAGGCAAGTAGTGGTTAGAGGAAACGCTTGTTGACGATTTCTTCCGCGTGGGAAAGGGCATCATTAACAATGCCGGATAGGTGCTCGTCCACTAACGAGTAGATATGCTCACGACCCCGCTGTGTGGATTTCACCACACCAGTATTTTTGAGGACTCGCAAATGTTGAGAAACTGCCGGCTGTGGCATATCCAGTGCGGATACTAATTCATGTACGCAGCAGGGACGGTGTTGTAATTGCACAATAATGGCGATGCGGGCCGGGGCAGTAAGCGACTGTAAAAGAGTGCCGGCGGCTTCCATTACCTTCTGTGGGGGAAGTTCTGCGAGATCCTTGTCAACCCCGTCGGAGTCGGCGCAATGCTCTTCCGATACTTCTGTCATGTCGTGTCCCGTCTTGAATTACCGCAAGGGTACTGCATGAATAATGCAGTAATTGTACAGCAGGACGTCAACTGGCGTCCTTCCCTCATCATACTGAGTGTGACAAATGGCAGAACTCATACTGCCTACAGCACTGTGCTTTAAACAGTGGTTTAAATGGAAGTTTAAATGGGTTTATACGGCTTTGCCTGCTAGTATGTGGTCAGCAGGGACTTCCCGCTGGCATGCATAAAGGAGTACATAGTCGTGGCCAAAAATAACCTTGTAGAGTCCGTCGCTAACCTATGCAAACGCCGGGGAGTTGTATACCCGTGCGGCGAAATCTACGGTGGTACACGTTCCGCATGGGATTACGGTCCGCTTGGTGTGGAACTGAAGGACAACATTAAACGCCAGTGGTGGAACAATATGGTGCGAAGCCGTGACAATGTTGTCGGTCTTGACTCTTCCATCATCCTGCCGCGTCAAGTGTGGGAAGCCTCCGGCCACGTTGAAGTGTTCACCGACCCGCTCGTGGAATCTCTCTACACCCACAAGCGCTACCGCGCTGACCATCTTCTGGAAGCCTACGAAGAAAAACATGGCCACGCCCCCGCCAATGGGCTAGCCGACATTCCCGATCCGGAAACCGGCCAGCCCGGTAACTGGACGGAGCCGCGGGCATTCTCCGGCCTCATGAAAACCTACCTCGGCCCAGTAGACGATAAAGAAGGCCTGCACTACCTGCGTCCAGAAACAGCCCAGGGTATCTTCGTCAACTACAAGAACGTCATGACGACATCCCGCATGAAGCTGCCTTTCGGTATTGGCAACATTGGTAAATCCTTCCGTAACGAGATCACTCCCGGTAACTTCATCTTCCGTACGCGTGAATTCGAGCAGATGGAGATGGAATTTTTCGTCAAGCCGGGGGAAGACGAAGAATGGCACCAGTACTGGATTGACGAGCGCTGGAAGTGGTACACCGACCTGGGTGTGCGGGAAGAAAATCTGCGTCTCTACGAGCATCCTAAAGAGAAACTTTCCCACTACTCTAAGCGCACAGTGGATATTGAATATGCCTTCCACTTCACGGGCTCTAAGTGGGGCGAGCTAGAAGGTATCGCCAACCGCACCGACTATGACCTCACCGTACACAGCAAGCATTCGGGCGAAGATCTCTCATTCTTCGACCAGGCTACTGGTGAACGCTACATTCCTTACGTCATTGAACCGGCCGCCGGACTCACCCGCTCCCTCATGTGCTTCCTTGTTGACGCATATGAGGAGGAGGAAATTCCGAAAGCAAACGGCAAGATTGATAAGCGCACTGTGCTGCATCTTGACCCCCGACTTGCCCCCGTGAAGGCTGCCGTATTGCCGCTGTCTCGCAATGAAGAGCTCAGCCCGGTAGCCCGTGATCTGGCTGCGCAATTGCGTCAGCGCTGGAATGTGGACTTTGATGATGCGCAGGGTATCGGCAAGCGTTACCGTCGCCAGGATGAGATTGGTACCCCATTCTGTGTCACTGTCGACTTCGATACGAAGGATGACCAAGCCGTCACTATTCGCGAGCGTGACACGATGAGCCAGGAACGCGTCTCCCTCGATAATGTGGAGAGCTACCTCGCAGAACGTTTATGTGGCTGCTAGCGTAAAACCCTGTGCATTTGCGTCCTCCCGTAGGACAATAGGTACGTGGCACGTGTGTGCCTCACGGCTTATTTGTACACCCACGTTTAAAGGAATCGACGAGGTTAGATGGATGGCGTTCTCCTGAATCAGGAGCTCGTCTTTCGAGTGATCGACTTGACGGGCGTATTCTGTGGAGGTTGTCTGGGCGGCACCGTGGCGCGCCGCCATAAATTTGATTTCGTCGGATTCCTTATTCTGGGTATTAGTACAGCTCTCGGTGGCGGTGTACTACGTGACATCATGCTGAATCTCACGCCTATTGCCCTCACCAATGGTTCCTACCTTATAGCGGCAGTTTGTGGTGTGTTTATCTCCATGGTGCTCCGCATCGATGACCGAAAATTCTGGATTAATCTTTTCAGTGTTATTGACGCATTGACCGTTGGGTCATGGGCAGCCACGGGCGCTTCAAAAACATTAGCTGCCGGGTTAGGGGTAGGACCTGCCCTCTTGCTAGGCGTTGTTACCGCTATTGGCGGGGGAATTATTCGTGACGTGCTCGTAGGCCGTACACCTGAGGTATTTGGCGGCAATACACTGTATGCGACACCAGCATTAGCCGGTGCTGCCGTGGTCACCATGGTGCATGGCATTGGTTATCCTGGCGTCGGTATGATTGCGGGCACTATCACCGGGGGTGCTCTCTGCCTACCTGCCCGGCTTTTCGGATGGTCCCTTCCGGATTTACCCGATTGGAGTATTGATTCGGCAGCGGCACAATTTCTCCGCAAGATTAAAGGTGATAAATCCCATCGGGCGAAATCCCACCTCCGTAATTTGCAGCGAATGGAAGAGCACGTCAGCCGCTCGCAGCAGGCAGGTAATAACACTGGAAATGACGGTACAGAGGATCTTCACCCTCCAATAACTGCGGATCACTCTGATACCAGTGAGAAGGGCAACAAGACTGCCTAGGGGAGAACAACCCTAGCTAAGAATAACCCTGTGGCACACCAATAATGGCTGCATGTCCTGCTAGAGTACCTGTCAAAATGCTCGGTAGAATAAAACCAACATGAGTGTTTATACCGATCACGATCTAGCCCGGCAACAACCAGAACATCCCAAGGCTTCGCAACTGGGAGAAACTGGCCATTGTGACCGGCGTAGTCCCTTTTCCCACGACCGCGCACGTATCTTGCATAGTGGTGCGCTTCGTCGTCTTGCCGATAAAACTCAAGTGGTTGGGCCGCAGGAAGGCGATGTGCCACGTACACGCCTTACCCATTCCCTGGAAGTAGCACAGATATCCGCTGGTATTGCCGCCGGTCTGGGGGTTGATGAGGATCTTGCAGAATTGGCGGGTCTTGCCCACGATATTGGCCACCCGCCCTATGGCCATAATGGGGAACGCGCCCTTGATGATCTTGCAGCAGAGTGCGGTGGATTTGAAGGGAATGCGCAAACACTGCGTATCCTTACCCGCCTGGAACCAAAAGTACTGGCAGACGATGGTTCATCACGGGGGCTTAACCTGTCCCGTGCAGCTCTTGACGCTATCTGTAAATACCCATGGACTCGCCAACCCGGAAACAAAAAATTCGGTGCCTATGTAGATGATGCCGCCACTCTCGCATGGGTTCGGGAGGGCGCACCGCAGCATCGAAAATGTTTAGAAGCACAGATTATGGATTGGTCGGATGATATTGCCTACTCTGTGCATGATGTTGAGGATGGGATCCTCTCCGGCCGCATTGATCTGCGCGTACTTGGGGATTCCTCAGAATCCTCCGCGCTTGCCGCCGATGCGCACGAAACTTTTGGACTGTCCGCAGATCGTGTTGCCGCTGCTGCTTCTCGCTTGTGGGAACTTCCCCATGTTCGTGACGTTGCGGAATCATGCGTATCCAATTCAATGCCACCATCTAACACTGCTTCTGCTAATGCTGTCCCTGCCGGCTCTATCCCCGTCAAGAAGTATTTTGGGTCCCGCGCTAACCTTGTTGCCCTGAAACAACTCACCTCGGAACTGGTGGGACGATTCGTCAATTCCACCATTGCCACCACCCGTGCCCACTACTCCGGAGAATTGGGTCGCTACCATGGTGAACTGAAAATCTCGCGTGATATTGAAGCAGAAGTGGGATTACTGAAAACGGTGGCTGTGCGCTACGTCATGCACAATGTGGACCATCTGCGGGCACAAGAACGCCAATATGACCGTATCTTCCGCGTTGCTAACTGGCTCATGAACGCTGGTGAAGGTGGTCTTGACCCTGTTTTCTGGGATGACTGGAAAGCTGCCTGCCAGGCAGACGACGATGCGGCACGTATGCGTGTCGTTGTTGACCAAATAGCCTCCTACACCGAAACTCGCCTGGAACGCGTCGACCGGGCAGCGGCAGGTATTCAGGCCGGTTGGGGATAGAACACAGAGAATATGATGGCTGTACCACACTGGTGCGAGCAATATAGAGTATCCTCGAACCATGGCTAAGGGACGGATTCCAGAAAGTGACATTGAAGAGATCCGTAACCAGGTACGCATCGAAGATGTCGTAGGGGAGTACGTTTCTCTCCAGCCTGCCGGCGTAGACTCCCTCAAAGGCCTCAGTCCCTTCACCGACGAGAAAACCCCGTCCTTTCACGTACGCCCCAACCATGGCTACTATCACTGCTTCTCCACGGGTGAAGGCGGTGACGTTTTCAGCTTCCTCATGAAGATGGAGCACATCAGCTTCGTAGAGGCCGTTGAACAACTCGCCGACCGTATCGGCTACCGCATCAACTACCAAGGCGGCGGATCCACCACACCACAGCAGCGCGGTACCCGCCGCCGTCTCCTCCAGGCCAATGCCGCAGCTCACAAGTTCTACCAGGAACAACTCGAAACCCCAGAAGCCCAAGACGCCCGCGACATGCTTCTACAACGCGGATTCGACGAAGCACTCATTAAAGAGTTCACCTGTGGATATGCCCCCGCCGGCTGGGACACCGTCACCCGGCATCTGCAAAAACAAGGTTTTACATTTGAAGAATTAGAAGCCGCAGGTATCTCCAAGATGGGGTCGCGGGGAACCCCCATTGATCGTTTTCACCGCCGTCTTATCTGGCCTATTAGCATCCCCAGCGGGGAAGTCGTGGGTTTCGGCGCACGTAAACTCTACGATGACGACAAGCTCGGGAAGTACATGAACACACCCGAGACCATGTTGTACAAAAAATCGAAAGTCCTTTTCGGTCTCGACAAAGCCAAGAAATACATTGCCGAATCTCATCAATGCGTCGTTGTGGAGGGGTACACCGACGTTATGGCCATGTGGGCGGCTGGCGTGAAAACCGCTGTAGCCGCCTGCGGGACAGCATTTGGCGACGAGCATTTGGCTATTTTGCGCCGCTTCCTCATGGACGACAACTACTACCGTGGGGAAATTATCTACACGTTCGATGGGGACGAGGCCGGTCAAAAAGCCGCCATGCGAGCCTTCACCGGGGACCAACAATTCGCCGGACAAAAGTTTGTGTGCATTGCGCCGGGCGGTATGGACCCCTGCGAGCTGCGCCAGGCGGAGGGAGATGTAGTCGTGCGGGATCTGATTGCGCGGCGTATCCCCATGTTTGAGTTTGCCCTCAGATCCTTGTTGAAAGAATTTGATCTGTCTATTCCGGAGGGGCGCGTAGCGGCACTCGCGCGTCTTGTTCCCGTTGTTGCGGATATTAGAGATTCCGCTTTGCGAGATGAGTATGCCCGTCAGCTGGCCGGCTGGTTGGGATGGAGTGACACTACGGAGATCGTTAACCGGGTGCGGAAGGAAGCGCGTTACGGTAAACGCCAACAATCCCGCGGGGCACGGCAGGGACACTCACGACAAACACAGCTGCGGGCACCTCAGTCGCAGGGAAATAGCTCGGGTGACGCTTCTTCTCGTTTTGGAGAAACTGTATCTGCCTCCAGTGGGCAGAATAAGCCCCGTATTATTCGTCCCCGTAAGCCACTAGAAGGCAGTGAGGAGGGCCGTCAGCGGGCAGCTGTGCGCTTGGCTATCCAGTACCCTAAGACGGCTGGAGCGGGCTTTGACGCGCTCGGTTCTGACGCTTTTACCTACCCCCTATACAGGACTATTCGTGACGCTATAGAGGCCAGTGGTGGCTGCACGAACGCAGTAGTGGATCACAATTGGGTACCCACTATCCAGGGGCATATTGATGATCTTGTAGCTCAAGGTGTTGTATCTGAACTGGCGGTGGAAGCTATCCCTGTGGATCAGGAACATATAGTGAGCTATGCGGAGGGACTTTTCGCCCGGTTAGAAGAAGTATGGGTGGGGCAGCAGGTAGCGGAGTTGAAAGCTGCTTTGCAACGCAAGAATCCCGCTAGCGATCCGGAATACCAGGATATGTTTAAAGACTTGGTTGCGTTAGAGGAGTATCGCAGGACTTTGAAACAAGTTGCGATTGAGACGTTCTAGTCGTTCTTGTAGTAGAGCGTTTTAATGCTATTTGTTTACCCGTAATAACCTGGCAATTTGGAGAGTAGTGGGGTAGATAGGTAAGCTATCCATTCGTAACACCAAGGTGTTTAATCCCCCATAGCTCAATTGGCAGAGCATTCGACTGTTAATCGAAGGGTTGTTGGTTCGAGTCCAACTGGGGGAGCTTTTTTATTTCACTTCATCTCTCCGGCTATAGTTTTACGGCTTATACTGGCGGCAGAACACGTAACACACATTAGTGTTATTCCTGCTTCTTCAGGAGCCTCTTATGACTAAGTCTGTATATCCCACTGAGCATCCTGTTGAGCATTCTGCTGACGCGTCAGTGGATTTTGCAGACACTCAGCTTGTTGCTACCGATATTTACTATGACTATCCCGGAAGTCCGGTTCTCAACAACATCAACCTCGCTCTTTCTGCTGGCGATGTCTTAGGGCTGGTGGGGGACAATGGGGTCGGTAAATCGACACTGCTGTGGATTCTCTCTGGCCGCTTAAAACCCACTGCCGGACGTGTTACTCACCAGGGAACACGTGTCTTGGGTGCGCAAGAACTAGAAGCCCCCTTCAACTCCACTGGCCGTATGTTGGTAGAGGAGGCCTTAGGGCCGGCTCGTCGCCGTCTACAGGCCTTGGAGGAGGCAGCTAATGCTATGGCCACCGCCGACGACCCTGACGCTGCTACACAGGCGGAACGACGCTACACGGACATTTATAACGATGTAGTAGCGCATGATGCATGGGATGCTGAACATAACGCGGAAGTAGTTTTAGACAACCTTGGTCTTACCGGGGAAGGACCCACCGGAGATTTACTTGACCAGCGCACTATTGATATGTGCGGCGGCGAGAGGGCCCGTTTGGGACTTGCTCTGGCTCTGATTCGTGCCCCCGAGATTTTGCTTTTGGATGAACCCACAAACCATCTTGACGGGCGTGGCCGTGAACTTGTGGCGAAAACGATTCGTGAACACCCCGGCATTGTGATTCTTGCTACCCACGACCGCGATTTTTTGGATGAAACCTGTACCCACATTGGCGATATTGTTCGCAACCGGGAAGGCATGGGCTTCTTCACCGGTAACTGGACGCAATACGATAAACACCGCCGCCATGAACGACAACTCTGGGAACACCAGTGGCGTACGGAGGAACACCAGCGGGACCACTTGGAAACCACGATTGAGAAGGATGCGCGTGACGTTTCCCCCGGGCGTGCCCGCCACGATAATGACAAAATGTCCTATAACCAGGCCGGTGGCCGGGTAGAAAAGCAGATCGCTCGACGTGTTCGCGCAGCCCGCCAAAAACTTGCTGATTTGGATGAAAATGGGGTGGCGAAGCCGCCCGTGCTGTTGGGTTTCCACGCCCCTCTGGCAAAGGCTCCTAGTGGTAAACGCGTGGCTGCCGGATCCGACGAGGATTACCACCTGAAACTGCGTGGTGTGGTGGTACCACAGCGTCTGCGAGTCGGTTCGCTCACTATCCGTCCGGGGGAGACCGTCATTATTACGGGTCCTAATGGGGCGGGTAAATCCAGCCTGCTGCATGTTATTACCGGTGCGCTTAAGCCGGAAGCTGGGGAAGTGAAGATAGGGCAGGGGGCTCGACTGGCTATTCTGGAACAGGTGCAGCAGTGGGATGATCCTACGAAGAGTGCTGCTGAGCTGTATAACTTTGCTGCTACGCCGCAGTCACTTGACCTTGATGAACTGGGCCTTATCACGCCAGAAGATGCAAAACGCCCTGTCGGTGACCTTTCCCTGGGACAGCAGCGCCGGGTGGCGTTGGTTCTCCTGGTGGCGAATCCGCCTGAGATTCTGCTGATGGATGAGCCCACTAACCATCTGAGTGTGGATCTTATTGAGGAAGTACAGGACGCTGTTGAACAGTGCGAGGGCACTGTGGTGATAGTGACACACGATCAGCGCATGATTGACCGTATTGAGGCTCGTCATCTTGTTGTGAAAGATGGTGTTGTGGAGGAACTTCCGCGTGGGGTAATGCCGGACGTCTTTTCGTAACACTGTCTTTGTTGGGGGCGTGCGTGGCCGGTAGAGATGCATAGTTCGGACTATTCTGGAAACCATGACAGACCATACATCTGCAGACTGGGACGCTCGCTATAGTGCTACACCTGCTCCGTGGGGAGGGACCCCTGCCGCGGCAGTCGTGGAGCGCCTTTCTACTATGGAGCCCGGAACAGCTCTTGATTTGGGCTGTGGTGATGGCCGCCATGCTCGTTTGCTGGCGCAGATGGGCTGGGATGTTGTGGGGGTTGATCTTTCCCCGGAGGCTATTCGGATTGCGCAGGAGCATGATTCGCTTGGTCCGAAGATCATCTACACAGTTGGTGACGTCTGCACGTGGGTGCCGGTTTATGACGCCCAGGTGACGGAAGATGAGCGCTTCAAATCTGGGAAGTTTGACCTTGTTTTGGGGGCCTATCTGCATTTACCCATGCAGCAGTTGCGTGATGTGCTGAAGCGCAGTCAGGCATGGTTGAAGCCACAGGGAGCGCTTCTCTATTTGGGTCATGCGGCAGAGAATCTACGGCATGGTATTGGTGGCCCGCAGGACTCCGCGGTTTTGCCAACGGTGGCGGATCTGGCTAGTGCTAGCGCCGGGATGCGCGTTATTCGCTTGGAACACATGGTGCGCCCAGCGGGCCACGCGCAGGCTGTAGATGTTCTCCTGCACGCAGAAAACTGGGGCTAGCCAAACAAGCTACTAGCAGCACGCTTTGGCGGTGTCGCAGCATTCTGTGGGGCTTTCCATCTGCACTGTGACGTGGTGTAGGTGGTATTTCTGTTCCATGAGTGTCTGCACGTCGCGGCGTGTATCCGGATTAGTACTAACAACGTGGACAGATCCGATATTGTCCTCGGTGGTGAGACTCCATACATGGAAGTGATGGACAGCTTGGACACCATCAAGGGCTAAAATCTCGTCGCGGAGTGCCGTCGTGTCAATGTCTTCGGGGGTTCCTTGGAGGATGACGTTACCTACTTGGCGTAGCAGTGTGAAGGCGCGGGGGAGAACCCACAGTGCAATGAGAACTGCGGCGACAATGTCTGCATAGACCCAGCCGGTGAAATAGGTGATAGCGCCGGAGATGAGAACGCCGACGGAGCCGATCATGTCGGCTAGAACTTCTAGATAAGCGCCTTTGACGTTGATGGACTCGTCTTTTCCGCCTCGCATGGCGAGGAAGGCAAAGAAGTTCATGAGGAGGCCGACAACCGCCACGATGGCGACAGGTAGGCCCTGTACTTCTACTGGATTAATGAGTCGTTTTACGGCCTCAACAACAATGATGACGGCTACCACTAGAAGTAATAGGGCATTGAATCCGGCGGCAATGACTTCTACGCGGCGAAGTCCATAGCTATGTTGCGGGGTGGGGGAGGTTTTAGAGCCAATACGAATAGCGACGAGGGCCGTGCATAGTCCAAAAACATCGGTGAAGGCGTGTGCTGAATCTGAGAGGAGGGCGAGTGAGCCGGAGAGAATACCAACAATAATTTGGGTGATGACGGTAACGAGTCCCAGACCGATTGCTACGCCGATGCGCCATTGTGGAGTGTGAGAGAGTTGTTCGGTATTGGCATGGTCATGAGTGTGGCCATGGATGTGACCGTGCGTGTGAATGGAAGAGTCCATGATCCCTCTCTAATATATGCGTGATAATGCATATATTAGAGAGTTGTATTCACGTTAGCAAGAGAATATGAGGGGATAATCTTGTTAAAGAGATATTTGAAATGCGTGTGATCAGTAATTTTAGTAGTTCTTCGTCATTTCTCATGATATGACCATGCTGTGGGTGATCTGGCTATGCCAGATCACCCTTCGCTCTGCATTTGTTACTTAATTACCGTCAGTCTTGCAGCTTTGAGAGTTTCTGGACACGATGAGAACTGATATTCAACAAAGTTCCTATATCGCGGAGTTTTAGACCATGTTCTACGAGCTTTTGTACTGTATCTCTCATACAATTTGAGGCTTGCTCTTGCAACTTTTTTGCTTGTTGGTCAAGTTCACGTGCCTGCTTAGCTAGTTCTTCTACTTCTCCCTGTACCTGGATAACAATGGTTGCATTCTCCGGATCTTTAGTAATCTCCGGGAACAAGGTTAAAGCGTCACGTACCATATCTGGTATTTGGTCTAGCCGTCGCGTTTGAGTGATAATTTCCGGATATTCTTCGAGTTGAATGACCCACCAGTCATCACCTTGTTCCGTAATAGCTGTATAAGTATTTTCCATTGTTTGTTTTTCCTCGTCCGCACAACCATGCAAAAACTGCGATAGATGCAGTTCATATCAAGCAGAATACTATCCACCTGTAACAATAAAAAGGGCTTCCGCTAGAGCTATCGTCAAACAAGTTTGTCTGTTGTTTAGGCTTATGCGGTGCCCTTGTCATTCCGATGGCGGCAGAGGTACTTACTTTTACCTACCGTTTATAGCCTTGTACTTCTTCAAGCAAAACTTCTGTTACTTCTTGCGTCTATCAAACAAACCATCAAGCTCCGGCAAATCGTCAGTATCAGACTTTTGTAATAATCGCTGATTTCATCATCCTCATCGCGGGCAATGGCGGTGATTCGTGCTTCTTCAAGTTTGGCGTTGACAGCGAGGAAGACTTGCATGGTGTGGCCGTTGTCGAGTTCCTCTTTGGCCATTGTAGTAGCGTAGTAGCCATTATCGAGGTCTATTACTGCTTTTCGCCCTTTGCCGTTCCGTATTTTTGTTGGGCATCTTGTTTGCTCATCCTCAGTATGTCCCCTATTGTTTCCCAGGTTGTCCCAGATTTTCTGGCTGCTGCCACTGCTTCATTTACTCGCTTTTGGGCTGATAGCTGCTCTAGGTGAGCTACGATGAGCTGTACGTCTTCTTTTTTTGTATATGTTTTCCCCGCGTTTGGGTCGAAATCTTGAGATTCGATTTCTTTTAGTAGTTCTTCGTCGCTTCTCATATCGTTACCTGATTTTGTGGTTTCGGGCTTTCATGGCGTGGAATACATCTCCATCAAGGTTTACACACAGTTCTTTCTATGGTGTTTTGCGATGCTTATGTTGGATATGCGTGCGTTCAGACTCCTAGTCGTGGGAATGACCATGCCTTAGCAGGAAAATTTATTAAAAAATTTAGTCTTTGCTATCTTGGCAGCGCATTATGACGAAAATGTAGCTATTTATTGAGGACGCACCATTTACCATTGCGCTTTTCTGCATGATAGGTAATTGTGGGCTGTCTATTGAATGTGTCATCAACGAGGAGGTCTGACTGCTGCCTTGTTAGTCCAGTTGCAGAAAGAGAAGAATTGCTAATTTTTCCTTTGACGTCATTACCGCTGTAGTGGTAGTCCAAAACGGCTGTGGAACCATCTTTTTTAGTGACTTTCACTTTCGCATTAGGGTTGTGCGATAGCGCCCGCATTATGTCATCAATAACAGGCAGGTATGCCAATTCATCTTTGGCGCCTTGCCATGTCTCTGCATCTTCATACGGGCTGAAGGCTCCATATACTAAGCGTTCTTTAGGTGTCTCGCAGAGATACTCGCTAATATCTCTGCCTTCCTGAATATTGTGTTGAATGCCTTCAGCAAGCTTATCCACGCTCCTTACTGAACCCTCTGTAAACACGAGAACGCATACAACCGCAATAACGATGACTAAAACCGCTCCACCCACGGAAAATCCAATAATGCGGCCTTTTTTCGACTTCTTCCCCTGTTGTTCGCCATCACCTGAACTGGTCTCTTCACCCTGCTGTGAATAATTCTGCGACGGGTAGTAGAGTTGCTCGTCGCTTTGTGGGTAGACACCTTGCGGATAGTCATCCTGTGGATAGTCGCTCTGTGGATAGAACTGTTGCCCGTCACCTTGAGAATAGGTGTCCTGCGGGTAGACATACTGGGAGTATGTATCTTGTGGGTAGAACTGCTGCTCGGTATCTTGCGGGTAAGCGCCCTGTACATAGGTGTCTTGAGGGTAGAATTCTGAACCTTCATTCTGGGGAGAAGTAGGTGTCGTCATAAAAAATCTCCAGGTGTGTCGAAACAAATTATCCGCAAGTGCTGCGATTGACAGTACAACGCTGACTATTCCCCTCGAAATGGCCTTACTTCACTATTGCAAATCCTTAATCGGGATTATCTGGAAAGGATGACACCATTAGCCACGATAAAAAGTGCGCCCGCTGGGGCTCGAACCCAGGACCGGATGATTATGAGTCATCTGCTCTAACCGACTGAGCTACGGGCACATACCCACATATATGCGTGAAGAACGCTTGTGGGCTTTATCAGTGTAGCGCATCGTGTCGCTAACTCCATTTTTGGCATGGATATCTAGCCCTCCACTATTTCTCCATTGTTCCGTCATTGTCCCCATAACTGGTGTTAATAGAGTTGTCAAAGTTAATTAAAGTGATAAATGTGCTTTGACCTGCCAGTTTTTAAAAATTTTTTTCGGCGTGTCGCGGGTTCAATGACAGAAAAGTCTCAACTTATGGTGCAGACTTAACGGTGACAAGTTGAGAAAACACACATCATCTCTTGCAGAAACGTATTGCGTTGGGGAAGACGTCATACGTCTAGAAAAAAGGAGGTGCGGTGTGAATATCGCTACGCCATTTGTTGACGCCACTACAGGTGTGGTGTCTATTTATGCAGCTCCCGCTGCACTGTGCCCAAGAATTGAACAAGCCTTAGCCCATACACTGCAAGCTGTCCCCAGCCGGCGGCTTACGTGGCATACCCTCGATCAGCACCCCGGAATGCTTAGCACTACCGTGGACTGGATTGGTCCGGTGGGAAGTGGCCGAGCCCTTGCCGAAGCTCTTGCAGAGTGGCCAATTCTCCTCTTCGATGTTATTGAGGATACGACGGAAAGCTGTAACGGTCAGCGGTTTAGCCATACTCCTGAACTGGGGCTATGGCAGGGGGAGATAAATTCCTCTGGAGATGTTGTTGTCTCTGAAAACCGACTTCGTGGATTAATGCGCTCCGGCGATATTGAAGGCGGTTTAGAACAAGCGCTTGGCACTGCCTGGGATGAGTCGTTAGAGCCGCACCGGCACGGGTCCCCATGCGGTAGGGAGGTCACGTGGCTCTCGGCTGTAGGATAGCGCGAGGTAGCTACTATGCGTGGAGCTATGAGCGCCCTATTGTAACTCGTTTGATGTAGTCAACAACGTTTCGTACTGTGCGCATGCCCCGCATACGCTCATCGGGAATCTCAATACCGTATTTATCTTCGGTTTGGACAGCGATTTCCACCATGGATAGAGAGTCCACATCCAGATCGTCGACGAAGTTTTTATCTGGAGTTACCTCGTCTTTTTTGACGCCGGTAACTTCTTCAACAATCTCGGCAAGACCACTAACAATATCTGTTTCAGCTGTGGCCATGTGTCGTATTCTCCTTTTGCCGTCACGTACTCTTTATATCTTTTTATATCTACAGCATATATACGGGAAAGGGACTGGTGCAGCACTCGGTAATACCCCAGCAGTACCCCAGTACTATTCTGACTTTACCAAATCCTGACGCTACCAAGATTTACTATGTGATTCGTTAATGTCTTCCAGCATTCCCAGAACATTAGCAATGCGCAGGGTAAAACGCATGCGGGAATCGAGGGGATCCATGCCGGTAATGTCATTAACACGCTTAAGGCGGTAGCGCACTGTATTGGGGTGTACATAAAGCTGCCGAGCAGCCTCCTCCACACCACCATCGACGGATAGATAGAGGCGGAGAGTATCCCGAATAGCGTCGCTCGCAGATTCTTGCAGTGGTGTGATGATGTCGTGGAAAAGCCGTTGAATAGCTCTGCGATCACCTGCAATAGCACGTTCCGGAATAAACATGTCTGCGGTAGCTATATGAGGGATATTGGGCATAGCCTGGGCTACCCGCAATGCTGCAAACGCTTCCTCCGCGGAGCGTGATGCCTCAGCGAGGTTGCGCGCGGTGGGGCCCAACATAATTTGGTCGCTTGAAAAGATTTCATAGATGGGGCAGTGGGGGTCTAAAAGCTGGTCGGCGGGGACCGTCATAAGACCTACAAGATAGGGACCCTGGACGGCTGCTAGGGAACGATAACCCATGTCTGCGGAGATCTGGTGCAGGTGCAAAATGATGCGCTCATGGTGGTCCTCTGCCCGCGGTGTTCCCACTATGACGGTAACGGGTGTAGACGCATCACACGCTAAAGCGGAACCGAAGGAACGAATATCCTCAGATTTAGCACCACGTACTACGGCATCAACGAGAGCCGTCTCCATCCGTGCATCCCACGCACCACGCTGTTCCGCGGCAGCGGCGAAATAATCAGCAATAAAAAATCCAAGCTCGCGACTGTAGCGGAGAGCGTGGACAAGCAGTGTTGCCTTTGCCTCGGGTGCGTCATTCATGGTGATGACGGCTTGTTCCACTACTTCCATAGTGGAGTGAAGAATAGAGACGGACTGTTGCAGGCTTAAGCCGTCAACAATATGGACAGAGTCTGAGCCAATAGCGTCTCCGAAATCTAGTTCTTCCTCTTCATCTTCGGGGTGCTGTGCCCAATCTGCGAAAAAGCGAATGGCGGACTGCACTAGTGCGCCAATGCCAGCGCGGTGCTTGGCATCTAGTTCTGCGAAGAAGGGGAGGGTGTCATTCATGTGAGTCATGACGGTGCGGGTCAGTTCGCCAGAAATTCCACGAATGTGGTGTAAGAGGTAAGGCGGTACTGCACTTAGTATCGTTAACTCAGCTGGTGAACTTTGCGAAGAAATTTGTTCATTACTCACAAGATAATTGTTACATGTTTGTGAAAAAGTGTGAGCAGTATTTCCATTAACGAGGCCATAAACGCAGTCTTTTTTCAGGAAAGACCTTGTTGCCAGAGAAAAGCACTGTGTAATAGTTTTTTCATGGGTAGACTAATGGGGTCATCGAGAAACGAACTCTAGCTAGGAGGACCGACGCAGTGAGCGCCAGCTCCGAGGGTAATAACTTCAACACTATCTTGGCCCACAAACTTGAAATTTCAGACGATATGGTCGTTCAGGAAGTTGGATGGGACGAGGATTGCGACTCATCGATTAGCGAAGCCATTGAGGATATTATTGGCTCCGCATTACTTGAGGACACGTCCTATGACGTCTGTGATGCCATCCTCTTCTGGTGGCGAGATGGTGACGGCGATCTGACTGATGATCTGGTCGATGTTGTAGCTCCGCTTTCCGATGGGGGAGTCGTGTGGCTCACCACTCCAAAAACTGGGCAGCCAGACGCTGTCGATCCCGCTGAAATTGCGGAGAGTGCCCACACTGCCGGCCTTTCCCAAACGTCCACATCCGCTGTTAACGATTGGATTGTGACGCGGCTAGTACAAGCCCGACACGGCGCACCTCGCCGCTGAATTAGGGATAATGACCCTTCGTGGGGTAAAGTTTTAACGTCCCGCGTGGGTAGCTCAGGGGTAGAGCTCCGGTTTTACACACCGGCGGTCGGGGGTTCGAAACCCTCCTCACGCACCAGGATTACATATAAGAAAAGGTCCCCAACCAGTATCTTCTGGCTGGGGACCTTTTCTATGTCCGCTATGGAATATTTCCTAGAACATGAAGCCGCCTAGGGTGTTGGTTAAGTGCAGTACCGGATCGGGCAGAATACCCATGAGGACGGTAAGCACTGCCGTAATAACAACAACAATGATGACGGCCGCACCAGGCTTCGCCACGACAGTCGTCGTATTCGCGGGCTTAAAGAACATGATGATAACCATGCGCAGGTAAGCGTAGGCAGCCAGTGCAGACACCAGCAATGCCACCACAACGAGCCAGCTGTAGCCAGCAATCCATGCCACGGAGAAAACCGTGAACTTACCAATGAAACCGGCGGTAATGGGGAAGCCTGCAAAGCTTAGGAAGTAGAGGGCAAAGGCAGCACCCAACCAGGGATGCTGACGCCCCATGCCTTCCCATGCGGTAATGGAGGTTGCTTCTTCGCCACTGTCACGGCGTACTAGCGTAACGATAGCCAATGCACCAATCGTGGCCAGACCATAGGCCGCCAGGTAGATCAATATCGCGGAGACGACACTGAATTCCAGGTTGCCGACTTTTAGAAGTCCCTGGTCTGCCCCCACTAAAGCGGTCATAATAAAGCCCGCATGAGTAATGGAGGAGTAGGCAATGAGTCGTTTGACGTCAGTCTGCGTCATCGTCAGAATGCTACCGAAGAGCATGGAGATAATGGCCAAAACAATAATGACTATTTCCCACTGACTCTCACTGAAGGGGACAGCTGCTGTCAGCACTCGTGCTAACGCAACAAAAGCAGCGAGTTTCGTACAGATGGCCATGAAAGCCGTCACGGGGGTGGGAGCGCCCTGGTAGACGTCTGGAACCCAGTTATGGAAGGGGACGGCACCAACTTTGAAAAGCAACCCAATGACCACGAAAACAATGCCCAAGATGAAGATAGCAGGGCGATCAGTGTGCTCAGCTTGCTGCGCAATACTTGCAAAAGTGAAGTCGCCGGTGGCGGCGTACACCATCACAATGCCATACAGCATAATGGCGGCTGCCAACACACCCAGCAGGAAGTACTTCAAAGAAGCCTCCTGGCTAAGACGGCGGCGGTACAGCGACAATCCACACAGAATATAGAGAGGCAGGGACATGGCCTCCAAAGCAACAAACAACATGAGGAGGTTGTTTGCTGCGGTGAAGAGCATCATACCGAAGAGGGAGAACAGGGCGAGGACATAAACCTCGGTGTATCCAGTCCGTTCACTCTCGGAAATATTCTTCCGGTGCTCCGTATGCCGGGTGCTAAAGAGAATCATGCATAGAGCAGTGAAGATAATCAGTGCGCCCTGGGCAACATAGGTGGGCTTATCCATGGAGATTAAGCCATTACCGATAACACCAAAGCGTCCGTCATGCCAGTTGGCAATGAGCATACCCATCGTGGCGATGAGGATCACGAAAACAGACACTAACTGCACAGCAGCACGGGCGGTGCGGCGAACAAAAGCATCTAAGAGAAGAGCCACACAGGCACCGCCAAACATAATGAGCAACGGTGCAAGGGTGCGGTAATCCAGCGCAGGAGCTTCAGTTCCAGCGGAGCTAGCCAATACATTCATAGCAGTAATGTGCTGGATCATTTAGTGCGCACCTCCTTGAGTGATAGTGGTCGGTTCGGAAGTAGCATTATTTGGGCCCGTCGCCTTTTCCACAAAACTGACAGTCTGCTCCGCATCCGGATTAAGAACTGATGTTAGCGGTGTGGGATACACACCGAAAACAATGAGAAGTGCCAGGAGCGGAATAATGATCCAGCGTTCAGCCATGGATAGCTCGGATACTTTCTCTTTTACAGTGGGGGAGGGGAGACCCGTCATCGTGCGCTTATACATACGCATGATGTACAAACCAGCAAGCACCATCGCAATTGCGGAGATCCCCGCTGCCCACGGGTACTTCGTCCACGTTCCCGCAATAACACCGAATTCAGAGATGAACGGTGCTAGGCCAGGAAGCGAGAGAGACGACAGCCCCGCAATAAGGAGGAAACCTGCCAATATGGGGGCCACCTTTTGGACACCACCGAAGTCGCTGATCTGGGTGGATCCGCGACGTTTGATGAGATATCCCACCAGGAGGAAAAGCGCTGCGGTAGAGATACCGTGGTTGAACATGTAGAGGTTGGCGCCCGCCACAGAAGTTGGGGTGAGGGCAAAGAGTCCCAGCACGATAAAACCGAAGTGGCTCACTGACGTATACGCCACCAAGCGCATCATGTTTTCCTGTGCCAGTGCCGCTAATGCCCCGTAGATGATGGAGATAACAGCCAGCACAATGATGACTGGGGTTGCCCAATCTGCGGCCTTCGGGAAAAGGCTCAAGCAGAAGCGGAACATGCCGAATGTGCCAATTTTATCCATGATGGCCACCATCATCACCGCGCCACCCGGGGTGGTGTTTTCAGCGGCGTCAGGGAGCCATGTGTGAACCGGGAACATGGGGGCTTTCACTGCGAAAGCAATCATGAAGCCAACGAAGAGCCAGCGTTCCGTGTTCGTCCCCATACTCATATTCATGAGGTCGCTCAGGAGGAATGTTCCGTGCCCATTGTTGTGGGCATTGACGTAGAGTCCGATGACGGCCGCCAACATAACAAGACCGGACGTCAAGGAGTACAAGAGGAACTTAATAGCGGCGTAGCGGCGGCGTTCTCCCCCAAAACCACCGATGAGGAAGAACATCGGAATAAGAGTGGTTTCGAAGAAGAGGTAGAACAGGAGAACGTCAGTGGACGTGAAAACGTAGAGGGAAAAACCTTCCACGGCCAACGTGAGCCCCAGGAAAGCCCGTTCGCCCAGTTGATCCTCACGGAAGTGCTCTGTGAAAGCGTAGAGCAACACGAGCGGGGTGAGGATGGTTGTTAGCAGGATAAGGGTGAGCCCAATACCGTCAACACCAAGCGAGTAGTACGCGCCAATCTGGGGAATCCACTGATGTTGCTCGGTGAACTGCATACCGTCACCAGAGTTGAACATTATGGCCATAGCAATGGCGATACCGAGCGTTGACACCGAGGCAAGCATCGCTATGACGCGGCTAGCAACTCCTCGAATGACTGTCAGAAGGAGTGCACCAACCAGGGGGATTAGTGCAGCTGAGGTAATTAACATTCTCTAAATCCTCCCTATGCCAGCTGTCCGAGGATGAGTGCAACAGCTGCAAGAACTGCCGCGCCTACAACCATGAGGAGACCATAGCTACGAATCAAACCATTCTGAAGACGCGACAACACGCCGGACAGACTAATCAGGCCACGTCCACCGCCATCAACCGCAGGGTTAATGGCTCGACGGTCGAGGAAAGCTGCAGTTTGTGAAAGTCCGTTGGTGGGTTTCACTGCAATGTACTCGTTGATGGTGTCGCCATAGAAAGCGTTGTCGCCAATGCGGGTGTACAGAGGAGCATTCTCGCGGGTCGTGGGAATGGGCTTGCGGAAGACCAGCCAGCCAATAAGGACACCAATAATGACAACTATCAGAGTGACTGCCGAATCCCAGCTGAAGTGACCCATGCTGAGTTCAGCGGTTCCACCCACTGCCGGGTTGAGCCAGTCACCCATACTGTTGACCAGGAGGAAACCGCCGATTACGGAGAAGATACCGAGAATAACAAGCGGAATAACCATGGTGACGGGAGCCTCGTGTGGATCTACGCCCTTTTCCCAGCGCTTTTCGCCGAAGAACGTCATCATCATAAGGCGGGTCATGTAGAAAGCAGTGACGCCAGCACCGATGAGGGCAGCCAGGCCGAAGACCCAGCCGCGGTCAAAAGCGACTTCAATAATGGGGTCTTTGGAGAAGAAGCCAGCGAATCCGGGGAAACCGATAATGGCCAGGTAGCCTGCCGCGAAGGTGAAGAAGGTCCAGGGCATTGCCTTGCGCAATCCACCGAAGCGACGCATGTCTGTGCTGTCATCCATTGCGTGCATGATGGAGCCAGCACCAAGGAACATGTTGGCCTTGAAGAAACCGTGCGTAACAAGGTGGAAGATGGCCAGCGCGTAGCCGGCGGGGCCAATTCCTGCGGCAAGAATCATGTAACCAATCTGCGACATGGTGGAACCGGCAAGTATCTTCTTGATGTCATCTTTAGAACTACCGATCCAGGCACCAACCAGGAGGGTAATAGTACCGATGATGACAACTGCCAGGGCAGCTGACGAGGAACGCTGGTAGATACTGCCACTGCGGACAACCAAGTAGACACCGGCGGTTACCATAGTGGCGGCGTGAATGAGGGCCGACACGGGGGTGGGGCCTTCCATAGCGTCAAGTAGCCATGCCTGGAAGGGAACCTGTGCGGATTTAGCGCAGGCACCCAGGAGGAGCATGAATCCGAGGAACGTGGGGATCCAACTATCAACGCCGTTAATGTGGGCATTCACAGTGGAGAATTCCGTAGAACCGAAATACTTGAACATGGTGACGATGGCAAGCATCATTCCCACGTCGCCCATACGGTTCATAATGAAAGCCTTGTTAGCAGCATTCGCGGCAGCTGGACGGTGTGCCCAGAACCCGATAAGGAGGTAGGACGCCAAGCCGACGCCTTCCCAACCGACGAACAAGACAAGGTAGCTGTTACCAAGAACGAGTAGCAGCATGGCCGCCATGAAGAGGTTGAGGTAAGCGAAGAACTTGCGGCGTTTTTCATCGTGTGCCATGTAACCCACCGAGTAGAGGTGGATGAGGCTGCCAACGCCGGTAATAAGGAGGACGAACACAATGGAGAGGGGATCAAGCCGGAGACTGAGATCCGTCTGAATTCCGGGAAGAGACATCCATGTGTAGAAGGACGCTGTTTGTGCCCGATCCGCGGCAGAACGGCCCACCATTTGAATGAAGAGGGTAAGGCCGCAGGCGAAGGAAGCAAAGCTCAGCACGACGGCTAGCCAGTGTCCCCAACTATCCAGGAGACGCCCACCGATAAGGAGTAGGGCAGCACCAATGAGGGGCAGACCGATAATAAGCCATGCCACTACAGTGGCCGCTGTCGTGGCAGCGGGTGGGGCGACAGTCAGTGACTGTCCAGTTGCAAGAAGAGTAGATATCACTGCGCCTAGCCTTTCAGTGAACGTTCTTCATCGACGGACACTGTGTACTGGGTGCGCCACATTGCGACCACAATCGCAAGACCAACGACTACCTCAGCAGCAGCTACCACCATGACAAACAGTGCAGCTACTTGCCCGTCAAGATTGCCAAACTGGCGTGCGAGAGCAACAAAGCCCAGGTTGCAGGAGTTCAGCATGAGTTCGACGGACATGAACACAAGCAGTGTGCTGCGGCGAACGAGGAAGCCCATAATACCGATGGCGAACAGGATCGCGGACAGGACTAGGTAGAAACTTGTGGACATCATGTTACTCATCCTCTCCTTCGTGCTTATCAAGAGCTTTGTAATGTTGTTGTGTCTGTTCAGCAAGTTCTTGTCCAGAACGAGCTTCACGAGATTCGTACATCTCATCAGAGATGGAGGAGTGGAGTTCTGTACCGTCGGGGAGAAGAGCAGGAACATCCATGGCGTTGCTAGCAGCATAAACACCAGCACCCGGCATGGCACCAACATCCGTACCCTTTTCGGCGTAAGCGCGGAAGCGAGCTTCCATGGTTTCACGCTGGCTGGGACGCTTCTTAGAACGAGTACGGAGAGTGAGAACGATAGCCCCGACTGCGGCCACAATGAGAAGCGCCGAGAGAACTTCGAAGATAATGACGTACTTGTTGAAGATAAGCTGCCCAAGTCCAGGGATATTACCGCCAGCAGAATGAGTGGCTTTATCAAGTCCCACGGGGTCTGGCCATGTCACTAGCGACACTGCAACAGCGGTGATGATAATCATGGCCAGGGCCATAAGGATAGCGGCTATACGCTGGCCGGGGATAGGATCGCCTTTCCCAGCGTCCGCGTTCGCCCCGACCATCATCACAATGAAGAGGAACATCACCATGATGGCGCCCGCATAAACAACAATCTGGACGACAAAGACGAAAGGCGCCTGCAGGATTGCGTACTCGATGGCCATACCAATCATGACAAACAGCAGGTACAACGCCGAGTGAATGAGTTTTCTCGACAGCACCATACAGACTGCGGCTGCCACAATGACGATGGCCAACATCCAGGAAAGGACCTGTCCCCAGATGTGGGAAGCACTGCTGCCAGCGGCAAGAGTCATCATTGGCGCAATAGTGGTGGAAGAAGCGAGAGTAAACGCCATGGTTATCCTTCCTCCAATTGCTGTGATTCACGTGAGTCTGCGTGTAAGGGCAGTCCCATGAAATATCCCTTTTCGTTATCGGCAAGACGGCGCGGATGCGGCGGCATTTCCATGCCGTCCTCTAGCGGGGCAAGAAGTTTATCCTTGCCGTAGATCAATGCTTCACGGGAGGCATTGGCCAACTCGAAGTCATTGGTCATGGTCAGTGCGCGCGTGGGGCATGCCTCAATGCACATGCCGCAGAAGATACAGCGCAAATAGTTGATTTCGTAGACAGCTCCGTACCGCTCACCGGGAGAGTAACGCTCATCTTCAGTGTTTTCCGCTGCCTCCACGCGAATAGCGTCAGCTGGGCATGCCCAAGCGCAGAGCTCACAACCAACACATTTTTCTAGTCCGTCAGGCCAACGATTCAGCTGGTGACGGCCATGGAAGCGGGGTTCGGTGACCTTCGGCTTTAGCGGGTACTCTTCGGTGAACTTCTTCCGGAACATGGTTCGGAAAGTTACTCCGAGGCCCGCCCAGCGCGAGAAGATACTCATGACAGTTTCTCCTTCCGCTGCTTACCGGCAGGCGCGGGATTATCCTTGAAAATCGGTAGCGGGTAGGTGGCGTTAAAAGTGTCAGCAGCAGGCTTGAGCATACTGTCGACGGGGCGACGCTGGCAGTAGAGAACCAGTGCCGAGATAGCAAGGTAGATAAGGACGAGACCAATGGCAGTGGCATCGTCAGTGAGCCAGGTGCCAGGATCGGCCATAGCACGTGCCTTCTGATAGATACCGAGGAGGACGAGCCAGCCAATAGAAAGCGGCAGGAGAGTCTTCCACCCAATGGCCATCAGCTGGTCGTAGCGGTAGCGGGGGACAGTACCGCGAACCCAGATAAAGAAGAACAGGAAGAGAATAACCTTCAGCAGGAACCAGAGGAGACCCCACCAGCCTCCGTCAATGGCCGTGTTGTTGAGTGGCCAGGGGGCGTTGAAACCACCCAGGAAGAGGGTGGCGCAGATAGCCGACAATGTTGTCATGTTCATGTATTCGCCCAAGTAGAACAGTGCGAAACGGAAACCGGAGTAGTCGGTGGAATAACCGCCAACAAGCTCAGATTCACATTCCGGCATGTCGAAGGGGGCGCGGTTCGCTTCCGCCAGCATGGCTACAACATAGATGCAGAAAGCGGGAGTGAGAAGGACGAAATTGTGGGCGGGGAAGGGGGAATCCCAGCCAAACAGGGTCAGTGTGGTGGCTTGGTGATTCACAATTCCTACAGTGGACATGGTGCGGCTGACCAGCACAACACACACAATGGCGAGCCCCATGGAGACTTCGTAGGAAATCATCTGGGCAGCGGAGCGGAGACCACCGAGGAGTGAGTATCGGGAGGTAGATGCCCAACCAGCTAGGACGATGCCGTAGGTGCCGATGGATGCGACAGCCAGAATGAAGAGAACGGCTACCGGGAGATCACCCAGCTGAAGTTGAGTGTAGTGACCACCCATGGAGACGCGGCCACCAATAGGAATAACTGCCCATGTGGTGAAGGCGGCCAGACCGGTCAGCATAGGCGCCAAGGTGAAGACAAACTTATCAACGTTATCTGGTGCGAAGTCCTCCTTCATGATGGTTTTAATACCATCGGAGAACGGCTGTAGCAGACCCGCGGGACCTGCCATGTTTGGTCCGACACGCTGCTGTAAGAAAGCGAGAATACGCCGTTCAAACCACACACAGAAAATGGCGAAGAAAAGGGGAATACAAAAGATTACGATGACTTTAACAAGAACGAGCCACCATGGGTCACCCCACACACCAATGTTGTCTTCAGACACGGGATGGCACCTCCATTCGAACAGTGTGAGCATCGTCTGATGGAACAAGAGTGACCTGGTCACCAGGCTCTGCGCCGGTTACCGCGAGCGGGTTGCCCGGGACGTTACTGGGAACCCACACAACATCATCTGCCATCTCTGGGATAACAGAAACGGGAAGAGTAATGGATCCTTGTGACGTGGCCACAGTAGCGGCTCCACCGGCGGTAAGACCATAGGCGGCAGCCGTTGCAGGGCTGACGCGCAGACGGCCGCGACGATGGTCGCTACCTTTGAAAATGGTTCCGTCAAGGGCAGCAGAGTCTCCCATGAGCTCACGCCAACTATCAAGCACAAGTCCGTGCGAAGCGGAATCCGCAACGGGTGGCATAGCGCCACCTGCTGTACCAGTGGCGGCGGTGCGCAGAAGGTCTGCAATCTTCGTGCTGGCAGGAATCTTCAGACTCGTTCCCATCGCTTGGGCGATAGTTCCCAACACCCGGCGATCAGACATCGTTGTCACGGGTACGCCGTGGAGTGGCTGTACGTTTCGCCAGCGTGCTTCCCAGTTCAAGAAATGACCTGTCACTTCAGAGATAAGGCTGACAGGGAAGACAACATCCGCACAGTCACTGAGCTCCGTGTGGCGTTGTGCCAGCTGGATGGTGAAAGCAGTGTCGGCAGCTTTGCGCAGCAGCTGGATATCGGCGAAGTCGCGTTCATCCAGTGCACCTAACACTAGCGCCTGCAGTTCTCCGGCGGCGGCGGCCTCCAGCATGGCCTTTGTTGGTATCCCGTCTGCAGTGGGGAGGCAGCCAGCTTCCAGAGCGCCACGATCTCCCGCGTGCAAGGGGACCCATGCAAAGCGAGCACCGGTCTTGTCGGCCGCTGCAACTACTGCTTTGAAGGTTCCTGTGGATGCGGCAGCGCGTGCGCCCACCAGAATGATGGTGTCGCTATCGAGGCCGTCGAGCTGGGTAAGTGCCTCAGCTTCAGTACCAGGCTTGCAGGTAACAACCTCAGCATTCAGCTTGTCAGTACCGATAGTGCGGTGGCTGGCAATAGAGACAACCTGCAGTCCCTTCTTACGGACGGCTCGGCGCAGACGCAAGAAGAGGTTAGCGGCTTCATCTTCCGGATCAAGGCAGACAAGAACAACTTTCTTAGCCTCGTCGAGATCCTGATAGGTGATGGTGTCACCTGCTGCTGTGTGAGCAACGTACTGGGTGAGGAATGCGGCTTCTTCCGCAGTTTCTTTATCGGAACGGAAGTCGATATTGTTAGTTCCCACAACATTGCGGGCAAAAGCAGCGTAGGCGTAGGCGTTTTCCACGGTATGGGAAGCACCTGTGAGAACGCCTACGGAAGAGCCTGCGGCCGTGAGTTCCTTAGCGGCCAAAGAAATTGCTTCTGGCCAGGAGGCTTCCATAAGTTTGCCGTCACGGCGCACGAGCGGGGTAGTGATGCGGTCGGGAAGGGTTCCGTAGCGGAATCCGTAGCGGCCTTTATCGCAGTTCCACTCGAGGTTGACGTCAGCGTCCTCACCGGCCAAGCGACGAGTGATCTTGCTGTGACGGTGGTCAACGCGCAGGGCACAGCCGCTGGCGCAGTGCTCACAGGTGGTTTCGGTGGAGACGAGGTCGAAGGGGCGTGCCTGGAAACGATAGTCAGCGCTGGTAAGAGCACCAACGGGGCAGATCTGTACAGTATTGCCGGAGAAGTAGGATCCAGCATCCGATTCCGGTACGGAGGAGATCTGCTGACGTGCGCCACGTTCGGCAAGGGCGATGCACCGATCTCCGGAAACTTGCTCGGAGAAACGAGTGCACCGTGTACAGAGAACGCAGCGTTCCCGGTCAAGAAGGACATTGCTGACAAGCGGCAGCGGCGTGGGGAAGTGGCGTTTCTCGCAATCGAAGCGCGTCTCACCCTGCCCATCGGACATGGCCTGGTTCTGTAGTGGACATTCACCACCCTTGTCGCAGATGGGGCAATCCAATGGGTGGTTAATAAGGAGAAGCTCCATAATGCCACGCTGTGCTTCTTTCGCCAGCATGGACGATGCTTGAGTTTTAACAACCATGCCTTCTGCTACGGCCAGCGAGCAGGACGCTTGGGGCTTGGGGAAACCTCGCCCGTTACCAGCATCGGGTACTTCCACCATGCACTGGCGGCAAGCGGCGACAGGATCAAGGAGAGGATGATCGCAGAAGCGGGGGATACGAATTCCGAGCTTTTCCGCAGCGCGGATAACCATCGTTCCCTTCGGTACAGATACGGACTGACCATCAATTTCCAAGGTCACAAGATTATCTTGGGGAGTGGTCGAGGTGTTATCGCTCATTAAACGTTCTCCTCATCACTAAAGAGCGCACTAGCCTCATATGGCAGGAGCTCCCAGGCGGGGGTGGTGTAACCGGCCTCAAACTCTTCACGGAAGTGTTTAACAGCGCTAGTAACACAGGCGACAGCACCATCTGCAAGAGCACAGAAAGACTTACCGCCAATATTCCCGGCAATACTCAATAGCTTGTCGACATCGCCCGGCTTGCCCTCGCCGCGCTCAAGACGCTGCAGAAGCTGTACGAGCCACCAAGTACCTTCACGGCACGGAGTGCATTTACCGCACGATTCATGCTTATAGAACTCAACAAAACGGGTCGTAGTGCGAACAACCGAGGTAGTTTCGTCAAAGATCTGGAGGGCCTTTGTACCCAACATGGAGCCGGCACCCGACACACCTTCATAATCCAGCGGAACATCAAGTTCTTTTGCAGTGAAGATGGGGGTGGAGGAACCACCGGGAGTCCAGAACTTTAGTTCGTGTCCTTCCCGGATACCGCCGGATAGTTCCAGAAGCTCACGCAAGGTAATACCCAAAGGAGCCTCATACTGGCCAGGATTCTTTACATGGCCAGACAGGGAATAGATAGTTGCTCCCTTGGACTTTTCTGTCCCCATGGACTGGTACCAGTCGGCACCATTGCGAACAATCGCCGGGACAGAAGAAATAGACTCCACATTGTTAATAACCGTGGGGCAGGCATAAAGACCTTCCACAGCGGGGAACGGTGGACGGAGGCGCGGATGCCCACGCTTTCCTTCCAATGAGTTCAGCAGGGCGGTTTCTTCGCCGCAGATGTAGGCACCAGCACCGGAGTGCACCATAACGTGAAGGCGTTTGCCGGTTCCCATAACGTTGTCGCCGGCGAAGCCAGCATCGTATGCTTCTTGAATTGCCTGCTGCAGGCGCCGGGCTACCTGAACAACTTCTCCACGGAGGTAGATGAAAGCCTGCTCGGATCCGAAAGCGTAGCAGGAGATAAGAGCACCTTCGACAAGCGTGTGCGGGCTTGCCATAATGAGCGGCATGTCCTTGCACGTGCCGGGTTCGGATTCGTCTCCGTTAACAACAAGGTATTTGGGGTTGGGATTGTTTTGGGGAACAAAGGACCATTTCACCCCAGTGGGGAAGCCTGCACCACCACGACCGCGTAGTCCGGAGTCTTTAATAAGGTTGAGCACCTCAGAAGGCTCCATAGTGAGGGCCTTGCGGAGTGCTTCATACCCCTTGTTGGACTGGTAGGTGTCCAGTTTCCACGGGGTGGCCTCGCCCCAGTGCTCGGAGAGGATGGGAGTAAGGAGTCCTGTCACGTTACTCGCCTTCCTTTACGTTATTGGCAATGCGCCAGCCAGCTAGGGAGGAGTGTCCGGCGGCGGGGCCGTCATTGCCGCGGCCATCATTAAAACCAGCGAGGACGCGTTCGTTATCGCGCCAGGAGGTAATCTGTGGGCCACGAGTGGAGTGGACTTCTTCGTCGTTGCGAAGTTTTTCAATAATCTCAATGGCTTTACGAGGAGTCATATTGTCCATGAACTCCCAGTTCAGCATCATGACAGGGGCAAAGTCACAGGCGGCGTTGCATTCCACGCGCTCCAGTGTGAAAGCACCATCTTCGGTGGTGCCTTCGCCATCGAGACCGAGGTGTTTACGGACGGTTTCATACACCATGTCGCCGCCCATGACGGCGCAGAGGGACGTGGTACAAACACCAATAAGATGCTTACCCACTGCCTCTTTGTGGAACATGGTGTAGAACGTCACTACCCCCAGGACGACCGCTTCGGGGAGGTCAAGGATGCGCGCAATATGGCGAACACCTTCACCGCTTACTTTCCCATCTATGCTCTGCACCAGGTGCAGCATGGGGATAATGGCGGATTGTGCCTGTGGGTAACGGTCTGCAAGAATGTGCAGTTCTTTAATGTTTTCCTCAGTGATGTTGGTGGTTGTGTCGCTCATATCGACAGCATCAGCATCATCAAATTTGGAGATAAATTCGGCTTCGATCACCGATCAACACCTCCCAGAACAGGGTCGATACTACCGACCGCAGCGACAACATCGGACAGCATGCCACCTTCACACATGGCGGGAAGGGCTTGCAGGTGGTGGAATCCAGGGTCACGTAGATGAATACGGTAAGGATGAGTTCCGCCATCAGAGACCACGTGGCACCCCAGTTCGCCTTTAGGGCTTTCAATGGCGACATAGGCTTGCCCGGCAGGAACAGTGATGCCTTCAGACACGAGTTTGAAGTGGTGAATGAGGGCTTCCATGTCTTCGCCCATAATCTTGCGGACATGTTCAAAGGAGTTACCCTGGCCATCGTCATAAACAGCCAGGTTGGCGGGGCGAGAGATCTTAGGATCCTCAATCATGAAAGGCTGTCCCTGGGTGTCGGCAAGACGATCACGGCACTGGTGGCAGATCTTCAAAGATTCATACATTTCAGCGAGGCGGACACGGAAAGCTCCGTAAGCATCGCAGGTATTCCACACCGGAATATCGAAGTCGTAGGTTTCGTAGCCGAGGTAGGGTTGCTTCTTGCGAAGGTCCCATTCAACTCCAGCGGCACGCAGACGCGGACCAGTCACGCCGAGCGTCATGCAACCGGTGAGGTCAAGGTAGCTAATGCCCAGCATGCGCTTGCGGAGGATGGGGTTTTCGTTACACATTTTGTCGAAGTCAGGAAGACGTTCGTCGAGCCACTTGAGTGTTTCGTCAAGTTTCTCAAGTCCGTAGTCCGGCAGGTCGTTGGCGACACCGCCGGGGCGGAAGAACGCGTGATTCATGCGCAGACCAGTGACGGCTTCGAAGAAATCGAGGATCATTTCGCGTTCGCGGAGACCGTTGGTCAGGAGCGTTACGCCACCGAGTTCGTTACCGCCGGTGCCAATGGCAACAAGGTGGGAGGCGATACGGTTGAGCTCAAGCATAAGGACGCGAATAATTTGGGCGCGTTCTGGAATCTTGTCGGTAATGCCAAGAAGTTCTTCAACCGCCATAACATAAACAGCCTCGTTGAAGAGTGGTGCCACATAGTCGGCGCGGGTAACCAATGCGGAACCTTGTGTCCAGGTGCGGGCCTCACAGGTTTTTTCAATACCGGTGTGGAGGTAGCCGATGGCGGGACGCAGGTTGGTAACGATGTCGCCATCCAGTTCGAGGCATAGGCGCATAACACCGTGAGTCGAGGGGTGAGCAGGACCCATGTTAATAATCATGCGACTACTGTTTTTTTGTATCTGGTAGTCGACAATTTCCTGCCAGTCGCCGTCTTCTGCGGTGAGTTCCACAGCATCGGGGTCAGCGTCGAAAAGTTGCTCGATAGAGCTCACACCGGTGGGAGACGCGAGGTTTTCTTTAGGAGTAGTCATTAGCGGTACTTCCTCCGTTCCTCCACAGGTGGCACTTCTGTGCCATGGAATTCAACTGGTATTCCTCCGAGTTGGTAGTCCTTCCGTTGCGGGTGTCCCTGCCAATCATCCGGCATAAGAATGCGGGTAAGGCCGGGGTGTCCGTCGAAGATAATGCCAAACATGTCCCAGGTTTCGCGTTCATGGTAGTTAGCGCCGGGATAGATTCTGACAACGGAGGGAATATGAGGCTCTGCGGCCGGGCATACGACTTCTACACGAAGACGTCGATTGTGGCTCATGGAGAGCAGGTGGTAGACACTGTGCAGTTCGGCGTCTTTTTCTGTGGGGTAGTGTACGCCGGAGATGGAGGTACACAGTTCGTACCGGAGTTCTTCATCATCGCGTAATGCCTGCATGGTTTTCAGCAGGTGCTCGCGGGGAATATAGATCGTGGGCATGTCAGTGAAGGTGGTGACGGGGGCGTCAGCAACTTCGGGGACGAGTGTGAAGAGACGATCAAAAATCGCGTCTAAATCCCCGCCAAACGGACGAGCAAGGGGAACAATACGGGCAGGTAGTCGCACAATGTGGGAAAAACCAGAGGTATCTCCTGTACCGTCGGTCCACATGCCCTGCTTGGCGGCGAAGGGAGTCCAACTGTTACCCGTAGTGGTGGACATATCAGACTGATTATCAGTGTTGTGAGGGTTATTAGTCATGTGCCCCTCCCTTCTTGCCTTTCTTCTTAAAGTGAATGAGCTTTTCGTCGGCAACGCGCACTTCGCCGGCTAGTGCAGCTGCTTCCTTAGCCTTTTCATCTGCGATAATGTGCTTTTCACCAAGTTGAGTTTTCTTGGCGATCATGGCGCGTAGCTTGAAAGAGGCATCGATTAGCATGTCGGGGCGTGGGGGACAGCCGGGGATGTAGAGGTCCACTGGAACGATGTGGTCAGCACCTTGCACAATGGCGTAGTTGTTAAAAACGCCGCCGGAAGAAGAGCAAGCACCCATGGCAATAACCCATTTGGGATCTGGCATCTGGTCATAGACGCGGCGCATAATGGGGGCCATTTTTTGGCTGACGCGACCAGAAATAATCATGAGGTCGGACTGACGGGGGGAGGCGCGGAATACTTCCTGTCCCCAACGAGATGAGTCGAAGCGCGGACCCGCATAAGACATCATTTCGAAAGCACAGCAGGCGAGACCGAAGGTGACGGGCCAGACTGACCACTCGCGGGTGAGGCCAAACAGCCATTCTGTGGTGGTGGTAACGAACCCACCTGAAAGTTTGTCTTCAATTCCCATATCGAATTCCAGTCACTTGATTGAGTAGGTAGTACAAAAGCGGGTGTCGATCATTCCCAATCCAGTCCTCCACGGCGCCAAACATAAAGGTAGGCAACTAGCAGAGTGGCAACGAAGAGGAGCATCTCTACCAGGAGGAACCAGCCCATCTTGTCGAAGGTGATAGCCCAGGGAAACAGGAAGATGGTCTCAACGTCGAAGATGAGAAACATCATGGCAATGGTGAAGTATTTGAGAGACATGCGACCGCCGTTTTCAGGTCGATCGACTGCATCTACACCACACTCATAAACGTCAAACTTGGATTTGTTGTAACGGTGCGGACCGATAGAAACGGATGCGGCCACCATCGCCAGCACGAACAGTGCTGCAAGAATTACCATTGCCAGAATGGGAATGTAATACGACACGTTGGTTTCCTCTCACACGTGAGCGTTATTAAAAAGTCAAGAAGTTCGTTTATAGGCAGCAGTGCAGTATGTCTGTCTATGTCTCTGATATCTTCGAGGTTTCCCCTATCTCCGGTCGAAGAAGAGCTGCAGCGGCGCGGGGGAGACTAATGGGGTCAACTGGGAGTAAGTAGACGGCGTCGGCTTTACTCCAGGTTGATAGCCAGGCGTCATCACGGCGTTGCAGAAGTACAAGAAGCGGTGGATGATCGTCGATTTCAGCATTGATTTGATAGCTGAGACCCATGCCGCCGAGGGGGGCGGTTTCTCCATCGAGTACACAAAGATCGAGTTCTTTGTTGTGTAGCGCACGGATTAGTGCGGGGCCCGTAGCAAAATCGATGACGTCAACGGCAGGCAGGTCTGGTGCTATAGAGGTGCCGAATGCTGAGTGGACGTCCTCGCGTAGCTGTGGTCTGTCTGAATAAATCGCAATCCGTAATTGCGCATGAGACGGTTCTGTGTGGAGAGTCACAGTATTATCGGACATGTGATTAGCCTACCTAGTTTTGACATTATTTTATGCATCAATAGGTAAAGAGTTTTGGACAAATATGCAGGTTAGGCGACCCTAAGTAGTAATAAATGACATTGTGAGACATCTACCTGAGTTCAGCAGCAATAGAATCTTTTCGATACTCTAAGGGTAATCTTTTTCGCAGTGAGAGGGTGTAAATGAGCACTCAGACCAGGTATGTACTTGTTAACATTGGTCTTTTTCTGGCAGGACTTCTCGCGGGGACAGCTGTCACTGGGTTGCTATTTATCCTCGGTGTGACACTAATTTCGACAGTTTCACATTCAATTATGAATCCCACAGAATGGACTCTTGCTGTCCCACTTATCGGACTTGTTGCCGCTGTTGTAACGACAGGTGGATCCGTTGGCATTATCCGTTCCCGCCATCCGTCAGCGACGCTAGCGTACGGAATGATTGCTGCGGCAGTAATTTTCTTCCTTGTTATCCTGGGATACTACTTCGGGTACGCCCGTTAGCTGTCTCTCTGTATTCTTCTGTATTTGTTAATGAGTTCGTACAAGTGAACTCTTTAACCAACTTTTTGGTTAATTCTGCATCTATATGTGTCTATCGAGTATCTATGAGGAAACCGGTAAAAGGGCGCGAATAGCGGCAGGAAGATCTGCGGGATCATTGACAGTGCTGGCAGCGTGATCCCACTCTGCCGGAGAACCCGTACCCCACGTACACAGAATCGTTTTAATCCCAAAAACCTTGGCTCCCTCCACGTCATGGATGCGGTCACCGACCATCACATAGCGGCGTTGTGGAGCCGCTGGCTCATCTCCAGCACGACGTAGGGCCTCGGCAATAACCTCGTCTTTCGTCTGCCTCGTACGCCCATCGTCATGAGCACCAACTATTTCGGTGAAATAAGAGTGAATCCCTACGTGCTGAAGAGTTTTAGAGGCAACTTTTTCTCTTTTTGAAGTAGCCAAATACAGTTCGTATCCCATGGCGGAAAGCTTATTAAGGGCAGTTTTTATCCCCGTAAAAAGTTCTGGTTTGTCCCACATGCACGTGTCATAGTGGTTGAAGTAGAAGCGTTTTCCCTCTTCTATTTCTGCGGGGCTCCACCCTAGCCGAGCCATTGTTACCTGCATAGGAGGGCCTGCTACAGAAGAAAGAAATTCATCTGAGGGGCGTTCTTTGCCCAATACCTCAGCAGTTAAACATAGGGTGTCCTGCACAGTTGAGAGTGAATCGATAAGAGTCCCATCAAGATCCAAAAGCACAATAGGGGCAGATGTCTGGAAAACAGAAGGTTGAGGATTACTCATATTTTCAGTGTCTCACATTGTATGAAATCAGGAAGAGGAGACCAGGATAGCGATAAGGATAGAAGTAAGGACGATAGGCTATTCGTTGTGGGACGGATGGGAAGGAACCGGCGGAAATGGGAGAGATGACGTGGTGTGTGGTGACCCTACTGCGGTCGTTAAGCACGTCTGCTGCGCGGTGGACCTTACGCCGGCTACTTTGGATGCAGCATTGGCAGAACATGCACAGATGGTTATCACTCACCATCCGGTCCTTTTCGACTCTGTCCATTCCGTGGCTGCTAACACTCCCAAAGGAAAACTTATCCACCGCGCTATCTCTGCAGGGTGCGCACTTTTTTGTGCACATACCAATGCTGATAGCGCAAATCCGGGTGTCAACGATGCCCTCGCAGAAGCACTGGGCCTTACCGTCACCGGACCACTGATCCCACACTCTCCGGGCAATAACGGAGACAAGCATGCTCCTGGTTTAGGACGAATTGGCACTCTTACTAAACCGTTAACACTCCGCGAATTTACCAATGTTGTCGCAGCATCACTTCCCCGCACAGTATGGGGAATACGAGCTGCAGGAGACCCTCAAACACGTATTGAAACCGTTGCGGTATGCGGTGGCTCAGGGGGTAGTTTTCTGGATGTGGTACGAGAAGCCGGGGTAGATTGCTACGTGACGTCTGATCTTCGTCACCATCCCGTTGATGATTTTCTCCAGGCTGGTGGAACGGCAGTCATTGATACTGCGCATGCTGCCAGTGAATATCCGTGGTTGGCCCAGGTGGCTCAGTTACTGCACACGCAACTTGGTATTGACGTTACAGTTCTTCCTATTGTTACAGATCCCTGGACGCTGCATGCTCCATCACAGGATAGCTAACTGCATGCTCCAGATAGTTACGGGATAGCTCATGGGCCGGCTGCGGTAAATGGGGGAGTAGCTAGTACACTAAACACCGGTAAATGAGTCAGCTAGGCTGTCGCGGTTGGGGAAACCTTATAACCTAAGTAGTCCCCGTCGAGGAAAGTCCGGACTCCATAGAGCAGGGTGGTTGCTAACGGCAACCCGGGGTGACCCGCGGGATAGTGCCACAGAAAACAAACCGCCACTTCGGTGGTAAGGGTGAAAAGGTGCGGTAAGAGCGCACCAGTATTGTCGGTGACGGCAGTAGCTTGGTAAACCCCACTCGGAGCAAGATCAAAGGCTTCACGATTGTGAGGCTGCGCGCATGGTTGACGGCTGCTCGCTGAAGTGCGCGGGTGGATCGCTTGAGGTACTCGGCAACGATGTATCCAGATGGATGACGGTCGCCTGTGAGCGGTGCTTGTAGGAACAGAATCCGGCTTATCGGCTGACTCATTTACCTCTCGCTAGAGACCTTTCAAGAGGTAGGGAAACCGTCACCGCGCTTCACAATATTGAGTGATGATGATGCTCAAAGATGAGCATTGTTTGTGTATTCGCCACCGCCGGATTGTTGTTCAACTGGTGGGATACAAAATCGGAAAGCTCAGCCGTGTCACGCATACAGACGTGAATGAGGTAGTCGTCGAGCCCGCCTACAAAATACACATCCTGCACACCATGGAGAGCGGCCATTGTTTTCCCGAAGGTATCCATATCCATGCGAGAACCCGCGTGCAGTCGTACTGCGATCATTGCTTGCAATCCTTGGCCAACAAGCTGTGGGTCAATATCAGCGTAAATACCGCGGATAATACCGTTGTCGGTGAGGGCTTTTACGCGGGCGGACGTAGTGGAAGGTGCTACTCCTACTTCTGCCGCTAAATCTTTATTGGCGATATTCCCGTTTTCTTCAAGAATACGAAGAATCTTGCGGTCGATGTCATCTAACTGATGGGGCTGTATCAGCGAAGATTCCATAGTTTTCATTCCTGGAGTAGAAATATTTTTCGGAATAGTTGCTATATTACCGAATATTATCCAGAATGAGCATAACCCAAGAATCATATTGGGACCCATATACGCAAACAGAATATGGGACATCACAATATTTTTCAGGAGTAATAAAAAATGCGCATTGGCATTCCTAAAGAAGTCAAGAGCAATGAATTCCGCGTCTCCGTTACCCCATCTGGTGTTGCCGAACTTGTACACCGTGGCCACGATGTTGTCGTGGAAAAATCTGCAGGCGTTGGTTCTAGCTTCTCTGACGAGGAGTACATAGAGGCTGGTGCCACTATGGTAGACACTGCCGATGATGTGTGGAAGCAGGGCGATCTTATTGTCAAAGTAAAGGAGCCCATCGCCGAAGAATTCCATCGTATGCGCGCTGATCAGGTACTCTTCACTTATCTTCACCTCGCTGCATGTACTGACTGCTGCGATGCCCTTCTAAAAGCAGGAACAACTTCTATTGCTTACGAAGTTGTGCAAACTCCCGACCATAAACTTCCACTCCTTGCCCCCATGTCCGAGGTAGCTGGCCGTCTCTCCGTCCAGATAGGCGCCCAGTACCTCATGAAACACAATGGTGGAAACGGCAAACTACTGGGCGGGGTAAGTGGTGTGCGCCCTGCTAACGTGGTTGTTCTTGGTGCAGGTACAGCCGGTTCTAACGCCGTTGCTATCGCTGCTGGTATGCGTGCAGACGTCACTGTTTTTGATATCAATATCGCTGCGTTGAAGAGACTCGACGACATCTACCAGGGTCGTGTTCACACAGTAGTATCCAACCGCGCCGAAATTGCGAAGGCGCTAGAAACTGCTGACGTTGTGATCGGTTCTGTCCTTATTCCGGGTAGTTCTACCCCGAAGCTTGTTACTAACGATATGGTTGCTCACATGCAGCCTGGGTCTGTTCTTATTGATATTGCTATAGACCAAGGCGGCTGCTTCGAGGATTCGCACCCCACCACTTACGATGACCCCACTTTCACTGTGCACGACACTGTTTTCTACTGTGTCGCAAACATGCCAGGTGCCGTTCCTAATACTTCTACCTGGGCGCTCTCCAACGCCACGCTTCCCTACATTCTGCAGCTTGCTGATAAAGGATGGGAAAAAGCGGTGGCGGAGAACCCCGCATTAAAGGCCGGCCTCTCCACCCATAAGGGGCAGATTTATTCTGCTCCTGTGGCAGAGGCTCGTGGACTCCCGTTGGCTACATTGGACTAGCTCTCAGCAAGTTCACGTAGACAGTCTCTAACGGGAGGCGTGTTGTGTGATAGAGACGACGCCCGCACCCAAGGGTGCGGGTCTCGTCGTATTTATGGGCTGTATTAGCGGACAGCATCCACAGACGAGTATCTACAGATAGTATTTGTGAGAAGGAGAAAGAATACACCTGCCAAGTGCTGTGTAGTGAGAGATAATGACGCTATGACGGATAGCGACAAAAGTAATGACACAGGCAGCAACAACGATAAGTGGTATGTCAACACGCGTACTGGCGAAATTACACAGGGTATACGGCGTGAATGGGGTACCCGTTTAGGTCCCTATCCATCGGCAGAGGCTGCTTCGCACTGGCGTGATTCTATTGCCCGTCATAATGCAGAAGCAGACGCTGAAGATATGCGTGACCAGCAGTAAACCAAAATATCTGGTCAATTTACCCTATTGATTGATGGTGGCTTCCATGCTAGCCGGAGAGAGGCTACAGGAAAAGAAATAATATTGTTATGTTCTGTTCTCCCAAAAAGGGTTACTCCTGTGAAACTATAGACACCATGAGCGTGTTACGTCTCAGTAGATAGAAACGACGGGAGAAAATATGCGACGGGGCTTGCGTGGCGGGTGGCGTAGGTTAAGCACAAAGTTAGGCATACTGGTGCTGTCAATGGGACTTGTGGCCTCAACGGGTGCCTCTACCGTTACAGTGGCGTCTGCAAAAGACGTGTACAGCATGACGAATCCAGCAATGGGGGAGAAGGATCCTGCATTAAAGGAGTTCTATAAGCAGCGCGTGAAATGGGGGCCATGCCTCGATAATGCGCTACAGGCATCCACCTTCCTCGAGCGGTATAAAACATTCCGTAATTTAGGAAAGATGGAATGCGGTACCGTTACTGTTCCCGTCGTCTACCCAGATGTCATTAAGCAAGATAAAGCATTGGGGAACCCGTGGAAAGTGGAGAAGGGTAAACCTGCGGTAGCGACAATCGCGGTGTCTCGCGTGCGGGCTAAGGGGAAACGCTGGGGAGGCATGCTTATTAACCCCGGTGGCCCCGGTGGCTCAGGACTTAATATGGCAGGGAGTCTGGCGTCGCCCGCTAGTGCTGCCAAAATTCTTGACCATTTCGATCTGGTAGGTTTTGACCCACGTGGAATTGGTTCCTCGGGGCCGAATTTGAAATGTATTTCTAATGAGGACTTTGACCAGAAGCGTACATTTGGCGAGGCCACATTCACACGGCAGGCGGTGGCGTATCAAAACCAGCAAAACCGTGCCTATATGAACGGATGTATAAGGAATGTAGGAGCAACATTCCTGGCCCACATGGGTACTCGTGACGTTGTTCGCGATATGGATGTTATCCGTGCCGCTATTGGTGATGAGAAACTTACCTACATTGGATACTCGTACGGTACATTCCTCGGGTCGCAATATGCAGAGGCATTCCCCAACAAAGTACGCGCCCTTGTTCTTGATGGTGTGGTAGACCCCACTGAGGATAGTGTGGAATCTGCCATTAACCAGGGAAGAGGGTTCCAAAAATCCTTTGATGCATGGGCACAGTGGTGTGTTAAGACAGGAGCTTGCCCTCTTGGAGATAATCCGGCTAAAGCTACGGAGGAGTTCCATAAGCTTGTGTGGCCACTGCAGAAAAAGCCTGCTGGCACTCTTATGAAGGGACGTCTCCTTAGCTGGTCCGACTCTGTCTATGCCGTTATTGGCGCCCTCTATACAGATACTGCCTGGCCCCTTCTGAAATTAGGGTTGCAGCAGCTTAAGCTCAAAGCCGGTGGAGATATTCTCCTTGCCTTGTCTGACTCGTATTATGGGCGTTCTCTTGATGGGGCATACACCAACACACAGGACGTTTTCCAAGCAGTATTGTGCATGGATCATGAAGCAACAGGCCATGCTCGCCAGGTTGATATGACACGTCGCTATGTTAAGGAAATGCGATTTGCTGATCCAGGTGGTGCAGTAGAAGACGCCCCGATCGATCTGTGCTCCATGTGGCCAGCACATCACACTATTAAATCGCATAAATCTACGGCACGAAGCAACGGGAATATTCTTGTCGTGTCCACAACAGGGGATCCTGCTACCCCCTACCAGTCTGGTGTACAGCTAGCTCACGATATGAATGCCCCATTACTTACGTATGTAGGTGAAGGACATTGTGCTGCGCTGCGTGGACATTCGTGTGTAGACCGCTATGTGGGTGACTTCATCGTGCATAAGAAGATCTACAAGGATCATGTCACGTGTAAAGCATCCAAGTGAGCATAGCAAATAACAAGAGTCACAAAATACGGCAACAATGAGCAGAGTTAACACACTGGTAATGCTCATGGAATACCCTCAAAAGTATGAATCGACAGCAAGAATTCGTCCTTCGAGCCCTAGATGAACGAGATATCCATTTCGTTCGTCTTTGGTTCACTGACCTGCTGGGTTATCTGAAATCTGTCGCTATTTCCCCAGCAGAGCTAGAGGGAGCCTTTGAAGAAGGTATCGGTTTCGATGGATCCTCTATTGAGGGTTTCTCCCGTATTACGGAAGCGGACACCATCCTCATGCCCGATCCCTCTAGCTTCCAGATGATGCCCTGGCTGCATGAAGATGAGCGGCAGCATTCTGCCCGCATCTTCTGCGACATTTTTATGCCAGACCTCACACCCTCCTGGGCGGATCCACGCCACGTGCTGCGACAGGTTATGAATAAAGCCTCCGGAATGGGCTTTTCATGCTACGTGCACCCCGAAATTGAATTCTTTGTTCTCAATTCTCTCAATACCCAAGGACAGCGTCCGCAGCCCATTGATAATGGTGGCTATTTTGATCAGGCGTTTCATGATACAGCTCCGCATTATCGGCGCCACGTTATTGAAGCGCTTGAATCCATGGGTATCTCTGTAGAGTTCAGCCATCACGAGACTGCCCCCGGTCAGCAAGAAATAGATTTACGTTTCGCAGATGCACTAAGTATGGCGGACAACATTATGACGTTCCGCTACTTAGTGAAAGAAGTCGCCATCAATGATGGTGTGCGGGCCACTTTTATGCCGAAGCCCTTCACTGACTATGCCGGTTCGGGCATGCACACCCACATGAGTCTTTTCGAAGGCGATACTAATGCTTTTGACGACCCCAACGATCCCATGGGACTGTCTAAAGTCGCACGATCATTCATGGCGGGCATTCTAAAACACGCGAGCGAGATTTCACTTGTCACTAATCAGTGGGTGAACTCCTACAAACGCATTAGTGGAGGTTTTGAGGCTCCTATATCTGCCACGTGGTCTTCCGGTAACCGCTGTACTATGCTGCGGGTTCCACGTTATATGCCGAATAAGTCCAGTTCGCGACGTGTAGAAGTACGGACTCCAGACCCCGGTTGTAACCCCTATCTCGCTTTTGCTGCTATCTTCGCGGCAGGTCTTAAGGGCGTGGAAGAAGGATATGAAATTCCTCCCGAGGCGGAGGAAGATGTCAACCTTATGCATCCGAAAGAGCGTAAGGCAATGGGGTATCCGGATCTTCCGAAGAGTCTGGCATCTGCATTGGCCTGTTTTGAAAGCTCGGAGCTTATGGCAGAAGCATTAGGGGAGCATGTTTTTGAGTTTCTTATCCGTAGTAAACACGAGGAATGGACGCGCTATTCTCGCCACGTCACTCCTTTCGAACTGCGTCACTATCTCTCCCTGTGACTAGCCCCCGAAATACTGGCCGTCGTATTGTTCCCAGTCCTGCCAGGTTGGGAATCTCACGGCCGTCCGCCCAGCAAGAACTTAGTGAGTTAGGGTGGCTAGAGGAAGAGTGCGTGCCCCTCCTCCGCGCACTTTCCGCCAGCCCTGACCCCAATCTGTGTCTTGCTACGTTAGTGCGTCTCCGCGAGGCTATGTGTACTGAACTGGGGGAACAGAGTTGGGAACACTACACTCACGACTTACTTGCTAATACAACCCTATGTAGCCGGCTGATTGCTCTCCTAGGAAGTTCTACCGCGTTGGGGGACCACCTTGTGACGCATCCCGCAGTAGCGCAGCATTTAGATAATCCCATTCCCTCTTTCCCCCATAGCCTCCACTATCTTCTGCACAGTGTAGAGGCATCGCCTGTTGATGACACTGCGTCTACGGATCTTTCTACTACCGGAACATATCGAGCGGGCATCACTGGGCCTGCAGCAGTGGTGAAACTACGGAGTGCCTATCGGGACATTATGTGCCTTATTGCCGCTGTTGATGTTGCCCATGTTGTCGACAATACTGAGCCGCAAATACCGCGACGCGATACATCAGAAAGACTGACAGAAATAGCAGAGGCCGCCTTAACCGCAGCCCTCGCTGTTGCCGTCTCCACGGTTTACCCTGACCCAACCGATGACATGGTGCGTCTTGCAGTTATCGCAATGGGGAAGTGCGGAGCTCGCGAGCTGAATTATATATCTGATGTCGACGTTGTTTTTGTAGCAGAGCCAGCAAATACTAAAGCTGCCCGGCTAGCCGCAGAATTCATGAGTATTAGTACCCACTGTTTCTTTGAAGTGGATGCGGCACTGCGGCCAGAGGGGAAGAAGGGGGATCTCGTTCGGTCCGTGCAATCCCACCAGGCGTACTACAAGCGATGGGCGAAAACGTGGGAATTTCAAGCATTGCTTAAAGCCCGTCCCATGACAGGGGATATGGACCTGGGGCGCACCTATTTTGATGCTATTTATCCGCTGGTATGGACAGCCTGTGAACGTGACCAGTTTGTTGAAGACGTGCAAGAAATGCGGAAACGGGTAGAAAACAATCTTCCCGAGTCCACCGCTACCCGTGAATTAAAACTGGGGCGTGGAGGACTGCGCGATGTGGAATTCGCAGTGCAATTATTGCAGATGGTGCACGGGCGAACGGATGAAAGTTTACGTGTGCGACCCACTGGTGAGGCTCTTGATGCACTGGCGAAGGGGGGATATATCTCCCGAAAAAATGGGACCGAGTTAAACAGAGCGTATGATTTTTTGCGTCTGTTAGAGCATCGTCTGCAACTCCAACATATGCGCCGTACGCACCTTCTTCCCAGTGACGATAATGAGGCAGAATGGCGTTGGTTGGCTCGTTCTGCAGGGTGCCGCCCCATGGGCATTATGGATACGGAGCAGGTTCTTACTGACCGTATTCGTCGTACGAGATCCCGTATCCGGTTGCTTCATGAAAGCCTGTTCTACCGGCCGCTCCTACTAAGTATTGCGGCTGCAGATGCCTCCGCTGTTTCTTTGGATAATGATGCAATGGAACGGCAGCTGGCCGCGTTAGGGTACCGTAACCCCCGCCATGCTATTACGCATTTACGCGCTCTTACCAGCTCTAGTAGCAGGCGTTCCCGTATCCAAGAACTGTTACTTCCCATGATGTTGGAACAACTCAGCCGCACTCCGGATCCAGATATGGGGCTTCTTAACTATCGCCGATTGTCTGAAAAACTTGTTGATAAAACATGGTATTTGCGGCTACTCCGCGACGATGGCGTTGTGCTGGAACGTCTTGCCATTATCTGTGGCACAAGCCGCTATATCCCCGATCTTTTAATGAACGCTCCCGATGTTATCCAAATGTTGTCGGGGCGGCGGCTTGTCGCATCTAGCTCTTCCGATATTGCCTCAGCATTAGAAGCAAGTGCGCGGCGACATCATAATCCAGCTGATGCTATTAATGCGGCGCGATCTTTGCGTCGGGCGGAACTGGCTCGTATTGCCTGTGCTGATGTACTGGGCATGCTTAATGTTGAGGAAGTGTGTGCCGCCCTTTCAACTGTATGGGTGGCGGTATTGAATGCTGGTTTGGCAGTAACTATTCGTGAGCATATTCAGAGTAAGGGGATGACGGAGGAGGATGTGCCGGCACGGATTGCTGTTATTGGGATGGGGCGTTTAGGGGGTAAAGAAATTGGCTATTCATCGGATGCTGATGTGATGTTTGTGTGTGAGCCCACTAGTGCGGCGGAGTCCACGCAAAAGGCATTGCGATGGTCTACAGAGGTTGTTGATAAGCTGCAGAAACTGTTGGAGAAGCCTTCCACAGATCCACCTTTGGAGATTGATGCTGATCTGCGCCCGGAGGGGAAGAAGGGGCCACTTGTGCGTACGTTGGAAAGCTACCGTACGTACTATGAGACGTGGGCTGAGCCGTGGGAATTGCAGGCGTTATTACGTGCTGAGCCGCTGGCTGGGGATATGAAGGTGGGACAAAAGTTTATTGAAATGGTGAATCCACTTCGGTATCCCGAAAAGTTACCGGTGCAGTTTGCGCAGCAGATTCGGCGTATGAAGGTACGTGTGGAAACTGAGCGAATGCCACGTGGGGTGGATCCTAATTTGCACACAAAACTTGGGCGCGGTGGTCTTTCGGATATTGAGTGGACGGTTCAATTACTGCAGCTGCAGCATGCGCATACATATCCTGAGCTACAGGTGACGTCTACGCGGGCGGCTTTAGAAGCGGCTACACAAGCGGGTTTGTTGAGCTTAGATGATGAAGATACGTTGTGGATTGCATGGTCGAGGGCAACGGCTACGCGGAATGCTCTTGCTTTAGCAAGGGGGAAGTCGTTGGACGTTCTTCCTATCCAGGGGGAGATTTTGGCGAGTGTGGCGGCCATTTGTGGGTGGCCGGTGAACTCGGGTGCGGCGTATGTGGAGAATTATTTGAAGTCGACGCGGCGTGCCAGAAAAGTTGTGGAGCGCGTCTTCTGGGAAGAATAACGCGCTCCACAAGGTATAAACAAAGTATGAATATAATCGCATTCATAACTATGCGTTATGAAATTGTGATCTTAAGTGCTCTTTAGTACTTCACGGATACGGGGACTCGGGAAAGAATATTAAGTCCATTGACGTGATCGTGGAAGAGAGTAATGGAGCAGCCTTTTCGGCAGTCTACTTTCTTACCGGGAACAGTGGAACCTTTAAGAGTGACAGTGATCTGCCCCTTGACGACGCCATTCTTCGGGATTTTATTGGTGCCGCCGGGGGAGTTAGTAACCCATAGTTGGTTACCAATGGACTTCCGCTGACCAGTACAGAGCGGAACTTTACCGCTGTATTTATTCTGGCAGAGACCTACGTAGTAGCCAGAGAGTGGATCGAGGCCGCGCATGGTGACCTTGACAACAGAACCGGCGTGAAGATTCTTTGTGGGGGTTGCGGAAATGGTGGGAGCAGCTTGTGCAATGCCTGCGCCAGCAAGTGGCATAAGAACGGCGGCAGCAAGCGTCGCCACGGCCGAAGCTCGGCGTGAAGCATGAGATGTGAAGATCGACACTGTGATGTCCTTTCTGTGGTGACCTCTAACTTCTTCATGTCTTTTGCATGGGAACAAGAAGTTAGAGTCTGATAACAAAAAGATAACTTTTGTGCTGTAAATCAGGTTACCCTAAATATTTAAAATGGACTATTCTAGAGTGCGGATCTGAGGGTAGAAATTATCTGAAGTAGGTATAAAACACGAGGATAAAGTCCCTGTTTGATCTATGAATAAGCAATAAAGCATCTTTGGAGGACTGCAGTGGCCGGCTTTACTCATTCCCGTAGGGGCACATCACTCATTCACTCACATACTTCCCGTTCCCGTCGCCATGCTGTAGTTGCGCTTGCTACTGCAGCTGCCCTGGTTTTCACCGGTTGTACGGATCCTAACGGTGGGGATGGAGCCTCCGCTGAGTTCCCCAAAGCACACGGACCGCGTCACGCTGTTCTCAAGAACAACAATCCAGAAACAGTTGTCCAGAATCCTCGCCAGCATCTTCCCGCCAAAGTGAAATCCTGGGATGGGGAAGACGTCACTATTACCGATACATCTCGCATCATCGGCATTGATCGTCCCGGTACCATCACCCGCACTATTTATTCTCTTGGGCTTGGAAAGAGCATCATCGGGCGAGACAAGACTGCAGATTTCCCAGAAGCAAAGAACATTCCGCTCGTTACCACTAAAGCGCATGTTCTCAATGCTGAGAAGATGATTGCCGCACATCCATCAGTTGTGCTTGTTGACGTCACTGTTGGTCCCGCAGCAGTGTTACGTCAACTGCGTTCCATGGGTATCCCCGTCGTCTATATTTCCCCCGAGCGCTCCATTAAGGGTGTGGGCACCACCATCACTGAAATCGGAAAAGCTCTGGGTATCGATCAAAAAGACATCGATAAAGTTATCGACCACACCAAGAAAGAAATTGACACGGCTACTAAACGTGCACAGGCAATGGCCGATGGACGCCGTATTGCTGTCCTCGTTATTCGCGGAACTAACGTCGCCTTCATTGGTGGCCCCGGCTCTGGCGCTCCTGAACTGGTCGAAGCACTCGGTGGAGTTGATGTCAGTAAGGACGCTGGTCTCACACAGAACTTCACTCCTATGACGCCTGAAGCACTAGCGAAGGCTGCCCCCGATACCGTTATCGTTATGTCGGATGGTATGAAGTCTGCCGGCGGTGTGGATGGTGTTGTCTCCGCACCAGGTGTAGCGCAGACTCCTGCCGGTAAGAATCGTTCCGTAGTCGATATTCTCGACTCCGCACTATTCTCCTTCGGCCCTGGTGAAGGTGCCATTATTGATGCACTAGCCGATGCTCTCTACGGAAAGTCCGCTGAGAAGTGACGAAAAACAGGACAAGACGCTCCATTATTGTCCTTGTCGTTCTTATCCTTCTCACTATTGCGGCGGCTTTAGTAGCATGCGTTGTTGGACAAGTGCACGCCACCCCACATGATGTCACCAATACCATTCTCATGTCCTGGGGTGTGAAGAGCGACGGTACCACCCCCCGTATTGTCACCAGTACGCTTTGGGAAGTCCGTTTCCCCCGCCTTGTCATTGCTCTCGCAGTAGGGGCAGGGCTGGGGTGCGCCGGGGCGTTACTGCAAGGTATTTTCGCTAACCCGTTGGCTGAGCCAAGTATTATTGGTGTTTCCTCGGGTGGTGCAGTGTTTGCCTCCGGCCTACTGGCTATCGCATCTCTGGCCGGCGTAGAACGCAGCTATGGATTCCTTAAATGGGGCACCGCACTTGCTGCATTCATAGGGGCGTTACTGACCACTCTGCTGGTGTATTCACTTTCCCGAGTACAGGGGAAAACCGTTGTCGTTAACCTTATCTTGGTGGGTGTAGCTATTAATGCCATGGCCGGAGGTTTTGTTACCCTTTTCAGTTTTATCGGCGGCACCATGGCTCAGTCCCAAGTGGTGTTTTGGCAGCTTGGTTCACTTGCCGGTGCCGGTTGGAGCTCTGCCGTTATCACGCTCATCATTACCGTCATCGGTATTGTCATAGCGTGTCTGTGCGCCCCAAAGATGGATCTTCTAGCACTGGGCGAGAATCAGGCCAGGCATCTTGGCGTTAATGTTGAGAGGTTCCGCCTATGCGTCATTATTCTGGTGGCGGCTTTAGTAGGTGTGGGCGTAGCGTTTGCCGGCGTCATCGCTTTCGTCGGTTTAATTGTTCCACACGCTATTCGCCTAATTATTGGGCCACAACATAAATGGTTGCTACCAACATCCGCCTTCGGAGGAGCTTTTGTACTACTTGTCGCGGATACGTGCGCACGTACCATTATCAGTACTGCAGAACTTCCCATCGGTATGCTGACCTCCCTTATTGGTGGCCCTATTTTCCTCCTGCTTCTGCGCCGTTATAAGTCTGTGGGAACGGGGTGGCAGTAAATGACTACTGATACTTTTCAGTATGGAGACACTATTCTCACTGCTACGAACGTTTCCTGTGTTCGCTCAAAACGCACTATTTTTTCCGGAGTATCCCTCAACGTCCACTCTGGTGAAGTTATTGCACTTGTTGGCCCCAATGGTGCAGGTAAATCAACACTGCTCAGCGTGTTAGCAGGAGATTTAGCCACAGCAGAAGGAACAATCACCGTCCTTGGCGATAGCCTTAAGAAACTTTCCATACACGATTTAGCACAACGGCGTGCCGTTCTTACCCAAAGCAACCATGTAGGCTTCGACTTCACCGTTAGTGAAGTCATCGAAATGGGAAGAGCCCCCTGGGTTTGTACACCACAAGCAGATAAGGATAAAGAGGCTATTGCCGAAGCGGTTCAGGCAATGGATGTAGAGGCGTTCCTCCCTCAACTTTTTAATGAACTGTCTGGCGGTGAGCGAGCTCGAGTGTCACTAGCGCGTGTACTCGCGCAACAAACACCTATCCTTATGCTTGATGAACCGACTGCCGCACTGGATATTCAGCACCAGGAGCGACTTATGCATGTCGTCCGGGAACGTGCCGCCGACGGTGTTGGCGTAGTAGTTGTTCTTCACGATTTAGGGCTAGCTGCCGCCTATGCGGATACTGTTGTTATCCTGGCAGACGGTGGAGTAGTGGCACAGGGAACCCCACGGGATGTTCTTACTGCAGATCGACTAAGCACGGTCTATAACATCCCGGTACGTGTTATGGACGATGGAGCAGGATCCCTCCAGGTTATTCCTGACCGCTCCCACTATCACGCCTAAGCACACTACTGTCCAGCTCTGCCAGTTTAATTTTGCCAGCTTATTTTGCTGACTTGGCTCTGTTAGCTTACTGTGCCGGTTTATTGTGCTGAGTTGCTTTCCACCAGATTATTTGTCGTTACGGCGGCGAGCCCCGAAAACACACATAATGGCGAAAATGGCAGTCCATGCCACTATATTTCCGATCGCCCACCAAATATTTTCGGTGGTTACCGCCGAGCCGTCATAGAAGTGGAAGACACCCTCATTGAGAGGCCAACGCGCTAGTGTGGCAGCCCCATAGAGAGGAGTGAAACGAGAAATCTTCAGGAGTACACCCTGCAGCGGTGCAAAAAGATTACCGAAAAATGCCATAACGCTCAGTAAACTAATGGCCATTCCGTTAGCGGCTTCATTGCGGAGGAGCAACGCGGTGCCTAACCCGTAGAGAGAAAACGGCAGCGCTACCAGTAAGCATAGGAAGAATGTTCCTGCCCAGCATCCTGCCCCTATAAGATCAGCACCACATGCTGCACCAACGATAAAAAGAAGCCCAATGGGAAGCACTGTAATAAGAACAGCAGAGCATATTTTGGCGATGAAATATCCGGGGGTACGCAAGGCCGTCAAACTGAGTTGACGCCCCCAACCAGACGATATTTCTATAGCGGTAGCACCCGACACGCTGGTGGTAGCAGTAGCTGCCGCATAAATAGCCATAGAAACCATCACGTAAGCAGTGCCATTCCCATGGCCAGCGGAATAATCCGTCTTCATACCGTCCATTAAGCCGAACATAAGGAAAAGGACAACGGGAAGAAACAGCACAAACACCGTTGTTCGCCACATGCGTAGAGTGCGTACGAAATCCGCCCAGAGATAGCGGAAGAAGACACGCGGTGGGGTGAGCGTGGTAGTTGCCGTCACAGAAGAATGTTGTACAGAAGAATGCTGTACAGGGGAGTCAACAAGGGGAGTACTATCAGCGTGCACGGTAGAAGATGCAGCGGCGGATTGACGCGAACGGTGGGTAGAGCGTTGAGAACGTCTGGTCATTGTGCGCTCTCCTTACCAGAGTCGACAGTAACAGCAGTATCAGCAGTAGCGCCAGAACTGTCCGCTGGCGTATCGCCAATACCGTATTCAAAGAACAAGTCCTCGACGGAACTAGTGGCTATGGTGATATCGCGAATACAACCCCGACGTAGCAGCTCCAGTGCCAGCGCGTCAGTATCAGCGCATGTGAAGGTGACTAACTGATCGTGCGGATCGGGCGAGGTAGCGTGCGAATCCGCGGTGGCAGCATCTGTGTTGTCGACAGTATCGATGGTGGTAGTGCTGGTGGTGCCGTCGCGACCCGCCGAGTAAGTAACTGCGGTGGGGGGAAGACCAAGACCAGCAGCGACCTCAATAGGTGATGTAGTACTGCACCATGTACCCGTTAAATGCCGCGTGGAGGAGGAGAGAAGATCCGTGGTGGCCCCATCGAGCACTATTCTCCCAGAGCGGATAAGAACGAGGCGATCCGCGAAATCATCCGCTTCTTGCAGATAATGAGTAGCGAAGATAACAGTGTGGCCACGCTGGGCTTCACCACGCATCGTCTCCCAAAAATCGCGCCGGGCGGCAGCATCGAGTCCTGCAGTGGGCTCGTCCAGAATGAGAATATCGGGGTCGGAAAGGAGCGCGAGGGCGAATCGCAGTCGCTGTACTTGCCCACCCGAGCATTTGCCAACCTTGCGGTCAGCGAAATCGCTAAGACCAGCACGTTCAATGACTTGTGGAATGGGGAGATGGTCAACGTGGCACTTGGCGACAAACGCCAAAGTATCGCGCACGCTAAGGTCTTTCAGTAACCCGCCACTTTGCAGCATTGCTCCAATACGGCCAGAGTGAGCAGTCTCGGCAGGAACACCACCCAGCACAGTAATAGAACCACTATCTGGCGTAGTAAAGCCCAATATCATATCCAGCAGAGTAGTTTTGCCAGCACCATTATGACCTAGAAGCGCAATGACTTCACCGGGGTGAATAGTGAGACTGACATTATCAACGGCAGTAATGTCATCAAAGCGTTTGGTCACGCCAGAAACAGAAATGGCAGCGCCAGTAGCGCCCATACTAACCATGACCCCTATGTTACCCTATACGTGCTGATATATCTACTATTTTTGACAATGATCCCGGTTTCCGTGTGTAAGAAACCGGGACCATCATCACAATTATTCTGGTTATTCTGTTATAGATGTTGTGTGAAAGAGCGGCGCTCCATAGTGTGCGGTGTTACCTAGCACGTATTGTTTAGCAGTCGTAGTAGAGTTCAAACTCGACGGGGGTGGGGCGTAGGCGTGCAGCATTAAGCTCCACATCCCGCTTGTAGTTGATCCAGGTGGAGATGAGATCCTCAGTGAAGACGTCGCCTTCGGTGAGGAAGTCATGATCCTCTTCAAGAGCATCGAGAGCTTCATCAAGGGTGGCGGGTGTCTGCGGAATGTTCTTCGCTTCCTCAGGAGGTAGCTCGTAGAGGTCCTTGTCGATGGGGGCCATTGGCTCAATACGGTTCTTGATACCATCCAGGCCAGCCATCAGCATGGCACTAAAAGCCAAGTAGGGGTTGGAGGAGGGGTCCGGGCAGCGGAATTCAATACGCTTCGCCTTGGGGTTATTACCCGTTAGCGGAATACGAACGCAGGCAGAGCGATTGCCCTGCGAGTAAGCCAGGTTGACGGGGGCTTCGTAGCCCTTCACCAGGCGTTTGTAGGAGTTAATAGTGGGGTTGGTGAAAGCCAATACTGCGGCGGCATGTTCGAGGATACCGCCAATGAAGTAGCGTGCCAGATCGGAGAGGCCACCGTAACCATTCTCATCGTAGAAGAGGGGCGCACCGTCTTTCCACAGGGACATGTGGGCGTGCATGCCGGAGCCATTATCGCCATAGAGCGGCTTTGGCATGAAGGTGGCGGTGAGGCCGTTCATCCACGCGGTGTTCTTAATAATGTACTTGAAAAGCTGAACATCGTCCGCGGCGTGAAGGAGAGTGTTGAAACGGTAGTTAATCTCCATCTGGCCACCATTGCCAACCTCATGGTGGGCGCGTTCCAGAGTAAAACCAGAAGCGCGCAGGTAGTGACACATCTCGTCGCGGAGGTCTTGGTAGTGATCGTAAGGAGCAACAGGGAAGTAGCCGCCCTTAATACGGGTCTTGTATCCGCGGTTGGGAGTACCATCCACGTCTAGTTCTTTACCGCGGTTCCACCATCCTTCTTCGGAATCAATCTCGTAGAAGGACGTATTCATCTCGGTAGCGTAGCGAATGCTGTTGAATACGTAGAATTCTGCCTCTGCACCGAAGTAGCAGGTGTCGGCAATGCCAGTGGAGACCAGGTATTCTTCAGCCTTGCGGGCAATATTGCGGGGGTCGCGGCTGTAGGGCTCGCGGGTACGCGGGTTGTGGACGAAGAATTCTACGTTGAGGGTTTTTACTTTGCGGAAAGGATCGATACGTGCGCGGGAGAGATCCGGGAGTAGTGACATATCGGACTCGTCAATGGTGGCAAAACCGCGAATGGAGGAGCCGTCAAAAGCGAGTCCTTCTTCCATGGCGTCTACAGTGAAGTCGGCAGCGTCAATAGTGAAGTGCTGCTCCATACCGGGGAGATCGGTAAATCGGATGTCGACAAGCTCGACTTCTTCAGCTTTGATGTAATCGACTACTTCTTGAGGACTGGTAAATCCCACGGTGATTCTCCTTGATTGAGACCGTTTTATCCGGTGATGTCTTCACTCTAGAGGAATGGTGTTGCTTAGGAGTCAAGATCGTGTTTCCGACGTGTTACACGATGGCTTTTTCCGTTAACAACATGTGTTAAGCAACGATGGTTGTCTAAATATGAACTTATAGGGGTGGCTTTAATATTTAACGATGCGTACGCCGCCGCGCTGAACGCTGTACGTTACGCATTTTTGCACCATTAGGAACAGGGCCTTTCGGAATACCCATCACGCCGGATTTAGCGGCAAGAGAATCGAGGCGGTGTTGTATGAAATCCACCTTATCGCGGTCAATGTTTTTCGGGAGATGCTTAATGGTGCGTTCAAGCTTTTTCATCTCCACTTCGTCATCCCCATGCCCAACATAGATTTCATAGATAGGAGTATCGCCAACAACGCGGGCAAGTTTACGTTTTTCACTCTGCATAAGGCTACGTAAACGAGAATGGTTGCCCTCACCCACCAAAATGATGCCAGGACGGCCCACTACTCGATGAACAACATCCAAGTTGGTGTTACCGGCAACCGTCTGCTGCACACGCCAGGTCCCCTTTAATTGAGACAGCACCCACCCCGCCATACCAGGCTGGCCATCGGCTTTGGCGTAGAGAGTATTGGTCATGCGGCGAGTAAAGATTGCCATGTCAATAACAAGGGCCAGAAGAATTGCCGCAATCATCATGAAGAGCCACGTCACCCACGAGCCATTCATGCAGAAGTACGTAATAAGAATAATAGCGACCAGCACTACCAGCAGGACCGCAATCATAATGGGGAGCAGCTTCTTATCTTCTTTACGCTGCACGTTAAAGGCAGTCCACACCTGCTTCAGTGTTGCCTGACGGGACTTACGCTTAGCTTGGCGAGCTTCTTTGCGTTCTTCCCGTGTCATTTCGGCTAATGATTTTTCCTTCTTCGCCATTACTCTCCCTTGAGATAGTGCGGTGCAGTTCTATTCATAGTGCCATTTATAGAACGGAATGAGCGAGTTACTTCTTACTGACTTCCTTTACCGACTTCCCCTACCCAACTATCTATCATTTGAGCAGGTCGACGTATAACACGCTAGCTCTAGTGTAGGCGATGCAGAACATTATGTATTTCCTGCGATGCTCCTTTACTCGTGGAAAGGTGTGCTAGAGAAGGAGGTAAGTCCCGCCCTAAGTTATGCATAGCCTGCGCATAGAGCTGCCCAGCACGGTAACTTGACCGCACCAGTGGTCCCACCATGACACCGGGAAAACCCAGCTGATGGGCTAAATCTGCATAGTGGAGAAACTCCTCCGGGCGCACCCACCGATCAATAGGGTGATGGAGCGGAGACGGGCGTAGATACTGCGTAATAGTAATAATGTCGCATCCGGCGTTCCGCAGATCAACAAGCGCCTCCTCAACCTCAGCAGGGGTTTCACCCATCCCCAATATGAGATTCGACTTCGTCACAAGCCCATAATCCCGTGCCTGTGTAAGAACGGACAGGGAATTCTCATATGTAAAAGCCGGTCGAATCTTCCGCATTACCCGCGGCACTGTCTCCACATTATGGGCAAGCACTTCCGGACGTGCCGCAAACACTTCCTCTAAAAGCTGCGGATCAGCATGAAAATCCGGAATGAGATTCTCCACCCCAGTACCAGGGTTCAAGCGATGAATCTCTCGCACAGTTTCCGCATACAACCATGCCCCCTCATCGGGAAGATCATCACGGGTGACACCAGTAATGGTAGAGTAGCGCAAGTGTAAATGTCGTACGCTCTCCGCAACACGACGCGGCTCATCAGGATCAAGCGGCTGCGGCTTACCAGAATCAATCTGGCAAAAATCACACCGTCGTGAACAGCGACTTCCCCCAATCAGAAAAGTAGCCTCCCGATCTTCCCAACACTCATAGGCGTTAGGGCAGCCAGCCTCCTGGCACACAGTATGCAAAGAAGCCCCTTTTACCAGCGACTTCATATCCTGGAAATGCGGGCCAGTTCGCGCAGTTGTACGAATCCACGCAGGTTTCTTCTCAATAGGATGCTCTGCATTGCGCCGTTCAATACGAAGCAATTTTCTTCCCGCAGAGAGATCACTCATCGGGGAATCTCTCCCTCCGTCAGCTCCAGCTCACCATCCAACGCCAACTGAAAATAGTGCTGTACAGCGGGAAGAATATCAGTAGGAGTAATAGTTTCGCCTACCTCCAACGACAGTGTCGTCACTGAAGCATCACTAATCCCACACGGCACTATATGGCTGTATGGCTCTACAGAATTGCAACAGTTCACCGCAAAACCATGCTGGCTTACCCCACCGGTCAGATGGTAACCCAACGCCGCTATCTTGCGTTCAGGACGACCACCCGGCAACCCCACTGCCGCATCGCTGGGAACCCACACACCAGAACGTCCCGCAACTCGCCCTGCCGTCACACCAAAATCGTTAACGACCCGAATAAGGGCTTCCTCCGTTCGCCGCACAAAGGCAATAACATCCATGGGCTCCGCCAGCTTAATAATGGGATACCCCACCAACTGACCCGGCCCATGCCACGTAATACGCCCACCCCGGTTAATAGAAACAACTGGTGCACCGTTATCGGGAAGATCGCTATCCTCCGTCATACGCCCCGCCGTGTAAACGGACGGATGCGTCAACAGGAGAACAACATCTCGCGCAGTCTCAGCCTGGTGAGGATCTTGCGCACTAGCTTTGCGTCGGGCTGTCTCCTCTTCTTGGCGACGCCAAGATGCGTCGTAGTCAACCTCTCCTAACCATTGAAAATCGAAGGGTAGGTGGGAGGCGCGGGAAGAAACAGGAGCTACGTGTGGTGGCTGAGGGTTAGGCGAGGCCATTGTCATCATCGGTATCGTCGAGGAAACTCGCCTCACGGAGGGCATGCTGTAAATCGTGAAGGAAACAGCTCGCCGCGGAAGAGTCGATAAGACATGCGTCGTAGCTCAGCGTGAGATATACCATGTCGCGGATAGCGATAGCGCTATCGTCCGCGCCATCCACAACAACGGGACGCTGTACTGGAGTACCAATAGACAGTGCTGCTGATTGCGGTGGAATAACAAGGGGAGTCTCCCATAAGGCACCCATAGACGTGGGGTGGGATAACGTGAACGTACCACCACTAAGATCGCGAGGGGTAAGAGTGCCGTTTAAACAGCGTTCTTCCATATTCTGCACATGCTGTCCAATTTCATTAAGACTGTACTGGTCAGCATGGTGAAGAACGGGGGAGAGGAGACCCTGTGGCGTATCAATCCCAATGGAAAGATCAATATCCTCATAGTAGGTAATCTGCTGATTCTGCTTGTCATAGCTGGCGTTAAGAGCCGGATGACGACGCAGCAGACGGGATACCACATAGATAGCGCATGCGCGCAAAGACAGTGTAGTGGAAGGGCTCTCCGTACGAATTGAGGTTAGGCGACGCAGAAGATTTGTCACATCCGTGTCGAATACTTGAGAAACTTGCGCAGTGCTCTGTCCCGCCGCAAGAGCTGCAGCGGCAGCAGATTGCCGTATGGGGGAAGCAGGGTGAGTAGTCCCACGGAGGTTAGCGGCGTCACCCATTGGAGTAGAAGCAGAAGGAGAAATGCCTAATACTCCGGAGTCTATGCCAACTGTTTGTGTTTGTGCAGAGGCCTGACGGTGTTCCTGCGTGGCCGCATAGTCAAGAATGTCTTTCTTCACGATGCGTCTGCCGAGTCCGCTGCCGTGTACGTGTGCAAGGTCGACATGTTTTTCCGCAGCTAACTTCCGCACAAGTGGAGTGACATAACTACGGTCAGTACTCGCAGTGTTTGTGTGTGACGGTTCTTCCCCAAAAGTGGATATGCCGGGAACATTGTGAAAACTGGGGGACGTTTGCGGAACCTTCAGAGTAGCTTTCTCAGCAACAGGAGTCGCTACTGGCTTCGGGGTCTCTGACTCTCTGGAGAACTGCTAATACTTGCCCGGTAGAAATGGTGCCATCTTCACGCGCGCAAATTTGGACGAGTATGCCGTTAGCGGGAGAAGGGATTGTTTTCGTGACTGTTTGAGCAGTTGTGCTAATAGAGACTTCCAAAAGGGGATCATGTGTATGAACGTGGTCTCCCAGTTTTGTGCACCAACGAATAATGGTGCTGGTAGTAGAGTCGGCAGTAGAACTGTCTGCCGTAGATTCCGTCACTTCCGGCATGAGGACTTCACAGTAGTGCACGTCGCTTGCGTCTGGTGTGTCTTCCTTTTCTGGTTCTTCCGGTTCTTCCGGTTCGCTATTTCGTGAGTGCCTGCCGGCAGATATTTCCTCCGCCGGTACAGGCTCTGCGGCAGAGTTTGAGACAGGTTCCGCGGTTTCCGTAACGTCATCTTTGCTGGCAATACGTGCCAGCAACCCGCCAATTTCGACAGTATCGTCTTCCCAGGCGCAAATCTCTACGAGCACACCGCTTTCCGGGGAGGGGATTTCGGTATCTACTTTGTCTGTAGCGATCTCAACTAAAGGCTCGTCTTGTGCAACAGTATCTCCAACATTTTTTAGCCAGCGTGTAACGGTTCCTTCCGTTACTGATTCACCGAGTTCGGGAAGTGTTACAGAGACAGCCATGCCACAACTCCTTATAGAGGGGTACGTATGTCCTTAGACTACCCTGTTGATTCGAATGGCTCCTTTCTCCTTCATAGTGTGGTGAAGTATTCGCATTGCTATCGCACAAGAAGATCGCACTAGAGATCGCAGTGGAGATTGCTGAATTTTGCTCACTATGTGAAGAAAAAGCTAGTCTCAGCAGCGCTAGCTGCAAAGTAAGGTACCATAATGCCCATGGCTCAACACTCTACTTTTACTATTCACCGTTCTCCCCATCCGCATAGCGATGAGGAACGTGCAGCAATTCTTGCCAATCCTGGCTTCGGCTCTCATTTCACTGACCACATGGTGGTTATTGATTATGAGGAGGGTAAAGGCTGGCACAATCACCGTGTCGTCCCCTATGCTCCCTTCTCTGTGGAACCCGCCTCCATGGTGTTGCACTATGGACAAGCCATTTTCGAGGGGCTGAAGGCGTACCGTCATGCTGATGGCGAAATTGTCACGTTCCGTCCCACCGCTAACGCCGCCCGTTTCCAGTCCTCTGCTGACCGTATGGCCATGCCAAGACTCTCCGAAGAAGATTTCATCGATTCCATCAAGGAACTTGTCACTATCGACCAGGAATGGGTTCCGCAGCCGGGTGGCGAGGAATGCCTCTACCTGCGTCCCTTCATGTTTGCTACAGAGAATGGACTGGGAGTTCATCCTGCGAAGAAGTTCACCTATGTTCTTATTGCGTCTCCAGCTGGCGCATATTTCTCCGAGGGAGGCATAAAGCCGGTAACGGTGTGGGTTTCCCACGAGTATGTGCGTGCCTGCCCGGGGGGTACCGGTGCTGCTAAATTCGCCGGTAACTATGCTGCTTCATTGGCTGCGCAGGATGCCGCATCCAAACAAGGCTGTGATCAAGTTTTGTGGCTGGATGCTATTAAGCGCGAAAATATTGAAGAGATGGGCGGTATGAACGCTATGTTCGTGGCCCAGGACGGTGATGATGTTACCGTCATTACGCCTGCTCTATCAGGTTCTCTTCTTCCCGGTATTACGCGAGATTCATTGAAGACTGTGGTCAGCGATTTGGGCTACACCATGGAAGAACGCGTTATTACGTTCACCGAACTCACTGATCGAGTAGCAAAGGGAGAAATTACGGAGGCCTTTGCCTGTGGAACAGCCGCCGTTATTAACCCCATTGGTTCCTTCAAATCCCGCGATGGTGAATTTACTGTTAATGACGGTCAGTCCGGTGCTATTACCATGCAGCTGCGCGAAACTCTCACAGGTATTCAGCGTGGTGAACGTCCCGATAGCCATCACTGGTTGTACAAATTGGTCTAGTGACGGACCACAACAATTACACATGCAATAAATTATTGTGACGAGCCATAAGCACTGTTACGAGAATATTATCGCCCCCGCTATACCCAGCGGGGGCGATAATTATTGTGTGCGAAGTAATCTAGAGAAGCGCCGTTACTGCACAAACTGCCATAACAGCACCGCAGGACTGGAGCAACTCTACATTTGCCCCAAGCACATCGCCGTCTACACACCCAAGTATGCGGACGCACTGCTGGCGGTAGAATACCGTGACACCCACTGCTATGGCGCTATACAGTAGCGCGATGACGACGGATACATCCGGCATCTGTCCACACAGTGCTGACGTTACTGCTGCTGCCCCGGTAAACAGTAAAGCTCCCATGCTAGACATTATCCAGCCGAAAAGGGGGCGCTGTGTGCTCACCATGAGGAAGCCGAAACCGTCACGCGGTACTGGTGAAGCCCCCGACGCACACATAAGTGGTGTACTCCATTGGGCCACGGCAATAACGGTACCCGTCATAATATGACCGTTATGGATACTCAATAAGCCAAATGCAAGGCTTTCCGCAATAAGAGCTAAGACAACGGCGGTTAGGCCAGGAGATCCCACTTGCCCATCATGCATAATTCGACGGGCTTCTTTCGGCTCCCGGTAGGACGTCAATCCATCAAAAGTGTTGGCTAAACCGTCCACATGTATACCGCGGGTAAGAATAACGAGCAGTACGGTAAGAATGATGCCGGTAATGGGCCATGGTATAGCAGCGGCGGAGAGTCCCCACGATACCAGTCCGCACAGTAACCCCAGTACAACACCAACCAGGGGAGTGGCTTTCACAACACGAGCTCCTACGTGTCGGTTAACGTCGTCCGGGGCCTTCACTGGGAAGATAGTCAACCATGAGAGAGCTGTACGGAATCCAATCATTACCGCCATACCTCCGAACTCGTATCGATACACTTAGCCATGCTGGGAAATATGTTCCAGTGGAGTACAAGTAGGTACTCGTTAAACGTGAGTGTATCTTTTTTACAGCTCCGTCCGAAGGATTTTCGCTCGTTAACTAGTCAGTATTCTTCTTCCGTGAGGGTTTTTCTTCTTCAGATGCAGGAGCGGAAGTATCAGTTTCTTCCCCGTCAGTGGACTTTGACCAGGGAAAAACGGGTGCAGTTTGCGGAACTGGATTACGCCAATGGCGTGGCTGAGTAGCACGCATGAAGGCATACCATCCCAGACGGAACCCGGTTTCTTTCTTCCCCTTATTCGGAAACTCCTTCTCTGCCCGGTGGGAAACCGTAATGCAAATGCGGAATGTTTCCACAAGAAGCACAATGAAGCAGAAATACATAAGGTATTGCACAAAGCGCTGAATCGAATAATTCGGAATCATTGTGAAAATAAGCAGGAAAAGAACGACGGGGAACAGCCACGAAATAGGCGTCCAGTTGGAGTCCACCCAGTCGCGTGCAAACCGGCGAACAGGGCCTTTATCGCGTGGCAGAACGTAATCGTCGTCACCAGCAGCCATCCGCTCACGACGATATTCCTGTTGCATACGGCGCTCTTCGCGTTCGCGTGCCTTGGCGGCTTTTTTCTCTTCTTTCGTCATGCCGGCGTAGCGGGCATCTTCGCGTGCGCGAGCTTCTTTACGCGTCATAGGAGCCGGGGCGACGGGTCCACGCTGAATACCGCGAGCACGTTCAACATCACGGCGGCGGGGGGTAGCGTAACCCTTCTTCGGAGTGTAAGCAGAGTTCTTCTTCGGAGGAGCTACTGGCTCAGTCTTTTCCTCAACTGAGGGTTCCACTTCTGGCGAAACAGCGTTGTTAGAGTCACAGTTTTTAGAGTCACGACGAAAGAGTTTCACCCCCTTAGGCTAAAGGAAAAAGTGTGTTGAATCTAACTCATGCTGCAGAGGTGGCATAGAGCTGGTGGGGTAGCTGCCGCTATAAACGGTGGAAGGAATGGTGTCGTTGAAGGTGTGGTGGGAATAGTTTCTTGGGTGGAATCGTTCTACACTCGTAGAGATTAAGTGGATCGTAACTAATCGTTTGTGAGGAGTAGTTCATGGCTGACACTAAGGATTTTCTTGCCGGTGTAACCCTAACCGACGCAGCCGCCGCTAAAGCTAAAGCCCTTATCGATGCGGAAGGCCGGGATGACCTTGTATTGCGTCTAGCCGTTGCCCCCGGCGGGTGTGCTGGCCTGCGCTATCAGCTTTTCTTTGATGACCGTGAACTTGATGGGGATGTCCGCAACGAGTTCGGTGGCGTCACCCTCGTCGTGGATCGTCTCTCTATGCCCTACCTGATGGGTGCCACTATTGATTATGCGGATACTATTCAGAAGCAGGGCTTCACGATTGATAATCCCAATGCTAAGGGAACGTGCGCGTGTGGAGATTCCTTCAACTAACAAGGATGTTCAACCACTAAGAGCGTCATAGTTCACTAAACGGTGCTGCTATCGAGAAAATAGCAGCACCGTTGTGTATCTATATAACAGTTTCTACACAGTAACTGGGTAGTGTGGCTCAGGGATCTCCGGGTGGATGCGGTCTTCAACGAAAATACCGTGCCAAATAATGAAGCAGAGTATCGTCCAGATTCTGCGGGAATGGTCCATCACACCGTTCTTATGTTCATCGAGCATGGTGAGCGTGGCGCTCTTGTCGAAGAGAGCATCGGCTTCGGACTCGAGAATGAGCGACCGGGCCCAGTCATACATTTCTGGTCCTGCCAGCCAGTGGCGGATGGGGACAGGGAATCCAAGCTTCCGGCGGTGGAGGACATGCTCGGGAACAATTGTTTTGAGTGCTTCTCGTAGTGCCCACTTAGAAGTGCCGTGGGCGATCTTCATATCGTAGGGGAGCTTCTGCGCTGCATCCCATACCACTTTGTCCAGGAAGGGGACGCGCAGCTCAAGAGAATTCGCCATGGTGATACGGTCGGCTTTTACCAAAATATCGCCACGCAGCCAGGTGAACATGTCAATATGCTGCATACGGGCCACCGGATCCCAGCCTTGCGACTTGGCGTAAATACTATCGGTGACATCTTGGTGATCCCACTCCGGGGTGGTCCACGGCATAAGGTTATGCATCTGCTCAAAAGTGAACGAACGAGCATTACCGTAGTAGCGGTCTTCTAGAGTCATGGAACCGCGTTTCAGTAAACTCTTCCCGCGCATACCCTCCGGGAGAATATCGGAGAAAGCTCCTAGGCCGCGCCGCAGTGGTCCCGGAATCTTCTCAAAGGGGGCAAGAGAAAGCGGTTCTTTGTAGATGGTGTAGCCGCCGAAAAGTTCATCAGCGCCCTCACCGGAGAGAACAACCTTGACATGCTTGCGAGCCTCACGAGCCACAAAATAGAGGGGGACGAGTGCCGGATCGGCAACGGGGTCGTCAAGGTACCAGATAATGCGGGGGACGGCCTCAATAAATTCTTCCGGTGTTACCGGTTTAACAATGTGTTCTACCCCAATGGCTTTAGCGGACCCGGCAGCAACATCAATCTCGGAGTAACCCGCGCGGTGAAAACCAGTGGTGAAGGTCAGCAGATTATCATTGTGCCGCTTCGCAAGTGCGGCAATAGCAGTGGAGTCAATTCCACCAGAGAGGAAAGAGCCCACAGTAACATCGGCACGCATGTGCTTAGCAACGGAGTCTTCCAGCGCTGCCGTAATACCGTCGATAAGAGCCTGCTCATGGTCGTGGGCACTTTTATCAACAGGGAAGGTGGGGTCAAAGTAGCGGCGGATATGAAGTTCTCCACCAGGGGTTAGCGTGGCGCAGCAACCGGATTCAAGACGTCTAATAGCAGTGTGAAGACTCTCCGGCTCGGGAACATACTGGAAGGCCACATAGTGTTCAAGGGCTCGTTTATCGAGGTCAAGGGGAAGACCAATAGTATCGGCAAGAGAAAGCAGACACTTCTTCTCCGAACCGAAAACTGCTCCCTTATCTGTCTGGCAGTAATAGAGAGGCTTAATGCCGAAGGGATCTCGACCCATAAAAAGTGTGTGGGTTTTGGTGTCCCAAATGAGGAACGCGAACATGCCGCGCAGACGTGTAATAACGTCTTCACCCCAGTAGTGGAAGCCCACGACGATGGGTTCACCGTCACCCGTGGTATGAAATTCTGCGTTGAACTCGCGCTGTAGTTCTTCCCGCAGTTCAACATAGTTATAGATTTCACCGTTGAACGCCAGAATGTAACGATCGGGGTCCTCTGCTGGTCCCCACGCCATTGGCTGGTGAGCATTTTCAATATCAATGATGGAAAGACGCGTGAAACCAAAGACAACATCATCATTGTGCCAGGTGAGGTGTTCATCGGGACCGCGGTGACGCATATAGGGAAGAGCTGCAGTTACCGTATCCGCGTATTGGGCAGCGGTGCCGTCTGCCGACAGGAATCCGAGAAGGCCACACATAACTATTTCGTCCTTCCTAAAAACTAGGAGTATTCCTAGCCGAGAAGTGAAGTATTGTTCCCTCGATAAGTGAGGTAAAGGGTTCGCTTAAGTATGCCACTAAATAGGCAATGACTGACATAGCCCATGATCAAAAGCATGATCAAACGCATGATGACGGCGTTCGTACGTCAGCGTCCTACTCTTTAGGGAGACGCGCACGCTCCGCCCAGTCAAGATAGCGTCCGGCGGAGGTCAGATCTTCTGCCCACGGGAAATACATACTGACAAGCCGCACATGCCCGCTACTGAGATAGCGGTAAAGAAGGTGGCGCTCTTCAAGAGAATCCACCAGCGGCGTTTCCTCCGCCGGGAGGATAGTTTGTGCACTGGCATGCAAATGGTCAATAGCGGTGCGGTAGTTTTCCCCGCGAAGGCAGTGCACTGTTCCGGCAAACACACCATAGCGAATGGCTGTAAAAAACCAGCCGCCGCGGCCATCAGATTCCGCCACAATAATTTCGTCCTGTTGGCGTAACTGTTGGCACTGGTAGAGGGACGTGAGTGCGGGGATAGCTGTGGCAGTAATGTCACGGAGGACAGCTGCCTGTTCGTAAAGGTGCTGTTGAGAAAACTCTTCTAGGCGATGCAGAGACCTTTCTATAAGAGGTGTAGAAATTCCCTGTGACAGTTCCGCTATAGCGTGTACGCAGGCCTCCTTTTCGCTATCGGTAAGAGGCTCAGTGGGAGCAATACCGGAGCGTATGTCATTGTGAATAAGCTGGCCGATGGCAGTGGCCGTGGAACGCTTACGGAATGGCCCCAGCGCGGGGGAACCAGTGGACGGGGCAGTGCGCGTACACGAATACAGAGTGGATGCTGAAGAACGGGGAGGAATAAGCCACCAATGCCCTTTTTGGTCCCGGGAACGACGATTATAAGGGGGCTGATGGGCATGAATAAGGCGAAGTTCACGAATACTGGCCTCACAGGGCGTAAGGCACTCAACATAATCAATATGGTCAGCTAGAAGCACCATCTCCGACATGCGGCGTCGAGTCTCCGAACCATTGAAGTAGCTCATAACGCGGCGATGTAAATCAGTCGCAGTTCCCACATAAAGGGGAACGTTATGGGAATCCTTGAAAATATAGACACCCGGAAGATGAGGAAGATCAGTAGCCATAGTGCGCTTGGCATAAACAGCAGCATTGTGGATACCGCGATAATTGTGAAGATCCGTAATCGTCGTAATATCTTGGCTACCAACACGATCAATAAGCCCATGCAGTACCTCAACTGTGGTACGAGCATCGTCAAGTGCACGGTGCGTTGGACGTGTTGTGGTGTGAAAAAGATGAGCTAAAGCGGAGAGTTTGACGGACGGGGCCTCATTTCTGTCAAGGACGCGCCGGGCTAATTTAACGGTGCAAAGGGAGGGATTATCTGGCCAGCAGTAGTCCAATTGTTGGGCTGTTGCTTTCAGGAAAGAGAGGTCAAAGGACGCGTTGTGGGCAACGAGCGTGCTGCCGTAAATAAACTCAAGCAGTGCGGGGAATACAGCGTCAATAGTGGGGGCGTCGCGCACATCCTGGTTAGTGATGCCAGTGAGGTTTTCAATAAAGGGGGGAATGGGGCGTTGAGGGTTAACGAGGGTGGAAAATTCCTTGTCAACAACTCCGCCAGTGACACGGACGGCTCCTATTTCGGTAATGGCATCTATCCCGGGAGTCATACCGGTGGTTTCCAGGTCAAGAACGACGAAGGTGACATCACATAAGGGAGTTGTGTCAATGTAGTGTCGAGTATTTTTGTGCGCGGGATCGGATGCGGACCACGGTGCCGACCATGGTGCTGACCACAGTGGGGTAGGGGCGGGTGAAGGTAGGGTTTGGCGGGCCGGTTTTTGTGGTGGATACGCGCGTTCAGTAGTCACGCTATATACGATAACGATTCGGTGTAAGAGAACCCGAGTGGATCGGATTTATGCAGGCAAGAACGATCCAGAAGCGATTATTTTTAAATTTTTTTAAAAAATATTTTTAATTGTGTTCAGATAGTCTTTAACCTGCTGTTTTAACGAAGTTTGTAGAAAATTTATGGATTTTATCGACGTATTTTGGTGTCTATACGGTAATGAAAAGTGGACAAATACGGTTATCTTTTCGTAATCTTTTTGAGACCAAAGCGAATTCTGTCGGGATTCATCCGTACTGCGATTTACACAGTGATCCACGCTGCAATTCACACAATGGTTTGCATAGCGGCTCGTGTGAGTGGCTTATGCGTCGGTTCGTAGTACGGACAGTCTAACTAGTGACGTTGAGAAAGTTGTTCACTAGGCAGAAATGATGAATGGAGAAAGCTCATGGCAAAGCACCGTGCGGTGGCAAAGAATGCGTCGGCCCCACAGGCCCTCGCAGCTAGCGTTGTATCCGCTGGCATCCTGGGGGGCATTGCAGGACCTGCTATGGCGGCTGAGCTTGGTACTCCGGTAGTTCCGCAGGTCTCAATTGAAATTCCGGAGCTTACACAGGTAAAGCGTGCTCATGCAGATGCTACTGCTGCCCGGAATGCGAAAGTTGAGAAGACTGCGCACGAAGTTTCAGAAAAAGCTCTTCCTACTGCTGAAAAGATCAATAAGAAGTACGCTCCCAAAACTCGGAAAATCCGCGAGGATGCTAAGCCTGTTACGTCGCAGCTAGAAAAGAAAGCGGAGCCGTTTGCCGAGGAATTAAAGCCTGTTAAAAAGGCAGTTCAGCCGTATATCGATAAAATTCTTGAAGATAAAACTGTAGCAACCTTAGTCGACACAGTTATCCCTGTGGAGAAGCTTGTTACGCCTAAACCTGCTCCTCAGCCCAAGCCGAAGCCAAAGAGCAAGGCGGATATTAAGCGGGAACGCGGCGCTAAAATCGTTCGTGCCGCACGTAGTAGGATCGGAGATCCCTATGTGTGGGGTGGCACCGGTCCGCACTCTTTCGACTGCTCCGGTCTTGTCGTATGGGCACACCAGCAGCTTGGTATTAACATTCCGAGGACGTCCCAGGATCAGATTGCGGGTGGACATGCTGTTGCTCGTAAGAATCTGCAGCCGGGAGATATTGTTGCTTTCTATGGTGACGCTAGCCATGTTGGTGTCTATTCTGGCCATAACAAGGTGATACACGCACCGTATGAGGGACAGACTGTACGCGAGGTTGCTCTTAGTTCCATGCCGTATTATGGAGCTACTCGCTACTACTAAACAATGGCCTGATAAGTGCTATATGAGCCTCGCCTGGTCGGTGTGACGTACTGGGCGAGGCTTTTAATATGTAACTCTTGTTACTGATGTTATTAGAGTGAATAAATGCCTGATAATCAGCATTTTCATAGCAGAATCAGATGGACAAGAATCTATCGTGGACGTAAATTGGAAACCGAAACGAGACGTAACTGAGATCAAGTAGAGATTTACTGGTAACGATTAGTTAGCCCACTTGTTCCTGGAAAGATAGGTAAAGATGCGTAACATGCATGGATCACGTCCTGTACGGGCGACGGCAGCACTTGTGATGTCTACTGCCCTCATGACGGGTCTTGGAACAGTCTCCAATGCTGCTCCCGCTCCTTTAAATCAGTTACGCAAATTAGCTCGTGAAGCAGAGCGCACATCAGAAAAAATTCATCACGCTAACGACGATCTTCAAAAAGCAAAGCGGGATGAAGCTGCTGCGAAAAAAGCTATCGCGAAAGCAAGCAAAGACGCTGCTATTGCTGAGCACAAACGAGAGGGTATGCAAGAACCCCTCAACAAGATTGCCTCTATTAATCTTCGTAATGGCCAAACTGCGGGGGTAGTGCGAGTTCTTATGGCGGATTCTCCGCAGGAGATCCTTGACCAGTCTCGCAGCGAAGCCGCGATGACGCAGACCACCCTTAATATCCTGGTTGATTACGAAAAAGTAGTAAATTCAGCACATCAGGCACAACGGACTGCTGCGGAAAACCGCGAGAAAGCTGTCAAAGCGCAAGCACAGGCACGCAAAGCTCAACGGGACCTCAACAAAGAACGCATTACCATGCGCAAGCGTATCGCAGCTGTGCGCAGTGAATTCGCATCGCTACCACCTAGCCAGCGAGATTCTTGGAAGAGGGTTAAACTTCCGGCTGGATTCGATCCCAAGATCGCTTTCGGTAATAACATTCTTGGTAATAAAGCCTTACAGATCGCGATGACGCGTATCGGCTCACCGTATGTATGGGGAGCAACTGGACCAAATGCTTTTGACTGCTCCGGTCTTGTTTACTGGGCGTACCGTCAGCTTGGCGTCACCTTGCCACGGTCTAGCCAGGGTATGGCAGTTGGTGGACTTGCCGTTCCCGCAAAGGATATCCAGCCTGGAGATCTCGTTATCTACTACTCCGATGCTAGCCATGTCGGTCTTTATGCAGGTAATGGGCAGGTGCTGCACGCTCCTACGTTTGGGCAGACTGTTCAACTTGCACCGCTTCACCACGCACCTATTAAAACGATTCGTCGTTACTAGGCGCTGTGCGGATCACTGATACTGGTGTTCTTTAGTGCTGTTCTCTACCCCAAAATACGAGGTAGAGAACAGTATCAGTTGCTATTGTTACCCACCTGTACAGTAGGGTAAAAATATGCGAAAAACGCTCCTTGTAACAAATGACTATCCACCGCGACCAGGTGGAATCCAGTCATATCTCTACAGATTTGTACAGGAGCTTCCCGCAGAGGATATTGCCGTCTACTGCTCCACGTGGCATCCTGCGCGATGCGCCGAGTTTGACGCTGCACAGCCCTACCGCATTATTCGTAACCCCACGAAAGTATTACTTCCCACACTGCGAGTACGCCGTGAAGTAGCAAGCATAATACGCCAAGGCGATTATGAAACTGTATGGTTCGGAGCTGCTGCTCCGCTTGCTCTAATGTCCCACTATTTGCGGCGGCACACTAATGTACAGCGCATAGTGGCATCAACGCATGGGCATGAAGTGGGGTGGGCCATGTTACCTTGCACACATGCCGCGCTGCGGATTATTGGGAATGGGTGCGATGTTATCACCTATGTTTCCCATTACACGCAGCATCGTATTGGTCGGGCTCTCGGTTCACATCCGCAATTGCAGTGGCTACCATCGGGTGTCGATACTGCCCGTTTCCATCCTGATAAAGGTGGTCGACAGCGTATTCGGCAGCGTCATCATATTGCTTCCGATACTCCTGTCATAGTGTGTATTTCTCGTTTAGTGCCGCGTAAAGGACAGGACACACTTATCAAAGCTCTTCCGCGCGTTCTCCGAGATATTCCCGATGCACTTCTTGTTATTGTCGGTGGCGGTCCCAGTGCAAAGCGGCTTCATACATTAGCGCACCGCTATGGAGTGAGTGATCATGTCCTCTTCACGCATCTTGTTCCCGATGATGATTTGCCGCTTTACTACGCGGCCGCAGACGTTTTTGCAATGCCATGTCGTACAAGAGGTCAGGGGCTAGATGTAGAAGGCCTGGGAATTGTCTTTCTCGAGGCAAGCGCAACCGGTATTCCTGTCATAGCAGGTAATTCCGGAGGTGCTCCAGAAACTGTCGACAATGGCGTTACTGGTGTTGTGGTAGACGGCCGCGATAGTAATGCGGTGGCTACCGAGCTTCTCCGATTTTTGTCATCAGAACGGCGTCGTACTAGTTTTGGGAGCAATGGCCGCGAGTGGATGCTGTCGCAGTGGCAGTGGAGTACTCTTGGTCAGAAACTGTCCCACGTCCTCAATGGTGCTGATAGTGATGCAGCAGGAGACGACCCACTCCTATGAAGAATGACATATCCACGAACCCAGAGATTATGTGAGGAGCACCCGCACTATGACTAACACCATTGGTATCGATGTAGGCGGTACTAGCTTGCGGGCATCAGTTGTTGACGATCACGGACGTATCCTTGATCGTGAACGTGTTCCCACCCCACATTCTGTCCATGCTCTAGAAGATGCGCTTGCTGCTGTTGTGGAGCGCTTAGCGAAACGCCAGAACGTGGAGGCAGTAGGGCTTGCTGTAGCGGGTTTCCTTAATGCAGATCGATCCATCGTGCGGTTTGCTCCCCATCTTCCATGGCGCAATGCGCCGGTTCGTGAACGCATGGAAAGGCGTCTTGAGATGCCCGTTGTGGTGGAGCATGATTGCAACTCTGCAGCTTGGGGTGAATACAACTATGGGGCTTCTGTAGGAGGTAATTACGTTGTCACCTTTGCTATAGGGACAGGTATTGGGGGAGCTCTTATTCACAACAATGAACTATTCCGGGGTGCCTATGGGATCGCTCCAGAGTTTGGACATCTGCAAGTTGTTCCCAATGGGCGTCCGTGTCCTTGTGGCAAAATAGGGTGTCTTGAGCGTTATTGCTCGGGAACTGCATTGGTGGATACCGCATTAGAGCTTATGGTGGCACACCCAGATATTCCCACAATGTTGGGTAAAGACGTGACACCAGAATCTGAACTAACAGGTAGACGAGTTATGGAAGCGGCGCGTCAGAACGATCGCATAGCGGAAATGGCTGTGGAAGATTTGGGCTACTGGTTGGGTATTGGTTTAGCGACTGTAGCGGACGTTTTTGACCCCGATCTTATTGTCGTGGGGGGAGGAGTTGGTTCTGCGGGGGATCTTTTCCTAAGCCATGCACGAGAAGTTTACGCACAACACGTAACTGGTGGTGGATATCGTCCACTTGCCACAATTAAGCAAGCCGAGTTAGGTGATGATGCTGGACAAGTTGGTGCAGCAGATTTAGCTCGGCGTTATCTTTTAGAGCAGTGTGGGAATTAGAACATGCGCTTCTTCTACGATTGTGAATTCATTGAGGATGGCCGTACTATCGATCTTCTTTCCCTGGGTATGGTGACGGAGACCGGAGAAGAACTCTATGTCGTATCCACCGAATGTGATATTAGCCGTGCGAACCCCTGGGTACAGCGCAATGTGTTACCTAAACTACCTAACCCCAGCGACAATGCGTGGTGCGATAGGCGGGGTATGCGTAATCGTATTACGTCTTTCTGGAAGCAACACAATGACGGTAACCCGATGGAACTGTGGGCATGGGTTGCTGCCTATGACCATGTGGCACTCTGCCAACTTTGGGGTGATATGGCAGCTTTACCGCATGGGGTACCTCGATTTACTTATGAGATGAAGCAGTATTGGATGCATGCGGGGCAACCTGGAATACCGGGGAAACCGGCGGGAGCGCATGATGCGCTTGTGGACGCGCGTTGGGATCGTGCACGATTTTTAGCCATTCAACGCGCATTGGATGCTGTATAAGACTACTAGTAACACTAAATATTTAGCATGTGAGATTCTATTCGCGTGTTCATTCAGTCCTCCACTATCCTGGAAAGATGAACTGGACTGTTGATATACCTCTTGAAGAACTCCCTGACCTGCCACCTCTCCCCGGTAACTTGAATGAGGATTTTTATGCTGCCCTGGATAAGCCAGCAGCTCAACAGCCATCGTGGGATCCTGCCCAGGCGAAGGCAATGCGGCGGGTATTGGAGTCTGTTCCCCCGATAGTCGTTCCCGCTGAAGTCGACAAACTGCAGAAGGATCTTACGCAGGTTGCTTTAGGCAAAGCGTTTATCGTACAAGGCGGAGATTGTGCGGAAACTTTTGAAACCAATACTGAACCGCATATTACTGCGAACATTCGTACGCTCCTGCAGATGGCAGTAGTACTTACCTATGGTGCTTCTATGCCAGTGGTGAAGATTGCTCGTATTGCTGGTCAGTACGGTAAACCACGTTCACAAGACACTGATGAGAACGGCCTGAAAAATTACCGTGGGGATATGATCAACGGCTACGCCGCTACTGAAGAGAGTCGCCGGCATGATGCCTCCCGTCTGGTGCGAGCATACGCAAACTCAGCTGCAGCCATGAACCTTGTGAGGGCTCTGGCAGAGTCTGGAACAGCTGATCTGCACCGTCTCCATGAATGGAACCGAGAGTTTGTTGCACATTCTCCGGCAGGCGCGAGGTACGAAGAACTAGCAAGCGAGATCGACTTTGGTTTACGGTTCATGGATGCCTGCGGCGTAAAAGATGATGGTCTGGAGCGGGCTGATATTTATTGCTCCCATGAAGCGCTTGTCATGGATTACGAGCGCGCCTTCGTCCATCTTGCTGAAAAAGAAGGGGAGCAGCGTCTTTACGACTTGTCGGGCCATTACCTGTGGATTGGTGAGCGTACTCGGCAGATGGACGGTGCACACATTGCGTTCGCATCCCTTATTGAAAACCCCATAGGTCTTAAAATTGGTGCCAACGTTACCCCGCGTGAGGCTGTGGAATATGTGGAACGTCTCGATCCGCATAATATTCCGGGGCGTCTTACTTTGGTGACGCGGATGGGGTCGGACAAGATCCGCGATATTTTGCCTCCTATTGTGGAGGCAGTGGAAGCTACTGGACACAAAGTTATTTGGCAGACTGATCCTATGCACGGGAATACGCATCCTACCGACAGCGGTGTGAAGACACGTCACTTCGATGCTGTGATTGATGAGCTGCAGGGATTTTTTGAGGTCCACCACGCGCTGGGGACCCATCCGGGCGGTATTCATGTTGAGCTTACCGGCGAAGATGTTACTGAATGCACTGGTGGAGCGCAGGATATTTCTGATGGGGATTTAGGGCGTCGCTATGAAACTGCATGCGATCCGCGCCTTAATACGCAGCAATCGTTGGAGATGTCCTATCTTGTGGCGGAGATGCTACGCCGCTAGAGTTAATTGGCTCAGAAAACGTCTAGCTTAGATAACTCGTGGGTGCGGGCTTTTCGTCTGTATAGTTGCGTGCAGCTGCGGCAGACGGAAATAGCTCGTGCCCAAGTGACCGCATAGCAATACCCGCTCCCCCCATAATGAGGACCAGGACAATAAGCCAAATAATGACTGGCCATATACGGGGGTGTGACGCTAACTTCCAGGCGCGAATTTCTGCGGCGTCAAGATCCTCGTCATCATCTATGTCGTCATCGGCATCAGGAGCAGGATTACCCCCGAGGCTATTCGGGGATCCTGCCGACGGTGTTGCTGGATCATCGCTAGATGGCAAGCACGATGTTAATAAGGCAGTGTGTGCGGTGGCATGGGGATGCGGTTGTTCTTCGGGAGGTGCATCTATGACCTCTGTTTTCTCGCCGCTAATCGGGATAGTTGCGGCTTCACTGTCAGAATGATCCTCAGAATTATTAATAGCTAGTGTCGACAGTGCTGTTTGTGCCGCAGTCTGTTCGGCAGATTCTTGCGGAGTAGGAACAGTGTAATGCGGAAGATGGAGCTTGTCTCTCACACGGTTCAATGCACTGCACATTTCTTGTGCATCGGCATAACGCTCTTCTGGGTTACGGGCGGTAGCAGTAGAGATAATCGCATCAAAATCTGTGGGAATACCGGGTCGCTGTGAAGATGCCGGGGGAACATCATGAGAAAGACGCTGTTCAGCAACATCACGTGTGGCCGACATTCCAAAGGGGGGAGTTCCCACAAGTAGTTCGTAAAGAACTAAACCCGCAGAATAGACGTCACACTGTGGAGTAATGGGGTCCCCCGTTACCTGTTCGGGAGCAAGATAGGCTGCTGTTCCGGCCAGGTGTCCTTCCTTATCATCACAGTTCACTGCCCGCACAAGGCCGAAGTCGACAACTTTAATAGTTCCATCGGGACCAATAAGAATATTTTCCGGTTTGATATCGCAGTGGACAAAACCAGAACTGTGGGCAACTGCAAGAGCTTCTAGTGTGGGACGCAATACTGCTACTGCCGCATAGGGGGGCATGGGGCCGCGTTCGTTAAGTAACTCGCGGACAGTTCCCCCTGCGACGAGGTCCATAACAAGGAATGCTTCCCCCTGCCACATGCCTTGGTCTGACACTGTGACAATGCCAGGGCCATGTAGACTAGCGACAGTTTTCGCTTCGGCAACAAAATCTTGGCGGAATTCATCGCGGGCAGAAAGATCAGAGCGTAGTACTTTAAGGGCAACAGGCCTATCAAGCCGTGTATCGATCGCTCGATACACCACGGACATGCCGCCGCGCGCAATATATCCGTCAATAAGATAGCGGCCATCTACTTTATCGCCAGGGCAAAAAGGAGACCTGGAGTCCGTGTCGCGGGTACTCTGTTGCGACCACAAATGCTGCGACCGCAAACGGGAAACCTCAGCCATCCTGTTTCTCCTTGTGAGGATATGGACATCCTCTACGTATCTGAGTTTGTCGTAAAGCTCTTCTCAATGGTGTCTATGCTACCGAATGAGGAGGGAGAGTTACCGATGTTCGTCAAAGACCAGTACTCTCATAGTATGAGTTCTCTTCCCACTGCTGATGATGTGTTGAGCCCTACAGACGAGATTTGGCCCCTTCCGAAAGTCGCGCAACTACTGAATGTTCCCGTGACTCGCGTCCACCAACTACTGCGTCAACAACAGCTAATAGCAGTTGAGCGTGATGGGATTGTGGGTGTTCCCGCACTCTTCTTTGACGAGCACGGCATTGCCAAACACGTTACTGGACTTATCTCAGTTCTGGCAGATGGGGGATACTCCGCTACCGAGATTTTACGGTTCATGTACACCGATGATGGTTCTCTTCCCGGACGTCCTATTGATGCTTTACATGGACATTTAGCTCGTGAAGTTATGCGGCGTGCGCAAGCAATGGCGTTCTAAATCAGCGGAACTTGTTGTCTCTTCTTTTCCTAGATAGCGGTAGACAATGACTCCTATAACAATGGCAGCTATTACCCAGAAGTAGTTGTAGAGCGCAATAACCCCATTCGGTAATACGGTGAAGCAATTCCATGAGCACAGGGCTGCGATAATACGCAAGGATGTGCGATTGAGGGCAAGTGCTCCCACGAAGACAAGAATCCATGAGTAGTACCAGGGGAAAGCTAGCGAGTTGAAGAGGCACAGCACGAGGAAGCTAAGAGCGAGTCCACGGAGTGCAGCTAGGGGAGTCTTGCGGTAGTGAATCCAGATAGGAATAATGAGGATTCCCATAATAAGACTGCAAATATGACGTGCCCCAACGAGTGCAGAAGCGAAACTGGGACCGTCAATATTCGCACCCATAGCATGGATGAAGTGGGCTAAAACGGTGGGAATTGTTAGCCAGTTAATAACTTTTCCCGATCCTTCCAGTGCCTCTATAAATCCCAATCCTGTACCGGTGGCCAATGAGAGTACTGCAAAAATAGCGATACTAAGAACGGCTCCTCCGCAGGCGGTAGCAATAAAGTAGCCAACGATTTTGCCGTAGCTTTCAGAAGTATTCTCTACTGTGCTGTCATCCTCTTGTTCTTGCGGGGTGGCTTTCTGGAGAGTTTTACCATCCTGGCGAATATGCGCAAGCCAGATCCAGATGACGAAGGGAAGAGCAATAAAAGCAGTTGCCTTAATAGCAGCCCCCAACGTGATCACGGCAATTCCCAGCACATGCTTCCGGCGCAGCACCAACGCAAGGCCAATTGCCATGAGAGCGACCATAAGAGCTTCATTATGCATACCACCAATAAGGTGCAGCAGCATAAGGGGATTAGCTCCGGCACACCAGAGTGCCCACAATGATGATGTTTTTAAACTTTTCGCTATGTCTTGACTAGCCCAGATAATGCCCACCATGCAGAGCATGCACAGTAGTTTTACAAGGAAAACACCGGCGTGAATGTGGTCTTGGGTTATGAAGACAATAAGCTCCATTAGCCCAAGATGTAATGGCCCATAGGGGGTGGTGGTATTGCGCCAATCGCCGGAAACATCAAGATAAAGAGGAGTGATATGGCCGGGTGAGTTGAGGACATTGGGGCCTACATCGTAGGCAGAAGCTCCACTTCGCTGAATGGATCCCTGGGCGAGATACGAAAAAACATCTCGGGAAAGAATGGGGTTAGCGATAAGGAAGGGAACCATCCAGATAAGAGAGAGAAGAACAAGTGCGGAGACTGTACGTGTGTTGTCTTCATAGTGGTGTGTCAGGAGATGGCGGCCGAGGCGTGCCCAATTGCCAATGAGGAGGAGTACTCCACCCCAAAAGAGGAATTGGCACAGGAGTTGTCCGTGTCCGTAGCACAACCAGTCAAGATGTAGTGGGGCAAGCCATGAGTCGACCGCATATCCTGCACCTGCGCCCCAGGAAGCAAGGGAGATAAACAATGAACCTGCCATTCCCCACCACACGAGGGGTAGTAGGTTTAAGCGACGTAGTTCAGAGTAGGCAGTACTTGCTGAATGAGCCACACGAAATCTCCTTCGCCACATGATGTTCTGCTTGATATTGTCGCATGTTCTGGAGATTTCACGAACATGGGGGATAGGACACAAGTGTGTGTTAAAAGTCTCTCTTTGTGACTGCTTCGATCATTTCACCTAGGGCGGTGACGGCAGGGGGATAAATTTCTGTCGTTTCAAGAAGTTTTGTAAGAGTGTGGCGTGCTTTATCAGCGAGCATTGCAATATGTTGTTCACTGCGGGTGACTGCGCCGCATTCGGTAAGGAGAGTGCGTGCACGATCTAATTCGCTCTCGGATAGAGGCTTCCCAATAAGGGACCAGAGTTCTTTGTGCTCGGAGGGGCGAAGGTGTTCTAGTGCGTCAGCGAGGAGTTGTGTGCGTTTGCCTTCGCGTAGATCTTCTCCGGAGGGTTTACCGGTTTTAGTGGAGTCTCCAAAAACTCCTAATAGGTCATCGCGTAGTTGGAAGGCAATGCCAAGGTTGACGCCGTAGTCGCTTAGTCCTTGGAGAAGTTCAGGTGAGGCGTTTGCGCAGGCTGCACCAATATGAAGAGGGCGTTCAATGGTGTAGGCGGCTGTTTTGAAGCGGTTTACTTTTTGGGCGTTATCTGCATCGCAGTAGGGGAGAGTTTCCCCCGTCATATCGAGGTACTGTCCCGTCAACATTTCTGTGCGCATGCTGGTCCAGTAAGGGAGAGCATGGTGTAGTGGGGGGAATGCGGAAACTGTTCGGAAGAACATGTCATCGGCCCAGGTGAGAGCAATATCTCCCAAGAGAAGAGCGGAGGACTGGCCGATAGTTCTACTGTTGCCGCATGCGTGGGAGGAGGCTACGGCGTGGGCGTGTTCTGCGGCGAACTGTTCATGGAGGGAGGGATTTCCTCGGCGTGTGGCGGAGTCGTCAATAATGTCGTCGTGGATAAGGGCGCCCGCTTGTACAAATTCCAGAGAGGCCGCGATGGTACACAGTGCTTCTGTTAGTTCGGTGTGACGGTGTCCGCCTGCGGCTGACCATCCTAGCCAGACGAATGTGGGGCGTATTCGTTTGCCGCCGTCACAGACAAAATGTTCGAGGGATGCGAGCCATGTGTCAGCGGTGGGTCCCATGGGGGTGCATGCACTACGCCGTTCTTGGCAATATGAGCGGAGTAGGTTTGTGATGTGCTCCTGCCAATTATCGGGCAGTAGTGGGGGTGTTGCTGGCGACGGTGAAGGCACTGTTTCTCGATTCCCATACAGCACTTTACGGTGAGTGCTAGTAACTAGAGGCCGGTACGAATAAGAATACCGAAAGGACGTGAATCACCCGGAAAAGTAAAATTGCGGAGGAGATCGTTAAAACCCATATGACGGTAAAGTCTCCAAGCAGCATTATTTTCACCAGGTACTTCTGGTGTGGAGAGAAGAACATGGTGCTCTTGGCAATCTTGCAGAATGCTATCGAGCAACCGTGTTCCTAAACCGTGTCCTTGGTAGGATGGCAGAACATGAAGTTCGGAGAGCTCAAAATAGTTGTCCATAATGGAGGTGATGGTCGTGGCCTGGTATCCCGCAGACCTCATACCTGCTGCGATTCTGCTACTCCACCACGAGTGTGGATTGCCGCGGTAGCCAAAAGTGATGCCAATAAGCGGGTCATGGTTGGTGCTAAGTGATGCAAGAGGGGTTGTAAACGCGCCATAGCTATTCCATGTCGGATAGTATGTTGCTTCTTCCCAAGGATCACGGCGTAATGAACGCCATTCTGGGCGATAGTGCATGGCAGCAAGATAGACATCCATAGCATCGTCTATACGCTCCCGCATAAGGTCGGGGCTAAGGCGAATAACCGAGTGAATGGCCGGAGTGCTTGGAGAGAAAGCCATACCTCAATTCCACCACGTGAACAGTTTTTGTTACACCTTTTCGTTACTGTCAAGACATTCTTTGTGAAAGAGTTGCTCTCCTTAGAGTCCTCATAGGGAATCCCTCATACGAAGGCCTCATAAGGATGCAACGACGTGTGGTAAAGGAGACGGTAGGAATGACTCCCCAACAAGCTAAAGATAGTGCTGAGTATTTCTATTCCTGCGCGGCGGCGGAAAATCCGTGTGAGAGTGTGCGGTGTAGTTATTTAGCTGCAGTAAAAGGTGCTGGAATTCTTATCGCCAGGCATCCGCGTCTCGCGCGTACTCGTCCTTTGACACGTGATGTGTGGACGTTGTTGGCGCGGCTTTCCCCTGAATGGGATGACGATATTGCATATTTCCGTCAATTAGCGAAGTTGCGACGTGATATTGAAATGGGGTTGCCGGTGGCAATATCTGCCAACACAGCAAATGAGGTATTCCATCGAGTGGGTATTTTCCTTGATCGTGTTGATGCGTCATGCGAAGAAACCCAAGTGGCCTAGAATTTCTATGTGCTACTTTCATGGTGAGAAGAGAAAACTACACGTACACTAGAGATGTTGAATCCCAGGTGAACCTGTTACTGGAGGAGTTGAATAGCGATGGCACTCTCGGATCGTGAGCAACAAATGCTCGATGAGATTGAGAGCGCACTCAATGAGGATGCTGAATTCACAAAGTCGGTGCGCGAGGTAAGTAATCCGTCTCAGAAACATGCACATCACACACAGCATGCAACGGCCTGGGGATGGACTCTTATTGCCGTTGGTGTAGTGCTTCTTTTTGCTGGCTTTTTTGTGAAAATTGCTGGATTCCCCCTGCTGTCATTGGTCGGTTTCGTGATGATGTTTTTAGGCAGCATCATGCTGATCCAGCATTCTGATCGTGGCCCCCAAGAGGTGACAAGAAAACCTGCGAGGAAACAAAAGAAATCCGCGCAGAAAGGTCTTGCAGATGACGCGCGTCAGCAGCCTCGCCGACATGGTTCTGGGAGTGGGTTAGCTGATAGCTTCCGTCATCGTTTTGATGACTAGCATGGTGTGATGTCACGTCGCAGTGTCGCTACGAAAGTCGCTACGAAGCTAGCCAGTGTGTTAGGGCGTGAACGCGTCGTATAGTCGTTTAACTTCTTCAAGGAAACCCCCGCATACGTGCGGGGGTTTCCTTTATTTCTTTTTATCTCGTTTGTTTAGTTTTCCGGTATTGGAATTTCCCCACTTTTCCCCACCAAATATTTTTATGGCGCCAATGCGACGCTAAAGAAGCGCATACATGATGTAAAAAATTGCATGGTGTTTATCTTTTAGCAGGTAAAAGGATTTTTAAAATTCTTTAGTGAGGTAAGTGAAATAAATTGTTGATGTTATCCATAATACGTATGTGAAAAAAGTTAATAAAGTGATTATTGAGTGGATTAGTAGAGATATTTTTAGAGATAGGATCCCCACAAGAAAAATCGAGAGTAATGACTATTTTTATGAAAATAAAATTAGTCATATATGAATATTCCATTGATACGTGGGTGTTAGTGGGGTAAAGTGGGGCTAGTAAGGGAGAAGTGGTCAATAATCGGGAAGATGACAGGCAGAAAGCGAAAGGCAGTGGTCCGATGTTCCTCGGTACTTATACGCCCAAGCTTGATGACAAAGGTCGTCTTACGCTCCCCGCAAAGTTTCGCGAAGAGCTTGCCGGTGGAGTCATGGTGACCAAAGGACAGGATCACTGTCTGGCGGTATACCCCCGAGAAGAGTTTGTTCAACTTGCCCGTCGTGCAGCGAAAGCCCCACGAACGAAACCTGAGGCGCGTGCCTTTCTTCGTAGTCTCGCTGCTGGCACGGATGAACAATTTCCCGACTCACAGGGTCGGGTCACTCTTTCCATGGATCACCGCCGTTACGCAGAACTTCATAAAGAATGCGTCGTTATTGGCGCCGTCGACTATGTAGAAATATGGAATGCCGATGCTTGGGCAGAGTATGAGGCCGCTAATGAGCAGGCCTTCTCCGATGCTCAAGATGATTCTCTTCAGGACATCCTTTAGAGGAGATCCTGCCGTGACACTTCAATAGCGGTTTATGCGGAGATGCCACCAGGCCTCTGACCGGCTGGCCCTGACGTACTTCCCCAACGCCAGGTTCCGTTCGGCCAGAGACCCGATGGCATCTCTTTATGTATTCAGAAACATTCTCATACCTCTCGTAGAAAGGAGTTCAACATGGCACAACGACACATTCCAGTAATGCTTGACCGTATTGTTGAGCTTCTTTCTCCCGCCTGCGATCCTCGGTACACGAAACGACCCATCATCATCGATGGAACACTTGGACTTGGAGGGCACAGCGAAGCCCTTTTGCAGCGTATTCCCAACGTTTGCGTCATTGGTTTAGATCGTGATCCACAAGCTCTTGAGCTCGCTAGTGAGCGGCTAGCACCATTCGGCGATCGTTTCCTTCCCATCCATACCGAATACCACCGTGTCGCTGACGTCATTGGGTCTATTGATCATCCTTTCTGCGAACAAATACGTCAGGTTGGTGTCAATGGTGCTCTCTATGACCTGGGGGTATCTTCGATGCAACTTGATGATGTCGAACGAGGATTTTCCTATAGTCGTAATGCTCCCCTCGACATGCGTATGGACACCACCACTGGCATTACCGCGGCCGATGTTCTTAATACATACGACGTTAAAGACCTCGCTCATGTGCTCCGCACGTATGGTGATGAAAAGTTTGCCACCAAGATTGCTCGTGCAATTGTCCATGAGCGAGAAAAAACACCATTCGTCGAATCTCACCAGCTTGTTGAGTTGCTGTATCGGGTAATCCCGGCGGCAGCTCGTCGTACGGGTGGGCATCCTGCGAAGCGTACGTTCCAGGCGCTTCGTGTGGAAGTGAACCATGAACTCGACAGTCTTAAGGCTGCTCTTCCCGCAGTACTCGACCTTCTCGCAGTGGGAGGCCGAGCGGTGTTTATGGCCTATCAAAGTCATGAAGACAAACTGGTCAAACATGAATTTGCCAAGGCATGTACATCCCGTACCCCGGTAGATCTCCCTATAGAACTACCAGGCAGTCAAGCTTCCTATGCGCTTGTTACACGTCGTGCCGAAAAAGCCGACGAGACCGAAATTAATCGCAATCCCCGTTCTGCCTCCGTGCGTGTACGGGCTATTGAACGCTTAGAGAGGGACGCAGCATGATCGAGACTTCAGCTCGGCCGCGTAGTCGTACTCACCGTGCCGATTCTCCTCATCGGCACCGTACTGTTTCCGCTCAGCGAGCTATAGATCGCAGGAATCGCCGTTTGGCGCGAACTATGCAGATTGCCACAGGTGCAGCTGTCCGCAATGGTGGGGCTACTGTTTCTGCAACAGAAACACGAGGTCGTAGTCGTGCATCCATTAAAGCGCGCCTTAATAAGCAGAGCGTGATACGACGTCTGCGTGTTGGCAAACTCTCTTTTGTTGCAACAGTGCTTCTTGTTTGCCTTATTGGTGTAGGTGTCACCCTCGTCCTCTCCAGCTATGTGGCAAGCCAATCAGAATCAGTGGTGGCTCTACAACAGACAAATAAAGGTTTGAAAGAACACGATGCACAGTTAACGAAGCAGCTACAAGAATCAATGTCGGCTGCACAGTTAGCGGAAAAAGCGACCGCTATGGGAATGGTCCCCAGTGGGGATGTCCCCACTCTCCATAAGGAGGGTAAGAAAGTAGTGGTTGTGGGAACACCGCAGGCAGCTAATGGGCGTGTTCTTCAAAATATTAACCCTCCACTGCCGCAAAGAACTGAGCTGAAAGTTAAAAAGGTCAGTGAGCCACCTAGTGAACCTCCTGCTGAAAAAGTAAAATTTGAAAAGCGTCGTCCCTCGGATACTCTCCAGCAATTAGCAGAGCATCGCTAATTCTTCACTACACTGTGAGAGAGCCTCTGTCTGTGTGAAGAGGCTATGGGAGAGGACTTATTCAAAGGAGCGCTCATGCAAGGAGGACGGCCTGCCCCGCGACGTTCATCTGGCCCTCGCTATACGCAAACTGGGCCAGTGGGTCGTACTCCTCACCACGACTATTCCCGATCCTCGCAGCCGCAAAACGGGCACTCTCCCTTTCCAGCTCTTGAACAGCGCCTTTCCACAGTTTCTATGGATAAGCGATTTCGGTATGGTCGAGTGATACTCATTGTGGTGTTGGTGCTCTTTATTCCAGCCCTTATCTATGCGCAGATTATTGAGCGCCCTCGTCTTCTTAAAGAAGCACAGAGCCAACGAGCTGTCACACAAATCCTGTATGCGCCGCGTGGGGAAATTCGTGATGTGCATGGTACTCGTCTGGCCTATTCACGTGATGCCCGTAATCTGACGTTCCAGCCTTCTGTGGTGCGTAAGCAGATGCAGGCTGCGCATGATGCAGATTCCACGGCTCCAACATTTTCAGAATATATTGCCGGTATTGCTGATATGTTAGCTGCACAGATACCGGGAATTGATGCGGAAGACATGATGACTCGTATGTCATCGAATGAATCGTTTACCTATCTTGCTAAAAATGTTGACCCGGCAGTTGCTACGCGCATTGTTGATAAGTATCCACAGGTTGGTCAGGAGTATCAGCAGATTCGTGAGTATCCAGGGGGAAGTCTAGGGGCTAACGTTATTGGCGCTGTGGGAGTCGATAACGCGGGAATTCTTGGTCTTGAATCTTCAAAAAATACAGTACTTGCTGGAAGAAATGGGGAGAGGACATACGATCAGGCTACTGACGGAGCCTTCATCCCGGGGTCTGAGCGAAATAATGTCGATCCTTTACCCGGCAGTACTATTACGCTCACGCTAGATGCAGATGTGCAGTATTTTGTGCAATCGGCAGTGGAGTCTGCGAAGATTCATTCCGGTGCACAGCATGCTGAAGTAGTGGTGCTCGATTCAAAAACTGGGCATGTTGTTGCTATGGCTAACGCCAATACTTTTAACCCCAGTGCGAATCTCCTCCGTCAATCCGATTTCGATATGGGCAATCCTGCTATTACGAGCCCGTTCGAGCCCGGTTCTGTTAATAAGGTTGTGGCTGCTACCGCCGCTATTCAATACAATGTGGCAAAACCTACAGAAGTTTTTCAAGTTCCTGGCCAGATCCAGATGGATTCGGTGACAGTGCGTGATGCATGGGAGCACGGGGTAGTTCCCTATACAATGACGGGTATTTTTGGTAAGTCGTCAAACGTGGGAACACTGATGATTGCACAACGAGTGGGGAAAGATCGCTATGCAGACATGTTGCAGAAGTTTGGCCTTGGGCATGCTACTGGCATTGAGCTAGCGGGGGAGAGTCCAGGCTTAGTTCCAGCACGTCGTCAATGGCAGGGCGGTACTTTCGCAAACCTCCCTATTGGCCAGGGTCTTTCCATGACACTGCTGCAAATGGCGTCGGTGTATCAGACCATCGCTAATGATGGTGTGCGTATCCCGCCGCGCATTATTGCCTCAATAACGAAATCTAATGGGCAGGTTATTCACCAGGATGAGCCTTCCGCTGTGCGTGTTGTTTCTACTGAAACAGCCCGTACAGTGCGTAATATGTTTCGCGCAGTAGTTCAGGACGATACGGGCTATCAACAAGGTACGGGTCCGCAAGCTGCAGTTGAGGGCTACCAGATTTCTGGAAAGACGGGAACGGCGCAGCAAGTAGATCCCGGGTGTAATTGCTACTCCAACAGTATGTATTGGATTACCTTTGCTGGTATAGCTCCCGCGGATAATCCCCGTTATGTTATTGCCATCATGCTGGATAACCCCGTACGTGGCGTGCATGGGGAAGGTGGTCAGTCGGCTGCTCCACTTTTCCACGATATTGCGCAGTGGCTTCTTACCCGTGATAACGTGCCACTTTCCCCACCTGCTCCACGCTTGATTCTGCAGGCTGGCTGAAACCGGTAGTCTGGTAAGCGCTGGCATTAAACTACTGGAATTACTATTAGCATCTTCTACTAACATCGTTGGAAAGAACTACTCATTATGCAGACTCTTAAAGACCTTGCTGTCTTGTGTACTAGCACGTGTACCAGCAAGGATGGTAGTACCGAGATTTCTGGAATCACGCTTCAATCCGCTGCAGTACAGCCGGGGGACATGTTTGCGGCTTTGCCAGGATTGCATGTTCATGGAGCTCATTTTGTTGAGGATGCCTGTCAGCGCGGTGCTTCTGCCGTTCTGACTGATCCAGAGGGAGCCCGTATTGTCGCTTCCACCGGAGTGAATAACATACCTCTACTGGTCGTTGATGATATTCGCGCTGTACTTGGCAGAGTTAGCGCAGCGATCTATGGGAATCCTTCTTACGATGTTCCGGTTATTGGTATTACTGGTACCTCCGGGAAAACGACAACGTCCTATCTGATTGAATCGGCTTTTCGTACTGCGGGCCATTCTGTTGGCATGATTGGTACTACTGGTTCGCGTATTAATGGTGTACGTGTTCCCAGTTCGCTGACTACTCCGGAAGCACCGGATCTGCAACGTCTTTTCGCTACCATGAGGGATGACGGTGTGCACCGTATTGTCATGGAGGTCTCTAGCCATTCGTTACTGCTGGGACGAGTGGGCGGTACGCGATTCCGTATTGGTGCGTTTCTCAACCTTTCGCAGGATCATCTGGACTTTCATCACACTATGGAGGAGTACTTCCAGGCTAAAGCACGGCTATTTACGAAGGACTCAGGAACTTGTTGTGATCGTGCCGTCATTTGTATAGATGATAGCTGGGGTCTTCGCATGCGCGATATAGCGGAGGCTTCTGGATGTACTCCGGTCACGGTGTCTACTACCGGTAATGCTGATTACAGTGCAGGTCCTTCTAGTATTGCTGATGATGGTACGCAACAGTGTGTTATCACTGATCCGCAGGGGAATGAGCACAAGCTTGTTTTACCTATGCCGGGGCGTTTTAATGTTGCTAATGCGCTTGTTGCTCTTGCTGTTTCGGAACTTGCTGGGCTACCCATTGAGGATGCTCTTGCTGGTATTGCTCATGTTGTCGTTCCGGGCCGTTTACAGCGTATTGATGAAGGTCAGGATTATTTAGCAATTGTTGATTACGCGCATAAGCCTGCCGCGGTAGCTGCTGTTATCGCTACTCTTCGTAGTGAGATTAAGGGAAGGCTATGTGTTGTTCTCGGCGCTGGTGGGGATCGTGATGCTAGTAAGCGTGCCATTATGGGTCGGGAGGCAGCACGTGGATCTGACTTATTTATTGTTACCGATGACAATCCTCGTTCGGAGGATCCAGCAGTAATTCGTGCAGCTGTAGAGGCTGGGGCTTATGAACTTCCCACAGAAGAGCGTGGGGAAGTACGTAATATAGGCGATCGAGCAGCTGCTATTCGTGCTGCTATTGCATGGGCAGAACCAGGAGATGCAGTTCTCGTTGCTGGCAAAGGGCATGAGACAGGCCAGAATGTGAATGGGGTCATCCACCATTTTGATGATCGGGAAGAGGTTCGCGCTGCTCTACAGGAGCGCCGGACTGGTAGTCTTTGAACAGGTTATTTCAGCGATAGCGAAGAGAAGAAAGCTAAAGCGGAAGAAGGAAACGAGTGATCCCTCTCTCATTGGATCAAATTGCCACGATTGTTGGTGGCACCCTTAACGAGGCTGCCGATCCTCATACTGTTGTGAACGGTACTGTCGAGTTTGATAGTCGTAAGGTGACTCCAGGGGGGCTTTTTCTATGTATCCCAGGGGCACGAGTCGATGGGCATGATTTTGCTGCGGCAGCTATTGCTGATGGGGCAGTGGCAGTAATAGCAACTCGTCCTGTTGAGGTGCCCGCTATTATGGTGCAGCCTCTGGGGAAAGTAGATTCTCGCGCTACAGCTCTAGAGAATGATGAGAATGGTTGCACTGCAGCTATTCTACAGGCACTCGCTAAATTGGCTCGCTATGTGGTGAAAACGCTGATCGATGAAGAGTCATTAACTGTTGTCGGTATTACCGGTTCTTCCGGGAAAACCACAACAAAGGATCTTGTCACACAAGTATTGTCCACAGCAGGTGCAGTAGTATCTCCACCTGGATCGTTCAACAATGAATTAGGTTTCCCCTGGACCGCTCTCCGCGCTGACCGAAATACACGTTTCTTAGTACTGGAAATGTCTGCCCGAGGAATTGGTCATATTCACGATCTCACCGAGATTGTTGCCCCAACAATAGGTGTCGTTCTTAATGTAGGACATGCGCATTTGGGTGAATTTGGTTCACAGGAAGCTATTGCCCAAGCAAAAGGGGAATTAGTAGAAGCACTTCCTGCAGCAGCCTATGGAGGCATTGCTATCCTCAATGCTGATGATGATCGTGTTTCGCAAATGTCGCAGCGTACAAAAGCGCGTGTTATTACCTTCGGAACTCGCCCCAGTGCAGATTTCACTGCAGTAGATATCCGCATGGACAGATTGTCACGTGCAAGCTATACATTATCGGCGTTAGGGCATGAATACCCTGTCCAACTAGCTGTTTCTGGCGAGCATAATGTACTGAACTCACTTGCGGCATTAATTGTGGTACACGCGTGTGATATTCCTCTGCAACAAGCAATTACAGCCTTGAGTCAAGCAACTATTGTCTCTGGTCGGCGGATGGATGTGAAGGAACTTTCCAACAGCACCATCGTTATTAACGATTCCTATAACGCCAATCCGGACTCTATGCGAGCAGCTATTGCTGCGCTAAGTAATATGGCGCGTACCTCTACAGAAATGAAGAGAGAAAGTTGGGCAATCCTAGGTTTAATGGGAGAGCTGGGGAAAGAGTCCATCTCCCAGCATGTTGCTCTTGCGAAGACTCTCGCCGACTGCGGAATTGATCATGTCCTTACTGTGGGTAGTAACCCGGAGATGAATTCTCTTTGTGACGCTGCACATGAAATGGGAGTTTCAGCAGTGAGCATAGATAATAAGGAGGACGCTGCCGCATACCTCTCTGAGCATTATCACCCGGGTGATGTGATCTTGGTGAAGGCATCGCAAGCCGTCGGACTCTGGACTATTGCGGACACCATTATCTCTGCCGCTAATGGAGCAGCTGAGTAAAGGATCAAACTAGTGGCTCAAATTATTGTTGCACTGTGTGTATCAGTGTTAGTTTCCATACTGCTGACACCAGTGCTCATTAAAAAATTTCGACAACGCGATATTCGTCAAGAGATTCGTGAAGATGGACCGCAAACTCACTTAGTGAAGGCCGGAACACCCACCATGGGTGGTTTGGCAATCCTTGCTGGTATTTGGGCGGGGTACTTTTCCGGCGTCCTAGTGGGTGCCTTAACAGATGGGGGAGGGCCAGCTGCATCTGGACTCCTTGTCCTCATGCTGACGACGTGCCTTGGACTAGTCGGTTTCGCAGATGATGCGATTAAAGTTTTCAAGAAACGTAACCTGGGGCTTACCCCAAAGGCGAAATTCCTAGGACAGTTTGTTGCCGCTATTCTCTTTGCTGTTCTTGCTATTTTCTTCCCCAATGAGCATGGTCTGACACCAGCATCGAAATTTTTCTCCATAACTCGCGATATTCCGGTAATGAGTATGGCAGCAGGCGGTGGCATCGTCTTCATCATATTTGCCTATTTTGTTATTACCGCTTGGTCCAATGCTGTCAATATCACTGATGGTCTGGATGGCTTAGCTGCTGGTTCTATGGCGTTAGTCATGGGTGCCTACACCATTATTACTTTCTGGCAATTCCGCAATGCATGCTCAACTACTGGTAATGCAGTGGGATGCTATCAGGTAAGAGACCCACTAGATATCTCTATCTTGTGTGCGGCTGCACTAGGTGCGTGTATAGGTTTTCTCTGGTGGAACTGTAACCCCGCCAAAATATTTATGGGTGACACTGGCTCGCTAGCGTTGGGTGGTTTAGTTGCGGGTATCTCTATTGTGAGTAGAACAGAGCTCCTCATGGTTGTTATTGGTGCTCTTTTCGTTATTGAAATTTTCTCTGTTGTACTGCAGGTAGGGTTCTTTAAAGCGACAGGACGACGTATTCTGCGTATGGCACCTTTCCATCATCACTTTGAGTTGGGTGGATGGAAAGAAACGACTGTTATTGTACGATTCTGGCTGATTGCTGGATTGTCTGCAGGACTCGGTATGGCCGTTTTCTATGCAGACTGGCTATCAAAGGTGGCGGTATAAATGCCTGCAATGCCCATAGATCTTACTGATCAAAAAGTATTTGTTTTGGGTGCAGGAGTCTCTGGCCTCGCGGCGGCGCGTCTACTGCGTCATATTGGGGCTATCCCCATTGTGGTGGAGGATGAGGATGCTGCGCGTGCCAAAGCCAGCGACATAGCCGACAGTGTTCTCACAATGGCAGAAGCAGAAGATGCCCTCAGTGAGGCCGCACTTGTTGTGACAAGCCCAGGTATCCCTCCGCATCATCCTTTTTTTACTGCTACTACCGCAGCTAATGTGCCGGTATGGGGGGATGTAGAACTATGCTGGCACGTCGATAAGGCTAGTTTGTGTGGACCTTCTCGTGTATGGCTCGCCGTTACCGGGACGAATGGTAAAACCACCACAGTGGGTATGACGACTGCCATCTGCCAACAAGCGGGAATGTCCGCGGTAGCCTGCGGTAATATCGGCTACCCCATTGAAGAAGCCCTTCTGGATCCGAATCACCCCGATGTTCTTGTCTGTGAACTCTCTAGTTTCCAACTGCATTGGGCTCCCAGTGTGAAACCGCTGGCCGGAGCATTACTAAACATTGATGAAGACCATCTCGATTGGCATGGCTCAGTAGAGGCATACGCAGCGGATAAGGCGCGAGTGTTGAATGGTCTCTATGCCATTGTGGGTCTTGATGACCCGCGTGCTGCCGCAGCTGGCGATGAGTGTTCTGCACAGTTTGTTATTGGGTTCCGTGCCGGAGAACCAGTACGTGGCCAGATTGGAGTCCACGAAAATGGACTTTTCGATAATGCATTTGGGCCTAATGACGCAGCTCGTTTTCTTATAGAGTGCGCCGATATTCACCCAGCAGGTCCCGCTGGTGTTCTCGATGCAGGGGCAGCCGCAGCACTTGCAATGGCAGCAGGAGCGATGCCGCAGGACGTCAACGATGCACTTAAAGATTTTGTTGTGGCCCCACATCGTAATGCTGTCGTTACTACTATTGACGGCATCACCTATGTTGATGATTCAAAAGCCACGAATCCGCATGCCGCACGTAGCTCTATGCTGGGCTATAGCTCTATTGTGTGGATCGCCGGTGGACAGCTCAAGGGAGCTGATATTACTCCACTTATTGATGAGGTAGGTGCCCGTCTACGTGGCGCTGTCATTATCGGAAAAGATGGGGATCTTATTGTCAATGCTCTCCACACAGCACGTCCTGAGATACCAGTAGTTCGTATTCGCACTGGTGATGATGGAACAGATACGCCACCGCCAGCAGAAGAGACAGAGCAGGCTATGGTAGAAGCTGTCGCTGCTGCACAAGAAATGGCACAATCTGGCGACACGGTACTTTTAGCACCTGCCGCTGCTAGCTATGACATGTTTACTGGATATGGACAACGCGGTGATCTTTTCGCCACGACCATACTGAAGCATTAAGAGGACAACACCACTCCGTCACGGGAGAAGGGAGGACAGTATGGCGACTGAGTCTATCAAGAACGTCGGTAATGCTGCATCCACTCACGCTACGGAGACGAACCACGAAGATACCAGTAAAAAGCAGAAGATCGGTAGTCCTGTTAAAGCAGAACTGCAGAAGTTTGTGGCAGGTTTCCGGAATTACTACACCGGTCCTCTCGCTGATGTTCACCTTATAGTGACAATCTGCATTATTCTCTCAATTCTTGGCGTGGTGATGGTGCTCGATGCATCAGGCCCGGCCTCGTTGCGAGATTACGGAAACTATTACACAGTATTCATCCGTCAATGTATCTTCATGCTTATTGGGTGGCTAGGCTTTTACGTCGCTTTGCGAATACCTTTTTCAGCATTGCGTAAATTAGCCTTCCCCCTCTATATATTCTCCTTCCTCTTACTTATTCTTGTGGCGATTCCTGGCGTTGGACAGGAACGTAATGGTGCGCGTTCATGGTTCGTTTTTGGACCGGTAGCATTCCAACCTTCGGAACTTGCCAAAGTTATCATCATTGTGGTGGTGGCGCTTTATCTGGGACAATTAACGCCAATGTCAAAGATTGGCGATACTCTTCGCCCCATTGGCCTTTTTATTCCCATTATTGCGTTAGTTATTGTGCAACGAGATTTGGGTATGGCAGTTACGTTTGGTGTTGTTCTCGTTGCCTTTCTCTTTTTTAGTAGACTCCCCAACAAAGTTATTTGGATAACTATTGGTGGTGCTGTCGCTCTCTTCCTTATTCTCACGCTCACTACTGGATTCCGTACTGATCGTCTTATTGCCTACTGGCATCAACTTAAAGGTGGCACATATGATGCGCAGGGGGCAGGTTATCAGTCTTATCAATCACGGTTGGCGCTGGCTGATGGTGGTTTTAGCGGAGTTGGATTAGGGCAGTCACGGGCGAAGTATTTTTATCTTCCAGAAGCTCCTAACGACTTCGTTTTTGCCATTATTGGAGAAGAACTTGGGCTTATTGGTTCTGTGATTGTGACATTGCTATACACCGCATTAGGTCTGATAGGTCTGCGTATAGCACGGCGCGTGCTAGATCCTTCTATGCGTCTTATCGCTAGTGTTGGAACAACGTCAATAGTGGTTCAAGCGTTTATTAACATGGGCTATGTTGCGGGCGCTCTTCCGGTAACAGGTCTGCAGCTTCCTCTTATTTCCGCAGGTGGTTCCGCTACGGTAACAACACTTTTCCTATTGGGGCTTATTACCAGTACCGCACGTCATGAGAGAGCCGCTGTAGCAGCTATTAGTACGGGAAGCGGACGCATTGGTAAAGCGCTGCATCTTTCCACCCCGCATGTTTATTCTCCAGATGACGTTCTTAATTTCGGTCGATATACAGGGATTGCACAATGGATGGTCGGAAAGACCCCTGTTTCTGTAAAAGCCTCTCGCAGTACAGATCCTCGTCGCGCAGATCCGCGCCCAGGACCGCCTAGAGCGCAGCAGCAACGACCAAAGCCGCGTCCTGGACAATCATCATCCGCCGGGGGAAGACGAAAAGCCCCTACTTCACGCGGAAATTCTACTGGTTCGCGCACGCTTCCTCCGCTTGATCGTCCACAAGGCCGTCGGTGGAATCCTCCACCACGCGGAAGCTATGGCGATAACTTTGGCCCCAATGGGCCAAGATCACGACGCTAATTGAGCTAATCCACACTAATGAGGACATAACAGATGACGAGAAAATCTCTTTCCGTAGTACTTGCTGGCGGAGGTACTGCGGGGCATATTGAACCAGCAATGGCGGTAGCTGATGCATTAACGCACCTCGACCCCTCAATTCGTGTGACAGCGCTAGGAACTGAACGTGGTTTAGAAAAAGATCTTGTACCCGCGCGTGGGTATGACCTCCGCATGATTGAGGCAGTACCATTGCCGCGTCATCTTACGAAAGAACTGTTTCGTGTTCCGGGACGGTTACACACCTCGGTGAAACAGGCTCGTGATGTTATGGATGATGTCGCAGCGGATGTCCTTATTGGTTTTGGCGGGTATGTATCCATGTCTGCCTACTTAGCAGCTCGAAAAGGTTCTCGACATATTCCCTACATTGTGCATGAGGCTAATGCGCGAGCTGGGATTGCCAATAAAATTGGAGCTCGACACGCATGTCGAGTTCTTGGAGCAGTACCTGGGTGCGGTTTCCCCATTGACGTTGTGGGAATCCCTGTACGTCCCACTATTAGCCAACTGGATCGCTCTGCATTGCGTGCAGAAGCACGTGAATTTTTTGGACTTGATCCCCAGGCTCCCGTTCTTTTGGAATTTGGTGGTTCACAAGGGGCGCAGTCTCTTAACCGAGTGATGAATGAAGCAGTTTCTGGGTTGGCTGAAAAAAACATTGGTGTTCTGCAAGCGGTAGGACCCAAAAATTATGATTGTGGTGATCCTACACGCGGGGGTGCACCTGCTGGTGCGAAGGATCTTTCACTGCCATCGGGAATTACTGCTCGAAATGTTGCCCCAGACAATGCACCAGCCCAGATACAAGTTCCCTATATTAACACTATGAACTTGGCATATGCTGCTGCTGATTGTGTTATCTGTCGTTCTGGAGCAATGACAGTCGCGGAGATTTCCGCTGTGGGACTTCCCGCTTTATATGTTCCACTTCCTATCGGTAATGGCGAACAGGCACTTAATGCGCAGCCAGTTATAGAAGCAGGTGGGGGAACTCTTATTAACGACCATGATCTTACAGGTCAGCAGGTTATAGACTGGGCAGAGAATCTTCTTACTACCCCTGGGAAATATCAGACGGCCGTTGCTGGGGCGTTACGCTCTGGCTCTCGTAATGCTGCAGAAGATGTAGCACGCGCCGCTTGTGATCTTGTTGGTTATTCGCTTCCCGCGTCACAACACTAGACACTACTAGGAGAAAACAGCATGATAACGGCTACTCTTCCCCCAGAACTCCAACGCGTTCACATGATTGGTATTGGTGGCGCGGGAATGTCCGGTGTTGCGCGTATTCTGCTTGCCCGTGGAGGAGAAGTAAGTGGGTCTGATGTCCGCGATTCTCGCGCACTCGTATCACTTAGCGCGCGGGGAGCAAAAGTGGCAGTTGGGCATGACATTAAGAATCTTGAATTGCTCTCCGAACAGCCTTCCTGCGTTATTGTCTCGTATGCAGCAATCCCGGACACTAATCCAGAATTGCGTGAAGCGCGCCGTCTCGGTATTCCTATCCGTACTCGGTCGCAGGTTCTTGCCCAGTTGATGCAGGGATACAAGACTCTGCTAGTGGCAGGTACTCACGGCAAAACCTCTACGACATCAATGGCGGTTGTTTCCTTCCAATCTTTAGGCTGTGATCCGTCTTTTGCTGTCGGTGGTGCCCTCCACGAAACCGGAACTAACGCCCATCATGGTTCGGGGGATCTTTTTATCGCGGAGGCTGATGAATCTGATGCATCGTTGCTGCAGTATCGCGCGAGCATGGCAATTGTCACAAACGTAGAACCGGACCATCTTAATTTCTTCGGTACCCCAGAAGCCTACTGTCAGGTCTTTGCAGATTTTCTCGATTGTATTGATCCTGCGGGCTCATTAATTGTGTGCGTGGATGATCCAGGATCGCACACATTAGCGCTTTATGCTGTACAAAAGGGAATTCGGGTCCTTGGATATGGAACAGCAGCTGCGGCAGCACAGGCACAACGCGATGGAATTCCCATGGCGGGGGTGTTGGAGGCGTGGGAGCCTACTTTAGATGGGCTAGTGGCTCGTATTCATCTTGCAGGAGACGATAGTCCACGTGAACTAGTACTTCCCGTTCCCGGAGAGCACATGGCGTTGAATGCGCTTGCCGCCTTGATCGCTGTTCGTGACTATGGCGGAGATGTCAGTGAAGCCTTGGAGGCGCTTACCCATTTTGGGGGAGTGAATCGACGTTTTCAGTATCACGGCCATGTAGGGGGAATTCGTGTTTATGACGATTACGCCCATCATCCTACGGAGGCACGGGCAGTACTTACTGCGGCACGTGAAGTAGCTGACGCGGACGCACAAGGCCTAGGTCATCCAGGGCGTGTCATTGTCTGTTTCCAGCCGCATTTGTTCTCCCGTACAGAGCAGTTCGCAGAAGAATTCGCGAAGGCCCTTGACCTTGCCGATTATGCTATTGTCCTGGATATTTATGGGGCGAGGGAGAAGCCTATCCCGGGTGTCACAAGCGAACTTATTACTACTCAGCTCACCATCCCGCATAAGTATCAACCGGACTTTTCTAAAGTGCCTTACGATGTTGCTGCCATTGCGGAGCCAGGAGATATTGTCCTGACGATGGGTGCCGGCAACGTTACTATGGAAGCCGATGCCGTCATCGCTCTCTTGAAAGGCTAGGACTGTGGCTGAAGAACGCCGTGCTGTGTCTTCTTCTGTGCGGATAGGACTACAGACAGTGCTCGGTGTTGTTATTGTTGCTATTCTCGCAGCTGCTGTTGTGCTCTTTGCGACACCTCTTTTCCTTGTCACAGATACGTCAGTGGAGGGAATTCGGGTCCTTACAAAGGAGCAAGTTCTGCAGCAGGCTCAAATTCCTATGAATACGCGTATGGCTGAGTTGGATACTCATGATGTTGCTGTGCGAATTGCGGAGCTTCCGCGAGTAAAACATGTGCGTGTGGAAAAGAGCTATCCGCATCTTGTTACGGTGGAAGTGACGGAGCGTACCCCTCTTGTTTATTGCGAGTTTGAGGGGAAGATGTACGAGTTGGACGCGAGTGGAGTAGCGATGCATGTGCGGCGCCCTACGCGTCGCATTCCTGAGATTGTGGTGCCTCAGCCGCTTCACAATACGTTGCAGCGGGAGGCTGCGTTAACAACTGCCCAGCATTTGCCCAAGGACATTCTTACACGAGTGCGGACAATTACTGTAGATTCTGCAGCAATGGTCGTTTTGCGGATGCGTAGTGGGAGAACTGTGGAGCTAGGGTCTCCCACGCGGTTAGATGAAAAAGTGGAATCGATGCGTATTGTGCTTACGCAGCCGGGCGCTACCTGGAATGTTTCTAACCCAGAACTTCCCACTAGGCGCTAGTAAAAGATAGAGTCCCTCATTAATTTTGGTTCTTCCGGTGTGTCTATTTTGGGCACTCTGTGACGGTCTTTATTCTTTATCCGCACTGAAGGACTCTCTAAACCTTCAACCTCAGCTTTAGACGGGAGAGGCTATTCCAATGACTACGCCACAACATAATCTGGCTGTAATCAAAGTAGTCGGTATTGGTGGCGGCGGTACCAACGCTATCAAACGAATGATCGGCGAGGGCATGACCGGCGTCGATTTCATTGCACTTAATACTGATGAACAAGATCTGCTGGACTGCGATGCCCCCACCAAACTTGATATTGGCCAGTCCACAACACGCGGCTTGGGTGCGGGAGCTGATCCCGCAGTAGGTGAGCGTGCTGCCCGGGACAATTCGCAGGATATTGAGGATGTTCTTACGGGCGCCGATATGGTTTTTGTTACTGCTGGTGAAGGCGGCGGAACCGGAACTGGTGGAGCTCCTATTGTTGCGGGGATCGCCCGTGGTTTAGGTGCGCTTACGGTTGCTGTTGTTACCAAGCCTTTCTCCTTTGAGGGCAAACGTCGTGCCGACAATGCGGAGCATGGTATTGAGAAGCTACGGGATGCGTGTGACACTCTCATCACTATTCCCAACGATCGGCTTCTACAACAGGAAGATAAGACTATCTCCATTAATGAGGCCTTCTCTAAAGCCGATGAGGTTCTTTTCAATGGCGTACAAGGCATTACCGACCTCATCTCCACTCCGGGACTCATTAACGTTGACTTTGCCGATGTGAAGTCAGTATTGGCTGACTCTGGTGCTGCACTAATGGGTATTGGGCGAGCTTCTGGTAACGATCGTGCTAGTAAAGCTACGGATGCCGCCATTAACTCTCCTCTGCTGGAATACAGCATGGAAGGCGCCAAAGGTGTACTGCTCTCCATTGCTGGTGGATCAGATCTTGGCCTTTTTGAAGCTAATGAGGCCGCCAGTATTGTTCGTGAGAAGGCTCATCCAGATGCCAACATTATTTTTGGTACGGTGATTGATGATTCACTTGGTGACGAAGTTCGCGTCACCGTGGTGGCAGCAGGTTTTGAAGGTGGAGAACCGCCGGCACGCGTCTTTGAGAATGAGACTGACGCATCTGAAGAGGATATCGAGGAAGTCGCAGAGAAAAGCTCTGCTATGAGTATTCGTCAGCGCACTACTCGAGTTTCTGATGAGGATGACATCGATATTCCTCCATTTATGCGTTAACGTACAGGTTTTTGTACGGAGTGACTGGTATGACGACGAAAGCTGTGCACTCGCAGACTACTGATAATTCCGCTGCAGTGGTGGGATCACGTTCTCTGCGGGTGAGGCGCGTCATTACTACTCGTGCGGGAGGATTCTCGACGGGCCGTTACCATGGGTTAAATCTTTCCTTGGACGTGGGCGATAATCCCGTCACTGTTGCCCACAATAGGGAGAGGCTTGCCGAAAAACTCCACCTTCCTCTGGAACGCTTTGTTTATATGGAGCAATTACAGAGCCCTCATGTCAGTGTTATCGAGGCAACTGCAGATACTCGTTTTACTGCCCCTATTCCAGCTACAGATGCAGTAGTCACTACTGCTCCAGAGTTAGCTCTTGTAGTACTTACTGCTGATGCCGTTCCAGTTCTATTAGGTGATGATGAAGCTGGCGTTATAGCAGCGTTGCATGGTTCCCTTTTCGGTATTCGTGCTGGACTTATTGCCAATACAGTGGATGCCATGCAACAGCTGGATGCCGATCCGCATCGCATGCATGCTCTTCTTGGCCCCTCTGCAACTGGTAGAAACATGCGAGTATCGGAAGCTGTAGCAGCGGATATGGAAAACAGAGTTCCGCATACACGATCGAAAACGCCACAAGGGCAGCCTTCTGTGGATTTACGTCGTGGTATTGCTTATCAGCTGGTACAAGCAGGTCTGGCCGGTGTCACTATAGATCCTCGCTGTACCATTGAAGATCCCGCATTCTTCAGTACATATAGAGAAGGAAAAACTGGCTGTCAAGCAGGCGTGATCTGGAGGAGTAATGACTGAAAATAGTATTGCAAGTCGTTATCAGGAAACATGTGATCGTATTGCTGCTGCATGCAAGAAAGCTGGCCGTTCCTGCGATGATGTCACACTCATGGTGGTCACTAAATTTCATCCCCTCAGTGATGTTCTTGAATTAGTGCGTCTTGGAGTACGTAACTTTGGGGAGAATCGTGAGCAAGAAGCCCGACAGAAAATACATGATCTTCACCACCGTGATGCTGAAGAGAACATATTAAGTGGTATTCCTGCGGAATGGTCTATGATTGGCCAACTGCAACGCAATAAGTGTAATTCTGTGGCGCGGTGGGCAAGTAGCGTTCATTCAGTTGATTCAGCGCGTCTTGTCACTGGGTTGTCTCGAGGGATGCAGCGAGCTCTCGATGAAGGCGAACGGGTGGAGGAAACACTAGGTGTTTTTCTTCAGGTCAGTTTGGATGGAGATACTGCCCGTGGAGGTGCTAAGGAGGAAGAGATTTTCTCTTTGGCAGACTATGTAGATGATGCAGATCATTTACTTTTGCGCGGTCTTATGGCTGTTCCACCGCTTCACTCAGACGCAGATTGGGCTTTTTCCCAGTTGTATAACCTAAGCCAGAAGCTTCAAGTAGATCATCCTCATGCAGCAGAAATTTCGGCAGGGATGAGTGGCGATATGGAAAAAGCTATTGCGCATGGTTCCACGTGTGTGCGTATTGGGACTGCTATTCTAGGTCCGCGACCAACGCATTCGGTATGGCTTCGCCAACGGAGCAACCTGATTATGCCGAGGACTATGTTGAGTCTGAGGACTTTAGCGACAAATATAATGACAGCTATGGTTATGGTGATTCTTACCAGGATGACTATGACGCTTCTGCCCACCCCGGTAGTACGCCACTACCTCCACTAGATCGTGGTCGTTACGGGGATCGACGTTCTGGGGAAGATCGCTACACATCTCCTCGACGGTCTACCCAGATTACGACGGTAAGTCCTAAAAATTATGCGGAAGCTGAACTTATTGGTCAGCGCTTCCGTGAGGGAAACCCCGTCGTCATGGACCTTTCGAAACTGGATAGTGACCTCGGACAGCGTCTTGTAGATTTCGCTTCGGGTCTCGTTTTTGCCTTAAACGGTACTGTAGAGCGTATCGCGAAGAAAGTTTTTCTTCTTTCTCCAGCTGAGACAACTGTTGATGCTAGTGAGCGGCGTCGCCTAGAGCACAATTATGGTGTGTAAGGTTAAGTACCGTACAGGGAGCTTTTTCAGTAGTTTAGTAGTATTTCACCAGTAGCACAGTGGTGTTTTCATCCATAGGGTGAGAGTAAAAAATCTTGGTAGGGTAGGCCTGTGACAATTTTCGCAACCGTGTTGTATTACCTGTTACGCATTCTGTGGTTGCTTCTTATCGTGTGTATAACGGTGGAGATGATCCATTCTTTCGGTCGTTCGTGGTCTCCTGGATCTCGATTAGCAGCAGTGTTAGAGATTGTTTTCCGTGCTACTGATTGGTGTCTTCTGCCGCTGAGAAAAGTGATGCACCCGGTAAGAATGGGGGGAGTGGGAATTGATTTTTCCCCCATTATCGTGTTCTTCATCGTTAGTATCTTGGTGTCTATTACCTTTACCCTAGGGGCAACACCAGTTACTTTGGGAAGCCTTGTGCCCTAATAAAACTAGGTTTTGATACTTTTAAAATAAGGATATTTCCTACGAGGAATAGGAGTTAAAAGGAAAAGTCCGCTAGGCTTTTCCATGAACTGCGGTTTTTCGTAGAGAATACGGCCGCTATGGCAGTATTATGTATGTAAACTCATGTGACTCGTGAGAGACAAGAGAGGGAGAGTTCCCATGCCTACGCTGACTCCAGCAGATGTTCACAATGTAGCCTTTAGCCGTCCGCCGATTGGTAAGCGTGGTTACAACGAGGAAGAAGTTGATCAGTTCCTCGACCTTATTGAGGACGAGTTAAGCCGTCTGATTGAGGAAAATTCAAATCTGCAGCAGCGCATCGATGAGCTCACTACCGAATTGAGTGAGGCTCAGGATTCTGTAGAGGTTGCGCAGAAGGAAGCAGATTCTGCGCGTAGCGAAGCCCAGAATGCACGTGAGGCAGCTGCAGCTGAGCCTGTCGTTGTCCAGCAGGCTGCACCAGCACCGGTTGCTAACGAGTCGGAAACTAATCTCAAGGCTGCTCATATTTTGGGTATGGCTCAGGATATGGCTGATCGTCTCACTAGCGATGCACGTCGTGAAGCTGACGAAATGGTGTCCTCTGCTCGTTCTGAAGCTGATCGTATGGTAACCGAGGCCAATGACACTGCAGATCGTCGTATGCATGAAACCGAGTCAGCTATTGCAGAGATGGAAGCAGAAGCTGAGCGTAAGCACACCGAGATGATGGCTACTATCAATCAGCAGCGTTCTGTTCTGGAAGGCCGTATTGATCAGTTGCGTACTTTCGAGCGTCAGTACCGTACCCGCTTGCAGGATCTACTCGAAGGACAGCTAGCCGACCTACGCGGTTCTAATATTGGAGATAGCTTCTCCAGCAAGTAGTTTAGTCTTCCCCTCTGAAGAAACTTTGAAGAAAGCGTGAGTCACAGCTTAACAGCAGCAGTGACGTCTACAATCTGGCTCTTGTATGCACTGTTATTGGACTTGCTCTGCTCATAGCTGCTCTTGCCACAGGCATGCTGTCTCTTGCATGGGTGTGTATCGGTGTCTGTGTTCTGGGATTCATCTTTCTCATCATTGATATTGCGAAAAATCATCAGAAAAAAGACAACAAAAAAGAACTCTCTGATGCTGATGCACCTGCCGACAGTATCGATGGCACCGATAACTCTAGTAACTCTAGTGGGTTTAGTACCTCCGGTGATGCAGAAGCCACTGCAGGCACTGTAGGAAACAGTACAAACTCTTAAAACTACGTCACATCACGCTATATCTTTGTTACAGTTTTATTACCGCGGTTTATTATTGTGACAATTGTTGCTGTAACAAGAACAATCGTTACAATAAAAATCTGGCATTGATCCGTTATCAGCGGGGAGCCTTCGGAAGAACAGTTATTGATATAAAAGCTGCATGAAGAACTACTTCTGCACTATTTGGTAACTCAGTAGAACCGGACGGGAGAGCCCGATATAGCTCTAATGAAGCGGATTGCGGATTCTGCAATCAAGCGGGGTGGTACCGCGAAGCACATGCCTCGTCCCCGTGACCAACACATATTGATGTTAGGCACGAGGAGTTTCGCCCATATGAGTACCGATTCTCACAGTACTAAAACCAGTGTTGGTGCCGCCTACCCAAAAAGCGATATGACGAATGGGCGCGGCACTACTAGTCCCTCTTTCCCAGAATTAGAGCAAGAAGTTCTGAAGTACTGGGAAGAACATGAGACGTTTAAAAAATCTGTTGCGCAGCGTGAGGATGCGGAAGAATACGTCTTCTATGATGGTCCTCCGTTTGCTAACGGTCTTCCGCACTACGGTCACTTGTTGACGGGGTACGTCAAGGACATTGTGCCGCGGTTCCGAACGATGATGGGCTACAAAGTTGATCGTCGCTTTGGGTGGGATACACACGGTTTGCCTGCAGAACTAGAAGCAGAAAAACAGTTGGGTATTAAGAACCATACCGAGATCGATGACATGGGTCTGGCAGAGTTTAATGCCTACTGCAAAAAGTCTGTTCTGAAATACACACAGGAGTGGAAAGACTACGTCACGCGGCAGGGACGCTGGGTAGATTTCGACAATGGTTATAAGACTCTTGATATCGGTTATATGGAGTCTGTGCTGTGGGCCTTTAAAACTCTTTATGATAAGGGACTTATCTATAAAGGATTCCGGGTACTGCCGTACTCCTGGGCGGAACACACACCACTATCTAACCAGGAAACTCACCTGGATGATTCCTACAAGATGCGGCAGGATCCTGCGCTAACAGTAGCTATGCCGCTTTGTATCCCCGCAGATCATCCTCTGTCTGGTACACCCTTTGATGGTGCAGCTGCCCTCATCTGGACGACGACGCCGTGGACGCTTCCCTCTAACCTGGCTATCGCCGTGCATCCCAATGAGACTTATGTGGTGGTGGAAGTAGCAGGGGAGAAGGCACCAGCACAGTTTGCGGGAAGCCGAGTTGTTCTTGCGGAAGCACGTCTATCTGCTTATTCTCGTGAGCTCGGTAAAAAGCCAAAGGTTATGGCACGGGTTACCGGTAGCGAATTGGCGGGGCTTTCCTACACTCCGGTTTTCAACTACTTTGCCGATAACGCCAATTCTTTCCAGATTCTGCTTGCTGATTACGTCACAATGGATTCTGGTACTGGTGTTGTCCACCAGGCTCCTGCTTTCGGCGAAGACGATATGAATACGTGCAATAAGTACGATATTCCGCTGGTTATTCCCGTTGATATGGACGGTAAATTCATTTCTGAAGTACCAGAGTATGAGGGGCTTTTAGTCTTTGACGCCAATCCTCGCATCATTAAGGACATTAAGGGATTGGGGCGAGTTTTCCGGCAGGAAACTATTGACCATTCCTATCCGCACTCGTGGCGTTCGGGAGAGCCTCTTATCTATATGGCATTGCCGAGCTGGTTTGTGGCTGTCACGAAATTCCGAGACCGTATGGTGGAGCTCAACCACGATGACATTACGTGGATTCCCAGCCATATTCGCGACGGACAATTCGGGAAGTGGCTCTCTAATGCGCGTGACTGGAATATCAGCCGTAACCGCTACTGGGGTGCTCCTATTCCTGTGTGGGAGTCTGATGATCCGAATTATCCGCGTACGGACGTTTACGGTTCTCTCGATGAACTAGAACGCGATTTTGGTGTGCGTCCCACCAACCTGCATCGCCCCGATATTGACCAGCTGGTACGTCCTAACCCGGATGATCCGACGGGTAAATCAATGATGCGCCGCGTCCCCGAAGTATTGGACTGCTGGTTTGAGTCAGGTTCCATGCCCTATGCGCAAGTACATTATCCGTTTGAGAATAAGGAATGGTTCGAGTCCCACTACCCGGGCGATTTCATTGTTGAATACATTGGGCAAACTCGTGGATGGTTCTATACCCTGCATGTTTTAGCGACGGCACTTTTTGATAAGCCTTCCTACAAAGCGGTTGTCGCGCACGGTATTGTGTTGGGCAATGATGGCCTCAAGATGTCCAAGTCGAAGGGCAACTATCCTAACGTCAACGAGGTTTTCGATCGTGATGGATCCGACGCCATGCGGTGGTTCCTCATGTCTTCCCCAATTCTGCGCGGCGGCAACTTGGTCGTAACAGAGCAGGGCATTCGTGACGGTGTGCGGCAGGCACTTCTACCACTGTGGAATACGTACAGTTTCTTCCAAATGTATGCGTCTGAGGAAGCAACATTCCGCACTGATAGTGCAAATGTTCTTGACCGCTACATTCTCGCCAAGTTGGCGGAAACACGTGATGTTCTCACTGAGCAGATGATGACAACGGACATCGCCAATGCCTGTGAAACGCTTCGTCTTTTCATCGACGCTCTTACGAACTGGTATGTGCGTCGGTCCCGTGCTCGTTTCTGGGAGGGGGAGGAGTCTAGTCAGGATGCTAAAGACGCCTTCGATACTCTCTACACGGTGCTCGAGGTAACGTGCCGATTGGCTGCGCCACTGCTACCGTTCGCGTCGGAGGTTATCTGGCGGGGCCTTACTGGTGGTGAATCAGTACACCTTACGGATTGGCCAGAGTCTGATCTCCTGCCGCATGATGCGGAGCTGGTAGCTGCGATGGACCGTGTGCGGGTAGTGTGCTCTACAATCTCCTCTATTCGTAAAGCGCATAAGCTACGCGTTCGCTTGCCACTACTGTCGGCGACTGTCGCGGCCCCGCACGTGGATGCACTAGCACCTTTCACCGACATCATTGCGGAAGAAATGAATTTGCGGGAGGTAAAACTTACCGATGACGTTGCGTCCTACGGTGAATTCCAACTACAAGTGAACGCTAAGGTTGCGGCGCCACGTCTGCGTGGGGATGTCCAGAAGGCTATTAAAGCCGCTAAGGCTGGCGACTATGAGGTTCATGCAGACGGTACTGCCACAGTAGGCGGTATTGAGTTGAAGGATACAGAGTATACGCAGCGTCTAGTCGCGCAGAATCCCGATTCCACCGCTGCTCTTCCAGACGGTAAGGGACTCGTCATCTTGGATATGACTCTTAATGATGATCTGGAGTCTGAAGGATGGGCCAAGGACCGCATTCGTGAAATACAGGATGCTCGGCGCGCGGCTGGACTGGAAGTCTCCGACCGCATCAGCCTTACCATGGGTGTGCCCGAGAAACTACGTACCTGGGCGGAGCGGCACCGCGATCTTATCTCTGGTGAAGTCCTGGCAGTTGACCTTACTATTACTACTCCAGAACAGGGTGGAGAGCTCGATCTGGGTGATGGTGTAACAGGCAGTCTTCATAAAGTTGCACAGTAGAAACAGTAGAGGCAGTAGAGAATAATCGAAGGCTCCTCCCCATAGCTCACAGAATGAGGTGAGTGGGGGAGGAGCCTTTTATCTACCGTTTGTAGATAGTAATAGTCGTAGGGCTAGCCCATCAGGCTATTAACCCATGAAGGAGACGTTTTCGCCATTCTTTGCAAGAGTTTGGCGGATAACAATAGCGGATACCAGCATAGAAATACCCAGCAGAATGGCCATGACTCCCAGCGCCCACGCAATACCGATGAGTGAGGTGAAGGGAGAAATGATAAGTAATAAGCCAATAATTACTTGTGCAACACCACTGGTAATAACTGGCCAGCCAACACCTGCTACTGCAGTGACGCTGCCGGCACCAATATTGCCAATACCAGAAACAAGAGCAACAATACCGAAGATCAAGGCGAGAACAACACTGAAGGTGTCCGGGTTAATTGCTGCCGCAATGCCGACGATAATGCCCACTACTGAGAAAAAGACCCCCAGACCCCAGAGTGGGGAAATTTCTTTTGTTGAGACGGACAATGCACCAAGTGCAAGAGAACCAACAATAATTCCCACAGCGCAGATAATAGTGACAACCTTGACGGTACTATCGGGCCACGCCACTGCAACAATTCCAATCAGGAGGGCAAAAACACCTACTATTAGCCATGTACGCCACAAATCGCGGGCTGCCTTTTCCATGAATTCCATTTCTTCTCCAAGCTATGGTGGTCGGTGCGGCACAAAAGTACCTAACTCTCTGCTTCCAGCATATCGGTCAGTATTCCTGCTGTCCTCGAATATCCTTCGCCACTTCTTCTTTCTCTTTATGGGCAGAGTGTGACATACACTGGCACTGTGGACAGCAGTGCATACCATCTTTCTTCTAAGGATCTGGCGTGTCGCCAGAATAGATGGGTATTGCACTGTGACATGGATGCCTTCTTTAGCTCTGTTGAGCAGCTCACCCGCCCTACCTTGCAGGGGCGTCCTGTCCTAGTAGGGGGACGTTCAGGTCGTGGGGTAGTAGCGGGGGCATCGTATGAAGCACGTGCATTGGGATGTCATTCGGCTATGCCTATGCATCAGGCAGCCCGGCTTATTGAACCACGTGGTGTTGTTGTACCAACTCGTGGAGTGGTGTACCGCACTGTCAGCCGCCGTATATTCCGGCTACTACGAACGTATGTCCCGGTTATAGAACAGCTTTCCGTCGATGAAGCATTCCTCGAACCCGCAGAATTACATGGGTGCACGGGGGCTGACGTTCTTGAGTATTGTGAAATGCTGCGCAGCGTTGTGCGAGAAGAGATTGGGTTATCTCTTTCTTTTGGGGCGGGAAGTGGGAAGCAATACGCCAAAATTGGGTCAGGAATGGCGAAACCGGATGGTGTGCAGATTATTCCAGCATCCCTTATGAATAAAATTCTGCGTCCGCTGTCAGTACGAAAATTGTGGGGAGTGGGCCCCGTCAGCGAAAAAAAGCTGCAGAAAGAAAACATTCTTACCATTGGTGATCTAGCAGATCTCTCAGAGAAGGACGCGAAAGCATTACTAGGGTCTGCAGTGGGCCGACAATTACAAGGGCTAGCACGTGGCTTTGATAATCGCCCAGTATGCGAGCGGGCCATCGCTAAACAAATCAGTTCCGAGTCTACTTATCGGACAGATATTACTGATAAGGCCGGCATTATAGCGGCTATTGACGATAATGGTGACGATGCCCACCGGCGTCTTCTCCACGATGGGCGTGCCGCCAGAACCGTTACGGTTAAACAAAAACTGTCAGATATGACCATCATCTCACGGTCCGCAACATTGCCCTATGCCACTACCGATATACGGACTTTACTGGCCCTCGCACACCGGCTTGCCCTTGATCCTGCCACGGTGGGAGCATGTCGTCTTGTGGGAGTTGGGTTTTCTGGGCTTACTACTGTTCAGCAGGAATCTCTTTTCCCTGGACTGGACTGGGAAGTCAATATTGAGGAAGAACGCGACAATAGTGACGCTCAAACAGTAACTATCCCCGGTACAACGGGACAGGGAGTATATGGCTCTGAGCGTGCCTTATTACACATGCCGGACTGCCCACGCTGGCAATCCGGCATGGACGTTATGCATCCTACGTATGGGTTTGGCTGGATACAGGGGGCGGGCCAGGGGAAAGTATCCGTCCGATTTGAAACGCGTACTAGTGGCCCGGGGCGAGTGATGACGTTTACAGAGGAAACTGCCGACCTTACTCCGGCAGATCCACTACTCTGCCTCGACTGGCCAGAAGAAGAATTACACCGACTACATGCAGATTAATTATGCACTGGTTCTATGCGGGTTCTAGGCATGTTTTATGCGTGGAGAATGTTCTTAATTTGCGCAGTGGAGTAGCCCGCTTGGAGTAGTGCAAGCAAAAGTATGCGGCACTGTGGAGCCCGTAAATTTTTGATTAAGGGGATACCTGCTGCGGCCAAATCCGCACCACCGCCAGTGCAGCCGTACAGTGCTGATACTGGCCCTAACGGTACCCGGGAGGTCACCACGAAAATAATCTCAGGATACGTTGTGCGTAACTCATGAAGAACGGTAGCAGTGGCAGCGGGAAGATTACCGCTGCCCAACGCTTCAATAATGATGGCGCGTACAGGAACAGCACCGGATGGTTCACACGCAAGACGTAAGAGGGACCCATCATCCCCGAAATCGACTGTCACAATACGCACAAGGGGAGTATTGACGGAAAGACGAGGGATCGGATGTATAGGCATGTCAACGAGCAACTCAGTTAACCCAGTGCTTGTCGCGTTTGCCGGGCAGACGGAGGCAAATGCGGTGCGCTGGTCTGTCGCTAGTTTTAACGCTCCCCACGCAGGAAGGATAGCGCCGCCAAATACTATTTTTACAGTTGACTCTGCCTGTGGATTAGTGACGTAACTCAGTGCATCAGCAAGATTCTGAGGGCCATCTGGAGTGCTGCTATCTGCGGCAAAAGTAGCCCCAGTTATGGCGAGTGGACAATGATAGTGCGCCAGTGGACATACAAGCTGTAGCCAGAGCGCTGTCGATTCTAGTGTGTCGGTGCCATGTACCACCACGATACCCGTTGCACCAGCGTCTAAAGCTGTAAGGACCGCATCGGTCAAACGGTCAATATCTGTGGGGAGAAGCTGGGAGGAGTCTTTGTGATAGACGTTATTCACGTGAATAGTGGCGTTTTTCTGTACAACGAAGGGATGGTCGGAGGGCAGCGTTCGTAACAAATCCTCGCCGCTAAGAGATGGCGAGAGACCATTATTCGTGTGTTCGTGAGAAGTAGTAGAAGCAGTACTGGAGATCGTTCCACCAGTAGCTAGCACAACAATATTCGCGGTAGTCACCCTTTAAGAGTGTGGGTTTTGGGAGTAAAGGTCAATAGCGACGTGCCGGCAAGTGACAACACTCCATGCGGAGAGATGACTTAAAAACGAGTAGTGTGACTGTAGAACACTAGTTGACCTTCTAGGAGCCCTATGACTGCACGACGCATCGGTGCGACCCTTATCGCTGTTACAGCGGTAATGGCGTTAACTGCATGTACTACCTCAGTACCACCTGAAGTAGAGGCAAGCCGTAGTGCTGCTATGAGCTCATTAAAACGGCCGGCGATCCCCGAGCCTACCTTGCAGCAGCTACAAGCACTGTTGGACCGTGCTCTTGATCCGAAAGTACCAACAAAAGACAAACTTGACACTGTTGAAGATGGTGAAAAATCACCAGAGCTTTTCGAGAAAATTACGCAGGCCAAGCAAGAGTCCAACGCCACTATTAAACTTTCTGGACAGATTATCCCCACTGACCCCACTACTCGCACTGTGCATGTTGAGATGTCTATTCCCGGCCAGCCTCCCCAGGGCAGTGAAGTGAAGTTTATCTACGACAAGAAGAAGTGGAAAATCTCTAAGTCGTACATGTGCAACACCATTTCTTTGCTCATGCCAGATAGCGTGCCGGCAGTGTGCAACACGTAATATCATTCCGTCACCCCGCCAATAGCCTCAATAATGCCCTGTAAGGAGATCTAGCGAAGAGTGCCCGTACCACAGAAAAAACAGTCGTCATACGATGCGTCCGCTGCTATTGCTGCACGTCGGGCTGCATATAAGCGGCGCACTCTTTTCTTTGCTCTCGCTGGCATTATTCTGGTTATTGATTACCTCACAAAAGCATGGGTAGTAGCGACTATCCCGGTAGGGGAAACACATGCATCCTGGGGAAATATTCGGATTACGCATGTACTGAATTCCGGTGCGGCATTTGGATTAGGGGAAAAGTTCACAGTTTTCATCACTATTTTCAGCATGGTGATTATCTCTGCTGTTGCTTCTGCGCTGTGGCGTACCACAAGTAATGCGTGGGCTACTGGGCTGGCATTAATACTAGGTGGGGCTTTTGGGAATCTCTATGATCGGCTTTTCCGTCCACCTGCAGCATTTTCTGGGCACGTCATTGACTTTATTTCAGTGGGACAATTCCCTGTTTTTAATGTTGCTGACAGTGCCGTCACTATTGGTGTCGTTATTGTTCTTATCTGCTTATTGGTGGGTAAAAAGTTAACAGTGTCCCCGGCTGCAGAGAAAACCGATGCGTCGTCGCAGGTGTCTCACTTATGAGTGATTATCGCGCAATGTCAGTGCCCGACGGCTTAGTTAATCTTCGTGCCGATGTCGCATTGTCCCGTCTTTTGGGTGTATCGCGGAGTGCTGCTGCAAATCTTGCAGAAGAAGGCCATGTGATGCTCGATGGGGTTGCTATTGGCAAGTCATTCAAAATGGTGGAGGGGTTTCTGGAAGTGACATTGCCAGATCCGCCACAGCCTCTTACTGTTGTGGCGGAACCAGTTCCCGGGATGCATGTTGTTTATGCTGATAACGATATTGTGGTCGTGGACAAACCAGCTGGCGTAGCTGCCCATCCTTCTTTGGGGTGGACTGGCCCCACTGTTGTGGGAGGTCTTGCCGCTGCCGGATACCGGGTTACTACTTCTGGACCGCCGGAGCGAAAAGGCATTGTGCACCGTCTTGATGCGGGTACCTCAGGTCTTATGGTGGTGGCTACGTCAGAACACGCCTATAGCGTGCTGAAGCAGGCTTTTAGAGACCGGACTGTGGAAAAAACCTATCATGCCATCGTGCAGGGGTACCCGGATCCGTTGTCAGGAACAATTGATGCTCCTATTGGCCGACACACCGGTAATGATTGGCGTTTTTGTGTACGCCCAGATGGGAAACCCTCCATCACTCACTATGACACCGTGGAAGTTTTCCGGCGGGCAACACTTCTTGACGTGCATCTAGAAACGGGGCGTACCCACCAAATACGTGTTCACTTTTCAGCTCTTCATCATCCTTGTGTGGGGGACCCTACCTATGGTGCAGACCCCACATTGTCTGCACGGTTAGGCCTTGAGCGACAATGGCTGCATGCTAAAAAGCTAGGTTTTGTCCATCCTGCAGATGGCCGATGGGTGGAATTTGAGAGTGATTATCCAGCTGATTTAGCGCGCGCCCTGTCCATTCTTCGAGAAGAAAGCTAAAAGCGTTAGCTCGTCCACCCGGGTACTGGCGATGTTGGACACGTCTACTAAACTAGTCACGTACTGACAGAGTAATAGCATTCTTACAACGGTAGTTGCCAGTAAATATGTAGTTAGCTGTTAAATCCTAGATAGAGAGAGGGGATGGCAGTGGGCAAGTCATCATTTGTCCATCTCCATAACCATACTGAGTTTTCCATGCTGGACGGTATGGCAAAGATCGATAAGCTCATGGAAGAGTGCAATCGTCTAGGTATGCCAGCAGTGGGAATGACCGACCACGGCAATATGTATGGGGCATCCGATTTTTATAAAGCAGCAATCGCTGCAGGTGTAAAACCCATTATCGGTGTGGAAGCATATATTGCCCCCGGATCCCGTTTTGATAAGACCCGCCAGCGTTGGGGTGATCCGTCGCAACGCGGCGATGATGTTTCCGGTTCAGGCGCCTATACCCACATGACATTGTGGTCAGAAAATGAAGAGGGATTGCATAATCTCTTCCGCCTGTCCTCCCTTGCATCCTATGAAGGACAATTGGGTAAATGGCCTCGTATGGATGCTGACCTTATCTCTCAATATTCAAAAGGTGTCATTGCTTCTTCTGGTTGCCCCTCCGGCGAAATTCAGACTCGTTTACGCCTTGGCCAGATAAAGGAAGCCTACGAGTCCGCGGAGAAGTGGCAGAGTATTTTCGGCAAAGAAAATTTCTTGCTGGAGCTTATGGACCATGGCATTGATATTGAACGGCGAGTCCGTGAAGATCTTCTCAAATTGGGAAAAGATCTTGGCATGCGTCCCGTCATTACCAATGACTGTCACTACGTCACACAAGATCAGGCGAAGGCACACGAAGCTATGTTATGTGTGCAGACGGGAAAAACGCTCTCTGATCCCTCACGCTTTAAATTTGATGGTGACGGCTATTACCTTATTCCACCAGAAGAAATTCGTGCTCGCTGGGATAAGGAAGTTCCAGGGGCATGTGATACCACACTATGGATAGCTGAGCGCGTTGGCGACTATTCCAACGTGTGGAAATATCATGACCGGATGCCCAACTTCGATACTCCACCGGGCTACGATGCAGAAGCCTGGCTTCGTCATGAAGTGAAGGAAGGCCTTGAATGGCGTTTCCCTGATGGAGTGCCGCAAAACTATATTGAACGTGCCAATTACGAGATTGACGTTATTATCCAGAAGGGGTACCCAACCTACTTCCTGGTGGTGGCCGACCTGGTCAGCCATGCACGTGAAGTCGGCATTAAAGTTGGTCCGGGGCGTGGCTCCGCCGCAGGCGCTCTTATTGCCTACGCCTTGGGTATTACTAATATCGACCCGGTCAAGCACGGTCTTCTGTTCGAGCGCTTCCTTAACCCAGAACGTCCTTCCGCTCCTGATATCGATATGGACTTCGATGATCGTCGTCGCGGGGAAATGATCCGCTACGCATCTGAGCGATGGGGTGCAGATAAAGTAGCACAGGTTATTACCTTCGGCACTATTAAAACTAAGGCTGCTATTAAAGACTCGGCACGTGTCCAATTCGGGCAGCCTGGGTATGCGATCGCAGATCGTATGACGAAGGCACTGCCGCCAGCGCAAGGTGCGAAGGATATTCCACTTTCCGGCATTATGGATCCTAACCATCCCCGGTATGGTGAGGCTTCCGAGATTCGCGCCCTCATCGAAACCGACCCGGACGTACAGCGTATTTATGAAACAGCCCGTGGTCTGGAAGGTATGGTTCGCCAGGCGGGTGTACACGCGTGTGCTGTCATTATGTCCAGTGAGCCACTGTTGGACTGTATCCCTATGTGGAAGCGTACCCAAGACGGTGCTCTTATTACCGGATGGGACTATCCTTCGTGTGAGGCTATTGGCCTGTTGAAGATGGACTTCCTAGGGCTACGAAACCTCACTGTTATTGGCGATGCGCTGGAAAACATTAAGCGCAATCGCGATGGGGAAATACTTGATCTTGATCGTCTTCAGCTAACGGATGAAAAATCGTATGAGTTACTCCGCCACGGGGATACGCTGGGCGTTTTCCAGCTTGATAGTGGCGGTATGCGTGAGTTGCTGAAAAAGATGGAGCCAACAGGCTTCAACGATATTGTTGCCTCGCTGGCACTGTACCGACCAGGGCCGATGGGGGTGGGTGCACACTGGGCGTATGCGGATCGTAAGAATGGGCGTGCCCCGGTAGAGCCCATTCATCCCGAGCTTGATGAGCCGCTGAAAGATATTCTCGCGGAAACATACGGCCTTATTGTTTACCAAGAGCAGATTATGCAAATTGCTCAGAAGGTAGCGGGCTATTCTCTTGGCCAAGCAGATTTGCTCCGTCGTGCCATGGGTAAAAAGAAGCCGGAAGTATTGGCGAAAGAGTTCGACAACTTCCAGGCCGGTATGCGCGAGCGTAACTATTCTGACGAGGCTATCAAAGTTTTGTGGGAGACGATTCTGCCCTTCGCCGGATACGCGTTCAACAAGTCGCACGCGGCAGGATATGGACTGGTCAGCTACTGGACTGCCTATTTGAAGGCAAATTACCCGGCTGAATATATGGCAGCACTGCTCACTTCTGTGGGTGATGATAAAGATAAGACAGCACTGTATTTGTCGGATTGTCGCCGTATGGGTATTCAAGTCCTACAACCGGATGTGAACGAATCTATTTGGAACTTTGCACCAGTGGGACAAGATATTCGTTTCGGTTTGGGCGCTGTACGTAATGTTGGTGAACAGGCCGTGGATGAGATTGTTGATGCGCGTACTGTACAGGGCGCATTTACAAACTTCACTGACTATCTCAACAAGATAGGGCAGACAGCTTGTACGAAGAAGGTTACGGAATCTCTTATTAAGGCAGGAGCTTTCGACTCTCTGGGACATTCTCGAAAAGGACTTTTCGAGGTGCATTCAGATGCTATTGATGCCGTTATGGGGACGAAGAAAGCCGCTGCAGCTGGACAGTTCGACCTTTTTGCAGGCTTCGGAGCAGAAGAAGATAACTCTGTGAGTAACGCTTTTGAAGTGCAGGTGCCGGATGATGAATGGGATAAAAAACAACGTCTTACTTTAGAACGAGAAATGTTGGGACTCTATGTTTCTGGACATCCACTGGATGGTTTGGAAACAGCGTTACAAGAACGTACAGATACGTCCATTACCACTATTCTGGAGGGCGAACTTCCCAACGGTAAAACGGTCGTCATCGGTGGCATCATCGCGGCAGTTGATCGACGCGTCAACAAGAAGGGTGAGCCGTGGGCCATTGTTCGCATCGAGGATCTGCAAGGTGGAGTGGAGGTGCTCTTCTTCCCGCGTCTTTACCAAAAGATCGGTATGCACATTATCGAAGATGCAGTTGTTATTGTCCGAGCGCATGTCAATATCCGCGATGACCGCATGAGTATCTTTGGTGACGATCTTACTGTGCCTGATTTTAGCCAGGATGGTATTGCACCAGTCTTTAATTTACGGCTTAAGACACAAATGTGTACGCCCGAGAGGCTAGCTAAGCTACGTGATATTCTGCAACGGCATGCAGGACCATCGCCTGTTGTAGTAACACTGGAAGCAGAGGGAAGAGTGGAACGACTTGCTTTGTCGGAGGCTCTCCGAGTGAGACAAAGCAGTGAGTTGATCTCTGATCTAAAAGCTAGTTTCAACAGTCACTGTGTGTAGTGGGCTAGTATAAATACTGTGAATAAAAATCCTCTAGAACCCCAGGTTATTATGCCCACAGCTGCCGATGTTGAAAAAGCTGCGGAAATTATTAGTGGAGTTGTGGAGCGTACTCCGCTGTATTACTCTCCACGTCTTTCGGAAATGACGGGCGCTAAGATTTACCTGAAGCGAGAGGATTTGCAAGGTGTCCGCTCATACAAGATTCGTGGTGCCTATAACGTTATTGCGCAGCTTAACGACGAACAGCGTAGGGCCGGCGTTGTAGCGGCATCTGCTGGTAACCATGCGCAGGGGGTAGCGTACGCGTGTCGCACCTTGGGAGTACAGGGACGTATTTATGTTCCCTCTAATACTCCTAAACAAAAGCGTGATCGCATTATGTATCACGGTGGAGATGCAATAGAGCTGGTAGTAACAGGTAATTCTTTTGACGACGCCGCTGCCGCCGCTATGCAGAATGCGCAGGACTCGGGGGCTACATGGGTGGCACCGTTTGATAATCCCAGCACTATTGCAGGACAGGGGACTGTTGCCCGAGAAATCGTTGAGCAACTTGCTGATATTGGGGAGCAACCCAGTATGGTTATTGTTCCAGTGGGGGGTGGTGGTCTCCTTTCTGGCGTTGTCACCTATCTTGCCGAGACGAGTCCCGAGACAGAAGTCATTGGAGTGGAGCCGGCGGGAGCGGCATCTGTAGCGGCAGCTCTGGATATGGGAGGTCCTGTTACTCTGGGGGATACTGACCCGTTTGTGGATGGGGCAGCCGTCAAGCGTTGTGGCGATGTTACCTATGCAATACTTGATGCCCATCGTAAGATGATTGATCTTCTCACTGTCTCCGAAGGCTCTGTCTGCACAGAGATGTTGGATCTTTACCAAAATGAGGGGATTATCGCCGAACCAGCTGGTGCTCTTTCTGTGACGGCCCTGCAACAGTTGCGCTTTGCTCCAGGAAGCTCAGTTGTGTGTATTATCTCCGGCGGTAACAATGATGTTTCTCGCTATAGCGAGATTATTGAACGTTCTTTAGTTGACCGAGGTCTTAAGCATTATTTCTTAGTCAACTTTACGCAGAAACCAGGTCAACTACGTGAGTTTCTCGACCGCGTGCTTGGCCCGGATGACGATATCACCCTGTTCGAGTATGTGAAGCGGAACAATCGTGAAACTGGTGCCGCATTGGTTGGTATCCAATTAGGAACCGCTACTGGGTTGCATGCTCTGCTCCATCGTATGGAAGAAAGCGGTATCGAGTGTGAGCGATTACTCCCAGGTACTCCAGCGTATGAATACCTGACGTAGTGGTTGAAAAGTTGTCTGTAGACATCCCTCAGTTTTGTAGTCTAAGTACTGGATCTTCGGTTACCGCAGAAATTGAGATTAAGCGGTCGCAGTTTATTTGTTATCTGCAACGTGTAGAAAATGAGCAGGATGCCCGTGCTTTTATCGAGGAGATTCGGCGTCTGCACCCGACAGCCCGCCACCATTGCACGGCTTTTCGGTTAGGTGGTGGAAGTGGTGACGTACAAGAGCGTTCGAGTGATGATAGAGAGCCCTCCGGGACTGCTGGTAAACCGATGCTTGCCGCTTTGCGTGGTGCAGATCTTGTTAATGTGTGTGCTGTTGTGGTGCGCTATTTCGGCGGTATTTTGTTGGGCACGGGGGGATTGGTGCGTGCCTACACCGATGCTGTAAATAAGGGGATTACTGCGGCACGCCAGTCGAAACGTCTTGCCGTTTGCCGACTAGTAGATCTGTGGTCGGTACAGGCCCCCATTATTGATGTGGGACGGTGGGAAGCCGATTTACGGGGGAGAGGTCTTGAAGTAGTTGATGTCTTTTATGGTGAAGGTTTACTCCCCGTAGACGCAGTAGACACTGCATGCTCTGGAGAGTCTGCACAAACTAGTTCAGCGATCGCTGATGACGTGGAAGCGGCACGGCATCCTGATCCTATGGCTTCCGTAATAGTGGTGGCTGTAATGAAACCTGCTGATGCTGCAGTGTTCTGTGAACACACATCCGCCCTGTCGGCGGGTTCTCAAAAACCTTACCGAACAGGGCGGATGATGTATGAATCTCAACTGATGTAAAACATCTTAATGTTTTACATCAGTGTTTTTGTGGATAGAGACAAACAACAATTAAGGAATTATCGTCTATCTCTTGAGTCTTACTGGTAGTAAGGAGGTACGAACTTGCAGTCGACCTGCTTGTAGTCACGGCCAGTGAGCATGTTCTCAACAACCTGGTAGGTAACCGGGTCGTAGGTCATGCCGAAGTGGTCAGTGAAGTCCTTCTTGCAGAGGTCCTGGATGATGACGTTGTTGACGCCCGGTTCCTCGATCATATCGTGGGTGTAGGGGGTAACAACATCGTCGTACCGGGTGGTGATAACGGTGTACTTAACGCCAGGCTTGGTGATGCCGCCGGCTTCGAGTTCCTTCACGAAGTCAGAACCAACAGTCTGCTGACCATCAGCGGTGACGTTGGCGTAATCCCACATCTTCTGCCACTTGTCGTTGAGGCCAGCAGCCTTGATGAGAGAACCAACACCGTAGAGGGTGGAGCCGTGGTTAGAAGCAACTAGGCCGATGGTGTGGCGAACAGTCTTATCGCCGCCGTACCACTTGATGTAGGCGTTCGGGAGAGCGCCGCCACCCTGGGAGTGACCAACGAAGTCGACTTTCTTGGCGCCAGTGCGCTTCATGACGTACTTCACGAAAACGCCGAGGAACTGAGCGGAAGCCTTGATATCACCGTTGAACGGCATAGCTTCGTTGATGTCATTAGGATGAATGAGTGCCTTCATGACATCCGGGCCCGGGTTGTAGTTGAAGGTGTAGGCGCACAGTCCGGCCTTGGCCAGCATAGGACCGTAGTATGCCCACGTTGCGTAAGCATCTTCACTGGTACCGGGGATCAGAATGATCGGTAGAGCGTGCTTGTACTTGGGCTTGCAAGAGAAATCGTTCACGCCCGTGGGAGCAGTTCCGTTGTGCTCCTTGGAGTACTTAGAAGCAGCAGGGAAGTTGTTTTGAATGGGGCCGACACCCTGGTTCGGCATACCCCACTCATCAGAAGTCTTGTTACGAATACCGCCGAATTCATCGCGAGGGTAACCGGGGACGTCCGTGCTAGCGTTCGCCAAAGCGGGAGTGGCACTGAGCGCCATTGCGGAGGCGCAAAGTGCAGCAGTGAAGCGGCGACTGAGGGTGGTCATGGAAAGCTCCTATTGACAGTATATATGGGGAGATAGGAGGGGATTGGCTCACGTTCAAGCGGGTCAATCCGGCTCTGAGAGTTAATCTATGACGCTAAAAACAGAGCTGCAAGGTAGTTGCCTTCATCTTGCAGATACTTTTTGTATGCATTTTTGTTAGATTTCTCTTTTTTGCTGATAGGGCATTGTTTTTGAAATTATGTGAACAATTGACCAGTTGTCGTAGTTGTCAAAATTTATGGGAGTAAATACACCCTTGATAAAAATGATTGCTCAACTATTAGCTGACAGTGGTCTTTTAAGGCTTATGTCTATAGAGCGCGTGATGTGTAGAAAAGTATCGGTGTTCATGCACCGTGTCCATCGTATAGTCGTTTTATAGTTGTGTGGGGCTCTCGATACATGAGAGCCCCACACAACTATTGACGTTACTGATACTGAATTTGTCTACACTATTCCGTTATTACTGAAGCCATTATCGAGAGCGACGATCACCTTTTGATGTCGTGGTTGCGGGGGGAAGGATTTCCGTTCCTGGGTAGGACGTAGTGTTGAGATCCTGTCCGCGCTTGGTCACCGGACCCCAATGAGTAATGGCATTGAATTGGCGGGCAAATTCCGGAATAAGAGACTGTACGAAGGAATGTGTCATGTGGTGCATATCCCGGTACACCATGACATTGCCAATTACAGCGGGGCAAACAGTGCCAGGGCACAGTGCATCCGTGAAATCCATAAGATGGACATTGGAAAGTCCTCGCGACGCTTCAATAGCAGGATTCACGGGGGACATTGCAAGATCACGTGGTATGCCACAGCTCGTGGCATCTCCACCTTCTTCTAGGCAGTCGGGAACTTTGGCGGGTCTATCTTCCCGCGTAGACCAGGGAGTGTCACGGACGAGAATCATCTGAACGTTCTCTTTATTGAAGGATCGCCACAAGTCAGCATAGTAATCTGGGACGACGTCGGGTCCTACACCAGTAAGTTGTGCGGGACGAGTGGCAGTAGTGAAGACATAATCATATTTCTTCTGGAGAACGCGGTTATAGACTTTCTTATTCCACTCTAGGCAGTTGTAGTAAGGCTTATTAGTAAGAGGATTGTTGATCATGCCGCTGATCATGAACGGGCAACCCATCTTGAGATAAACATCAACACGGAAGTTTTGGCGACGTCCCAGGATATCGAGGGCTGTCAGCCAGTGTTCGGCGTGTGATCCACCCACTAGAGCAATGGCACGTTTGGCGTGGACATCTCCATAAATACAGGGGTGTCCTTTTTCTTCGCGCCATATCTTCTTCTCGTGGATATCAGCATCATCGAAGTTAGAAATACACCCATCAAAAGATGATCGCGGGAGAGTACGGCTAGCGTCAATAGGGCGTGGCTGGTAGTCAACGTTATTCGGGATGGGCATGTTTTCCGTAATGGCACGGGCACCCGGATAATCGGCAGTGAGGACGAGCGTCATTTGTCCATCAAGGCTGTTGATATAGCGTTTCCAAGAAATATGGAAGCCTACTAGGCAGAATGTTAAGACAACAACGAGAGTACCGGCAATGCTCTTCCATGTGAGCCAGCTTCGTTTGGGGCGTAATGCAGCAAGAAGGCGTTCTTTGAACGCAGGCTTTTCTACTACGCCATCCTGGGCAGCAGTAGGTTGCTTCTTTTTTAGCCGCAGTGGTTCTTCAATGTAGTGGTGTGTGAACCATGCTAAGACCAAACTGACAACGAGGACGAAGATACCGATCTTATTGGAAGGTTGTGGACGTTTGAGATGTGTACAGGCAAGAATGAGCAACGGCCAGTGCCACATATAAAGGGCATAGGCAAGACGGCCTAATTCGCGCAGTGGTTTAGACGCAAGAAATGCGGTGAAGGGGGCATTCCGCCACGTCAGTTCTTCACCTTCGGGAGCTTGGCCCGCAATGATAAGGAACACTGTGGCAATAAGGACATAAAGAGTCCACGGTCCGGGGAACTCATCAACGCCGTTAAAGATAAGGCCACATGTAAATATGGCGAAAAGACCAATGACTGTGAGGAACCAGCGTACCCAGTGATTACGGACTTCAATTTTGTGTATCACTGTGGCAAGGAGACCACCGAGGAAAAGTTCCCAAAGACGAGACCAGGTGTCATAGTAGTTGAGCATCTGGTTTTCGCGGTGGAGATAGATTGCGTACACAAAGCTGAGGACAGTCCCAATGCCGAGAATAACCGCCATGGGGGTAAAGATGGATTTACCTGGCCAGAAACGGTGTAGTAGCCACCCCAGACCGCAGCAGAGCAGAATGATCATGAGGTAGAACTGACCCTGTACAGACATCGACCAGAGGTGCTGTAGCGGGCTTACCGCAGTGCCTGCTTGAGCATAGTCTTCGGACTGTGCTGCCAGTTTCCAGTTCTGGTAGTAGAGCAGTGAAGCCAACATCTGATCATTAACGTTGGCCCAGCGTGTACGGGGGAATACGAGAATAACGCCAATTCCAACGGTAGCGAGAACAACCACCATAGTGGGGAGCAAGCGACGGATGGTTTTCCAAATGGACCGGAGCGGGTTGAGGCTGCCGTAGCGGTCAACATTGCGCATCTGGGAACCGATGAAGAAGAAACCAGAGAGAGTGAGAAACACGTCTACGCCACCGGACACGCGACCAAACCAGATGTGGAAGATAACCACCAGTGCGATAGAAAGACCGCGTAACCCATCAAGGTCATAGCGATAGGTATGACGATGTTGGGGGATAGGGGGGCGCGTTGCGGGACTCGCTGTTTGTGCAGAAGAAGTGTTGTCTTTTCGTGCCATATCTGTCTTAATCAGGTCTTTAGTGTCATGTGCGTACTCCCCAGAAAGGAAGTACGCCTGCTCAATATGCTATAGGGAATGACGTTGTATAAACGCGACCGTCATTCACATCCTACCGTTCCTCACCTCTAAAGCCTGCATTGGGAGCGTTCTCTACGCGGTTGACATGGAGCTTTTACAAGCAGATACAGTAAAAAGGCATAATAGAACAGTGTTCAATTATTGGTGAAGGACCTACTATTTATGCCTTGTATTAACGACATACTACAAACGGATCGCCATCACATCTGGCACCCCTACAGTCCTCTACCTGGGCCGCCACAACATGTTGTGAAAGCCGCCAAGGGTCCATATCTGACGCTCGATGTTGCTGCTAATTTTCTCTCTGAAAAAAGCGCAGCAAACAACGATGATTCAGGCAAAAGGGTAACGTGCAAAGTTCTCGACGGCATGAGTTCCTGGTGGGCGGCTGCCTATGGATACCGTCACCCCGATCTGGACGCTGCTGCACACCAACAAATCGACGAGTTCAGCCACGTCATGTTCGGTGGATTGACACATGCACCTGCGGCACTGCTCACCGATACACTCTTAGCAATGGTGCCAGAGGGCCTAGATACCGTTTTCTTCTGCGATTCTGGGTCAGTGTCTGTGGAAGTCGCCGTCAAAATGGCATTGCAGTACTGGCGTTCCCATACAGATACCGCACTTCATCGCAAAACAAAACTGCTGACGTGGCGAGGTGGATACCACGGAGACACTTTCACACCAATGAGTGTGTGCGATCCCGATAATGGCATGCATACTCTCTGGCAAGGAATTGTGCAGCCACAAATATTTCTTCCCACTCCGCCACCAGATACAGAGACAAGTCTGCGCCCAGCAGTAGAAGACACAAGCGTGGAAGAGTATTTAGAACACGCAGAACATGTCCTACACGAGAATGCGGATACAGTAGCCGCCTGCATCATTGAGCCGGTTGTACAGGGCGCAGGCGGAATGAAGTTCCACAAACCAGCTCTGGTACGTGGGCTAGTTGAACTATGCCAACGCTACAACGTACTCGTCATTTTTGATGAGATCGCTACCGGTTTTGGTAGAACAGGCACACTATTTGCAGCGGACGCATGCCATTGCACGCCCGATATTATGTGCGTCGGTAAAGCATTAACAGGAGGCTATCTAACCTCTGCGGCGGTACTAGCACAGCCTGAAATAGCTACTGTGATCTCGAAGGGAACAGGGGCTTTCATGCATGGCCCTACATTCATGGCCAATCCGCTGGCATGTGCTATCGCCACGACTGCCTGCCAGCTGGCGCAACATGCTCATGAACAGGGAGAAGTCCTACGTATTGAGCGTAAGTTACGTCGCGGACTGTCCCCGGCCGTGGGACTTCCCGGCGTTGCTGACGTAAGAGTAAAAGGAGCTATTGGGGTTATCCAACTGACGGATCCAGCGATGCTCAATGTGGACGCAGCAACTGCAGCCGCACTGCGGGAAGGAGTCTGGCTGCGTCCCTTCCGCGACCTCATCTACTGCATGCCGCCCTTCATCTGTACAGACACGCAGATCGCCACAATAGGCCGCGGCATGGTTGCAGCCGCACAAACAGCGGTCCGCTAAAAACCGTTTCACCATTCCATTTGTTTCTCTACAGACCAGGTTTCTGAGTGTTAAAGGACGCTTCTATGACCACCATTATTTTCGTTACTGGAACCAACACTGATGTTGGAAAAACCGTTACAACAGCAAGCGCAATTGCAGCAACCCACCACCAGGCTCCGCACCTACGAATAGGACTCATAAAGCCAGCACAAACTGGTGAACCACCCATTCCGGCCAGCGATCTCGGCTCGTATCACCATGGTGACCATGGTGATGTGGCAGTGGTGCGTCAACTTCTGGGAGCCCCGCATCATGATTCTGCACAACATGATGTGCAACCCCTACGGGTGTGGGAGGGGGTTCGCTATCCTGAGCCGCTTGCCCCCGATATGGCGGCGCGTCGGGCACAGCAAAGCCTTCTTACCGCAGCTCAGTTTGCCGAAATTATCGTGTCTGCAGCGCGGGAAGTAGATGTGCTTTTCGTAGAAGGTGCGGGGGGACTCCTTGTTGGTTTAGGAGAAGAAGCGGATGGTTCACCGACCACTCTTATAGAAATTGCTCAAGAAGTTCGCGCATACGCCGGTATGAGCGTGAGTTTTCTACTTGTGTCGCAGCCTGATCTGGGAATGCTGAACCAGTGTGCACTGACGTGGCGAGAATTAAACCGAGCAGGCCTCACCATGTGTGGGATAGTGTTTGGGACATGGCCTACGGATCCTGATCTGCCCATGCGGTTAAATGCTGCAGAAGTAGAACGGATAACAGGTGTTCCCGTCATTGGGAAAATACCGAGTGGGGTGGGGCAGATTGATAGTGAGCAGAATAAAACTATGCAGTGTGGCAGTGTGGCGTGCACAAGTGAACAGTGGTGGACAGTATTGCCCTGGTGTAAGTAGCTCAACAGTCAGCACTACTCTCGGCGTAAATTCATAAAAGTATGTGCTACAGGGCTGACATGGGTCACTGTGAGGCTGTTATAGAACGCTATAAGGAACTTACGGTGAGTCCCTTAATGAGGGTGTTAAGTCCTCCTTCAAGCGTCTCGAAGGAAGGAGAAGTAGGGGTCTGTGTTTCTGTGAGCTCAGCAAGTTGGAGACGGCTTTGCTCATCAACGAGCGCACCCAAAATAAAGAGGAGTAATACGCGGGCATGGAGTTCGGGGGTGGGGCTTACTGTGTGAAGAATAGTTGTTAGGGCATCGAGCTGGGGGAATGGTGAGGTTTGTGAAGCGAGTGAGGTGCTCATTAATTCACTTCCGTCTCTAAAGAAGAGGGCCCTATTCCGGAGATCTTCCGCTACTGTCACTATTTCTTGCGCCCATGTGTGAGGGGTCGTTACGTGTAGCGGGGGGAGTGAATTATCGCGAGTGGGGAGGTCACACGAGAGAATATGGGTGCATACGGCGCCGAGGAGTGCCTGTTTATTGGGGAAATGCCAGTAGAGGGCGCCGGGCTGTACGCCTAGTTGGCTAGCTACTTTTCGGATGGAGAGGTCTTGTAGGCCATAAGTCTGCAAAATGTCGGCAGCAGCATGAATGATACATTCACGGGAGAGCTGCGTCATGGTTATCCTTCGTGGAAGTAGAAATTATCTCTTAAACAGTGTTCAATAAAGCTATGTCTTATGGTAATTCTACGGCAGCAGCGGGATTAAGCACCGATGTTGCAACAGCAAATGGAACAAACACACCCACTCTGCCGAAAACGTCTGAACTACCAGACGATATTCTGGCACGTGCACGCGTCTATGCGTATGACCTCGGTATCGCACTTCCCGAAGAAGATCTTGTCCAGGTTTTCACACTTCCCCCCGAACGTATTCGGGAAGCCCTCGATCTTGCCCAAGAGATTCGCGAAAAATGGTGTGGCAAAGAGGTCGAGCTAGAAGGAATTGTCAGTCTTAAAACTGGCGGATGTCCAGAAGACTGTCATTTCTGTGCTCAATCTGGGGTGTTCGAGTCTCCCGTCCGCAGCGCTTGGATTGATATCCCTGCAGTTGTTGAATCGGCAAAGCACACTGCGAAAACTGGCGCAGCAGAATTCTGCCTTGTCGCTGCAGTGCGTGGACCGGATAAGAAACTGATGAGCCAACTCAAAGCTGCAGTGGAAGCTATCCGTGCCGAAGTGGATATACATATTGCCTGTTCGCTCGGTATGCTCACTGATGAACAAGCAGATGAACTAGCCGCTATGGGAATCCACCGGTACAACCATAACTTGGAAACAGCGCGCTCCTATTTCCTCAATGTCGTAACTTCACATACGTGGGAAGTACGCCGAGCAACTCTTGAACGTGTTCGCAGCCGCGGCATCAAATTATGCTGCGGTGGCATTATTGGGCTGGGAGAAAGTATTGAACAACGTGCTGAGTTCGCCACCCAGCTCGCAGAACTTGGGCCTACCGAAGTGCCCATTAACTTCCTCAACCCGCGCCCCGGGACACCTTTTGAAAACCTCCCACTGGTGAGTATGGAGGACGCACTACGCACCGTCGCGGCATTTCGTTTCGCGCTTCCCAAATCGACTATTCGTTTCGCTGGCGGCCGAGAAATCACTCTCGGTGATGAAGGTATGCGCGATGGTCTCACCGGGGGCATTAACGGATTTATTGCTGGGAATTACCTCACAACGTTGGGGTGTAGCGCGGAAAACGATCTTGATATGCTCTCTGAACTTCATATCCCCATCCGTGAGAAGAAAGACGTCCAGTAATGCGGAATGTCACTAGCACTGACTTACGGGACATGATGCTGCGAGGGGAACCCTTCCGCTTTGACCCCTACCGTGGTACAGATTTATCGAAAGATTCTCCACGTCCCTTTAAAGCCGCGGAATTAGGGCTAGAGCCGTTTCGATACTGTCCCATCTGCGGCAGACGAATGGTGACACAAGTGATGCCCAGTGGGTGGACTGCGCGCTGCTCACGGCACGGAGAAATATCGTCCTACCTTTTCGAACACTAGATATACGCACAAACAAATAACGTCAGCAGGGTAATTCTGTGTCTTTAGCGGAAGGAGGACGCAGAATTGCACTGGCATCTGTAATTTCACAATGATTATGGACAAAGCGAAAAAGACGCGCAGGGCGTCCACCCTCTGCACCTGGTGTGGTCGTTTCCCCGGTGGGTTCAATAACGTGTCGACGCTGTAAAGTACGCTGCAGGTTTGTCGCATCGACACGGTAGTGGAGTGCAGCCTCGTAGATGGCGCGCAGTTCCGAGATAGTAAATTCTTCCGGAGAAAGCGCGAAGCCTAAGTTGGTATATCCCAATTTGCTCACTAAGCGGTGTTCCGCAGCAGCAATAATCTCTGCATGATCCGCTGTTGTACGAGGCAACTGTGCAACCGGGATCCATGCAGTGTCCGATGGTAGCTGCGGGCATGCCGTAGTGGGGACAATTCCCAGAAAAGTTGCGGCAATAACACGCCCGTCGCGACGACGCTCCGGGTGGGAAAAGACTTTTAATTGTTCAAGGTGGGAAAGGGTATGCACGTCAACTTTTTCGGCCAGTTGGCGCGTAATGGATTGGGTAATGTCTTCATCGTCGCGTAGCCATCCGCCGGGCAGCGACCAGACTATTTCAGTAACAGGATGAGGATTTGTAGGGGAGTGGAGAGCAGTGAATGCGCGTGCTTGCTGCCACAGAAGGACACAGAGTTCCTGGGCATCGTCACTGCTGCGTCGCCGTACTTGAAAGACAGCTACCCGTACTTCCATCCGGCTGGTAACATTCCACATAGTTTTCGATTATAAGTCGAAAACCTCCTTGGGAATACTACTTCCAGCTCAGGAGCGCGCATAATGACTGAAAAACTCACACAACTCGATTCCCCACTACTTGCCCACATACACAAAGATGCCACCGGCCTCTACAACGGCATCACCGGAAACAAAGAATGGGCCACAGAAATACGACGACTCGCCGCTGCCCGCGACGCCGTCATCCTCGCCCACAACTACGAACTTCCCGAAATCCAAGACATAGCCGACTACACAGGGGACTCCCTCGCGCTTTCCCGCATTGCCGCAAAAGACCCACACTCCACCATCGTGTTCTGTGGTGTGCACTTCATGGCAGAAACCGCCAAAATCCTCTCACCAGATAAACGCGTCCTCATCCCCGACGCGCGCGCCGGCTGCTCGCTAGCAAACTCCATCACCGCCGAAGAACTAGCCGCCTGGAAAGCTGACTACCCAGACGCCATCGTCGTCAGCTACGTCAACACCACCGCCGTAGTAAAAGCCCTCACAGATATCTGCTGCACCTCCAGCAACGCAGTCGACGTAGTGAAATCCATCCCCGCCGACCAAGAAATACTTTTCTGCCCCGACCAATTCCTCGGTGCACACGTCAAACGCGAAACCGGGCGGGACAACATCCACATCTGGATGGGAGAATGCCACATCCACGCCGGCATCAACGGAGACGTTCTTGCCGCAACTGCCCGGCAACACCCCGACTCCGACCTTTACATCCACCCCGAATGTGGCTGCACCACCTCGGCGCTCTACCTCGCCCAGGAAGGCGTAGTACCGCAAAAACACGTCAAAATCCTCTCCACCGGCGGCATGCTGGAAGAAGCCGAAGAAGCAGAAAAACGCGGAGACCAAGAAAACGTCCTAGTAGCAACCGAAATCGGTATGCTGCATCAACTCAAAGCAGCCGCACCCGACGTCACCTTCACCCCCATCAACCCCCATGCGGCCTGCCCATTCATGAAAATGATCACCCCCGCCGCCCTCCTCCGCTGCCTCGCCCTCGGAGAAGACGAAATCCACCTCGATAAAGACACCATCGATGCGGCCTACCGCCCCGTGGAACGCATGATCTCCATTGGACACACCCCCGCAGCACGCTAACTCTCGAAAAGAGACACCCTATGGACACACCGTGGACTATGCACTGCGACCTCGTCATCGTCGGAGCAGGAGTAGCAGGCCTTTCCGCCGCCGTCGCCGCCCGTGACCACGGCCTCACCACCGTTATCGTCGATAAAGGACGATGGCAGGAAGGCGCCCGCACTATTCCCCGCTACCCCAATGCCGCCACTAAAATCGCGCAAGGCGGAATAGCCGTCACCGGGCTTTCCGACATTGAACTCGACACCAGTCTTGACGAAGCCCTCGGCCTACACGTCGCCGACACTCTCGACGCTGGCGCCGGGCTCTGCGACAAAGAGGCCGTCACCTCCATTATCGGCGGGGGCGCAGAAGCCGTACAGAAACTCATCGATGCAGGCGCCCACTTCGACGCCACCCCGGAAGGACCATTAAAACGAACCCGGGAGGGTGGGCATTCTGTTCGCCGTATTATTCACGCAGGCGGAGATGCCACTGGTGCCGAAGTACAACGAGCGTTAGAAGTGGCCTCTGCGGGCATACCGTGTCTACAGAATGCACGTGTCACCAGTATTTTTACAGATGACGATGGGGTAGTGGGGGTCGGTGTTCGCGATCCGCGCGGCCCCGGCTATATTGCTGCCCCCTGCGTTCTCCTCGCTACTGGCGGAAATGGGCAACTGTTTAACGTCACCACTAGCCCAGAGGGGGTACGTGGTGAGGGTCTTTCACTTGCTCTGCGTGCCGGAGCTCGGGTGGCCGACCTGGAATTCACACAATTCCACCCCACAGTTCTCTTTGATACACAGCGCACGGGTCGCCGCCCACTTATTTCTGAGGCTGTCCGCGGTGAGGGGGCACTCCTCTACGATGCTTCTGGAAACCGCTTCATGGTAGGCATAGATCCCCGCTGCGAGCTTGCACCACGCGATATTGTTGCCCGCTCCATTGCATTGCACATGCGGGAAACCGGGGAGAACTGTGCCTGGCTAGACGCCACCCACATTGACCACTTCCACGAACGATTCCCCACCGTGACAGAAGGATGCCAAGAAATTGGCATTGATCCGCAAACACAACGCATTCCTATTGCTCCCGCAGCACACTACCAAAGCGGCGGCATTGTTACTGACGCTTATGGGCGGACAGATGTTCCTGGGCTCTTCGCTGCAGGGGAATGCGCCCGTACCGGTCTACACGGTGCTAATCGTCTTGCCTCTAACAGTTTGCTAGAAGGTTTAGTTGTCGGTGGTCGAGTGCCGGCACTGGCTGTGCAACGATGCCAGACGAGAGGCACTATTAGCCGCCACGCTATTGAGTCTGCCTGGCGTAATGACACAGCAGCCCACCAGCATGACTTCCCACTTGGCGATACGCCAGTACAGAGGCGGCGTGAACGGCGTGCATTGCAGCAACTCATGAGCGGAAATGTGGGAGTGACGCGCGATGCTGCACTGTTGCAAGAAGCCGCACAACAGTTGGAAACACTGTATGAGACACTATCCCGCCGCATGCATGACACTGTCCAACTGTGCCGCATTATCACCGAGGCAGCATTACTGCGCACTGAAACACGCGGTGGCCATACACGTCTGGACTATCCCAAGCCGGACCCACAGCAGCGCTACAGCAGAGTGTTTTCCCTGGGAGATGACGGAAAGATTCATCACGAAACGTGTGTGAATCCACGTCCCCAACTTCGCTAATCAGATCTCACCTCGCTCACCACGACACCAACTTTTCCGACCTGACCATATAGATTAAGGACCACGTCATGACAATGAATTCTCAATCCCCGATCACATCAGCACAGCATGCCCCCATTACTCCACCCAATCCGCAGGATATGGAGCGTGTTGTCACGACAGCGCTGGAAGAAGACCTACGACTTGGGCCAGATGTCACTACAATCGCTACAGTCCCCGCCGACGCCCAGGCTGTTGCGCATGTCCGCACGCGTGAACATGGTGTCATCTGCGGTATTCCCGTTGTGAGAGTTGTTCTTGACAAGGTTATAGGAAAAGGAAAATACACCATCGAAACGTTTGTCAACGATGGTGACATCATCGAACCCGGGGATACTGTCCTCACCATTAAAGCCCCCACACGGGAACTTCTCACAGCAGAACGTACCCTTCTCAATATCGTCACCCACCTATCCGGTATCTCCACAATTACTCGCCAGTGGGTTGACGCCATGGAAGGAACCCAGTGCCGCGTTCGAGACACCCGGAAAACACTGCCAGGCCTACGGGATCTAGAAAAATATGCGGTCCGCGTAGGTGGCGGAGTGAACCATCGTATGGCGCTGGGAGATGCTGCCCTTATTAAAGATAATCACGTGGTCGCTGCCGGGGGCGTAGCAGAAGCCCTCCGCGCTGTTAAACAACAATTCCCGAACATTCCCACTGAAGTAGAAGTCGATTCACTGGAACAGTTAGATGCTGTGCTAGAAGAAGGTGTCAGCCTAGTCCTCCTCGACAATATGGATCTGCCAACCACCCGCAAAGCCGTCCACCTTCGAGACACGAAAGCACCACAGACAAAACTGGAATCTTCCGGCGGCCTTACCCTATCCGACGCATCTCACTATGCCCATGCTGGAGTGGATTATGTGGCAGTAGGCGGACTGACGCATTCCGTGAAAGTCCTTGATCTCGGGTTGGACATGTAGCCAGAATGATGCGTTTTCTCTGGGGCAGTGAGTAACCGGACTAGAGGTAAATATTATTCGCTCGTCCAATAAAACGCGGTCTATACTGGTAGCGAACCTATTTGAGCAAATAACTCGACGGAAGGATGCCCATGCTAGTACGAACTGACTTGCGCGGCCGCACCCTTACTGCAGCTGAACTCCGCCAGGCTATGCCACGCGGCGGCTCCGACCCCAGTGCAGTAACGGACACAGTAGCTACCCTCGTCGAGGACATTCACCAGCATGGTGCCTCTGCCGCACTGTCCTACGGAGAAAAATTCGACGGTATCCGCCCCACCTCAGTTCGTGTCCCCGCAGACGTTATCGCCGCCGCGCTCGCTGCTACAGATGAGGCTGTCAAAGAGGCGTTAAAAGAGGCCATTCGGCGCATCCGTAAGGTTCATGCCGCACAACGCCCCGACCGGCACAGTGTCACGGTAGTACCCGGCGGTACCATCACCGAAAAATGGATACCCATTGAACGAGTAGGACTCTACGTGCCTGGCGGCAAAGCCGTCTACCCATCGTCCGTCGTCATGAACGTTGTGCCTGCACAAGAAGCCGGCGTGGGAAGCCTCGTCGTAGCCTCACCGCCGCAAGCCGATAATAACGGCTGGCCACACCCCACAGTTCTAGCCGCATGCGCACTACTGGGCGTCGATGAAGTCTGGGCGGTGGGCGGAGCCCAAGCCATTGCGCTGCTTGCCTACGGCGGAACAGACACAGACAATCACACCATACTTAACCCAGTCGACCTCATCACGGGGCCCGGCAACGTCTTCGTCACCGCCGCAAAACGACTCGTAAGAGGCGTAGTAGGAATAGACGCAGAAGCAGGACCATCAGAAATTGCAGTACTCGCCGATAACACCGCCAACCCCACCTTTGTTGCTGCAGACATGGTAAGCCAAGCGGAACACGATCCGCTGGCGTCCTCCGTCCTCATCACCGACAGTGTGGAATTAGCTGACGCAGTTGATGACTACATTGACACACAAGCTAGTAAAGACGTTACTGCAGAACGTATTAAAACAGCTCTAGCAGGACCACAATCCGGCATCATCCTTGTTGATGACATGGAACAAGGACTACAGGTTGTTAACGCCTACGCGGCAGAACACCTAGAAATCCACACGTCCGATGCCGCCGCAACAGCAGAAAAAGTAACAGCAGCAGGCGCTATCTTCGTAGGCCCCTACAGTCCCGTACCACTAGGAGACTACGCAGCAGGCTCCAATCACGTCCTGCCCACCTGCGGATCAGCCCGCTACAGTGCTGGCTTATCCACCTACACCTTCCTCAAACCAGTACACCTCATCGACTACAACGAAGAGGCCCTACTGGGGATCGCCGATGCCATCCAAACACTGGCAAACGAAGAAGTTCTCCCCGCACACGGAACTAGCCTAGAAGTCCGGAAACAAGCAGCCGCCGCACGCCACCATTCCTAACACATATCGGCACAGTGCTACGACTGCTACACCCTCCGCTAAAATCCCCTGACTAATCCCCACACAGGAAAGAAAGACTCGATGAGCCCTATCGGCGCCAATGTACAGCTGTCTGATCTTCCACTGCGTAACGCACTACGCAACAAATCCCCCTACGGGGCACCACAGCTTACCGTTCCTTCACAACTCAACACCAATGAGAACCCATACCCGCCCAGCGACGCCCTAGTAGAAGACATTACCGCCTCTATCGCGGCCGCAGCCCGCACCCTCAACCGCTACCCCGACCGTGACGCTACCGCACTCCGCACAGAACTCGCAGCCTACGTCACCCGCCAAACTGGAGTTGACGTCACCGTCGACAACATTTGGGTAGCCAACGGATCAAACGAAATCCTGCAACAACTCCTCCAAGCTTTTGGTGGCCCAGGAAGAAAAGCAATGGGTTTTGTACCCTCCTACTCCATGCACCCCATCCTGGTAACCGGAACCACCACCGAATGGCTACCACAGCCGCGCCGGGCAGATTTTTCTCTGGACGTTGACGCAGCTATTGCTGCTATTCGGAAAGAAAAACCAGATATTGTTTTCCTGACTAGCCCGAATAATCCCACGGGACAGATTCTTCCCAACGCAGATGTACGTCGCATTCTTGAGGAAACCGATAGTCTCGTCATTCTTGACGAGGCCTATGGGGAATTCTCTGATGAACCCAGTGCCTGTGAGCTACTTGCCGAGTATCCGATAAAGCTAGTGGTGTCCCGGACGATGAGTAAGGCTTTTGCTTTTGCTGGTGGAAGACTCGGCTATTTTGTGGCTGCTCCAGCTTTTATTGACGCCGTCATGCTGGTGCGTCTCCCGTACCATCTATCAACGTTGAGTCAGGCTGCTGCACTGGCGGCCCTACGACACGCTGATGAAACATTAGGATCCGTGGCAAAACTGGTAGCTGAACGGGAGAGAGTTGCTGCCGCCTTGACTACACAGGGGCTTACTGTTGTCCCCAGCGCCTCGAACTTCCTTCTCTTCGGAGAATTTTCTGATGCTGCCAGCGTGTGGCAGCGCTACCTGGAGCAAGGTGTACTTATTCGTGATGTGGGTATTCCACATTATTTGCGTGTCACAATTGGTCTGCGTGAAGAAAATGATCATTTCTTGCGCGCTACAGAAACAGTGATAGCAGATTCCGCTTCCGGTATAAACATGGCAAGGTAGAAATATGACTGCACGTATTGGGCGGGTAGAACGCGTTACCAGCGAGTCCTCCATCATCGTTGAAATCAATCTAGATGGAACTGGAACAACTGATATTTCTACGGGCGTTCCTTTCTATGACCACATGCTGACGGCACTTGGTAAACACGGTGCCTTTGATCTCACTGTCCAGGCACATGGTGATGTAGAAGTAGATGGCCACCACACTGTGGAAGATACGGCTATCTGCCTTGGCCAGGCCTTCCGCGAGGCATTAGGGGATAAGGCCGGTATTCGCCGTTTCGGGGAAGCCTGTATTCCCCTGGATGAAAGTCTTGCCCGGGTAGTGGTGGATGTCTCCGGCCGTCCCTACTGCGTGCACCGTGGTGAACCAGCCATTATGCGTCATACGCTTATCTCCTCGCACGGTGGAGCTAGCTATGACACGGTGATGAACCGGCATGTTTTCGAAAGTTTTGCCATGAATGCAGGTATCTGCCTGCATATTCGAGTTTTGGACGGTCGCGATCCGCACCACATTACGGAGGCAGAATTTAAAGCATTAGCCCGGGCGCTCCGAGAAGCCACTGAACGTGATCCCCGTATAACCGGTATTCCCTCAACAAAAGGGGCACTATGAGACCACATGTCGCTGTCCTTGATATCGGATCCGGTAATCTTCGCTCTGCTGAAAAAGCGTTTGCTCACGTTGGGGCCGATACATGTATTACCAATGACCCCACTACCGCCCTTAATGCTGATGGTTTAGTAGTTCCCGGTGTTGGCGCTTTTGGATCATGCTGGGAGGGCCTGCGGCGTGTGCACGGCGATCGCATTATTGACCAGCGGCTAGCTGGTTCTCGGCCAGTCTTTGGAATCTGTATTGGTATGCAGTTGATGTTTGACGCTGGGGAAGAATTTCCCGCTGCGATGGACCCTGCTACAGCTGATGAGGACATACAGCGAACAGAAGGCATGGGGGAGTGGCCTGGTGTCGTGAAGAAACTGCAGGCCAGCGTACTGCCGCACATGGGATGGAATACAGTTGAGGCAGCGGAGGGGTCTGTACTTTTCCGTGGGATGGACGCTGATACGCGCTTCTACTTTGTGCATTCTTATGCAGCGTTGGAGTGGGAGATGGAACCAGATCCGAGTGGCCTTATATTGCCAGCTCGCGTCAGTTGGTCGCAGCATGAAAATTGTCGTTTTGTGGCAGCTGTTGAAAACGGGCCGCTGTCTGCTACGCAGTTCCATCCGGAGAAATCAGGCGATGCAGGTGCCGAACTTCTCGCAAACTGGTTGAGTTGCCTCGGCTAAAATTTGCGAACATTCTTTTCCCTTTAGGACCGATACCTTAGAACCGATACCAGGAAGGTTGATGATGAGCTTTACCCTCCTCCCCGCAGTTGATGTTGTTGACGGCCAGGCAGTGCGTTTGGTGCAAGGCGAAGCCGGTTCTGAAACTGTCTACGGCACACCGCGAGAAGCTGCTCTTAAATGGCAGGAGGAGGGGGCTGAGTGGCTCCATCTTGTTGACCTTGATGCAGCTTTTGGCCGTGGCTCTAACTATGAGATACTGCGTGAGGTAGTGGGGGAGCTCGATGTTAATGTTGAGCTTACTGGCGGTATTCGTGATGATGAGTCACTTCAGCGAGCATTATCGACAGGCTGTCGACGTATCAATATCGGTACGGCAGCTTTAGAAAATCCGGAATGGTGTGCACGAGTTCTCGCAGAAAATGGTGACCGCGTCGCTATTGGTCTCGATGTGCGTGTCGTTGATGGGGAACCACGCCTGCGCGGCAGGGGATGGGTCTCCGATGGCGGTAACTTGTGGGATGTTCTAGAACGCCTTAACAAAGACGGGTGTACACGCTACGTCGTTACCGATGTCTCTAAAGACGGCATGTTGTCTGGTCCCAACCTTGACATGCTTGGTGCGGTAGCCGATGCGACTGACGCTAAAGTTGTTGCCTCGGGTGGTATTGCCAGCATTGCTGATGTCGTTGCTGTTGCCGGTTTGGAGGATCGCGGTGTCGATTCTGCCATTACTGGGAAAGCCCTTTATTCGGGACAATTTACCCTCCCGGAGGCACTTGCTGCAGTACGTGAACTTTCTTAAATTTTGTGGGCTCAACCTGGTATATCGTCTGAGTATGCCGGATGGAAGGAAAAAGCTGTGACTCTCGCAACCCGTGTTATTCCGTGTCTTGATGTTGACAACGGACGAGTAGTGAAGGGTGTGAACTTCCATAACCTGTGTGACGCTGGCGATCCGGTTGAGCTTGCCCGCACCTACAATATGTCTGGGGCGGATGAACTAACATTTTTGGACGTCACCGCCTCTACGGCTGGGCGTGCCACGATGGTTGACGTGGTACAGGCTACTGCGGAACAGGTATTTATTCCCCTCACAGTAGGCGGCGGTATCCGCACTGTGGAAGATATCGATCGTATGTTACGTGCCGGCGCGGATAAAGTCTCCATTAATACTGCGGCTATTACCCGCCCGCAGCTTCTTACTGAAGGTGCACGCACATTCGGGTCGCAATGTGTTGTGCTTTCGGTAGATGCGCGCACTGTTCCAGAAGGAGAGAAACCTACTCCCTCCGGTTGGGAAGTGACGACGCATGGTGGTTCACGCGGAACTGGTATTGATGCAGTGGAGTGGGCTCGACGAGGAGAAGAACTGGGCGCTGGCGAGATTCTTCTCAATTCCATGGATGCAGATGGGACAAAGGATGGTTTCGATCTGGCAATGATTGCAGCGGTACGTAAGGCTGTCTCCATTCCCGTCATTGCTTCCGGCGGAGCCGGTAAAGCTAGTGATTTTGCACCGGCGGTACAAGCTGGAGCTGATGCGTTATTGGCTGCCAGTATTTTCCACTTTGGTGAAGTCACTATTGCTGAAGTGAAGGATGCTCTTCGTGCAGAGGGAGTCACTGTACGATGAGTAGCGAAACTGATCCTGTGACTACTCTGGCTGATCTGCGTTGGAATGAGCAAGGCCTTATACCGGTTGTTGTCCAAGACAACAGTACGGGTGAAGTCCTCATGATGGCATGGGCTAATGAGGAAGCACTGCAATACACACTGGAAACGCGGAAAGCCACTTACTGGTCCCGGTCCCGATCCGAATTGTGGACTAAAGGTCTTACCTCTGGGCACGTACAACACGTTGTTGCTGTTTTTCATGATTGCGACGCCGACACTATCTTGTATGTCGTAGAGCAAACTGGGGCAGCATGCCACACCAACACAAAAACATGTTTTACGGCGCGTCCTCTTCTTACCCCAGATTCACAGCACCCACTCCGGAACGATTTGCGGTATGGGACAAGTATTGAAGCAAGCAGTGAACACTGACCTGCGTTATTTGGTCTCACCTATTTAATGATGAGATTATGTTGGTGCCACGAGGATTCAGTGTTTATGGAAATCGCGTTTTCAGTTTGTGTATTTTCATCGTTACGCTGATGCTAACAACGCTGTAGTGATAAAGGGAGGGATAATGCCGGGTTACCCCCCTGATCTGCTTGAGCTTGTACGGCTAGATTTAGCACAACGCGAAGAATACATTGATTACCCCACCATCAAGCGCATGGCCGCGGAAGCCCCTCCTCCCCGTGATGGCCGTGCCGCATTACTAGAGCCGGGCATATCTGTCATTGCAGAAATCATTCGATCGTGCCCCGCTCGTGGCCCACTCGCAGATATCCCCGATCCCGCTGCCTTATCGGAACGTTTTGTGGAGGCCGGCGCACGTATTATCTCAGTGCAGACGGAAAGACACTACTATCGCGGTTCTCTTCTTGACCTTGACCAGGTACGCCGCGCCGTTGATGTTCCCATTCTGGTTAAAGATTTCATTGTTACGCCCTACCAAATCCATGAACTTCGTGCACACGGAGCAGATCTCGTACAACTCAATGTTGAACTGCTTTCCCAAGACCAACTAGCCGCTTTTCTCGACAGAGTGGAATCTTTAGGAATGCACGCTGTGCTAGAAGTGCATTCACCAGAAGAAGCCAATCGGGCTTTACAAGCGGGCGCTAAAGTTATTGCTATTAACGCCCGAAATCTTGCTACTAACTACATTGACCGCACATTATTTGGAGAAATTGCGCCAGGTTTACCATCGGAAGTTCTCCGCATTGGCGAGGCGGGAGTACGCGGATCACAGGATCTGCTGGCGTATGCAGGGGCTGGAATCGATGCCGTTCTGGCAGGGGGAAGTGTCGTCACAGCAGATGATCCTGCTGCTATTGTGAGCACATTGGTCACTACCGGTATGCACCCAGCCTGCCCTGGGCGTGATTAAATCGTGATGAGATAATTCGTGTGGGAGATCAATCCTCAAGGGGTTACAGGAATAAGTATGAATGATCCTTCTAGCCAATTAATGGCATATATTCCCAGTCCCTCACGAGGCTATTTTCATATTGGTTCATTAACCATCCATTTCTACGCTTTATGCATCATCATCGGGGTTATTGCAGGAAGCGTCCTAGCCGCATATCGTTGGGAAAAACGCGGAGGACTTCGTACGGATGTCTATGATGCCCTTATCATCGCCATCCCCCTCGGCATTATTGGAGCACGCCTTTACCACGTCATCACTGATTGGCGATTGTACTTTGGACCGGACGCACCACATCGTCCTGTTGATGCTTTAAAAATATGGGAAGGCGGATTAGGAATATGGGGAGCCGTCCTTTTCGGAGTTATTGGTGCAGCTTTGTACTGCCACAAGCACGGTTTACCGCTTAGCGAGATAGCTGATGCTGCCGCGCCGGGCATTGTGATGGCGCAAGCTATCGGACGTGTAGGGAACTGGTTCAACCAGGAACTCTATGGAAAACCCACTACTGTACCGTGGGCGCTAGAGATCTATGAGCGTTCTCAAGGGGTATCAACTGGGCGCGTTATTGGGACGTATCATCCTACGTTTCTCTATGAGTTACTGTGGGACGTTCTTGTCGTTATTATCTTGCTTGTTTTGGATAAAAAACTGGTATTGGGGCATGGGCGTCTTTTTGCCAGCTATGTGGCGCTTTATTGTTTAGGACGTTTCTGGATAGAACTTATTCGTGATGATCCTGCAACACATATTTTGGGTCTCCGGGTTAACACGTGGGTATCCGGAATCTTGTTTATTGCCGGTTTGGTGTACGCCTTTGTGGAAAGACGGCCACGCATATCTAAGCGTGATATTGCGGCTCTTTCCCAAGCGAAACGTCTAGCTGACGAGCAGCATCAAAAAATGTCGAAGAAGGCTAGCTAAGAGCGAGGCGGACACACTATTTCAAATAGTGTATGAATTCGATAGAGAAACCGTACACAATAGAGTTTCTTAAGCTGGACAGACTATCATTAGTAGTGTGAAGCGTCGAACTAAAATTGTATGTACTCTAGGTCCCGCTGTCGCATCTGCCGAAACAATCCGCAAACTTGTAGATGTCGGCATGAATGTGGCGCGGATGAATATGTCCCATGGTGAGCATGCCGACCATGCGCAGAATTATCAATGGGTGCGTGAGGCGTCGAAGGCTACTGGTAAATCTGTTGGTATTCTTGCAGATTTGCAAGGTCCAAAGATTCGTTTGGGCCGCTTCAAGGATAACCGCACAGTATGGGCTACTGGTGAAACCGTCACCATTACTGTTGAGGATTGCGAAGGTACGCATGACCGTGTCTCTACTACCTACAAGCAACTCTCTGCAGATGCCCAGCCTGGGGATCGTCTCCTCGTTGATGATGGCAAGGTAGGTCTTGTTGTCGATCACATCGATGGACCAGATGTCGTCTGCTTGGTTACTGAAGGTGGCCCGGTCTCCAACAACAAGGGTGTTTCTCTTCCCGGTATGGATGTTTCTGTACCGGCCCTGTCGGAGAAGGATATCGATGATCTCCGTTTTGCTCTTGAGCTTGGAGTGGACCTTATCGCCCTTTCCTTCGTGCGTTCCCCCTCGGATGTGGAACTTGTCCATAAAGTGATGGATGAAGTGGGCCGTCGTGTCCCCGTCATTGCTAAGTTGGAAAAACCCGAAGCTATTGACAACTTGGAAGCTGTTGTGTTGGCTTTCGATGCCATTATGGTTGCACGTGGCGATTTGGGTGTTGAACTTGCTCTTGAAGATGTTCCACTAGTACAAAAACGTGCTATTCAGATTGCCCGTGAGAATTCTCGCCCGGTTATCGTTGCTACACAAATGCTTGATTCGATGATCGAGAATTCCCGCCCAACGCGTGCAGAAGCCTCCGATGTGGCAAATGCTGTACTGGATGGTACAGATGCAGTGATGTTGTCAGGGGAAACCTCAATTGGTGCGTACCCCTTGGATACGGTTAAGACAATGAGCCGTATTGTCCGCGCAGTCGAGGAAGATCCAGAGGCTGTTCCTGCGCTTAAACACCGTCCGCGTACCCGTCGCGGTGTTATCTGCCAGGCTGCTGTTGACATTGCAGAACGGCTTAGTGTCAAGGCGATAGTAGCTTTCACATCGTCTGGAGATACCGTCCGTCGTGTAGCGCGGCTACATCCGTCTATTCCCCTTGTTGCTTTTACGCATTCTGAGGCAGTAAAGAACCAATTGGCATTAGCGTGGGGTACAGACTCCTTCTACGTTGAGCGTCTTTCTGATACTGACAGTATGGTTCGTGCTGTTGATCGTATGCTGCTCGATATGCCGGGATATGAATACGGTGACCAAGTGGTTATCGTGGCAGGTGCCCCTCCGGGACATTCTGGTGCCACCAATATGGTGCACGTGCACCGTCTCGGTGAGGAAGACCGTTAACTAGCACTATTCTTTGGTAGAGAGGACCCTGTATAAGCGGGGTCCTCTCTTTATTTTCTTTCAGAGAACATCCTGCTTATCTCCTTATTTTTAGCTCAGTGGGAACATCTATACGGTGCACAAGAAAAATTTATGTGGCATAGGACAAGCATGTTTGTTAATCTAGCTGCATGATCAATGCACACGTTATTTTCTCTAGCACCGCTCATGACGCGTTGCGGAGCATGTGCATGTGTATGTGTATGGCTGGCTGCCAGTCACGAATGTAGTGCTATAAATTCTTTTCTTTGTGTAACTGCACTACACCGGTAGCCATTTTCTTTTTCTTTTCCGTTCTTTTCTGTAAGAACATCGCTCTGTCGCAACTGCTTTAGCATTGCCTTACCACTGCTTTAGCGCAGCCTATTAAAGAAAGCCCTACACAACAATGTCTTATACTGCATCTTCTTCCACCATTTCTCCACGACGTTCCCCGGCTACTTCAACTGTTCCTACTATTGCTTCTGGTTCGCTATCTGGCAGTGCTGTACGGAAAACTTCTACTGGCCTGCGCCGACAGAACACTTCACAGAGCACTTCGCGGAGTACTTCGATTACTCCTCGCCCTTGGGTACCTGCTAGTGCTGGCTACATCATCAGTCCGCATCTCCAGCTGGGGGAGGGAACCGCTGCCCGTATTTTTCATCTTGCGCACACTGAAGAACCACTCCAGCGTGACCGTGCCGCAGCACTTACTGGTGTAAGCCGAGCAACTGTTAATCGCAGTGTCATTTCTCTTCTAGAGGCAGAATTACTAGAAGAGAGAGAAGATCTTACAGAATTGGGAGCTGTTGGTCGGCCAGCTCTTCCCGTCACAGTACGGACAGATACGTACGCTGTATTAGGTATTTATATTGGTCGGTGGACGTCGTCCGTCACACTTCATGATTTGCATGGAAAAATTCTTGGCGGAAAATATCTCCATCAGGGAATCGCTACTGTGGAAGCTCCCGGATCACTTCTATCGGATCTAGAGGAAGCGGCACTCTATGTACTGGGATACCGCGATAACCGTACCGTTATATGGGCGGGAGTCGCAGCAGAAGCGGTGGTAAGCGACGACGGTATCGTAAATGACAGCAGTGTTGGATGGCATGATATTGCCGTAGGCCAGTATTTTGCGGCTGGTCTGGGATTACCTATCTCGCTTGCATCCCATGTGGAGGCAATGAGCGCCGCCGAATTATGGAATACGTCAGTAGACGACGTAGCATCCTCCACCCTTTATATATATGCTCGAGAAACGCTCGGTATTGGCCAGACTTACAATAGCCAAGTTCATCACAGTGCGACGGGTTCTGGTACGTTTGAGCACCTGACAGCTGGTCCCACTACACTCCTTGATCCTACAGGTGAAGGCACGGTGGGAAGTGCAGTTAAAGATTCTGCGATAGTCGCAGCAGCACGTGCTGCCGGAATTCCTGTTGAGACTGTTCCGCAATTGGTAGCGATAGCAGGGGATAGTAACAGTAAAGCGCAAACAGAGGCGAAAACAATTCTGCGGGAACGAGCTGTCGTTCTAGGGGAGGCTGTTAGCTCCCTTGTCGGTCTTTTCAACCCCACTCGAGTGGTATTGGGGGGACAGGCTTTTACCGACTATCCAGACACCCTTAATCTGATTGCGTCACTTATTCACCAAAACAGCACAGATGTGGATATTCGCGTAACAGCTGCACGTGAACGGGTTCAACAACAAGCAGCTGCAGCAGTAGCAATTACTGCCGTCGCCTACGACCCACTGCATGCGGTAGAGGGAGCACGCTAAGAAGCGTAACGAGGAGCATAGTGAGGGACGGGAAAGAATACAGAAAGAACGTAGTGACTCCCCGTAGCAAGTAGTCAGTGGTCATCTGCGGATAGAGTAAGAAAAGGAACAAGAAAAAGTGCCCTCGGTGGGAGTCGAACCCACA
>NZ_QFOZ01000003.1 GCF_003241315.1 Lawsonella clevelandensis
ACCGGACGCTAAACACCATACCGGACGCTAAACATTGAACTAGTCACCAAATACCGGGTACGTGACACCACTCAATTAATGCGAGTGGGAAGGGAATCATTGTCGAGGAAGCGTGAGTAAAAAGAATAGATAAACAAAATAAAAGTGTGTGGCCTGACTCTTCTAAAAGATACAGGCCACACACTTTTAGTGACTTACCGAATGGGTTATCTTTACTGGTCTGCGATTTCTTGGGTGGTATCGGATAGTTCATCCAGTTCAGGATCCTCGCCGGTCACCAGGTAGATAACACGTTGTGCGGAGTCCACTGCGTAGTCTCCGAAACGCTCTAAGTAGTGGGCTAGGAGAGCTAAATCCGCCGCTTGGTGAGGCGTGAATGTGCAGCTGGATGTGCGAACAAGTGCAAGCGCTGCCTCCCGGTAATCACGCATGCGGAGGTGGCGCTCACCCAACCAGCGGGCAGTATCAATATCTAGCTCATCCAGTACCTGCACTGCGGTGTGTCCCTCAGCGGTGGCAAGTTTCGACATAGCTTCAATAAGGTCAATTGCCTCATCGGGGACGCAGCAGTCCGGGTGGTGGTCGCGGGCCAGATCCGCAATGTGTAGAGCGTGGACAGTCATCTGCCGGGCATCGCTAATGGAGTTCAGTGCAGACACAATCTGGCGCAGGTCAGTTGCAACAGGAGCCTGCAATGCTAGTAGATCAAGCGCTAAGCAAGCCATCTCGTGGGCGTCCACACTTAGCTTGTCAGCACCGCTAATCACTTGCTCTGCAGCAGACAAGTCAGCGTTTAAAAGTGCGCTGGTAGCTAGCTGCAAATTCCGGGTGGCCTGCTGCAGAAGATCCTGCAGGTGGGTCTTTAAAGTATCAAGTTGATGCTGATAAGCAGTACGCATATGCCCATCATACGGAAACTCTAAGAGGCATGCAGCAAAAGAAGTTTAAGGAGAGATGAAATTTTAAAAGTACTGCTAGCCGCCGGAATGCAGCTCGTGGTCGTCGACCACAACATCATCCTGTTCGGGATCATCCAACCACCCATCCGGCAGGGCTACCTTGGCGGCGGCGGAGCCTTGCCGTCCCCGCGGCGCATCCGGGTTTTCCGGCAGTGCGTCACTCGTGAAGAACGGTGCCAACAACTCTTCAATTTCCGCCACGCTAGAGACGAGCGATAACTGTTTGCGAAGGTCCCTACCCGCTGGATAGCCATGCAGGTACCAGGCAATATGCTTCCGCAGGTCGCGGCAGCCCTTGAGCTCCCCATGAAAATCCGCCAACAGTTCAGCGTGGCGCAGCATAATGCGTGTCACTTCCCCGAATGTGGGTGGGGGCGACACCGGATCACCCGCCAACGCCTGGTGAATCTGCGCAAACAGCCAGGGGCGTCCTAAACAGCCGCGGCCTACGACCACACCATCGCAGCCCGTCTGCTCCATCATGGCGGTGGCATCCGCGGCAGCAAAAATGTCCCCATTGCCCAACACGGGAATGGAGGTGACGTGTTCTTTCAATGTGGCAATTGTTTCCCAATGGGCGTGGCCGGAGTAGCGTTCCGCCGCAGTACGGCCATGCAGTGTGACGGCGGCCGCGCCTTCATCTTCCGCAATACGGCCCGCATCTAGATAGGTGATGTGGTCGTCGTCAATACCTACCCGGAATTTCACTGTTACCGGAATGTTTGTGCCGGTGGTGGCGCGCACGGCAGCCCGCACAATATCCCGGTAGAGGCGGCGTTTGTAGGGGAGGGCGGAGCCGCCGCCGCGGCGAGTGACTTTGGGGACGGGGCAGCCGAAGTTCATGTCGATGTGGTCGGCCATGTTATTGTCCACGATCATCCGCGCCGCCCGGTATGTCCACTCGGGGTCCACAGTGTAGAGCTGCACGGAGCGGGGGGATTCCGAGGGGGCGAACCGCATCAAATCCAGGGTGGCGGGGTGGTGTTCTGCTAGCGCGCGGGCCGTCACCATCTCGCATACGTAGAGGCCGGAAACAGCGCCGACGCGGGCGAGTTCCTGCTCGCGGCAGAGGACGCGGAAGGCAGCATTAGTTACTCCCGCCATCGGGGCGAGGACAACGGGGGAGGCGAGCTCCAAAGAACCAATGCGTAACATTCCTCCATTTCACCGTGGAATACTGGGCTGGCGCAAATAATGGGCTGGTGTGAATAACGAACCAGCGCAATAAATGCCCTGGCGTTCATGTAGGGGTTCGCGATAGCTTTGCGTGACGCCTTTTGTGGTGCTCGCTCCGCTACTTGCTGGCAGATAGGATAGTGACCATGAAAGCCATCGTTACTGTTACCGGAATTGACCACACGGGCATTGTTGCTGCCGTGGCACAAGCATTAGCTGAACTGGATACAAACATTCTTAATATGTCGCAGACGCTCATGGGGGATTATTTCACCATGATTATGCAGTGCGAGTTTGATGATGCTGTGCGCCCCATTGGCACTGTGCAGGAGCGACTCACTGAGGTGGGTGGGGAGCAGAAGCTGGATATTCGTATCCAGTCGGAAGCTATTTTTGATGCCATGCATCGGCTGTAAGGGGCGGGTATCCGATGAGTATGGACACTACTGAGAACATTCTCGAAACTATCCGCATGATCGAGGAACAAAACCTCGATATCCGCACTGTCACTATGGGTATTTCCCTGCTGGGGTGTATCGATAGTGATGGTGACCGGTGCCGCCAGAAAATCTACGATACTGTGACGACGCGGGCGGCGCGGCTAGTAGACGTGTGTGAGCAGATTGAGCGGGAACTCGGTATTCCGATTATCCATAAGCGTATTTCCGTCACCCCTATTTCTCTTATTGCGGCGGCAAGTGGTGAGGATAATTATGTAGAGTTTGCCCGCACGTTGGATAGGGCTGCGCATACTCTGGGCGTGAATTTTATTGGTGGCTTTTCTGCGCTGGTGGAGAAGGGTTCCACGACCGGTGACCATATTCTTATGTCGTCCATTCCGGAGGCTCTGGCCGAGACTGAGTTGGTGTGTTCGTCGGTCAACATTGGGTCTACGCGTGCTGGTATTAATATGTCGGCGGTGGGGCACATGGGCCACGTTGTGAAACAATCCGCGGAGTTGACGGCCGACCAGCAGGGCCTGGGTGCGGCAAAACTCGTCATTTTTGCAAACGCTGTTGGAGATAACCCCTTCATGGCGGGTGCTTTCCATGGTGTGGCAGAACCCGACTGTGTGGTGTCGGTGGGCGTATCCGGCCCGGGTGTTATTAAACGCGCCCTGGAAAACTATCCGGATGCTAGTTTCGGTGCCGCCGCAGAGGTTATTAAAAAGGCGGCGTTCAAGATCACTCGGGTGGGGCAGCTGGTGGGACGTATCGCCTCCGAGCGGCTAGACGTTCCCTTCGGAATTGTGGATCTTTCCCTTGCCCCGACGGCTGCGGTGGGGGACTCTGTTGCCCGCATTCTGGAAGAGCTTGGCCTGGAGCGGGTTGGTGCGCATGGCACAACTGCAGCTCTTGCCCTCCTCAATGATGCTGTGAAGAAGGGCGGCATGATGGCCTGCAGCCATGTGGGCGGCTTGTCTGGTTCCTTCATTCCGGTGTCGGAAGATAGGGGCATGATTGAGGCTGCCGAGCTGGGTGCTATCAACCTGGCGAAGTTGGAGGCGATGACGGCTATCTGCTCTGTTGGCCTCGATATGGTGGCGGTACCAGGGGATGCACCGGCATCGAGTATTGCCGGCATGATTGCCGACGAGGCCGCTATCGGCATTATGAATTCCAAGACTACTGCCGTCCGCGTGATCCCTGTCCCCGGCATGAAAGTAGGGGAAACCGTAGAGTTCGGCGGGTTGCTGGGGCAGGCCCCCATTATGGAGATATCGCCGTATTCCTCGGATGCTCTTATTAACCGCGGTGGGCGTATCCCGGCACCGGTACACGGATTCAAAAACTAGCCTGCGGCCTGCAGCAGTTGGATGCTAGATGCCGTCCACAAACCCCATCTGTCGCCATGCTTCAAAAACGGCGATGGCGGCAGTGTTCGACAAGTTCATAGAGCGCCGTCCCGGCAGCATCGGTATCCGCACCACTTCGGTAACGCGCGGGTCCACTAGTTCCGCATCGGTAAGCCCGGTGGGTTCCGGGCCGAAGAGAAGAACATCGCCGGGGCGGTAATTTATGTCCCCATAGTGGTGGGTGCCGCGGGCGGAGAATGCGAAGACGCGCCCGGGTTCGCGGCTGGCAGCCGCCGGCATTGCCTGGGCGGCGGGGGAGTCGGGGCCGCCGGTGAGCGCGTCGAGGGCGACGTCAAGATCATGGTGGAGAAAAACATGCGCCATGTCGTGGTAGTCCAGGCCCGCTCGCTGCAGGTGCTTATCGGAGAGATCAAAACCGAGTGGCCCCGCAAGATGCAGCTCGCAGCCGGTTACTGCGGAAGTACGAATAGCGTTACCCGTGTTGGGGGGAATACAGGGGCGGGCGAAAAGAATACGGATATTGGCACCAGACATGGTTCCATTCTTGCACCTTCCATGTATGACAAGCAGATCGCCTCCGCTGCGATAGCTTTTGGGTATCCGCTTTGTGGCCGAACATGGAATACTGAGAAGCGTGACTGCAGTAAAACTTGATGGAATCAAATACCGTGACGAAATCTTTGCCGACCTTACCAAGCGCGTAGCGGCGCTGCGGGAGAAGGGTATTGTCCCCGGTTTGGCTACTGTACTGGTGGGTGACGACCCCGCCTCTCACTCCTATGTGCGCATGAAGCACCAGGATTGTGAGAAGGTCGGTGTTCACTCCATCCGCAAGGATCTACCAGCTGATACCACTCAGGAAGAGCTTGAAGCCGTCATCCGGGAACTCAATGAGGACCCGGCCTGCACCGGCTATATTGTGCAGTTACCACTGCCCAAACACCTCGACGAGAACCGCATTCTGGAACTCATCGACCCTGCTAAGGATGCGGACGGCCTGCACCCCGTAAACCTGGGGAAACTTGTTCTGATGGAGCCGGCACCCCTGCCCTGTACCCCCAACGGGTGCATTGGTCTGCTGCGCCGCTACGGCGTGGAACTTAACGGCGCCAAAGTGTGTGTGGTGGGCCGCGGTATTACGGTGGGGCGTCCCATTGGGCTTATGCTCACCCGCCGCACGGAGAACGCCACTGTTACTCTCTGCCATACCGGGACGAAGGATCTTGCCGCGGAAACACGCGCTGCAGATATTGTGATCGCCGCAGCTGGCCAACCACACATGATTACTGCCGACATGATTAAAGAAGGCGCCGCCCTCCTGGATGTGGGTGTTTCCCGCGTGGACGGCAAACTGACGGGCGATCTTCACCCAGATGTGTGGGAGAAGGCCGGCTATGTGTCCCCCAACCCTGGTGGGGTGGGTCCGCTTACTCGTGCGTTCCTTGTTAGTAACGTGGTGGAACGCTGTGAACGGATGGCTGCGGAGTGACGTCCCTGCGGAAACCGCGGCGGGGCAAAAAACGGCAGGTTAAGAAGCCGCGCGAGAAGCACTTTCTGGACGATAAACCACAGCTTGTGAACCCGGCCTTCCCGCCGGAGCCAGCACCGACGGGTCGCGTTGAAGCCCCCGATGATGTGATTGCCGATGTTGATCTAGAACGCTATGGGGTGGCAGCCCGCGGCTGGGCGCCGTTCCGGGACTGGTTCATCGGCATCTTCAAGCACGATAAAGAATGGTGGCGCCGCCAGGTAGCGTTCCTCATTGTCGTGCTGCTACTTATCGTTTCGGCCGTATTTGTGCTGGCAGGGCATTGGCGGCGGGGAGTGACCATCCTGGCATGTACTGCTCTTCTGACAGCTGCACTGCGGTCATTCCTACCGGCAGACTATGTGGAAATGCTGGAGGTACGCTCGCAGCGGTTTGACGTCATCTTCCTGCTAGTAATGGGAACCGCCCTGCTTTTCCTAGTGGTGACGGTACCGGTCTAGCATAGTTTCAGCATAGTTACCCTCGGCGGCAGCATACTGTAGCAATGCGCCACGGAAGCAGCTGTTACACGTGTACCTGTTCGTCAGCTTGTGCAAGCGCAAGCGTTTTCTGCAGAATCTCGGCGGTCTGGTCAGCCTCCGCCAGGAACCCATCATGTCCCTTTTCAGAGGTAATGATTTCTACCCCGGAACAGTAGGGAAGGTGGTCGGCAAGCTCTTCAATCTGGCGCAGGGGATAGAGGCGGTCAGTATCCACTGCACAAATAACCGCTGGTACTTCGCAGGTTTCTAATACGTGGTGGATACCGCCGCGCCCACGCCCAATATCGTGACGGTTCAGGGCGTCTGTTAGTAGAACATAGCAGCAGGCGTCGAAGCGGGAAATGAGTTTTGACGCCTGGTGGTCCAGGTAGCTTTGTACCGCGTAGCGGCCCTGCATACTCAGGTCTTCCCCGATGGGATCTTCACCGGGGGCGGGGCGATTTGCGAAACGCCGCTCCAACTCCTGCTCCGAACGATAGGAGAGGTGGGCGATGCGCCGGGCAATGCCCAACCCCATGGTGGGTTCGCGGCCGGTGCCGTGGTAGCCGCCCTGCTGCCAGGCCGGGTCGGAGGTGATGGCCAGAATCTGCGTGGTTTGCCACCCAATTTGGTCGGCGGAGGCGCAGGGCCCCACAGCGAGAACGCCGGCGGACGCTACCCGCTGCGGATACATCATCATCCATTCCAGGGTGCGGGCACCACCCATGGAGCCACCAATGACGGCGGCGAAACGACGAATCCCAAGAATATTCGCCAATTGTGCCTCCGCACGCACCATGTCGCGAATGGAAATGGCGGGGAAGCGGGCACCCCAATAATGCCCGTCCGGGTGGAGTGAGGAGGGGCCGGTAGTGCCACGGCAGCCACCCAGCGTATTGGTACAAATGACGAACCAGCGGTTGGTGTCGATGGGGCAGTCGGGGCCGACCATTCCGGGCCACCAGCCGGCGGTGGGGTGGAGTGCGTCCTGGGGTCCCACCACATGCGAGTCGCCGGTGAGGGCATGCTCAATGAGGATGATGTTACTGGCGTCCGCGTTGAGGGTGCCCCAGCATTGCAGGGCAATAGCGACCTGGGGGAGGAGGACACCGGAGTCCAGGAGAACGTCCCCAATGCGCACATAACCAAGAGTGCCGTCTGCGGGCGGCAGCAGCGGGTGTGGGGTGGCGGCGTTCACCTGTCCTCCTTTCGGGGTGTCCTGCTAGCTATTCCAGTGTAGCTAGTTGTTAGCTGTAATTAGTGCAGCACGCTATTACAGCGCTGCGACGGCGTCGAATCCGCGCTGAAGGTCGGCGATAATATCGTCGACGGATTCCAAGCCGACGGAAAGGCGAATGGTGGCGTCGGTAATACCGGCGTGCTTCTTCGCCTCGGTGGTCAGCTGCGAGTGGGTGGTGGAACCCGGGTGGGTGACGAGGGAACGCACATCACCCAAGTTCGCCAGGTTGGTGTGGAGTTTCAGCGCATCGATGAATGTCCAGGCTTCCTTCGTCGATCCTTTAATATCGAAGGCCAGTACAGAGCTGGCACCCTTCGGGCAGACACGCTTGTGCACCTCATACCAGGGGGAGGACGGCAGTCCCGCATAGTTGACGGTGTCAACAAGTTCCTGCTGCTCCAGCCATTCCGCTACTTTCTGCGCGTTGGATACGTGGCGTTCCATCCGTAGCGAGAGGGTTTCCAAACCAAGTTGGGTGGCCCATGCGTTGAAGGGGGAAATGCCGGAGCCGGTGTCCCGCATGAAGCTGACGCGGGCTTTCAGAATGAGTGCGCCGGGGCCTGCATCAGTGTAGACAAAACCATGGTAGGCGGGGTCGGGGGCGGCAAGGCCGGGGAAGACGAGCTCTCCGTTGCGTTTGACGGTCCAGTCGAATTTTCCGCCGTCGATGAGGGCACCCGCCATGACGGTACCGTGCCCGGCCATGAACTTGGTGGCGGACTCCACGACTAGGTCGGCGCCGAGGTCAAGCGGGCGAGTGAGGTAGGGGGTGGCCATGGTGTTGTCGACAACTAGTGGGACGAGGTTGCGGTGGGCAACGTCGGCGATGGCAGGAATGTCGAACACGTCATTGGCGGGGTTGGAGATGGTTTCCCCGTAGAAGAGTTTGGTGTTGGGTTGGACGGCGTCCTGCCAGGATTGTGGATCGTCCGGATCCTCCACGAAGGTAACCTGCAGCCCCATCTTGGGGAGGGTATGGCGGAAGAGTGTCTCGGTGCCGCCGTAGAGGCGGGGGCTGGACACAATATGGTCCCCGGCAGAGGCAATGGATTCGACGGTGGCCAGGATAGCAGCCATGCCGGATCCGAAGAGGAGGGCACCGACGCCGTTTTCCAGGGAGGCGATGCGTTCCTCAACCATGTCGGTGGTGGGGTTGTTGAGGCGGGTGTAGATGTGGCCGCCTTTGGTGAGGGCGAAGCGGTCTGCCCCGTCTTGGCAGTCTTCGAAGGCGAAGGCGGTGGTGAGGTGGAGAGGCATGGCTCGCGCACCGTAATCTGAGTCGAGTTTTTGGCCGGCGTGGACTGCGCGGGTGTCAAAATCCCAGTCAGCATAGTCCGTGTTGTCGTATTTGTACTCCACAGGCGTTGCGCCTCCTTTGTGCTCTGCTTTCAGTGCGCTAGTGAGTGTAGGAGTAAGACTCTAGGTTTATCTCTGGGTCTTATCCTACGTGGTGGTAACAGCAAATTTGCGTTCGTATTGCTTACACAGTCTGTCTCTATAGGTTCTGCCTGTCTATAGGTTCTGCTGTGTCGTTACGGAATGTGACGGGCAGGACGCCATCGTAGATGTGTCGCATCTCATACTAATTTGTTGCAGTAAAAAGTTGCGAAAAAGCCTTTAATGCTCTCTGCTGTTGTCTTTCTATTAATGAATATATGGGTATACTACTGTGTTTTTGCAGTTCAATACGTATTTAACACAGAATGATTTTAATTAAATCGCCTATATACGATAGAAAGGATATATGTCAAAAAAACGGATACAACCACAGCAGCGAAATGAGGCCTGGAAGGCCTTCTCCGTTGTTATGGCCGCAGGCTTCGTAGGGCTTTTAAGCGTCTCGATTGTCAATGTGGCGCTTCCTTCGATAGAAAAATCCCTGCACGCAACACCGACACAATTCCAATGGATTGTGGCTGGTTATGCTGTTGCGTTTGGTCTACTTCTTGTTCCTTCGGGTCGTTTCGGCGATGTCCTCGGACGACGCCCTGTTTTCCTTTTCGGTTCACTTCTATTCATGCTTACCTCTCTGGCCTGCGGTTTTTCGACCAGCGCTGGAGTTCTCGTTGTTATGCGCGTGTTACAAGGCATTGGAGCCTCCGTAACAACACCGCAGGTTATTGGCTTTATTCAAGAACTTTTCCAGGGGAGAGAACGCGCCCACGCCTTCGGTATCTTCGGTATGGTCGTCAGTATTTCCTCAGCTATTGGTCCAGCTCTTGGTGGTGCTTTGGTCAGCGGCCTCGGCCCGGACTGGGGTTGGCGTTCCGTCTTCCTTGTCAATATCCCCTTCTCCATTTTTATTCTGGTAATGGGGCCCAAACTTTTACCAGCAGGCCAGAAACGTGAAAAGGGTTCTAAACTCAATCTCGATTCTGTCGGTTTAGTGCTGATGGCTCTGGGTGTACTGGCCCTCATGCTGCCCTTCATTCTGGCAACTGACCCGTCCTATGGTGTGGCACATGCCCCCTGGTATTTCATTGGTGTAGGTCTTCTCTTCGGCGCTCTCTTCACCAGTTGGGAACTCTGGCGAGAGAGCAATAACCACGAGGTTGTCATGCCTCGTTCTCTCATGAAAAACCAGGGTTTCACCCTAGGGTCAGCAGTTTCTACAGGCTTTTTCGCGGGATGGACTGGCCTTTTTGTAGTGCTCACACTGTACCTACAGGAGGGAATTGGAATGGCGGCCTGGATCGCTGGCCTACTCCAGGTTCCTCTCGCCCTCATGGGTGCTTATGGGTCGCAGCGCTCTGCCACATGGATGGCTCGTTGTGGCCGTTGGCTGGTTTTCATTGGGCTCATCTCCACTATGGTGGGGCTTGCTCTCATGATCGGTTCGGCTGTTCTACTGCCTGAAAAGTTTGTGTGGTTGGGAATCCTTATCGGTGGTGCTATCGCTGGTTTCGGCTCTGGTATCACCATCAGCCCCAACCAGACTTTTGCACTAACAGAGGTCCCGGTAGAACAAGGCGGTGCAGCCGGAGGTGTCTTACAGACCATGCAGCGTATCGGTTCCTCCATCGGTATCGCGGGGGTAACTCTGGTGTTCTTCTCAACGTGCTACAACGATTCGCTTGCCGGATACACACACGCTTTCGCCCTATCCATGTCATTAGTGATAGGCCTTATGGCGTTGGGGGCACTTTTCGGACTGGCAGATGCCCTCCGCAATGACGGCCGTGAGGAACTCATGGCTATGGAAACTCCAGAGCCCGTTGAGGTTGACAGCTATGTGGACACAAGATGTATATGGTCGTTAGGTTCCCCATTGCGAGGATCTGCTGCCGCGCTATGGCATACCGTCACCATTTAATGTGACTTGTGTTACAAGTACTGTGGAAAGCCACAGTACTATATAAAGAGAACAACCCATTAGGTAGCTTTCGTATAGCGCACTGCCGCAGTACTACACTGCACTACACTGCACCGCACTGCATCACAAAGGAGTATCAATGTCGAAGATCCACGTCGATGGCACTGTTGTTGAACTTGACGGCGACGAAATGACTCACGTCATTTGGCAAGACATTCGCGATAATCTGATCCTTCCCTACCTTGACATCAATCTCGAGTACTACGACCTCGGCATCGAAAATCGCGACGCCACTGACGACCAGATCACCATTGATGCAGCCAACGCCATTAAGAAGCACGGCGTAGGCGTTAAATGTGCCACCATCACCCCCGATGAGGCCCGAGTGAAAGAATTCGGCCTCAAGAAAATGTGGAAATCCCCCAACGGCACCATTCGCAATATCCTCGGCGGTACTATCTTCCGCGCTCCCATCATCATGTCCAATGTGCCGCGCCTTGTCCCCGGCTGGAAAAAACCCATCGTCATCGGCCGTCACGCCTTTGGCGACCAATACCGCGCCACCGACTTCAAAGTCCCCGGTGCTGGCACCGTCACCCTCACCTTCACCCCCGATGATGGCTCCGAACCCATCCAGCATGAAGTAGTGCGTCTTCCCGAAGACGGCGGTGTCGTTATGGGCATGTATAACTTCACTAAGTCCATTGAGGATTTCGCCCGGGCCTCCTTTAACTATGGCCTCAGCATGCACTATCCGGTGTATCTCTCCACCAAGAACACCATCCTCAAAGCCTATGATGGCCAGTTCAAAGATATTTTCCAGCGCATCTACGACGAGGAATTCAAGGCCGATTTTGAAGCCGCTGGCCTGCACTATGAGCATCGCCTCATCGACGATATGGTTGCTTCTTCTCTCAAGTGGGAAGGCGGCTATGTTTGGGCCTGCAAAAACTATGATGGCGACGTCCAATCCGATACTGTGGCGCAAGGTTTTGGCTCCCTCGGCCTCATGACCTCCGTCCTCCTCACCCCCGACGGAAAGATCTGTGAATCAGAAGCCGCCCACGGCACCGTCACCCGCCACTACCGCCAATACCAGGCCGGTAAACCCACCTCCACTAACCCCATTGCCAGCATTTATGCCTGGACGCGGGGTCTTGCCCACCGCGGCAAACTGGATGGGAATAAAGACCTTATCGGTTTTGCGGACACACTGGAGAAGGTCATTGTGGACACTGTTGAGGGTGGCCAAATGACGAAGGACCTCGCCCGTCTTGTTGGTGACGACCAGGAATGGCTCACCACGGAGCAGTTCATGGAAGCACTTATCACTAATCTTGGCAAGAAAATGGCGGTCTAAGTAGTGCGTGACACACACTCCATACGGTGGGCCATTATTGCCCTTATCCTGGGCGGTATTGGCACTGCCTGCACTGAGTCGTCCATTATTAGCCTGCTGCCCGATGTGGGGCGCCATGTAGGAATGACCACAGAGTCCACCCTGGGCTACGCCATTACCCTCTACATGGTGGGGGTTATTGTGGGGGCACCTATCTTCACGGTTGTCCTCGTCCATCTCAATCGGAAAAAATTGTTGATGGTGGCTATCTCCACGCAGGTGGTGGGCAATGTGCTTACTCTGTGTGCCCCAAATTTTGGGGTGCTGCTAGCAGGGCGATTCATTGCCGGTATCCCCCACGGCGCTATTTATGGTCTTACCGCCTTGGTGGGTGCCTATCTTGCCCCACCTGGGAAAACTGCCCGAACAGTGGCGAATGCTCTCCTGGGTGTCCCCATTGCCAACCTGGTGATGGTGCCGCTGATAACGTGGGTGGGGCAGTCCCTCAACTACCGTTACGCCTTCGGAATTATCGCTCTCTGTGGAGCATTAGCATGTGCCGCCATGTTTATATGGCTGCCCCCCATGGACGATATAGCACCCTCCAACCCCCGGCAGGAACTGGGTCTTTTTAAGAATAGGCAAGTGCTTCTTACTCTTTTCGCTGGGCTTTTCGGGTTCGGCGGCTTCTATGGTTTCCTCACCTACGTCACCCGTACCGTTGAGACCATCACCAAAATGAGTCCCTCTGTTATGCCCATCATTATGATGCTCATTGGTATAGGGGGTTTGGTGGGAACATTCCTCGCAGGTCATCTTTCCGATCGGCTCCCTGAGGGGGCTTTTCCCATTGTCATGGGGTGTTTTGTTGCGATTCTGGCATTCTCCCCGCTGATGGTGAAAACGCCCGTCACACTTTTTATTGAAGTATTCCTGGTGGGTGTTTTTGGGGCAGGAGCATTCTCTGCTTCCATGCAGGTGCGTCTTATTAAACATGCTGGTGACGCCCAGAATTTGGCCTCATCGATGAATCATGTTTCCCTGTGCCTCGCCAATATCATTGGGTCGTTTGTCTCCGCTCAAGCTGTGCAGCACCATCTCGGTGGAGACTATATGTACATCATTCCGGCAGTTCTTGGTGCTGCCGTTGGGGCAGTGGGGCTCGTTTTCCTGCTTGTTGCCGTGTACTTCGTTAAATCGGGCAAAGACCAACCCGCGGAGCAAGAACAGTCGGTGGGTGAGCACTAGAGATTATGAACACTAGAGAAAGTAGTAATGAGTGAGTTTTACCGTCACCTCCGTTAACGTCAACGGCATTCGCGCCGCCACCCGCGTCCGCTCTGAAGAGAATAAAGGCTTCTTGGCCTGGCTCAACACCACGTCCTCCGATGTGGTGTGTATCCAGGAAGTGCGTGCCACCCCGGAACAAGCCTTGACCGCACTAGCGCCAGCACTTGTCGACAATGGTGGCAGCTGGTATTTCTCCATGCAGGAAGCCGCCGCCAAGGGACGCGCAGGGGTCGGTATTCTCAGCAGGCAAGAGCCTATTGCAGTACGGACGGGCATCAATGTGGAAGAATTCGCTGACGCCGGGCGCTACATTGAAGCGGACTTCCCCATTGGGGGGCGCCTTGCTGGTGCCGTCGACGGGGATCTCCTCACCGTTGCATCCCTCTACCTTCCCTCCGGTGAAGTCGACACCCCGCGGCAGGATGAGAAGTATCGCTTCATGGATGGGTTCGCTACCTTCCTCAACCAGCGCACAACTCATGTCTCGGCAGGAACAGCACCGCAGACAGTAGTCTGTGGCGACTGGAACATCGCCCACCGCGAAGAAGACCTGAAAAACTTTAAAGCCAACACCACTAAATCGGGTTTTCTCCCCGTAGAACGTGAATGGATGACCAGCCTTTTCGGACCCAACGGAGTGGGCGTTGATACAGCTGGTAACCCCACCGGCTGGACCGATGCGCAACGCTATCTACAGCCCGAGGGGTGTGGACCGTACTCCTGGTGGAGCTACCGCGGTAAGGCCTTCGACAATGATGCCGGGTGGCGCATCGACTACCAGGCCATCACCCCCGGACTGGTCGACCATTTGCAGGAAGCGCGCGTGGAGCGGGCCGACGCCTACGCCCTCCGCTGGTCTGATCATGCACCTGTCACTGTCACCTACAAGTAGCACCACCTAGGGATATCGTCCTCTGAGGGGTAGTGCGCATGGTCCAGGGGAGCACTATTACATCTCATGCTCTAACGCGAGTAACCTGAAAATCGCATTCTTTCTTTCACATTTCGACCATAGATAGATAGCTGAATAAGTATGACCGACAACGACAAGAAACCAGAGAGTCGTCAACGTATTCTCTCTGGATTACAGCCCACTGCAGATTCCTTCCACTTAGGTAATTATCTGGGTGCTGCAAAACAGATGGTGGATCTACAGGATGATTACGATGCATTCTATTTCATCCCCGATATGCATGCCATCACCGTCGAGCAGGATCCTAAAGTACTGCGGGAACGTACGTGGGGTGCGGCTGCGCAGCTTATCGCACTGGGTGTGGATCCGGAAAAGTCAGTACTGTTCGTCCAGTCCCAGGTTCCTGAGCACGCTGAACTGACCTGGGTATTTAACTGCATGACTGGTTTCGGTGAAGCTAGCCGTATGACGCAGTTCAAAGACAAATCTCAAAAGCATGGTCGGGACAAGACCACGGTGGGTCTATTCGACTATCCCATTCTGATGGCTGCCGATATTCTTCTCTACAGCCCACAGCTTATCCCCGTGGGTGAAGATCAGCGGCAGCATGTTGAATTGACGCGTAATCTCGCTGAACGATTCAACAATAGGTACGGTCGCACTTTCACCCTTCCGGAAGCATTTATTATCAAGGGTGCCGCGAAGATTTATGACCTGCAGGATCCCACCTCCAAGATGTCGAAGTCGGGGAAGAATCCCAAGGGCATTGTTAACCTACTTGATGATCCGAAAGTATCGGCGAAGAGAATTCGTTCCGCCGTTACTGACAATGATGGCGTTATCGCTTTTGATCGTGAGAAGAAGCCAGGCGTTTCCAACCTCCTCACCATTCTGAGCGCCCTCACCAGCACCGATATTGATACGCTAGTGTCCCAATATGAGGGACATGGCTACGGTGACCTGAAGAAGGATACGGCGGAAGCGCTGGAGGATTTTGTTACTCCTTTGCGTACTCGTGTTGACGAGATTCTGTCTGACCGTGCAGAACTGGAGCGAATCCTGCAGCGTGGTGCGGAACGTGCTCGCGAATGCTCTGCTCCGGTACTGGATAGAGTGTACGAGCAGATTGGTTTCCTGCGTCCACTGCGATAAGCACTGCACAGTGAAAACTGCATAGTGTAGCTACTCGTAGTGTAGATACTATGCAGCGTAGAGACTGAACGAAAAGGTGGTGGCCACTCCGTTAATGGAGTGGCCACCACCTTTAACACTTTTTATGGACTGTGCTGCAAAACATCTTTATTTTGTAGAGTTTTTGTCCTGCAGGTGTTTTCCTACAGAGATTCTAGTTTTGCAGGACATCCCTATAGCAGTGAAGATTTAGTGCTTTTCTACAATGCCGTTGAGCCAGTCGACAAGTTTGTCCCATTCTTCGACAACATCATCGTAGGGCTCGGAGGGGGTGTCTGTGTCAGTATCGTCATCGAGGATGGACTCTACATACGATCCCAGACGGGTGGAGCTATCTAGAGCAGGATCAACAACGTTAGTGTCGAGGTACTCTTCGGCATCGAGGAGTAGTTCTACCGCTAGATCGAGTTGGTTCTTGTCAACGTCGATGGGGCCGTTTTTTATCTGCTTAGGTAGGCGGACGAAAGAGTAAATATTGTCGTCGGTGGGGCGAACATTCAGTTCGCCACTGCCTGCTTGGAAAACTACCTGGTCCCATCCGGGGAGTTTATACATGCTGTGGTCAGGTTCCTCGGAGAGGAAACGCAGCATGCCTCGTTGGCTTGTGAAGCCGAAGATGTGGTCATCGTTACCGAGGAAGAGGGGCTTGTCATTGATGTAGCAGCGGAGAGTGAAGCGGGTGCCGGTAGGAAGAATGATTTTAACGGGGTCGATGCCGATACTTGCCCAGAAGGGGTCTTCATCGTCATCGGGCTCCCAGTCGTCGTCTCCGAGTAGTCCGGCGGCCGTGTCTGCGTCTTCTCGTTCTGCGGCGAGGGCGCGAGCCTCCTCTAATTCTGCTTCTGCAGCTGCAACAAGACTAGCGTCAACTGCGGGAGTGGTCACAAGCTCATCAATGAGGTTGAGAACATCATCCCAATGTTTGCTGATAATTTTGCCAATGCGAGTCCATTCGCGTGAGCCTTCACGGCCATAGAAATTATCAATACCGCCAGATGTGGCTCCCAGATCTCCGTGCTTGCGGAAGAATTTTTCAATTTCGGGAATATCGCAGATGCTTCCGATGGTGCGCGCCATAGTGAAGCAGTCGTCGAGTTCTAGAACAGATTCCTCAGTGGGGTTCTCGGATAGTAATTCTGGGACTCCTACGAGGTCATAGGAGTGTTCCTCATCGGGATCAAGTTCAAGAACGGGAAGGTGTGCAGTGTGTTCCCACGATGGGTGATCTTGGAGATCATTCGCTGCACCGGAACGGAGGAAGGCGGCAAGTTGGGCGGGAGTGGCGAAACCATAGAGGTCTTCGTCGAGGCCAAGCATGGCTTCCCAATCTTCTCCATCTTCCCGCCAGGCTGGTGCCCAGAGAGTAATGAAGTCTCCAGAGGGAAGACCCAGTGCTACAGGAACAATATCAGCTACAGACATACCCTCAGCCTACGGGAGTTACAGAGTGACTGCCATATCTTAAGAAGAACTTTTACGACTGCGTTACCCGAATGGGGTTAATCTTTTCAAGAGACTCAGTGAGTTCCTTATCCCATTGCTGGGAATAGGAGAGAGTCATTGTTTTTGCGCGCTGGTAAGCATCCATAATAGATTCTGCAAGGGCTTGTGCCGATAGAGTTTTGGCATCTTCTTTACACGTAACAGAGGTAAGGCAGCCGTATCCAGAAATGGTGACGCGCACAGCGTCGTTTTCTCCTTCACTGGCATGCGATTGGAGATTATTACTAGCTTCTTTTAACGTTGCCATGCTTTCCCGGAGGGCATCATACAGTTGTGTTAGTGCCGGAATAGGTGGCTCGCTCAGCTGCGCCATCGTAATATCGATTCTTCTACTGTTGTAGGTCTTTTGCCGCGCCGGCATGGCCTTAGCATGCAGTCGGCATAGTTCATGCGACAGACGGGTGGGGGAGAGGTTCCCGCGTAATTCGATATCGCGGAGTTCCCCATCGGTCGTGCATGTAATAGTGATAGTTCGATCAGCGGTGCAGTAAGTATTTTCCTTCATTGTTGCCTCGTACTATTTCTTCTTTAGCCAGGGTCGGAAGACACCTTCAAACGCCATGCCGGCGTTCTCGGTGCGAACGGGGGTAACTGCGACGGGATCGCCAGCTTCAATCATGAGACCGTCGCCAAGGAACATGGCAACATGCCCATCCCATATAAGGAGATCCCCAGGAAGTGCTTCTTCTACAGGAATCTGCGGATTATTATCCTGATCCCAGGTAGTGCGGCCTATCTCTAGACCAGCTTGCTGATAGGCCCATTGTGTGAGTCCGCTGCAATCTAAACCAACACCGGGGGTAGTTCCGCCCCACACATAGGGCACGCCTACTTGTGTAAGAGCAGATTTTATGGCGGTAGCAGCGGTCGCATTGGGAGCGTACACGGTATGCCCATTGGGGAGAGTGATAGGTACTTCTCCATCCGCCGTAACACAGTAACCGTTGGTATCGTCGGAAGTATTAGACGTGTGTGCCGATGAAGCAGTGTACCCTGACGCATACTGTGCTCCTGATGCATAGTGTGCACCAATTGAGGTGGCTGCCGGCGCACCAGTTCCTGCACTGGTTACTGCACCAGCTCCTCCACCAGTTCCGGAATAGGTAGAGCTGGGAGATCCCGTCTGCATACCAGTGGGTCCGGAGTATGTAGTAGCGGCACCAGCAGAATACGCCACGGATGAGGTGTGGGCCGGTGGAGCCTGTGTTGTTGTGGCATCTGCACGTACATCGGGATCTTGCCCCCAGGCGACGTGCTCAGTGAAGGAGTTTCCTCCGAGCTGCACGTCTATGTTCGTGTGACCATGAATCTTTGCTCTGCCTTTAATAGTAGGCAGTGTGGGTGTAAGGGTGGCGCCGGCAATTTCTGCCATGGAGTGTGGTGAGGGCACTGCAAGAGGTAGTTTAATATCGCTCTTCAGGTAGGCGTCATGGGCCGTTGCGAGAGCTTTCTGGGTAGGGCCTTGCAGTTCACTCAGTGCCCGCATATAGATGTCAGCTACTTGTTGGCATGCTATCAGAGCTTCTTCGGTAACTTCAATGATGGGGCCAATGATGGTCTCTGCCGTAGCGGCAATTGTGTCATTCGCTTCTTTGAGAAATTTAGCGATAACGGCAGCTATTTCGCAGCTGGCTCTTGCGACAATGGCTTCTGCTTCGCTGGTGGCGGCGGCCAGCTCGGCATGTTTTTCTTCTAGTTCGTCAGAGTGCAGTGCAATAGTTTTAACAGTTTTCTGGGCAGCTTGTGCAGCGGTTCCCGTCCATGCGGATGCTATTTGGCGAGTGGCACTTCCCACCGCATGCGTAACTGCACCAAAAGCCTTTCCTGTTTGTTGGAGGGCGGAGGTCAATCCATGCAGGCCTGTGAGGTCTAATGATGGTACAGCTGGTAAACCAAGCGGTAGCTTGAGATGAGGTGCTTGTTGAATTTGCTGTGACGCACTGGCGCCAGAGGACGTGGGGGTATAGCTAGCACTAGCCGAAATATGTAGTCCGGTCGCGCTGGTGAGCTCCAAAGACCCAGATGCTCCCATCGTGGCCAGTGTTTGTATCATGGGCAGGGCCAGAGTGAGGGGATCTGTCATAGCAAGCCTTCCTTAGCGATCGTGTCCCTATGTGCTTTTTCAGTGGCAAGGTAGGCAGCGCTAGTGGCTGCAGAGCGGGCGGCACTGTCCTCTAAATCGGCAACAACTTGTGCAAAACCTGCATTGTGCACCGTGTGTGCAGCCTCATAGGCTAGTGCGAATTCGGTGGCAATAACCCCCAAAGAGGGGAGGATAATGGCACTAGATGTGGCTTCTAAGAGGCCTTTTTCTGCCGCGAGTTCAGCACCGGTGGCTCCGAGAGCTTTACCAAATGCCGAAATTGCGGGGATATTTGCTGAGACATGAGTAAGTGACATGCTTCCCCTTCTTATGAGCGAACGTTAACTAATATGACGTTGCTTCTGTTACTGAAGGTTCCATCCCCCAAGAAAATTTCCCCAAAAAAATTTTTGAGAAAGTATGCTCTGCCATGTTTTGGCATACTCCGTCGTGTTCGGTGTTTCGTTCTGTCAACATCATGAATAGGGGGTAAATGTGCCAAGATAAAAAGCATGGATGTCACGATCATTAATCACCCCTTAGCCCTTGCTCGCCTTACCACTATGCGCGATGAGCGAAGCACCAATGCCCAGTTCCGCGCTGCCCTGCAAGAATTGGCACAAATGCTGGTGTATGAAGCAGCCCGCGACTTGCCGGTAGAAGATATTTCCATTACCACACCGTTAACGCCCACCACTGGGCATCGTCTGCTTCAACCGCCGCTGATTGTTCCCGTTATTCGTGCTGGTTTGGGAATGGTAGACGCGGCACTATCAATGATTCCCGATGCACAAGTGGGTTTTGTGGGTATGGCTCGTGACGAGGAAACCCACCAGCCTGTTCCTTATCTGGAAGCCCTCCCCGATGACCTTTCACAGCAAAATGTCTTCGTTATTGACCCAATGCTGGCGACGGGCGGCTCTATGTTGCACACCTTAAAACTTATCGTCGACCGTGGGGCACGGGATATTACGGCTGTTTGTATGGTGTCTGCTCCGCAGGGTGTTAAGGCGTTGGAGGAGTCTGGATTGCCGGTACGGTTGGTGACGGCTGCTCTCGATGATGGTTTGAACGAGGATGCGTATATTGTGCCGGGATTAGGCGATGCTGGGGATCGTCTCTATGGACCTCGGTATGATGACGCCACTTCTCGCTAGGTAGTATTTTTAACTCTTCCGTCATCTTCTTGTAAAAACTCTTAATGTACTTAAAAATATGTTTTGACGTGCTATTTTTAGTATTTTTTTGAGGATTTATACGGTGTTGTGAAAAAAGAAGATAAGGGGGGATTTTGTATTACCAAAAATAGGAGTAGGTTTTTCACACGTGAACCAATCTTCGCCAGAAGACGGCCGCGATAGCCGTAAACTCGGAGAACGTATGCGGGACTGGTGGCTTTCTGATGCTGATCAGCAGCCCGCCACGCTCCAAGGTCCGCACGGTCGTGTTATCCACGATGCACACCGTCATCCGTGGTACAAAGTCATGTGCCTATCGGGTCTCGACTACTTCTCCACTCTCGGTTATCAGCCCGGTATTGCTGCCTTGGCGGCGGGTACCTTGGCGCCGTTCGCCACTATCGTATTGGTACTCCTCACTGTTTTTGGTGCCTTGCCTATCTACCGGCGTGTCGCGAAAGAATCCCCCTATGGTGCTGGTTCCATCGGCATGCTTGAGTGGCTACTCCCTAAGTGGGGCGGCAAGATTCTCGTTCTTGTCCTTCTTGGCTTCGCCGCAACGGACTACCTCATCACCATGACGCTGTCCTCGGCTGACGCAACAGCGCACGTTATCGAGAACCCCTATACGCCGGCATGTTTTGAAGGACAGAATGTCCCCATCACCATTTTTATGCTGGTTGTTCTTACCTGCGTGTTCCTCCGCGGGTTCGGAGAAGCCATCAACCTGTCGGTAATACTGGTATCCGTCTTCCTGGTTCTCAATCTTGTCGTGGTGGGTGATGGTCTGTATGTTCTTATCACGCACCCCCACTATGTAACCGATTGGCACACAGCTTTATTAGCCCAGCACAGTAATCCGTGGGTGATGTTGGGTATCTCCCTTATCGTGTTCCCGAAGCTGGCTCTTGGCCTGTCTGGTTTTGAAACCGGCGTCGCTGTTATGCCGCAGATTAAAGGTGGCGAGGGCACCCAGCAGGAACGTCTTAACAATCGTATTAAGGGTGTCCGTCGCATGATGACGGTAGCGGCTCTCACGATGTGTACGTTCCTCATTGCGTCGTCCATCATTACTACTACTCTTATCCCTGCAGAAGCGCTGCAGGAGGGTGGAGAAGCTAACGGGCGCGCATTGGCCTATATTGCCCACCACTATATGGGCAACGGTATGGGAACGGTCTACGACATTGCTACCATTCTCATTCTCTGGTTCGCTGGGGCGTCTGCAATGGCCGGCATGTTGAACTTGGTGCCGCGCTACTTGCCTCGTTTCGGTATGGCACCCGAGTGGGCGGCACACACTCGTCCGCTGGCTATGGTGTTCGGCTTCGTCGCCATTTTTGTCACCATTCTTTTCAAGGCTGACGTTGACCACCAGGGTTCCGCTTATGCCACCGGTGTTCTGGTACTTATCACTTCTGCGGGCTATGCGGTGGCCCTATCAGCGTGGAAGAACAAAGAGTGGGGTAAGTTTGTCGGGTTCACGATTACGACGTGTGTCTTCGTCTACACAACCATTGTGAATATCGTGGAACGCCCCGAAGGTGTCCAGATTGCGGCCGTCTTTATTGCTGCTATTCTGGGTGTTTCTTTCGCATCCCGTATTCACCGTGCCTATGAGCTACGTGTACAGGACATTGTTTTCGATAAGGATGCTCAGCAGGTTCTGAAAGCCGCGAAACGGCGTGACCGCCTTGTCATCGTGGCGCATGATCCAGAGACTTTTGCACAGGATGAATATGTTATTAAGGAGCGTATTCAGCGGCGTCTTACCAATATTGAGGACGACGTACCAATTGTCTTCTTGGAAGTGAATGTGAAGGATGCGTCAGACTTCGACACAGTCCTTGAAGTTCATGGCCGTATGCGCGGTAAACACCGCGTGCTGTGGGTAGATGCGCCAGGTGTGCCCAATGCTATCGCTGCAGTTCTGCTCTACATCCGAGATGTTACTGGTGTTGTCCCGGACGCATATTTCGAGTGGGCCAATATTAGCCCCACTCGGTCGCTTGGTCGCTTCCTCTTCTGGGGACAGGGTGAGGTTGCGTCCGTTACTCACGAAGTATTGCGGCGAGCCGAGCCTAATCGTGACCGGCGCCCCCATATTCACGTCGGCTAGTAGTTACGCGTGTTTAACGCTGCGCTGGCCGGCAACTGCGCATGCGTAGCTCACGTACATACTGTGCAGGTGCCCCCGCTTCCTCTGCAGCGTCAGCGATCATTGCAAGGTATTGGGCGCTGGGAAGTCCGCCTTCATAGGCGTCCATGACATAAAACCAGACGAGTTCAGATTTTTCTTGAACGGCGCTATCTTGTCCGTCATAAAGGCTGAAGCCATGTGGGGTGGTAATTCGAGCCGTCACACGGGTTTTTATTTTCCGGTGAATATCTTGGTCGTAGGCTTCCCACTTATCTAGGCGTCTTTCGTCGCGCGTGGGAACATCGTAGAGTGCAACGAAGACGCGGCTGGTGGGGTCTTCGACAACTGTGGCAAGGGCGCCTTCCCAGCATGAGACGTCTTCTCCGGCAAATGTTAGCCTCCACCCTTCAAGCCAGGCGGTGCCGGCTAGCGGCGAGTGAGGAGCGTGGCGCAGCATGAGTGCGGGTGCCATGTTCGTTCCGTAGGCGGCATAGAGAGACATATTTTGAGAATATCGCGGTGACGGCCCTTGTGCTACCCCTTTTACGGGATTGCAGAAGGGGTTACAACATTATTAATAAAGTTTTCAATATCTATAAAGGCTGTGTGCGGTTGAAGGGGGATAACCTCAACCGCACACAGCCTTTACTTCTATGCTGGTTGCATAGAAAAGCAATGATTAAGCCCAATTAAGGGAGCGTTCCACTGCCTTATTCCAGTTGTGGAAGAGTTCTTCACGGGTCTTCTGATCCATGTGAGGAGTCCACATATCACTGGGGATCCAGTTGGCGCGGATCTCATCGGTAGAACTCCAGAAGTCAACGGCTAGACCAGCCGCGTAGGCAGTTCCCAGTGAAGCATTCTCACGGAGCTCACCACGGACAACAGGGCAATTAAGCATGTCGGCCTGGAACTGCATAAGCAGCTTATTCTCTGTCATACCACCGTCAACCTTAACGGTCTTCAGCTGGACATCAGCCTGCTTGCGCATGGCTTCGGCAACCTCACGAGTCTGGTAGGCGGTTGCCTCCAGGGCGGCACGAGCAATGTGATTACGGTTAGCGAAACGAGTGAGGCCAACGATGGTGCCGCGGGCGTCCTCACGCCAACGAGGGGCCATAATGCCGGAGAATGCAGGAACGAAGTAGACACCGCCGTTATCCTCAACTTCTGCAGCCAGAGCTTCAATATCGTCAGAGGAGTTAAAGAAGCCCATATTGTCGCGCAGCCAGCGAACTGCCAGACCAGTGACGGCAATGGAGCCTTCTAGTGCGTAGACGGGTTCTTCATCGGCAAGACGATAGAAGACGGTAGAGATAAGTCCATCGGCAGGCTTGGCGGGCTCTGCGCCTACGTTGAGGAGGAGGCTGTTGCCGGTGCCGTAGGAGATCTTTGCTTCGCCGGGGGCAAGGCAGGCCTGGCCGAAAGCAGCTGCCTGCTGGTCTCCGAGAATACCGGAGATAGCAACTCCCGGTAGCGGGCCGCGGCGGCGTACGTGGCCGTAAACCTCGGAGGAGGAACGAATACGGGGGAGAATACTCTTCGGAATATCGAATGCAGCGAGGAGTTCGTCATCCCACTGGCAGGTGTTGATATTCATGAGCATGGTGCGGGAAGCATTGGATACGTCGGTGACGTGCTTGGCGGGGCCGTCAACGGATCCCTGTGCGCCACCGGTGAGGTTCCAGATGAGCCACGTGTCCATGGTACCGAAGAGGAGTTTTCCTTCATCGGCTAGTTTGCGGGCGCCCTCAACATTGTCGAGCATCCACTTAATACGGGGGGCGGCGAAGTAGATAGTGGGGGGAAGACCGGTGATTTCGCGGATACGGTCCTCGCCAACCTTTTCAACGACTTCGTCAAGGCAATCATGGGAGCGGGTATCCTGCCACACTATGGCATTACAGATGGGCAGACCGGTAGTTTTATCCCAGAGTACGGCAGTCTCGCGCTGGTTTGTAATACCGAGTGCTGCAACGTCATTGGAAGTAATTTCCATGACGGCGAGAACTTCCGCAAGGGTGAGACGGGCGTTCTTCCAGATCTCCATAGGATCGTGTTCAACGTATCCGGGGGCGGGGAGAATCTGGCGGTGGTCACGCTCGGTGGTGGCCATTAGATTTCCATCGTGATCGAAGACAGAGCAGTGTGTGAAAACAGTGTCTTGATCAAGGGCAATAACATAGCGAGAGCTAGGCATGTAATGCTCCTTTTCGGCATCAGAGTTATTCCAAATATACCGAAAGTAGCCTCCTTCGCGGGTGTATGAAAGCAACCTAAAAAGAGCATTTCGACCGCTGTTTTTGTGGCATTTATGCAGGTAACAACGGTGTTATTAGGCAGTTAAAGGAGTTTCTACAAGGGGCAAAGGTTGCCACATCGGAAAGAAATAAGCGCAGAACTACTTATTCACCATTATCCTGGAGAATCTTACACATGGCCGTTCCGGGGGTAACCGGAGTTCCCGGCTCCACAGAAAGCTGTGTGATAGTGCCCGACTGATGAGCCAGAACAGGATTCTCCATTTTCATAGCTTCAAGGACAATAACTAGATCGCCTTCTTTAACGACCTGTCCTTCTTCCACTGCCACCTTAACAACAGTGCCCTGCATAGGGGCGATAATAGTGTCGCCCGATGCAGAAGAACCAGCGTTGGAAGCGAAAGTACGGGGACGCGGTTTACGAACCTTAGCAGGACGAGAACCACGCACAACAAAATCGGCGGGAAGGCTTACTTCCATGCGCTTGCCGTCAACTTCAACAACAACAATTCGATTGGGGAGACGCTCCATCTGGGGTGCATCCGGATCCTCAACAGCAGCGTCAAAGGGATTCTTCCACTCGTTTTCAATCCACTTCGTGAAAACGTTGAAGCCATTACTATCTCCCACAAAATCTGGGTTGGAGACAATATGACGATGGAAATCGAGAGTCGTTGCTAAACCCTCAATATGGTACTCAGACAAGGCACGCCGGGCACGGGCAAGAGCATTCTCACGAGTCTCGCCCCACATGATGAGCTTTGCCAGCATGGAGTCGAACTCGCCGCCCACAATATCGCCTTCGCGGACACCAGAATCGACGCGCACGCCCGGGCCAGTAGGCTCTTCATAGCGGATAACAGTGCCGGGGGCAGGGAGGAAGTTGCGGCCTGGATCTTCACCATTAATACGGAACTCAAAAGCGTGACCCACCGGAGTTGGATCCTCTTTAATGTCGAGTTCTTTACCTTCCGCAATGGCGAACTGGCGCAGCACAAGATCAAGATTGGTAGTTTCTTCGGTGACGGGGTGCTCCACCTGTAGACGAGTGTTGACCTCGAGGAAAGAAATAGTGTCACCCTGCACCATGTATTCAACAGTGCCGGCCCCGTAGTAGCCTGACTCGCGGCAAATAGCGCGGGCGGAGGAACGGATTCTCTCTTCCTGCTCCGCGGTGAGGAAAGGTGCGGGGGCTTCTTCAACAAGCTTCTGGAAACGACGCTGTAGAGTGCAGTCACGCGTGCCAACGACAATCACGTTGCCGTGTTGGTCGGCAAGAACCTGTGCTTCAACGTGGCGGGCATGGTCGAGGTATTGCTCCACGAAGCATTCACCGCGTCCAAAAGCGGCAGTTGCCTCGCGGGTAGCGGAGTCGAAGAGCTCCGGGATTTCCTCGATGGTGTGGGCAACTTTCATACCGCGTCCACCGCCACCAAAAGCGGCCTTAATAGCAATGGGGCAGCCATACTTTTTAGCGAAAGCAACAACCTCGTTGGCGTCTTTGACGGGGTTCTTAGTGCCGGCTGCCATAGGGGCGTTAGCGCGCTCTGCAATATGGCGGGCGGTCACCTTGTCACCCAGATCACGGATAGCCTCTGGCGGTGGGCCTATCCAGATGTAGCCGGCGTCAATAACTGCCTGCGCAAAATCAGCATTTTCAGAGAGGAAGCCATAGCCGGGGTGAATAGCGTTAGCCCCTGTGGCAGCTGCAGCCTTGAGGAGCTTCTCCACATTGAGGTAGGTTTCAGCGCCGGTGGATCCGTGCAGAGCGATAGCCTCGTCAGCGAGGGAGACGAAAGGGGCATCAGCATCGGGATCTGCATAGACGGCCACACTGGGGATACCAGCATCGCGGGCACCTCGGATAACGCGGACGGCGATTTCGCCGCGGTTCGCAACGAGTACTTTCTCTATTGTGGCTGTTGCGGTAGCGGACAATATTCTCTCCTGTAGTGTGTTTCCAACAGACTGTTTATACCGGGTAAAACCTCACTCAAAGTCTACGCTTTTCTGTGAGTTTCATTGTGTAAGAACTAGGCACAAACTGGGGTTTACACAGTTGTATGTCGTTAGTTTCGGGCACTTAACGATAGTGGGAAAGATACTGTTCCCGGCGCTGTGCCCTGCACAATAGGCATTCGCACCGCAGTACCCCATTCTGACCATGATCCCTCATAGTTATAGGCGCAGTTGCAGCCCAAGAGGTATGTGAGAACGAACCACGTGTGGCTTGATTGCTCACCCATGGTGCAATAGGTAATAACGTCCCGTTCTTCGTCAGCAGAAACGACGCCGTCATAGATATCTTCTAGAGCCTTGTGGGGAAGAAAACGGGAGTCGGGGCCAACTGCACGATTCCACGGGATATTAAAGGCTGTGGGGATATGCCCAGAGCGGGAGACAGTGGGGGAAAGATGCGGAGAAAGCGTATTTCCTATGTACTCATCGCGGCTGCGCGCATCAATAATAAGAGCTTTCCCCAATGATGCGAGAACATCCTGGCGGTAGACGCGGAGGCTACTGTCGTGGCGTTCCACAATGGGGTAATCGGACTCGGGGAATGCCCGCACAGCGAAACTACTGGGGCGTTCTTCTAGGAACCAGGCGTCGCGCCCACCATCGAGAAGACGCACATCTGCATGGCCGAAGAGGGTGAATACCCACAATGCGTAAGCTGCCCACCAATTGGATTTATCGCCGTAGAGAATAATCGTGTCGTTTTGGCGAATACCAAGACGCCGCATCAAACTAGCGAAATGTTGGCCGTTGACAAAGTCACGAATATGGGGGTCGAAAAGATCACTGCGCCAATCCAAACGGAGAGCGCCGGGAACATGTCCAATATCGTAGAGGAGGCGATCTTCATTGCATTCCAGAATGCGAAGACCGGGATAATCGAGGTGCTCCGCTAACCATTCGGTAGAGACCAAACGCTCCGGGTGTGCGTAGTCTTTGAACCGAGGGTTGGGATCATACGGCGCGGGCACGTGTTCCTCCTATGAAATGCAGCAAGTCCACTGATAATACTAGTTTTTCAAACAAATAATGACGAATAACGGAGAACACCGTCACCCGCCCATATCTATACACAAAGAATAGAAGGGCAGATGACGGTGTTCTCTTAGCAGAGGTGTTTTCTTAATAAAGATGCTCGTAGCAGCTTCTAGAAGCCTTTAAGCATGCCAACCTGGGCGTAGGACGGCAAATCCAAAAGCCCGTGGCCAGACAGACCAATCACAATAGAGGGACCGCTGCCAGGAGTTCCCTGGTGCTTGCGTGCCTCCAGAAGCGCGCCGGCCAAAGCGTGCGTGGACTCCGGCGCCGGAACAATACCTTCTGTACGGGCCATCAGTCGGCCAGCCTTGAACGTGGTTTCCTGCGGCAGCGCTATGGACTGCAAAAGCCCCAAGTGGTGGGCGTGGGACACCATGGGGGCCATGCCGTGGTAGCGGAGGCCACCAGCGTGAATAGGATCCGGCACAAAGTCCGCACCCATGGTGTACATCTTCATCAGTGGGGTAGTGTGCGCAACGTCGCCATAGTCGTAGCGGAATTCACCTTCCGTCATGGACGGGCATGACGCGGGCTCCACCGCCACAATCTTGGTGGTGCAGTTACCGGCAATCAGTTCCCGAATGAAGGGGAAGGAAAGACCCGCCAGATTAGAACCGCCACCTGCGCACCCAAAGACGTAGTCAGCCTGGTCCTCACCAAACTTCTTAAGCTGCAAGAGAGTTTCTTCACCAATGATGGTCTGGTGCAGCATCACATGGTTAAGAACAGAACCCAGAGTGTAGTGAGTTTTCTCATCCTCCAGGGCAACTTCCACTGCCTCGGAGATAGCCATTCCCAAAGACCCTGTGGTCCCCGGGAATTTCTCGTTCATTGCGCGGCCGGCTTTGGTATCCATAGTGGGGGAGCTGTAGCAGCGTCCACCATAGAGGTCCATCAGCATACGGCGGTAGGGCTTGGACTCGTAGGAGGTGCGTACCTGCCATACCTGCACGTCAATGTCGAACATGGCGCCGGCATAGCTGAGGGCAGCACCCCACTGGCCAGCGCCAGTTTCTGTGGTGAGGTGCTCAATGCCCTCAATCTTGTTGTAGTAGGCCTGCGGTAGAGCAGTGTTGGTCTTGTGCGAGCCGACGGGACTGGCACCCTCGTACTTGTAGTAGATACGGGCAGATGTTCCCAGTGCTTTCTCTAGGCGACGAGCGCGGAAGAGGGGGCTTGGCCTCCACTGGGTGTAGAGCCGTCGAATCGGCTCCGGGATTTCCACATAGCGGTCTTTTGTGAGCTCCTGACGGCAGAGTTCAGCTGAGAAGAGCGGTTGCAGATCAGCCTCGGTGACGGGCTCTTTCGTTGCCGGATTGAGGTGGGGAGCGCACGGCTCGGGGAAATCAGCATTGAGGTTATACCAATGTTTGGGCATCTCGGATTCATCCAGGATGACCTTTGTATTTTCAGAAAATATATCAGTCATACCTCATAGTGTCTCACCCTTAAGCGGGAGAAATCCATCCGTACAAGAATATTGCGCGCAGGGAACCCAATAATCTACTCAGCGAATTCACTAAAACTGACTACAAATCGCTGACTATGAAGTAGTGACGACGAATTACTGACTATGAATTATTGGAATACGCCGTAGGAGAATAAGCCACGATAGGTGTGAACTGGCGTTTAACGCTACCCCAGTTATCTAAAGCAGAGGATGACTCCGGCATAGTGTCAGTTGATGCAGCGAATGCCAGGGTACGGAGAGCCTCACCAATGGCCGCAACATCAGCGTCAGTAGGGTTACCCTTGACGACCTTAAAAACCACATTTGGCTGTGCAGTCATATACGCGCCCTCTCTTACTTTTACTGGTCTTACTTCTCATTTCACTAGCTACCGGTCACTAGCTACTGGCTATACGGAATACAGCCTGTAAACACTAATATTCTACCGCGGCACTATAGAAAAACTAACTTTACCAAGCCGTACCAAACGGAGACGCACTCGTGTTACGCCCTCTGCTCCACCCGATTCCACAAGTCCGTCACAGTAACACCAAGTTCACCAGCCAACCGACGCACCGTCGGAAGACTCAACCCAATAACATTCGACGGATCCCCCTCAATAGCGTCAATAAACCAGCCACCCAAAGCCTCAAGCGTAAACGCACCCGCACAATAGAGAGGCTCACCAGACTCGGCGTAGCGGCGAATTTCCGCATCGGTGGGAGACCCAAAATGCACAACCGTACGGGTGACAGCAGAAGCGTCGGTACGCGCACCATCATGCAGACGAATAAGCGTATGGCCTGTTAGAAGTTGTGCAGAGCTTCCCCGCACCCGCTGCCAGTGCGCAACCGCGTTAGCAACAGTAAGAGGTTTCCCCACCAGCTCCCCATCTGCTGTCAGAAGCATAGAATCGCAGCCAATAACAAGCGCATCAGCCGCTATATCCGGATATGACTCCACCACTTGGTCAGCCACATTGACGGCCTTAGCCGCCGCCAAATGCTCCACCAAAGGAGGGCCAGCCGGGAAACGCTCCTTCAACTCCTCCTCGTCCGCAGTAGAAACAAGCACCTGCGGTTCAATACCGCCGCTTCGCAAAATCTGCAGACGAGAAGGGGATGCTGACCCCAAAACAACAGTGGTCATTGCAGAAGACATTACAGAGGAATATTTCCATGGCGCTTCGGATACTCCGGAACAACCTTCCGCTCCAGCAAACGCAGCGCAATAGCAATCTCATCACGAGTATGCGACGGCGGAATCACAGAATCCACAAAACCACGCTCCGCCGCAACATAGGGGTTAATAACCTGAGCCTCATACTCAGCCAGGAACTTCTCTGCCAGAGCGTCCGCATCCTCGCCCTTCTCCGCCGCCTCGGCAAGCTGCTGACGGTAGAGATACGGCACAGAATTAGCGGCATCATCAATAGCAATCTGCGCAGTTGGCCACGCGAGGTTAATATCGGCACCTAGATGCTTCGACCCCATAGCGTTGTATGCCTCACCGAATGCCTTCCGAACAACAACCGTGACACGCGGAGTAACTGCCTCGCCATAGGCGTAGAACAGCTTAGCTGCAGAACGCACAGCGCCAGTCCGCTCCTCCTCCAACGAAGGTAGGAAGCCCGGCACATCAACCAGCGTAATAACAGGAATGTTGAAGGCATCACAGGTACGAATAAAACGTGCCGCCTTCTCCGCCGCCGCTTTATCAATAGCCCCAGCTAGCACCTGCGGCTGATTAGCAACAATAGCAACAGAGCGACCCTCAATACGGGTAAAACCAGTCAGCATATTAGCGGCGCGACCAGCCTGTACCTGCATGAACTCACCATCATCAACAATGCGCTGAATAATACCCAACATGTCGTAGGGAGCAGCGTCCGAATCGGGGATAAGAGAATCAAGCTCCAGATCTTCCGGGCGAGGATGGCTACCAGGCGCGCCGGGCAACTTCACCCAAGGTTGTTTAGGAGCTTCAGCACGGTTATTCGAGGGGAGATAAGCAAGGAGTTCCTTCGCGTAGGTAAGAGCATCCTCCTCATCGTCAGCGACGTAATGGCAGAGTCCGGTCTTCTCCATCTGTACATCGGCGCCGCCTACGTCTTCACCCGTGTCTTTCGTGGTGGCGTCGACACTGCGGGCGTCGGCACTGCGGGCAGCGATCATTTGGGGCGTGCCAACGAGCATTTCGGACTGGCCACGCACCATAATGACAAAATCTTGCAGGGCAGAAGCGAAAACATTACCGCCAGAGCACTTCCCCAGTACCACAGAAATCTGCGGGATAAGGCCAGAAGCCTTCACAAGGCGCTGGAAGATCTGTCCGTAGAATGCGAGGGAGTTAATACCCTCCTCTAAACGGGCACCCTGGCCATCCAGAATGGATACCAGTGGGCGGCCAGTTTTAATGGCGAGATCAAGAATTTTGACGATCTTCTCGCCAGTAACTTCGCCAACAGTACCGTTGAGGACAGTTGCATCAGCGGAAAAGACGCACACAGAACGCCCATCGACTGTTCCGTAACCGGTAACAACACCATCACCTACCGGCTTGAAAGCCGCCATACTGTAGGAGTTGGAACGGCTTTTTGCCAGCGCGTCAGTCTCAACGAAAGAACCCTCATCAAGCAGAGCGAGGACCCTTTCGCGGGCAGTCATACGGCCAGCTGCATGGATTTTGTCAATAGCCTCCGCTCCTACAGGGGCTTGGGCCTTAGCCATGCGCCGACGGAGTTCGTTCAGCTTACCAGCGGTGGTATGGATACTAGGTGCGCCATTACTCATGTGCATCAGTTTACTCAACTGTAAGCTCTCTAGAGAACCCGATATGGTCTAGATTGAGCTTATTTTAAGAATGATCCCCACGCTCACCACACCCCTTCTGCGGAGTCATAATGTCCCTCGTCCCCACTCGACCTCTCGATATTTCCGCTTTACACGCGGCCCTTGTCGACAATCCGGCAACCTCCTGGCGCTCTATAGATGTTGTCGATACAACCGGGTCCACCAATAGCGACATGGTGAAACGAGCGAATAATAATCTCGATTGCGATAGAGAAATCCTTCTTGCTGAATATCAAACCAATGGGCGAGGACGCTACACCCGCAGTTTTGTTGCCCCTCGTCATTCATCCCTCAGCTTTTCTGCACTTATCCGCATTGGAACAGTGTCATCCAGCAGGTGGCCATTACTTCCGCTGGCCACTGGGGTAGCGGTTATTGACGGACTACGGCACGCACTTCACGATGCCGGCATTAATAGTGATGGGGAAGACGTAGGTAAAGGGGGAGATGTCGATCTTTCTCTCAAATGGCCCAACGATGTCCTCTGCAACGGGAAAAAACTCGCTGGCATGCTAGTGGAAATGGGGGTCCTTGACCGTACCTACCCGGATGGGTCGTCCGCCGCCGCCATTATTCCCGGAGTGGGTATTAACATTACGCAGTCCCCCGCGGAACTGCCCGTTGACTATGCCACGTCGCTAGCAATGGTGTTAGGGGATCGCACTCCTAGCCGAGAAGCTCTTGCTACCGCAATTTTCACCGAATTGGATAGACGGATAGGAGAGTGGCGGCAAGGGGGAACTGCTGTTATAGATGATTTCGTGGATCGGTGTTCCACCATTGGGCAAGCGATTGATGTACAACTGCCGCAGGGTGAACTTGCCCACGGTACTGCCGTGGATATAGCGGAGAACGGGTGCTTACTTCTTCGTACTGGGGCAGGAACAATACAAGCAATTCGTGCTGGTGATGTTCGGCATGTTCGCGGAGGCGGTTGTTACCTGCCATGATGGTCTTATGAAGAGAAGCGGCGACTACCCGGAGAATATCCTCGACCCGGGCGAGGAAATTCTCATCCACGAGCGGCCCCACTGGATAAGCCTGGCGGGTCCAACCCTAGTGGGTGTTGCGGTAGTTATGGTGATGATGCTTCTGCTGGGGTTCGCAGATGCCCTCAATGAGGGAGTACTGCGCACGTGCGTCTATATTGTTATCGCCGTCTGTATGGTGGGGCTTCTTATCGCGTGGACGTTTTTACCGGCGTTACGGTGGCTCGGTTCAAGTATTGTTGTGACGAGTGACCGCTTAATATTCCGACAGGGAATAATCCGAAAAGAAACGTCATCCGTTTCTCTTGCCTGGATACAGGCTGTGGAGGTAAAACAATCTCTCCTGGGGCGAATGATGCACTACGGCACTATTCATATTTCTAGCTATGAACTAGGCGGACTTCGTTTCGACCGAGTACCTCACCCGCATGATGTGGAAAGCGCTATCCGTTCGGGTGCTACGTCATTGCATCAGTCCGCTGGTTATCCGCAGCAGTTTTACTACATGCCGGCGGAGGGGTATCCCGCATATCCCCCAGTAGGCGTTGGCTATGGGCAGCTGCCACCTTTGGCAACGTATCGGCCGCCGCAATCTATGCAGTCTCCACAATCTCCCCAGTCGCCACGTGATTTACCTCGTCAACGACGCCTTTTCCGGCGGTAAACAGCGGCGTAAACGATAGCGTAAACAGAGGCGTGGGCAGTGATACGAGCAGTACAAGTGTGTAGTGCGCGAAGGAGTGCTAACTGACAGTTATGTGTCAGTTATGACGCGTCAGTATCGCTCTGAATAGTGGTTGCGCTAGTAGCATGCGCAGTCTTGTTGTCCACAGAATTTTCTGTGCCATTCTCTGCTGCATTGTCTGCTGGTGCAGAGGTGGAGGAAGTGACGTCGTGTGCTTTCGGATTTTTCGGGAAAACGAACTTATCGAAAGCCCACCAACGCCACAGCATAGCGAGAAGCATGCCAATGATAGAACCAAAGAGGAAGTCCCACAAGGACACTGCTAGCTGGGATGTAAGTCGGCCTCCGTGGCTGGTAAGAGCGAGTCCTAACACATTACGCGAGAACCATAGCGGAATAGCGTTAATAACAATACCAATGGCAGAGACCACGAAGAAGGAAACAGCCTCACGGGTGCTTCTCTTACCGCCGCGCTCCTGAAAAGCCCACTGTGAATTGAGAGCATAGGAACAGATGACGGCGATAGTAACTGCCAGGATCTTCGCTATGGTGGCTTTTTGGTGCATAACGGTCAACGTCAAGGCATAAAAGACAGCATTGTCGATGATGAATGTGATACCGCCAACGACGGCGAAGCGGATGAATTCGCGATGCTTAATGAAGAATGCACGCCACTTCTCTGGCATGTGTTGGAGGAAGGACTCTTCAAATTTCACAGGAGTCAGCTTACCTTCTTCCCTTATTAACGTGACACAATGGTAGCGGAATGCCAGGTTATCTCCCCTTCGCTGATGGTTCAGTATGGGATCACAATACGGGATCACAATCGAAGGGAAGAACCAGACGATTAATTTTACAACGTCATCACCGCTGGAAGAGTATTGCCCTATGCCTACTGCGCCTCGTCACTATCCGCCCGTTACCGAACGCATCATGCCCAAGGTGGCCATGATCGGAGGTGGACAACTTGCTCGTATGACGGCGCAAGCCGCTATCGAGCTGGGACAAACGTTGCGCGTAGTGTCACCCGGACCTACTGAATCTGCTGCACAAATTACCCCCGATGTCGTCGTTGGCGAGCACACCGATATAGAGGCCATTCGGAAAGCCGCGGAGGGTGCGGATGCCGTCACCTTCGACCATGAACACGTCCCGCAGGAGCTCCTTGCAGAACTGGTGAAAGAGGGAGTGAATTTTCAACCCCGGCCGGAAGCTCTCCTCTATGCACAAGATAAGTGGGAAATGCGGCGTCGACTAGATGAAATGGGTGCGCCCGTTCCTCCCTATGCTCGTCTTACTACAGATGACGATGTCGCGGCGTTCTGGGAACAGAATAATGGCGAGGTCATTATAAAAACTGCCCGTGGGGGATACGACGGGCATGGTGTGTGGGCACCCAAAATCCTGGAAGAAGCGCAGGATATTGTGCGCAAGGGTGTTACTGACCACGACATGACTATGCTGGGGGAGTGGAAAGTCCCATGGGTCGTGGAGTTATCAGCCCTCGTCGCCCGCTCTCCGGAAGGGCAGGGAGCAGCCTGGCCCGTCACCCAATCCATCCAAAAAGATGGTATTTGTGCTGTGGCGATGGCTCCCGCCCCTGATCTGCCGGAAAGTGTCGCGGTGAAGGCCCAGCAGCTCGGTTTGCGAATTGCCCAAGAACTAGGAGTGACGGGTGTACTGGCGGTAGAGCTTTTCCTTCTGCCGGATCATTCTCTGCTTATTAATGAATTAGCGATGCGGCCGCACAATACTGGCCACTGGACACAGGATGGGTGCATCACGAGCCAGTTTGAGCAGCATCTGCGCGCTGTTTTGGACTATCCATTGGGTGACGTTTCCATGCGGGTACCTTTTACTGTTATGGCGAACGTGTTGGGGGCTCCGGTAACTCCCACGATGACAATGGATGAGCGTGCTCACCACCTCTTTGCCCGCTTCCCCAATGCGAAACTGCACATGTACGGCAAAGGTGAACGCCCAGGCCGTAAACTGGGACACGTCAATGTATGCGGCCCGCTAGACGGTTCCATCAGTGATCCCGCCTACGTGGCGCGAGTGAAGCGCGAAGCGGAGTTAGCAGCGCACTGGATGTCGGCAGCTGAATGGCTAGACGGCTGGGATCCGCATACCGGACAGAAAAACGACTAGTAGGCTCAGCGTAGATGAGACACAGTGTAGATACCGTGCAGACACGCAAGTTTGCGATGAAAGGCGAATGTTATGGCTTCTGATACTCCCCTTGTAGGTATAGTAATGGGCTCCGATTCCGACTGGCCCACAGTGAAACCGGCTACGGAAGCCTTAGACGCCTTCGGGATTCCCTGGGAAGTGGGTGTCTATTCCGCCCATCGCACCCCACAACGCATGCTGGATTACGGTAAAGAAGCAGCGAGCCGCGGTCTGCAGTGCATTATTGCGTGCGCGGGCGGTGCCGCCCATCTTCCTGGCATGGTGGCGGCAGCGACTGCACTTCCCGTTATCGGAATTCCGCGCGCCCTCAAGAATCTAGAGGGTATTGATTCGTTACTGTCTATTGTACAAATGCCGTCTGGTGTGCCGGTAGCAACTGTTTCTATTGATGGTGCAAAGAATGCGGGGCTACTTGCAGCTCGCATTATCGGTGCAGGTAACAGTGACGTACGTGCCAAGGTGGAAGCCTTCATGTCCACAATGGAAGAGGAAGTTGTGGGCAAGCATGCGGCGCTGCAAGATAGGCTCGGCCTTAATCGCTAGTTGGTGCGTTAATTAATGCTGTGTTTAGATGCTGCGTTAATTAGCACGCACTCATTAACGTGTTAGCTAACGTACTAGTTAACGCATTGTGGGCCGTGCCCGCCGGCATTGATGAATGGGTTGGTGCCGGGGGTAGGTGTGGCTTTCTTCGACGGTAGTTTGAGCTCGCTGGCGAATACGGTTCGGCCGTTCTTTACTGCCGGACCATCGTAGTCATCTGCAAGAACAACGCGAACAGTTCCCACTGGTACGTCTACAGAGCTTTGGACAGGTAATCCTCCAAGGTCTTTACCTACTGCTTCGGCAGCCGCCATAGTTTGTGGATTTCCAATAACGATGCTGGTGGGAATGTTCTCGTTAGCGTTTCCGGTGTTATCAATTTGGTAGCTCAGGCTTCCCAAGTATTGGGCTACGGCACCTGCTACTCCAGAGTGTGATCCGGCGTTGAGAACAGTGAGCGATACAGCGGAGCGTTCAATATTGACGCGTCCGGGTTTCGGTAGTTCGCGCTTTTTCGTCTTTTTCTCAGTGGATCCGATAGTGCGTTGTACCCACTGTTTTACCGCGGGGGGATCTATTTCAATGGCGCTTACCATGTCCCCATTGTCCAGTTGCATGTGGGCATCTGGATTAACAACGGGAATGGTGGAGAATTTCACTTCGCCACCGCTAAGGTGCTGTAGTTGCTGCGCGAACTGTATGACGTCCCATCCGTCATCTACCACTACTGAGCGGTTAATGGCGTGGGTAAGACGGTCAAGAGCTTGTGGATTGGTGAGGACTCCAGCAGAGAGAATCTTCCGCACCATGGACGCCATGTAGGCCTGCTGGCGGGTAATACGGTCTAAATCGCCGCGCATTAAGCCGTGGCGTTGCCGGACGAAAGCAAGAGCTTTTGACCCGTTGAGAGTCTGAACCCCCGCGGGGAAATGAGAACCGGAGTAGGGATCGTCAACTGCTTGGTTTAGGCAGACTTCCACGCCGCCAACTGCATTAGTCAGGAGGACGAAACCGAGGAGCCCAACTTCAGCGTAATGGTCGACGGTTACGCCGGTAAGATCGGCAACTGCTTTGAGGAGTGCCTCGCGTCCCGCGTCAGTGGCTACTTCCTCAGCTTTTTGATTGGGGACGCCGCGGTTAAGCGCCTCTTGTTTAGCGGCGAGAAGTGTTTGCCCATAGATGCCGTTAATCTTCCCCGACCCCAATTTGGGAGTGGTGACCCAGGTATCGCGAGGGATAGAAATGGCGGTGGCTGAGCGGCCATTGTTAGGAATGCGTATGAGCAGAATGGTGTCCGTGTTAGTGGACTCAATATCGGTACCGGCGTGCAGCATATTCCGCTCAGCCGGGGTAAGAGGGTTACCTTTTGCATCGGTGCGGGAGTCGGATCCTACTAGGAGGATATCGGTGGCTCCGTCTTCCCCTCCGCCGATATTGAGAAAAGCGTTAGCAGTATTTCCTTTAAGAGTGTCTAGTTTGGTCCAGGCGTAGGTGGATACGACAAGAAGAAGAATGGTGATGATCGCGATAATTGAGCGCATAATTCGCGTAAAGAGCATATGCGGTGCACGCGCGTTCATAGCACCTACTTTCGTTCTGGCATATCCGGGCGTAACAGGTAGCGGTAATAGAGTACTCTCCTTAGCCTACGGAAAAATAACTGATTTACGACAATCGCCAAACCTTTTTATCAAGATACCTGCAGGATGAGGCTAAGAAAGTGCTCTCTAATTCTTCGGTAGGTACTCTATAAGTACTCCATAGGTACGCTGGGAACAGGTACGGATGCTGGGGAAGGATGTAGGGTGAAACTTTTTGTGACAGGTGGTGCCGGTTTTATCGGCTCAGTATTCACCACAATGGCTCTTGACGGTTCCCTCAATTTACCTGGTCTCGAGGCTGTTACTGTCTACGATGCCCTTACCTATGCGGGGACGCTGACGAATTTGACGCAGTGCGCTAAGGATCCACGATTCTCCTTTGTACGTGGCGATATTTGTGATGAGGAGACGCTGCATCGTGCTATGAGTGGACACGATGCCGTTATTCACTTTGCCGCCGAATCCCATGTTGACCGTTCTATTAATGGCGCCACAACTTTCGCCCACACGAACGTGGTGGGTACCGCGGCGGTAATGCAGGCTGCCCACGATGTGGGGGTAGAGCGTGGCGTGCACGTATCCACGGATGAGGTATACGGCTCGATTCCCTCGGGATCATGGCCGGAAACAGATCCGCTTGTTCCGACTAGCCCCTATTCGGCGTCTAAAGCTGGGTCGGATCTTGTTGCCCAGTCTTTCTTCCGTAGCTTTAATCTGCCCGTTGTTGTTACTCGTTGTTCTAATAACTATGGGCCGCACCAATTCCCTGAAAAACTTATCCCCCTTTTCGTCACTAATCTGATGGAGGGGAAGAAAGTCCCTGTTTATGGTGATGGGTCCGCCCGCCGCGATTGGCTGCATGTCACTGACCACTGTAGGGGGCTTGCATTAGCTCTCTGCAAGGGACGCCCGGGGGAGGTCTACAACATTGGTGGAGGTACCGAGCTCACCGCTTTGGAGATGACAAAACGCATTGTTGCCGAGATGGGAATGGGCGAGGACATGATTGAGTTCGTTGCTGATAGACCTGGGCATGATATGCGCTATTGCGTGGATTATTCCAAAGCCCGCACGGAGTTGGGATACCAACCCAGTGTCAGTTTTGAGGATGGCATTGTGTCGACAATAGCGTGGTATCGAAACAATCGTGAATGGTGGGAACCGCTTCGTGCGGGAGCCCCCAGGATGGATCGTCTGGACACTAATTCTGGGAAGTAATTCTGTGGTATCGCAAGGTCATATTCACATACTTGGTGCGCATGGGCAGTTAGGCTGTGCCTTGCGTGCTACTCACCCTGTCTTCAGTGGTTCTGTTTCCAATGGCGAGACGGTAGTGACCTCATATTCCCGGGCGGACTGTAATCTCGCAGATCTCCATGTTTTTACAGGCAATAGTGCACTGTCTGTGGATAGTGGCGACATTGTTATTAACTGTGCCGCCTATACCGCGGTGGATGCTGCTGAACATGACGATGCCATGGCTTATCGCATTAATGCTGAAGCTCCCGGCGAGCTTGCGGTGTTGTGCCGGCAGCGAGGGGCGCATCTTATTCATATCAGTACTGACTACGTCTTTGGCGGCGAACCGCGACGTGATGAGAATGGTATGCCGCTACCGTGGGGTGTCAGCGATCCGGTATCCCCACAATGCGTTTACGGTGTTAGTAAGGCTGCTGGCGAAGACGCTATCCGGAAAGTCTGGCAGGATGTCCAGCAAGAAGGTAAGGGTACCCAGCCGGCAGTTATTGTACGAACCTCGTGGCTTTTTACGGGACCACAACGTTCGCAGTGGGGTATTGGCGGTGGAGATTTCGTGACGACAATGCGGCGTCTCTACCGTGAGAAAAAGCACTTAACAGTGGTCGATGACCAATATGGGTGCCCCACGTACTCCTGTGATTTAGCCCGTGGTATTTGGGAGATTTGTCACAAGCTTCGGCAGGGGGTAACTATTCCAGGACTCTTACATGCGTCGAATGCTGGCGCCACAACCTGGTATGAGTTTGCTACTGCGATTATTACAGGTAGCGGTGGCAGCACTATGGATGTTTCTCCTTGTAGGAGTTCCGATTTCCCCACTGCGGCAGTTCGCCCAGCCTGGTCAGTATTAAGTCCCACTAGTTGGAATAATGCTGGATTAATGCCCTTCCGTTCTTGGCGAGAGGCTCTAGCGGAATCTTTACAGGAACCTCCAACACACTTCCCGGATGGCGTTTCAGTTCGAGTTAATACGCCCATATAGCTAGGCTATTACCGTGGCACGACCATCCTTAGCAGTAGTAACGGTGACATATTCGCCGGGTCGTTATCTGCAGACCTTTCTTGACAGTATTCCTGCAGCAACGACACACCCCGTCCATGTTGTTATGGCGGATAACGGTTCTACCGATGGCGCACCTGAAGCTGCCGTTGATATGTACGCCCATACTCCCAATCTGACGGTGGAGCTTCTTCGTACTGGTGGAAATATTGGATACGGGTCTGCAATTAACTACGCTGTCCAGCATTTGCGTGACAGTGAGAATGATATTCTGCCGGACTATATCCTCATCTCTAATCCTGATGTGAAATTCTCCCCGGGTTCGATTGATGCCTTACTACATGCCGCTGAACGATGGGATAATGCTGGATCGTTAGGGCCGCTTATTCGCGAAGCGGATGGCACTGTGTACCCCTCAGCGCGTTCCATCCCGCGGATACGCAATGGTATTGCCCATGCTCTTTTAGGCTCTATCTGGCCGTCCAACCCCTGGACGAAGTCTTATCTTGATGATCGCGATATGTCGTCGGAACGTCCCGCCGGGTGGCTTTCCGGCTCGTGCTTGCTGGTAAGACGTGACGCTTTTGACTCCATTAATGGTTTTGACGAGGGTTACTTCATGTACATGGAGGATGTTGACCTTGGGGATCGCCTCGGACGAGCTGGCTGGCAGAATATTTTTGTTCCCTCTGCAGAGATTCAACACGCAAAAGGACATGCTGCCAGTGGACACCCAGAAACAATGTTGCCCGCTCACCACAAGAGTGCTTATAAGTTTCAGGCGGATCGTCACCCCCACTGGTGGCAAGCTCCCCTGCGGTGGATATTAAAAGGTGGCCTGTGGGCCCGTTGCCGAATTGCGGTAGCGATGGCCCGTCGAGGGCGCCGTTAACGCCGTACATTATTGTGTTCATTATTGTCTATACATTTTTGCCAATTTCAAGGAACTGGATAAATTACCATGACCGCACCTAACCGCCTGAGCCAGGACGTTCTCGACGCCACCGATGCTGTGGTGCTTGTAGGCGGAAAAGGCACTCGTCTGCGCCCGCTGACTCTCTCGGCCCCTAAGCCTATGCTGCCTACTGCCGGACTTCCTTTCCTTACCCACCTCCTGTCCCGCATTAAAGACGCCGGAATTAAGCATATTGTGCTGGGTACGTCATATAAGGCGGAAGTTTTTTCAGACTACTTCGGCGATGGATCTGAATTCGGTCTAGAGATTGAATACGTTGTTGAGGAACAGCCACTGGACACGGGAGGCGGCATCCGCAACGTACTTCCCAAGCTGCGTGGCGATAACATTATGGTCTTTAATGGGGACGTGCTGGGGGGAACAGAACTACAAGATATCCTCGCCACGTTCGTCACTAAACAGGCAGACGTGGTGTTGCATCTTGTGCGGGTAGCGGATCCGCGTGCATTTGGGTGCGTCCCTACAGATGATGATGGGCGTGTACAGGCTTTCTTGGAGAAAACTCCGAATCCGCCCACGGATCAAATCAACGCCGGATGCTATGTTTTCCGCCGTGAAATTATTGAGAGTATCCCCGCAGGTGTGCCAGTGAGTGTGGAACGCGACGTGTTCCCGCATCTTTTGGAAACAGACTGTCGCATGTATGGGCATGTGGATTCCCACTACTGGCGGGACATGGGTACTCCGCAGGACTTTATGCAAGGTTCCGCCGATCTTGTCCAGGGTATTGCCCCCTCCCCAGCTTTGGAGGGGCACCAGGGCGATTACCTGGTGCTACCTGGAGCAGATGTTGCGGAAACCGCGTCTTTGCAGCAAGGTACAGTTGTTGGGCAAGGTGCGGTAGTTGGCCACAATGACGTTGTTACTTCATCTGTTCTCTTCGATGGGGCAGTGCTAGGCGACGATGTTGTTATTGAGCGTTCGCTTATTGGCAATGGTGCCCATATTGGTAATGGCTGTGTTGTCCGCGATGCCGTTATTGGCGATGACGCTATTATCGGTGATCGCTGCGAGTTGCTGGATGGTATTCGTGTGTGGCCGGGGATCGAGATCCCGGATGCCGCTATTCGTTTTTCCACCGATGCCTAGCTTCTCTCTATCTGTCGTCTAGCCGTTATCTAGCTGACGGCTGGGTGTGCGGTCCGTATCGCCCGAGGTCGGTAACCTTCAACCTAGGGTTTATAGTGTGACTCTTTTCGTTAACGGAGTAGTTAACAAGAAACGCATTTTCTGTGAAATAGGAAACTTTTTGCAGCGGTATATATAGCGTGCTTGTGTGACATAGTTTTTCTAGAATGACCAGAATTGCTCAGGTGTGAGGTGTCCCTCTTTACAGTATTTCTATTTGTGCACGTCAGAGCATTTTTAATACGTGATGAAGACTCCCTGTAAGAAGGATTTTTAGCGTGTGACACGCCGGGAGCGTAAATGCCGGGGTTTAGCGAGTATTTGAGATATTAGAGAATCGTTAAAAAGGTTGCTTTTGTGTCCGTTTTTGGGTCTAATAACAAGTGTGTAAGTAACCGCTTGCGCATCGTCACGACACACGACAGGAGGCTACGTGCCTAGTTACGGAGCTTCAGGTGCTGCGCCTCTCGCCAGCATGAGTGTCGAAGAGCTTATCGCCGCTGTTGAATTGGAATGGCAGGAGCGGGCCCTTTGTGCACAGACTGATCCGGAAGCATTCTTCCCGGAAAAAGGCGGTTCTACACGTGAGGCAAAACGCATCTGCCAAAGCTGTGAAGTTCGTGACGAGTGTCTGGAATACGCTCTTGAACACGATGAACGCTTTGGAATCTGGGGTGGTTTGTCGGAGCGTGAACGGCGTCGCCTAAAGAAGCGTGCTATGTAATAAACCCTATAGCTTATGTATTGAGGACCTCTATGGCAGGTCCTCAATACTTTATATACGGGCTATACATCCGTATATCTGGTATATACCTGGGCTTTTATACTTGTGGACCCTTGTCGTAGTTAGCGTCAATAATCTGTGGCTCCACATTAAGGTAGTAGGCAACCAGTTTGCTGAGAATGGCATGCAGTAAGCTCTGCATTTCCACCTCGTCTTCGCACCGTTCCTCTATAGGCTTACGAAACAGGACAATACGAGGGCGAATAGGGCTACCCCATTCATCGAAAGAAGCTGGTAGTAGCCGACCGAGCGGAACTGGACCATCCGCTGCAACCGATTCTGGCCACAGTGTAAATTCGTCTTTCAGACTCATGCGGGGGATGATGTCTACCGCTAAATCCAAGTCGGAAAGTTCATCATGGAAAGTGGCGTCGATGCGTGCAAAAGCCTCCAGCGCATTTTCATCGAATGCTGAAGCGCGGGTGCAGTACCGAGGAACTTGTGGCGGAATAATGGGGCCACGTGGACCGTGGCCACGCCGTTCCACGTAACGGCTTGTCACTGTGTAGTGGGCCGTGCAGTGGGGGAGTGTGTAAGAGTTTGTATCTACTCCTCTGTCCTCGCTCATACCTCTTAGCTTAACGAGGTAGTCCTAAGATGGCAGTTTCCACGCCGAAAGGCGGTAGGCTTAGAAAGACTAAATGCATTCACAGTGAAGGAGATATTCCGGTGAGCAATGCTGCTACTTCATCCCCGCGGTGGGATCCTGCGTTTATCGCTGATGTCATTAAAGCTTACGATGTCCGCGGTTTGGTTGATGAGCAGATCACAGTCGATTTTGTGCGTGCAGTAGGCCAGTCCTTCAGTCGCCTTATGCGATCAGAGGGCGCACTCAGTGTTGTTGTGGCGCATGATATGCGCGACTCGGGCCCTGAACTGGCCGAAGCTTTCGCAGAAGGTGTTACTGAGCAAGGGCTTAATGTTATCAACATTGGTCTTGCGTCCACCGACGAGATGTACTGTGCTTCTGGCCTCCTACAGGTGCCGGGAGCCATGTTTACGGCTTCCCACAATCCAGCCGCCTACAACGGTATTAAATTATGCCGTGCGGGTGCCCGCCCAGTTGGCCAAGATACTGGCCTCGCAACTATTTCCCAAGAACTTGCAGAAGGTGTTCCTGAATCCAATGGCGCACACGGCCATGTCACCAACCGTGACATGCTGCAAGATTATGCCGACTACCTCAACAAACTCGTTGATCTTAAAGGTATTCGTCCCCTCACTGTGTCAGTCGATGCCGGTAATGGTATGGCCGGCTACACTGTACCAGCCGTATGGAAAGAACTGCCCCTCACCGTCAAACCTCTCTACTTTGAGCTAGACGGCTCATTCCCCAACCATGAAGCTAATCCGCTGGATCCCAAGAACATGGTTGATCTGGAAAAGTACACTCCAGAGGTAAAAGCGGATATTGGTGTGGCTTTTGATGGTGACGCCGATCGCTGTTTCGTTGTTGACGAAAAAGGCCACCCTGTTTCTCCCTCTGCTATTGCGGCACTGGTGGCAGAACGAGAGCTGGCTCGCGAGCCCGGCTCCACTGTTATTCATAATCTCATTACCTCGAAGGCTGTTCCGGAGATCATCCGCGAAAACGGTGGTGAGCCAGTCCGTACTCGCGTAGGTCACTCGTTTATTAAAGCGAAGATGGCAGAAACGAACGCTGTTTTCGGTGGAGAGCATTCCGCACACTACTACTTCCGTGACTTCTGGCGGGCTGATTCCGGCATGCTCGCAGCCATGCACGTACTGGCAGCTCTTGGCCAACAGGATAAGCCATTGTCGGAAATGATGGCGAAGTATAACCGCTACGCAGCATCCGGAGAGATTAACTCTCGCCTGGATAGTGCTGAAGCACAGGCTGACCGTACGGAAGCTGTAGTGAAAGCTTTTGCTGATCGTGCAGAAAATGTTGATCGCCTTGACGGTGTTACCGTTGAGCTGAAAGACGGCAACTGGTTTAACGTGCGTGCGTCTAATACTGAGCCATTGTTACGCCTGAATGTTGAAGCGGATACGCAAGAAGCCGTGGATGCGTTAGTGAAGGAAATTCTCGCTATTATCCGCGCGTAAAACTGCACGCAATAGACAAACAAACAAGAAGAAGACCCCCAGCAGTGTGGCCAGCATGAAACTGAGCCATCGTTATGGAACTGGAACTAGGGGTCTTCTTCTTTGTTTGCTCCGGCTTTTATTTATTCTGGTTGGGTTTTGCTATGCGCCGACGTGTGTGGCGTAAGAGAGCTAGGCGGTAAAGCCCATATCGGGATGTTGCGACGCCACTGCGGAGAAAGCCTCATTGGCAATGATGAGAGTCTGATCCACATCCTCCATTGTTTCCGCCAGGTTGGTGAAATGGTTGTGGTGTGGGGCGAAAAGAGCACCACGTTTTACACATTCCGCAATGAATTCTTGGTGCAGGACGAAATTGTCGTCATCTGCTAAGCGAATAGAGAAGAAACACGGTTCTCCAGTGGTCACCATGTGGAAGCCATGCTGGGCGGAGATACTTTCTAAACCAGAGGTAAGGCTCTCACCGATCATGCGCATGTAACCGCAAGCGTCCTCGTGCTCGCGTAGTTTCGTGAGAGTGGCAATAGCGGCAGCGATGGGGGCGGCACTATGCCAGTATGTACCGGTGTAGCTGACAGACGAGCATGCATTCTTTAGGGAGTCTTTGCCGCAAAGAGCAGAGATATTCCATCCATTAGCCAATGCCCCACCACAACAGATAAGGTCTGCTTCAAAACCGAAGTAGTGGTCAGAGCCTGCCAGATCTAAGCGCCAGCCAGTACGAATATCATCAAGAATAAGAACAATACCGTGGGCAGTACATATAGATCGCACATCATTCCAATAACCCGGGGCGGGAAGAACATTATCGGCAAACGTGTACTGCATGTAGGGGGTAGCAATAAGGGCAGCAATATCCCCCTCATGCGCAGCAATAGCGTCTTCTAGCTGCTGTAGATTATTCCAGTCAATGTAGATCGTATTCGCTACGTCCGCGGCTGCTATGCCCGGATCCCCCGCGTTGCGCATCCACGTATGCGTACCGTGATAGGAGCCGTTGTACATAATAATTTTGTCGCGGCCTGTGGCAGAACGAGCGGTCATCATTGCAAGACTGACAGCATCACTGCCATTTTTAGCGAAAATTGCCCACTCTGCACTGTGGATTGTATCGACCAGTAATTCGGCAAGATCAATAGATAACGTACTGGGTAATGTGGTGCAGTCTCCGTTGCGGCAGGCCTGGAGCGCTGCATCATCAATGTCATTATTGGCGTAACCGCAGATCATGGTCCCATAGGCGGACATGTGGTCAATGAATTTATTGCCGTCGCTATCCCGAATATGAGCACCTTTAGCCTTACTGGCATAGAAGGGGTATGCAGATACCGGCATGTGGCAGCCGCGAGCAGGGCCCAGGTGTCCATAAATACCACCGGGAATAACAGCAGCTGCGCGCGCAAATTCCTCACGATTTGTGGAGTAGTCAAAAATGTCCATGGGTATTTCTCCTTATGGAACCAGATAATGGGAGACACGCCGCAGCATCTTGCTCACAACATTGATATTGGGAACATAGCCGCGTATTGCTATCTTGCCCAGGCCAATGAGGGCATAAACATCAGCACTACCGTCTAAAACAGATTGGAAAGTTTCTTTACTATCGAAGGTTATCCACGAGAGAGGATCAAGGGGAGAGTCGTCGGGGGAGAACGTTAGGTGATGATCTTTAATCTGGCAGGCATACGTCATGTCGGCAGAGGGAATCTCAATAGTGAGACCACCATCGTGCAGAGTGTTCGCAAGTTCCTGCCCAATGGGATCAGTATTGGCAACCTCGCATAATGACGCGAACACAATATATGCCGTAAGAAGAGTTTTGAGGTTCTCTTCCTCTGCCGTTAGTACGCGGTTGGGGGGAGTTTGAAAAATATACGATAGGCGGTCCGTGAGCTCAGTAAAAGGCCCCGTGAGGAAGCTCATGTGGCGGGCTCCCCAGATGGGTACGGGAATACTTTTACCGGCAATCATGGTGTTGACGTGCTCGGGGGAGACAAGTCCAAGACGGAGATCTGCTTTGGACGAGTTGGACGTTTCACTGCGTGCGGTACCGTGATCAAAAATGAGAGTGAGCGGGGTAATACCGGCGGCATCAAAACGTACAGATATGTCGCTGTCTTTGACGATATTGCGCGCAACAGGGTCATTGTTGACCAGCGGGACGCAGGATCGCAGAATGGCGTGCAAATTGATAGAGGCCAGAGTGCGAGTGTCCATTTTTCCTCCTACGGGGTAGGCCACGAATGCTTTCAGTCTAACGGGGGCTTTTCTTGGCAGCTTGGATTTGAGATCTGAGTTATCTTATAAGTTGTCATCTAGCGTTGCTAAAAAACCGTTAGTAGTAGTGAGACGAGTACACTCTCAATGAATGTATAGCGTGAGGCGAGAACAGTTGCCGTAACTGGCAGACGTCATACTGATAGCTAGTACAGAAGCAGTCAGTAGCAGACGGACTAGCCATATACCTCACTGGAAAGGCAATAATGTACCTACTTGACGGTGCTATCCGAAACTATGCCTGGGGCTCCCACCAAGAGCTTGCCGCATTGCGTGGCGCTCCTACCCCCACAGAACATCCGGAAGCAGAAATGTGGTTCGGTACCCACTCCGGGGATCCGGCCCTGCTGGCCACGGATAATGACCGTACTCTGCGTGATGTCGTTGCCGCTGACCCTACCCATGAGCTCGGTTCGGCTACCGCTCATACGTTTGCGGACAATTTGCCGTTCCTTCTTAAACTGCTCGCGGCAGAAGAGCCACTATCGTTGCAGGCTCATCCCAGTTTGGCGCAAGCACAGGAAGGGTACGCGCGGGAGAATGCGCAAGGGGTGCCGTTAGATGCCCCAGACCGGAATTACCACGATCCCAACCATAAACCGGAGCTTATTGTTGGGCTGACGCGATTCCACGCACTAGCCGGCTTCCGTGAACCACAACGCACACTTGAGCTTTTTGACGCGTTAAATGTCCCCCAACTGCAGCCTTATGTTGAAATGCTGCGTGCTGAACCTGATGCTACTGGTATCCGCGCAGTTATGACCACCCTCATCACATTGACGGCAGACCAGTTGTGGGAGTGCATTACTGCCACGCAGGAGGCTGCACAGCGTCTTGTTGCCGCTAATGGGGAATGGGTTGATGAGTCCGTCACGTTCCTCGGTCTCGTCTCGGAATACGGTAATGATGCTGGTGCACTCTGCGCGCTGCTGCTTAATCGCATTACCCTTGAACCCGGTGAAGCCATCTTTATGAAGTCGGGCATGTTGCATGCTTACCTGCATGGTGTCGGCGTGGAGATTATGGCCAACTCCGACAATGTCCTCCGTGGGGGGCTTACCTCCAAGCACATTGATGTTCCCGAATTAATGCATGTTGTGCAGTTCGATGCCCTGCTTGACCCCATTGCACCGGCAGAGAATGTCGTCCTCTCCAGCCACGGTATTGTGCCGGCGGAGGGCATAGAGACCGTGGAATACCTCATCCCGGTTCCCGAGTTCCGTCTCAGCCGTTCTCATCTTGCCCCCTGTAGGGAGAGCCACCTGGGTATCGAGGGGCCGTTTATTGTGCTTGTCACCGAGGGAACTGTCACTCTTACATCTCGCGAGTGCCCGGAAGGACTCAGCGTATCTGCTGGTCATGCTGCTTGGGTAGGGGCGTGGGAGGATCGTCCCACTATTGCGACGGGGGAGAATTCCGCCACCGTGTTTATTGCACGGGTACCGTAAAGCGGTGCAGTCGAAGATATGTAGCAGATACTAGGGAAGACGAGAGGAAATGGGAGGAGACGAATGTTTCACAACGCTTTACTTGTCGCAGTTGAGGGTGTTGATGGTGCCGGAAAAAATACTCTCACCAGGAAAGTCTCCGCTCTGCTGGAATCATCGGGGAAACACGTCTCCCACATAGCATTTCCACGTTATGGAACATTACATGCAGATCTTGCCGCAGCGGCTCTCCACGGAGAAATGGGAGATCTAGTGGAGAGTGCCTACGCCATGGCCACTCTTTTCGCACTAGATCGCCGGGAATCACTACAGCCAGGAGGTGGATTGGCTGCCCTAGTTGATACGCCCGCCCCCGACACACAGGTAGTACAAACAGCGGAGCCTTCGCAGGAAATTTCCCGCATTATTATGATGGACCGCTGGGTCGCGTCTAATGCCGCCTATTCTGCTGCCCGTTTGCGGGAGTCTATTCAGCAGCCTGGGGGAGTAGTGGAATGGGTTGCCGCGTTGGAGTATGGACAATTCCAACTGCCAGCTCCAGACATAACGATCCTTCTGGATGTTCCTGTCGCCTTAGCGAGGAAACGGGCTGCACAGCGGGAAGCCTCCGACACTGCCCGTCGTCGAGATTTGTATGAACACGATAGTTCCCTGCAGGAGCGTACGGCCTCCGCATACCGCGATCTTGCGCACGCTCACTGGTATGGACCGTGGTTATCCGTTAGCGCAGATGTGAATCCGGAAGACGTGGCGCGCGCTATCCTTGCCGCTAAGATAGGAGTGCCTCCCCATCGTGGTTAGGAGGCTTGCATGAGTACAGGAGGAGCCACTATGGTGCATATTCTCATTGTCGATGACGATGAAGCTCTTGCCGAAATGCTCGGTATTGTGTTGGAAAACGAAGGTTTTACCACCACTATCGTCGGTGACGGCAATGAAGCCCTGCGGCTTTACCAGGAAATTAATCCCGATCTCATTCTCCTTGACCTCATGCTGCCAGGTATGAATGGTGTGGATGTCTGTAAAGAGATTCGCCGCTCCTCAGCAGTCCCTATCATTATGCTGACAGCTAAGACGGACACCATTGATGTTGTTCTCGGTCTTGAATCTGGCGCGGATGACTATGTGACGAAACCTTTCAAACCAAAGGAACTTGTGGCACGAGTGCGTGCGCGGCTCCGTCATAATCAAGAGCAGTCTTCCGACGTTCTGACCATTGGCAATGTTTCTATTAATGTGGATGCGCATACTGTTACGCGTGATGGAAAATATGTTTCCCTTACCCCGCTAGAGTTCAATTTATTGAAGGAACTTGCATCTAAGCCGGGTCGTGTTCTCAGCCGCGAGACGCTCCTTGAACACGTGTGGGGATACGATCATGCCGCCGATTCGCGTCTTATTAACGTTCACGTACAGCGACTCCGGTCCAAGATTGAGGAAGACCCAGAAAATCCGAAAATTGTTGTGACGGTCCGTGGTATCGGCTATAAAGCTGGTACTGGAAACTAACCGATGCGGCACCATTTCCACCGCTCCCACAAGCTCGGCGGTAAAACTTCCACTCCCGCAGAGGTTTCCGCGTCCAGCACGGGGGAGAACGGTTCGGCTACACGCTCTCACGCCACTGATACCGTCAGTGATGAAACACCGCAGGAACAGTCTTCCCATACTCTACCGAGGTGGGGTCGTCGTATTTCTCGTTGGGTGAAACAGCACTGGCGGCAGTCTCTCCAATTCCGAACTGTCACCACCACTATTGTGCTGGCTACGCTTATTCTTACCTTGACTCTTTTCGGTCTATCGGCGCAGATTGCTCAGCGTATTCTCGACAGTAAAGTAGCCGGTGCGGAGCGGGACCTTAATACTGCGCGTGTCATTGTGGAAGCTCAGTTGAACGGATCTGACCGGTCCGCTACAGATGAAGCACGCATGACCAATGCCCTGGCAGTTCTTACCGCACAAGGTCCACAAGCTGGGCAGTTATCCGCGAATGCAGGTTCTTTCGTGCCCGTCCTTTATGTTCCGGCAGATGGGTTGCATCATGCTGTTTCTGCTCCCGCTAATCTCACGATCCCCTCGTCCCTAACAAATTTTATTAGTTCGAACCAAGTCTCATATCAGTACTCGCACATGGATTTAGGTGCGGGGGATACCAAAGTTCTCATTGTTGGCAGCCCCACCAATGTAGACATGCCAGACCTCCAGCTTTACCTCATTTATTCACTGGCGGGGGAGGAGAAAACTCTTAACCTCTTTAACACCACCCTCTTTTCGGGCGGTCTGCTTATTGTCGTTCTCATGGGATTCGCCTCCTATTTTGTGTCACGACAGATGGTGCGTCCTATCCGGCAAGCTGCTAATGCCGCCCAGCGTTTCGCCTCCGGCGATCTGGATGCGCGTATGGAGGTGCGAGGGGAAGACGATTTCGCCCGCCTAGGTACATCCTTCAATGAGATGGCAGAGTCGCTGCAGCAACAAATTGTTCAATTGGAGGAATTTGGATCCGCGCAAAAACGCTTCACCTCTGATGTGTCACACGAATTGCGCACTCCGCTAACAACGGTGCGTATGGCCGCCGATATTATCTATGACCACGCAGACGACCTCGATCCGGGCACTGCGCGTGCGGCACAATTGATGGTGAAAGAACTCGATAAGTTTGAATCTCTCCTGAATGATTTGTTGGAAATCTCCCGCCACGATGCCGGTGTTGCCGAGCTCAATTCCGAACGCATCGATATTCGTACGTGTGTCTACTCCGCAGTGGCTTCAGTGTCTGGAGTGGCTGCTTCTACAGATGTTTCCGCAGAGATAGACATGCCGGATGAGCCCGTCATGTGTGAAGTGGATTCTCGTCGAGTGGAGCGTATTCTCCGTAATCTTCTCGCTAATGCCTATGATCACAGCAAAGGAAAACCCGTTATTTTGACGGTGCGCGCCGGCACAGACACAGTCGGCATTTCTGTGCGTGATCATGGTGTTGGCCTCAAACCAGGAGAAGCGAAAAAAGTCTTTGATCGTTTCTGGCGCGCCGACCCATCACGTGTCCGCCAATCTGGTGGAACCGGACTAGGGCTAGCTATTGCAACCCAGGATGCGGAACTCCATGGTGGACGGTTGGAAGCCTGGGGCGTTCCCGGAGAAGGCTCTTGTTTCCGGCTGACGCTACCCCGTGAAGCTGGCCATCCTCTTACTAGTTCCCCAGTGCCACTGCGTTTCCCTGTGGGGGACCAAACGGAAGTGACAGAGCCTATGGCAACAGGCGAAATTCCTTTGAGTATTGTGGCTGATACATCGGAAGCGGATAGCGATACTGACGCATCTGCCGGTGATGATTCTGCCACTACGTCACCTTCTGCAAGCCCCTTACAAGGCGTTGCAGAGGCACCCGTAACAACAGCCGATGTCCCCTCCTCTTCGTCTCACTACACTGCCAGCACGGCTGGCAGTACAACTAGCAGTACAACTAGCAGTATGACTGGTGGTACGGAGGATGATGACTGATGAGTAATCATTTCTACCGCACGAAGCTTCTTCCCCTGCTGTGTGCCCTTCTTCTCCTTGGCGGAACAGTATCGCTAAACGCATGCACCGCTATCCCCTCCGACACCCCGCCGCAATCGCTCGGGCAATTCCGGCGGATGCCCATTACCTTCCATCCTCCCAAACCGCAGCCTGGGCGCTCCCCGGATCTCCTCCTCCGAGATTTCATTCGTGCAGCTGCAGTCCCCACTGATCAACATGCTGCCGCGCGTCTTTTCCTCACCTCTAAAGGCAACGAGGAGTGGAAAAACCACACGACGTTTAAAGTGGTCGATCGTGTGGACGTCAACACCATAGCTACGCCTACTACTGATAGTTTGGTCATGCAGGTGCGTGCCCGCTCCATGGGAGAAGTCGATAAACAAGGGTCCTTCCGCTCCCATATCTCTACATCGACATTTCAGGTAAAGATGCGTCGTATCAATCGACAATGGCTCATTGACTGTTTCCCCGATGAACTTCTTGTCGATAAAGAAGCCTTCATGTCTACGTATGAGTCCCAGTCTGTCTACTATCTGGACTCCACAGGATCGCGCGCTGTCCCTGATCCGCGCTGGCTATATGCGCAAAATAATCGACTGCCAACTATGCTCATGCAGCTTTTGGTGCAGGAGCCGTCACCGCAGCTTCGCACTGTAGTGAATAGTGAATTATCGCCGTCTGTTCATATTTCCGTAGTTCCCGGAATTCAAGGTAATGGAGTTGACGTTGAGATCTCCAACTATCACTCCACATCGGAAACAGCACGTCAACGGCTTGCTGCGCAGATTATTTTCACTTTTGAACGCGCCCGTATTCATGGACCGTTCTACATTAGTGTGAACGGTAGTCCGTTAGACCCCAACCATCGTGACGGGTGGACACCAGCTGATGTCATTCACTATGACCCCATGTTCGCCACCCATAAGAATCCCGTGCACCTGCACGCCATCACATCTGATGGACTGATGAAAGTGACCTCCAACTTGGAACCCGTCAAGGGGCCACTGGGGCACTCGCAGGGTATTCATGCGGCGGCATTCTCGCGTGGGGGCGGCATGATTGGTGTGGTGGAAGAAGTACGCCATAAACAGCACACTGCACTAGAAGTAAAGATGGGTCCGGTAGGAGGACCACTAGTTTCTGTGATGCGCGGCAGTCGCTTCTCGCGTCCTACCTGGGGGCCCACTGGTCAAGACATGTGGATCGTGTCCGGTGATGGGCAACTTAACCGTATTACATGGCAAAATGGGCGCCCCCCACTTGTGACGCGCGTGAACACACACGATCTAAGTAACAAACCTGATTTCAGTACGCTTGCTATTTCTCCAGATGGTGTGCGCATGGCCTACATCTCTGGAGGGAAACTCTTTATTGCCACCGTCTATAACGGCCGCAATGGTGATGTAGCGCTTAAGAATCCACGGCGTATCTATGTTTCCGGGGATGAAGTTGTCCTATCACTTGCCTGGCGAACTGCGACAACACTTATTGTCGGCGGTTCGTTAACAGATCAACCAGTACTGATGATGTCCGTTGACGGTGCCTCCATCACCCCCTTGGGAGTCCGTAACGTCACTGCGCCCGTGTCGGTTGTTGTCGCTAATCCCAGTGGCGTGTACGTACAGGACAGTCGTGATGTGATGCGGCTTGAGCAAGGGTCGGAAGGCTTCTGGCAAGATGTGCCAGCGTTAGTGAATTCCTCCCACGCCATTCCAGTACTGGAAGGCTGATAGAACGCCGTGACATTCTCTGCCGGCCAAGGGCTGCACGAATTACTTGTGCCAGTGCGGTGTGCTGGCTGCGGTGCCCCAGGAGTGGACTGGTGCGAAAAGTGTCACAAACATCTTGCTGGTCCACCGCGCCGTATCCATCCGCGAGTAGCTATTCCCTGCCCCGTGTGGAGTATTTCACCCTATAGCGGTCCAGTTGCCGCAGGTATAGTCGCTCTCAAGGAAGATCGACGGCAAGCGTTAGCACAGCCATTCGGGCAAGCATTAGCGCATGCTGCGGCACAGTTAGTTGCAGCGGGGGAGATTCTGCACCCGGCGGAGAGGCCGTGGCTACTTGTACCGGCCCCGTCTACTGCCCTTTCTATACGGGAACGCGGATTCCACCATGTGCGTGAAATAGCTGAGGCTATGGCCCATACGTTGCAGGGGGCACAGTATGACCAGCTTTCTCAGGGTATTCAGTCTGTTCAGCCTGTTCAGTGGAAACACCCGAGTGGGCAGTGTGATGGGCAAACTGCCTCGCTTGACGCACTGTTGGGAGGCATATCAGGGGAGATAGTTGTGGCGGATGTTCTCCAGGCTGCCCCGCATACTGATGCCGTGGGGCTTACTGCCACTCAAAGGCGTGACAATCTGGCGGGCACTATTACGTGTCATACGCAGGTAGTAGAGCAGTTGGAGCACCTTGCAGAAACTATAACGTCACCCCAGATGACGTCTGCTCCAACAATTTCTAGCAGTAGTGGAATACCGCAAAAAAGAGTATCTCGCTGGGAAATTCTGCTTGTGGATGATGTGACAACAACTGGTGCCACTATAGCGGAGTGTTTTTTCGCCTTGCATAACTGTGGTTTACGCCTCCGAGGTGCATTAACTCTGTGCGCGGCGTAGGCGGCGCATACCTACCGACAAGAAGTTAAATAATAGTTGTGGCAACCCAAAGAACTCTTCTGCAAACCCAGCTACATTGGGAGGTGAAGGGACCGAGATGCTCTGTAGAGGTACTCGGGAGCTTCAGTACCACCGACGCCACCGTGGACAGCGGCAACCGTTAGTGGACCGCGGGCGGTGGCCCGTACAGGAGGTTTGTCATGTCGAAGCGTGATTCCATCCAGGAAGACGACCAAGAACACTTCGGACTGCCCACTGAGGCGGAGGAAGACGAAGGTCTCGTTCCTAACGCCCAAGTTATTATTCACGGGCGCAATGTTGAAGTGCCGGAGCATTTTGCTCGCCGCATTAAGAGCAAGCTGGCTCGCCTAGAACGACTCGATCCCAGCATTATGCGATTTGAGGTAGAGCTTCGTCACGAAAAGAATCCGCGTCAGTCTCGCGTTCGCGACCGGATAGAGATTACTGGCCACCGCAAGGGCGCCCCCGTGCGTGCTGAAGCGGCGGAAGATAGCTTCTATGCGGCACTCGAGTCCGCCTGCGACAAGCTTGAGCGTTCCCTTCATAAGGTGAAGGCACGCCGTCGCATTGCACGGTCTGGCCACCGCACTCCCACTTCTTTGCACGAGGCATCTGCAGCATTTGTAGATGATGATGTGAAGGCGATCAAAGTTGACAATAAAGATGCCGCTACACGTGCTACTGAAGCAGACTTTGGTGAGGTAGATACCTATGCGGATCTTGTTGAGGATGATCTCCCCGGGCGTATTGTGCGTCGCAAAGTCCACCCGGATGATCCCATGACGGTAGATGATGCCCTGTACCAAATGGAGCTAGTGGGGCATGATTTCTTCCTCTTCCACAACTCTGAAACTGATAAGCCGTGCGTGGTTTACCGCCGTCGAGCCTATGATTATGGATTAATTACCCTCGGCGAATAATGTAAATCGCGAATAATCAGTAAGATAGAGACCGGCTGTATTTACCAGTGCAGCCGGTCTTTATTCTGTTCACGCAGCAGGACCGAGACACCCGTCAAACTGTCAATTCATGAGGACGTTATAACTGTGGCTGTTTTGTCGAAGATTCTCCGTGTTGGTGAAGGTCGTGTGGTCAAGCGACTGAGTAAGCTCGCTGACGATATCGTGTCCATGGAGGACGACTACGCTGACCTAACGGATGACCAACTCCGTGCCAAAACCGAGGAATTCAAGGATCGCATCGCCGACGGCGAAACTGTCGATGATCTGCTCCCAGAAGCATTCGCAGTGGCTCGTGAGGCTTCCTGGCGCGTCCTTGGGCAGAAGCATTACCCCGTTCAGATTATGGGTGGTGCCGCCCTCCATGAGGGTCAAGTTGCGGAGATGAAGACCGGTGAAGGTAAGACCCTCACCTGTGTGCTTCCCGCCTACCTTAATGCCCTCGAGGGGAAGGGCGTTCACATTGTTACTGTGAACGATTACCTCGCCAAACGTGACGCCGAGTGGATGGGTCGTGTGCACCGCTTCCTCGGCCTTGAGGTGGGTGTCATTCTCTCCGACATGGAGCCGGAGGAGCGTCGCAAAGCATACAACGCCGACATCACCTACGGCACAAACAACGAGTTTGGCTTCGACTATCTGCGCGACAATATGGCGCACTCCACTGATGACCTGGTGCAGCGTGAACACCATTACGCCATCGTGGACGAAGTTGACTCTATCCTCATTGACGAAGCCCGTACTCCTCTTATTATTTCTGGCCCCTCCGACTCCTCTAGCCAGTGGTATCAAGAATTTGCCCGCCTTGCTCCCATGATGGAGAAGGATAAACACTACGAAGTTGATATTCGGAAACGTACCGTCGGTATCACTGAAGCTGGTGTGGCTTTCGTCGAAGACCAACTAGGCATCGATAACCTCTACGAATCTGCGAACTCCCCCCTAGTGTCCTACCTCAACAACTCCATCAAGGCGAAGGAACTCTTCACCCGCGATAAGGACTACATGGTTGTTGACGGTGAAGTTCTTATTATTGACGAATTCACTGGCCGTGCACTGGCAGGACGCCGCTACAACGAGGGCATGCACCAGGCTATTGAGGCCAAAGAAGGGGTAGAGGTAAAGGCAGAAAACCAGACCCTCGCCACCATCACCCTGCAGAACTACTTCCGTATGTACGACAAACTCGCCGGTATGACGGGTACTGCAGAAACGGAAGCAGCCGAGCTGCACCAAATCTACAAACTTGGCGTGGTACCTATCCCCACCAATAAGCCACTTATCCGTAAGGATCAACGCGACCTCATCTACAAGACGCAGGAAGCTAAGTTTGAGGCTGTCGCCGACGACATTGCGGAACGCCACGAAAAAGGCCAGCCGGTGCTGGTCGGTACCGTTTCCGTGGAACGCTCCGAATATCTCTCCAAGTTGCTGCAGAAGCGCGGCATTAAGCACAATGTTTTGAACGCTAAGCGCAACGCGGAAGAAGCCTTGACCGTTGCTTCCGCCGGCCGTGTTGGCGCCGTCACCGTGTCTACGAACATGGCTGGTCGTGGTACGGACATCGTGCTCGGTGGTAACCCCGATGTGCTTACTGACGCCGCTCTTCGTAAACGTGGCCTAGACCCCGTTGAAGATGAAGAAGCCTATCAGCAGGCATGGGAACAAGAGATTATCAACCAGCGTAAGAAAGCTGAAGAAGCAGCGGAGAAGGTTCGCGAAGTAGGCGGCCTGTACGTTATTGGTACGGAGCGTCACGAATCTCGTCGTATTGATAACCAGCTGCGTGGTCGTTCTGGCCGTCAGGGAGACCCCGGCGAAACTCGTTTCTACCTTTCCCTGGGTGACGATCTTATGCGCCGCTTTAATGGCCGCGCTGTCGAAACCCTCATGGAGCGCCTGCAGGTACCGGATAATCAGCCTATTGACTCCCGTATGGTCACGAAGGCTATTAAGAATGCACAGACTTCTGTGGAGTCCCAGAACTTCGAAATTCGTAAGAATGTTCTGAAGTACGACGATGTGCAGAATAAACAGCGTCAAGTTATCTACGCCGAACGCAAGCGCATTCTGGAAGGCGAAGACTTACAGGAACAAGTTGAAGCAATGCTCGACGAAGTTCTGGAAGCCTACGTCAAGGGTGCCACTGAGAACGGGTACGTGGAAGACTGGGATCTTGATTCCCTATGGACGGCACTCCGCCAGCTTTACCCAGTGGGTATTGACTACCAGGATCTTATTGACGGCGATGAATATGGCCAGCCCGGAGACCTTACCGCCGAAGAACTCCTGCTCGCTATCCGTGCAGATGCACGTGCCGCCTACGAGGCCCGCGAAGAAGCCATCGAGGCTATTGGCGGCGACGATGCCATGCGGCAAGTAGAGCGTTCCGTTCTCCTACAGGTCCTCGACCGCAAGTGGCGTGAACACCTCTACGAGATGGATTACTTGAAGGAAGGCATTGGCCTCCGTGCCATGGCGCAGCGTGACCCGCTGACGGAATACCAGCGTGAAGGTTACGAAATGTTCGACACCATGATGGACGGCTTGAAAGAAGAGTCTATCGCCTACTTGTTCTCGGTGGGTGTGGAGCCGGCAGACAATCGTACCGACGCCCAGCGTCGCGCTGACGAAGAAGCCCTGCGGAAGACAATTCGTGCAAAAGGCGAAGCGAAAGCCGCTCTGCGTGCCGCTGCCATGAGCCTGGCCGGACCCAATGAACAAGGGGATCTGTCCAGTAACCAAGAGGAGCAGCAGCCTGTGCCGCGGTCACGTGCACAGCGTCGTGCCGCCAAGCGTGCTACCCGCAAGAAGGGTAATATTCGCCAAAAGTAACGTGTGCTAGTCGCCGTTACCCACGGGTTACAACCAGCGTAAAGGTGGGAGATCAGCATCATGCCGATCTCCCACCTTATGTATTTATTGTATTTATGTGAGGTAATCCACTCTTTGACCAGCCTCATAGAAGCTCACGTGCAGCCTAAATGAAGTTGAAGGCTGTCAATCTCCATTTGCTTTCGCGGCGTTCTGCAGCTCCCGCGAATGCTTTCACACGCTTACCGTCCCGATATGTTCCGCATATTTCTACACGCAGATCCGCTTCAGCTGTAATTGCATTACTGGGTTTCGCCTGTTGGCCGGGGCGAAGCGCAGCATGGTATCCAGGGGGTAATTGTCTTTCCTGTGCACGCGCTTCCGCAGATTCCTGTGGGTTGAGCCGTCGCGCTCGTAGGTGGAGGCGAAGGAGACGTAATGGTGCGGGCTGTAATGCGGGTATTCCTGGGTTTGTCTGTGATTGGCCCGTCAGCGTGATAAGAGCGTGATTACGCTCCGCGGAAAAGTGCTCCACATTATCCAGAATTTCTGGGGTAACAAAGCTACGAAGATGGCTGAGGGGGCGGCGGCGATCAACGGTTTCTAAAAGTTGCTGGACAACGTGCTGTACGAAAGCACTGGATGCGCGATAGTCCTGGGGTTTAAGTGCTTGCCGGAAGAGCTCTGTGGCGTCATTTTGGGTATTGCCGCTTAGCATAGTGGTGATGGTGGATGCGTCAACGGGTGGGGTAGTGGATGCATCTTTGACGTCTGTCTGCGCATTTTCCGGTGTGGGGGTGTGTGGTGACGCCACAGTAGCGTTGCTGGTGCTACAGGCCCATGTTGGTTGTTGTGTGTAGGGGTGTGCAAAGCGAAAATTAGTGGTGGACGCGTTAGTGGTGGACGCGGTGGATGCGGCAGACATTGTGGGGTGGGGAGAGGCTGCGGTGTTGGCGTCGTGGAGGGAACTGGGCACTGATAATCCTTTGCGTAGGTTACTGCGGTGATTATGGCAAAGGCGATGTGTTTGTGGGGGAGCTACTTTGTGGCTATTTCTTTGGGAAAGGGGGTGGCGGAGTTTTCTGTGCTGCTATAAATGCAGGTTGTAGTGGGTATAAAGGGGTTGTGTGAAGGATAGCGTCGAATGCTAAAAAGGAAGAAAAATTGTGAAGATGGGGTCTTTGCGTATAAGAGACTCTATGGATGGGGGCTCGGTTGTATACACTGGGAGGGTGACTATGCGCGGATTGATCATAGATTATGCAGGTGTTCTAGAAGGTCCTACTGCTGATGCGGAAAGCTGGAAGCTGCTCCTTTCAGAGCTTCGTATGAATGGCATTGGCATTGCGATACTTTCTAACAGTGATTCTTTTGACGTGCCAGCGGACCTAGCCCGGTGGAAAGAAACCGGCTACGTTGACGAGATCGTCTTGTCATCTGAGATCGGTGTTGAGAAACCCGATTTTGAGGCGTTCTACGCGGCTGCGCGTGCCCTGGGCGAGGACCACAAAGACTGTGTGTGCGTGGATGATTCTATTGAGAATGTTCACGCGGCTGTCCAAGCGGGCCTCATAGCCGTGCTGCATACAGCGTATGAGCGCACGGAAGCACAACTTCGTCCCCTTTTTAACCTGCACTAATGCGCATCTACATACCGGCAATGCTGACGGATCTCCACCGCTTTGTCGATGATGAGACGGTGCTTGTCCGCGGCGGGACTGCGTTTGCTCTTACCCCCACGCTACGGGAACAGTATGTGTCTGATGATGACGAACAACTAGAACATATTGCTTTCCTGGATGCGGCCCGTGCCTCACTTCGTATTTTGACGGGTGCCGCGGGGGATCCTCTCCCCACGGGGGCAGCGTCACGGAAACGCGTTGTTATTTCCGCAGATGTGGACGATAAATCTGTCACTTGCCGTCCTGATCTCGACTGTGCAGTAGTGCGTCTAGCGGAGGAAACAATACCTGCTAGCTGTGTTGCTGCTGTCCATGTTGATCTTGATGTGGCCGGTGACGCTGTTACTGCTGCACTTAATGTTATTGATGCGGCTGACCTGGGGGATGAGGATGCGGAACTTACCGTGGGAGATGCGGAAGATGTTGAATTGGCCTGGTATGCGCCGGAAGAGGTAGCTTTCCTGCTGGACCTCTCAGAACTGGCCTAGCTCATTCGGCTAGCCCGGATAATTCGGCTAGCTGTGGTGGTCTTGTCAGTCCTGGTCTATACCTAAACTCCAAGCATCATTACTGTGCAGAGCAATAAGGAGCATCCGTACCGCCTGAATACGTCGCGCCAGGGGAGAATCCTCCGGCTCGCGGGCCAGGGCTTCATCCCAGGCGCAGTCTTTGTCGAAGGGTTCGCCGCGGTGTGTGCAGCCGCGCGGACAATTCTCGGACAGGGCGGAAAGATCGTCAAAAGCCCCCACCACTGTTTCTACCGTGACGTGCGCTAAGCCGAAAGAGCGAATACCGGGGGAGTCGATCACCCACCCGCCCCCGGGTAGCTCCATCGCCATTGATTGAGTGGACGTGTGTTGCCCTTTCCCTACTTTGGAGACGTCTCCGGTGGGGCGTTCTGCTTCCGGTACCAGACGGTTGACGAGTGTTGATTTACCTACCCCGGAGTGTCCGATAAGGGCGGTAACGTGTCCGTTTAGATAGGTGAGGAGGGTGTCGGTGGGGTCGCCTGTTCCGCAGACGACTGCGGGAAGATCCAGTCCGGTGAACTGGGTGAGAAAAGCGGTGGGGTCAGCGAGGTCGCTTTTTGTCATGCAGAGAATGGGGCGGATACCGGCCGCGTAGGCGGCAATGAGGGCACGCTCAACGAATCCTTCACGCGGGGGTGGGTTCGTTGCTGCCACAACAATGAGGAGCTGGTCAGCATTGGCGACGACGATGCGCTCATAGGGGTCAGTGTCGTCGGCGGTGCGGCGGAGGACCGTGTCGCGGTCATGGAGGCGCACAATGCGGGCAATGGCGTCCGGGCTGCCGGAGAGGTCCCCCACAATGTCCACCAGATCGCCCACCACCATGCGTTCACGGCCAAGTGTGCGGGCACGAATACAGGTGACGCGGGTGCCGGCTGGGCTGCGCTCCCCGTCGGGGTCATGGGTGTTGCGGGGGGCGTCGTCGAGGAGTGCGCACAACCATCGTCCGCGGTCGATGGTAACAATGCGGGCGGTGACGGCGTCAGTGTAGCTGGGGCGCTTTTTCGTGCGCGGTCGGGAGGTGCGCTTGGGGCGAATGTGGACGTCGGACTCATCATAATCGCGAGTGCTGCGCCCACGGCGTGGGGTACTCAGAGCCATACCTCCCTAACTGTTTGGCCGTTGGCTACTGTGTGCCCGTCCCCTGGTACGTGCAGGCCAAGAATAGCGCCAGCTGTCGCCATCCGGTGGTCGGCGTAGCTATGCCATTCGGCTCCGTGAAGCTGCGCGGGGCGAATGATAAGTCCATCGGGGGTTTCTTCGGCGTCCCCGCCAAGTCTGTTGATCTCTACAGCAAGGGCATTCAGGCGGTTCGTTTCATGCCCACGCAGGTGCGCTATACCGGTCAGTTTCGTGGGGGAGTCCGCGCAGGCGGCTAAAGCGGCCACGGTGGGGGCCAGTTCCCCCATGCTGTGCATATCGAGCTGGGGAATACCATGTAGTTGCTGTGGCCCGGTGACGGTGAGCCCCGCATTGGTGAGGTCTACCTGGCACCCCATCTGGGTGAGAATATCGCGAATAGCATTGCCGGGTTGTGTAGTGCGTTGTGGCCAATCAGCGATGGTGACGCTGCCCCCTGTGACAGCTGCGGCGGCAAGGAAGGGGGTGGCGTTGGAGAGATCCGGTTCAATATCCCAATCGTGGGCGCGGATCTCACCTGCGGACACGCGCCACGTGTTGGGGATACTCGTATCCACCGTGATGCCGTGTGTGGCTAGCATATCGATGGTCATGGTGAGGTGCGGCTGGCTGGGAACAGCCTCTTTCCCCACGTGATGAATACAGACACCGTGCTCAAAACGGGCACCGCAGAGCATCAGGCCGGAAATGAACTGGCTGGAGGCGGAAGCATCAAGCGAAACATTCCCGCCGGTGACGTGCCCGGTGCCTACCACAGTGAACGGTAGACCATCGCCGGTGATGGTAACTCCTAGATCGCGGAGGGCGTCAAGAACGGTGGAAAGGGGCCGTTGCTTGGCTTGCTCGTCCCCATCGAAGTAGGAGTCACCCTCTGCGAGGGCGGCGACGCCGGGTAAAAAACGCATGAGGGTACCAGCCAGCCCACAGTACACATTCCCGCCGGTGAGAGGGTGTGGAATCACATGCAGGGTGGTGGCAGGTCGAGTAGCCGCCGCACCTGCTAGGGCATCATCGGGAATGATCTCCATAATTTCCGTCCCCAAATGGCGGAGAGCAGAAATCATGAGATCAGTATCCCGGCTGCGGAGAGCCCCAGTAATAGTGGAGGGGCCATCTGCCAGTGCCGCCAGGATAAGTGCCCGGTTGGTGATGGATTTGGATCCCGGCACGTGCACAACAGCAGAGAGCGGTGCAGGGCAGTGCGGCGCGGCATACAGGGTGGGGCTCATAGTCCTATTATCGCATGGGTTACAGCACTATATGCGTAGAGCAGTAGCACTGTGTGTAGTAGCCCCTTTCCCCGTCCCTCTATTCCGTGGACACAGTCGGGTGTTGCGCGGCTGCCGCCTCCATATCGTCCCACCGCTGCAAGAGGTGCGCGAACGTACTGGTGTTGTCCGCTGCCAGAGTATGCGGGTCGCCCTTCTCTACAACGCGGCCTTCTTCCATCACAATGACATTGTCCGCATCTAAAGCGCTTGCGGGCTGGTGTGTGATCTCAATAATGGTGTCAGTGGGGCGGGCTGCTCTTATGCTTTCGCCCACCTGGCGGGCTAGTTCCGGGTTAAGGTGCGACGTGTATTCATCCAGCACCAGCACATGTGCGTCGGTGAGGAGTGCGCGGGCAATCGTAAGACGCTGCGCCTGCCCACCGGACAGCTCTTTGCCGAATTCACCCACTGGGGCATCGAGCCCACGGGGGTTCTCCTGCACGTCTTTATCCATGCCGGCAATGCGTAGCGCTTCCCACAATTCCGCATCGGTGGCGTCCACTTTAGCGAGACGCAGATTGTCGGCAATAGACATGTTAAACAGGTGGCTGGACTGGCTGACTTCCGTTATTCCCGCGCGCAGATCATCAGGGTTAATGCTGGTAGTAGTGGCACCGTTAATGGTGATGTCGCCAGAATCCGGGTCGAAATGGCGCAGCAGCATGTGCACCAGCGTGGACTTACCAGAGCCGGAGACACCCACTACCGCAGTGTGTTGGCCACCGGGGAAGTCGACAGAAACGTCCCGCAGGGCGGGTTTCCGCACACGCTGTACTTCCACACCACGATCAGCATCATCAAGGTCGCGAACGGTGTCCGTCATACCGGGGTAGGCGAAGCTGACATGATGGAAACTAATGGTGTCAATGGGGCCGGCGGGCAGGGGATCCCCACCCTCCGGGACGAACGGTTCACGGTATTTGATAACGCTCATGCGTTCGGCGGCGGCAAAGGAGCGTTCCAAATCGTCGGCGAAATCTTCTGTACCGCGGGCCGGGGTGAAAACTCCCAATGCCACTGTTGCGCAGATAGCCAGGTGGGGAATGCTGAGGTCGCCGCGGCGAACAGCGTCAGCACCAACAAGTACAGTGGTCACAACTGCGAAAAGGCGGAGGCCCTCACAGAGACTGCGACGGATACCGGAGGTGAGGCGGTTCGCGAAAGCAGCATTGCCAACCTCTTCGGAAATACGGTCAGTTTCGGCGAGGCGACGATCCCCATAGCCGAATCCGAGGACTTCCCGCATGCCCTGTGTAGTGTCGGTGAGATGCTGGGTGAGGTCACCGCGGACGCGCAGCATGTGGCGGGCTGCCCGGTGTGCAGGGCCCGAGAAAGCAAAGGGCACAACATAGCCGGCAAGCGCCACGAAGGGCAGAATAATGAGAGCTGCCGTCCAACTGATATGGACGCCTAACCAGATGAGGGTACCGAGGGGGACAACGACGGCTGCCACAGCGGGGGCACCAGTGTGGGCGTAGAACACTTCAATGCGGTCATTGTCTTTAGTGGCGCGGGCCAGCAGATCCCCCGACTTAGTGGTGTGTTGAATGGCGGGTGCCTGCGGCCAGATCTTGTTGAAGAAATCAGTGCGGAGAAGTTCTAGGGAACGGAAGGCGCAGAAGTGGCCCAGGAATTGCTCCAGGTAGCGCATAAGCGCCTTAATGAACGCAATGCCGATCATCCACCCGAATGTCACTCCGGCTGTGTGGCTCACGAAGCCAGTATCGGGTGTGGGGTGAGTGTATTCCATGCCGATGGTGGCCAGCCCCCAGGCGCCCAGGGAGATAAGGACAATGCCGAGTGTTTGGTCGATAATGCGGCAGAGAGTGCTGAAGGCGAGGGGCCACATGACGGGCTTGGTCACACTAATAAGCTGGTGGGCTAGTTCACTGCGTTTTATCATGAGTGTTTCTCCTCTACCAGGGTGCCGTCACGGAGGACGAGGATACGGTCAACATCGCGGAGGGCGGTGGGGCGGTGGGCAATGGTCAGTACTGTTTTATCGCGTCCGACTTCCTCCATGGAGGCGAGGATAGCTGCCTCGGAGTTGATATCAACGTGGGAGGTGGGCTCATCAAAAACCATGATGGGGGCGTCGGCGAGGATCGCCCGGGCGATCGCCAGCCGTTGTGCTTGCCCACCGGAGAGGGAATAGCCGCGTTCCCCAACTTCCGTGTTGAGCTGCTCCGGCATGGTGCGAATATCGTCCGCGAGAGCGGCAGTTTCGAGAGCCTTCCACATTTCTTCCTCAGTAGCGTCGGGTTTCGCAATGCGGAGATTGTCGGCGAGTGTGCCGGTGAAAAGCCAGGTAGTTTGGTTGACGGCGGCAGTGCCGGAGCGGATCTGTGCAGCGGGGACTTCACCCACGATCTTGCCGTCTACGGTGACGGAGCCAGTGCGCGGGACCAGGTCGCCCAGCACTAGGCCGGCCAGGGTGGATTTGCCACCACCGGATGTTCCAACTAGCCCCACGTGTTCACCGGGGGCAATGTCGAGGGTGAGGTCGTGTAGTACCTGCTTGGCGTCATCGTCTGCACTGTAGGCGAAAGTGACATTGTGGAGGGTGATGGCGCCGGGCTGGGCGCTGGCTGCTGCGTCGGCGTGAATGGCGGGGTCGGCAGCGCGCTTTTCGTCGCTAATAACTTGGTAGGCGGATTTTTCGGCGAGGAAGGCGCGGGCTTTTCGCTGTGCGGCCAGGCCTCCCATACCAACATAAAAGAACTGCCCAATGCGGTCGAGTGGCTCCAACATGATGGTGGAGAGGAGGACGACGGCAATGGACTGGCCAACAGTGATGTCTCCGTCTTTGAGTGCCTGGTAGGCGAGGAAGGTGGAGAGGGTAATCATGGCGAGGGAGAAAACAGCGTCTACTACGAAGATAACAAGCTGGTTGCCGAAGAGGAGTTTCATCATGCTGACGCGGTTGTTTTCGCCAATGTCAGATAGTTGTTTGGAGATTCGTTTGGCGGCGCGGAAGGTGCGCAGCGTGGTGAGTCCTTGGATGGCGTCTAGGTAGGTGGAGGAGAGTTCCCAGCGGGCGCTTACTGTTTTTCCGGAGACTTTGCGGAAGACCATCTCAAAGCTGCTGATAAGAAGGGGAACGGCGGGAATGGTGAGGGAGAGCCAGCCTGCTATTTCCCAGTCAATTGTGAAGCCGATCATGAGGATGGTGATGACGGGTGCCAGCATGGATCCGATCATGGGGCCCAGGAATGTTTGCCGGTAGTAGGCGATGCGCTCGGTGTCGTCGGTGAGGAGGCTGACGATACTGCCGGTGCGTTCTGCGGAACGTTCTTGTGTGCCTAGGTCCATGAGGTGATGGACGAGTTTGCGGCGGAGATGGAGTTCTTCCCACGCTGCGGACGTTTGGGTAAGGAAGAGGCTGAATCCCACGATGAGGGTGGAGAGGAGTGCCAGTATGATGATGCCGGCGATGGTGCCTCCGCCCACGGTTGTGCCGTCGTGGGCAGCGTCAATGGCTTTTCCTAGGAGGACAAAAAGGCCACCGGTGGAAGCGGTGGTGATAAGTCCAAGAATGAGGGATAGGCGGATGACGCGGGATCCGGCGCGGGTGCCGAGAGGTTCTTTTGGCGTCTTCTGTTGAGTCTTTCGACTCTTCGTGGTCTTCGCCATGAAGTCTCCAATTCAGTGCAATATAAAACGCTGTTGAGAAGAATAAAAATTTTTAAATGAGGTTTGCCTACACTTAGTATTTATACACTACAAACAGTCTATGCGACACATTGTCTCTAAAATATATTTCTAAAATAGTGTGTCTTTCTCCCATAGCGATAAAACATTAGAGAGACATTATGGGAGCACCTAAAAGGTATATATAAGGACGCATATTAAAAGAAGTGTGAAGGAATCACTACAGCGCTGATTACTGCGCTGCAATGTCTGCCACGATGGCATCCGTTAGAGCAATGAGGTCAGCAGGCGCAATTTCAATATCGCATCCGCGTCGCCCACCAGAAACATAGATGTTATCCCACAGGAGAGCACTCTCATCAATAACGGTACGAAGCTTTCTTTTCTGGCCCAAGGGAGATATTCCACCAGCAACATACCCAGTAGTTTTTTCGGCAAGATCTACGGCTGCCATGTGCGCTTTAGAAGCACCTAAAGCAGCGGCAGCTTTTTTAACAGTGAGCGTTGTGGTCACGGGAACAACAGCAACCGCCAGCGGTGACTCACCCGGAGCAGGTTTCCCCGCCAACTCAATAACAAGTGTTTTGAAGATCTGTTCCGGCTCCACCCCAAGACGCTCCACCATAACGTCCGCCGCTTCTTTCCCATAATGGTCCGATTCATTGTCATACGTGTGCACACGGTAAGGGATAGATGTTTTAGCCAGTGCAGCAAGAGCCGGAGTATTAGCAGGAGAAGAAGCAGATTTTTTCACGCCCTCCACTCTACTTCTACGCTCTCAGCAACTTGTAGTAATGCGTGGAATATCACGTATTGAGGGAGTGTTGCTCGGGGTAGAAGGAGGTGACAGTGTCAACTATGTCAACTATGTCAGTAGTGCCAACTGCACCAGCAATGTCAGCACCGGTAACTGTATCTGCGGTAAGTGCGTCTAACGGTCTGGTGGGGAATGGTGGGAGAAACCGTGAGGCTATTCTCTTCGCGAAGATCTACTCTCAGTCGCTAAACTTAGAGAGTATTGTTTCTTCTGTTCGTCGTGTTGTGTGTCGTGTTGCGCGTCGCACTTCGTTAGTAAAGGTTAATCCCGTCAATACAGCATCTGCCCCAGTTCGCTCCGATCAAACGGAGGCTGAGTTAGCCCTGCGTTTCGAACGTGATGCGTTACCTCTTTTGGACCAGTTATATGGCGCAGCTATGCGAATGACGCGTAATTCTGTTGACGCTGAGGATCTCCTTCAAGAAACCTATGCCAAAGCATTCTCTGCCTTCTCCTCCTACCGTGAGGGGACGAATCTGAAAGCATGGCTCTACCGCATTATGACGAATACGTACATTAATGCGTATCGGAAGAAGCAGCGTCAGCCCTACCAATCGACTACTGAAGATATGACGGATGCGCAGGTCGCAGAGGTAGCAAATCATCATGCTACGGGTCTCCGCTCTGCAGAGGTAGAGGCATTAGACAACATTCCTAACGAGTCCATTAAAGAGGCTCTTAATGATCTGCCGGAAGATAGGCGGATGGTGGTCTATTACGCGGATGTAGAAGGACTGCCATATAAGGAGATCTCCGAGATTATGGATACTCCTATTGGGACTGTTATGTCGCGATTGCATCGCGGTCGAAAACAATTACGTGAGTCTCTTCGTGAAGTGGCTCAAGCTGCGGGTATTGGTTGAGAGGAGGGAAACTGTGAGTCTCCAAGGACGTAATCTACTAGCCGATAGCAGTGATACTGACCAGTGCTGTACTACAGATGGGTGCCATTGCTCGGGCAACCCTACTCAGCGATCATGCCCGGTTCATCGCGCCTACGCCATACTCGATCCCAATCTAAAAAAGTATGACTCACTGGATTGCTCAGTGGTTGTTTATGATGTCCACCGACTTTTACATGAGCTTACTGATGATGACAAAGCTCAAAGAGTAAGGCAAGAACTCTCTGAGTGCCCCTGTGGTACTGAACTTATAGAGATGGAGGGGAAGCTTCGGCGGAAGCTACACACTGCGTGTGAAGAGCATGCTCCCGATAGTGTGCGGGAGAGACTTTGCGAGCATGTTCATCAGTGGTCGCACGAATCCCAGGCTTCTTGTGCTGCTGACTATAGTGAACGTACTGATAAACAGGACGACGATCAGCAGAATAATCAGGATGCTAGTAAGTAAAGACAATGCGGGACGTTTTCAGAAGTTTCTCTGAAAACGTCCCGCATGTATATGTGGTGTTTCTGTAAGTTCTGTATAGACGGAAAGGCAGGTAATGCGAGCCGTTTATGCAGTTACTTACGTTATTTAAGCGTTTGGCCGCTTTCCATGATTGGCCCTGCTACCTTTACGGGCACGCTTTTTACGTCCACGCTTTCCCATAGTTGCCTCCTTGGTTCGTGTGGTGTGCACCATGCTCCGAAACGAACCACGAGGTCGTCGAAGTCTCAGTACAAAGTGGAACGCAGATTATTCTTGCACTACCAGACGGTTCCACGCAATTAGATAAGGACTGTCTTCATTGGCAGAGGGGGCAGAAGACACGTTAAGAGGGATAGTTTGTTAGACAGCGCTGCGGGTACGGAGACGAGCCTTGCGACGCTTGAGGGCGCGTCGTTCTTCTTCGCTCATGCCGCCCCAGACTCCGGCATCCTGGCCAGATCCAATGGCCCAAGCAAGGCACTGATTGGTGACAGGGCAGCGATTGCACACCAGTTTTGCAGAGGCAATCTGGGCAAGGGCGGGACCGGAGTTTCCTACAGGGAAGAAAAGTTCGGGGTCTTCGTCGCGGCAGAGTGCTTCGTGTCGCCAATCCATGGTCAATGCTCCTTACTGAAGTCACAAAATGGTGAAAGTGTCTAGTTTGGGGGAGATACCAGCATGTGTAGGCTGGGAAAATTGGGGGTAAGAACAGGTTAAGTTCTCCTGCACACTCGTTAAATCCTGTCACGATTAAGATGAATGTCAAGAGATTTTTTATTAATGTGACACAAGTAACAAATAATTTTTGTAAGAGATATACATCACTACTAAGAAATGCCTTTTTACCTGGGGTTCTATGAATATGCAGGTAAATGCAATATATAAGAATAAATTAAAAATGAGCGCATATGATATTTACAATGCGCTTATGTGTCCGAATAGTAAACACGAAGATTTTTACCAGCATCGATAATTTGATAACACAATGCAACAATACTGCGGCACTAGACCTATACAGTGCTGCGGCACTAAACCTATACAGTCAGGCTATGCGGGTGCAAGACCTAAAACTTTATCTCCTTGCTGCGCCACAATCGTTCCACCCACAACTATCACTTTGTTAATAGACGGTCCTGGAACGGGTAAGAATCGAGCTTTCTCCCCGGTGTTTCCGTCAAGGAGTGCGAGTCCCCCACGAACAGGGGCTACAAGCCAATGGAGTGATCCCACCATGTCAGAAAGAACTGCCGGGGTGCCTGTAATGTGTGCGGTACTCCATTTCAGCGCAAGAGTTTCCGCATCAAATGAATAAAGATTCTCTCCATCACTCCAGAACAGGGACTTATCTGTCCGCACAATGGGTACTCCCAGCAAAGATGCTTGCCCAAAACTACTCTCCATAGTTTTCGCTACATGCACAAGAACGGGAGAATCCTCCTCATCCTCCCCCTGCTCATGGCGGAGAATGACGAAATGCGGCGCAGGTTCCTCCAAATACAGAAGAGCCTGCGATCCCGTTACCTCAATAACGGCCCCATGATGGGCGTCAGTTAACCACGTTCCCTCTGTTTCTGGGGTGGTGTCTTCCTCGGGTACAGCTCGGAAAAAAGTGAAACGCAGGGACGTATCTCCTGGGCAGCGCTGCAACACGCCAATGGAATCATTATTTTCAACAGCGTCTGCTATGGAACAGTGTGGCTGTTTTTTCTGTTCCGGTTCCAAAGGTGTTTCACTGGGGCCGACGAGAAGTGTTCTCACCATATCGCTGCGCCAGGATTCAACGGTATGTGGACCAATGGATAAAACATGCTGGCCGCCAGTGACAATACGCGGATGGGCAGGAGAAAAACCGCTACGGGAAGGCCCATGGTGGCCATTACTGCCGCGGAGAAGCATGACATCACCACACCCACCGGAAAACTGCCACACACTAATTGCCTCGCCCCACGCAGACTCAAGACCGCAGAGACTCCTATTGCGGTGGTATTCCCACACCATTTCGCCGGTTGCTGGGCTACGCCCAACAACCGTGTCGTGGCTACCAGTCACAATCACCGGTCCAGCAGTTAACGGACCCCGAGTGAGGCTCCCCCGCGTTAGTGGTGAAGAGGCCTCCCACAGTACCTTAAGGCCTGTCGGTTCACGCGTAATGGGCGCTCCCATGGTGGGGTGAGCACCATGTTTAAGCGTTGTATGGGCACGGTCACCTGTCACCCAGACAACCACAGCCGCCACTATCACAAGCACTGTTATGACAGCTACCGCCACCATATCTCCAGGACGGTGCCGCTCTGCGGGAACTCTCACAGTATGAGGACGACGCTGTGACTGTGACGTGTGGAAGGCCACGAAGCCTCCTAGTCAGTAGCGGAATTCTGGGAAGAAGAATGGCGAGTACGACGCCGCCGACGGCGACGCGTTCCCTGGCTCTGCTGTTCTGGTGCGTCACCATTCTTTTCGGTAGTACGCTGACGAGCGCGTCCACGTATCTCCCGGCGTTCAGTAGTGTCACCGCTCTTCCTGTTACCGCGGTCGCGGCGATGGTTATTGCCTCCACCACGTCGGTTGCCCTGTCCAGAGCGTCCAGCATGTCCAGAATGAGAACGGCCACGCCGGCGCGGCGCCCCGATAAGTTCCTGCGCCGGGCCCACTTCACCTGTTACGTCAGGGTCAATATCGAGATCCGTATACAGATGAGCGGAGGTGTGATAGGTCTCTGCCGGCTCGCCCTTACCTAAGTCGAGGGCTTTATCGATGAGCATCCAGCGGGGGATATCGTCCCAGTCCACCAGGGTGACGGCGACACCGGAATGCCCGGCGCGCCCCGTACGACCAATACGGTGAACATAGGTTTTATCATCTTCAGGGCATTGGTAGTTGATAACATGCGTCACGTCATCAACGTCAATACCGCGGGCAGCGACATCTGTAGCTACTAGTACATCGACGGTGCCGTCACGGAACGCATCCAGTGCTTTCTCGCGAGCAATCTGTCCTAAATCTCCATGTACAGTGGCTACATGGAAACCACGTTCCGCTAATTCTTCCGCAAGTTTTTGTGCGGTACGCTTCGTGCGCGTAAAGATCATCGTCTTCCCGCGACCCTTCGCCTGCAGAATGCGCGCCACCATTTCCGTCTTGTTAAGGGCATGGGCACGATACACATACTGTGTAGTGTTTTCGTGGGTTGCGGATGCATTAGCGGATTCTGCCCGAATATGCGTGGGCTGGTGGAGGAAAGAACGTGACAGTTGAATGATGGGCCCCGGCATAGTAGCGGAGAACAGCATTGTTTGACGGTCCTCGGGAACCATTCCCAGAATCTTTTCCATATCTGGCAGGAAACCCAAGTCGAGCATTTCGTCTGCTTCGTCCAAGACTAGAACAGTGATCTTGCCGAGGATAAGGTGATTCTGCTGAGCCAGATCCAGCAGTCGGCCCGGTGTCCCCACAACAAGATCAACACCCTTCTGCAAGGCGTTAACTTGAGACTCGTAAGGAGTGCCGCCATATATCGCTAGCACAGAAAGAGGGCGCTCTTTCCCCGTCGGATTACCAGCATCATCTAATTCGGGAACAAACAGTTTGTGTGCAGCATGGGATAAGTCTTCTTCTACCTGCACACACAATTCGCGGGTAGGAACAATGACAAGTGCCCGAGGAGTGCCATCCAACGGATGGTCTTTATCTGTGGCAATGCGGTGTAGGAGGGGAACGCCGAAACCATACGTTTTCCCCATGCCGGTGCGTGCCTGCCCAATGAGGTCCTGGCCGGCTAGAGCTAGTGGCAAAGTGAGTTCTTGAATGGCGAAAGTGTGTTCAATTCCCTTCTCTGAGAGGGCTTCCACAATAGCGGAATGAACACCAAGCGCGGCGAAGGTGGGGGAGTTAGCGGTACTGGTGGCGCCATCATCGAGCACAGTGGTGTGGACGTCCATAGTGGATTCGGAGTTATCAGCAGGGGAGTCTGAAGAAGTGGGAGTATGAGCCATGAGAATTCCTCGCTTTCCGCGAATATTATCGACACGCGCGTCCAGAGAGAAGAGGAGACGTTCCACGCAGTACCAGTACCCGATATTTGTCCATTACGGTGTATTTATATCAAGCATAATGACGTGTGTAACAAGGTATGTACCGGGAACTGTCTCGGCTGCTGGCTTATAGAGAATGTCTATAAGAACATAAGGCCGCGCACATTTCCTAATGAGTAAACAGAGTGGTCTATACAGTGATCTACACAGACCGCCAAGTACTCACCCTAAGCCTATCAAATAGAGAAGTGCAGACCTGGAAAGCCTTGCGTAAACTGGCAGACGAGAACCCCGCGAGCGTTATTATCGTCTACTCCGCTCTGCACTGTACAAGGAGGAACAATGGCCGTCACTATCAAAATTACTTTGCAGGATACTCCAGTCCAGATTTCCGCTCAGGTTGATGACGGCGCAGCACTAGTAGCGCAGGTAAAAGAAACTCTAGCTACCCAGTCGGGAGTAGTGGATTTCACTGACGTGAAAAAGAATCAGTACGTTATTTCTGGCGCCAAAATTGCTGCAGTGGAAGTATCCGCAGAGGAAAACCACAAAGTCGGCTTCATTAACTAGCTAGCCCTACTGAGCCTTTTCTCCATCTTTTTTTACGTGGTTACCTATGGGGTGTGTGCCGTGCCGGGAATGCTTGTAAACCACTCCATAGGGCACCCGCAATAAGATCGGCCGCTGTATCAATGTCCAGTTCGTGCCGTGCTGTTTTTACCCACGTTTTTGCCGCTGATGTACTGGCTCCTACCACAGAGCTGGCTAGTAGCTGAGCGCGTGCCGGGTCAAGAGTTGTTGCATGGGAAATATGGTGTGCAATGTAGGTGACAACAGTAGACATTACTTGTTCTACGTGTTCAGCTGCTTCTATATCGTCCAGCATGTCCGAGTCGAAAAGTAGCCGGTAGTACTGCATATCATCGTCAACGAAATCAAAGAAGGCTCGTACTGATGCGCGCACAATGGTGCGATTAGAACCTGATTGATTCAGTGCGGTGCTAATAGTGTCTTGTAGGTTTTTGCCAGCCTTTTCCAGTACCGCTAGATAAAGATCGTGTTTGGAAGAAAAATATTGGTACACAATGGGCTTGCTGAGGCCGAGAGTATTAGCAACATCATCCATGCCAGTTCCGTGATATCCGGTGGAGACAAAATGGCGACGCGCCGCATTGAGAATTGCCTCACGCCGTTCTTCTCGCGACACTCGACTAGTAGATGTGGCACTCACAGTGACCTCCCTGCTGACTGGTGGTCAGCGATGTACAGATACGGCATATGGGCGGGGTGTTCCCAATACTCCGACTTTACCGAGAGATACATAACGGAAAGTGAATTCAATTTGAATTTAGAGGATGGACCTTATGTCTCGTAAACACTCCGACGGTTCGCATAACGCTTCCGATCCATCTGCTGCACACTCATCGGCTGCACAACATGCGCACCGTAGCGGACTGTGGCTCGTGGGAGGAACACTGCTCGCTCTCCTCGCCATTGTGATCATCATCGTGGGGATAGTGAAGGCCGTAAAACCATCCTCACCAGCCACCCACAATGAAGCCTCTAGCACTAGCACATCATCGTCTATCCATCTTTCTGATCCAGCCCTGAAACCCATTGTTGACGAAGCCGCACTACCAGCCGGGAAACCCTATACGGAGCAAGGCACCGGTACTTTCACCGTGCAACCCCTCCACACCAAACCCAACCTAGAATCCAGCATGAACGCTACCCCTGGGCTAGGGAACCCGAACTCAATTGGTGATGCGGTCTCAGCAGCGACTCTTGGATCCGATGCTATTCCCTACACCATCGACGTAGAAGACGGTATTAATGCCAGTAGCTATGGCGGCAATGACGTTTTTACCTGGTGGGTGCATTCCGCACTGGGAGACCCACGCGGATGGACAAGTGGAGGTAAACGCAGCTTCCATCACTTCGATAAAGCCGGTCTACAGGTATTGAAAAAAGAAACCACTGGAGTTGGCGCAGAGCTGTACAAGAACACTATCCACTTCACCCTCGCCACCCCGCTCACAACCCGTAAACTGTGCGGATACACATTGCCAGTAGAGACAAGCTGCTGGTCTCCTCAAACCCGTCGAGTGGTCATTAACCTTGCTCGGTTTGTCCGCGGTGTAGCAACATACCCCCATGACGTTGCTGGCTACCGCTATTACCTTATTAACCACGAATTGGGGCACGCATTGGGATTCGGGCATGAAGTATGTACAGCTTCTGGTAGTCCCGCCCCCATCATGATGCAGCAAACAATCACACTGCGGAACCACGATATTGCAGTACTTGAACCAAACCTCTCTACCACAACCGATTTCGCCATAGAAAACACGTGTCGACCCAACCCCTGGCCCAATCCAGAAAACGTCGCAGCCTCCCAACTACCAGAGCTACCACTCTCCGAAACTCACTAGGTGCTCCTTCACTCCCATAGAGATCTCTTTATGCTGGTGGTATGACAACACGCGCTACACCAACCACTCGCACCCCACTCCGTCTTCCTCTCCACCCACTAGCACCATTAGGAGAACCGCTTAACGCCGCACAAAAAGATCGTTATGCGCGGCATCTCAACCTACCCGGTGTAGGGGAAGACGGCCAGCGCAGACTGTCCGCCACTCGTGTTCTCGTTATTGGCGCCGGCGGCTTAGGATCCCCCGTGCTGCTCTACCTAGCAGCAGCGGGGGTAGGCACCATCGGTATTGTCGATGATGACGTAGTAGATTCCTCCAATCTGCAACGCCAAGTTATCCATTCCACCGCCGCAGTCGGAAAACGCAAAGTTGATACTGCCGCCGAGCGCATGCAAGGAATTAACCCAGACCTTATCGTCAAAAAATTCCCCCTACGGTTACACCCTGCCGATATAGATACTTATAGGACACAATTCGGCAGCCAATGGGATCTCATTGTCGACGCCACCGACAATTTCGCCAGCCGCTACCTCGTTAACGATCTCGCCACCGCGCTAGGCATTCCCGAAGTGATGGGATCCGTTTTCCACTGGCAAGGCCAAGTCGCCAGCTTCTGGGCACAATGTCCAGACCCGCAACGCGCCGTCACCCTACGGGACCTCTACCCTCAAGAACCCTCCCCGGAGGCTCCCTCCCGTGAACCAGGCGCCGGCATTATGGGTGCACTCTGCTGCACAATCGGCGGTTTAATGGCCACCGAAGTAGTGAAACTGCTACTAGGTGAGGGAAATAATCTACTGGGACGAGTTCTCTACTACAACGCCATGGAGATGCGCATACACGAGGTAACTCTGCATTCCGACACCACCACCCAGTCACCGCACACTAGCGAAACACGATAGTAACCCCATCCCGCATATCCAAAGACATATAGGTAATGACACGTAGGATAAGGACGTGACTATGCTGCAGCCCTCCCCGAATGTTCTCAACGCGTTTGGACTACGTGACCCACACTTGAGCCCTGCCCCACGCGGCTGGGGAAGAGGTATTCTTGCCGATTCCATAGTGCTCACCCCCGTCGTTGACAGGGCCCGTGCAACATGGTCCGCGCGAATACGGGACACCTTGGATCCCTCCGGAATCCGCATTGCGCGACCCTTCCGAGCAACCGATGGGCGAACCATTGTGGGGGACTGGCGTGCCGATCGCTATGGAGCCGGAGTACTACAAAATCGCCCCGATGAAGTAGTTGCTACCTCACTGCGACTACACGACGCCCTCGCTAGCCACGACCGCCCCCGCTTCCTAGTAGGAGGACCCTCCACCCCCTGGAGCGAAACCGACTACTTCAGCATGGCGGATCGAGCTGCCTTCCACCCCGCCGGACTCGCCTTACTCCGCGACCATTTACCCCACGGAACTGGCAGCACTGGCAGTTTTCGTCATGATATAGCCGCGGGTATAGAACTCTACCAACACTTCATGGATCTGCGGGAAGACGTTCACGCACCCGCCCAAATTGTGCACGGAGACATGCTCTTCGGCACACTCTTTGCCGCGGCAGAAGCCCCCCTCATCCCCGATATTGTTCCCTACTGGCACAACCCCGCCTGGGCCGCGGGAATAATAGTAGTGGACGCACTAACATGGGCAGGCGCAGATGCGGACCTACCACAGCGGTGGCAGCATCTCCCAGAATGGCCTCAACAGCTTCTCCGCGCCTACCTCTTCCGCTTGGGAATACACCTTGTTCACCGGCACTCAGCCGCAAGTACCTACACTAAATTGCTGCACACTGGCGTCATCATTGCCGATATTGTGACGCAAGCACACTATGACACGTTAGCCAGCGCACCGCTTCTACCAGTGACAAAACCCTGCGAGAAATCTACTGAACCAACAATCTCACAGATACCCGAGCCATAAATGTTACAAGGGTATGGTCAAATAGGGACATGACGGAACCCACTAGCTCCTACGAATCTCACAGCGATGCCTCGCGCGATACTTCACGTGATACTTCACGTGATGAGTCACTTCATGTCACACTTGTCCGTCCCATAGCGGAAGCCCATTCGCAGCGACAGTGGACAGGTACCGCCAGCCTACTTTTTGACGAAACAGGCGCCCCCATCGTCGATCCTGAACCATTCCAAATATTAGGTGGGCCAGGAACAGGTAAAACATCCCTCCTTATTGACCTCGCCTGCGCCTACTGCAAGCAACCACACCACAGTTCAGATAACGTCCTCTTCCTCACCCAATCGAAGCGTGCCGCAGCAGAACTATCCGAGAAGATAGCCATGCACCTTGTTGGTAGCGAAGGCCTTTCCTCCCAAACTCCCCTTGTCCGTACTGTGCACAGTTACGCCTACAGTGTGCTGGCACGCATTGCCGCAGCCGATGGCGTACCCGCCCCGAAATTACTAACCGGTGCCGAAAAAGATGTTATCTACCGGGAAATGTTGGCAACCATCGCCGAAGATAAAAACAACCTCTGGCCCGAGTGGATCCGTCCCGCTCTTACCACTGTAGGATTTGCTCGCGAACTGCGAGATTTCATTTCGCAAGCTGCCAAACATGGCCTCAACGGTGAAGAACTTATTGCGCTTGGCGAAGACCAGGAAGAGCCCGCATGGGTAGCAGCAGGCCACTTCGCCATCGAATTTGAGCGAGTTCAGTCCCTCCGCGCCAACGTAGGAAACTCACACGGGGAAGAAGTAAGCCCACCATTAGACGCCGCCGAACTTGTCCAAACAATGCTAGAAGGGTTAGCCACACATCCAGATATTCTGGCCGCAGAACAACAACGAGTCCGCCTCCTCCTTGTTGACGACGCCCAACACCTCGACCCGCAAATGGCGGAATTGGTAGAAACTATCCGGAAAGGGGCGCACCTTACCGTTGTAGCAGGCGATCCCGATCAAAACGTTTTCCGCTTCCGCGGCGCAGACCCCAGCTACCTTCACAACCTGGCATTTCTCGGCAGCCCACATCGTATTGTGTTGAGCTCCAGCTATCGCCTCACACCCCACAATGCGGAAGTAGTACGTACAACAGGAAAAAGACTCCCCGACAATAGTCAACAACAACGTGAACTAACAGCCGCTCGAAGCGGCGCACACGCCCCACACCCCACCATTCGTCTTGCCGACAGTATCTCCGCAGAAGCCGCCATAGCAGCAGACGTATTACGTCGCGCCCACCTCCTAGAAAATGTGCGATGGGGCGACATGGCCATTATCTGCCGCACCGTAGGGCCACACCTTCCAGTACTTCGCCGTGCTCTCCTCGCCGCCGGCGTCCCCCTCCACATCAATACAGCAGACCTACCCCTCACCGAACAATATGCAGTAGACGGCATCCTCGCTGTCCTCGAAGCTATCTCAGGAACATGCACCCCCGATATAGCTGAAAAACTCCTCACCGGTGTCGTCGGCCGCGCCGACCCTGCCGACGTCCGCAGCCTCCGCCGTGGTCTACGCCGGGCGGAAGTCTCCCTCGGTGGGCGACGCGAATCCAGTACGCTCCTCACTCTTTTACTCTCCCCATCAGCTCAAGAACAGTACTATGCGGAGCATCCTCACGATATTCCCCTCACAAAAATTGAGGAACTTCTTACCGACTATGAAGCACAACCACTTCGGCACGTCCACCATGTTGTAGATGCAGCATGGCACACTATGCGCCACCATGGGACCGTAGAAGAAGTACTGTGGTCAGCCTGGAATGCCACCGGCCTTGCTGATAGTTGGCGAGTTGCCAGCCTCCGCGGGGGAGTAGCAGGCGCCCAAGCAGACCGTAACCTGGACGCCATGATGGCACTCTTTGACGCTGTCTCCGACTACATTGACCGTGTCCCCACCGCTACCGTCGCTAACTTTGTCCGCTATATCCGGGAACAAGAATTACCCTCTCTGCCCCGTATCCGGACTCTGCACACCACAGATGCCGTCACCATTATTTCTGCCACGTCTGCTGCAGGACGAGAATGGGACACAGTTGTTGTTGTGGGCATTCAAGAAGAGGAATGGCCATCGCTTGCTGTACGTGGCTCATTACTGCGCCTCAATAATCTCCTTGATTACATCGCCGGAGTGGAACCACGCGCCATTGTCTCCCAACACGCACCACAACTTGCCGACGAACGCCGTCTCTTCTACGTAGCCCTATCGCGTGCTCGCCGCCGACTCGTTCTTACCGCTGTGTCCGGAGACAGAGCCGATAAACTTGCCCCCAGCCGCTTTCTAGAAGACACCGCTGGCGCTATTGTGCCAGCTGAACAGCGTGCTACAGAAGACTCGAACCTGCCAGCCGTCACCACGACAACCCCTCATGTTCTCTCTCTTCCGAGCATGGTGGCGCGACTTCGCTCCATCGTGTGCGCGACAGCTCCATTCCCCGATATTCCAGCGGAAGAATGGCCACACTACCAGCAACAGGCATTCCAGCAACTCGTTCGGATGGCACGCGCAGGTGTCCCAGGAACCCTCCACTGGTGGGGCGTTGACGGAATCTCCTCAACAGAACCGCTATGGGAAAAGCCAGATACTACAGAATTGGCGGCACTAACCGCGGCATCAACCGCGTCGCCAACCGACCAGGTAGTCGACCAGGTAGTGACGTTGAGTCCCTCCGCTTTTGAAACTTTGCAAGAATGTCCACTCCGCTGGTTCCTCAGCCGCAATGGTGGTGATACCAATTCCGGGCATGCTGCACAATTCGGTACTCTCATTCATTCCTTGGCTCAAGCATCTGCGAGTGGTCTTGATGATGCCAATATCAGTACTGCTCTGGAGGCTGCCTGGCCTGCTCTCGGTATTGACTCTATTTGGCTGGCGGAACAGGAAAAACAGCGTGCGGTAGACGCCATCACCAATTACGCGGTATGGGATGCGAAAGAATCCGCTACTTTTGCTACTGCTGGTCTAGAAGTTGGTGTGGACCATATTTTTACTGTGGATGACCTTGCCGACTTTGGCATTACTACAGAAGATATTGCCAGTGTTGATGCGACGACTGTTCCCGTGCGAGTCAAGGGTCGTATTGACAGGTTAGAACGCACAGATGCGGGACAGTACGTTATTGTCGACTTCAAAACCGGTAAAACTGTTCCCTCTAAAAAAGATACCCAAGACAATGCTCAGCTGGCTCTCTACCAACTTGCCCTTTCTGGAAGCGATAAAGACACCACACCAGTGGTGAAGGCCAAACTTGTCTACCTACGACCACGTAGTGGCAGCCTGGGTGAACGCGATCAACAAGCACTCGATGCGGACGAGCGAAAACGCTGGCGACTAGCTCTACAAACCGCCGCCAGTGCCACCAGTGGTCCAACTTTCCATGCGTGCCGAAATGACCACTGTACACAGTGCGTGGTGCAGGAATCCTGCCCCCTCTACTCCCATTCCATTCTTGCGAGAAAGGCCTAGGATGCGTTACACCCCTGCAGACATTGCCCATCTCCTTGGCCAAAAATTTTCACCCACACCAGAGCAAGCCGCCGTTATCTCCTCCTCGCCGGGGCCCCTCCTTGTTGTGGCTGGTGCAGGCGCAGGAAAAACTGAAACAATGGCCGCTCGAGTAGTATGGCTGGTTGCTAACGGCTATGTCACGCCTGATCACGTCCTTGGCCTCACATTTACCCGTAAAGCCGCCCAGCAGCTTGGGCAACGCATTCGGCAGCGTCTTCAACGTCTTGCCGACAATCCCGATTTTGATGGTCCGGACGCACAGCGTATCCGCCAAGCTATTTACACAAGCGACGTAGACACATCCACCTACGACTCCTACGCGGGAACGATCCTCCGCAGTTACGGTCTGCTCCTACCTGTAGAAACGACCGCCACCATTGTGGATGCGGCAGAACTATCCGAAGAAGCCACACATCTTGTTGCCCAATGGTCGGAAGTTTTCGCTGTGGAACGCGCCTCCACTAGCGTCGTCAGTGACCTTCTCTCATTACGTGCCGAAATGTCTAACCACATGGTGGACTCTTCCACTGTGAGGGAAGAAAATCAGCGTCTTTGTGAGGAATTGATAGGGCTGCCGAAAGCTCCCCGTGCCCGCTCTGAATTCACGAAAGAGATGCAAGACTTCCTCAATGTCTGCCACTACCGGGACCAGCTGCTTGACCTCATCGACCAATTCGATGCGCGAATGCGCGACATGGGGTATCTCGATTTTGGGCAGCAGATGGCCTATGCCGCTGGACTGGCATGCGCACATCCGCAGGTAGGGGAAAGTGAGCGCGCCCACTACCGCGTTGTTCTCCTCGATGAATACCAAGATACGGGATATGCACAGCGTATTTTCCTTCGCTCACTTTTCGGTGAAGGACAAGACCCTACCCTCAGCGTGACCGCAGTTGGCGACCCCATGCAATCCATCTACGGATGGCGCGGTGCCTCCGCTACTAACCTTGCCCATTTCCGCACAGATTTTCCCGCTGAAGGTGGAGCTTCCGCACCTGTTAAATACTTGCTGACGAGTTGGCGCAACCCTGGCGAAATTTTGGATTTGGCCAGCGTCTACACCCGCCATCTCAGCTCAGCTACCCGTGCTGCTGTTGACGTCCCGGATCTCCACCCTGCACCTAGTGCCGCCCAAGCAGATATCCACTGCCGCTACTTCGGTAGTGCAGAAGACGAATACACCTGGATTGCCCAGTATTTCCGCACTCAATTCGATACGGCGAAAGAACAGGGAACGCTACCGCCCACGAGCGCAGTACTCGTCACCCGCAATAGGGATTCCCTCCCCATGGCAGAAGCACTCGAAGCGGCTGGAGTCCCTGCCGAAATTGTTAATATTGGCGGGCTGCTTTCCATTCCCGAAGTACAGGATGTGTGGGCTATGCTCCGCATTATCGCAGATCCATTAGATGGGGCGGCTGCACTGCGTATTCTTACTGGTGCGCGTATCAACCTTGGTGCTAGCGATATACGCGCTTTATGGCAACGTGCTCGGGAGTTGCGTGGTGAGGTATCCACCACAGAAGACACTGAACTTACTAATGTTGATGACCTCATCGATATGCTCAACGAGGTGCTACCACAGGATAGTGCCGTCCAAGTGGGGCTTGCTGATGCTATTGATGATCCCGGCCCTGCAGAAAACTATTCTCAGGCAGGCTTTGCGCGGCTTCGCCAACTCCGTGCCGATGTGCGATATTTGCGGAAACGCCTGGGGCAGCCTCTTCCCGAACTTATCGCCGAAGTAGAACGCACCATTGGTGTTGACGTGGAGGCTGAGGCACGCCTCGATCCTGGCGCTGGACATTTCACTGGACGTCATCATCTTGATGCTTTCGCCGATGCCGTCGCCTCCTTCTGCCGTGGAGCAAACCCCAGCCTGAATGCTCTCCTCTCCTATCTTGCACAAGCCGCTGAAAACGATAATGGACTCACCCCAGGTACTGTTACGGTGCGACGCAATTGTGTACAGATCATCACCATATTTGGGGCAAAAGGATTGGAGTGGGAATGCGTCGCCATACCTAACCTATCCACGGGAGAATTCCCACCGACGCGCGGGCGCAGCAATTGGGTAAAAACTGCCTCAGAATTACCAGCTAATTTGCGTGGAGACAGCGAAATTTCACTTTCGAATGGGGAAGTGCTGGCTGGTATGCCTATCTTCGATTCCGATAATTGCGAATCTCGTAAAGACTTCATGGGGTCTCTCAAAGAGCATATTAACGGGCTTAAAGGCATGGAGCTCGAGGAAAAACTACGCCTTATGTATGTGGGTGTTACCCGCACTGAGCGTTCCTTACTGCTTACTGGCTACGGCTGGTCTTTCCACGATAAAAGTTTTCATGCACCTTCTGACTACCTCAGCTACGCCTATAAGTGGGCAGAAGGCAGAGCCATCGACCATGGCATTCCCGCAGATACTTTCCCGCTTTTAGCAGAGGTTAATCAAGCACAGGCTAACCAGTCAGAAACTGACAGTAGCAGTGAGGTTGCACCGTGCACTGTTACTACTGAAAAAGGGGATAAGATTACTATCCATCCCTACTGGACAGCAGATCCTGACCCTGCCTACCATCCTCTTGCAGATAAAAACGCGGACGCAGTATGGCCAGTAGACTACCTGGCCGATAATCTCCATATTCGAGAGGTTCACACTGCTCTTGTAGAAGCTGTACAGCAAGCGGATACTGATGTGTCCCACGCGGACGATAGTACTTCTAAGGCTGTTACAGTTGCTGAGCGTGACCTTGTGCGGGATACTGACGCCCTCCTTGCCGAATTTCAACGTATGCAGGCAGGAGAAGACACAGCCGCACGCACAGTTGCTCTACCGACACGTCTTACTGCCAGCCAAATAGTGTCCCTGCAGGAAGATCCAGAGGATTTTGCGCGGAGGCTTCGTCGTCCCATTCCCTTCAAACCCAATCGATATGCGCGACGCGGTACGGATTTTCATATGTGGGTGGAGCGTCACCTCGCTGGGGATTTGGGAACCCTCATAGATCTTGATGATCTTATGGATGTGTCAGACGATATTCCCGAACCTGCCACGCTTACCCACTTGAAAGATAATTTCACGAATTCATGCTGGGGGCAGCGAACAACCACCATGGTGGAGTTACCCTTCGATGTGTCGTTAGGAAGTGTGGTCATTAATGGCCGCATTGATGCCGTTTTCCAGGATGATGATGACCACTACACTGTTGTGGATTGGAAAACGGGCAAGGTTCCCACGAATGAGAAAGACCGCATGACGAAAGCTCTCCAATTAGCGGTCTATCGCATTGCCTTCCAACGCATTATCAACGTGCAACGGGCTGAAAAAGGACAGCCTCCATTACCACTGGAAAATATTCGGGCAGCCTTCTACTATGTTGCCCACGATGACACTCTCTGGCTTGATGAATTAGCAGATGCTGCCGAATTGGAGAAGCTCATCACCGGGTTAACTGCTTCAACAGATATGGAAAAACAGTAGAATCACTTCTCGACAACGGCTAAAGTTCAGTCATAGGCCTCATACGGTAGTACTGGTTTTATCGCGGTAAGGGAGGAGGAGTGGTGGCGAAGAATCGTCGTATCGGGAAAAAACTGCGGAGTCTTATCTCGCCGGAGTCTCGTCTTGATAATCGCCCCGATTATGCCCTAGTCGGTATTGTTCGCGTACCGCTCCTAGAAACTAGCCCGTGGAAGCAGATCTTTGTGCGTCTACTGTGGGCTTTTGGTGCGCTCGTTCTTGCCGTCATTATTACGTATGCGGAGCGGTCGGGTTACCAGGATGGTAATGACCCAGAAAACGGTATGACGCTGGTGGATTGTATCTACTACGCTACCGTCACTCTTACGACAACCGGCTATGGGGACATTACGCCTGTTACCCAATCAGCGCGTTTGGCGAATGTTGTTCTTATTACCCCGCTTCGTCTTTTCTTCCTTATCGTGTTGATTGGTACGACACTGCAGGCTCTTACGGAACGTTCCCGTCAGGCTTTTCGAATTCAGCGTTGGAGGTCCGCGTTGCATAACCATACTGTTGTTGTTGGGTATGGAACGAAAGGTCGTTCCGCTGTTGCCGCCATGTTGGCTGATGATGTTCCACCTAATGACATTGTGGTGGTGGATACGGATCAGGATGCGCTTGACCTCGCAGCCCTCAAAGGCCTCGTCACGGTACATGGGTCAGGGGCTAAAGCAGATGTTTTGAAACTCGCGGGGGTACCGCGCGCAAAGTCCATTATTGTTGCTACAAACCAGGATGATACTGCCGTCTTGGTGACGCTGTCCGCGCGTGAACTGAATCCTCGGGCCACTATTGTTGCTTCTATTCGGGAATCTGAGAATGCTCATCTTATTGAGCAATCTGGTGCTGACTCAGTGGTGGTATCTGCGGAAACTACTGGGCGTTTGCTGGGGTTGGCTACTGTCACCCCATCGGTCGTGACGTTGACGGAGGATCTGCTTTCCCCGGAGGAAGGATTCTCTGTTTCTGAGCGGCGTGTGAAACCGTCAGAGATTGGTGGTTCGCCTCGGCATCTACAGGATCTTGTTTTGGGTGTTGTGCGCCACGGCAAACTTTATCGCGTTAATGATGAGGGTGTGGAGAAGCTCGAGGTGGGGGATCGACTGCTGTACGTGCGTATGAGCCAGCCAAGTATTGTGTCGAAGGACATCAATTTTTCCACCAAGTAGGGTACGTACCCAGCGTGTGCGAGCACGTGCGGAGCATAAAGTGTACAACACAGAATGCACACAAAATGGTGCGCGTATGCATTGAGGCCCCTCCACGAGTGGAAGGGCCTCAACGGTTACTGTTTCACAGTTATCAATGGGGTTAAGAAACTGTGGAGAAGAAAACGGTGCTTCGCGCTATGCGTTTGCTTCCTTGAGTTCCTTGATCTTGTTACGGACCTTGGAGGCACCGGGGTTCGTCATGGTGGTGCCATCGTAGAAGAGGACGGTGGGGATAATGCGGTTGCCGTCGTTAACGCTCTCTACGAACTTTTCGACAGCTTCAATGTCCTCGTATTCGTCAACATCAACGTTGGTAAAAGGAATGTTAAGTTCGCCAAGCAGTTTCTTCAGACGCTGGCAGTGAGGGCACCAGCTGGCTGAGTATACGGTAATATCTTCAGGATTTTTAGGGGCCTCGGGGGCTTCAACAGTACTCATGTGTATAGAAAACCACGTTTTTCGATTTGGTGCCAGCTTTTACACGGCGGAAATGTGACAGTTTGTCTCTACACTGAAAGAGTTAAGCGGAAGGGAGAACGATTCATGCAGTTAGATGAGGAACAGCAATTAGCCGTTCTCGCCCCGCGTGGCCCCGTCTGTATTCTTGCCGGTGCGGGCACTGGGAAAACTCGCACTATTACTCACCGTATTGGTCGTTTGGTTGACGACGGGCAGGTTAATCCGCGCCATATTCTTGCTGTTACATTTACTAAACGCGCAGCTGGGGAGATGCGTGAACGTCTTACCCAGATGGGTATTGGGCAATTTGGGGGGCATTTTATACAGGCGTCTACATTCCATGCGGCAGCGTTTAAACAACTCCGTTATTTCTGGCCACAGATAATGGGGGATGTTCCGTGGGATTTAGTGACGCGAGAGCGTTTTGGGCTGGTGACGCGGGCCGCAGACCATTGCGGTGCTGATTCCAGTAAAGAATCTGTGAAAGATTTGCTAGGAGAGATCGACTGGGCAAAGTCGGAACTCCTCGATGCGGAAAGCTACCAGCAGGGGGTAACACGGCTGCATCATGAACCACCGGCAGATGCTGCCATTGTTGCGCATGTTTTAGAACGCTATGAGGAGCTCAAACGCCGCAGGGATGGGATGCTTCTCGACTTCAACGACCTGCTTCTCTACATGAGTGCAGCGTTGGACGAGTTCCCTGGTATCGCGGAGGAGTTTCGTTCCAGCTATCGTAGTTTTGTTGTTGACGAGTACCAGGACGTTACCCCGTTGCAGCAGCGTCTTCTGGACGGCTGGTTGGGGGATCGGGATGATCTCACCGTGGTGGGGGATCCCAACCAAACTATTTATTCTTTTAATGGTGCCTCCCCGGAATTTCTTGTGGATTTTCGGCGCCGTTTCTCGCATGCCACAGTGGTCAATTTGGTGAGGGATTACCGCTCTACACCGGAGATTGTTGCGTACGCGAATAAAGTTATTGCGGATGCGAAAGGTACTGTGTCCCAACCCAGTATGCAGTTACAGGGGCAGCAACAACATGGGAAGAAGCCGCGTATTGTTCGGTACGATAATGATTTTCAGGAGGCAGAAGAAGTAGCGGCTGCTATTGCTGCCGATATTTCTGCGGGTCAGTTACCGGAGGATATTGCTATTCTCTACCGTACAAATGCGCAGTCTGCACTTTTTGAGCAGGCGCTTGAAGAACGTCATATTCCCTACCAAGTGCGGGGAGGGGAAGGATTCTTTCAACGACCAGAGATTCAACGCGCGTGCCGGCAGTTGGAGCTATTAGGCCGCCGCAATGATCTTCCCGATGATCTTATCGGCCCGAAACTTGTTACTCTTGTTCGCGCTAGCTTAAAAGATATAGGTCTTACGCAAGAAGAACCTACTGGTCAGCAGGCGCGTGAGCGGTGGCAGTCTCTTACCGCACTAGTGTCTTTAGTGGAGGATATGACGGAGGTTACCCCTTCCCTCACTCTTAATGGTCTGCTACATGAGCTACGTATTCGTGCTGACGCCCATCAGCCGCCCACTGTGCATGGTGTCACTTTGGCCTCTATACATACAGCTAAAGGCTTAGAGTGGGACACTGTTTACGTTGTTGGCCTGGTGGAAGGTACTCTTCCCAACCGGCACGTATTTGATGACAACGCATCGGAAGATGCCGTAGAAGAAGAGCGACGCCTCCTCTATGTTGCTATTACACGGGCACGCTACCACCTTACGTTAACGTGGGGAGCATCTCGGAGAGCTGGTGGTAAAGAGCGTCAACGCTGCCGTTTCCTTGACAGTATCGATCCGCCAAAACCCACGGGGTGGCAGCGGCGTGGAGTAAGCCGTGAAGTAAAAAATGGAAACCACAGTGCTAGAGGTCCCCAGAGAACAGTAGGGGCGATGAAGCGTTCCCCGTCCAAGCAATGGAAGCGGGAAGCCTTAGAAAGTATGTCCTACCGGCAGCAAGAATTATTCGATGCTTTAGTGGAGTGGCGTAAAACAACAGCGCAGGAAATAGGGAAACCGGCTTTTGTCGTGTTCACTGACCGCACACTTGTTGAGATTGCGTATTATTGCCCGCAGACAAGCAAGGATCTTGCCGGAATTCATGGAATTGGCCAGGCCAAACTACAAACATACGGAGCGGACGTCCTTAGAGTTGTGCAGGAGAATCTCGCATAGGAATATAAACCTCTTGTATTGACTGGCTCTGCTGTCTAACGTGGCTAGCTTGTCTGTGTCAGCGTCATCATTTGCGCATCGGGAGCCACTACCATCCGCTGATGGTAGGAGAGAACATGATCTGCCTGCCCCTGTTGTGTTCGTTGCACTATGAGAGATACAGCAAAGGCTGCCGTTGCTGAAATAGTTGCGTGTGATGCCCGCCCCTCATCATGCATTAATTGTGCTGTGACATGGGCGGGAATACCGTGTGTTAGAGGAACTTGTGCAAGATGTGCCGCGAGGCGCCGCTGCGCGGATTGATCCAATTCCTTAGGAACGACCAGCGGCCCCACCACACCATGATTATCGACGAGCGAGCACAGTAAGAATGGCTGATTATTCTCCATAAGATGCCGTATGAGAACTGGATCCGGGACAATAGTGTCCGCTATAACCATGAGCGTACATTCACGTTTTCGCACATCTTTTTCCTCAATAAGCTGCACGTCCTCTATAGACAACATGCGGCGCACATAGGTGGATAGTTGCCCATGCCCACGTACACAAATACGCGGTAGGCAGGGTTTTTTCTTATTACCCGGGTGGGCAACTCCTAGTTGCTGCAATTCTGAGAGGAGTTGCTCCACATGCGCCGGGCTCATCACTTTGTGCTGTCCTCTACCAAAGAGGTGAATGAGCTCTTGCAGATTGCGGGTACCGTCACAGCGGGTAAGAAGCCATTGCACATCTTCCGTCTGATACTCATCTGGGACTTCCACCATGACTGCCTCTTGTGGGAGAAGCCCTACCTGCAGCGTGCGTGGAGTACGTTGCACAATGGTGAGGTAGGGGTGGATTTGTGGTCCTTGGGGAATACTCATGGCGATATTCTGACAGCCTTATACGACCGTTGGGGCTCCTACCCGGTACATTCAAGATATGAGCGATAGTGATAAACCCATTAATATCCCAGGTGAAAAGGTATTTTCACACCTTGTTAGGGGAGAAAAATATCAGGTGAAAAATTCTTTTTCGGAAGAATTTCCCACTGATATAGAAATTCGCCGCTCAGCTAGACGGCGAAAAACAATTAGTGGACGTATCGAGAATGATCGCATCATCGTGATGGTGCCAGCTCACCTCACCCCACAGGCGGAGGAGCGTGCTGTCGCTAGCATAGTGGAGAAACTGCGTAAACAGCATCGTCGCAAACTCGCTCAGCGCACAATGAATACAACGGAATTGGGTCACTATGTAAGTAAGTTAGACCACCGTTACTGCCAGGGAAAAGCACGCCCTGCCGTAGTGGAGTGGAGCCGTGACGTGGCTACTCGTTGGGGTAGCTGCCACTATCGCACGCGCACTATTCAGCTACATCCTGCACTTGCCACCATGCCACGCTATGTTCTGGATTACGTTATTGTGCACGAACTATGCCATCTTACGGTTCCCGGAGGACACACCGATGCCTTCTGGGAGGCTGTGTCAGCATACCCCAAGGTAGAACGAGCCCGTGGCTACCTGGATGCAGCATCCCGATACGAGACGAAAAGCCCTACGCTCGACACGGATGAGAAACCCCGCAGCGAGTGTAGGTAAGGCTAGCAACAAATACTAGTTAGTGCTCCCAGTGTCATCGCCATCTTCTGGGCTTGTGTCGCCTGAGTCTGCATTGCCTGTGTCTGTGTCGTCGTGATCTCCCATAAGCTCCTCCTCGAGCTTCGCAAGATCCGATTCAAAAGAATCAGTAGTGTCATCTAACAAACGATCAATACAGGCAGCTGGGTTATCAAGATCACTTGCGCGGGGAAGAAGATCCGGATGGTCCCAGCAACTATCACGTTTCTCAGCACCACACGCATCCGTAATACGAGTCCATAAGGTGACGGCATCGCGCACTCTTCGGGGGCGCAATTCCAACCCGGCTTGGGCCTTTAAGGCCTCCTCGGCTTGGCTTGCCGTAGCTCTCCTGCGACGCCACATTTCAGACAGCGCCGGAGTGGAAGGTATGCGGTCTTTGATGGCGTTTTCTACAACAACATCAACCCATCCTTCTACAAGAGCAAGCATTGTTTCGAGGCGCTCCAAGGCTTTTTCATGGGTGTAGTGAATTTCCGGAGTCAACTCAATTGTCTGCATCTGGTTCATAGCATCCTGGAGTTTCTCCGGATCGGAGAGTACCTCTGGGTCAAGGCCAAACTCACGGGTTGCCGATTCAATATTGGAGTAGTCCACCACAATACCGTTCGCATGGTCTTGAATGGCTCCCAACAAACGAGGAGCCAGCCAAGGAACATGCGCCCACAACCGTTGATAGGCTGCCTCACGTGCAGCTAAGAAGACAAAAACATCACGTTGTGGGAGTTCTAGATCCCGTGACAACTGTGCAATGGTATCGGGCAGAAGCGCAGCCGTACCAGCAGTATCCAGCGGAATACCCATCTCCGAAGAACACGTAATTTCTTGGGAAAGAGCAGCCAGAGCACTACCAAGCTGAGTACCAAACGTGTAACTGGTGAGGTTCTTCATGATGTTCATGATTCCCCCCATACTTTCAGTAAACTGCCCAATCTGGTCTGAGAGTTCCCCTGGGAGCCCCTCCAGACCGGCAGTATTCATACGCTCTATAACGGGAGTGAGAAGCCGCCCCCAGGTGGGAAGAGAATTCTCCACCCACGTGCGGGGAACCCACGTTTCCGTGGAGGAAACACCAGTGGGAAGAGTTGTTACTTCATTGAGCCACAGATCTGCTAAACGGACAGCATCATCCACAGCTCGCCGCTGACCATCACTTATGGTGGGATCCGCCCCAAGCTCGCGCAGCGCAGCAGTGCGGGCAGCGGTGGTGTTAATAGTGGCACCCTGCTCTTTGCCAAAAGAACCACTAATACCGGAAATAAAGTCCCCCATTTGCTGCATCATGAACATAAATCCGCCATCGCGACCGCTCTTGCCGTCTTCCTCCGAGGAGTCGCCATCAGCGTTATCGTCCGTACCGGAAGCAGGACCGAAACCAAAGCTAAAATTCCCCAGATCATTCAGGTTAAAGCCATTCGATGTGCCCCCCGTGTTGGACGCATCGCCTCCCAGTAACCGGCGAAGAAAATCCATGGGGTCGTTATTGTCGCCATTGCCCTGTGGATCGTTGGTGTTGGAGCCGCCAGTGGGGGTGTCATTCTTGTCGCTCATGTATTTCAGACTACAGGGCTTTAGAAAGGAGGGCACGAAAATACCAGCTTTCACTAACGACCAAAAACAATCAATAAGGCTGCAGTGAGTTCATTAAGTGGACCTATTGAATAGTGCCCCCGCAAAAGTAGGGCTCCCATGGGAGTGGGGAGTGTGGTTTACTGTGCTCACTAAATTTTTAGAGATGTATCTGTCTTGTATTTCGGGTGAAAGGTTAGCAGTGTGATGACGTCTGCGACTGTGGGGAAAAGACTGGTAACAGCTGCAGTTATGTGTGGTCTGTTAGTAGGCGTATCGGGGTGTGAGAGTCATTCTGTGCTGTCTGGGTCTGGTCAGCCGGTTGATAAATCGTCTGTGTCTGCATCGGCTAATGCGGGGCGGAGAGATCCGGATCGAATTTATGCCAACCACGATAAAGGAGTTCCTCCAGATCAGACGATGGGGGATGTGAAGGGATCCGAAGATTTTAATCGTAACCTCAAAATATATGAGAAGTGGGGTGTGAAGCAGACATCTGAGTGGCTGGAGATCTGTAATCAGGTGAATGTGCCGGTGTTGCGGAAGGTGGGGGTTGATCCGCAGAAGGATTTGCAGAACAGGAGGGGTGGTCAGTTCAAGTTTACTTGTAGCTGGTTTACTACTCATGAAACAGTTCAGTTTTTCTTCAGTACTGAAACATCTTTACAAACGGCAAATACACGGCATGGTTTTAAACCTAGCGGTCAGGTTAATCGTTATGGAGAGACCTATGACATGGGGGATATTGAATTTATAGCTGAGGGGACTCCTCTTAATAGGTATAGCTGTGCACTGAATTTTGAACGTCATGGAGTGGCCTACGAAGCCGCTATCACCGGTAAAGAACCAAAAACCCATGAACAAGCCTGCAATGAGCTCATTGATATGGTCTCCCCACAAAAGTAGCTCTCCCACGGAAGTAGGGAGTGTGGTTTACTGTGCGCGGTAATTATTTTGGTGAAGAGAAATCGAGAAGAAGGTTAGTGGTGTGATGGGCTCTGTTTCTATGGGAAAAAGACTGGTGACAGCCGCAGTTATGTGTGGTCTGCTAGTGGGTGTATCGGGGTGTGAGAGTCATTCTGTGTTGTCTGGGAAGTCTGTGGGGAAAATCCGAATATTAAGAATTTCGATACTGTGCAGGAATACCGGGATTACTATGCTCTTACTAAAAAGTGGGGGTTGAAGCAGACGGCTGACTGGTTGGAGATTTGTAATCAGGTGAATGTGCCGGCGATGAGGACAATAGGATTCGATCCACAAAAAGATCTAGAAAACAGGTATGGAGGTGAGGAGAAATTTAACTGTTATTGGGATCGAGATCGTGGACGATTGCAGTTTTTCTTCGGTCGGATTGATACGTTGCAGGAGTATTTAGACCGGAAAGATATTGATCGTCGGTCAACAATGACACGGGGTGGCAGAACCTACTACATGGGTCATATCGAGTTCGCTGCAGAAGGAACATCGCTTAACCGCTATGACTGCACTCTGGCCTACGAACATGGAAAATACGCTTACTTTGCCTCGTTTACGGGGAAAGACCCAAAAACCCATGAACAGGCCTGCAATGAGCTTATTGATATGGTCTCGCCCCAACACTAAGAAATAAACATTCGCAAGAAAGTGACTGATTATGTATTCCCATCCCGATGAGATCCGTAAACACTGCGAAAAACTCATCACCATTGTTGATAATGCCGATTTAAATCATTTGAATCACTGCTCATTTGCCGGGTTATCGTCTGCTCTAGTGTCTGTGCAGAGTATGTTTGACCAAATCAATGCCTTTACAGAGGACATTGTGTAGCTGCGGCGATTAAAAGCCAGACGGCGGCGGTGTGTCTTACTGATGCGCATACGTGCGATAGTTTGCAGACTGTGTATGGTCAGGTCGCGGGGAAGAAACACCACAGGGGATGTCTACCTGTCGATCAATCAGGGTTAGGACATGGGGTGGAATTGTCCGGGCATCATCTGCGC
>NZ_QFOZ01000004.1 GCF_003241315.1 Lawsonella clevelandensis
GGTCAGCCTGGGCACTTCGGTCAGCCTGGGCAACAACCTGGCCAGCCGGGTCAGCCTGGCCAGGCCGGTTATCCTGGGTCGCAGAACAACATGGGCTCTATGGGACAGATGGATCAGCCTAGTTATGGTGCTCCGTATGGCCAGCAGATGCCCGCTGCTCCCTATGGTCACTCTGGTCAGCCTGGCCAATTTGCCCAGCCGGGTCAGCCGCCCTATTCCCCGCAGTCGGATCAGTTCGGGCAGGAATACCCAGATCCCCGCAACCATGGACAGAACGCACAGACTGCGCAGGGTGCACAGCCTACGCAGACTGCCCCATTTGATCGGCCGGATTTTTCTGCGCCGCATGGCACTACAGATGATGGTTCCGCCGACAACTCTTCTAATAGCATGCCCGGCAACACGTCTGAGTAAATACAAGTAAATATATCGTATCTAACAGAGTGGGTGATGGTGGCTGCGGCCATCGTCACCCACTCTGTTGGTATAGGGCTGCGGTATGGGGTGTGGTATCAGATTGTGGTGTGCGATGTATCTACAGGATATGCATGGTATAAGCGGAACATCTGGCCATTGTCTTAGTCGCTGCGGCGGCATGGCGCTTACATAGTCGTCAACGAAAAATATAATTCTGTGCAAATAAACGGTTAATTCCCTGATAAAAGGAGGTTCTGGGATATCAGAACCCCCTTTTATCCAACTACGATACATAGTGTCCAACTAGATCGTTTCTGAGGTTTAACACATCATGGCTTCTCGCCTTTACAAGCGCTTCGCCGTCCCCGCAGCCACTGCACTTAGCATGACCGCACTGCTGGCCGGCACCGCCCAGGCTCTTCCTGTTACACAACAGCAAGACGCTACCGTCTTCACCATTGGCCAAGACGGAATGACCCTCAACAAGGGCACCTCTAAAGGAAATTCGCGTCTCGAATACACCTCTGCACCCCAAGAACTTAGCGGTCCCACCCGCGGCTACATCATGATTGCAGGCAAGCAAACCAAGCCTGCCAACGCACGCCTCTTCACCCGCCAGCCCGGCTACAACCCCTACCAGTTTGTAGCCCCCATGGGTAAAGGCCCCGACAAAAACTCCATGGATAGCAAAGAGGGTTTCAAGCCCGAGCAGCTGGCCACCCTCTACCGCTCCGATGTCCCCAAGAACATCAGCTATTCAAAGGTTATCTCTGGATTCTATGCGGCTATGGACCGTGCGGATATCAAGACGGCCAACGCAAACCTTGTGATGTCCATCAACAATAATGCCAGCCTCGTCCAAATTCAGCGCGCCGTTGCAGACTCCAATGATGAGAACCTCATCACCATGTCCGACGCATTGGGCACCCGCCTCGGCAAGATCTACCGCGATCTTTACATCGGCGGCAAACTTGTGAAACTCCAGCAGCTGGTGGGTGGCGACATGTCCCGCGCCTTCAACTTCACCAATGCCACCGGTTTGGAGAAGGCCCACTACCGCAACCCGCGCCCCTTCAAGGAGTTCCCTGAGCATCTCAAGTACTACTACGAGACCCAGGGCGACTTTAATAGCGATAAAGGGTACTCTGGTCTTGCCCTTTCCTACCCCTCCGGCCACACTAACCGCGCCTACATCAAGGGCATCATTCTTGCGGCTGTCTTCCCGGAGTTTGCACCTCAGCTTCTCGCCCGCGCTTCCGAAGTTGGTTTCAACCGCGTGGTGATGGGTGTGCACTACCCACTGGATACCGTCGCCGGCCGTATGACCGGCACCGCCTCCATGGCATGGCACTTCGCCGATAAGCGCTTCTACCCGCTGATTGCAGAAGCCGCTCGCGACACTCGTGCCATTGTTGAGAAGGCATGCGGAACCACCATCATGAAATGCTGGAAACAAGGTAAGCCCTTCCTCTCCGAGGCAGAGTCCATCCGTGTCTACACCGCTCGCATGAACTACAACCTTCCGAATGTTGGCAAGGCTGGACAGCCAATGACTGTTCCTGAAACAGCTTCCGCTCTCCTTCTTGCCAAGTACCCGCAGCTCACTGATGCTCAGCGTGATCGTATCCTCATGCTGTCCTCCATGGATTCTGGCTCCCCGCTAGACTTCGAGGGACAAGATGGCTTCTGGCAGCGTATTAACCTCGCCAAGGCACTTTCCGCCCACGTCAAGCAGCTCGGCAACGGCGCCATTCAGGTCCGCTTCGCGGCCTAAGCATGCACGCTGTTTAGCGCACGCATTCCGCGCCTGCTATCCACGTGCCTATAGCGTCACAACTTCATACCACTGAGTTCACGCCCAGCACTAACAGTCTTAAGCACAGTCGCAAGCACTGATTAGCGCCGGGCGTGAACTCCATTTCTGTTCTTTCCTGCGCTGCCCCTATCCCATTAGCTACACGCACTGTGCTTGCATAATTGGATACTGCGGCGTGACGGCATGTACCACCACAGCCGCGCCCCTAGTCGCGTCCCTGCTATCGCTACTGTTAAGTAGTACTTATGCAGAATAGGAAGTGACTCAACTAGCTGGCCGCATAAACAACGGTGGGCACCCCCTCAGGGGTGCCCACCGTTTAGTATGTTCAAAGCGCTAATGCGCTAGCGCATAAGAATGCAGGAAGGAATTACTCTTCCCAGCCGTAGGTGCGTTCAACGGCTTTATTCCATTCGCCGAAGAGACGATCGCGGGTGTCCTGATCCATCTTGGGCTCCCAGCGCTTGTCTTCGCTCCAGTTGGCTTTCAGCTCGTCAATGCTATCCCAGAAGCCAACGTGTAGGCCGGCAGCGTAGGCGGCACCCAGGGCGGTGGTCTCGGCCACCTTCGGGCGGATGACGGGCACGTCGAGGATATCTGCCTGGAACTGCATGAGCGGCTCAGACTTCACCATGCCGCCGTCAACCTTCAGTTCCTTCAGCTGTACGCCGGAGTCGGCGACCATGGCGTCCACAAGCTCACGGGTCTGGTAGGCGGTGGCCTCCAGGACGGAGCGGGCGATGTGGCCGCGGTTAGCGTAGCGGGTGAGGCCGACGATAACGCCGCGGGCGTCGTCACGCCAACGAGGGGCCAGTAGGCCGGAGAAGGCGGGGACGAAGTAGACGCCGCCGTTGTCCTTTACGGTTTCGGCCAGGCGGTCGCAGGCGGGTGCGTTGGGGACCATCTTCAGGTTGTCGCGCAGCCACTGTACGAGGGAACCGCCCATAGCGACGGAGCCTTCCAGTGCGTATACGGGCTTCTCGTCACCGATCTGGTAGCAGACGGTGGTGATGAGGCCGTGCTCGGAGAACTTCGGCTCGGTGCCGGTTCCCATGAGGAGGAACAGGCCGGTGCCGTAGGTGTTCTTGGCTTCGCCAGGCTTGAAGCAGAGCTGGCCGAAGGTGGCAGCTTGCTGGTCGCCGAGAATACCGGTGATGGGGACGCCAGCCAGGTTGGAACGGTCGTGGACGACGCCGAATTCGCCGGAGGAGGGGCGGATTTCGGGGAGCATGGACATGGGGATGCCCATGGCGTCGCAGAGTTCCTCATCCCACTGCAGGGTGTTGATGTCCATGAGCAGTGTACGGGAGGCGTTGGTGACGTCGGTGGCGTGGACGGCTGGTTCGCCTTCTGGGTTGGCGCCGCCGGTGAGGTTCCACAGGATCCAGGTGTCGGGGGTGCCGAAGAGGAGGTCTCCCTTTTCTGCCTTGGCGCGGGCGCCGTCAACGTTGTCTAGGATCCACTTGATCTTCGGGCCGGAGGAGTAGGAGCTGAGCGGCAGGCCGGTCTTCTTCTGGTACTTGTAGATGCCGTCGTCGCCAGCGAGTTCGTGGCAGATGCCGGAGGTACGAGTATCCTGCCAGACGATGCCGTTGTAGATGGGCTCGCCAGTGTTCTTGTCCCACACGATGGTGGTTTCGCGCTGGTTGGTAATACCGAGGGCGGCAAGGTCGCAGGGGGCAAGATCGGCGTCGGCTAGTGCTTCACCGGCAACGCGGCGGACGCAGTCCCAGATCTCTAGGGGATTGTGTTCAACCCAGCCTTTTTGCGGGAAGATCTGTTCGAATTCCATTTGGCCAACGGACACGATCTCGCCGTCGTGGTCGAAGATGATGCAGCGAGCGGAGGTAGTGCCTTCGTCGATGGCTGCGATGTACTTCTTTTTAGTCACGGGACTTTCTCCTCAAGAGAGTTCATTAAGTTTAGTAGAGCCTATTCGGTTATACAGATTAGGCGATGGCGAGGTAAACGGCGGCGGCCAGTGCGGCACCGATCAGCGGGCCAACAGTGGGGTGAATGGCGTTCTTCCATTCGCCCGTGCCCTTGCCCTTGATGGGAAGAACGAAGGCGTACATGATGCGGGGGCCGAGGTCACGTGCCGGGTTGAGGGAGTAACCGGTGGGGCTGCCGAGGCTCATGCCGATAGCAACAATGATACCTGCTACGCCGGCGTATGTGAGGTTACCGAGGTTAGTTGGGTCATTATTCCAAAGGCCAACGAGGATAAAAAGTACCAGTACGAAGGTGGCAATGATCTCGGTCACATGGTTCCATACCATGCTCTTGCCGGCGGGGCGAGTGTGGAAGACGTTACCGATAGTGGCATTGGCACCAGATTCAGTGCCGTCGTCGTTGTAGGCGTTGGCGTCGAACTGTTGCTTGAAGGCAGCCCATGCGAGGAGGGCTCCCACCATGGCACCCAGGAATTGGCCCAGAATGTAGTAGATGAAGGCTCCCCAGGGAGTCTTATCTGCAATGCAGAGGGCCAGTGTTACGGCGGGGTTGATGTGTCCGCCAGTGGGATGAGAGACGGATGCGCCGGCGAAGACAGCGAGGCCCCATCCGAAAGCGATGAGGAGCCAGCCGGTGTTCTTGGCGGCAGAGGTGCGGAGACTGTTTGCTGCGCAAACACCATTACCGAGTAGCAGCAGCACCATAGTGCCGAGGAATTCCCAGCCGAAAATTTCAGCGCCGCTGAGTTCATTTCCGTTGATCATGTACATATGCTTAGTCCTTGTCAGGGGAGCGAAGGGGAGAATCTGAGCACACGGAATAGTGCAATGACAGATCTTGACTTAATGGTATTTTGTTCCCCGCCAAGTGGTAGTTTTGTTGCCTCACGCAAATCGGTTAGTGCAGGTGACATGTCTTAATTACGGCAACTTTACGGAAATTAGGAGACATAAAGGGGAATAAAAAGCGGATTTATCGTTAAAAAATATGCGATGAAGGTGCGCTTAACAAAGACATAAAAAGACCGCCTCCCCCGGGAGTACAGGGAGGCGGTCTTTCACATCAGAAACTTACTTGTGTAAAAAAGTAAGCCGTGGTGTGGTTTGTATCTTACTTCTTGTCAACGTTGTCGACGTACTCGGCACGGGCTTCAGCAGCCTCGTTGCGGCGAGCATCGGCCTCTTCGTCGGTAAGAGCCTTCTGGGAGTTGAGCTCGGCAACCACGCGATCCTGGTAGAGCTTAACTTCCTTGGCCTTGGTGGCGTCGTCCCAGCCGAGGATCGGGGCGATGAGGTCGGCGATTTCCTGGGCGGAATCCATGCCGCGATCATCGTATTCGATGGAGATGCGGGTACGGCGGGCGATAACGTCCTCAAGGTGCAGGGCACCTTCCACAGCAGCGGCGTAGACGGCCTCAACACGGAGGTAGCCTTCAGCGTTGGTGATGGGCTTCTTGAGGGACTCGTCATCCTTGGCGTAGGAGAGTACGTCGAAGATGAGGGAGCCGTAGCGGTTGAGGAGGTGGTCAACCTGGGCGACGGTGATGCCGTACTTGGCGGCCAGAGCGTCGAGCTGGTTGGTGAGGGCCCAGTAGCCGTCAGCACCGATGATGGGGGTCTCTTCGGTGGTGGACTCGGAAACCTGGCCAGGAACGTCCTGGAGGGCGGCTTCTACGGCGTCCTTACCAATGACACGGTAGGTGGTGTACTTACCACCGGCGACGGAGACGAGGCCGGGGCAGAGGTGAGCAACTTCGTGGTTACGGGCGAGCTTCTCGGTGTTCTCCTGGCCAGCCTGAGCAACGAGCGGGCGGAGGCCGGCGTACACACCAACGATGTCGGCGTAGGTGACGGGCTCCTGGAGACGGGAGTTGAGCTCATCGAGCACGTAGTCGATGTCGGTCTTGGTGGCAGCCGGGTGAGCCAGATCTAGCTTGTAGCTGGTGTCAGTGGTGCCGACGATCCAGTAGTTGCCCCACGGAATAACGAAGAGGACGGACTTCTCGGTGACGAAGCACAGAGCGGAGTCAGACTTGATGCATTCCTTGGGAACGACAATGTGGATGCCCTTGGACTGGTGAACGTGGAACGCAGCCTTGGCGCCAGCGAGGTCCTGCATTTCGTCGGTCCATACGCCGGTGGCGTTGATGACGGCGGAAGCGTGGACGTTCTCGGTGCGGCCGTCTTCGGTGTCCTTAATGGTGACGCCGACAATGCGGTCGCCTTCCTTGAGGAAGTCAATAACCTGGGTGGAGGTGCGGATAACGGCACCGTACTTGGCGGCGGTACGGCCAACCATCATGGTGTGGCGGGCATCGTCGACGAGGGTGTCGTAGTACTGAACGCCACCGCAGGTAGCCTTGGGCTTCAAGGAAGGAATCTTCTTGAGGATGCTCTTGCGGCTGAAGTGCTTCTGGATCGGGACAGTCTTAGCGCCACCCATGCGGTCGTAAAGGGTGAAGCCGCAGAACATGATGGGGCGCTCAATGAAGGGCTTGGTGAGGGGGTAGATGAACTTTAGTGGCTTAACGAGGTGCGGTGCCAGGGTGTGCATGGACAGTTCGCGCTCGTGCAGGGATTCTGCGACGAGGCCGAACTGCGGAATTGGGTTGGGCTGCAGGTAACGCAGGCCGCCGTGGAACATCTTGGATGAACGGCTGGAGGAACCGCAAGCTAGGTCGCGGGCTTCAACCATGGCAACCTTGAGGCCACGGGTAGCGGCGTCGAGAGCGGCGCCTACACCGACGGAGCCACCGCCGATGATAAGAATGTCGAATTTTTCGGAGCCGAGGCGATCCCAGTTAGTTTCGCGGAGCTCAAGCGTGAGTTCGGACGGTGCAGACAAGTGAGTCCTCCTGTAAGAAAACCTTTATATCCCTAATAACTTAGGGAGTGGGTACTGCTTCACCGTACATCGTACCCGCGTGCCGGTAAAACGTTGTTTCTGCAGCTAAATAGCTAGTTGTGGGGTGGATTACACAATTTTGCAGGCGAACTGGCCAAATACCGCCCTAATTTAGTGGTATGCGTCACACTTTTGGGTTGTCATGTCTAAAAGCACCAGTTTCAATGGAAAATGTTGTTATCTAGTTTTCTTCTAATTTTCGCATTACAGTGGGGGAATGGCGTTCGAACCTCTCTTTGCAGTGGCAAACCACCTCTCAAAATTTATTGCGCGTGCCCTTAAATACAATGTCATCATCACCGGGGAGGAGAATATTCCCCGCAAAGGCGGCGCCCTCCTCTGCATCAACCACACCGGATACGTAGACTTCTACTTCGCTGCCATGCCGCTTCTGGCCGCCAAACGCCAACCGCACTTCATGGCAAAACAAGAAATTTTCGAAAACCCCATCGCGGGACCGCTCATGCGTGCCCTGGGGCAAATTCCGGTGGATCGTATCGCCGGTCGCGATTCCATGAATATGGCAATCGACAAACTCAAAAACGGGGAAATTGTGGGCATCTTCCCCGAAGGCACCATGTCCGACTCCTTCGAGATTAAGAGCCTAAAAACAGGTGCAGTGCGCATGGCGCAGACCGCCGGCGTCAAAATCTATCCCGTTATCGTGTGGGGATCCCACCGCGTATGGCGCCGCAACACAAAACCCAACCTGGAGCGCAACCTCCCCTTCATGGTGCACTACTGTGAGCCCATTGATGTAGCAGGCGGCGACGTCGACGAACTCACCGAACAACTCCACACCGTTCTCAAGGACACCTTAGAGGACGTCCGCAACCGCTACTTTGAAGAATTCGGCCCCTTTGAGCCGGGCCTTCCCTGGGTACCCGCTCGTTTTGGAGGCAGTGCCCCCACCTTGGAGGAAGCACAGGCTGACGACGACAGAATCGACAAGCACCGCAAGTACGCCAACTCGGTGATGCGGCACTCGGCGAAAGCGGCCAAAGAGGTCCATTCCGCTATCCTCAACACAAAAGATGCCACCCTTGACGAGGCCGATCCGGAGGCTAAACTCTCCCGGCTTACCAGTATGCGCGAAGCTGCCGAAAGTCTTACGAAAGCGGCTGAGGAACTTGTGGAGGCCGCTGAGCAAGGCGGGGAAGAAGTGAAGCGTAAAGCCGGTGCCGGATCACTGCGTTACATGACGGAGACGGTTGCATCTGCGACAGTGGAGTTGGAGCAGGCAACTGTTCGTTCTGCCCGTAAAGCCTCCCGCAAATTGGGCGCGGGCACGGATTCGGTGACGGAATTCGCGACAGGTTTCCGGCATCGTGCTGCCAAATCGTTACAGTCGGGTGCGGAGTATCTTTCGCAGAAAGCTGAATCGCTGCTGGCGTATCTCTCCGATGCTGAGGAGACAGTGCGGAAGTCCAGCGAGGAGCGGCATATTCGCCACGCCATCGCTCGTGAGAAGCGCATGGAGCAGGCCGCTGCCGACGAGATCCGTACAGCTATTCAAAAAGAAGAAGCTGCAGTAAAACACGCCGAGCGGGAGACGTCTCGGGCCTTGGAGAACGCTGCCCGCGCCACCGAGGAAGTAATACGAGTTTTTGACGACACCGCTACCGACGATGCAGAACTAGACGATGCGGATTTAGATGACGCTAATGAGCTAGGCAATGCAGAGCCTAATGCCGAGCCTAACCCCGAGCTCAACGGCGATGATGCATGAGTGATGGTGGCCAACGCTCATTCGCTCCTTGTGCACGCGGCGGATTAAGGCTGGTAGCAACCGATCTTGACGGCACACTGCTGGATTCCCACAAGCAGGTGTCGCCCCGTAGCCGCGCAGCTATCGCACGTCTCGCGGAGCGCCATATTCCACTCATTGTCGCCACGGGTCGCCCTCTTCGGTGGCTTCCTCCCGTGTGGCAGCAATTACCGGTCTCTCCCCTGTGTATCTGTATGAATGGGGCGCTTATCTATGATGCTTTTCGCCATAAGATACTGCGGCGCACGCTATTACAGTCGGCGGAGTTGACGGATATTGTGCAGTCTATTCACCGGGCTCTCCCGGAGGCGTGTTTCGCGGTAGAGCGTAGCGGTGCGGATACGCAATCCCAGGGTGACGGGCACTTACCGGGAGAGTTCCTTATCGCCGAGAATGCGGAGGAAGTCTGGTATGAGCAGAATGCCCCACGCACTACCCTGGCGGCACTGTCGGAGGAACCGGCGGCGAAACTGCTCGTGCGGTGTACAGAATTGTCTAGCGCGGAGATGGCGGAGATAGTGCGCCCACTGGTGGATCCAGTAGCACACGTAACGTACTCCATCGACAGTGGATTATTGGAGATTTCCCACCCATTGGCCACAAAGGGGAAGCGCTGGCGTACCTGCTGGATTGCTGGGACGTGCCGGAGGAGGCCGTAGTGGCTTTCGGAAATATGCCCAATGATATGGATATGCTGCAGCTATCCACGTGGGGTGTTGCGGTGGAGAATGCGCATCATGCAGTTTTGGCGGCGGCGGATGAAGTAACAGCATCCAATGATGATGACGGCGTCGCTCTCGTCATGGAGAGACTGCTAGCTGAATAATAACTGCTGGCTGAATAATACAAGGGTGGGGCGGGAAGCTGTGTGCTTCCCGCCCCACCCTTGTAGTGAGACTCTTTGTGGTGAGACTCGATGAAGAGATAGAGAGGTTGTGCCCCGTACTATTTACTTAGTGGAGGGCTTTAACTGTCCTAGGGGCAGAATGTTGTATTCGCGGCCCTCACAGAAGTCATTCGGGGCAGGAAGTCCTGCGAATCGACTCTGTGCCCAGGCTAGTGCACCGGGGAGTCCCACGAAGCCCACAAGCAGGTGCTCGGAGAGGTCCATGGTGGCTAGAGTGACGTGCGTGCCGGCCTTGCAGTAGCGGTGCGCTAGTTGCTTCAGCTTGGCGACGGGCACTGCAATGTCCTGGTTGCCGTGGTAGAAGTAGAGCGGCATCTTGGGGTTCAACGGGTAGTACAGGGGGCTGTTTTCCCGCACGACCTTGAACTCGCGGTGCTGTTTGTAGACGTCAACATTGTTGAAGACGGTACGCATGGATTGTCCGGAGAAGCTGGCAACCATGGTGGAGACGCAGGAGTCTTTAAGCCCATTGCGCATGCGTTTCTTCCACTCTGGGCGCATGCGGTCGTAGATGTTCATGCGGTCGGGGTATTCGCGCTCCAGCCCAATCATGGTGCCGGCGAGGATACCGAATCCGGGGTTTGGCCTGTTTCCCAGGGCTTTCCCCATCCATTCCATATCTGCGGGGGTACCGCCGGCGGCAGCACCAACGAAGTGGGGAATGGGTGCGTACTTCGGCGCCATGGCGGCTGCGATGACGGTTGTCATGGCACCGCCAGAATATCCTCCGAGGATAACTTTAGAGTGGCGGGAGTTGAACTTGGGGGTGGTGACAAGTGCGGTAACGGCGTCAAGAATAATGTGCCCAGCAAGAATGTTGGCACCGTAGGCACCTTGCATTCCCTCGAAGTCGGGGAGGAGGATATTCCAACCCATGGTGAGTGCCGCGTTAAGCCCAGCGGTAATTTCCGCGGCGGTGGTGAGGGATTCAACATTGTTGAACTGGTTAATGGGGGTTGTCAGCGAGAATGTCGGCTGACATTCCGTGCCGAGAGAGTTGATGAAGTGGTTGTACACCAGCGTTGGCACGTTGGGGAGGGCATAGGAATGTGCCTGGCGGAGGAGAAGTGCCGTGGAGAAGATCTTCTCTCCGTGGGAGTTTGTGGAGGCAAACACCATCTGTTCCGCCATAGTGCGGGGGAACTGCGGCAGCTTCATGCTGCGGCTCTTAATGAGCTTGCCGTGCGTGAGGTTCTGATACTTAGATTTCGGAACCTGGAAGTAGGGGTCTTTTACCTTGGAGGGGTAAATGGGGGTGGCATTAGCGCCGGGGGATACGGTTACTGCGGTACCCGCTGCTAGTGCTAGTGCGCACAGTGCCGACACGACTTTTTTTCGACAACTGCGAATCATCAGCTTTCTCTCTTTCTCTTAATACGTAGCTGGGCAATACTCTAGCGATTTCTTGCCTAAGCTGGTACTTTGCTCCCTTGCTGGAGGAGAGCAAAGTATGTGTAAAAGTTTAGTGGCCTTAGCATTCAGTGTTCTTTGGGGGTATTCCGGCGAAACGGCCTAGGACCCACGGGAAGGCAATCCAGGCGCCTACTGTGGCGTTGGCGACGTGGTTGAAGACGTGGGTGTCAACAAGCTGAACTTTCAGGTGTGGGCTGGTTGCGCACCAGTGTTTTGTCACTGTCCGAATGTAGCGGATGGGGACGAGGTCGTCACGGTCGCTGGACCAGAGGAAGGTGGGAACGCGTGGTGCTGGCTTGTAGTTAATGATGCTGTTTTCTGCGAAAACTTTGAACTCATTATGCTGCTCGCGCAGTTTCACGTTGTTAAACATGGTGGTGGCGGACTCGTTCTTCATGGCGTCCAACATGCGGGGAGTGCAGGCGTCGCGGTTAGCGTTAACAATGCGCTTGCCCTTCTTGGATAAACGGTTGTAAACGTTCATCCGGTTGGGGTATTCGCGTTCCAGCCCAAGCATGGCGCCCATAATGATGCCGAAACCGGGGTGGCGGTTGTTACCGAGGGCTTTCCCCATCCACACCATGTTAGCAGGCATTCCGCCGGCTGCCATGCCCACAATGTTGAGGTTAGGGGCGTAGGTGGGGGCCATGGCGGCGGCGTAGGCGGCTACCATGGCACCGCCGGAGTAGCCGGACAGGATAATCTTCGGGTTGGGGATATTGAGGTGTTTAACCTGGCGGGCTGCCTTAATGGCATCTAGTGTGATGTGTCCGCCAAGAATGTTGGCGCCGTAGGCAGATTGTAGTCCTAGGAAGTCGGGGAAGATGGTGGTAATGCCCCACACTGCAGCAAGTGCACCCATGCCGATGAGGGATGCGTTGCGAGTCGTAATTTCGGCTTTGCGTGCGGCGTTGGGGGTTCTACCAGCAGTGGTGATGTAGTCGGCGGCGGCGTTAAATGCGAAGGACGGCTGGCACTCTACCCCGAGGGAGTTAATGAAATCGTTGTAGATAAGGACGTTGTTATTGGGGCGGGCAATGATGGGTCGCATGACGCCAGCACTGGCTAGGACGGCCTTACCGTGTGAGTTTGTGGTTTTGAAGACGTATTGGAAAACCTGTGTACCCTGTACAACAAAATTGGAGACGGGACGTATGCGGATAAGGGTTCCATTGGGGACGGAGTCCAGTTTGGCTTGGCTGACGTTGAAGAATGGCCCTAGGGGAGTGTCGTCGAAAATGGGGGTGGCGTTGGCCTCTCCCGTGGAGATGCATGAACCTGCCAGCATAGTGGCGGCAAGTGTGGCAGCAACGAAGTTTTTCAGACGGTGGCGTTGTGCCGTCATGGGCGGTAATCCTATCTTCTTCTGCAAGTCTTTATGAGACTTAGTTTTGGCCTAGTTGTGGAGCCTCAGCCTGGGGCCCAGTTATTTTTATGTAATTGTACGAGTTCGATGTAGCGGTTTGGTATAGCGGATTTTAGGAAGGGATGTGGTTGCAGTCGTCTCGTATGGGCGTACCGTGTCCCATTTTCCAGAGCCATTGGGCTGCGACGGGAAGATCGTAGTAGGCGGTGGAAACGTGGTTCGGGTTATTCACCTCTTTGTATTGTATATGAACTCCGGCGGCACAGTAACGGCGCAGTGTTGCTCGTAGTGGCCTAATGGGGGCGGAGGCGTCTGTGTAGGAGCCAAAAACGTAGAGTTTTGTTCCGCGGCTGGGGTGACGGCGGTCGTAGTAGAGACTGTTGGCGCGAAGAACGCGGAAGGCGTCTTTTTCTTTATCCGGGCGCAAGCTGACACCGTTGAAAACAGTGTCGATGGATTCCCCTTTAAGGGATTCCAGGAGGCGCGGGGAACAGGCATCTTTCAAACGACGTAGTTTGTCCTTGCCGTGTTCAGACAGGCGAGGGGTGACGCGCATGCTCCGGGGGTATTCGCGTTCTAGGCCGACCAGGGAAGCGAAGGCTAGTCCGAAACCGTCATTGGGTCGGTTTCCGAAGGCGAGACCGTAGTATTGCAGGTCTGTGGGGACGCCGCCGACTGCCACGGCGGAGAAGTGAACATTGGGGGCATACTGTTGGCGGAGGTTAAGGGCCCACAGGCTTGCCATGCCGCCGCCGGAGTAGCCGAGCATTCCCGTCCAACTGTGCTGCATACCTAGTGCAGGGGTGGTTTTCATGGCGCGAACGGCGTCAAGGATAACGTGTCCGGAATGAATATTCGCGGTGTAGGCGGCTTTCATGCCTTCGTGGTCGGGGATAAGGAAGGCATAACCATAGTGGGCGGCGATGGCGGCGTACCACATGGAGATGAAGCTGCGAGTGTTCCACTCGGGGTTGAGGTTTGAATAGGAGAAACTTGGCTGGCAGCCAATGCCGAGGGAATTGATGAAGTCATTGTAAACAATGACATTTCCGTTCTTGGGGAAGTTAGCGGGTTTGACGAGGACAGCGGTGCCGTAGGTGGGCTTGTTGAAGGTGTTGCGGGTGGCGAACACCATTTGGGTGGCACTTCCACCGGGGACAAGAAAAGCGGGGAGTTTACGACTACGGAGAAGCTGGCCGTGTTCCTTGTTCTTGTATTGGGAGGTAGGAACGTTGAAGAACGGGTCAAGTATGGGGGTCGGCATGGTAGCAGCGGCTTCAGCTGTTCCCGGGGTGATGAGGCCGACGGTGAGAGCAAGCACGCCTGCTGCAGCGAGGAGTCGTGTAGTCAAACGCTTCATAATTCTCTTTCTTAATCCCTATCCAAAGCGTGAACCAAGAAAAGTATCACGATAGATAGATTAACTCAAGGCAAGTCACATTTGTAACAATTTTAACAGTATTAACAATTCTGAAAAAACTACTACACGCGATCTCCCTAATTTTCGCTAGGCTTAAAGAGACTCACAGCCAAGGCAGTGCCAAAGACGAATCGTACCCATATTCTGTTGCACCCTTCCGCGCGAGTTTTCTTTCCTGACATGAGAAAAGGCGTTTACATAATGAGCACCCAGTCATACGACCTCATCGTGGTCGGATCCGGCTTCTTTGGACTAACCATTGCTGAACGTGCCGCCAGCCAGCTTGGCAAGCGCGTCCTCATCATTGAAAAACGCTCCCATATTGGCGGTAACGCGTTCTCCCAACCCGAACCAGAAACCGGCATTGAAGTACATCAGTACGGCGCCCACCTCTTCCACACTTCCAACGAACGTGTGTGGAACTACGTCACCCAATTCACCAAATTCACGGACTACCAGCACCGCGTCTTCGCCATGCACGACGGCAAAGCCTACCAATTCCCCATGGGGCTCGGCCTTATCTGCGAATTCTTCGGCAAGTACTACAGCCCGGACGAAGCCCGCGCCCTCATTAAAGAGCAGGCCAGCGAAGTCAACACGGAAGACGCCACCAACCTGGAAGAAAAAGCCATCTCGCTAATCGGCCGCCCCCTCTACGAGGCTTTCGTGCGCGACTACACCGCCAAACAGTGGCAGACCGACCCGAAGGAACTCCCCGCCAGCAACATCACCCGCCTGCCGGTGCGCTACACCTTCAACAACCGCTACTTCAACGACACCCACGAGGGGCTCCCCGTAGATGGCTACGCCGCCTGGCTCCGCGCCATGATCGACCATGACCTCATCGACGTGCAGTTGGATACTGACTGGTTCGACGTCCGCGCCGACATTCGCGCCGCCAATCCCGACGCCCCCGTCGTCTACACCGGCCCCCTCGACCGCTACTTTGACTACTCTGCCGGTCGTCTCGGCTGGCGCACCCTGGACTTCGACGTGGAAGTCCTCCCCATCGGCGACTTCCAGGGCACTGCCGTCATGAACTACAACGACGCAGACGTCCCCTATACCCGTATTCACGAGTTCCGACACTTCCACCCGGAGCGCGCCGACCGCTACCCCAAGGACAAGACCGTCATTATGAAGGAGTACAGTCGTTTCGCGGAGGAAGACGACGAGCCGTACTACCCCATCAATACTCCTGAGGATCGCAAGATTCTTGCTGCTTATCGGGAACTTGCTGCCCAAGAAACCGCTAATGACCAGGTACTCTTCGGTGGCCGTCTAGGAACGTATCAGTACCTGGACATGCACATGGCTATCGCCTCTGCCCTCACCATGTTCGATAACAACCTGACCCCTTACTGGACTGAGGGTGCTCCCCTGAAAGGAAAGGGACAGCATTAATGACAACTGCTCCAACGTCCGCACAATTCTCCTCCTTCGCGGGGGAGCGGCTCGCCCACATCATCACCCCGCGCCCCGGTGAGCCTCTCGACGTCCGCAGTCTCTACATGGTGGAAGCCTCCACCAATCCGCGCCGCTGCCACGCCCCGAGCCGCACCACCCTGCGGATCCCGGCAGACTCCGAAGTTTCTTTTGAAACGTACTTTAACGGTCTGCCCGCCTCCTATTGGCGACGTTGGAGCACTCTCACTTCTGTTGTCCTACGTCTGCACCTTACTGGGTCGGGCCGCGTGGATACCTACCGTTCCAAGATCGACGGATCCCGCATCGGCATTACGGGTGCGTCCTTTATTGGTGATGTTGACGCTGCCGCCACACCTGTATCCGCACCTGCCGCATCCGCTATTGGCCCGCAGGTAACTCGCTGCGCAGACGGCTCCAGCATTGTCGAAATCACCCTGGATCTGGGGCCTTTTGAGGATGGCGGCTGGATGTGGTTCGACATTACCGCCGACACCCCCGTAGAACTTTTGGAGGGCGGCTGGTACGCCCGCACGCCGGCTCCCGCCACTATCAACTATGTGGACCCCGACACGGGCCTAACCCAGGAACTGGATAACTCCAACAAGGTGGTTATCGGTATCCCCACCTTCAACCGCCCCGATGATGCCGTCGCCGCCCTGAAAGCATTAGCCTCCGACCCGGACATGGACGCCGTCATTGAGGCTGTCCTGATGCCGGACCAGGGCACAAAGAAAGTTATCGACCACCCCGAGTTCGCTGCTGCCGCAGGACATTTCGGTATCGGTGGAGGTGTAGACGGAGCCACCGACGCAGCAGGTAAACCCCTCACTACCTCCCCGGATGGTCGCTTCTTCCGTTTTGAGCAAGGCAACCTGGGTGGCTCCGGCGGATACAGCCGCATCATGTATGAGGCCCGCCAACACACCACCGCGCCGTTCATCCTCTACATGGATGACGATATTGCCATCGAGCCGGACAGTATTCTGCGCGCTGTCGCTTTCGCCCGCTTCGCCAAGAAACCCATGCTGGTGGGTGGCCAAATGCTCAACCTCCAGGAACGCAGCCACCTGCACTCCATGGGTGAGGTCGTCAACCGCGCCGACTTCATGTGGACCTCCGCCCCGCACGTCCACTACGACCACGATTTCAGCCAGTACCCGCTGTCGGCCGCTCGCGACCACCGCGGCGCCAAAAACACTGGCCTGGCTGATCCCCGCTGGGAGGAAACCGCCGACCTGCACCGCCGGATTGATGTGGACTACAACGGCTGGTGGATGTGCCTCATTCCGCGCATTGTGGCCGACACTATCGGCCAGCCCCTGCCACTGTTTATTAAGTGGGATGATGCCGAGTTCGGCCTGCGCGCCGGCGCCCACGGCTTCCCCACCGTCACCATGCCCGGTATCGCCATCTGGCACATGGCCTGGTCAGACAAGGATGATGCGATCGACTGGCAGGCCTACTTCCACCTCCGCAACCGCCTGGTGGTAGCTGCCCTCACCCAGCCCACAAGCGCCTCTATTAACGGCTTGCTGGCCTCCATGGCGAAAGCCGCCATGAAACACACTCTCTGCCTGGAATACAGTACTGTCGCCATCCAGATTGAGGCGGTTAAAGACTTCCTGCGCGGCCCCGATGCTCTCTTCGAGCTTCTTCCCACCGCACTTCCGAAGGTGGCAGCCATGCGTCGCGATTACCCCGATGCGGTTGTTCTCCACTCCGCCAGTGATCTCCCCGCTCCCTCCGGTGGTCCCGGTGGGGTGACGGTAGAGCCGCGCGGTATCCGTAAAAAGGTTGTGGCACTGGCAAAAGGCGTGCTGCATTCAGTACGTCCAGCAGACTCCGACCACCACAGCACTCCGCAGATGAATCTGCCCCCTATTGATGCCCGCTGGTATTCCCTCAGCCGACTAGATGGGGCTACCGTCACCACCGCAGATGGGCGCGGCGTGGTGTATCGCCAGCGTGATCTGGATAAAGCTAAAGAGTTACTACGGGAAACATTCGCCATGCATAAGCAGTTGCGGGAACAATGGTCGGATATGCAGCGCCGCTACCGTGCCGCACACCCGCAGCTGACCAGTATGGAAGCCTGGTCGCAGATTTTCGGGCCAGAAACACTCGATTAATCCCGCATGAGCATAGAGAATACTGACATGGAGAACACCGTCACAGACAACATGTCCAGCACTCCCTCCGATCTTTCCCCGGAAGAGAAAATTCTGTGCACGGTACAGAAATGGTGCCGCCCCTACCCCTGGACAGTAAAAGTTGCGCAGGGGCTTTCCCACTTCGGTGAGCATTCCCTGGGCTGGCTTGTTTTATCCGGTCTAGCGGCGCTTACCTTCCCTAAGCATCGGGAGCAGTGGGGGCTGGCAGCTCTTTCTGCCTTCGGGTCGCACGCTTTAGCTGTCATTATTAAAAGAATTGTGTGGCGTCCGCGCCCGCACCACCCGGCTATTGACGTCAATGTGAAAACCCCTAGCGCTCTGAGCTTCCCCAGTTCGCACGCCACCAGCACCACCAGTTGGGCGACTAGCGCCGCTACTATTAGCCATAATCCACTGCCGCTGGTGCTTAGCCCCATCATGATGACATCCCGCATGATAGCTGGTGTTCACTACCCCACGGATGTTGCTGCAGGTGCTGCTCTAGGGGCTGTCAGCAGTGTGGTGACCCATAAATGGGGTCCGGCCGTGTTGCAGCGGTTACGGAGTAGAAAAAATCATTAGTATGGCGTCGTAAGTACCCCTAAGGAGCAACTATGCCCAACTCACCATGCTTCCCTCATTCGCGCCCCCCACGGAAGTCGACTAACGCGGAACCTTCCTCTGCTGCGAAACGGACTCCCCGAGCGGGCCAGCCTGGTCGTGCTTCTGCACAGCGTATCGGCGGATCTGCCGCCGGTGCGTCGCGTGGTGATAATCAGCGTGGCGGTATGCGACCCCGACGTGGTAGTGCACAGACTAGCCGCAGCACACAGCCTCGCGGTACTGCACAATCTCGGAGTACTGCGCAATCTCTCACTGGTGCGCAACTTCGCGGTGGACAGCCTCGCCGTGGTGGGCAGTCCGGTCGTAACCGGAACTCTTTTCCAGCAGGGGGAAACTCTCAGAACAAGAATTGGGATAAAGATTGGGGAAGAGCCTGGGGTGATGTCAGTGGTGCTAACTATGAAACCCAACCGGAAAATGCTGAGCCAAAAAGCTCTGGCCGATTTTCTGCCGCAGGTTTCTTCACAAAGCGCAATACCATCATTATTGGCGCTATTGTGCTGGTGCTTATCATTGTGATTTCGCTGGCCGTAGCCCACCACAATTCCAACAGCGATGATGAGTCCACTGATGCAACCGTCACCACTTCTACAACGGTAACCGAAAACGGTACTAGTACTCCCACAGAAGAGGGTTCTGGCGACGACGGTGATATCCCTCTGGACTTTTCGCAACTCTCCATGGATCCATCAACTGACCCCAATTCGAAAGCATATTTTGCAGCCTTGAAGAAGGCCGGTATGCCGGTAAGAAAGGGCATGGAAACTGCTGTTTTAGGGATGGGCTACACGCACTGTCAGGTACTATATGCCGGCAGTGACACTAACAAGCAGGCCAAAGAAGTTGAAGATGTCATGATGGACACTTTTGTGCAGATGACACCCGGAGTGAAGAAAGAAAAGGCTAGAAAAGCTATTGCGCAGGCTGCTGATGAACATTTGTGTCCGGCTTTAGAAAAAAGCGTTGGGAAAAACTAGCCCGTGTAACATTTTTCCCGGTAGCAGCGATGAACCCAGTGACACAGTCAACATCACACCTTTAAGGAAGGTTTACATGTCCTTTGAAGTAGAGTCGTTCTTCCGCGGCACCACTATCGATACCTCCCTCCTGACCACATTCCCTGATCTTGCAGAGAAACGAGTCGCGCAGATTGTTGCTGGCGAGGCGGAAGATTATCCGATCTACCGATTCTTCGACTATCTACAGGACCCACAGCCCACTCCCGAATCATTAACATGGCTGTCATTTGTTACCCGCACGAAAGCTATTGCGGCACAACTACAACAAGTGTGTGAACGCGGTGACCGAGTAGTCATTATGATGCCGCAGCACCTTGACTACGTCACGGGCTTCTTTGCTCCCCTCTTCGGCGGCCAGATCGCTATCCCCGCATTCAGCCCCACAGAACCTTCCCACGCTGGCTACCTAGAAGCCATCCTCACAGATGCAGAACCCAAGGTTATTCTGACAGACGTAAAGGTGGCAGGCGCTGTTCGGAAATTCTTAAAGAGCGTTGACGTTAAAAACAAGCCACGCATTATCGCCGTAGAAGGAATTGAAGACGGCATGGCAGATGCCTGGGTTGATCCCCAAGTAGAACCCACAGATATTGCTTATCTGCAATATTCTTCTGGCTCCACGCGCCGTCCCACCGCCGCAGAGATTAGCCACCATGCTGCCCTCTGCAATACTCTCCAAATCATACGGACACTGGGATTAAAACCGCACATGCGTGCTGTCGACTGGATCCCAATCTTCCATTCCATGTCCCTCATTTATCTGTTCGCTGCCCCACTTTCCTATGTGTGCCTCGACTTCATGGAGCCGGCTGCATTTCTACAGCAGCCCTCCCGATGGGTCAATGCCCTCCAGTCCATTAATGGCGAGGATGTTTTCTCCTCCGGCCCAGACTTCGCTTTTGCGCTAGCCGCTGCTCGCGGTAAACCCGAGGACGGTCAATCTCTGGATCTTTCTAATGTTGTCGCGTTGATGAACGGCTCCGAATCCGTCACCCAGAGCACGGTGGATCTTTTCAACGCTACATTCGGCCCCTACGGTTTGTGCTCCGATGCTATGCGCCCCTCCTATGGCATGTCTGAAACCACTACTGGTGCCGCTACTCTCGAAAGCGGCACCCCCACCTTCATCGCCAAAGTTGACGGCCATGAACTGGCAGAAGGAAAGTTCGTTGAGATAGCTCCCGAGGAGGCTGACAAGGGGATTTCCCAAGTTGGTGTTGGCGTACCATTCCTGAACGAGTATGCCGTGATTGTCCACACTGAATTTGATGAGAACGGCGAATACCTAAGGCGCGGTTCTGAAATACCGGACGGTACCATCGGCGAAATTTGGATTTCTGGCCCGAACCTAGCCTCCGGCTACTGGAATCGTCCCCAAGAAACAGTAGCTACTTTCGACAATGAACTAGTTAAGGCACTCCCCGACGACATCACCCACACTATTCGCCAGGGTGAACGCGTCGCCGCCGATACTAAGTGGCTGCGCACCGGTGACTGCGGCGCCTACTACAATGGGCAGCTCTTCATCACAGGCCGTGTGAAAGACCTCGTCATTGTGGATGGTCGTAACCACGTTGCCACCGATATTGAAGAGACCGTAATTATGGCAGGCGAAGGTAAATTCCTCCCCAATACCGTTGCTGCATTCTCAGTGGCTGCTCGGGAACTGCTAGATTCTGCTGTTAACCGCACAAACCGCACTATTCCCTCCGATACGAAGGGGGAACAGCTGGTGATTGTGGCAGAGAATAATCCCGATAACGAAGTGGAAGATTATGCAGAGGTCTTTACCTCCGTGCGGTCTTTGATCGCACGTCGCCACGGTGTGCAGGTAGCTGACTTCCGCATTGTTGAGCAGGGCGTTATCCCCCGCACGCCGACGCAGAAGATTAAGCGTTCGGCATGTCGTAGCGCTTACCAAAATGATGCCCTCAACGCGCGTTTTTAGTGTGTTGTAGACATCCTGTCCAGTAAAATCTAAAGAGCTTGTGGGTAGCCTATCTGCCCATGTAGACACAGTTTTCACCGCCTCGGGTGAAGCATGGAGAATTGAGACTTATTGTGAAATCTGATCTTACGGTTGTTGAACTCATTGCCTGGATGCGGGAATGGATTGCAAACGACGTAAGTATTACCGTTTCGGAAGTAAACCCGGACAAGCCTTTTGAAGAGTTCGGCCTATCCTCCCGAAGTATTCTGGAACTCACTGGGCAGTTGGAGGACCTCACCGGAAAATCCATCAATGCGGCAGTGATCTACCAGAACCCCACAGTAAACAAACTGGCAGTTTTCCTCCTTGACGACTCCGACCCAGCAGCCGAAACCTTCCACAAGTCCCGCGACCGCTCCACCGTGGAAGGTGCAGACATTGCCATCATCGGCATTGCCACCCGCTTCCCCGGCGACGCCAACACCCCGGAGGAATACTGGACTCTTCTCCACGACGGTGTGGACGCCGTCACCGACCTCCCCGACACCCGCTACCAGGAGTTTCTTGAGGATAAAGAAGTAGCGGCCAAACTCGACGCGGCACCCACCCGTGGTGGCTACATTAAACCCGAGTACATTCGCTACTTCGACCCCGAATTCTTCTTCATCGCCCCCCGCGAAGCTGAACAAGTAGACCCGCAGCAGCGCATGCTCCTCGAACTCACCTATGAAGTATTCGAGGACGCCCACCTGCCCATCTCCGAACAGCGCGGCCATAGAGTAGGTGTTTTCGTAGGCGCCTCCAGCCAGGACTACGCCCGCATTCTGGAAAGCGACTACTCCGCCTTCCACCCCTATTCCCTCACAGGCCTATCCCCCGCTATCCTCTCCAACCGCATCTCCTACACCTTCGACTTCCGCGGCCCCTCCATCTCCATGGACACCGCCTGTTCCTCCTCCCTGGTGGCAGTGCACCAGGCAGTGCAGGCACTCCGCCGCGGCGAAAGCTCCCTGGCGGTAGCCGGCGGCATTAACCTCATTCTGGCACCCGGCACACAGCTAGCCTTCGCAGACCTGGAGACAGTGCTCTCCTCCGACGGCTATATTAAAGCCTTCTCCAATGACGCCGACGGTATTTCCCGCTCCGATGGCGCCGGACTGGTCCTGCTGAAGCGCCTCCAAGATGCAGAAGCCGACGGGGACCATATCTACGCTGTCATTAAGGGCTCCGCCGTGAACCAGGACGGCCGCTCCAACGGCATTACCGCCCCCAATCCGGACGCCCAGATGGAAGTTCTGGCCGACGCCTACCAGGACGCCAACATTGCCCCACAAGACGTGGACTATGTAGAAGCTCACGGCACCGGCACTATCTTGGGTGACCCCATTGAGGCCCTCGCTCTGGGTAAAGTTTTGGGCTATGGCCGCGACGCGGAAAAACCCCTCCTTTTGGGTTCCTGCAAGACGAACTTTGGGCACATGGAATCGGCTGCCGGTTCCGCCTCCCTCATCAAGCTGGCGTTGGCCATGGATAAGGGCGTTATTCCCCCCATGCTGCACTTCGCCGGCCCCAACCCCTACATTGATTTCGAGGGTGACCATCTGGAGCCCGTCACCGAACTACGGGAATGGCCACGCTACTCCGGTAAGGCTGTGGCTGGCGTGTCCGGCTTCGGTTTTGGTGGCACTAACGCCCATGTTGTGGTGGAGGAATACACTGGCCCCGCTGCTGGCTCTGCTGATACTGCTGGCCTTGCTGATGCGGCAGATAGCGCCGCTACACCGGAGCTCAGCGAGGAAGAGCGCACCCAGTTGGAAGCGGAAAACGCCATGTTCGAGGACGTGGAAGAACCCGCCACCTACGTGCTGCCAATCTCCGGCACCCTCTCCACCCGCGCCCGCCAGTCTGCCAAGCATGTAGCGGACTGGCTGGAAGACAACCCGGACGTGGATCTGGCGGCCGTCGCCCACACCCTGGCCACCCGCTCCATTGGTCGCTTCCGCAATGAGGTCATTGCCACCGACATGGACTCTGCTCGCGCCGGGCTCCTAGCCGTTGCCGAGGGAACAGAATCCCCGAACGTCTACAGTGGCCACCACACCGCCCTGGAAGGACCCGTGTGGGTGTACTCCGGCTTCGGCGGACAGCACCGCAAAATGGGTAAGCGTCTCTACCTTGCCGACAAGTTCCGGGGAGACTTCGGCGGTATTTTCGCCGCCTCCTTCGACAATGTGGCAAAGCTGATCCAGGAGGAATCCGATAAGGATATTCGCCAGATTATGCTGGACGATGCCCTCAACTGGGATACAGAAACTGCCCAGGACGGCATTTTCGCCATCCAGGTAGCCCTCACTGACACCCTCACCTACTTCGGCTGCCAGCCCGCTGCCGTCATCGGCCACTCCATGGGTGAGGTTGCCGCCGCCTACGCTGCCGGTGGCCTCAGCCTTGACGATGCTGTTCGCGTTATCTGTGTCCGCTCCCGCCTCCTCGGCGAAGGTGAAGCTAACCTCTCCGCAGAGGAGCAGGGCGGTATGGCATTGGTGGAATACTCTGCTGATGAAATCGCCCAGCTAGTAGCCGAGAACCCCGGCAAATTCGATACGGTAGAGCCCGCCGTCTACGCCGCCCCCACGCAGATTACGGTGGGTGGCCGGAAGATCGATGTAAAGGCTTTTGTGGACTACGCCACCGAACACGGCAAATTCGCCCGCATGCTGCCAGTGAATGGCGCCGGGCACACGTCCATGGTGGCGCCGCTTATTGGTGAACTTATTGGCGAGATTGCCGATATTGAGCCGCGTCCACTCCGCTGTACACTCTTCTCCTCCATTGATAAGGACGCCGTGTACCGGGCTGGCGATACGCCAACGGACTACAAGTACTTCGCGAAGGGTATGCGCCATTCCGTCTGGTTCACCCAGGCTGTGACGCAGGCCTGCCAGGCTGGCCACACCTGCTTTATGGAAGTGTCCGCACACCCGGTGGCTATTCTGTCTGTGGCTGCCGCTACCTACGCCGCCAAGATTCCCAATGCCAAACTCTTCTACACGCTGCGTCGTAAAGAGTATGAGCCGAATACGCTGGTGCGTGCTATCGCCCAGTTGGCGGCTGATGGTCACCCAACTAATCTTCGTAACCTGGCTCTTACCCGCGACTATGCGGATGTGCCGCGTACCGGATTCCAGCGTAAATACTGCTGGACCAGTTCCCGCCTATCTGGGTCCAACGATTCCCATCTGCCGGGTACGCATGTTCTTCTGCCCACCGGCCAGCATGTGTGGAATGTTCAGAAGAAGGCTGTGAAGACGCCAGAAATGCTGGCTCTTGCTGCCGCCGACTACTGCTATGGGCAGGACGCTGTAGTAACCGCCTGGGAGATTCTTGGGCAGGACGCGAGCGATTCCGCTGCTGGTGACGGCCACTACGTCACCATGCTGGAAGAACAGGGCGCTGCTACAACCGCCGCGGTCACAAGTGACGCTGCCGCGCAAGACGCTGACGCTGCGGTAAAGACCGCTACAGTGGAGATTTTCGCCCAGCAGAATAACGAGTCCGTGAAACTGGCTGTTGCCACTATTACCGTGGGTGACCCCAGTGCAGAGCCGGCTATTGTTGCCGAGCAGCGCAGCCAGGATGAGTTGGATTCGGAGGATTTCCTCGCCGAAAACAATACGGATAATGACTACTATGACCCCACCACGGGGGAGACCATTCTGGAGCGTCTTACCAAGATTGTTGCCACGAATTTGGCCTATAACCCGGAGGATCTCACCAGCGAACTGCCACTGATGGAACTGGGTCTGGATTCCCTGATGGCGATCCGCATTAAGAACCGTATCCAGTATGAGTTCCAGATTCCGGAGCTGGATCTCATGGTGGTTCGCTCTTCCACTATTGGTGACGTTGCCGAATACATTACTAATGTGAGGGAAGCCCAGGTGCAGGGCTTGTCAGCGGAGGAGGCGTCGCAGGTTTCCGCGCAGAAACTGGCGGAGAAGCGCTCCGGTACACAGACTGGTGCACAGACAGGTGCCGACAGTGCCGATGCTGCTGCCACCGCTGGTGCTAACGCTGGCGCCGGTGCTGCCCATGCCGCAGATAGTGCAGAGACGAATGTGCCGCCGCGTGATGCGTCCGAGCGTCTCGCCTTCTCCACGTGGGCTACCGTTACTGGCGAGTCCGCGGGTGATGTTCTGCACCCGCTACCGCAGATTGGTGACGATACCCGCGCTAAGTTGGCGGAGCGGTTAGCGGAGCGCACTGGTTCCGATATTGACCCAACACTCCTGAGCGATGTGAAGAACATTGAGCAGTTGGCCAACATTATTCGCCCCTTCCTGGAGAAGGAAGTGGAGGGCCTAGTGCGTACTCTGCGGGACTTCCCCACAGAACAGCATGCGAAGGCACTTTTCCTCTTCCACCCGGCGGGTGGTACTACCGCCCAGTATTCTGCACTGGTGGATGATCTTCCGAAGGATCTTCCCGTGTTCGGTTTGGAGCGTGTGGAGGGCCCACTGGAGGAGCGCGCTGCCGCATACCTTCCGGCTATTAAGGAAATTCAGCCGGAGGGCCCCTACACGTTGGGTGGCTGGTCGCTGGGTGGTGCACTGGCCTATGAGGTTGCTAAACAGCTTATTGCCGCCGGCGATGAGGTTGCTTCTATTCTCCTCATTGATACTGTGCAGGCTTCTGAGCCGGATCCGGGAACGCGGGAGGAACTCCATGCCCGCTGGGATCGCTACGGTGCGTTCATTAAGAAGACATATGGTCTGGACTTCCAGGTGCCGCATGAAATGCTGGACGCGCAGGGTGAAGAGGGCATGATGAAGCTCTTCGCCCAGATGGCTACTAACCCGAATCTTGCGCGCGCTGGCGTGTCGGCGGCGGTGTTGGAGCATCAGCGTGCGTCCTTTGTGGATAACCGCATGTTGGCCAGTATTGATATGAGTAAGTGGGCGTCTGTGCAGGTGCCTGTCACACTGTATCGGGCTGAGCGTATGCATGATGGTGCCATTGAATTGGAGCCACGTTACGCCCATATTGATCCAGATGGTGGCTGGGGGAAGATTGTGAAAGATCTTACCGTGGTGCATCTGAAGGGTGACCACTTGTCGGTTATTGATGAGCCGGAAGTGGGGAAGATTGCCCGCGACATTATTAAGCGTCGGACAAACTTGGGATTGTAGTAATGGCACAGGATCCAGCGAACGCGAATAGCGACACCGCCGACGACGCCATGTTTGAGGAAACGGAGTCGGCGGCGGAGATGACGCAGGAGGGTCGCCAACTGCGGCCACCCCGTAATCTGGCTGAGGCAATGTGGAAGGCTCTGCGCCCGCGGCAGTGGGTGAAGAACATTCTGGTGGTGATGGCGCCACTGTCTGCCGGTACGGAGGTGGTGACGGATCCGCATGTGTTGCTGCAGGTCCTGTATTCGTTCATCGCGTTCTGTCTGGCATCGTCGTCCATTTACCTCATTAATGATGCGCGGGATGTGAAGGCGGATCGGCAGCATCCGGCAAAGCGTTTCCGCCCCATTGCGTCTGGTGTGCTGCCGCTGCGGCTGGCCTATGTGATGGGTGTTGTGCTCATGCTGGTGTCGGTATTGCTGGGCTATTTCTTGTCCGGTAGTTCCCTGGCGATAGTGTTGGCTGTTTATATTGTGTTGCAGTTGGGCTATTGCTTTGGGCTGAAACACCAGATGGTGCTGGATATTGTGCTGGTGTCCTCGGGATTCCTGCTGCGTGCTATTGCTGGTGGTGTGGCGTCGGATGTGCCACTGTCACAGTGGTTCTTGCTGGTGATGGCGTTTGGTTCCATCTTTATGGCCAGCGGTAAACGCTATGCGGAGAAACTGTTGGCAGATAAGGAAGGCCGGCAGATTCGGAAGGTGCTGCAGTCCTATACAGGCACGTATCTGCGTTTTGTGTGGACGATGTCGGCGACGGCGCTTATTCTCTGCTATTCACTGTGGGCGTTTCAGCAGGGGCAGGCGACGGCTGACCATAGTGGCAGTTTGTGGTACGAGATTTCAATGGTGCCGTGGGCGATTGCCGTTATGCGCTACGCGGTGGATGTGGATCGTGGCGATGCGGGGGCACCGGAGGATATTGCCCTCAAAGACCATGTTCTGCAGGTCATTGCCCTATTGTGGCTAATGTGTATCGTACTGGCCGTCTACGTTTTCGGCGGCTAAGTTTGCACTAAAAATAGCATTTCTGCGATCAGCATGGGGACGGTGGCTTTGGCTTCTTTTGCGGAGGTGGGGTGGTCGTAGGTGAGGGCGATACGGCACCCGGTGGCGCACGTGATAACGAAGGGGTTGGGGACGGGACCAGTGAGGGTGGTGTCCTTCTTGGTGATTTCTAGCGGGGAGGTGGCTACGCCGTCTTTGTTGATGCGGACTCCGCCGGCGTCGGTGACGTTGTTGTTAATGCGCAGGTGGGATTTGGCGTTTTTGCCGTTTTTGACGCAGATGGGGAATTTTTTGGGGTGTGCTTCGCAGAAGAGGAGGTAGTAGCCTTTGGTGGTGTCTAGGCCGGTGACGGTGACGTTGACGGTATCGCCCCAGCTAACAGTGTCTTTGTCGAGGGTGATGGTGGCGGCGGGTGCGGCCCAGGCGGTGGTGGCGAAGAGGCCGAGGGCTAGAGCGGAGCTGCTAATAGTGGCAGCAGCTTTAATGAGGTGGGTGCGGATATTCAAGGGAGTGTGTCCTTTCAGTGACTGTCCATAGTTGGCATGGCTGGCATAGTTGGTGACGACTGCCAATAATTGTCCGTGTGTATTCCACGAACACCATACATATATTAGGTAAGCCTTACCTAAGGTATAAGGATTCAGAAAGGGCGTCAAATTTATTTTGTTATCGCATGTAGACGGAAACAGTAGATGTATAGCTAGAAACAGTAAATAAGTTTGCTGATTCATGTGTTACTAGTGTGACTAATGTGATTTAGTTTTGTATAGTCAGAGGAGTAATAAACTCTCCCATCTCGTCACAGCAGTAACAGTTAAGTAGTAGCCGGTCGCTAGCCAATTACTAGCCGATTACCGGGCTGAGCACGGGCTGAACGTGGGCTGAACATGAGTTGTTCGCTTTGGTTGTTCATAAAAAATTCAACTAAAGTAACAATCTCACTGTAGATGACGATAAACAGGGTATGAGCGCAAGGTATGAGCGCAAGGAAAAGAACTATGACTGTGAACAAGCGAAATAAATGGATAACGTCCCTAGGAGCATCACTCCTAGCTATTTCCTTGGTCGCCGGAATGGGTGTTAACCTTCCCAACGCGAACGCAAGTAACCGCAGTTCGCTCCGTCGTGACAACTCCTCCAACCGCCATTGCGAGTGGGATCCCGCACACTACTGGGTTCAGCAGTGCGAAGTATGGTCGGACTCAATGCACCGTAAGATCCGCGTGCAGGTGCAGCCGTCCAAGAATGGTGGCAAGCACGCGCTCTTCCTGCTTGATGGAATGCGTGCCCGCGAGGACTGGAATGGTTGGTCCCACGATGGTCACGCCCCCTCCGTTTTTGTGGACTCTGACATTACCCTGGTTATGCCCGTAGGTGGCGAAACATCCTTCTATTCAGACTGGAAGCGTAAGTCCTCCACAAACAACCAGAAATACACCTACAAATGGGAGACGTTCCTCACTAAGGAACTCCCCGGCTACCTCAACCGTCGTTTCGGTGTAGCCTACACCGGTAATGGTGTCGGTGGCTTGTCCATGTCCGGATCTGCCGCCTACACGTTGGCCCTCTACCACCGCCCCTACTTCACGCAGGCATTGAGCTTCTCCGGATACATGAATGTGTCCGACCCCGTTATGCAGCGTCTCCTGCAGTACGCAGCGAAAGATGCCGGTAACTACAACCTCGAAGACATGTGGGGACCCTACAGCGACCCTGCCTGGGTACGTAACGACCCGTATGTCAATGCGGAAAAGCTACGTGGACTTCACCTGTTCATGTCCTCCTCCACGGGCATTCCCGGCCGCTACGACGACCCCAAGACTAAGCAGGAAGCCATCAACACAACTGTTGGTTTCATGCTGGAGGGGCTTGCCCGTCAACAACACATCAAGATGAAAAAGCGCCTGGAGGAACTCGGTATTCCGTGCCGTCACGTCTTTATGGCCAATGGTATTCACAACTGGGGTTATTGGCATGACCAGCTGGTTACTGCCTACCCGTATGTAAAAGCTGTTCTTGGATAGAAAGTAGCTCTCATTCCGGGGGAGGGGAACCCACGGAGGGATAGCTAAGCCCACTGTTCATTTTTGTTACCTGTGAGGTTTATGATGCTTCGTCCGTTCCGTTCCGCTCGTGCCACTGGCACCATTGTCGCGGCATCGCTACTTATTGCCACGCCTGCGGTCGTTGTCCCCACCCTGGGCGCACACAACATTGGGCCTATGGCCGGTGTTTTCGCCCAGGCGGCGGGGCAGCCCACCATCACCAAAACGAAGTGGCTCTCCGATCGCCATGTCGCTATCTGGATCAATAGCCCCGCCATGAAATGCGTGCGGCAAGTACAACTCCTCTTGCCGCCCACTTTCAAGAGCAATCCCCGACTGTCGTACCCTGCCCTCTATCTGCTAGACGGTATGCGTGCCGCCACCTCCTATAGTGGCTGGACGAAGTATACGGACATTATACAAACAGTTGATAAGGCCGAGTTCATTACCGTTCTCCCCATTGGTGGGGCGGCATCGTTCTATACGAACTGGGAGAAATCCCCCGAGCCGAAGAACGCTATGCAGTGGGAGAAATTCCTCACGGTGGAACTCCCCAACGTGTTGCGGAACCACTGGCGCGTGAATAAGAGCGCCGGTGTGGCGGGGCTGTCCATGGGCGGTACTGCCGCCGTGAACCTGGCCGAACGCCACCCCAGCCTGTACCGCTTTGTGGGCTCCTACTCCGGCTATCTGGATACGTCCTCCGATGGTATGGGGGAGGCCATTGACCAGGCCATGCGGGAAGTGAAACCGAAGTACCACGCCACCCAAATGTGGGGGAAGTACCAGTCCGCTAACTGGCGTGCCCACGATCCGAAACTGCACGTGGATCGACTCTCCGGGAAGAGTATTTATATCTCCGCCGGATCTGGCAACACTGGCCCCTACGATAAACCCTCCCAAGTGGAAGGTATTCCCGAAAATACTGCCGCCTACACGCTAGAGATCCTTTCCCACCTGACGTCGAAAACATTTGTGAGTGCGGCGGAGCAGGCCAATGTTCGCATGACGGTTAAATTCCGTCCCTCGGGAACACACTCGTGGCCTTACTGGCAGTTTGAATTTAAGCAGTCCCTGCCACAGATTGCGAAGGCTCTCGGCCTGCCAACTGTGGGTACCACCCCCGGCAATATCCAGTACAACGACTCACTGTCCAGCTACGCAAAGCACGGTGACAGTACTGCTCAGTCTGCACAGTCTGCGCAGCCCGCTAAATCTGGGAAAGCGACTCCTACACGCAAGCCCTACCATGCCCCCGCCAAGGTAGCGGCAGAACTCAATAAGCGGAATCCGAATAAGCCTATCCCCTATAAGACACCCAAAAATAACTCCAAGTGTAAGACTGTGGGGGACATTAAAAAGTATCTGAAGGGGTACCCGGCTATCGCAAAAGCTGCTGGGCACTGCCAAACAGACGAGTATGCCGTACCCGGCGGACGTGCCCAAAACTTTGAGCATGGACGCATATTCTGGTCCCCCGGGACAGGTGCCGTCCTTGTTAAAGGCAAGGTTGATGAGGCCTACAAGAAGATGGGATCCTCCGGCTCCGTGCTAGGACTACCCGTCGATGAGGAACACAAGACCCACGATAAACGCGGCTACTACCAGGACTTCCAGGGTGGACGGCTGTATTGGTCCTTCCAGAATGGGGCGCACTGGGTGCGCGGTACCATTCTGGATAAGTATCGGCAGATGGGCTACACGTCCGGCAAGCTGGGCTGGCCAACCTCTAACGAGAAAGCGACGAAGAAGGGCGCTGTCTCTTCCTTTGAGCACGGTCGTATTGAGTGGACCGCTAAAAATAACACGGCGAAGTACTACAAGAAGTAACTATTCTGTACGTCTTACTACCGTAAGGACTTCATTATGCGAGAGAGTAACCGTCGCCCGCAGTATCGTCTTGCCGCCCTCAGTATGGCTGTGCTTATAGCGTGCAGTGGGCTTACTGCCTGCGGAAAATCTGACGTAGACGGTACTGGTGGAGATTCCGCGACGGAAACCTCCACGACATCGGCGTCCCCGCGTTCCTCCGATGGTGCCAATCCGGCGCAGCCGAGTGAATTGTCGGAGGATTACCCGGGGCCCTCCACTGTCATGCGTACTGCCCAAGATGATGAGTATCTGCAGGATCTCAAGAATCAGGGCATTACGGTTGATGGTGTGGAGGACTCCCTTATCGGAACCGGAAAGTCTCTGTGCCAGGGGAAGGCGGAGACCGGCCGGGTCGATCCCGTGCTGGCGCGGGCTGTCGCAGGGCAGCTCGCGCAGCAGGGGAAAGCTAGCCAGGACACGAAGCAGACCTCCACTATTCTTACGAACACGGCAGTGAAGCACTATTGCCAGTAGAGTGGAACAGTCTGCCATTACCGGTTGTCCGTGAAGGAGGGACTGTCTATGTGGGGGAAAGAGACGAGCCCGCAACACGGTAAGAAACGTAGTGTGGGAATTATTGTGCTCACACTGCTTGTTGTTGTGGTGGTAGTTGGTGCGCTGCTGTGGAATGTGGTGGGGAACCGTCCTCAGAGTAAGCCTGCAAAAACAGCGGCGGTGAATCCTGCCGGCTGCCCCATGGTGGAGGTGCTGGCGGTGCCAGGGACGTGGGAATCCGAGCCCAATGATGACCCCTTCCACCCCCATTTCCGCCGTAATGCCATGCTGCTGAACGTTACTCGCCCCCTGCAGCAGCATTATGACTCGTCCCGCGTACGGGTATACACCATTCCTTACCTGGCCCAGTTCCGGAATATGAATTCCGAACACGAGGCCAGCTATGATGATTCCCGCGAGCAGGGGAAGGACCGTCTAGCGGCGGAAATGAGCCGCATGAATCAGCATTGTCCACAGACGAAGTTCCTGTTGACGGGCTTTTCGCAGGGTGCTGTTATTGCCGGTGACGTTGCCTCCGATATTGGCAATAGTCGCCTTACCATTCCCGACAAGAATATGCTGGGTGTGGCACTGCTGGCAGATGGCAGGCGCGTGAATGGGCAGGGTATTAATCCTGGTAAACCGTTAAATGGGCAGGGGCTAGAGGTTACGTTAGGGCCCATGGGTAGTGGGCTAGGCATCATATCCGGTACTGACGCCACTATGAAGGGCCGTCGCAGTGACGGTTTTGGGGTGCTCAATGAGCGCACCTACCAGTTGTGTTCAGAAAAGGATATTGTCTGCAACGCCAGTAAGAACCCCGTCACGCTCATAGAAAAAGGGCATAATTTCTTCTCTAACAACCCTATTCACTCCCAATACAATACGAATCCCGATGTTGTTCCCGGTACTACTGCCACACGGTGGATAGTGCAGTGGATGGAGAAACTAATTAATACCGCATTGGCATAGGGGAACGAGAGTACTGCGTAACTACTAGCACCGTGTAACTATTGGGATAGGTGCAGGTGGACTAAAATAATGGTGCACTCAGAAAGGACAGCAACTGTGAGCATGACCACCGCCGAAAAGCTAGCTGACCTCCGGGCTAAAATGGCCCAATCCGAGGACCCTGGCAGTGAGCGTTCCAAGGCGAAGCGCGCCGCGCTGGGCCGAACAACTCCCCGCCAGCGCATCGATGCCCTCCTGGATAAAGGCTCTTTTGTGGAGATGGGGCGTTTGGCGAAAATGCCCGGAAATCCCGATAACCCCTATGGCGATGGCGTTGTCACCGGCCACGGCACTATTGATGGTCGCCCTGTGGTGGTGTACGCCCACGATAATACTGTGTTCGGCGGTTCCGTCGGTGAAGCCTTCGGTAAGAAGGTTTGTGCCGCAATGGATCTGGCTATTAAAATCGGCTGCCCCGTCATTGGTATTAACGACTCCGGTGGCGCCCGCGTGCAAGATGCCGTCACCTCTCTCGCCATGTACTCGGAGATCGGCCGCCGCCAATACCCACTATCTGGCCTATCGCCGCAGATTTCTATCATGCTTGGTAAATGCGCGGGCGGCGCTGTCTACGCCCCCGTCACCACCGACTTCGTGGTGGCCACCAAAGACTCCTACATGTTCGTCACCGGCCCGGACGTTATCCGCTCCGTCACCGGCGAGGACATCACCATCGAAGAATTAGGCTCCGCCGAAAAACAGATGGAATACGGCAACGTCAACTATGTGGCTGAGGACGAATACGAGGCCTTCGCCTATGTGCGGCGCCTCCTGTCCTTCCTCCCCACGTCCGCAAACGATCCCGCCCCGCTGGGGCGCACCGGTCTGGAACCAGAAGTGACGGACTCGGATCTGTCCCTGAACAGCATCATTCCGGACTCCGATAATGCCTCCTACGACATGATGGACGTGCTGGTCAAGATTTTTGACGATGGTGACGTCCTGGAGGTCACCCCCGGCTACGGCGCTAACCTCATTACCGCCTTCGCCCGCGTAGATGGCCACCCGGTAGGAGTTATTGCCAACCAGCCGACAGTTCTTTCCGGCTGCCTGGATGCGCGCGCCGCGGAAAAGGCTGCCCGCCACGTTGCCCTCTGCAACGCCTACAACATTCCCATCACGTTCGTGGTGGATGTGCCTGGATTCCTCCCCGGTTTCGAGGAGGAGAAGAACGGTGTTATTCACCGTGGCGCAAAGTTCCTGGATGGCATTGTGGGCGCTAGTGTTCCCAAGGTAACAGTGGTGCTGCGCAAGGCTTATGGCGGCGGCTACGCAGTGATGGGCTCAAAGAACCTGGGTACGGATATTAACTTCGCCTGGCCCACCGCCCGCATTGCGGTGATGGGTGCAGAAGGTGCCGTGAACCTGTTGAAGCGCCGCGAAATTGAGGCTGCCGGCCCGGAAGAGGGTGCGAAGATCCGCAAGCAGTTCATTGAAATGTACAACACGTATATGGCCACCCCGTATATTGCGGCGGAGCGCGGCTACGTTGATGCCGTCATTGAACCTGCTGATACGCGCCTTATGCTGCGGAAGGCTTTTGCCCAGCTGCGGGATAAGGAAACACTCCTGCCGCCGCGTCGCCACGAAGTGCCGTTGATGTAGTAGACGTTACGTGCAGACTAGGCATCGCATAGTGTGCGGTGTTTGTACGCTTTGAAATACTGAGATAAAAGGATCCCCCGCTTCCTGATGAGGTGAGCGGGGGATCCTTTTACACGGCGCTGTTAGCTGGGCATAGCCTATTCGGAACGGCCCGGCTGTTGTACCTTAGCCGATGTTCATTTTGCCGGGGTTCCATAGGCCGGAGCGTTTCTCCGTACCGTACTGAATATCGGCGCGCACTGGCAGTCCTGGCTGGCGGGTGCCGTAGGGTGTGAGTCGTTTCAGCGACCCCCACTCGCGTCCCCAATCGTCCTTCAAGTAGGTGGGCACTTCCTCATCACTGCTAAGGCCTTCAGTAATGCCGAGGGATCCACCGAACTTGGTGGCTTGCCACGTGTCCGTATTGTTGACGGTGGATTCACGGTCGGGCGAGATGCGCCACTTGGGGCGTTCGGTAACGCCAGCGTAGTGGCTGTAGGGGTGAATGCAGGGGAATTGTAGGGCGATTTCCCAGTCGAGCAGGGTGGGGTCGTCGGAGCCCACATAGTTCTGCAGGGTCACCAGGTGCGGCAGGCGCGGCGGGGTGACGGCCACCCAGTGGTCGGGGTCCAGGTTAGTGTCCTCACCGACAAGGCGGACGGCGTTGGCTTCGGCGGGGATAGCGCTGCGGGGAATACGCATGTTGCGCCAGGCAGGAATGGGGCCCACATCGTAGGGGAGTACTTGGCCCAGCATTTTTACGCTGCCGTCGGGTTGAGTGACGCCGTATTGTAGGTAGACGGGCTGCCCGTAGGATTCGTTGCCGTTGACGTTCAAGAATTTCAGGCGCCCGGCGGCGGTGAACACGATAACGGGGTGTGCGTCGTCTGCTTTAGGGAGGCTGTACCAGGCGGTTTGTAGGGTGGCGGAGTGCTGCATGCCGTACTGGTAGGAGCCTAGGACAGGGGTGGTTTTCGGGTTGAGTCCGAAGGGGAGTTTCGCATGGGAACCATTGACACCCAGGTCGGTTTCTACGCCACCGTCAATGCCGCCTTGCTGCCCGGATTGTTTAGTAAGAGAAGGCAATTCGGCTTTGTAGTCGGTGCCGGCGGTGCCTTGCTGAATGTAGACGGGGTCGGCTTCAATATGGTCGGGAACACCCCAGGCCTCGAAGTTTTTGGTGGTGGGGCCGGCGAGGGGGCCGCGGGCGATAGTGTTCCCGTCTTGGGGGGTGCGTTCCCATTCCTGGTGGGGGAGGGGTGTCAGCATTCCCTTATTGGGGTCGGGTTCAACGAGGATATTGTCGGCCATCATGCATTTGTGCCCGGCGAGAACATCCATGTTGCCTTTCGCCACGGAATAGGCGGGGTATTGCGAGATAGCGGCCTTGCCGAAGGTCAGTAGGTAGAAGGCAACGGTGAGCCAGGCAACGATGGTGACGGGGGCGGCACCCAGAATGCGGAGGCGTTCGCGGCCTTTCGCAGTGGAGGGTTCCTTGGGGGGTCGGAAGTCTTGCGTCATGTGCTGCCAGCCGGCCACCAGGAAAGCGATGATGGCAATGACCATGACAATCTTGAAAAGCTCCACCCCGTGGATTTGGGGGACTTTGTCGAACCAGGGAATGTGGTAGTGGCTGACGAACCACCAGTCGTTGACGGTAGCCAGGGAGAATGCCAGGACGAATCCCATAGCGCCCAGGACGAGGCTGCGGTTACGGCTAGACCGGAGGGCTGTATTGCCGATGGCGAGGGCGGCCAGTGCCGCCAGAATGGGGGCGATGCCGGCGTAGGCGCCGAAGTGGTGGGTCCACTTGGTGGGGCTGAACATCATGAGGATAAGAGTGCCGTAGGTGATGCCGAGGGCACGCCAGCTGGGGCCGGGGTCAGCGCCCGTAATTTTACGATTGCGGAGGAGGACGACCGTCACCACAATAAGGCAGAACAGCATGGTGAAGACGGCAATGCGGCGGGACATGGAGCCGTCCACGGTTTGAATGGTCAGCCAGAAGTAGCGGAGGACTTCCCGGTACCAGGGCATGTTAGGGCCAATATCGCCGCGGACGCGGGTGGCTTCCCGCACAGCACCAATGTTGTGGTCGCCAAAGACGCAGGTCAGAATAGCAAAGCCGGATGCGGCAATGGGCCCAATTTGGGCGGCCACGCCAACGCGGGGGCGACGTTCCCGCATAACGTGAAGGAGTGGGCGAATGGCGGCGACGAGGGCGGCCACAGCCATCAAACCCGTGGGGTTGCCGGAGAGTGCCAAGGCAGCGGTAAGCACAGAGATGGTGGCGGGCAGCATCCGATGTGTGGCAATGCTTTTCTCCAGCAGGGCCCAGGTGAGCAGGGCCATCATGGCGACGAATGGTTCAGGGCGCATGCCATTGTTGAACGCCATGTGGAAGATGAGGAAAACACCGGCGGCAGTCCAGGTGGTGATCTTGCGCTTGTAGAGGCCTTCACCGAGGCGCGGAATGATGGATTTGGAGATCAGCATCCAGGTGAGGACAGCGCAGATGAGGGCGGGGAGCCGCACGAAGGGGCTGGTGGGGTTGGCGGCGGCGAAGCCTTTCAAAATGTCGTAGTAGGGGGAGCCGAAGGGGGATTCGGTAACGCCATACCAGCGGTAGTAGTTGGCCATGTAGCCGGCACCCTGGTTCGCTACCCGCACCATGGTGTGAATGTAGCCGTCGTCGGAGGTATTGGCGCCAATGAAATGCCAGATCAGCAGGATAATGTAGACGACGGCGTCCAGGGCGGTGAAGCTGCTCCAGTGGCTGCGGATAGTGCCGTCGGGGCGCCGGTAGCCGGTGGGGGTGTGAGGTGTGGGTTGCACGATGGCGTCTATGCGAGCCAGGGCGATCCAGCTGAGGATCATGCATATGACGCCAATAATCATGGCGAGGAGTTTCACCAGGGTGGGGCTGGTGGTGAAGCGGGTATCAATGTGGACGGTGACTTTCATGCCCTGGACGGCAGCCTGCGGGGTGTCCAGGGGAAGGTCGGAGAAAATGCCCATGGTGATGGGGCGTAGGTGGGCATCATCGGAGGTGAAAGTGACGGGGTTACCAAGCCCGGTGACGCGGGCGCGGGCACCGTCTTTATCCACCTCAATATGAATGGTGCCGTCGTGGGCGGCTTCTACCTCACTGCGGTGGAGGGTAAGGAAGGGGGTGTCGCGGGAGAGAACGTCCACGGTGTGTTCGGAGACGCGAATGAAAAGACCGCGCTGGGTGGCCTGCAGGGATTGTCCGGGGAGTGTACTGGCAATAATGCCGTCTTTTTGGCCTTTCATGGCCTGGATAGCGGAGAACGGGACGTCTAGGCTAATGCTTTGCGGACTGTGTGCAATGAGTGGTGCCTCAACGCTTTTCACGCTTTTATGCTGCGGCCAGGTGACGGTGGCGGTGGTCTGGTTGACCGGCAGGAATGGGGCCAGGATAAAAAGGACCATGCCGAGGAAACCGGTGATGGCGGCCGTCAGGCGGGCTGCCTTAAGATTCCAGAAACCGGATACGCGATCATGTGATGTGTTCTGTGACGCGCTCTGTGGTGTGCACTGTGATGTGCGCTGTGTCGTGTTCTGTGATGCGTGGCGGTGTGTATGGCCGTGTGTGCGCCGGTGCGATGTGTGGCGCGAGGTGTGAGGTGCAGGCTCAGACATGCCCCTCATTCTACCTAGTACCCCCTGGGCTAAACCTAGTCGAGGCAGTCTCGGCCACACCCCGACCTACCCTGGTTTAGCCCAGCCTACCCAGAGTCATGCCTAGGCCATGTCGGGTGCTCTTAAGCCACACCCCGGACTGTCCCGGCGCACTAGTGCTCCGGGGCTAGTGGCTTGGGGCTAGTGGAGGGCGCCCCAGTCTTGTAGCCAATCGTGGTTGAGGTAGGTGGGGACGTTTTCGGCGTAGTAGAGGAGGTCTGTCCAGCCGAGGGGTCCGCCGCCGAAAGTGTCCTCCCAGGAGTTGGCGGATTCAACGTTGCGGCCGTTCGGGAGGATACGCCACTTGGGTTGTTCTGCAATGCCATTGCGGTGGTGGTAGGGGCGTTGGCAGGGGAAGGCAAGGCCCACGGACCAGTCAATGAGAACCGGGTCGGTGCTGCCCACAACCTCGTTGAGGGTGCGGAGTTGGGGGGCGCGCGGCGGGGTGACGGCTATCCACTTGTCTGTGTCGAGGGAGGTGTCGTCAACACTTATGCGGATAGCGGTGGCGTTGGCGGGAATGTCGTGGGGGCGGCGGAGCCGTAGGTTGCGCCAGCTGGGGGTGGGGCCGGGGTCCATGGGGACCAGGCGGCCGGCCACCCGATAGGTGCCGGTGCCGGGCGCGTCAGTGCTGGGCGCGCCGGTGCCGGAAGTGCTGGCGTTGGGTGCGGTGAGGTCGTCCGTGGTCCATTCCACGTGTACGGCCGTGTCTTTAAGTGTGCCGGCAATGGTAAGGACCAGGAGGGGGCTATCGTCGCGCTGTGCGGGTAGACGATACCAGCTGGTGACAAGGTGCGCGGATACTTGGTTATCGGGACGGTAGGTGCCCAGAATGGGAACATCTAGGGGGAGGCCGAAGGGGGGAATCTTGTGGTTTTGCCGATCGGGGGTTTCTACGGCATCACCAGTGTTCAGTTCAGTTTGGTTGTCGTCGATACTGTCGGGCAGGCCACCTTCCTGGAAACCATTGCGGACAGTACCAGCGAGAGCGTTGGCGAGGCTGCCCCCGTCAACGGGGTGGAGGATCCAGCGGCCCGGATCCGGCTCTACAAGTACTTGGTCGGCCAGGGAGCAGGGGCGCCCGCGGAGTGCCTCCATATTAGCGGACCCCACGGTGTAGGCGGGGCGGCGGCTAATGTAGGCGCCCAGGAAGGACGCCAGGCTGAATGCCACCACGAAAGTGCTGAGAACAGCCAGCACAATAGGTTTGCTGGCCAGCCAGTTCGTGGTTTTACGAATGGCGGGTTTGCTGGTGGTGCTTAGTTTGTGGTCAATGCTGGGGAAGAAGTGCAGAATGGCCGCCACTAGCAGGAAGAGGAGTGCTAGCCCCAGGAACCAGGTGGAGATGGCTTTACCGCAGAAGGTGGGGAAGTTTTGCTCATCGTGCGTGGTGTTAATACCGAATTGGCTGACGTACCACCAGTCATTGTTGGCGGTGAAAGCCAGCGCGGTCACGGCGACGGTGGTGGCGGCGGCTAGCCAACGGTTGCGGGTGACGGCAATACCTCGGTTTGTCATAAGGACGGCACCTATTGCGCCTACAACCGCGATAATGCCGGTGAAAGTACCGAAGTGGTGCGTCCACTTGGTGGGGGTGAGGGTGAGGAGGAGGAGTGACCCAATGCTAATGCCGGCCACGCGGGTGAGGACGGGGGTGGAGAGGCCCGCAATGGGTTTGCGTCGGGCAATGATGAATACCATGATGCCGAGGATCATGAGCATCATGAAGATGGGGAAGCGGCGGGTGACGGAGCCGTCGGGGCTAATGCCGAAGAGGGCAATCCAGCGGGCTTTATCCTCGAACCAGCCCAGGTTGGGGCCAATTTCGGTGCGGACGCGCACAGCTTCTCGCATAGCGCCCAGGGTTTGGTCGGCGAAAACCGTGTAGAGGATAAGGAAACCGGTGGCCAGAATGGGGAAAATAATACTGACAATAGCCAGCCCCTTGCTGGCACCTTTATGGGCACCCTTGCCTGCCCCTTTGCTGCCTTCGCTGCCCTCCCCGGCGGTGCGGAGGGTGTAGACACCCATGCGAATGTTCTGCCAATAGCTGCGGAACCCGGCGAAGAGAATAGCCAGGCACATAATGCCGGTGGGGCCAGCACCAATAGCGAACGCGGCAGCCAGAATAGCGAACGCGCCGGGCAGCAGAGTGCCGTTAGCAATGGCGCGCTCTACCAGTGCCCAGCAGGCGATGAAGAGGACGGCCTCAATGGGTTCGGGGCGGAGACCATTGTCGAGGGGCATCCAGCAGGCCAGGTAGAACATGCCGGCGGTCCAGTAGGCGATGGTGTTGGTGCGGAAGGCGGCGCCCAGCCGGGGGATAAGACTGTGGGAAATGATGAACCAGCTGATAATGCCGGCGAGCAGGGTGGGGATGCGGATAAAGGGGCTGGCGGTGCTGATCCGGGTGAGTGCCTGGAGGATACTGTAATACCAGCCGATGGGAGATTCGGGGGAGCCGAGCCAGCGGTAGTAGTTGGAGATGTAGCCGGCGTGGTCGGCGACGCGCGCCATGTTCAGGAGGTAGCCGTCGTCGGAGGTGTTGGCGCCGAAGAAGTGCCAGACAAGCAACAGAATGGTGACGACGGCGTCCGTCACCCACACGCCTACGCCGGGTTTGCTGACGCTGGCTACGTCTGCACTGTCTGCGTCTGTGGTGTGGCTGTCGCGGCGGTAGCGCCAGCTCATGCGGTCAATGCGCCATAGCATGACTAGGCTGGCCAGGCTGGCGACAATCCCAAGAACCATGAGAGTGGTTTTGAGGGGGGTGGGGCTGGTGGAGAAGCGGGTGTCTACCACCATGTGGGCGGTTAGTCCAGGAATGCGGGTGCCATGCGGCAGGGTGGTGAAGAAGCCAACAACTTGTGGGCGGGTGGTGGAGTCGGTGGCAAGTTCGCCACTGATGGGGCTGTCGGTTTTGGGGTTGTCACTATCCGCTGTTGACATGGCGAAAGTTGTGGCGGTGGCGGTGACAAATACGGAGGGGTCGGAGGGTCCGGCATCTGCCCGTACTGTGGTGGTAATGCGGCAGTCGGCGGGCTGTTTCTCTAGTTCAGAGACGGGAATGGCGAACAGGAGGTGGCTTTTTGAGGTGATGGAGAGGGTGTCGGTGCCGGTGCCGTCGGGGGCGCGGCGGATCTGCATGCCCTCACTGCCAGCATTAGCGGATTTAGCGGGAACAGTGGAGAAAAGAAGTGTGTTTTGGGGGGCGTTGGTAACGCTACCGCAGGGGAGTGTGACGACCAGGTTTTGCGGTATGTAGGAGACGAGGGGGGAGGTGATACCAGCAGGCTGGGTGTTTTGGTTCCAGTCGATGGTGGCGACGCTTTGCTGGACGGGAAGAACAGCGGAGGCGATGGCCAGGAGGAAGCCAATAATGCCGGTGATGGTGGCCAGAATGGCGACGCGCTTACCGTGCATGTTCCCGCGTGCGCCCTTATGTGTGTCCCTGCGTGTGTTGTCGTGTGAGCTCTCGTGTGTATCGAGTGCAGGCTGGGAAGTGGACGTGGCGTCTGTGGTCATACTGGTGGGGTTTGTGCTCTGGTGGGGGCTGGTAGTCACGCTCTAAGCCTACTTGTTTGCCACTATTTTCGGGATATGGGTGTCAGGTAGATGACGTTCTTGCTGCTTGGAGATTAATCTTTTGTGTAAATTTTTGTTTTTTAGTTGAACAGATGGCGAGAAAATAACACTGTACCAGTGCATCCGCATAGACAATACAGCAGTATTTTCTATTAGAAATGTTGTAGCACTGTATTTTTAGTGTTTTTCCGACGATAAATAAGAGCTCCTGCACTGGATAAATAGGTAGGTAGTTCGTACTACTATGACGGGTGCGGACACGTTGTAGTCCATGCAAAATATGTTGTCTTACAAGGAGTTTTTGTGAGAAAGTTTCTAGTTTCTGGTGGTGTCGCTATTGCGGCAGCTGCCGTGTCGTTGTGCTGTGGTGGTGCGGCGGCAAATGCTCAAGAGGTTTCTACCGGGCACGTGTCCGCACAGGTGGTTAACCATGTAAAGGAAGCCACTGCTGGTGTTCTTCGTAATGCTCAGCAACGTGATGTCCAGCAAAAGTCTCCGATGGTTCCTACTGGTGAGGTACTCTCATTCCTGGCTGATTCTCTTAATCTGGCTGGTCGAGATGTGCTGACAGGAAAGGTTGTCCCTGCTGGCAAGAACGATACGGCCGGTAAGGACGGTAAGAATAACGCTGCTGGCCAGGCTGGTCAGAAGGGCTCTGTTGGTCAGAAGAATAATGCTATCCAGAAGAGTATTGCCGATAAGAACAATACTGCTGACCAGAATGAGGCTGCTGTAGCTTTTGTTGCGAAACTAAAGGATCTTCTGGCCCAGGTGAAATCCGGTAATCTTCCTCTTCCTGCTCCGCAGAAGGGGGATGATCCCAGTGCTCAAGGGGGAAATGCTCCTAGCGCTGAGGAGATTATGAATATTGTGAAAGCGTTCGCTCCCCGAGCTATTGCGCTTGCATCAAATTTCATGCATGCGGGGGTAGCCATTGTTGTGGGAACGGTTGCTAGTGGTATAGCTGTTGGCCTGAAAAGTGCTATTGACGGTTTTCTTGTTGGACCGCTAGTGAATGTTCTTCTTGCCCCTGTATTCTCAGCACAAATAACGTCTAAATTGCTGTTCATTCCCCTACTGCCAGTGGTATCTGTGATGGTGGGATGGGCGCTACTTCACTGGCCTGCGTGCGCACTGCTAGTGACGAAGGCACTACTTCTTTCTCCGGTACTTTTTATCCCGACTGTTCTGCTTAGCGGAATTGCGGTCACTGTGTACGTCGTGAAAGTTGTCTTAAGTTTCGTCCTGTTACTGATTCCGGGGCTTCGCGGTATCGGTCTGTTGATAGGTGTGGGCTGCCTATTGAAGGCTGTCTTAACAATTCTTGGTGCTATTAGTGTTGTTGGAATACTTATGCTTCCTCCCTTTGTCCCCGTTGCTATTGTTGGGCTGGACAGTATTCTTGGCTCCATACCGGGCTTCTTTATAGGGTTGTTTATCCCTGTTATTGCCCGTCTTGTTATTGGCGCTCTTAGTGGAATGTTTGTGGGGCTTAAGCTTGGTACTGTCGTAGGCCTTGTAGGCGGTTTCGCTGTGAATGTTTTGGGTGGTTCCGCTGATCTTATGCTGGCCATTATGTATGCATTCTTTGTTAATCCGCTAATGCGTAAGAATTCGCCGCTGAATGATCCGCAGGAGCCGGGTAAGAAGATCGGAAATCTTATTCCTCGCCCCACTGATTACGCGCTTGCAGCGTAAGTGAGATCTCCGGCTGATCCCATACTGGGCTTATCTGTAGGGCTTATCTGCAGGTAAGAACTGGTAAGGGATAGAACCGGTAGAGATAGAAGAGTACTGTACCGTACACGTTCATAAAAGAAGTTAAGGGTGGCGGCTCCGTAATGGAGTCGCCACCCTTAACTATCCTCAACTATGGGGAGTCTGTTTTGCGCCTGGCTAGCTAGTAACTAACGCTGTGCCTATAAGGAATGTGCTTATAGGAATGTTTTGATGGTGAATTCTTTTTGGTTGTCTTCACTCTTTTGGATTAGTTCAACTTCTTCCCTGGTAAGTGGCCCAATGAGGTTAATACCGTTGGCTTTAGTGCCTGCAGCGCAGCGGGCGGTTGCTCCACCGCTTCGGTGTGCGGGAATGGCGAAGGGGCTGTTGGCTGGTTTGTAGGTGGTGCGGCCATTCTGGTCTTTAACGGGGCAGGTGGTGGTGATGATGGCGTAGTAGTGCGTGTTGGTGTTGTTGACGCACTTGGCGGAGGCTTTATTGTCCTTGAGGTTGACGGTGCAGCTGGGGCGTTTGCCGTCTTTCATTTCGTGGCGGATTTGGCTGCCGGTGGGAATGTTTTTGTTTCCCCAGCTCAGTTGGCTGGCGTCTTTGGCGAAGGGGTTACGGTCGCTTAGTGGGCCGAGGGGGCCTTCTGGTGCGGTGTCGGAGTTTGTGTCGGCGTGGGCGATGGTGCCGGCGCTGGCGAGGGCGAGGAGGGCGCTGGCGGCTGCGCTGAGGATTCGTGTCGTGTTCTTCATAGTCCCAGGATACCGTGTCTTAGAATGCTGCCACGTGTAGTGTGGCTAGTGCTGTGTGGTGTGGCAGAGCCGGGTCACTACCGCGAACGGCCCCACGTTTTTCACCAGGAAGCAGTGGTGCTGGAAGAGGCTGGCGGGGAAGGCGACGGTGTAGTCGTGCACGTTGGGCTGGTTGGGGTAGACGTCTTCGCTAAGCAGGAGTGTGTAGGTGTTGCCGTCGCGGTGGAAGACGAAAGCATTGGGGGCTGGGTAGGGGCTGGTGTTGAGTTTGTGGAGGAGGTCGTCTGTGCTGGTGGCGTGCGCCCAGTCCTCGATGAGGTGGTTGCGCTGCTCGTAGAGGCCGAGAGGATTGGCGTAGTGGGGGCTGATGGCTTGGAAGGACCAATAGGGGTAGTAGGCCAGGAGTGGTTCCTCGGTGGTGAGGATGGTGATGTCGTGGGCGGTGGCGGGGTGTCCTAGGCGGGTGGTGGCACCGTCGAGGAGTGCCTGGTTGACCTGCGGGTAGTGGGCGGCGTCGGTGGCGGGTTCGCGGTTGGCGCGGGTGCCGTAGCCGTCGGTGTCGGAGTAGGCCAGGCGAATGTCACTGTCGAGGGTGGCGGGAATGTTTTGGGCTAGGCCTACCCCAAGGAGAACCACAATAACGGTGATGACGGCGTGGACAGTCCGGGCAGTACTCGCGTTATCGCCGCGTTGTTTTATGCGGGTGAGGGTGTAGCGGGTGCCGTCGGCTATGCCGCAGACGCCGGCGAGGGCGAAGGCGAGTATGAGGGGGAGGTTAATGCGGAAGCCGAGGAGGGTGACGCCGCCGGCGACGTCCACCATGGAGATGAGTTCCCAGAGGTACATGGCGATAATGCCGATGCTAAGTGCTTGGGCCATACGGCGTTTGCGGAATGCGGCAACAAGCCAGATAAGGCCGATGAGGGAGAGGAGCCCCACAATGTCGGGTGTGAACATGGGGAGGAGGAGGCTGGCGGAGTCCTCGGGCAGGTAGTGGAGGGCGCTGCCGCTGGTGCTGTGTGTTGTGCCGTGTCCGTCGGCCAGGTAGTGGCCCCAATGGATAAAGGAGAGGGCGAGGGCGCCGGCCCCCATAATGAGGAGCCGCAGTATGGGCTGCCATGCGCTCCGTCGGGTGCGCTGCGCGCTGGACGTGTTGTCCTGTGTACTGGGTACACTGCGCTGCGTGTTGCGCGTACTGTCCTGCTCACTGCGCATATCACGCTGCTTGTCCCGCTGCTGGCGGGCGCGGTGGATGGAGAGAGCTATCGCCATGAGGACGAGGGTGAGGGCGCCGAGGGCGGTAAAGAGGGTATAGGTGCAGGCGCCGAGCCCTAGGAGGATAGCGGCACCGGCGGCGTCAGGCCAGCCGTTGGCGGGTGTGTCGGGTTGCGGGTGGAGGGCGCGCCAGCCGAGGACGAAGACGAGGGGGAGCGTCATGGCGACGATGGCGGCGTAGGGTTCGGCGCTGCCGTAGGCGGTGGTGACCAGTGCTGTCGTTGTGCCGATGAGGATGCCGAGGTCTGGGCGGACGATGGTGCACCAGAGGGTGGTGATGATGCTGGCGGTGAGGGCGAGAGAAATAATGGCCCAGGGTTTGAAGGCTTCCCAGCCGGGCAGGTGGACGAGGTTGGCGTAGCGGCCGCCTAGCCAGAACCAGGCGCTGGGGTAGTAGGGTGACATGCCCTGGTAAGCCATGTCGTGGAGGGTGGTGCTGTCGGTGAGTCGGGTGAGGTATTCGGTGCGGAAGGCTTGGTCTGCGCTAATGCCGTGGAGGTAGAGCTTGGTGGCGGAGAGAGGGAGGCCGAGGGAGACGGTGACCAGCGCGGAAATGGAGAGGGAGGCAAGGAATCCGGGCCCGAAGTGGGTGCGCCACACACTGGTACGGGAGTTTTTGTGCGACTGTTTCTGGGAGTTTGTCAGTTGGTTCAGTTGCTCGAGCTGTGTGCGGTGGCGTTCTGCGTATCGGCGTTCTGCGTGTGCCCAGGCGGCGCAGCCGAGGACGATCAGGCAGAGGATTACTTGGGCGACAGTGGTGAGGCTGCGGATGAAGTGGCTGTTTCCGTAGGCGGGGAAGTGGTTGTGGGTGAGGACCCAGAGGATAAGGAGGGGGAGGAGGAATCCGCCGAGGAGTGCGAGGAGGTTCAGGAGGGTGAGTGTGAGGGTATCGCGTCGGGTGCGTTGTGCTCCGTGTGATGGTCCCATGGTGCTCCTTTGTATCCTTATTGTCGCGCCGGTATCTGTTCTACGACGATGCGAGCTGTCTTTAGGGTACTTGTTTGCTGATATTTTTGTTATTGGTGTACTGTTTACCTAGTGTTCACTATTGGATATCTATGATTATCCGATAACGTTCTCCAAAAGTAAGACAAGTAGACGCATGAGTGTGTCTCACTGTGCCTAAGCAGTACAAAACAGCGCACAGTGTAGTACATTTGCATTTTCCTATCACTGTAATAAGTTTATATTTTTCTCAGGTAAATCCACAGGTTAGGGGTTTCTTAAATATAACGGGGGTAGTTTTGGGGGTACTTGTGTTGCTGTTTATTTTTTCATTACTTTGTAGTAACTATTTCGCACGGCTTACGATTCTTCCGTACTGCTGAATCGTTTATCCTGTGCCACTGAACTCAATCGTGTATTGGGAAGCTTTTAAGAATTTCTTGAGAAGCTATTAAGTGGCGTTCGCAGGATGACTCTCATCTCACTTTTGGAGTTCTAGTGAAGAAGAAGTTCGTGTTGCCTGGTGCGGCTGCTTTTGCCGCAGCTGCGCTGTCACTTTGCCTCGGTGGAGGTGTGGCACATGCACAGGAGACGGCAGATCTTCCTGCTGCACCTGTGCAAACTCATTCACTCCACGCCGCTAACCTTAATCCTCTGAGTGTTCCCCAAGAAGAGGGCGATGGTGAGGGTAGTTCCCCCAACGTCCCCGTTGGAGACATTCTGTCATTCCTCTCTGATTCTATTTACCTCGTTGGCCGCGACGTTCTCGGTAACATTGCTGGTGCCGGTGCAGGTGCCGGTGCCGATGCTGCTGGCGCTGCCGCAGGTGCCGCTGCCGGTGCTGCCGGTGCTGGCTTAAATCCTGCCCTTCTTCTTGGACTAGCAGCTAAGGCTCTGGGCCATGCAGTTGCATCTGGTCAGACTCCTGCTGATGGTAACCAGGCTGGTTCCGCTCCTGCGCCGCAGCTGGTTGGCCCCGATGGTGACATTAACTTCGGAGCTGTTTTCAACGTTTTCCTCGGCCACCTCACCCCCTCCGCCATTATGGGAACTATTGTTGCTGTTCCCGCATTTGCGGATTCCATTGGACTCATGAGCGCCGTTGTTGGCTCCGTCGTTGGTGCTGTTGTCGGTTTTGTGACGTCACCAATAGCGTCCATGGTAGTTAACGGGGTTATATTCTCCCTGTTCCCCACTGGATACGGAATGTGGTGGGGCATTCTCCTGAATATGTGTGCTTTCGGTGTTGGTGTGTTGTGTGACGCTATCGGTATGCTATTCCCCCTCTTCTTCGGTGGTCTCGGAATAGTGATTAACGTCGTTGTAGTAGGCTTGTGCATTCTCCTGTGGCCACTTGCTCTGCTTTGCTTCCCAATGATTATCACCTTTATGACTCTCGTCAATACCTTCCTCATTGGGTTCAGCCTCTTCCTCCTACCGTGGCTCAGCCTTGGTATTGCCTTTAAACTCTTTGGTATCTTCCTCTTCGTTGCCAGTACTCTCATCTACTTCTTTACTGGCTTCGTTTGTGGCGCTGCCGTAGGTGCTCTTCCACACCGTCTCCCCTTCGCTGCCATTGCTGCTACTCCCGCCGGTGCTTTCGTGGGTGGAGTTGCAGGCTTCTTCGGCGGCTTCGCTCTCGGTGCCCTTCTGGGACTCCTCATCGCTATAGCGGTCATCGGTTCCGGTGATCTCTTCCGTACCTCTGCTTCGGGAGAAGTTAGCGCTAAGGATGCTCTGAAGGCTATCCAGTCTGATTACGCACTCGCTGCTTAATTCGGATCACATGGACTCTCCTATGTTTTATCTGGGGAGATAACAAGGAGACACTAATTAAATAGTCGCCAATGGGGCGGTGTCCAGTAAAGAGGACACCGCCCCATTGTGTATCCATGTATCTGTTGCGAGCACTCTTAGTCGCCTTTGTTAGAGATAAGTAGCTTTTTATCTTTATTGTTGTTGAAAATTCGATACGATAAGTTCACTCAGTCAACACCATAAACATGTGCACACACTCCGTATATGTAAGTGCATGTGGTATGCGTATGACGTTCCCTAGGAGATTCCTTGAAGAAAATTATTCTTCCCGCGGCAGCTGCGGTCATAACAGCTGCACTGTCACTCTTTACCCATAGTGGAGTGGCGAATGCGCAAGAATTATCGGATGCTATCCTTTCCCTCCCTGCTTCCACTATCCATGCAGTAAACACTGAGGTAAGTACTGGGGTAAACACCGGGGGAAATATTGGGGTAAGTCCCGAGATAAGCTCCGAGATAAGCGTTCCTCTGATATGAACACCCGCCTGGTGGATAGTGTTATAGACCCGCTGGACGATGATGATAGCACCGTCACTCTCCCCGATCTCCTGGAGCAGTTAAAACCTTTGGCGGCGGCTCCTCTGGCTATTCTTGTGTGCGCGATTCCTGGGAGTATTTTTGGTGCTGGTGCCGGGGCTCTGGCAGGTACTATCCTGGCTGCTGCGGCGGTGGCTTTTGCTGGTGTTTCTTCTGCTGCGCTTGTTGAGTCTCCGTTTATTATTGCTGGCCTTGGTGTTTCCTTACTGCCGTCTATGGTGGCGGGGGTAGCGAGCCATTTTCTTAGGTTGTTGAGTTCTCTTACTACTGCTGTGATGGAGGTAACGTGGCCCTTCTGGTTTCATGGAGGCCTTGCCATGTTTCTCATTGGTATTAGTGGTGAAGCATTAGGCGTTAAAACTATTAAGACTGGTGTGGGGAGCCCTATTTTTACTGCCGGTGTTGTGATGATGGTGCTTGGCCTGCTGCCCGGTATTGCCTTTACTGCGGTGGGTGCTTTTTTCGGACTTGCTCATCTTCTACATCTGTTGTCGATAGTTATCCTGTGTGGTGTTACCGCGCCGCTGGCGACATTGGGGATATTCCCGGCTTTAACATTGGGTGCTTTTAGCGCAGGTAAGGCTGCTGTTTTGGCTCTTCCTACGGGTATTGTTGTAGGTTTTGCGGCGGGCGGTGTGCTTGGCGGTATTACTGCTTCTGTACTGGCTATTCTTACTATCGCCGCTATTGTGATTGCTAAGATTTCTCGGCTTGAAGACGATGCGGCTAAAAGTAATGATGATTACTTTATGGTGCCCAGCAGTTATGCATTGGTTGCATGATAGTTGCACTGCAGTTGCATGATGGTTGCGAGCTGGGTGCATAGTGTGTGTAGCGCGAAATATGTGCTGTAGCAGGGGGAATGTAGCATTTATAGTGTGCGCTAGGTGTCGTGTAAATGCATAGTGGTGGAATTTTTCCTGCATAATATGCAACAAAATCATTACCGTTACGTGGGAGTAAATTCTAAGCATTTTATAATTCTTGTCTTTATTAATTCAGCGTCTGTGCATCATTTGTCACCAAAAATTATTTCTCGGTGGGTGCATTTCAGGGCGTTATCACTTTTGGAGTATTCGTGAGAAAATTTGTGTTGCCTGGTGCAGCCGCTTTTGCCGCAGCTGCGTTGTCACTGTGCCTTGGTGGCGGAATGGCTCACGCACAGGAAAGTGCAGAAGCTGCTCCTGTGCAAGTCCCCTCGCTTCATGTTGTTAATACTCTCGGTGTTTCTCAGGAAACCCCAGAGCCATCTATCCCTGTCAATGAGGTTCTCAATTTCCTCTCAGATTCCATTAATCTAGCGGGATACAATGTTCTTTCCTCCCGGGATCGTATGTCCAACGGCACCAGCATTCGTATTGTTGACGCTCGCAGCGGGAAGGATTCCGACAACGACGATCAAGATTCCAACGCTCCAGTCCACGGTGGCATAGGCCAGGTGTACAACGACATCACTAGCATGGAGCCGGAAGAAGTCGTTGATATGGTCACGTCCTCTCCTGCTTTCGTTCCTGCTGTTGCTGGTCTTGCTCTCGCGGGCGTCGGCGCAACTGCCGCAGCTGGTATTGGTCTTGCGGGCGCTGCTGTCGTTGGCGGTTTGGCTGTTGGTGCTACGACCGCTGCTGTCGTTACCCAGGCAGCGCTTGTCAATGGCCTGGTTATTGCTCACGTTGCTCTTACCCCGGTTCGTGTTTTCAACAACCTAGCGATTGTGAATACTCTTGCTATTGCCCACATCACTAGGCACGTTATTGTGGCTACAGCCCTTCTGACCCCTGTTCTTTCCGTACGATTCCTTGCTCATAAGGTAAATAAGTTTGGTAAGTTGCAGAAGCTTGTTGGCATCGGTCTGCTGATTGGTGGTGCCTATGCTCCTGCCGATGCGGCTGAAAAGACTACCTTGCTTGCTGTTGGCGCTGGCCTCTTCGTTCTTGGTGCTGCAAAGAATCTCCCCCGTGCTCTTCGGAAAGCTCGTCTTACCAGAAAGGTCACCAAGGTAGTCCTGTTCGTTCCAAGCATCATTAATGGAACCGCACTTCTTACCGGCCTGGGTGTTCTGGACCCGAGCTTCCTCACTGCTGTGATTATCCTTCTATTCCCCAAGTCTCATCTTGACCCCAAGGCTGTTACTGCCGAAACGGTTGCTTTGGGCAAGGTACTTGTGAAGGGTCTGAAGGGTGCTAATGCTCTTGTCGCTAAGTACGCACCTGCAGTGCTCGCCTTCCTCAAGGAAATTGCTGCCACTGGTGCTCTTCCCGGACCTGTAGCTGCGTAAGGTGTTTGAGCCTGCATAAGTTGCTTGCATAACTTGCCTGTATAAGTTGTTTCTGTAAGAGAGACAACGAAACAACATAGAAAAGTGGTGCCCCTCCAATCGGAGGGGCACCACTTTATATCTGTACATATCCTAGATGGGCAGTAGCCGGAAGAGCGGGGCGGGAATGTGTTTCAGGCCCATCATGACGAAGCGGAAGAGCGGCGGCGCCCAGATTAGCGTCTTGTGCTTATCCACAGCATCCACCGCCATCTGTGCCACATCCTCCTTGTTGACGGTCAGCGGGGCTTCTTTCACGCCGGCGGACATGCGGGTACGCACCTGCCCGGGGCGAATAACTAGCACGTGCACACCATCCTTGGATAGGGCCTCGCCTAGGTTTCGGTAGAAGCCGTCTAGGCCGGCTTTGGTGGAGCCGTAGACGAAGTTGCTGCGACGGACGCGTTCCCCGGCGACGGAGCTCATGGCGATAATCTGCCCGTGGCCTTGGGCTTTCATGTGTTGGCCCAGGAGCACGCCCACGCTGACGGCGCCCGTGTAGTTAATCTGGGCGGCCTGTACAGCCTTGGCCTGGTTCTGCCATAGTTCTTCGTTGTCGCCCAGTACGCCGAACGCCACGATGGCGATGTCTACATCATTGCCGGCGAAGGCGGCGTCGAGGACGGCCGGGTGTGTGTCGAAGGCGGTGGCGTCGAAGTCTAGGGTGGTTACTTTTTTCGCCCCGGCGGATTCCATCTGGGTGACGGCGTCGGCAAGTGCGGGGTCGCCGGGGAGGGCGGCCAGGACAATTTCAGCGGGGCCGCGGTGGAGGTATTCGGCGCAGATCGCTAGGCCGATCTCGGAGGTGCCGCCGAGGAGCAGGATTTTTTGGGGTACACCTACAGCGTTCAGCATGGGGTTGGTCTCCTTAATGGCTGGCGTCCTGCCAGCCGGGGGAACGGGTCAAAGTGTGAGGGTGACGCAGTGTGGGGGGCGGGGGCAGCGCAGCGGGTGCAGTACACCACCCCGCAGTGGGCTAGTTGAGTTCTAGGCGGCGGGCCATGTCGGACATGAACACACCGTCGGGGTCGATGCGGCGGCGGGTGGCTATCCATTCGTCCATCCGCGGGTACATGCTGTGGAACATTTCGGCGCTGGTGCGGGATTCTTTGGCCAGGTAGAGGCGGCCGCCGAATTCTGCGACGCGGGCGTCCAGGTCGTCTAGGAAGTCTCCCAGGCCGGGTTTGATGGGGAAGTCCACGCATACGTTCCAGCCGGGCATGGGGTAGGAGAGGGGCGCTTGGTTGCCTTCGCCGAACAGTTTGAACACGTTGAGGGCGGAGTAGTGCCCGGATTTTTGAATGTCGTAGATGATTTCTTTGAACGGGTCGACGGCTTCGCGTGGTACCACGAACTGGTATTGCAGGAAGCCGTTGGAGCCGTAGCCGCGGTTCCACTCACCGATGAGGTCGAGGGGCTGGTAGAACTGGGTGAGGTTCTTGATCTTGTTGCGGTAGGTGCCGCCGAGGGCGCTGTAGGTTTTGCCGATGGCGATCATCATGTATTTGTTCATCCACCAGTTGGGGAACACGTCGGGGACGGTGAGCAGCTGGGGGGCGTTGAACTTGAGGGGGTCTTTCGCCAGTTTGGGGGCGTATTCCTGCAGCTGGTCGAGGGTGGCGAGGGAGCCGCGGGAGATGGTGGCCTGCCCGAGTGCGGGTGGGGCGCTGATGGCGTCGAACCAGGCGGAGGAGTAGGTGTAGTTTACTTCGGAGCCGTCGGAGTGGAAGGCGATGGTTTCGTCCAGGGTGTGGGTGACGTCGCCGTCGGCAATGAAGTAGGCGGTTTCGGTGCGCGTCATTTCGATGGTGGCGCGCAGGATAATGCCGGTGAGGCCCATGCCGCCGACGGTGGCCCAGAAGAGACTGCCGTCGGGGTCGTCGGGGGTGCCGGCGGGTTCTAGGTGGAGGACGCGGCCGTCGGCGACGAGTAGTTCCATGCTGCGCACATGGTTGCCGAAGGAGCCTGCGGAGTGGTGGTTTTTGCCGTGGATGTCGGGTCCGATGGCACCGCCGATGGTGACTTGGCGGGTGCCGGGGAGGACGGGGACCCAGAGGCCGTAGGGGAGGGCGGCTTTCATCAGCTGGTCGAGGGTGACGCCGGCGTCTACGTCAACGATGGCGGTGTCGGGGTCGATGCTGTGAATGGTGTTGAGCGGCTCCATGTCGATGACGAGTCCACCGGAGTTGGCGGCGGGGTCGCCGTAGGAGCGGCCGCGGCCGCGGGCGATAACACCGCGTTTCAGGTAGCTGGGTTTCGTCTGGTTGTCATCGGCGACCATACTGACGGCACGGATAATCTCCTCCGGGTCACTGGTGGAGAGTACCTGGGCAGTGGAGGGCTGGGTGCGTCCCCAGCCGGTTAGGGTTTTTGCCTGGGTGTGCAGGTCGTATGGGGGTTGTGACGGAGTGCTCACTGTTGTCCTCCATGAGTTCATAGGTTCGTTTCGAGTCTACTCGCATTGGTGCAGCTGACTGTACAGTGCGCACTGTGACTTGGACCGCTTAGGTGGGGTGTGTGCAGAGTACCTCTCAGGGGGTGGTGTAGCCTGCGCGCTGCAGCTGTGCCGGGGCGCAGCGGTCTGTGCGCTGCCCCCCATGCATAAAACTGGGGTGCCCGTCCGTTGGTGGAGGGCACCCCAGTTTTGTTATGTATTGAGTTGTTTATGTGGTTGTGGTTGTTAGGTGGCTAGCGCGTAGTCGTTTTGGATGGTGTTATTGCGGACGGTAACTGGGGTGTCAACCGAAGTGGTGGTCTGCAATTTTTCTGCCAGTACAGTGGCGGGATTCTTCTTGTTTCCTTGAAGAATAGCGGTAACTACACTGCCTATGATTGTCCCGATGACGGCACCAACTACTGCTCCAACTCCAGCGGAGATAACGAAGGCGGTAACTCCGAGGCCGAATCCAACAATGATGGAGCCGATGGGTGCGGCAATGAAGAGGATCGGGATAATGACGGCGATGATGCTGCCAATGATGGCTCCGGCTACTGTGCCAATGATGATGGCTCCGGTTCCTATAACAACTCCGAGGCCGAATCCAACAAGTGCCCCAGCAGAGGTGGCGGGCGCTATGGAGAGGATCGGACCAACAATCTTGAGGACGCCGATAACAGTGTTCTTGATGTCTTTGGCAAGTTCGGGGCGACCGATCTGTGCGCATATCTGCGGGATGAGAGTCTGCAGAATGTAGGGAATTCCCTTGCTGAAGAGGAGCCCGCTGGCAGTACCGGAGATAGCTCCGATAACAGCCCCGATGATAGCCCCGATGATGGCGCCGGGAATGCCGATGATGGATCCAAGAACTGCACCGATCAGGCTTCCCAGGATGGGGCCAAAGAATCCGAAGATTGTGGCACCTATCAGTCGTTCTACGAGCAGGCTGGTGATGAAGGCGAACGGTACATTCAGCACCAGGTCCAGGACAGCACCGACTGCGGCGAAGACGCCTGCACCGATGAGACCGTTTATTACGCTGAGCCCGATGAAGACAAGGCCTGCTACGGGGAGACCAACAAACATCTCAGTGATGATGAAGGCCAGACCAGCAATCTTCAGTGCGAACACGAGGGCGAGGGGCAGAACAAGCAGTCCCTTACCGAGGCGCGGTGTGAGCAAGAGAGGCAGAAGGAGGAACCAGCAAACAGTGTTGATGGCTACAGCAATATTGAAACCTGCAATACCGAACAGCATGGCACCCATGGGCCCAACGATCCAGCCAGCAATGCGGGCTATCCAGTGAAGTAGACCAACACCGGCAATACCACCGATGAAACCGACAGCTAGGGGAACCAGCAGGCCGATAGCGAAGATGATCTGCGGGGCGATGATTGCGGCAGGCAGGAAAGCCAGCTTCCCTGCTATATGACCAATGATGAAAGCCACGACCAAGCCGAATCCTGCAGCAAGAGCCTTACCGATACCAGCCACCGGGAGGAAGGCGAAGGCTGCTGCGGCGAGGCCGAGGAGTTGGGCGAGGCCGATGTTAGCGGCGAAGACGAGGAGTTTGCCGATGGCTGCTCCGAGGAGGAATCCGGGGATGTGTGCGGTGAGGCCGAGGAGTTGGGCGAGGCCGATGTTAGCGGCGAAGACGAGGAGTTTGCCGATGGCTGCTCCGAGGAGGAATCCGGGGATGCGTGCGGTGAGGCCGAGGAGTTGGGCGAGGCCGATGTTAGCGGCGAAGACGAGGAGTTTGCCGATGGCTGCTCCGGCGAGGAATCCGAGAACACGTCCGATGAGACCGTGTATTACACGGAACAGTACTGCTAGTCCTAGACCATTAAGCAGATTGTTAAAGCCTATTGCTACACCGAGTAGGAAGATGTTGATACCTGTGATGTGGAGGAGACCAATTATGGCCATAATCGCACCAACTTGAACCATGACAAAGCTTGCCATCAGAGATCCAAAGACTCCGATTGCAAAAGGTATAGCAGTAGGTACTAATAGTCCTCCGATGCCGGCGATGGGGGCGGTGAGGAATCCGCCGAGGGCGCCGATCCAGCGTAGTGGGATAGCGAGGCCGTCACCGAGGAGGGCGGTGATGATGCCGGCGATGGGGGCGGTGAGGAATCCGCCGAGGGCGCCGATCCAGCGTAGTGGGATAGCGAGGCCGTCACCGAGGAGGGCGGTGATGATGCCAGCAACGCCAGCCCCAATAGCCCCTATTGTGGCTCCTATTGGCCAGCTGTTGAAGAGTCCGATGAGGGCATTAATGCTGGCAGCAATAAGGCCGGTAATTCCTGCTCCGATGAGTCCTCCGGCGAGGGCTGCTATTCCGTCGTTGAGGAGGGCGATACCTGCGCCAACAGCCTGGCCAACGATGCTTCCTTCAATGAAGTGAATACCGTCAGAAAGCAAGCCTCCCAACACGTTGCCTACTAGGAGTCCTTGGAGTCCTGTTACAGCCGGAATGATGGTGGCGTTTGCGAGGTCGGCGATGTTCTTGACGATGATGAGTATCGGCTTGCCGAGTAGACCACCGAAGATGCCGTTTACTACTAGTCCTGGGATAAAGGACAGTACGCCTGCTATTCCAGCATTTCGTACGCCGGGTAGTGCCCCGGCGACGGCAGATATTCCCCCTTTAGTAAGGGGTAGTGCTAGTTTTCCGACAATGCCGCCTTCAACTGCGTGTGCTAGTGCTAGGGGTACTGCTAGTGGTAGGTCAATAATGGTTTTTGTGACGGTGCCTATAGCTGTGCCAGTAAGGCCGCCACCGATTTTGCCGATGACGATGCCGGCGAGTGAGCCAGTTCCGCCGCCTATGAGCGCTCCGGGTAGGCTGAGGAGTCCTCCGGCAGTACCTCCTGTTAGTGCACCAACAAGAGTGCCTGTGGCTGCGGTGGTAATTTCTCCCAGGATGTCCTCGTTGGAGCCGTCTGTGGTGGTCCCGTCACTCTTTTGTGCAGGGTGGGCGGTGTTGCTGCCGGTGTTGGTTAGGACGTCACGCCCTATGAGGGTGAGTGACTGGGAGAGGAAGTCGAGGATTTCTCCTGCGGGCACCGTTGGGTGGTTTTGTATGTGTTGTTCAATGGTGCCGGCTAGTGCTAGCGGCTCATGGTGGACAACAGTATGCGTTGTGGGCGATGGTGGAGTGGGTACCTCTTGTGCGTTTGCTATCGCGCCACCAGCACTGAGAGATAGTGTGGCTGCGGCGAATCCGAGGGCCACTTTGGTTATTCCTCTCATGGTGTTCTCCTCCGTGAGAAAGCTAGTAATAGGTTTAGTAATAGGTATTGTCAAATAGTTGCCTACTTTTAACGTAGCTCTCTCGAGGGGGGAAAGTAAGAGTTTCTACCGAACTTAGCGTGGGGGTGTGATAAATTACGCGTTTCTTTGTTGTTTTTGGTGCATATGTTTATGTCCTGGACATATGTAGGAAACATAATGTTATTGCGTAAACGCTATCTAGTTATGTGTGCTATATGTGCTGTTGCTTGTTATATAGGCTGCATACATATGTGGCGCCTCTCCTGTTAGGAAAAGCGCCACATACTGGTCTTATTAAATTATTGTTCGTGTTGTAGTTCTGTCTGGAATTGTTCTAGCGGTACAGGATTTTGGGCAGTTAGGGCAGTGCCAGTGTGAACGATGAGAATCTTGTTATTCTTCTCGATGTCGTTCTTCTTGTTAGTGTCCTAGTAGTGTCCTTATTTTTATTTTTGTTGTCATTATTTTGCCGTCGTATTTGATGTTTTTGGCGGCTTGTAATGAACTTCCTGCACCTATCTAGTGGTTTCCCATGCTAGGCGGCTAGCACGTAGTCGCCCTGGGCAGCGTAGTTGCCGTGAAGGCTCATGGCCTTCTTTTTCTTGGCGTTGCTGCCTTTCTTACCACCTTTGTTGCCCTTGCTGTTTCCTCCCTTTTTCTTCGGGGCAGGCATGGGGGGCGGGAGCTGTCGTCGTCTTCGTCTTGTAGTAGCGGTAGGCAAGGGCAGCTGCGGCACCGAGTGCGCCTGTGATGGTGGCACCTACGCCTGCGCCGAGGGCTGCTAGTGAGATTCCACCGCCGAGTGCGCCGAGTGTGGTACCAACACTGCTGCTCAGTGCCTTGATAGCAAGTCCTGCCAGTGCTGTGATGGCAAAGATTGCCAGGGAGAGGAGAGCACTACGAATGTTGGCTTTGGTGAAACCAAACGCGTTGATACCGCCGAATGCTGCAAGGACACTGAATAGTGCTGCGTTGATGGCGTGTAGCACTGCCAGGGCAGCGAGTGCGCTGGCAGTAATGCCGCTTGCGGGGGTAAGGATGGCTTTCGCACTGTCTACTGCGGCAAGACCCAGGTAGATAAGTGCGAGTGCAGCGTTAGCAATGGTGGGAAGGATGAAGGCGAGGAAACCTGCATTGTTCCACAGTGTGAGGCCACCGTTAAGGAGGATGAGTCCACTGTTAATGACGGCAAGGCTGCCCAGGAGAATAGCCATGACGGTATGGAAGTTCGTAGCGAGTGCTATACCGGCGAAGATGGCGGTTAGGAGTGCGCAACCTGCGGAGATTGTGATGTGGAATCCCGCGCTAATGGTGCCAAGGATAACGAGAATGTTGGGGAATCCCAGTCCAAGGAACCAGATGGCGTGGTGGATAACGGGGAGGAGCCCCAGAAGTGCCAGGTTTCCAACGAGGAAGGTGAGGCCGCTGAGGAGAAGGAACCAGGTATTGTTCCAGAGCGCTAATGCCCCGTTGAGGAGGCCTGCGACGGTGTTAATAATGCCGGGGGCTGCTAGCAGGGCGCCGGCAAGCCCCAGTGCGGGGCAGAAGACCGCGAAGGTAAGGGCGAAGATAAGCCCTGTAGCTGCGGAGATCTCGGAGAAGAATCTGTTGATGGCCCACAGGATGGCGTTTATGCCAGTGGAGTAGGTCATGACGATCTTGAGACCCAGCGTTGGCATTACGAAGAGGAAGTTAACGGAATTAATGGCAAGAATGCCGAAGCCCCACGATATGACGCGGAACATGATGGGGTTCACCACAGGGGCAATGGCTAGCAGGATAAGTGCTATGCCGAGGGCAGTCTGTGGGAGAAGGAAGAATACGATAGTGCCGTTCAGTAGTGCCAGTGGCCCATTAATGATGAAGGCCTGGATAGCGTCGATGGTTGCCAGGTTGAGGTTGAGAACCGTGGCGAAGGAGGCCGCTAGCTGGGGGATCAGCCGGTTGATGGTTTGGATACCGTTAAGGGCTGAGAGGGCAGCGCCTACTGGGTTCAAGAGAGCCGGGATTGCGCTGAGCAGCGCAATGCTGCTTCTGTTGACGGCTTGGAGGTAGTCAATTACTGCGCCGATAATGGTTCCGCCGGAGATAACGCCGGCAAGCGGTGTGGCAATGCCACGGTTAAAGGCTTGAATGGTGTTTATAAGGGCCAGGGTGCCAAGTCCAACAGCGGTGGTGCTGGTAAGTATGGCTCCGCCGATGGTGGCGAGGGTTTCAGTGCCGTTGATGAGAGTTGCGGCACCGAAGCCGGCAGTTTTTAGGCTATGCCAAGCTGCTCCAGCTGTACGGTTGATGGCCTGTATGCCGTTCAGAATAGATACGGGGATCGCTAGGGGGTGCCAACTGCTACTGCGGTAGCGGCAATGGCTCGGTTAATAGCTTGTGCACTGTTGAGGATTGCAGCGGGAGCTGCGACAGCAGCGAGGCTGCCGTTACCAAGGACACCAATTGTGTTAATGGTGTTGGGAATGACTGCTGCGCCAGTGGTGATTAGCGTACCAATAGTGTTGACGATTGGCTTACTAACAAGGTAGCCAATGCTAGCTCCTATGCCGCCTCCAACAAGTGCCCCGGGTATGCCGGCGATGGAGCCGGTGATTGCTCCGGCGGGTGCTCCGATGGCGGCGCCTATTCCGGCTGCTCGGGCAATGTTTTCAGGGGTGTCTTTGCCCCCATTACCGTTATTGCTGGTGGGGGCAATACTGGCTGACAGGTTCTGTGCAGCGTTCTGTGCGGTACGCTCCGCCTTTTTGAGAATGTCGCGGCCTGCCAGGGTGGTGGAGTCAATAACAAAGTTGACTGCAGTATTGGGAAGTGTGGGGGAGGACGGGAGATCCTGGGTAGTCACAGTAATACTGTGTAGATCAGTACTGTGTAAGCCAGTACTGTGCAGCACACTGGCTGTGGTGGCGGAGGCGGGTGACGATGGGGTAGTGGTCACCTCTTGTGCGTGTGCTATTCCGCTACCGATAGCGAGTGACAAGGCTGCGGAGGAGCATACCGCAGCCCATCTAGCCACTTGTTTCATAGCTTTCTCCTTTTAGTAATCTCTTATACGTTGACTTATCGAATTATTCCTCGATGCCATTATAGTATCCGCAATATGTCATGCCAGTTTACGGAAGTACTAGTAGCGTACAGAGCGAGAGAACAGGGTTCGTTTTCCATTATTCGCAGTAAAAGACCACTTGTACGGAGTTGGTCATGAACAACTGATGTTCTTTAGATGTATTTTTACAGCTTTGTTTACTCTCTATACATTCTTTTATCGAGGGCTACATCTTTGGGGATAACCATGTGTCGTAGGTAGTGGAGATACTGCACGGTCCTTAATACTTAATACATAAGTGGGTGGGGTACCTTCCCCTTAAAAGGAAGGTATCCCACCCACTAATACGTTATGGCGTAATGCTATATATGAAGGCTTAGGCGGCTAGCGCGTAGTTGCTACGAGTACGAATCTTGTCGAGAGGATTCGTCATCTTCTTAGCAGTGTCGTCTTTTCCGAAGCCTTTAACGGTGATGTCCTTCTTGTGAAGAAGAGTAACAATGGCAAGGCTTATACCGGCACCTAGGGCTGCACCGAGGAGGGCGCAGGTAAGAGCACCGGGAATACCGGCTGCGGCACCAAATGGGATGCCGAGGGCGGTGCCAACGATGGGGCCAACGAGTCCCAGAATGGTTGCCACAATAAGACGGCCAATGAGCAGTCCACCAAGGAGGAAGGACGTTATGGCGCAGTGCAGCATGCCAAGGATTCCACCAAAGGTTGCCAGGATGATGGCGAATCTACCCGCATTGCGTAGGGATAGCAGGAAAAAGATACCAGTTTTAAGAACGATGAAAGTGGGAAGACCAGCAATAGTGGCAGCTATTGCGGCTTTGAAGAGGGTGCGCGTTCCTGCTAGGGGGAGGCATAGGAGTAGAAGCCCAGCGTGTCCGGCGATAATGCCGCTGAGTCCTAACCGGGCAAGAAGTGCTCCGGCAGCAGCGCCAAAGAGGAAGGCCATTGTGTGGAGGATTGGACCACCTAGCGGCACGCAGAGGCGAGTAGCACTACCGCCGAGGATGGCACCTACTGCCATAGCAGTGAGGTGGCCACCCATTATTCCAAGAATGGACCCTATTGTAAGGCTGGGAAGAACAGCGATTGTCCCTCTGATAAGTGCGGCCGGTGTGGTGACCATCAGTGTGGGGATGACGGCTAGCGCAGAGGATTTAAGACATTTGTGGATGGGGTTAATAACAATACCGGGGAGGATGCCGAGGGGGGCACGACGTGCTGCTCCGAATAGTACGTAAAATGGCATGGTGAGGAGTACTTCGGAGATAGCTCCGGCGACTGTACCGATAATGTTGCCGGCTAGTCTTCCGCCTAGATGGCCAGCAACGGATCCTACTGTGCCTCCTACGAACGCCCCTGGTAGTCCGGCGGCTACTGCACCGATGGGGGTTCCGGCTAGTGCTCCAGCTACGGTGCTACCAATGATGGTGCGGTATTCGTTTTCGCTAATACCTGTGGTGTCGTCACTGTCTGTACCTGTATGGTTGGCGCTTGTGTGTTTGGTGGCGCCTGTGAGGATGTCGCGGCCAGCAAGGTTGAGTGATTGGGTGAGGAAATCTAGGATTTCGCGTGGGGGTAGTGGTGCGTGTTTTGTGGAGTCTTTATGGTCCGTGTCGTGGTGCTCGATGGTGATGATGGGGTGCGTGGAGCCATCATGGTGAGCAATGTTGTTAACGGTGTCGTGTGCAGTGCGTAGGACTGCGATGGGAGTGTCGGCGGGTGTTTCTTCGGCTTGTGCCATTGCATTGCCCGCTGTAAGAGATAAAGCAGCCAGGGAAATTCCTAGGGCCACTTTGTTTATCCCTCTCATTGTATTTTCTCCTTGAGTAGGAATGAGTATAAATGTGCGACTGGGATGCGTCTCCTTTCTAAGGATAGTCAGGGCTGTGGCAAATGCTAGTGATCTGGCAGAAGTTCATATTGTTACTGAAGTGTCTTCTGAAAATGTTTAGGTAATGTTTCCTAATTTTGGTGATATTTGAAGCGGGAGTGTAGGTTACACAGTTTTGTGGTGGGGTCTGTGAAACGTGTGTGTGGGGGGCATGCGCTTGGGGCGAGTGGTATAGGGGGGTGGTGGGGCATTGTGTGGATGGGTTGTGGTGTGTAAATAGGAACTGGGGTGCCTTCCTGTGTGGAGGGCACCCCAGTGTGTGTATGAACTTATGTGTCAATCTACGTTTTAGGAAGGTTGGTTACTTCTTGAGTACTTCCTTGTAGATGTACATGTAGGCTACGCCTCCGAGGGCTCCGAGGATGGTTCCCCAGAAAGCACCAGGAATGCTGGCGGTTGCACCAGCTACACCACCAAGGCTTGCACCGGTGAAGGCACCAGCCGCGAATCCTAGAGCACTGAGAACAATGCCCGGCAGGACAGTGAGAAGGTGAATTCCTTCTGCAAGTGCAGCCTTGAAAAGGTTGTGCACAACAAACAATCCACTGGCGAGTACCACAGCACCATTCTTGATGAGGAGGATGCGATCAAGTACCTTCAGAGCAATGCGCTTCAAAGCAGCAGCGCCAAAGGCAAGAGTGTCAATGCCATTCTTGATCTTAAGAATCTTGTTGAACTTCTTGAGACCAATGAAAACCGGGATAGCCAGGCCAGCGGCAATGATCTGCTTACCGTTGTGGAGGACGCGTACTGCATCGAGGGCCTGGGCAGCGATGTTAGCTACAGCGAACTTTGTTCCAAGGAGGGACAGTGGAAGATTGACAGCTACCTGAACACCGTTGATAACGAAGCGTACGGCTTCGAGGTTCTGGGCAGCGAGGTTAAGACCAGTATTAATGCGGGCAGCATTAGCAATCTGATGCTGTAGAACAGCGAACTTAAGCAGAAAAGCCTTTGCTGCCACACCAGGGACGGGCATGGGAAGCGCTAAGCCGCACTTAAAAGTGCTAGATTGCCTGCGATGAAAGCAACAGTACCGTCAAAGAGTACCTGTTTTCCGTTGTGGAGGACGCGTAGGCCATCGATCTTCTGGGCAGCGATGTTAGCTGCGGGCAGGATACCTGCTAGCAGTAGGCGGCGTTCCAGGAATGCTTGGCGTCCGTTGTGGAGGACGCGTACAGCATCGAGGCCCTGGGCAGCGATGTTAGCAGGAATGGTAGCTCCAGCTAGGAGTGCATCAACACCGTCTAGAACGGCAAGGTTCTTGTCGATAATTTGAGCGACGAAATTCCCTGCAGCAAGCTTAACGTCGACGAGGGCGTGCTTACCATTGCGAGCTGCTAGAGCGGCATCGATGATCTGCTTATTAACGCCAATGGTAGGCAGGGCAGCTTTTACTGCGTGGAAGTTACGAGCGACCTTGGTAGCGACAGCAGGTACACTACCGATAACCGGTCCAGCAGCAGCACCGATAGTGCCGCCAATTACTGCACCGGGGATGCCGAGAAGGCCGCCAGCTAGCGCGCCTTCAATAGCACCAGTGGAACCACTGCTAACCGCAGCTTTGAGGTAATCGCTCTTATCGTTACTATTATTATCGTTGCCGTCTGCTCGAACGTTAATGGTTGTGGTAGGCGACATCAGTGAATTGCGCTTAGCGTTCTTGAGGGTGTCTCGGCCGGCAAGCTTAAGAGCATCTTCAAGGAAAGCAACCGCGTCACTTGACGGAGCCGGAGTGTCCGGAATATTCCACGAGGCTAGATTCGCGCCGCGAACCACGTTAGTGCTCACGGTAGTGTCTAGTCCTTGTGGAGCCTCAGGCACTTCCTGTGCATGTGCCACACCGCTACCAATAGCGAGTGACAGTGTGGCTGCCGCAATCGCAGCAGCCGACTTTGTTAGAGTTTGCATCACTTTCTCCTTAAAAGTTAGAAATGCAATTCACGCGGAGGAGACCTCCCGCGAGTGTTTCGAGGTTAGCATTTAGCCCATTGGAGATATAGCGATTTTTGGTTATTTTTGTGTGAACTAGGTAATAGATCGCTTCTTGCAGTGTGAATTTCGTTCGAATAGCTATGGTAGGAGGTGTCTTCTCCCTTCTTGATGGTTTCAGTTTTTCGTGATAATAATCGCTTACAGCTAACCCCTCTGAAGACCTTTTCTATAGAGGTTGCCATTTTCGTAGCAGTAGGAATCTATGCCGCCCTCACTGCTATCACATCTCTCAACACTGCTTCTGCATACCGTCTATGGGGTTACATCACTCTTCCCTCCTGCATAGTAGCAATCGCCTACTTAACTACCCTCTACTACCTTTCTCGCCATCATTCCCACCATCATTTCCCCGCACTAGCCCCCACACACTCTCCCGCACGCACTCCCGTACGCGCCCGCATCCTTGCCGCGTTCCTCCTCATAACCTCCCTCGCCCCCATGTATTGGGGAGTGGCACACCGGGCACATACCGCCGCCCCACCCGAGCACGAGATAGGCGCCAACCTAGAAACCTATGTTGTGGAACGCTCCGGCCAGCTCCTCCTCCACACCGGCACCCCCTACATTGATGCAGGCCACCTGGCCACCCCACACGTGGCAGACTACAACCCCTACTCGCCACTCCTTGCCATATTCGGCTTCCCCACCAGCTGGTGGGGAACACACTGGTGGACTGACGTCCGGCTCTACCTCCTCCCCGCAACCGTGCTGGTTCTCCTCCTCACCTGGCTCCTAGCCCACAAGCCTGCCATTCCCGAAAGTGCGCTCCTGCTCCTTGTGGCGGTACCGCCCGTCACCATGAACTTTGTTGCCGCCGGCATAGACGCACTACTAGTAGCACTGCTCCTCCTCTGCGCGGTAGCAGCCTTCCACGACAAACCCGCCACCGCTGCACTAGCCGGGCTAGCTGGTGGGATAGCGCTAGGCATGAAACTCACCGCCCTGCCCGTGGTGCTCGTTGTCCTTATTGCCCTGGCCTACCAGTGGGGTGCTGCTAGGCGCCCGCATACTGCACACCCTGCTGCACACCCTGCTGCACGCTCGGCTGAACGCTCCACTACCCCAGTGGATCCGCCGCCGTCACTTCCTCCGCGCAGGGCGGAACCCCCGGGCAACTTATTGCCGCCACCGGGCCAGTGGGGGTGTGGATAGCGCGCGCACTGCTGTTTCTGGCCGGAATTGCCCTAGTGGTGTGGATGGTAAAACGACCCCCCTCCACGCTTGTACGCACCCTCTGGATATGTGCCGTGGGGCTTACCGCCGCCATGCTGCTCATGCCCGCTAGCCGCTTCGGATACCTTATTTATCCCGCAGTCCTCGCGGCCGGGGCGCTAGTAGCACGCGACGCGCAAGAGGGAACTCGCGATGCGCATAAGTGTGTCTTTTTGCTATACAATATTTGGCCGTCTAGTAGATATGTGGGGGAGCTCCAATAGTACTGGTCAGATGTACTAAAAGGAGAAAGAAAGGGGAGGATAAGGCGTAGCGGGAAAGTAAAAAATAGGCAGCGTTACGGGCCACAAGAAGTGTCATAAATGGAAAGTTTTGGCATTTTTGTGGTGGCAGATAGGTCACACTGGACCATATTTTCACACCCCGGCACTTTATGTTTGTGCTACTCAGCACACTTTTTCACAGACGTGACGCTAATAGTTGCGGAAACTAAATCAAAACTAGGACAGCAAACCTAGACTGAACATCGACATGGCCGTTACACCCTGCAACTAGGAGAAGTCCTAAATGGTTCAGAATAAGAAAACGAAAGTTTTTCTGACTGGTGGCTTCGGTAACTGGGGGCGCTTCACCCTCCGGTCACTGGCTGGCGTAGCAAACAAGGTAGATGTTGTTGCCCTCGTCCTCCCCACCGACTACGAAAACAATCCCGACCTCCGCAAGGAGTTCGAAGCCCAGGACAACGTCGAAATTGTCCTTGGAGACCTCACCGACTACGAGTCCGTGAAGCGCTGCGTTGACGGCGCCGACTACGTTATCCACCTTGGTGGCATGGTGTCCCCCGTCGCAGACGCCAACCATGCTCTTACCCACAAGGTCAACGTTGGTGCTATCCGCAACATCATCAAGGCCGTTAAAGCCCAGCCGAACCCCGACGAGATCGGCGTTATCGGCATCGGCTCCGTCGCCGAAACCGGCGACCGCCAAGCACCCCACCACTGGGGACGCGTCGGCGACCCACTGTGGCCCTCCATGTACGACGAGTACGCCCAGTCCAAGATTATTGCGGAACGGACACTCATTCACTCCGGCCTGAAGAAGTGGGCATGGCTCCGCTCCTCCGGCATCTTCCACCCCGGCGTCGTCCTCATTCTGGACCCCATCATGACCCACACCACCATGAACGGTGTGCTGGAATGGATCCTCGTGGAAGACGCTGCCCGCCTTATCCGCAACATCGTCACCGACTACGAGGTCAACCCCAAGTTCTGGCGCGGTGTCTACAACCTCGGCTCCGGCGAACCCTGGCGTTTCAGCAACTACGAAATCTACTCCCGCATGGTTAGCGCCTTCGGCGCCGACATGCGCACCTGGTACGACTACAACTGGTACGCCAACCGCAACTTCCACGGCCAGTGGTACACCGACTCCGACTACCTGGAAGAACTGGTTCCCTTCCGCTCCGGCGCGGACCCGCAGAAGGCCATCGACCGCATGGTGAACGCTGCCCCCGCCAGCTTCAAACTGGGTGGCTACATGCCCAAGGGCTTCATCAAGAACCTCGTCATGCGCCCCACCTGCTTGAAGGACCGCGGCATGCTGAAGTTCATCAAGGAGAAGGACCCCGCAGGTATGGAGGCCTACTTCGGCGGCTACGACGAGTGGAAGAAGATAGGCACCTGGGATACATTCGTACCCCCCGAGTTCTCCAAAGAACCCACCTACTACGACCACGGCTACGACGAGAGCAAAGACCTCTCCAAGATCACCGTGAAAGAACTCCAGGACGCAGCCAAATTCCGTGGCGGCAAACTGCTCTCCACCAAGTACTCCGGCGACCCCTACGAGGCACTCCGCTGGCAAGGCACCATGGGCTACGAATTCGACGCCAGCCCCTTCGCCGTCCTCAAAGCCGGCCACTGGTGCCCCCACGAGGTTCGCAACCCCTGGGAATACGACAAGATTGCCGAGCACAGCCAATTCCTAGCACAGCTCAACCGCTAATCTTCACCACCCCGCTTCCCGCCCCCGCGGAAAGCCCCACACCCAGACATAACGAGGAGGAACAAATTGTCTCCTAAAAAGAAACTCATCCCCGACGATTCATTCGACGTCGTCGTCGTAGGCTTCGGTGGTGCCGGTGCGGCCGCAGCCATTGAAGCAGCCGACAACGGCGCCCACGTTCTCGCCCTAGACCTCTCCATCGGTGGCGGCGCCACCCGCCTCTCCGGCGGCATCGTCTACGCCGGCGGCGGCACCTCCATCCAGCAGGAAGCCGGTGTCGAGGACTCCGTCGAGAACATGTTCAACTACATCAAGCAGGAAGCCAAGGGCGTCGTCTCCGACGAAACCCTCCGCGAATTCTGCGAACAGTCCCCCGGCATGATCGAGTGGCTGAAAGAAAACGGCGTTCCCTTCAACGCCTCCCTCTGCCCCTACAAGGCCTCCTACCCCACCGACAAGCACTACCTGTACTACTCCGGTAACGAGAAGGCCTACCCCTACAACGAGCACGCCAAGCCCGCCGCCCGTGGCCACCGCACCCACGCCTCCGGCCTGAAATCCGGCAAGGTACTGTTCAAAGCTCTCCACGACTCCGCCATGCAGAAGGGTGTCACCTTCCTGCCCGTGGCCCGCGTCACCGACCTCGTCATGGACGGCAACAAAGTAGTGGGCGTGAAGTTCTCCGCCCTCAACAACGAGAAGCTACAGAAACTCCACTGGGTAGTCACCAAACTGACCGCCAAGATGGGTAACTTCTTCCCCGACTACATCGGCCGCCCCGCCGACAAACTCACCGACGCCATCTGGCGCGCCGGTAAAGAGGACTACGTAGTCCACTGCGACTCCGTCATTCTCGCCGCCGGCGGCTTCGCCTACAACACCTCCTGGATGGAAAAGTACACCGGCCCCTACGCCAAGATCACCCCGCTAGGAACCGGTGGCGATAACGGCAAGGGCATCATGCTCGGACAAAGCGCCGGCGGCGCCATCGCCCAGATGGACAAAGCCACCTCCTGGCGCTTCATCTCCCCGCCGGAAGCCTTCATCGAGGGCGTCTCCGTTGGCACCAACGGCCACCGTGTTGCCAACGAAGACCTCTACGGTGCAACCCACTCCAACTACATGGTCCGCGAATACGGCGCCAACTGCCGCCTCGTCCTCGACCACGACCAGTGGATTAAGGCTCTGAAGCAAGTGCCCTCACAGTCCCAAATCTTCCACTGGGCCATGTCCCTCTACCTGTACACTCTCGGCCACAAGCGAGCCAACACCCTCGAGGAACTCGCCGCCAAGATCGGCGTTGACGCCGCCGGCCTCCGCAAGACCGTAGACGAGTACAACAAGGGCATCCTTGAAGGAACCGGAGACCCCTACCACAAGGCAGCCAACCTCTCCAGCCCCATCATCAAGGCACCCTTCTACGGGATCGACATCTCCAACATTCCGAACAACCTCCTCAACGGCCTTGTTTACCCCGCCCCCGGCCTCACCCTGGGTGGCCTGCAGGTCAACGAGAAAACCGGCAATGTTGTTAACGACAAGGGCGAAGACATCCCCGGACTGTTCGCAGCTGGCCGCAACGCCGTCGGCGTCTGCTCCAACTCCTACGTCTCCGGCCTGTCCATCGCCGACTGCTTCTTCTCCGGCCGCCGCGCCGGCCGCAACGCCGCCGCCCGCTGCAAGGAAATGACCAAGCAGCGCCTCGACGCCGCCGACAAGAAGTAAAACACCACGTAAACACTAACCATCACTAAAAGGTGTCGCCCCAAGCGTTGAGCTTGGGGCGACACCTTATCTATAGACTAGTCTGGGAAGGTAAACCCACCCATCACCCCTCGGGAGGGCGAATTACCCTCCACTAAAAGTACATCCGCTCCCTCACCGCTATGGAAGGTGCCACGGCATGCTGCTACAGCGCACACTCTTCACCGGGCCCCGCGCCTGGGTAAACCAAGACCTCTACGCGCGAAACTGCTCCGGAACCGCACTCCGCGCCCGCCACCACATCACCCTCGACGGCGGCGGCAGCCTTAGCACCAACACCTACTTCGGACGATTCCCCGCCTCCTACTGGCAACGCTGGACCCGCGTCACCTCCGTCAACGCCACCGGCACCATCGACGCCGACCCCACCGTCCACACCACCATCCTCCTCCGCGCCTCCGACATCGGCGGCCACGAACGCACCATCGACGAAACCGTCCTGCAAGGCCCCGGCACCTTCACCCTCACCGCCCCCCTCAACAGCTTCCACGACGGCGGCTCCCTCTGGCTAGAATTCGCCGCCCGTGAAGGAAACTCCCACATCAGCGACGTAGAATGGCACTCCCACACCCTCGCCCCCGGCAGTACAAACAGTGCTGCTAGCGGGGCTGGTAGTGGGGTGAGCGCAGGAGCGGCGAACGATAGCGCCAGCGCGGGGGAGAGCAAGCGCCGGCTGGCTATTGCTATCTGCACCTACAACCGCCCCACAGACTGCGCCGCCACCGTCTCCGCCCTCGCCCACGACGACCTCGTTCGCGGCATGATCGACGAACTCTACGTCACCGACCAAGGCACCCAGCACGTTGCTGACCAGCCCGACTTCCAGGACGCCGCCACCACCTTCGGCGGCACCCTCCACTACATTCAACAACCCAACCTGGGCGGCTCCGGCGGCTTCACCCGCGGCATCTACGAAGCCACCGAGCATGACACCACCCCCGTCGACATTCTCCTCATGGACGACGATGTTCGCGTAGAACCCGAAACCGTCGTCCGCATGAGTGCCTTCGCCGCCCTCACCCGCACCCCCACCATCGTGGGCGCGCAAATGATGTTCCTCTACAACCCCGACTTCCTCTTGGCCAGCGCCGAAGGCGTGGACCTCAGCACCCTCCGCCGCGGCACCCTCACCGACCCACACGGCGTCACCAACACCAGCATGGTTGATGGGGACCTCCCCGAACGCCGCCTAGACGCCGAATATAACGGCTGGTGGTCCTGCCTGATCCCCTCCGAGGCCGTCACCCGCATGGGGCTGCCCATACCCTTCTTCTTCCAATGGGACGACGTGGAATACTCACTTCGCGGCCGCCGCAACAACATTCCCACCGTCACCCTCCCCGGCGCCGCCGTCTGGCACGCCGACTTCTACTGGAAAGACGTGGACGGCTTCGGACACTTCTTCTCCATGCGCAACGGCCTCATCACCGCCGCCCTGGACCCCGGCTTCAACCCCAAAGCCCTAGCCACCAGCACCCTGGCCGATATTCGCCGCGAGATCCTCGGCATGCAATACGGCCTCGCCCACACCCACATGGCGGCCGTCCGCGGATTCCTCAATGGCCCCAAGGGATTACACGACGGTGGCCAGGACGCCGTCGCCCGCATTAACCGCGAACGCGCCGCCTTCCCCGAAACCAAACCCACCAACCTCGACGACGTACCACCGGTCGCCCGTGTCGGCCGCACCGCCCCGCCACCCGCCGAACGCTGGGAAAAAGCCGTCATGGCGAAACGCACCGTGAAAGCCCTCCTCAACAAGCGGATCCCCGGTGCCACCATCGTCCCCTACGAGGACGCCACCTGGTGGAACACTTCACTCTATGAGGACGTGTACGTCACGGACGCTTCCCAGTCGGTAGTCCACCACCGCGTTTTCGACCACGAGAAGTCCCGCAAGCAAGTACGCGAACTCACCGCCCTCATTCGCCGCTTCACACGCGAAGCTGATGAGGTTGCGCAACAATACCGGGACGCGTTCGGGGAGCTCACCTCCCGCGATAACTGGAAACGGCTCTACCAGCTCTAAGACTAGGCGAGGGCGCGGCTGTGTAGGCGACTGGCTATAGGCAGCGCCCGGCGGGAACATTGGCCGCCTGGCTCATTAACCAATGCGCCATAGCGGTAAGGAGTTTCTCCGCGCCTGCCCGCGTTCCGTCCGGTGTGCGAGCCGTCAGCGACAGTGCCGCAAAACCCGCCTTCCCCATGTCCATAATGACCATCTGGCGCACCGTAGTTACGCTCTGTTTCTGTGTGCTCTGTTTCTGTGCACCCCGCGTATTCTGTGCGCCCTGCTTTCCTTGCGCACCTTGTGGCCCCTGCGCACCTTGTGTTTCTACCCAGGCATTACTGAATTGCGCCTGACTGTAGCCACCAAAACCAAACTGCTGGCTGGGGCTCGATGCCGTCATAGAAGCACGAATGTACTCGGCGGACGGCAAGCACGCTAACCCCGCCGCAAACCGCACCTGATTCACCGGCAGCCACTCACTGCGCAAAGGATACTGGGTCTGCACACGGGTAGTCGTATCCCCACCCTGGCGCAACGCCCGCATAGTAGCCTGCGCCGCCTGCTGTGGCGTCCCCAACGATGCCCACAGGCGCGCCGCCGCCCGCGCATCATTCGCGTTGAGGGCAGTGACCAGATCCCCACCCACGTCACCATCGCCACCAGACTTCTCCACCGCCGCCAACGCAATAGGCACGCGCAAAGCCTCCCCACCCGCTATGCGTGGCGCAAACCCCAACTCCAGTGGGGCAGCACCCTTCTGTGCACCCACCGGCAAAAGCGCCATACTCATATCCGCCTTAGGGTGCCTATTCACAAACTGCTGCCACGACCGCTGCAACGCATTCGCCTGCTTATCCGTAATAGTGGCAGCATGCTGGCCCCCCGGCACACCCGCAGACGGGGTTGCCGCAGAATCCCCATCACCAGGCTGGTGCGTCCCCGTGGTGCCGCCGGCATTATTCCGATCCTCCGCAGTAGGAACAGTGCAGCCAGACACCGCCACTCCCACCACTAGCGCCCCCGTAAGCAGTAGCCCAGTAGTGGCGGCAGAAACACGATGACGCATGGCTTCCCACTTTCCTCGCAGTAGTCAACGACCCCCATTTTATGCCCTCCGCTATCCCTCATGCTGCGGGGTGCGGAATGGTGTGGCATGTGCATGGTGTATGACGTGGGGGTGTAGCACGGCGTGACGCGGCACATTGCTGGGGCATAGCGCGACGTGCCGCGGGCGGGTAGGCGAGTGGCATGGCCAGGGGAATCGGTTTACTCTGAGGAACGTGCAGCAGTTTGAGCAGGATAACACCCCCAACGACCCCACGGGCGCTATCGAGACTACAAGTGCCGCGGATAGTGCAGGCGCCGCAGACACCACTAACCGCACTGATCCCACAGTGGAGGCCAACGAAACAATGATGGCCGCCACGAACGTCACCGCCGTCCCCCTCGAGGGTGAAAACTCCACCACCACAAGCCTAAAGACACAAATTCTTCGCTTTATCGCCACCGGCTGCGTGTCTGCCGTCGTCGACTTCGGGCTTCTCCTCCTCCTGTCCTACCTGGGGCTAAACACCACCGTTTCCAAAGGAATTTCTTTCATCTGCGGCACCGCCCTGGCCTACGCCCTCAACCGCCGCTGGACATTCCAGGCCGAGCACTCCACGAAACGCCTTATTGCCGTCTGTATCCTCTACGCTGTGACATTCGGGCTGAACGTCGGCATTTTCCATGTGGTGTACAAAGCCACCCTGTCGCTAGGACACCTGTGGGCAAAAACTATTGGTTTCGTGGTGGGGCAGGCTGTCGCCACTATTGTGAACTTTATCGTCCAGCGAACCGTCATCTTCCGAGTCCGCTAAAACAAGCTGCGTCGCGCCGAGCGGTATAACGCTATGCCGCTACCGCTAGTCCGCCACAGCTAGGCTAATGCGCACGAAATGCAGCGTATTTATTGTGTTTGTGCAACGTCTATGCAACGTCTATGCAACGCTTTGGCCAGGGTGCCATTTCCGCCGGTATTCCCTCCCCAATTTGGATAGCCTAAGAGCATGACCATCCAGTCCGTCCTCCACCAGCACCCGCGCCGCGCATGGCAGCCGGGGCGCCCCCGCGTCTACTACCTTGTAGCCCCGGCAGGCGTCCCCAACTGGGGAGACGAACTGATCGCCGCCACCTGGCTCCGCTACCTCGCCCACACACACCCCCACGACACCGTCGTCGTGGACTGCCACAACCCCGGAAAAGCCGCCGTCCTCCTCCGTGACCTCCACCCGCACCTCGTCGTCACCAACACCCTCTGGGACCTGGTCGAGAGGGCCGGACGCCGCATCTTCCCGCAAGACAAAGAACCCATCGACCCCACCGACATCACCACCCAACAACTAGAACAACTCTGCACCCTCACCCGCACCTGGGTACTCGACGGGGGAGCACAAGCAGACTTAGCCACCAACCTAGACTTAGTCGGATCCGCCGACGTTCTCCATATTGTGGGCGGCGGCTACCTCAACGACATGTGGCCACACCACGCAGCCATCGTGGCGGCAGTAGCGGCAGTAGCAGACCGCCCCCGCCCGGAAGGTGAACCACGCCCACTGTTCGTCGCCACCGGCGCCGGGCTCATGCCGCAACGCCTGGGCGTTACCCTCCCATACCTGCTGCAAGCAGACGTGGTGACGGTACGCGACGCCGCCAGCGAAGCCATTCTTCACCACACCGTTAATGCCGTCACCAGCCAGCAAGAACCCTCCGCCACGCCTACGCTGCCAGAATTCTTTACCGAGCTGACCCCGCGGGCAGAATTCGCCAAGGTGGGGGACGATACGTGGCTCGCTGTTGCCCTCGGCATTATGGAATGCGCCACGCAACGGCAAGCGGAAGAACGCGCGGCCGCCCAGAATCGTAATTTCTGCACCCGCCTGGCGGCGAAAATGCGGTGTGCGGTACAGTCAGCCCACGCAGCCCACGCAGCGTACTCAGCCCACTCGGGTCGCGCAGCTGATGGGGCAGTCGATAGGAAAGCCGCTGGGGAAGCCGCTAACTCTGCCGCATTCGGAATGCCGTTGCTGGAGTGGGGTTGTGAGCACCTTACTGTCGCCGACACATATAACTACTTCCCCTACCACCCGGCACCGGAGGGGTGCACAACTATCCTCTGCGTGCAGTCGGACCTAGTAGACGATAAAGAAACACTGTGGGCGTGGCTGCGGGAAACCCTCGCCGACTGGAAGGTGCAGGGCTCCGAATTGCTGGTGGTGGAGTGTATTCCCTACGGTGATTATGCCGTGTGGCAGAACGTTATTGAGCAGGATTTCCCAGGTGCCCAGTTCATGCCGTTTGCGCGTCTGTGGCGGGAGGGGCTGCCGGTGGGGGAGAACGTGCGCTGGCTCTCCACCCGTTTCCACCCGCATCTGCTGGCGTCCGCGGCCGGCTGCGCGGGGGTGGCGGTAGATGCGCACGATGGTGACTACTATGCGGTGAAGCATGAAAGTGTGCAGGCAGCAGGATCCTTGTGGCCCATCGTCTACCCGGTGGGGTTGCCGCCGCAGCCACCCACCCACACCTGTGATGTTTCACGGCGTGAAACTATGGTGCGGGGGGCGTTAGACCTCGCCAACGCCATCTACTGCGGCACCACCGAACAGTGCTAGCCTGTGCCGGCCAGCGTCGGCTTGTTAGCGCCGGCAACGCTAATCAGTGCCGGCGGGTGTTAACAGTGCTGCTAGTCTAAACGTATGCCCACACCCCACAAGACGCGCTACTTCTTCAGCGCCACCATCAAGGTCCTCAAAGCCAACTCCGGCATGCTGCTTTCGTGCCTTGTTGTCCCCCTGCTCGTCCTGCTTGCCTACGGGGACCAAATGGGCGGCACCACTCTCTCGGGCGTGCACGATTTCCCCGTCATCGTCCTCCAACTGGCGGGCCTGTGGCTCATGGTGACAGGCATTGGCGCACTCGACGCCATGCCCCGCATCAACAAATCCTTCAACGGGGCGGAAGGCATGCTGCTGTGGAACCGGCTGGCCACCATTACCGGCTTCATTCTGGAGTGGATAGCCTACCTGCTGCGCCGCATCGCCCTCATTAACGGTGACGGCTTCGCCCCCAACACTTCCGGCGAGGATCGCGACATTGACCTATCCAGCACGGTGGGGCAGCGCGCTGTGGATACTGTTCTGTTGGTCATGCTTATTGTGGTGACGCTGCTGCTGATCCTGCGCTATGTGGGGCCAAATACTCCGCGCTTAGCTAAGGCTAAGACCTCTCAGGCAGCTAATGCAGTTAGCGGGGCCCGTGCAGACGGGGCTGGTGCAGACGCGGCCGGTGTAGACGGGGCCGTTGTAGGCCGAGCATCTCGGAACAGTCGGGACAGGCAGAACAGTCAGGACAGTGCCCTCCTAACCTGGATCGCCCGTGTCCCCTTCGACGTCATCTACCCCCTCTTTAACGCCGCCACCATCATTCTGTGGGGTGTTCTGGCCTGGCATATGTGGTCCACGTCCGTCCTGGACGGTTCCGCGCTGGACACCTCTGGTATAGGCATTTCCGCCAAGGACCTGCCCTACCTTCTTTCCGCCTACTGCATCGTGATGATCATGGCGGCCCTGGTCACTATCCGCGTTATGCTCATTCAGCAATTCCGCACCGACCGGCTCTACCCGGGGAGCGTCGTCAACATCACCTACCCCAACCCGGATACCGCCATTGTCACCGTGGAATTAGCGCCGCACCTGCACCGCGGCCGCCCAGAATCCTACTGGTACACCGCCGGACAATACTCCTACCTGGGTGTTCCCGGGCAGAAGGAGGGGCCGCACCCCTTCACTATGACGTCCATTCCCAACATTGTGGGGCGTACTGGCCCCACCCAGCATGTGGGTGTGGGGTCCCGCATGCGCACGCAGGGTGTTGCCTGGGATCGCACTGTTGAATACTGCATTAAAGCTGGTGGCAAGGGGTCCCGCTGGCTTGTCGATAACCTCGCAGAGGGCATGCCGGTGACGGTCTCCACACCGCGCGGCGGCACCCACCCCGCCCATGGGGGAGTGCGGCAATTGTGGGTGGCCGGCGGTATTGGTATTACCCCATTTGTGGCCTGGCTGCGGGACCTCAACTATGCGGTGGGCAAGGATTTCCCCGGCCAGGTGACGCTCGTGTGGTCCTACCACCCCTCGGAGAAGCCGGCCTACCTGAACCTGGTACGCCAATGCGCCCGAGAATGGCCCTGGCTGACCCTGGTGGAAGTGGACACGGAAAACGGTGAGCGCCTCACCCCGCAGCAGGCCCACCAGCTCGCCTTCCCCGCGGACAGTACCGATAGTGTGAACAATTTTGACGCTGCCGACGCGGCTAGTGCTGGTGCACCGTCACACGCCCCTGCTGCTGCGCCGCTATACGGGGAGGACATCACCATCCATATATGCGGGCCCACAAACCTCTGCAGGGAATACTCCAGCTACTTCCTGGAGCATGGGGTAAGCCCAGACCGCATACACGTGGACGCTTTTCACATGCGGTAGAGTTTCTCGTCGCGCCCCAGTTTGCGGAGGCGACGCCACTCCCGGAACCCCGTAATGTCTCGCCGCTGCACCAGGAAGAACCACATAAAACGGGCATACTCCTGGAAGATCAGCGAGTGCTTACCGGGCATGGCCATAAGGAAACCGCGGTTACGGTACGTGTAGTAGCGTTTCGCCGGACTATCCGGGTACTGTGCGTGCATGCGCCCACCCAGAATCGGCTTGAACTCGTCAGAACCATTCGGGTGCAGGTAGGCGGTATCAAGACAGGTGCCGAACTTCAAGCCGCTGCGTTCCAGCCGGCGATGCAGCTCTACCTCATCACCGCGCATAAAAAGACGCAGGTCAGGCACGCCAATAGTGTCCAGGCAGCGGGAACTGAATAGGGCCCCATTCATAAGGGACGCAATACCGGGCAGCAGCGCAGTGTGATGTTGTGCGCCCTGCGTACTCTGCGCGCTCTGCGTGTTCTGGTGCTGCGTGTTTGAGTGTTGCGGGTCGTCCGCGTCGAAAAGTTCACTACGTTTGCGCCGCCACACCAGGCCGCGACGTAGCGGGAACGCCAACGTTTCCGGGTCGTCAATCGTGCACACAACCGGGGACACCTGGTCCAGGTCATATTCGCTGGCGCAGTCCAGGAGTGTGCGGAGAACATCGGGGCCGTCCGGGTGGCCGTCATCGTCAGCACACCATACCCAATCCGCACCCAACGCCAGAGCATGCAGCATACCCAGGGCGAAACCACCGGCCCCACCCAAATTGTGTTGGGAGGGAAGATACGTGACGGGCATACCGGCGCCGCCGCGGGCGTTCTTGCCGGCGTCCTCAAGAAGGGTTTGTACAGCCGGGTCGTTGCCATTGTCCACCACAATAAGGTGGTCGAGGGGGCGGCTTTGGTTAGCCAGAATTTGCAGGGAACGGCCCAGAACATCCACGCGGTTATAGGTGACGACAACCCCAACGACCTGCATAACTATGCTCCTTCGTCAGCAGTATCAGCACTATTGGCACTGTCTAGGGGAATGCCGCGCCGGGAGTCGATGCTGCGCTCCTGGTCTTCCTTCTCCATGTCGGCAATAATGCGGGCCACATGGTCACCAGCCTGGTTCCCCTCGTAGGCGCGCACAACCTCCTCCACGGAGCCGGCCAGGGCAACTTCACCATGGTCAATCCAGATGGCTTTGTCGCACAGCTGGGCGAGGAATTCGTTGGAGTGGCTGGCGAAAACGAGTAGGCCGGAGCGTCGCACCATGTCTTTCAGCCGGTTGCGGGCTTTCCGCATGAAGGCAGCGTCCACCGCACCCAGGCCCTCATCCAGCAGCAGGATTTCCGGGTCGATGGAGGTCACCACGCCCAGGGCGAGGCGGATACGCATACCGCTGGAGTAGGTGCGCAGTGGCATATCCAAGTATTCGCCCAGTTCACTGAACTCAGCGATCTCCTCCATTTTTTCCTGCATTTGTTGGCGGGTCTGCCCCAGGAACAGGCCGCGGATAATGATGTTTTCGTAGCCGGAGATTTCCGGGTCCATGCCAACGCCCAGGTCAAAGACGGGGGCGACGCGTCCGCGGACGTCGGCGGAGCCGCGAGTGGGCTCATAAATGCCGGAGAGAAGCCGCAGAAGCGTGGATTTGCCGGCGCCGTTGTGGCCAACAAGGCCCACCCGGTCGCCTTCCCGCAGGTGCAGGTTAATGTTCTTGAGGGCCTCCACCACTACAACGTTGCTGCTGTTGCGGCCGATAGCGCCGCCGGCAGCCCCCAAGAAGGTTTGTTTGAGGGAGCGGGTGCGGGCGTCAAAAATGGGGAAGTCGACGCAGGCATCGTAGGTGTCGATGGAGACGTTTTCGGTGCGGGGGGCGGGGCGGTGCAGGCGGTCTGTGAGTTTCATGCGCCCGGCGCGGTTTTTACCGGCGCCGCCTTTACCGGCGTGGTCTTTTTTGAGGCTCATATGGTCGTCTCCTCCCCTTATACCCAGTAGGACACGCGGCCGCGCGCCTTCTTCATCACAAGGAGCATAAGGCCCCAGCCAATAACGGTGGCACCAATAACCACATACCAGTGGTAGGCGTCCACATGAATCCCCATCAGCGGCGAGCGCATAATCTCCATGTAGTGGTAGAGGGGGTTCAGTTCCGCCAGCTTAGCGCGCTGCGACATGGTGTGGTTGGAGTAGAGAGTGTGGGTGGTCCACACAATGGGGGTCATGTAGAAGCACAACTGGACCAGGGAATCCACCAGCGGGGCGACGTCGCGGAAGCGGGTGGAGATGATGCCGAAGAACATGGCCACCCACACGCCGTTTAGTAGGAACAGTAGTAGTGCGGGGAAGAAGAGGAGCCCGGCCCAGCCCAGGTGGGGGCGGAAAATTGCCAGCATGATGAGGTAAATAATCATGTTGTGGGCCAGGAAGAGAGTCTGCCGCCACACTAGCCGGTACACGTGCACACTCAGCGGCGCCGGCAACTGTTTAATAAGGCCCTCATTGGCGATGAACACTTGGGCGCCGTCCTGGATACAGCCGGCAATGAACCCCCACAGGATAAGGCCGAGGGTGACGTGGGGGAGGAAGAAGGACAGGTCCTCCTGAAAAAGGAGGGAGTAGAGGAGGCCCAGGGCGAGGGCCATGACACCGGTGGCGATAGTGATCCAGAAGGGTCCCAGGGTGGAGCGGCGGTAGCGCTGCTTAATGTCCTGCCAGCCCAGTTGGAGCCACAGTTGGTCAGATTTCCAGCCCTCCACCAGGTCGGTGAAGGCGCGTTTGTAGGTGAAGGAGTCCGACTTCGGGGGTTCCCCTTCAAAAGTTTTCGCAAGAAGGCCTAGGCCAGTGTGGTCATTCTCGGGGACAACACCGGCGGTTCGTTCTACGTTGTGCACTCTTTGAGCCTACCTTCCCTACACAAAAAGTTAGACACCGTCACCCCACGGCTATCCCACGAGGAGTACTGACTTCCCCATGGTGGTGTGGTTTTGGACGTCGGTCAGAACATCGCTGGCGGAGCGGATGGGGACACGCCGCTGAATAACCGGCTTAATAAGACCAGTATCAATAAGCGGCCACACGTGCTGCCGTACCTGGCGAATAACTTCCGCTTTGGAGCCGGGGCCAGTAGCGGGACGGCCCCGCATACTGGTGGTGATGATGGCGCCCCGTTTCGCCATCAATTTCCCCATGAGAATGCCCATGTCAACAGGTTTTGTTACCTTTCCTTGCAAGGACACTGTAACAATTCTGCCACCTGCGGCAATACAGTAAATGTGTTGAGCTAAATGCGAAGCACCCATCAGGTCGAAGATAACGTTTGCGCCACCCAGTGCACGCAGTGACGCAATAGGATCCTCATCCCGATAATTCAAGGCGACATCAGCACCAAGTTCCCAACACAAATTCAGACCCTGGTCGGAACCGGCCAAGGCAACCACACTAGCCCCCAAGGCTTTACACAATTGAATAGCGAAGGACCCCATTCCCCCAGAACCGCCTTCAATAAGCGCAGTCTGCCCCGGCGACAAGTGCCCCTCCATTACCAGAGTGGACCACGCCACGCAGGCAGCCTCAGGAAGAGCAGCCGCATCAGCAAGGCTAACCCCCTGCGGAATAGGCAATAACTGCAACGTTGGAGCCACAACCTTCTCGGCGTAGCCACCACCGTTCAGAAGAGCACAGCACTCGTCACCCACCTGCCACTGTGTTCCCTGCGACTGGGCAAGATCCATGCGATTAACGGCCACGGCAGTAACCTGCAGCAGCACCTCGCCGGGGCCGGGAGTTGGATCTGGCACCTGCCGCCACGTAAGGGACTGCGGACCGCGAGAAACAGGAAGCGTGTGTGCATACATGGTTCCTAATGTAGCGAACAAACCCGCCTTTCCGGGCAGCTCACCACTGGTGTCCTTCATTACCTCCCACACGTAGAAAAGAAACGCACACAGAACAATGCACCGCAACCCACTGCAGCAGAACAGCCCTTCCCGGCTACAGCACGCCCCGTCCCGCCTGCGGAACAGGATTCTCACCGCCAGCGCCCTCACCATGACGCTCGCCCTGGGAATAGGATCCCTCACCAACAGTTTCGGCATAACCGGACACTGGTGGACTGATGCCAATGCTGCCGCCGCCCAAGCAGGCCACTACTACATGGCTAACGGTGCAGGCAGTGCAGGTAATGCAGGCAACGCGGGTAACGCCAACGGTGCGAATGGTGCGAATGGTGCTAACAGTGCCGGTGCGTCCACCACAACTACCCCCACATCAGACGCTGACGCCGACAGGATCGCCGGCAGCAGTGGATACTACGGCTACCCCATGGTCGCATTAGGCGACTCCACCATGTCCCTAGCACCCACCACCCGCCGCCCCAACCCCTTCGGCAGCTGCCACCACTACGCTGGCGCCTGGCCACAGCAAGTATCCCAAAAACTACATCTTCCCCTGGCAGACCTCTCCTGCTCCGGGGAAGTAACCGCCTCCTACTGGAAGAAAAACCTAGGACCCTACCTAGGGCCACGCACACAACTAGTGGTTATTAGCTACGGCTCCAACGACATGCGAGTTGTCGCCCAACTAGCCACATACAATGCCCACTTGGGCACCGGCAAGAAAGTCCAAGGGCGAAGCCGGAAAGACGTAGAACAGTCCCTCATCACAATTCTGAAAGACGTTCGGAAACGCGCCCCCAACGCCCTCATTCTTACCGTCGGATACCTCCCACTGGTTCAGGAAAAACACTGCGTGAACCTCCCCAACATGACCCCCTTTGAAAACACCAGAGTTCGCCACCTCCGCGAAGCCGCCGACCAGGCCCTCACCACCGCCAGCAAGACCGTTGCCCGCATGAGTGAACAACAATGGAAAGACAATGGGGTAGAAGTAGTATCCGCCGGTATTTCCAACGTGCCATTCCGGCAAGTACACGGGCATGACCTCTGCGCCATGGGACACAAACGATTCATTCTCAACAGAGAAAAGACCGGCGTCCGCTACCACTACACGGAACCAGGACTCTCCTACATTGCCGACCATGTTGCGTGGAAGTACCTCTCCGAACAGTTACAGTGGAGCCGTCAAATGGTGTATCTTGGCCGTTAGTCTTTTACCGGCGGTTGCCGGTAACATGAAGGAGTCGCCTAGCGCGGCATGAGGAAGTGTGGCAGAGCGGCCGAATGCACTCGCCTTGAAAGCGAGCGTCCGTTGACGCGGACCAGGGGTTCAAATCCCTTCACTTCCGCCCACAAGAAACCCCCAGTAGAGAACAGTAGAGAACAACACATACTCTCCCAACTGGGGGTTTCTTACAATAGAGAAGTTTGTGAGTGAGTACAATGCAGCGTAAGCCACTCTCCCACACACAACGCGTGGGTATTACAGCCAGCACCCTGGCACTAACCGCTATCCTCGCCATCTCCCAGGTAGCAACCGGCGGACTTTTCACCACCCCCGCCACCGACTCTGACTACCGCACCACCCCACAAACTAACGCGCTGCAACTCTCCCACAACCCGCACGCGCACACCCCCACACACTCCACCCACACCCATACCCACGTCACCGGGCATCGCCCCGCAAAAAAACACCTCCATGGGCTCACTAAAACCCAGCTGGCGGAAATTGGGAAGAAGATTGGCCTCAACACCCCCAACCTTTACCCGCAGGGCTACCCCATGGTGTCCATAGGGGACTCCACCATGGCTCTAGCCCCCACAAAAAACCAGGCACTGAATCTCGTCAGCGCCTGCCACCACTTCGTGGGCGCCTGGCCCCTGCAAGTCTCCACCGCCCTAGGGCTACCCCTGGCAGACCTCTCCTGCAGTGGCTCTAAAAGCAGCCTGTACTGGAAACTCAACACGGAACAATACCTGGGCTCCAACACGCGCCTAGTGCTCCTCAGCTACGGATCCAATGATCTCCGCGTTGTTAACCAGCTTGCCAGCGACAATAAACACCCTGGCACCGGCCCCTACCTCACCCACAAAAAACGCAGCATACTCGAAGACGACCTGGTCGATATCCTCGTCAACATTCGCGACCACGCCCCCAACGCTCTCATCATCACTGTTGGGTACCTTCCACTAGTAGAAGGTGGACGCTGCAAGAACCTCCCCAACATGACGTCCCTGGAAATGTCGCGGGTGGAAAGCCTCCGTCAACAAGCTGACGAAGCCCTCACCAATGCCGCCACCCGCGCCAGCGACTACAGTGCATCCATCCTCCGCAAGCACGGTATCCATATAGCGACCACAACCACCTCCACCAGCACCACCAGTGCCGCCCGCACAGGCATTGTCAATGTCCCCTTCCGCAACGTCATGGGGCACACCCTCTGTGCCAGCGACACCAAACGCTTCATCCTCAACCACGAAGGCACCGGCGTCCGCTACCACTACACCACCGCCGGCCTACACTTCGTAGCCCAAGCCGTAGAACACCGCTACATCACCGACAACCCCATCTGGACCAAAACCAACAAGCCCCGGAAGAAGTAGCGGAATATTTTACTTAGGAAACTATTGAGGTAGCACAAGAACTAGTAGTGGCCGTCAGCTTAATAGTAGATATATTTTCTTTACTACTATTGTAGTAATACTGTTGTAGCGGTACGTATTTAGATAATCACTATATTCCTGCCAGATAAGAGATGTGCACTATGAGGAATAGCAGAGGCTGTTTCAAGCGTAAAAATGGTTATCGAAGAGAAGCAGTTAATTTTTGGGCAAAAGTGGCTTATCCGGGCGGTGGCCAGATTGTGGTAGCGGCGGGGAAGTGCAGACGCCAAATAAAATCTTTACTCCCTGCTTCGCAATGGGAAAAGCAAGATATTCCAGAGCTAGGACGCGTAGAGATTCTATCTATAGGGGAAACGCAGTGTCCTTCTGAAAATGTTTTTCAGGGTAGTGAGAATTATGAAATCGAGATTCAATCAGATTACCCGAGGGATAAGAATGTAGTAGTTGAAATTCTTACATATGTGTTGTGTGGCAATAAAAATACTGCTAAACGCATTGCTGCTTCTGTAGACGATATAAATATGTCATGTATAGGGAAGAAAAATCGTCCTGTGGAGGATGTATCGGTTGAGACGATCCCGACCATAGACCTCTTACATTTGGAGCTTCTTCATGCGACTACTTTGAAGCGGAAGAAACCGGGGACCGGTGGTAGGAATCCACTCCGGATTGTTCACCGATGGAGCCGTACTTTTATTACATCTAATGGTGTAATCCACTTGTACACAACATTTTCAAGTATAGAGCAGGAAAAATTTCAGAGTTTGCATAGTGGTTCATGGTTAGTACGGGGGCCAAGCTATTTTTCTCAGAATAGTGAAGAAGTATATGACGCTTCTGCGGTCATTTACGCTTATCTAGAGAGTCTCTGTACGCATTTGCGGCGATGGCGTATTGAATTTGATAGATGGTACAGCAAAATATTTTTACTTGCAGATGCTGACTCAAATGAGGTAATACCTGGGCATATACGTGAAGTATGGCAGGAAAAAGCGGTTTTGGAAGAAGCCCTTAAATGTACTACGCGGGCAATAAATAGTCTTGAAAGCGGTATGAAAGATTCTTTTGAATCTAGTACGGAATTGACCTCGTATGTGAATGAGCAGCTTCAGACAATAAAAAATATTGTTGATGAATACTCAAATCTGCTGGTAGAAGCGTCGGAATCTCTTGACAGTATGTCTGAGGCTGTCAGGACGCAAGAGAGTAAAGAAAGTGCTGGGACAGCGGCCACAATAGCATTTTCAAATTTATGTATGACCATACTGTTGGCCATAGTGACGCTTATGAAACAAAAACCGGATATGCAAGCAGATACAACAACAGCAGTAGTAACAGCTGTAATACTTTTAGTCATAACTACAGGGCTTGTAATTGGGGTTCTAGATTCGTTTAGGCGCATTGTTATTCCATTTTTTAGAGTAATATGTCGCGATTGATGCTGAGACTGCATAGGTCACGGGGATAGAGAAGGGCTCAGGTTCGTTTCGGAGACCTGAGCCCTTTTTATAGGTATGGGGAAGTTTTGTGGAGTTGTGTCTGGAAAATGTAGAGCACGGCTTAGCCGTGGCCTCAGCTGTGGACGTAGGTGAGGACTATCGGCAAGGTTATGAGTAGGACGCACATAATGGATGTTCCTACTGCTAGTAGTACGCCTTTGGTGTTGGCCCAGTTGAGGACTAGTCCGTTTCCGTTGAGGTGGTCGACGAACATGGCTGGGTCGTCTTTGTTTGCGTAGAACATGCCCATTGCGTAGTGGGAGTCTTGATCGCGGGAGTCTGCTCCATCTGGCTCTATGGGGAGTGATCGTGCTGTCTTCGTATGGTGTATTGATAGTGCTACAACTACCCCTACGATGATCGCTACATTGAGGATATAGAGGGTTTTTCCGCTATTGGCGAAGGTGGGGAACACGGTTATGGAGAGAAGGTTTAAGCATAGTGTGAAGCATATTGTTAGCCACCCTATGCTTTGCTGCTGACTCTCGGAAAGTAATTGTGCTCTGCGCCGCGCGGAGGGGGACATGGCTGTGCGGTATTGTCCGCGTTTGAGGTGGTTAAAGACTGCCCATATAGTGCAGGCTGTTACTAGTCCTAGGGCGAAAAATACGTCGTCGAATACGGTCCACACGGTTTTCGCTGCTAGTTCATGGGTTCCGTAGGAGTTGTCGATGGACACCATTGGTGGAATATCGCCCCAACGCAGCCAGAGGAGAAGTGCGGTAATGCCTGTTAGTAGGTAGGAGCACACGTAGGGTGTCCACTGCATAGAAACTTGCGGTATAGCGTTAGCGGAGGTTCCGGGTGTTAATGAGCCCGCAACTTCTACGTGCGCGTCGGATACCCAATTCTGTTCTGTTTTCTTTTTGCGGATAACGCGGCCCGCCCACCACCAGGTAAAAAATATGCTGTATGCCTGTACCATCCATAAGATATATTCCACGTCGGAGGCTTCGGACTCTGTGCGGGTGTAGAAGCATGCCACAGTTATTGCTGCAAACACTACTGCTATAACGAAATTAGCGATGTGGAAGCGAAGCCAGCCAGTTCTTATGACGGGGTCATTTTGGTGTGCAGAGGGGACGGTTACTCCCAGTGGATTGTGTTGGGGAATGAATAGGGTTGAGCACAACCAGAGGACTGGCAGAAGCGCAAATAGTAGTGCGGATAAGGCAGTGTGCATGGTTATAGGTCCCTTTCGCTGGTGGAGAAGGGGGATTCGGGGGAGTTGGCGGGGTGTATGCCGGTGAATGCGTCGAGTATGTCGTGTGTTTGTGTGAGTATGGTGTTTTCGTCAATTCCCTGGCAGTAGACTTTTGCCAGAAGGGTTTTCAATTCTTCCTGGAATTGTGTGAGGTGGTCGGGGTGCGGAGTGGTGTTCTCCACGACCACGCTGCCTTCTCTTCGTGATGTGGTGATAATGCCTTCCGAGACAAGAAGGTCGTAGGCTTTCTTGACGGTTGCTGGGTTGATTCCAAAATCCAGTGCCAGTGCCCGTACGGGGGCGAGTTGTTGCCCGGGGGTAATGTCGCCACGCGAGATGGCCTCGACGATGCGGTCGTGGATTTGCTGGAAAATTGGTGTCGCAGAATGCGGATCAATGGTGATGATCATGCTTCCTCCTTCACCAAACAACATTCTGTATCGCTTGTATTAGTTATAGTAATACAAGCGATACAGAGAGGTAAAGAGAAAAATAAAAAAGCTCCATACCGAGCGCTTTTATCCTGTAATCTCTCCTAAAAAGAATGGCTATAAACCGTTTTATAGCTCCTGTGCACAAGTAAACTGAGGTAAAGATTCACATAGCTACCATGATGGGATTGTGCCAGCATTATGGGCATACGGGATAGAGAAGATATAACTTTAGAGGTCGAACCGCGTGATGTAGGTCGTGATGCCTACAAGGAGACCTATGAGTCTACTAAGTGGTGGTGGGATAAAGACTCTAGTTTTCTCGCAAAAATAGCTTATGAAGATGGTTCTCAGGCCACGCTAGCGTCGGGGTGGCATAAGCGGCAGATTGAGTTTGAATACCCAGGCGTGAAATTTAAGGATCTGGGTCTGCCAGGTGAACTAAATAGTGTCGGATATATTCCTATAGGGCGTAATGAAATTAACTCTGACCAGGTTTTTAAAAATATTGAGAGCTATGAAATAGAGATTTCTCTCGATGGTATTTCTGAGCATACAGACACTATTAAAGATTTCCTGAATAACTTTGTTCCTGAGCAGACTACTGAAAATCTCCTGGAGTCAATGGGGGAAATAATAAGGAGGGTTTCAGCCAATAGGGCTAATCAAGATATTGATGATGGCTTTGGGGGACAAATCCCGACAGTAGATTTATTGTGTCAGAATCTTCCAGCTAGATCAGGTAAAAACCCTGAGCCGCTTCGTACTCTTTACCGGTGGTGTCGTATTTTCGATCTTTCGAAAAAGATTAATGAAGATACCCCAAAGGGTACTATCACCATCTACGAGAAAATTCCGAAAGAGCAAAAGACACAACGCCGCTGGCCTCATAACTGTATTTGGCTAAACCGGGGGAAAGACTACTACACGGAATATACTCAGGTGGGGAGTCCTTTAGAAGCCTTCACAGTTCCCATTGAATACGAGCTTTATAACCTGGAAAATTGGAAGGTTGAGTTTGAGCGTTGGGAAACTATGACGTTCAAAATAGCTAGTAATTCTGATCCTGACATTGCCGCAGATCAACTAAATAAGTGCTCAGAGGAGATGGGGAAACTATCGGAATTCGTTGGTACCGCTTCTTTAGCAGTACGGAATTTGCATCATAAAGCGGAAAATAGCTCCTTCGTCACGAAAAGAAAGATTGATGATGTCAAAGAAGAGGCGGAAAAGCAATGCACAGCCATGCATAAGGTTGTTAACGATTGCCGAGAATGTATTGAAAAAGCGTCAGAGTTTCTCGCTAATACTGCCCAATCCGTTGAAGCATTAGCGGGACGTAAAAATGCGGAAACTACAGTAACGATAAGTCGTATTGTTAGTATTCTCGGCCTGCTTTTTACCATTCCGACCTTGGTTATTTCTTTTTATTCAATGGGAGTCTTTACAACTGATAAAAAATAGGTTTACTTCCTTCGGGAAGCGTATTCATTCTAGTGATATGCCTAATAACTTCCTTCATTGCATTAGGTATTTATTGGGCAGTTTGTTCTTCACATCGCCGTCGTAGAAAACAATGCATAGAAAATGCTAGTGACTTATGGATAGGGGTAGATAGCCATGATTCAGACGATTACGAATGAGGAGATACTGACTGCTCTCGAGGGGACGCGGCGTCAGTATCTTGTTGGTGATCTTAAACTTCCGCAAGCTCTTCGGCATCAACATTCTAAGGATCTCGAAATCGGTATTACCCGATATGAAGAATCCTTTTCCGAAGCACCTCACACGCATGATGTCACTACCGAATACCAATATGTATTAAGTGGATGGACGCGGTATCTAGATTTAGATACGGGAACTGAATACGATTTCCGAACTGGTGATTTCTACGCAATTACCACCGGCACTAAATATGCCCAGAAGTCGAAACCGGGAACAGCGATTCTCTTCATTAAAGTGCCGTCACTTAACGATAAAAAGCTATTAGATGTTTCTGCGGAACTGCAGAAGTGGCTAGACACTCCATTACAGACAGTGCGAACTGACTATTTTCATGAGGAGAATGCACCGTCTCCCAATTCCATTAAACCGGCTGCCGCAGTAGCAGTGGTGAACGATAACCGTGTACTGCTAGTTCGTAGACGAGATAACAGTAAATGGACATTGCCGGGTGGAACACTTGAATACGGTGAGAGCCTGCCGCAATGTGCAGTGAGAGAATTAGCGGAAGAAACCAATTTAAAGGTGGAAATCACCGATATTTTGGGAACCTACACCAGTCCAAACGTTTTAATAGCGTACTCAGATGGGGAAGTTCGGCAGGAATTCACCATTGTGTATATAGGCCGAACTGCGGATACTGAAGTACGTATTGACTCTGAATCGACTGACTACCAATGGGTTTCAGTGGAACAGTTGGATGAACTAGAACTCGCAGATTCTCAACGGCTACGCCTGGAAGATTTACAGTCTTATTTAGCTCATGGAGAGCGGCAATTTAAGTAGATCTGTAAGGATAAAAGCGTAGTGAACGGGGTAGATCGTCGTCCTGTTTCAGTTTTCGGCTGCTGTTGCGCTACCAGCTGGGAACGTTTTTGGCTGTTCGTTCGTTCTACTGGGTGTCATCGTAATCACGTGAAGAGAGAATATAGTCATGAACACCATGCACATGGATACTATGCTTCTTGCTGTTGGAGAGCCTAGTGTTGATCCCGCTATTAGTCTTAGTTCGCTAGTGGTTGGCGGCATTATTAGCGTTATTGCTCTTGCTATTTTCATTTGGGCTATTGTTCGCGTTATTCAACTTCGTGATGTTGATGTTTATGGCCTCCCTTGGGTGGCGTGGCTGCTGATTGTTCTTTTAACTGGTGGTATTGGCCAGATTGTGTTCCTTATCCTCTCGTATCTTCACGAGAAGAAGCAGAAGGAAGCCGCTGCTAACGGCTACTATTTTGATGGCCACTACTATTGGCCGTATCCGCAGGCTGGCGATGCTACTAATGCTGCCCCGAATGCTCCTGCTGGTGCTGCACCCGGTATGCCGTTCCGTGGCGGAATGACGGTTCCTGGTGCTCCCACGGTTACCCCACCGTATGCCCGCCCGTCCTACCCAGGTAATCCTGCATCCTCTTTTAATCAGAAGGATCAGGCTGGCCGTGCCGACAATACCGGCGCTGAATCGGGTTCCGATGATCATGATGGTGGCGACGATTCCTCGTCCTCATCGTCTTCGTCCTCGTCGGCAGATAAGTAGCGTTAGCGTTTCCTCGTTTTCGCAAACGGCATAATGTCTGCCATAACTTCATATCGTGCACTACGTGTGCACGTTTTGTGTGCCCCACGTTCTAGACGCGTTCTTACCGCGTTGTAGGCCGTGGGGCGCACTGTATTTATGGGCTACTTTCGTTTCGTTCTTGCTGGTTAGAAGCACTTTTACAGAAAAATCGGTGTGGGAATAGGCCTCTGTAAAGAAGAAAAAAGAGGCGAAAAGATGAGAGTGCAGAAACAAGCCGCAAAAAAATTTTCATAGTAATTTTCTGCGAGTTTTTCTTCTGTAAATGTGCTGTTCACAGCGTTAAATACCAGAAATATGGGGCACGGATAGCAAAAGTAGGTCCCCACAGCGCCGCCGAGTGTGTCTAAACTTTCCGCCTGTCCAATTCAACTACGTTTTATTCAAGTGGGAATAATGAAAAAAATTCTTTCCATCCCCCTGTCACTTCTCCTCACGACAAGCCTGGGTCTTGGCTGCGCCAACGCTGACGTCAAGGACACGCCTCAGTTTGGCCACAGCAGCAGCTCCAACAGCCAAAGCTCAAGCACCTACAGTGGTGGCAGCAGCTACAGCGGCGGATACGCTTCCACCCCAACGTATTACTCCGCGCCCGTCCAGACAGCACACAAGGCTCGTCCGGCGAAACGTCGCCCTGCCCCCAAAAACTATGACGGGGTATACCTCATCAAAGATAAGACGGTTCTGAAGAACACCCTCACCAACACGGACATACTGAAAGAATCCGTTAAAAATGGTGTGAAGCACGGATTCAACGCCGCCACGTCACTAGCCTCCCTTCCGCATGCCGGATACAAGATCATCAAAGATCCAGAAATCGTGCTGAAAGACCGCGGACTGCGGAAGCAAATCGTTGAAACGACCGCATTTTCAGCGGTGGGCGCCGTCCCCGGTGCAGTAGCTGGCGCCGGGCTGGGCATGGTTGCACTGCCGGCAGCACTAGGTTTGCCCGCCGGTGCTGTAATCGTTCCGGTTGCTGCTGTGGGAGACACCCTTATTGGCCTGGTGGCCTTGGGTGCCACTGGCGCCGTTATTGGTGCTGTTATTGGTGGCGCAGTAGCGGGAGGAGCTGCCGCGGTAACAACCTTCCTGCTCGGTGCAGGCCCATTGGGTGGAACTGCCTCCACTATTTTGGGTGTTGTGTGCGGAGCTGCCACTGATGTTCTCGCCGGTGCAGGTATTGCTATTGGGCCCATGTGTGGTCTCTCCACTGAAGGCGTCAGCATTGCCGTATCCGCTATTGCTAGCGCAATGACCGGCACTGTTGCCGCAGTTCTCGGCGCAGGAATTGGCGGTACCGTGGGTGCTGCCGCAGGCGCCGCAACCGGTGCAGTAACCGGCGGAGCCACCGGCCTCTTTGTTGGTGCAGCTGCTAGTGCCGCTATTGGCGCACTTGTGGGCATTCCCGCCGTTTTGGGCGGAGTCGCTGTAGGCGGTGGCGTGGGAGCAACCCTCGGTGCCACAGTCCTGGGAAGCGCAGCACACGGTGTAGTTTCCGGAATATCAGCCACGGGTCTCTCCATTGAGAATGCTGCCCGCAGGCATGATGGCTATGGCCCCATACAGGTGAACCATGCAATGGCCGACTACCAGTCTCCCGTCCAGAATGCGAAAGAAATGATTGATCTTTTCGGCAAGGGTCTCGTTGAGGAAAAAGGCCCTTCCGACCTCGCTAATGGCGGAAAAGATTCCCTGGAAAAGATCACGCACACATTCGATAACACTGATCTCGGTAAGAAGATAAACAAGGTTATCGAACGTCACCACGGAGATAAGAAGTAAGTGCTCTCTTTTGAAAGTGACTGGCGAGACTGGCTACACCAGTGGGACGCCACAGCAACCACTAATGACACCCACACTGACACCAGCAATGTGGTGGATACGGAAAACTTTTCCATCGTTCCGCCAGCTATCCAGCTGGACGCACAGACGAATATTCAGCCGAATATTCAGATGGACAGTCAGCTGGACGTGCCGTGGGGTGGTCAGTCAGGTGCCCAACCTGCTAGCTGGCAGGCTAGTCAGCAGGCCGGCCAACAGACCGGCCAACAGGCTGGCTAGCCAGTCACTTTGCCACTTACTCCCTCATCATCGGGTAGTGGTAGCACTAAAAAACATCTCCTCCGTGGAGCTCTCATTCTTGTCCCTACCCTCCTCGTTATCGCGCTGGGGGTAGGGATAGGGGTGAGCCATTCCCATCGCCACTCGCAGGATACCGCCGCACAGTCTGCCGCACACTCCACCAGTGCACACTCATCACCTACAGATGCAGCTCAGAAGTGGTGTACTCCGCATAGTGGGAATCCCTACGTGTCCAGCAAGGGCGGGGACACGTCAACACCCGAGGGGATCCTTGCCACCATGGAGCAGCAATACTTTGGTGCCCGTTCCGCTGACGGTGTTATGGCGCTTGTGGGCGGGGACTGGACCGACATTAATGATGTCAGCAATGCTATAGCCGGTATCCCCACCGGCTCTATTGAATGGTGTACGACTATCCGCCCCGCCGAATCCGGCTGGTACACCGTCATTGTCGATAGTCGAAAGAAAAATACTCCCGACGATGTCACCACCTGGGTAGGGGACTACCACGTGGAGACTATCCCCGGGGAAGGCCTCCGCATTATCGATATGCGCCCCAACCCCACAGTGGTGCAAGAACTGAAACATAAAGAACTAAAACACAAAGAAGCAGACGCTGGCGCATAGCCTCCAACACGTAGGAATCAGAATGCCCCTTCCCCTCGTCCACATCATCGGCACCTACCCCGGTTGCGGGGCCACCACCATCACCCACCTGTGGGGAGAAAGCGCAGATGAACGTCCCCTAGACTCGCCCCTCCCCGCCAAAGGAAGCCCCTGGGTAGTTCCAGTTCTTATGGGGGCATACCAACCCATGCAACAAGGGTTCAGTAACGTCCAGTACTTGTCCACTGTCCCACATCTTCGGCTGGGTGGAATCCTCATTCGCGCCTGTACGGATGGAATACCCCTAGACCTCCACGAAAACATCTCCTACCTGCGGGGACTCTTCCCTGATATTCCCATCCAGATAGTTGACTACCAGGATGATCTCCCCGATAAAGGCCTTAACGAACTTCCCAGTTGGGACTTCCTCCGCCCCACACTAAAGCGCTTCGGGCACGACCGCTGGGCCACAACCTTTAACCAGTTCGCCACCATCGTTGACTATATTGTTCATACCGAACGCACAACACCTACTAGCAGCTCCAACAGCTAAGCTAGTCTGCAGGTGGCGTATTGGTTCGTAGAGTGCGCACTGGGCGGCAGGGTGTTCCCACAGCCAGCACATTGGCCGGAATATCCTTAGTCACAACACTGCCCGCCCCAATCACACTATTGTCACCAATCGTCACCCCGGCGCACACCGTCACCCCGGCCGCAATCCACACATTATTGCCCACAGTAATCGGTGCGGAACGTTCCCACCCGGCAGCCCGCATCTCCACATCATCAACCGGGTGTAGGGGTGTCACAAACTGCACACGCGGCCCCACCTGCACGTTATCCCCCAGCGTCACCGTGTTTGTGTCCACGAACATCACATCAAAATTGAGGAAGCACTCCCGCCCTATCCGCACATTAACCCCAAACTCGCACGTTAATGGTTGGCGGACAATGGAGCCCTCCCCGTACTCCCCAAATATGTTGTGGAGAAGAGCTGTCCGCGTAGCAGCGTCATCTGGATCGTTATCTGGATCGCCATCTGGTGTGGTCGCATTAAAACGGGACACTTTACGCTGGCATTCCATATAGGCAGTGTGAATATCCGGGTCCTGGGTAGGAAGGTACCATTCGCCAGCCATCATGCGGTCAAACTGTAAACCCATACACCCATTATGCGGTATGCGGCTTATGCGTGCGGTGCACGGCTTATTGCGGTGTGCGGCTTATGTTGTGTGCGGTGCTAACCGCTTACTGTTCGCTAGTGGTAGTACCCGCTATTTCCATTCACTAGTCCTCAGTAGAGTGGCCTAGCGCGGTATCAATATCGGCGGCAATCTTATCGGGTGTCGTGGTAGGGGCGTAGCGCTTCAGGACAGTACCATCGCGGCCAATGAGGAACTTTGTGAAATTCCACTTAATTTTGCTGGAAAACACACCCTTTTGCTGGTTTTTTAAGTACGTAAAAACAGGGCACGCGTTTTCTCCATTAACATCTATCTTTGCCATCATAGGGAAACTGACCCCATAGTTCAGGCGGCAGAATTCACTAATGTCGTGGTTGCTGCCCGGGTCTTGGTGGGCAAACTGGTTGCAGGGGAAACCAATAATGTAGAACCCGCGGTGGCGATAGTCCTGGTAAAGCTTCTCCAGTCCCTCAAATTGTGGGGTGAATCCACACTTCGATGCTGTATTAACTACTAGCAGTACTTTCCCCGAGAAATCAGCGAGATTTACAGTGTCACCGGCAGTAGTTTTCACCTGAAAATTTTGGTCATAAAAGCCGCTCACAGTAACTCCCTCCAGTATGCGTACACACTCTGTGTGCATACACTTTGGTGCATTGTGTTAGTGCACCGTTCTACCTATAGAAACGCTCTCCTCTTTTGAATATCCCCTGGATAGTTCGCAGCGTCCACACCATGCGGATTAATTTTCTTCACCGTTGTGGGAGGAGAGGGAGGGAAATCACTTTCGCGCTCGCATGTCGCGAGGGTCTGTAGATAGAGGGGTAGATAGAGGGTTAGATAGTGTGGCTGTCAGACGCGTCGCGCTCGGCTAGTTTATCCAGCTGGTCCGCTATGTCGCGTGCGTCTATTCCCGTACTTCCCCCGGTACTTTCCTCACCATTCTTGCTGTTTCTTGTGCCGTGACCTGTTCCATGCCCCGCGCCGCGACCAGTGTCGCGACCCGCACTGCGACCAGCGCCGCGACCAGCGCCATCCACTCCATCGTCTGCACTGCTGTCCGTACTGTCCTCCGCATCGTCGTCTACACCGGCGCCGCTGGTGTGCTTCCGTCGCACCATGTAGGCCACCAGCGCAATAAGCAGCAGTACGAGCACAACAAGCAGCACAATAAGGTCGGTGGAGGAATTGCCCACGCGGGTTACCCACAGTTCCGCATCAAACTGGTTAGTGCCGTCACCACCAGTGTTTATTCCGGCGGTCCCATCGGTGGCTAGGAAGAGTGCCCCAATAAAAATGAAGAGTGCCCCGGAGATAAGGGAGGTGGTGTTGGTGGTGATGGGCCCCCACTTGAGTTCTTTACCGTGGATCCATTTCTTGTGGGAGAGGTCAAAACGTTCCCACAAGATAGCCAGAATAAACAGTGGCACAGCCATACCCAGGGCGTAGACGGCCATCAGGACCATGCCGTAGAGGGCGCTGCCGCCGGCCATGGCCACGGTGAGAATACTGCCCAGGATAGGGCCGGAGCAGAAACTGGCCAGGCCGTAGACGCAGCCCAGCAGGAGGACGCTTACCGCGCTGGTGCCGGAGAGTTTCCCCACTGCGTCTTGGGCTGGGCGGAAGGCGAAGCCTTTCCCGAATACCGTCATAATGCCGAAGATGATGATGAGTATTCCGGCGCAGAGCATGACGGTGGGGCGGATGGAGTCTAGGAAGGATCCTAGTTTCCCCAGGCCGGCACCGAGCGGTACGAGGGTGATGCAGAGTCCCAGGTAGAAGAGTCCGGTGCGGCTGACGAGTTTGCCGAAGCCGTCGAAGGCGTAGGCGAAGAAGGCGGGGAGGAGTAGGGCGGAGCAGGGGCTAATGAGGGTAAGGATGCCTCCCAGGAACGCGCCGAGGATGCCGATGGTACTCAATGCTGTGCTGGGTTACTCTCCGTGTAGTTTTACTTCTTGTCGGTGGCCAGGATAGCTGATTCGATGGCGTCGATGTAGGTTTGGGTGTCGCGCGCCCCCACTATCGGGTAGCCGTTAATGAGGAATGCGGGTACGGATTGGAAGCCCATGGAGTGGGCTTCTTGTTTGCTGGCGTTTATCTTCTCATCGAACTTGGTGGACTGGGCGTCCTTCATGAAGGTGTCAATGTCTTTAATCTGTAGTTCTTTCGCCCAGTCGCGAACAAGGTTGAGGGTGATGGTGCCGTGCCCTTGGGTGGGCATGGTGGAGTAGATTTTCCGGGCGAGTGAGTAGCCGGCGCCTTGCTGTGCGGCGGCCATGACGGCGCGGGCGCCGAGCATGGATTGTTTGCCGAAGAGCACCATGTTGCGGAATTCTATGCGGAGTTTGCCGGTGCGGACGTACTTGTCAACCAGTTCGGGCTCTACTTCTTTCATCCACTTGGCGCAGTAGGGGCAGCGGAGGTCGCCGTAGTCGATGAGGACGACGGGGGCTTCACGGTCCCCAATGGACAGGCCGTCTTTGGTGCGGTGGGCTAGCCCGAAGGAGTCGCTGGAGAAGTGGCTTGGGTCTATTTGTGCTTCGGGGGAGGAGAGGTTGTTTTTGTCGTTGTGGGTGGTCACAACAAGTGTGACGATGACGGCAACAATGGCCACGATGATGGTGATGAGTACCCACGGTTCCCAGCTGCGCCAGTTGAGGCCGCCGGAGCGTCGTTTCCGTTGGGCGTTTCGCCGTTGCTTGTCGCGGCGTTTTTGCTCGTCGGGGGACTGCTCGTCGGGGGTCTGTTCGGCGGGCTGTGAAGTCATGGTGTGGGATCCTTTATGTGCACGGTGGGCTTCCGCTGATCGCCAGGGTGTGGATCAGAGTTTCTTCTACCTATTAGCCTAGTGAGCTTTCCGCTAAATTTCTGGGCGGATTGCTGGGTAGTCGGCTATCACGTTAAGGAATTGGGTGTTTTCTTCCGGGGTGGCGATGGTGACGCGTATGCCTTCTCCGGGGAAGCCACGTATGATAACTTTCCGCTGGATAAGGTAGTCGATAAGTTGTTGGGCGTCACTGCGGGGGAGCCATACGAAGTTGGCTTGGGAGTTATCCACCTGGAATCCCATGGCGCGGAGTTCTTTAGTGACGCGTTCCCGTTCTGCCACAATAGCGTCTGTGCGGGCAAGCAGCTGGTCGCGAATGGTGAGGGCGGCGCGGGCGGCGGCTTGGGCGGCCAGGCTGGTAGAGAACGGGATAACCGTTTTGGAGAGGTTACTGCAGGCTTCTTCAGATCCCACGAAGTACCCCACGCGGAATCCGGCCAACCCGTAGGCCTTGGAGAATGTGCGCAGGACAACCAGATTGGGGTAGGAGGACAGGAGTTCCAGGCTGCGGGGGAAGTCCTCTGTCCGGTTGTAGTGGTAGTAGGCCTCGTCCAATGTGACTAGGACATTACTGGGGATCGCATCGAGGAAGGTGACGAGTTCTGCGTGGGTGAAGGTTTCCCCGGTGGGGTTGTTGGGGTTGCAGAGGAGCACCATGCCCGTGTTGGGGTCCTGCGCGGCCGCGGCAGGGCGGCCAGGTCGTGCTTACCGTTGGGGAGGTTGGGGACCTGGACGAGGGTGGCCTGGGCAACGTAACCCATGATGGGGTAGGCCTCGAAGCTGCGCCACGGCATGACGAGGTTACTGCCGGCGGGGCAGGCGGCCTGCACAAGGTGTTGGAGGAGGGAGACGGAGCCATTCCCCACCACAATCTGCTCAGGAGTGATCTCAGTGGTCTCAGTGGCGCCGGTGACAGCATTATCGTCACCTTCGCCGCTAGAAGCGTTATCAGAAGCGTTATCGAGGGAGGCGCGGGCGCATAGGTCTTGTGTGAGGGCGGCTGCTATGGCTGTGCGGAGTTCCTTAGAACTGGTATCCGGGTAACGATTACCGCCGGCGACAGCAGTAGCTACTGCGTCAATAATGCTTTGGTCGGGGGCGTCGGTTACTTCGTTACTGGAGATTTTGATGGCGCCAGGGATACTACGGCCGGGAATGTAGGCGGGGATGGCGTCAAGGTCGTCACGGAATAAGGAGCTCATGTTTCCATCGTAGAGGTAAATAGTGCTATGGGGTAAGCTGACGTGTAGAGCGCATCTTGAGACGATAACACCATATTCTGCCTTCACTACATGCTGGTTCGATACCGCGAACTATAGATGAAAGAGGCCTATATGAAGAACTCATCTCGCCGCTCGAAGCGTATTATCGCCGCCGCGGCAGCGTCCGCTGTTGTTGCCGTCCCCTTCTTGTCTGGCTGCAACTCAGATGCAGACAACTCCAACAACGAAAGTATGGATGTTGTTGCTACCACTACACAGATTTGTGACTACGCGAAAGAAATAGCGAAAGATAACGTCAAACTGACCTGCTTGCTGGCTCCTAACGCTTCCGCCCACGACCACGAGATGACTCCCAAGCAGATGAACGCGCTCTCCAAGGCCAAACTTTTCATGGTGAACGGTGTGGACCTGGAACACTTCCTGGATTCTGCCGTGGACGCTTCCGGTTTTAAAGGCACCATGGTGGTGACCTCCGGCATTCTTACCGCCAACGAGGTGAAGGACTCGTCTGCTGCCGCCAAGAATGATAAGGACAAGCCTTACACGGTGGACCGTGGCGACCAGAAAGTTAACGTTGCCCCCTGGCCGTTCGCGCCGGAGCCGGGTGAACAGCCCGAGTTCGAGTACGATCCGCACGTATGGACCTCCCCCAAGAATGCCAAAGTGCAGGTTCATAACATTGGTAAGGCATTGGAGAAGGCCGACCCGGATCATAAGGATGCGTACATTCAGAACACGAAGGATTACGAGAAGAAACTGGATGAGCTGGATAAGTGGGTCAACGACTCTATCGTGTCCGTGCCCGAGTCCCAGCGTGTCCTCTTTACTTCCCATGACGCTTTCGGCTACTTCTCCCGCGACTACGGTGTGAAGTTCATTGGCGCTGCCCTCTCGGACTTCAACGCCCAGTCCGATGCCACCGCCGCCCACATTAAGGAATCGGCGGAGGAAGTGAAGAAGTCTGGCGCCGTTGCCCTCTTCGCGGAGAATTCCAATAACTCCAAGTCCGTTGAGGCTATTGCCCACGCCGCTGGTGTGAAGGCCATTATTGGTGACGATGCCCTCTATGGAGATTCCCTGGGGCCCAAGGGTTCCAACGGGGAAACCTACATTAAATCCATTGAGCACAACGTCAGTACCCTTACTGACGCCTGGGGTGGTAAGTCCCCCGAGCTTCCTAGCGACCTGAAGTAGGAAGTGTGTGAAGGCTGGCGTCCCAGCCCTATCGGGGTTGGGGCGCCACTTTTCTAGGCAGTCTAGCCTTTTATCCCTTTCATGTCGGAGCCTTATCGAGGTGCTGCACCGATTTAACTATTGTATTAACCTATAAATATAGAACTAATACCACAGAAAGAACTATTAATTATGACGTTTGCAGACACCCGCACCCCCGCCCTCGAATTCAATAACGCCTCCTTCACCTACGGCGGACCACCCGTCCTCACCGGCGTTACCGGCACACTCTACCCCGGCGAAGCCCTCGCCCTCATCGGCCCCAACGGCTCCGGAAAAACCACCCTCCTCTGCGGAATCCTCCGCACCGTCACCGTCACCGGCACCATGAAAATCCTCGGCGGACCCGTCACCAAAGTCCGCAAAGGCGCCATCGGCTACGTCCCCCAAGTAGCAGACCTCGACCCCACCTTCCCCGTCACCGTCCGCCAAGTAGTAGAAATGGGACTCTACGGCGAAGTAGGGTGGCTGGGGCGCATCACCGGCGAACGCCGCAAACGCGTGGACCAAGCATTAGACCGCGTTGACATGCTGGGACGCGCCGGGCGCCGCTTCGGCGATCTCTCCGGCGGACAGAAACAGCGCGTTCTGCTTGCCCGCTCCATCGTTGCCCGGCCAAAACTTATCCTCCTCGACGAGCCCTTCAACGGCCTCGACGAACCCAACCGCCTGAAACTCCTCGACCTCATTCACTCCGTGAAAGCAGAAGGGGTAGCCGTCGTCGTCTCCACCCACGACATTGTGCTGGCTCAAGAAACGTGCGAGAAAGTTCTCCTGCTGGCCAACCGACAAATCGGCTTCGGGCCAAAAGAGGAGATTCTGGTGCCCGAGCTCATCGCCGAAGCCTACGGTGGGCACGTACCCGAGGAATACCACGCCTTCGCCGACAGCGCTAAGCCAAAAAAGACCAGTGCAGAGGCGGTTAGCAATGGATAGTGCCGTCTCCACCATCATGACGGGCGTGGAAAACTTGCGGATCGCCCTCCAAGACGTGCCCGGGTTCCGGACTGTCGCCTCCGCACCCTACATGTTCCGGCCCTTCATCATGCTTGTTTTCCTCGGTATTGCCGCCGGTCTTGTGGGGGTCATCGTGAACCTGCGCTGCATGGAATTCAACGCAGAAGCCATGGTGCACTCCGTTTTTCCCGGTATTGTGGCCGGTGCTCTCTACTGGGGAATAGACAACATTGTGCCGAGTGCCGCTATTGTGGCCGTGATCGTCGCCATCGCCCTCACCTGGCTGGGACGATCCCGACGCATTAACGAAGCCGGCACCGCCATTGTCCTCACCAGTTTCTTCGGCTTCGGTATTGTCCTCTCCCTCTACAAAGGGGACATGTCCGGGCAGTTGGAGGCCCTCATGTTCGGACGCCTCCTGGAAGTCTCCGACACGCGCCTCGTGCAGTCCATTCTGGTGTGCCTCATTGCCCTTATTGCCATTGGGGTGTCGTGGCGGGCGCAAATATTCCGCGCCTTCGACCGTGACGGCGCCATGGCTGCCGGCATGAATGCCACCGCCGTGGACTTCCTGGCCAACGCCGCCATTGCCGCCGTCGTGGTGGCCTCCAGCTCCGCGGTGGGTATTCTGCTGGTCGTCGGCTACCTGGTGGTGCCGGGTGCGGCAGCCCGCCTAGTGACGCGTCGTATCTCCACCATGGTGCCAGTCGCTATTCTGGTGGGCGTCGCTGGCGGCTGGTTCGGCATGTGGCTTATGACGGTGGATTCACCCCACCCCATCTCCCCGCAGGCCGCCGTCGCCCTCTCCGTGCTAGCCATCTACGTGCTACTCCTACCCGTGGGGTATGTGATGCGGAAGTGTGGCTACTCCGTGCGGAAACGAGGTGCGAAAGCATGAACGCCCTCACTACGCTAGCGGCGGCAGACCTCACCAGTGTTTCCGGCTGGGATATTCTCCGCCTTCCTCTCCTCGAAGCCATTCTGGTCGGTGCACTAGGTGGATTGGTGGGATGCCTAGCCGTCCTCCACCAGCGCATTTTCTTCACCGAATCCGTCACCCACGCCACCTTCCCCGGCGCAGTCCTAGGGGTTGTGTGTGCGGTACCACTGGTGACCGGCCTGGGCACAGTGGAACGCCACACGGTTCTTTCCCTGTGTCTTTTCGCGGGCGCCGCCATTATGTGTATCCCCATGGCGTGGCTCATGCATCAGCTGGCCCGCATTCCCGGCCAGTCCTCGCAGGCAGCCGCCGGTATTGTGCTTACGCTGGGGTTCGCCCTGGGGTATTTCCTGGTGAAATGGTTCCAGCCGCTACCCCTGCGCATTGAGAGTTTCCTTACCGGCTCCGTCCTCAACGTGCAGGCGGCGGATGTGATAGCTGCGGCAGTTATCCTTCTTATCGCCATTGCTATTACCGCCGCGGAGGGGTGAAAACTCGTCTTTTACGCTTTTGACCAGTCTGGTTTTCAGGCGGTTGGTCTTTCCGGAGCGCGTGCGGAGGGCGTCATTCTTATGCTGATTGTGGCCACCATTGTGGTGCTCATTCCCGCCGTCGGCACTATTCTCCCCGTGGCACTTGTGGCCGCCCCCGCGGCCGGGTTGGCCCCCCTTATGAAATCCTGGCGGAGTCTCTTCGTCGCGGCGCCACTCACCGGCGCCGCCATCGCACTGCTGGGTGTGGTGGTGAGCGTGTGGTGCGAATTGTCCCCCGGAGGCATGATCGCCGTCATGGCCGGCATTTTCTACCTCATCATGATGGTGGTGAAACATAGTATGCGCCGTGTGCGTCGCTAACTGTGTGCACGAAGATGCTTAGGCTATGTTGCTTTTTTCACCGTGCGCCTAATAAACTTGCACCCAGTGTTCATGTGTTTTTCACAGTTCACACAATTTAACTTGGAGGCGTGCCAGAGCGGCCGAATGGGGCTCCCTGCTAAGGAGTTGACCCCCTGCGGGGTCCGGAGGTTCAAATCCTCTCGCCTCCGCGGTTACCACACCCCCGACTGTTTACCGCAGTCGGGGGTGTTCGTCTATATCGGTATGGTCAGCCGTGCCGTTATCCCACGCGTTCTTGTTGGCACCCCATGCGCTGTCTTATATGTCACCCAAACAGTTATCACCAGGCAAATCCCAGTTTACGGGCCTGTTCACAGCAGCTAACGGTTAAGCAATTTTGCATCAGCACAAAATACGCATATACTTTTTCTTGCTGCACATGCTGCTGCATCGCAGTGGGCGCCCGTAGCTCAACGGATAGAGCATCTGACTACGGATCAGAAGGTTGGGGGTTCGAATCCCTTCGGGCGCACAAACGAAAACCCTGGTACTAAAGCGAAACGCTAAGTACCAGGGTTTTCTTTATATATAAAACTTTTTACCAATTGGTACACTGTGAGTGAGGACGGTAGAAGCCTCTGGCTCACAGCTACGTGAATTTTATAAGGCTTAGGCGACGCGTCGTAAAAGGCGCGTCGCCTCTTATATGTCTTTACAGTCGCATATCGTTTGCCTTTTTCAGAACTGTTCTCAAGTACAGTCGACATTCTGCGGTAGGTTTACCTCTATGAGTATCTTCAACCTGGATGCGAAGCAGGCCAGTGCGACGTTTGATAGCCGTAGGAATACGGTCACTATTACGCATGAGGATTCTCTGAAGAATGGGGGGAAGCCGTTAGAGATTCCGGTGGGGGCGTTGCGGAGTGTGACGTGGGGGAGAACTCCGCGGCAGGGGAGGGAGCGGCTCACGTCGCTAACGTTTGTTTTTCGCCGGCCGCGGCGTGGAATACCAAGAAGAATGCAGGTGGGGCGTATGCGGGCCGTCACCACCCGCACCAATATGGAGTTTGTGGAGAAACTGCAGGACGCTATCGCCCATACGCAGCCTAATGAGGATTGGCAGCCGGAGGTGGATTACGCCACGCTGGCGCGGGTGAAGCAGCGCACAGTGTGGGCGAATACTCTTGTGTCGGTGCTGGTGGTGGCGGTAGTGACGGCGGGTATTGTGCTGGGGGTGCAGGCCGGGCATCGTGGCGACCATAGCGACACTGGCTCAGGGCATGGCGCGGATAGTAGCGCCGCGGGGAACGGCAGTACAAGCAGCAGTAACGGGGGAGACGCGGGGAGTATTGTGGGGGATCTTTCGCCCGATGCTATTGCAAAGCTACCCGAGGCGAAGCGGGTGGAGCTTTTCCATGAGTATTTGTTGACGTTAGGGATTGATGGATCCCAGCAGGATGAGGTAAGTACTGCGCGGGCAGTGTGTCAACAGTTCGATAGCGGGTACACGTTCGACCATATTGCTGTCGCATTATTGAATGTTGATAATGGCATGACGGCGCAGCAGAAGGGTCAGTTTATTAGCGCGTCGGTAACGTGGTGGTGCCCACAGTATGCGGATTTTTAGGCCCCTGTCATTACTTTTTGGTGTGTGACCATCGCTTTTTAGTGGTTGGCGTCACTAATGCAGCGTGTGTGTAAACCACAACCTGGTCGTTTGAATAGGAAGATACGGGGGCGGTATGTACACTCATACGTGGGTAGAGAATATAGCTTCTCACTACCCACACAGGCTACCGCCCTTTGAGTGTTTCGGGCGGTGAAGTGACTGTGACGTTGCGTGGCGGATGGGAGATCGCCACGGTATAAGAGAACGTCAATTGTGTACAGTCGCTTACGTGAAGAGGCCGGGAACGATACATGCAGAAGCGAGTAGGTATCGTCTCCGGCCTCTTTTATTAACTTCCCCTTAACTTGTATTCATTCTGAATACAAGTATAAAGTGGGGGCGTATGAGTGAGACACCTGAGATACCCGAGAAGACTGACATACCTACGACATCTGACATTCCTACGAGATCTGACACAGTTGAGACCTCTGACGCAGTCGAGATAACCGATACCCTCGAAAATCGAGAATCAATTACGACACTCGTCGCAGAGATCGCTCGACTCACTCGCACTTACCGGCGTATCGCCATCGCCATCAGCACCTCATCTGGCTTGGGCTGCACCGAATTCGGTATCCTCTGGCACCTCAAACAACAAGAGGACAGCGCCGCTTCAACAGCTGTTTCAACAGCCGCGGAACCCCACACCAGTACGGGCGGTATTCGCATTAACGACATCGCCACTATCCTGCACCTCAGCCAGTCTGTTATTTCCCGGCAGGTCGCAGGCCTTGAAGAACGTGGACTCACCTCCCGCACTCCCGACCCCCAGGACGCCCGCGCCACCCTCATTACCCTCAGTGACAAAGGCCGGAATACTCTCGCTGACGTCATGAAACAACACTCCATCTTCACTAAAGAAGCCCTTAAAGAATGGAGCGACAACGATATTGAGCACGCCGCGCACCTACTAGAACGCCTCAGTATAGATATGCGTGACAAGCTCCTCCACCAACCCACCCTACGAGCCGACGAAGGAGGAAAAGAACAGTAGTGAACACCACCACTAAAGAAGATAAAAAAGCACGCCGCCGCGAAGTGCTCCAAGCACTCATCGGTGTGATGGTCGGCGTTTTCGTCGCCATGACATCCCTCACCATTGTGGGAACATCACTCCCCACCATGATTAAGGAACTACACGGTTCCCAAACCATGTACACGTGGGTCATTACCGCCAGCATGCTCTCCTCCACCATCGCCACCATCATCGCCGGCAAACTCGCTGACCAATTCCACAAAAAACACCTCCTGATGGCTGGCTTCGCCCTCTTCGCCTTCGGCTCCCTCCTCTCCGGATTCGCCTGGAACACGGGCGCCCTCATCGGCTTCCGCATCGTGCAGGGCCTCGGACTGGGCCTCCAAATGTCCCTCTCCCAGGTTGTTATCGCCACCGTCACCAGCCCCCGCGAACGCGGCCAATACAACGGCTACCTGGGTGCTGTCATCGCCTTCGCCACTGTCGCAGGACCAGTTTTCGGAGGTTTCATTGTGGACCTCATGGGCTGGCGCTGGTGCTTCTGGATTGGCGTCCCCTTCACCGTCATCGCCATGATCGTCGTCCAGCTAAAACTGAAAGTTCCACCCGCCCCCAAGCGCACACCCAAAGTGGACTATCTGGGCGCCGCCCTCATCACCATCAGCGTTATCCTCTTCATGCTGTGGATGTCCGAAGCCTCCAAGAAAGCCTCCCCTGCCACCTGGCAATTCTGGGTACCCCTCGTCCTCGCCATCGTTATTGGGGTAGGGTTCGCCTTCTGGGAACGGAAGGCCGCCGAACCGATCATCCCCTATAAAGTCCTCAATAACCGCATTACCAAACTGGCTATCGCCGTCTCCATCGTTCTCGGTATCTCGCAGAACTCCGTCAGTATCTTCATGGGCCAGTACTTCCAGATGGGCCGCGGCTACACCCCCACCCACTCCGGACTAGCCCTGCTCCCCATCGCTTTTGGCTCCCTCATCGCCTCCACCGTATCCGGACTTATCGTCTCCTCCCACGGCAAATGGAAACCCTCCGTCACCATCGGCATTGGCACCATGATGGTGGGAACCATCATCATGATGTTCTGCGACGCCACCACCCCCTACTGGTACATTTGCCTCGGCCTGGCCCTCATCGGCATTGGCCAAGGCGCCTCCATGCAGAACCTTGTTCTGGCCGTCCAAAACACCGTCGCCTACAAGGACATTGGCGCCTCCACCGCTGTTGTCACCTTCTCCCGCTCCATGGGCGGTACCATCGGCCTGCAGATCCTAGGCGCATTCTTCAACCGCAGCCTCACCCGCCATGTCACCGCCGGCGCTCACGACCTTATTCGGCACGGAATTGACGCGAAGCAACTCACCGAACTCTCTCACATTGGGGACCTCTCCATCCTCTCCTCCGGAGACGAAGTAGCCCACATGGTGATGAACTCCTACGGGAACTCCATCAAAGTCATCTTCATCTGCATTGGCATTGTTTCTATCCTTGCTTTCGTGGGTGTCCTCTGCATGCACTCCACCGTGCTACGCGACTCCATTGACCTCGACACGTCCGAGGGCAACGCTGGCACAGCTGCTAATGCCCCTAGTGCTGGGACTGGCAGTGTTCGATCTGGTAGTGCTGAGCCCGACCGTGCCGCTTCTGCCGGTGCTGTTCCTGGCAGTGCTGGGTCTGACAATGCTGTGTCTGACAGCGCTGGGTCTAGCGGTGCTAGCGTGCCGCTTCTCCGCACGGCTGACCGCGACGACCTTCACCCCATGGATCTGGGAGAAATCTGGGATCTGGGGGACAATGTTCGCCTGCAACGCGTCTACAGCCCCGGCACAGCGCCAGCCAGTGTCGCCCCGAACGACACAACTCTGAACGACACAACTCCCTAGCGGGCTAGCTCAGCTTAGTGGGCTAGCCCAGACTAGCGGCCCAGCTCGTTCATAACCGTGCGATAACGCTGGTGCGCGGCATACCCTGCCTCCACCAGCGTTTCGCATGTCCCCTCCGTGGACAGCTCCCGGTAACTCTGCTGCAAAAGGCCAATAGTTTCCGCCAGCACGGGCAGAACCGCGTCCCGATTCCCCTCACACATAGCACGCACCAGGGCCGGCGCGGAGCCCGCCACCCGCGTCCCATCTCGGAACGACCCCGCCGATAGCCGCAACGCCGTATCCCCGCCCCCCACGGACTCCGTCACCGCCGCCACAGACAATGCCTCCGCCACCAAATGCGGCACATGAGAAATACAGGCCACCGCCCCATCGTGGGACACCGGATCCGTCTCCACCACCACACTGCCGGCAGCCACCGCAATATCACGAACCCGCGCGGTAACATCATCCGCCCCACCTGTCATAACCACCCAGGTGGCGTTTTCAAACAAGGCCGGATCGGTTGCCCCCCAACCAGAATTCTCCGTTCCCGCCATCGGATGCGACCCCACATAGGTGGCGGCCAACCCCGCCTCCTGCACTATCCGCAGCACCTCCACTTTCACCGACACCACATCGGTGAGGGGGCACTGCGGCGCATGCGCGGCAATCTGGGACACAATATCGCGCAGAGCGAACAAGGGCACCGCCATCACAATAAGCGCATTCTCCCGCGCCGCCCGCTGCAAAGTAGCGGATAGATCACCGGACACATCCATGCCGTCAGCCGCCGCTTGCTGCACAGTAGAGGCACTCCGGTTCCACCCAAAAGCGGGGTAGCCGGCTGCCGTCAATCTCCGTAACAGAGACCCGCCGATAAGGCCTAAACCCACAATGCACACGGGCTGTGATACAGACTTCTCTGCAAGGGACTGACAATTTGAATTCATGTAGCTACCGTATGTCATATGGATACGAAATACCCGCAGAAGAACCGTCTCCAGAACAATTATGAGGATTTGCGGAACTTGAAGCCTACCGGGGCGAACCCCCCAGATGACTCCACCTCCGCACCCACATACGCCCTGGCCGTGGCGCGCCCAGACAACATTTGGCGCGTTACCCGCCTATCTGCTGACGCATGGGAAAATTTCGCCTGCTTTGACAAGGATATTCGCAGTATCCGTACAGAAGGCGTCAATTTCGGTATCCTCAACCGGGCCTGCGAGTACTTCATTATCGTGCGGCCCGGACCAAAGGGAACAAAACTTTTCGTCAGCGACCTCGATGCCGCCCTCGACGACAATTTCGTCATAGACGCCTTGGAGGAACGCGGTTACGACACGGAAATGGGAGAGGACTGGGAAGGTTCCTGGGGTATAGGCGACTTCAGCATTCTGGAAGACATAGGCCTGCCGGAGTCAGTATTAAGCGTCATTGTGGACGATGACGAAAGCTGGGCCGACGACCAGATCATGGAAATCGCGGAAACACTCGGGTTCGATGAAGAACTGGAGCAGGCGGTCGAATACTAGTGCCCATTATTGGTGCTGGCCTGCCACAACCCACCCACGTCGCCACAAATGAAGCCCTCATGCGCCGGGCCCTGGCCCTCCTCGTGGACAGTGACGGCCACGACGTACGCCCTGCCGACTGCCAAGCTGACGTTCCCGTAGCCGCTCTCATCGTCGACCCACAGGGGCGGATCGTGGCGGAGGCCGTCAACCGGAGGGAAGCCGACGGGGACCCCACCGCCCACGCGGAAGTACTGGCCTTGCGTGCCGCCGCGAAGATTGTAGGGGACGGCTGGCGGCTGGAGGGCTGCACCCTGGTCGTCACACTAGAACCTTGCACGATGTGTGCCGGGGCCGCGGTAGGGGCCCGCATCAAACGCATCGTCTTCGGTGCCTGGGAGCCGAAAACGGGAGGGTGTGGATCCCTCGTCGATATTCCGCGCGCGCCGGGCGCCACCTACACACCGGAGGTTGTGGGAGGAGTACTAGAGGAGCAGTGTGCCGCCGTCCTGGAGACGTTTTTCCAGGAGAAACGTTAGCCGGTGGCCGCGCTGGCTTTCCTCTTTGCCCATAATTCACGTATAGTTTTCCCCGGTGGCGTGTCTGAGCGGCCGAAGGTGCTCGCCTCGAAAGCGAGTGTTGGTTAACCCCAACCGCGGGTTCAAATCCCGCCGCCACCGCCAAATGTAGTAGCACACTGTAGTAGCGCTACGAGAAAACGTTATATACCCTGCGCGGGTAGCCTTTTGCGCTAGTTAGCTGCGCTTTGTAAAAACCATTGTTCCGTGTGGCAGAATCCCTGTGCTACCAGCGGGGGAAAGTGTGAGATACGTGCCACCCACGGAATGTTTCACAATGGTGTACGTGTTAGGGCGGGCTAGCATAGCGCTAAATGCTCGCTGGGTAGCGTGCCCATACTGGCAGTAACGGCGCGTAATGCCGACACTGCTAAAAGACAGGATATTTCCGGTAGATGTGTGGGTGATGGTGTATTTACCCACAATTCTGTTGCAGGAATCGTCCCCCGTCACCGTGCCATGACTAAACTCCAGGCTGCCGCCGGAGAAGCTACCGCCGGCGGGGCCAAGGTAACGCCATTCCACGTGTTCAAGTGCGGGATCCGTAACTCTTGTGTGGTGGAAATCCGTGGCGGAGGCTGCAGGAACCCCGAGAGGCAGAGCTCCGGGAGACAGAGCTCCGAGGGGCAGGGCGGCGCCCAGTGCGGTACCTAGGATAATGCCCAGTGCAGCACCTGCAGAGCCTATGCGGCGCAATGGTCTTGTTAGCGTGGAACTCGCGGTTGTTTCTTTGTGCAGCATGTGTGGGACCTCGTCCTTTCGTTAAAAATTACTGTTACCAGGTAAAAGAGTTAGCTGTGTACACTAAGTGAGGTATTTGTCTGCTAGTTTTTGTTGAGAAAGAGAAGTGTATGCGTCGGCCTTTCGCACGAGCTCTTATGGCTGTGATTACTGCTTTCTCGGTTGGTTGTGGACTCCACGCCGCCCCGGCTGGAGCTGCCCCCGCTGAAGAAGCCTCCCCTGTAGCTCATCTTGTTGGTAAGCGTTGGATCGGGAAGCAACTCCTGGAAGTTAAGGTGTATAGCCCCTCCATGAAGCGAGTTATCACCAACCAGGTGATGACTCCCCGGGGAATGAAGCGAGCCCCCGTATTCTATCTTCTTTCCGGCATGTACGGTGGCGACGGCGACCAGTGGGCCCACCCCGCCTCCGGCGCCCGCGGATTCTTCAAAGACAAAGATGTTTATGTTGTTAATCCCATGGGGGCAGCGTCTACCTATTACACGGACTGGTATCGGAAAGATCGTGTTTTAGGTTATAAGCCCATGTGGGAAACCTACCTGTCGAAGGAACTACCGCCGGTTATCAATCACACACTCAACACCACTGGGCGTAATGCTATCGGCGGGTATTCCATGTCCGCCGGGACCGCTTTAGCGTTGCTTGCTAACCATGGTGATGTTTTTAAGGCGGGGGCGTCGTATTCCGGGTGCCCAGTATCGTCAAATCTTCCCATGAAGATGGTGACGATGAACTCGATGATCCTCAACACGCCAGGTGTGAACCCGCTGAACGCCTATGCGGGATTGATCTCCCCAGCGTGGATACATAACGATCCAGCGCTGCACATGAGCCAACTGCGTGGAAAGCCCATCTTTATTTCCGCTTCCACGGGTAAGCCGAAGATGCCGCCAGACGACCACGATATGCGCAAGCAGCCCGACTATTCGCTGTTGGAGCAGAATATTTATCTCTGCACTGCTCTTTTCCGCGGTATGGCTGACGCCGCCGGCGTAAAGTACGAGTTTTTCAACCAGCCTTACGGTGCGCATAGTTTTGGGCAGTTCGGCCAGGCCATGCGGAAGAGCTGGCCAATGATCGCGCGTGCTCTACACACCGCTATCTAACATCTCCGCGCCCTATACCTGCTTTTAGCTCTCTAGAAGATTCCATGGCAGTACACCAGCAGCCCGCCACCCCCTTCACCCTGGGTACGCACCTTAGTGAACCCACCGGCGCGCACGCTAGCGCATATGGCACTATCACTCGCCGTACTACCGGGGAGCCACTGGGCCGCACTGGTACTATCCACACTCCCCACGGGGATATTCACACACCCGCTTTTATCCCCGTGGGTACGCGCGCTACTGTGAAAACCCTGACACCGGAACAGATTCGCTCTACCGGTGCGCAGGCCGTCCTCGGTAACGCCTACCACCTGTATCTGCAGCCCGGCGCCGATATTGTGGATGAGGCCGGCGGCATTGCCGAGTTCATGAATTGGCATGGTCCCACCTACACGGATTCGGGTGGTTTTCAGGTGCTTTCTCTTGGCTCGGGCTTTAAGAAAGTGTTGGCGGCTGAGTTTGCTGGGACGGATCGTGATGGGGAGGTTCGCCGGGGTAAAGAGCGCATGGCGAATGTGGATGATGAGGGGGTGACGTTTCGCTCTCACTTAGATGGGTCGCGTCACCGCTTCACGCCGGAAGTCTCTATGCAGATTCAGCACCAGTTGGGTGCGGATATTATTTTCGCCTTCGATGAGCTCACCACGCTTCTTAATTCGCGCGGCTACCAGGAGGAGGCGTTGGAGCGAACCCGGCTGTGGGCGGAGCGGTGTTTAGTGGAGCATAGCCGTCTTACTGTTGAGCGCGCGCATCGCCCCCCGCAGGCATTGTGGGGTGTTATTCAGGGTGCCCAGTATGAGGATCTGCGCCGTAAAGCCTGCCGCGATCTGCAGCAACTTTCCTTGGAGTCGGAGGAGCGGGGCGGTGTTGGCTTCGGTGGCTTCGGCATTGGGGGCGCCCTGCAGAAGGAAAACCTGGGTACGATCGTGGGCTGGTGTAACCAGGAACTACCCGAGGATAAGCCACGTCACCTGCTGGGAATTTCGGAGCCGGACGATATTTTCACTGCGGTGGAAAATGGTGCGGACACGTTCGACTGTGTGGCCCCGAGCCGTCTGGGCCGCCACGGCGGTGTTTACACCAAGGATGGCCGTATGAATCTGGCGGCCGCCAAGTATAAGCGGGACTTCCGCCCTATTGACCCGGAGTTGGCGTCGTACACGTCCCAGAATTATAGCCGCGCCTATATTCGCCACCTGTTGAAGGCAGGGGAGAAGTTGGGGCAGACCTTGTGCACTATCCACAATCTGTTCTTTATTGTGCAGTTGGTGGATGGTATTCGGGCCTCTATGGAGGACGGCACCTACTGGGACTACAAGGCGGAGGTTATGGGCCGTTACTATGCGAACGGCGGCAGAAACATGATAGATCGCTAACTATTGCTGGCGGTACTGCTGCTGGCGGGGGTGTTAGCGGCGCTGGAGGTCTCAGGGCTGTCGAGATTATCCAATGACTGTTGGTAGGTGGGCTCGTGGTGTTTCATCCACTTCACCGCCTGGTAGGTGAGGGGGAGGACGATAATCTCCGCACATGTTTTCCACACGTATCCCACGGCCGCATAGTTCAGGAAGTCTTTACCGGTGGAAATACCGATAGCGGGTGCGGCTATGCTGCAGAAAATAAGGGTATCGGCTAGTTCGCCCACCAGGGTGGAGCCAATGAGGCGGGCCCAGAGACTTTTCTCACCCGTGTGTTCTTTAATCTTGACCAGTACCCAGGAGTTGAGGATTTCCCCCACCAGGTAGCCGGCCAGGCTGGCGATGAGAATGCGGGGGACAACGCCGGCCACGGCCACGAAGGCGTCTTGGTTGGTGTAGAAGTCGGCGGCGGGTAATTCGGTGGTAATCCACATGCATAGGCTCATCAGGACGAGGGCACTGAATCCCACCCACACAACGCGGCGCATGGTGCGGAAACCGTACACTTCGCTGATAACGTCACCCAGAATGTATGCCAGGGGGAAGAGGTAGAACGCCCCATCAGTGTCCAGGGGGCCTAGTTGGACGCCTTTTGTGCCGGTGATGGTGGAGATCATCATGACGGCTACGAAGAAGACTGCCAGCGGCATGACGTGGCTACTGGTGGAGTGTGCGAAGGCCGCGCGCGATGCGGCATGGGTGCCGTCTGCGGTAGCGGTGGTGTCCTGCGTGGGGTGTTTGGAGTCTGTCACGTGTTCCATTATGGCTAGTGGGGAGGCCGTTGGGCTAGTCCGCTCAGGAGGTTCGGTGTTCAGGAATACTTATGGGAATGTCCACAAGGGTGTGTAAGGGAAAGAATGGGAGACGCTGCTGGGACACTATTTTGGCGTAAAGACAACCTTTAGGTAAACTTCTACCCGGAGGATTCGCCTAGTGGCCTATGGCGCTCGCCTGGAACGCGGGTTGGGGTTTATAGCTCCTCGCGGGTTCAAATCCCGCATCCTCCGCCACTAGAAAGGCCCCGTCATTGCGACTTAGCATGACGGGGCCTTTCGTATGTTTTATGTATCTCCATGAGGTGTCAGTCTGGGCGACGCATGCGCTATTTTGCTTCTTCCACGCGCACGAGGTTGGGGAAGAAGGGGCGTAGTTGCCGGTCTACATGGAAAAGTAGGGTGCGGCCAATCGCTGGACAGTTTCGGCAGGCGCCACCCATGGAAATTTTTACAACACCGTCTTGTACGCTCACCAGCCGCATTGTGCCACCGTGGGAGGCGGCGAAGCGTCCAGCTGCGCCGCCGAGGAGTTCCTCCACTGCTGCCCGTAGTTCCGCATCGGTACTGCCGCCTATGCTGGGGACGTCAAGGGAGCCGGTGGGCCACCCGCATTTACCTGTACTAGTACCTGCACTAGCCTCACTCGCACCAGCATTGTCTGCGGTGATGGGGGTGGAGATGGCGGCGAAAAGGTCATGGCGGAGCCGCGTCGCCAACGGTGCACTTTTCTCTGCGCCGTTTACCTCGGCTGCCGCGTTGCTGTCTGTCACCGGGCTGCGGCTTTGCCAGGAACCGCCTTCCGGTAGCACAGTGGTGATGAGTCCGGGGGCGAGGGAGATATGGGCGAGTTCGCCGCGTTCTAGGTAGCCCAGAATGGACTGCGGCATGGCGTCTTGGGCTGCCAGTTGGCGGGCTTCCTGCAGTCCACCAGACCAGGTGAAGCGAATGAGTCCAGGCCCCACCACCCACTCGAGTTCCAGTGGGTTCGGGGTGGTTTGGGGGTAGAAGAGAAGTGGTGTAGCCATGCTATAGCTATGCTACAGCCGTGTTATATGGCCATGATGCCAATTGTTATCCACCTGGCCGCATAGGCCAGTACCCAGGCCAGGACCAGCGAGTATGTCAGCGCAATAAGAGGCCACTTCCACGAGTTTGTTTCGGATCTGATAGCGCCCACTGTGGACATGCACTGTAGGGCGTAGGCGAAGAAGATAAGGAGCGCCACAATTGTGGGTGTGGTGAACACTTTTTCACCCTTGTGGGGGCCTTCTGTGAAGGTCATTTTTTGTAGCGCGTCCGTGGGGTTGTCGGGGTCTTGTGCGGCGGCTGTTTGCCCCATGGTGGCTACGAATACTTCACGGGCCGCCAAGGAGCCAATGAGGCCGATGGTGATGCGCCAGTCGAATCCGAGGGGGCTAAAGATGGGTTCTACAGCCTTGCCGATGCTGGCGGCAACGGAGTGGTCGGTGGTGTATTCGACGGCCTGTACGTCATCTAGGTGTTGTTCGTCGATAACTTTTTGCTGGGAGGGGAAGTTCATTAGTCCCCAGACAATAATGGTGGAGACGAGGATAATGCGGCCGACTTTGCTGAGGAATATCTTGGTGGATTTCCACATGTCGGAGAGAACAGTTTTGCCGGTGGGGAGGCGGTAGGGTGGCATCTCCATGTAGAAGGGGACGTGTTCGCTTTTCAGGTTGGTGTGTTTGAAAACCCAGGCGGCTAGCATGGCGCTGGCGCCACCAAGAACATAGAGACCGAAGAGGACGATGCCCTGGATGGAGAAGGGGCCCGCGTGTTTATTGGGGTCTACCAGCATTCCTACTAGGAGGAGGTAGACGGGGAGGCGGGCGGAGCATGTCATGAGGGGGGCAGCCATGATGGTGGCTATGCGGTCTTTGGAGGAGGGCATGGTGCGGGTGGCCATAATGCCAGGTACGGCGCAGGCAACACTGGAGAGGAGGGCGACGAAGGCGCGTCCTTCCAGGCCGGCGCTGGCCATGACACGGTCCATGAGGTAGGCGGCGCGGGACATGTAGCCGATGTTGTCCATCAGGCTGATAAGGAGGAAGAGGAGCAGGATTTGGGGGACGAACACGAGGACGCCGCCAACACCGCCGATGAGGGCATTGTTAACGAAGCTGGCCAACAGTGGGTTGGTGATGTGGTCGGCACTGAGGTCACCGAGCCAGGCGAAGAAGTCCTCTATCCAGCCCTGGAAGGGGGCTGCCACGGTGAAGATCACCTGGAAGAAGAGGAACATGATGAGGAAGAAGAACAAGGTACCGAAGACGGGGTGCAGAAGTACCTTATCTACTTTGCTGGTAGTGGTGTTTTCCTGGGGTGCCTCATAGTGCGAGAGGGCGAGCATGGAGTGTGTCCAGGATTCACGCTCGGGTCCGGGTTCGGCGGGTGGGGCAACAATGGGGGTGGGCCAGGAAGTGGGGTCTTCTACGAGTTTCCGCAGTTCTGTGAAGCCTTTTTTGCGGTTGCCAATAACGCCCACAACGGGTATTCCGAGCCCGGCGGAGAGGGCGTCAATGTCGATACTGCCGCCGAGCTTGTCCAGTTCGTCCGTCATGGTGAGGACGAGGGCGGCAGGTAGTCCTAGGGAGAGTGCCTGGGCGACGAGGTTGAGGGAGCGGTGCAGGGTGGTGGAGTCGACGACTATGAGGATCGCCTGGGGGGAGGGAACCCCTGCGAGGTTGCCGGCGAGGAGGTCGGTGACGACTTTTTCATCGGGGCTGATGGGGTCCAGGGAGTAGGTGCCGGGGAGGTCTTCCAGAATAACGTTGGGGCTAACGTGTCCCTCTGTGTGGGTGACGGTGATTCCGGGGTAGTTACCGGTTTTGGCGTTGAGGCCAGTGAGTTTGTTGAAGACGGAGGTTTTGCCGGCGTTAGGGGAGCCAATGAGGACGATACGGGTGGTGGGGGTGGCGGTAGCGTCGTTATCCCGTTCGGCGAGGGCTACACTACCCCCTTTTTTCCCGTGGAGTTTTGTATGTGCGCAGGCATCAGGATTGTGGCAGCTGGCCATGATTCCTCATTCTTCATTCTTTGTGGAGTTGTACCGTCAACAGGATGTTAGTGATTAGGGGCTGGTTGGGGTGGTGACGTGGAGTTGTTGGGCTTCGCTTTTTCGCAGGCAGATGTTGTAGTCGCGGAGGCGGAACATGCTGGGGTCGCCCATGGGGGCGCGGCGCGTCATGGTAATGGGAGTGCCGGGGGCGAAGCCGAGATCGTTGAGGCGTCTGCGGACGGCATCGGGGGCTTCTTCAGAGATAGAAGTGATGATGGCACTGTCTCCGGGTGTGAGGTCGGAGAGTAGGCAGACGTTATTGGGCATAAGCAGTTCTTTCAGCGAGGTTGGCAGTAGTGCCGGGCGTAATAGTACGGCAAAACCTATACTGACGATTGCATGAACAGTATAGCCTACCCTTAGTTAAAGACACTATTGAGAAGGCCCTTTACAGGTGTCTAATAAATCACAGTAAAACTGAGGAGCCTTCCTACACTTTTGTCGCAACCTCTCTCCCCATTGTTCTGACGTTAAGGAAGAGGACAGGTAGCATGGGGCATACATATCAACGCGGTCTGTCGTTACCTACGCGTGCACCATAGACCTAGGGAAGGCCCCATAATGGACGAGAATCTTACCCCCGATCCTGCCGATGAAGAAGACACTTCTCAAGCTCCCATAGCTCCTTCAACCCCCGAGTTTGAGGCCGCTCAAGAAGCTGATGAGATAGCTGACGAGACGCCCACTCACCTGCACGTCCACGACAGAAAACATGGTCACGCACACGACAAATCACACGACAAAGCACATGATAAAGTGCATGACCACGATAAAACACATAGCCACGGTAAAACGCATAATAATGATGACGTGAGTGACCAGACTAAAGAACGCAGTGAAAAAGTGCATAGCCACGAAGAGTTGCACAGCGAAGAGGTACACGACCAAGACACGCCACAATCTCCCGAAGAAATTGCTTCTATTGAGGAAGAAAATAAGCAGCGCGCTCGGAATATCAACAAGATTTTTGCGGCCATGATGACAACGCTCATCGTTATTGCCGTTATTTTCCTTGCCATCTATATTCCCTGGCGGAAGAACCAAAATAATCTTCCGGACCCCACAACTCCCTCCGTGGAGAAGGTTCTTCCCACCTCCTCCGCTCCCGTGAAGTAGCGGAGGTAGTTGACATGATTTTGGCTGACAAGATTATCCAACTGCGTAAGCAACGCGACTGGTCCCAGGAAGAATTAGCACAAAAGATTGGTGTCAGTCGCCAAACTGTCTCCGCATGGGAAACCTCCCAAAGTTCCCCCGAAATTAGCCATATTATTGCCCTCAGTAATCTTCTGGGGGTCAGTACTGACTATCTCCTTCGCGACGACATGGAGGAACTTCCCCCCACCGACGCGGGGGATTCCTTCCCCAGCCTTACCCACAGTACCCACCGGCAACTCTCACTCGAGGGCGCAAACGCATTCCTCGCTGCGAAAGAAAACTCCGCCCTCCCCATGGCCATCGGCTGCATGCTATGCTCCCTGGCCATTGTCGTCCTCATCTTCTTCTGCACATGGAGTGGCCTCTCGGAAAGCACCCGTGGCCCCCTGGGGTTCGCCCTCGCCGCCGTCCTGGTAGCAATTGGTGTTTCTCTTTTCATCATCAACCACAACCGCACGAAAAAGTGGGAGTGGATAGAAAAGGAGCCCTTCGACACCGCCTACGGGGTGGGTGGTATGGCGAAACAGCGTCGCGACGCCTTCCAAACCTCCTACACCACTAACCTTGTGACGTCGGCGGTACTCCTTATTGCCGCCATCGTCCTTTTCGCCCTTACGGACCTACTGGCTAACAGCACCAAGATTGATGCTGGAAGTTTCGTGGCCTTGGGCTTCGCCGTGGCGAGTATTTCCGTTTTTCTCCTGACCCGCAACAGTATTATTAACGATTCTTTCCACTCGGTTCTCCAAGATGGTAAGCGCAGCCCGGAGGACAAGATGGTGACAACCCGGCTGGAACCCATCATGAGTATTTACTGGATGCTCATGGTGTTCCTGTATCTCCTCATCAGTTTCACAACTGACGACTGGAACACAACATGGGTTATCTGGCCGGTAGCCGGTGTGGGGTCTGTTCTGCTTTCCTCTATAGTTGCCCACGTTATGCGACGGAAAATGGTGAATACGGACCAGCCTGCTGACACTGCAGACTCTGCTGACGCTGTAGATGCTGCTGACACTGCGGACTCTGCTTCTGCGTCCTCGCGCTAAACTCCACCCTATGGTCAACTTTATGGGAGCTGGACGTTTCGCCCCCACACCCTCGGGAGACCTCCACCTGGGAAACCTACGCACCGCACTACTGGCCTACACTGCCGCCCGCAGCACCGGGCGCAGTTTCCGCATGCGTGTAGAGGACCTCGACGAACAACGCTGCTCCCGTGACATTGCCGAACGTCAACTAGCCGACCTGGCCGCCCTCGGAATTGAGTGGGATGGCGACATTATGTGGCAGTCCCGCCGCCATGCCGCCTACCAGGCTGCCGTGGATAAGCTCGCCGCTCAAGGGCTGGTGTACGAATGTTACTGTTCGCGCCGGGAAATCCTGGAGGCACCCCGCGCCCCGCATTCCCCGCCGGGATCCTACCCGGGTACCTGCCGCAACCTCACCGAAGAACAGCGTGCCGCTAAACGCGCAGAACTTGCCGCCGCAGCGAATTTCCGTCAGCCCGCTTTACGTCTGCGCGCGCAGGTAACGGAGTGGACAGTTCCGGAAGAGTGCGCGGTGGAGGGGGCACGGCCGGGACATCCGCAACCCTATACCGGTGTGGTGGATGATGTTGTGTTGCGTCGCGGTGACGGCATGTGGGCCTACAACTTGGCGGTGGTCGTTGATGATGCCGCCCAGGGGGTAGACCAGGTGGTGCGGGGTGAGGATCTTCTCTCGTCAGCCCCGCGGCAAGCCTATCTGGCGCACTTATTAGGGTTGCCACCCGTCACCTACCGGCATGTACCACTGATGCGGGACAAGCAAGGAAAACGCCTGGCAAAACGGGCGGGTGGTGCCGGTATGACATTGCAGTCGGAATTGGCGAAGGGTCGTACTGCCGCACAGGTGCGGGACTGGCTCCTGCGGAATCCCCTCAGCTAATGGAGGACAGTAGTGGTGGGGAGGATACGTAGAGTTTCCCTGAATGATAAGAACCGCTAAACTGTTGTGTGGGCACCGCGCGGCGTCCATCCTGTGAATCCCCCCAGGGCCGGAAGGCAGCAAGGGTCAGCGGGCTCTGGCGGGTGCGCGGCGCCCGCTTTTTTTATGCCAATTTTAGAAAGGCTTCTCATGTCACTGTCGACGATGAGCCGCGAAGAGCTGGAAGCTCTCTCCCACGAGATCAACACCCGCTACGAAGACTTCAAGGGTAAAAATCTTTCACTGGATCTCACTCGCGGTAAGCCTTCCGCCCAGCAACTCGACCTCTCCAATGGTCTCCTTTCGCTGCTCGGTGAAGGCTCAACCACGGATGTAGACGGTACCGATGCCCGCAACTATGGGAACTTGGCTGGCCTGAAATCCATTCGTACTATCTGGGCCGACATTCTTGGGGTACCTGTCGAGGAGATCATTGCCGAAAATAATGCCAGCCTGGAGATTATGCACTACGTGCTCACATTCGCCATGCTGCACGGCCTCCCCTCCAGCCCCCAACCATGGGTAAAAGAAAACACCTTAAAGTGGCTCTGCCCCGTCCCCGGCTATGACCGCCACTTCTCCATCACGGAAACACTGGGTTTTGAGATGATCCAGGTTCCCATGAACGAGGACGGCCCCGACGCTGACGCTATCGCTGACCTCGTCGCCAATGATCCCTCTATTAAGGGCATGTGGCTGGTGCCAGTATTCGCCAATCCGGACGGTACTGTTACCTCCCGGGAGGTTGCCGAGAAGCTTGTTTCTATGCCTACTGCCGCCTCTGATTTCACCATCATGTGGGATAACGCTTACGGTATTCACACGCTCACCGATGAATTCCCCGAGATTCTGCCCATCGTCAAGATGGCTGCCGATGCGGGCCACCCGGATCGTGTTTTCCAGCTGACGTCTTCTTCTAAGATCACTTTCGCCGGTGCTGGTGTTAGCTTCCTTAACACTTCCTCCACCAACCTGGACTGGTACAAGAAGTACCTGGGTATTGCCACTATCGGCCCGAACAAGATTAGCCAGCTGGCGCATGTTCGTTTCTTCGGCAATGCAGATGGTGTCAAAGCCCACATGCTGAAGCACAAGGACATTCTTGCCCCCAAGTTTGCGGCCGTGGAGAAGATCCTGGCTGAGCGCCTGGGCGAGTACGACGTGGCTACCTGGACTGAGCCGAAGGGCGGCTACTTCATCTCTCTTGATGTTGTTCCGGGTACCGCGAAGCGCGTGGTTGCTCTCGCCGCCGAGGCTGGTATTAAGCTCACCAATGCTGGTTCCGCCTACCCCAAGGGTGAGGATCCGAAGGAGACCAACATTCGCCTGGCCCCGTCTCTTCCCCCGTTGGAGGAGATTACCGTCGCCATGGATGGTGTTGCTACATGCGTGCTGAAAGCTGCTCTTGAGAAGGCACTAGCTGCGTAATCCGCCACCATTTCACCAATGACATGTAGTCATTACACGTGGTGATGGTATAGAGAAATACATACAGAAAGCCCCGGTCATGCTCTCCAAAACAGACCGGGGCTTTCCTCACATCATGCGGTTTCCACCTGGAAGGGTGCATGGTTAGTGGCGGTTACTCTACATGATGCTTCTCTGGCCGTTTCACACTGGTTGGGACGAGAGTCTGCGAAAACCCGTCCGCCACGGAAGCGGCAAGTTCAATAAAAGCGCGGCGGGTAGCCTTGCCCATTTTGTCCATATCCACTTCGGAGCCTTCCGCAAGGTGCTCATCGAAGGGGATAAGGTGGACGGCGGCGCAGCGCTGGTTAAAGGTGGCCTGGAGTTGGTCCATGTCGATACTGGCGGAGCCGGCGCGGCTGGAACAGATGGCTACCACAGTGCGTTTCACAAGGTGTTGGTAGCCGTGCGCGTCCAGCCAGTTGAGGGTGGACCAGGCACTTCGGGCACCATCAATAGCGGGGGAGGAGACCAGCACAAGCGAATCTGCTAGGTCGAGGACGCCGTGCATGGCATCGTGCATAAGGCCAGTACCGCAGTCTGTAAGAATGATGTTGTAGAAGGACTGCAGAATGTCGATAGTGCGGCGGTAGTCCTTTTCGGAGAAGGCTTCACTAATGGCCGGATCGGATTCTGAGGCCAATACTTCCAGACGGGAGAGAGCCTGTGACGTGTGGGCTCGTACGTCCGAGTAGCGGTGAATGGAGGGGTCTTCGAGGAGGTCCCGCACAGTGGAATTCGTCTGCTGGGGTACGCGTTGTGCGAGGGTACCTAAGTCCGGGTTGGCGTCAATGGCGATAATGCGGTCCCCGCGTAGGGACGCGAAAGTGGATCCCAGTCCAACAGTGGTGGTGGTTTTCCCCACCCCGCCTTTGAGTGACAAACACGCAATGCGGTAGTCGCCACGAACGTTTTGGCGGACGCGTTCCTTTAACGCCTCTACTTCTTTTTCTTCAGTGGATAGTCCGGGGTTGATGGTGCCGCGGCTGGCTTTATAAATAAACTTCCGCCAGCCACTCTGCGGGACGGCCTTCGCGGTGGGAACATTCTGCACAGTGTCGATAGCGGACAGTGTGGATGGAGAGGGTGTAGATGGTGTAGGAGCGTTGTTAACGTGGGTGGCAGTCTGGCCGGATAGGGCAGTGTTGTCGGGGGAATAGACGGGAGGAGTGGGAGAGTAGGCAGGATCGCGGAAACCTAGGTAGGGATCACTAAAGGACGGTGATGGTGTCGTCGGCTCCTTATAGGCAGGTGGGAAGGCGCTTTCAAAAGACTGCGGAGGAGGGGGGTAGTTGCGTCATCGGACAGAAGAAATGGGCGTTCGCCCGGGTCCGGATCGACGATAGGAAGTTCTGTGGTGGTGATGCGCTTCGGAGGGATAGAGGGTGTAAAGGGCGTAGAGGGTTGGGCGTTGTAGTGGTCGCCACCGAATTCTGAATAAACCATGCTTTTACTCCTAAGGTGGGCTCTTACGGTAGCTTCCCGTGGAGAGTGGAGAACGCGGTAAAGCGCAGTGCGGGAAGCACGGACAAGTATGGGGGATAAGGTTCCCCCGTGGGGGAGCTACTTGTGTCAGAAATGCTCTTTTATTGATCAAAAAATGCTCTTTTACCTGCAGTTACGATGTTTTTACAAGTAATAAAAAAATTTTTAAAAAAGTGGTGAATACCGCCAAGTGCGGCGAATTCTGCGCATGCCCATAAGGAGGAGACTGTCTGCACATAACCCACGTTTGGGGTGGCAGGCTTGCTGAGCTGTGTTTGTCGCACTGTCCGGGTAGGCTCTAAAGCGTGGCGCTTTACCATAAGTACCGTCCCGCTACTTTCGCTGAAGTAGTTGGGCAGGAGCATGTAACCGAGCCGCTGATGCAAGCATTAGACAGCGGCCACATTAACCATGCCTATTTATTCTCCGGTCCGCGCGGTACCGGCAAAACGTCCTCCGCGCGTATCCTCGCCCGTTCCCTGAACTGTGCCGAGGGCCCCACCAGCACCCCCTGCGGCAAGTGCGCGTCGTGCTTGGCGCTCGCCCCCGGTGGCCCCGGTAACCTCGACGTCACCGAACTGGACGCGGCCTCCCACGGTGGTGTGGACGATGCCCGTGAACTGCGCGACCGTGCCTTCTATGCGCCCGCCGAATCCCGCTACCGGGTTTTCATTATTGACGAGGCCCACATGGTCACCTCCGCCGGCTTCAACGCCCTGTTGAAGATTGTGGAGGAGCCACCCGAGCATCTCATTTTCATTTTTGCAACGACGGAGCCGGAGAAAGTTCTCCCCACCATTAAGTCCCGTACCCACCACTACCCGTTCCGTCTCCTCGCCCCTAACGCTATGCGTGGACTGCTGGAACGCATTTGTGAGCAGGAGGGTGTCAAGGTGGACCCGGCAGTCTACCCGCTGGTTATTCGCGCCGGTGGTGGTTCCCCTCGTGACGCTCTTTCCGTACTGGACCAGCTTATGGCGGGTTCTGGCGAGGACGGCATCACCTACCAGAGTGCCCTCGCTCTCCTGGGTGCCACTGACGTTGCTCTTATCGATGATGCGGTTAACGCCCTGGCTGCGGCGGATCGCTCCGGCATGTTCGGCACTATTGAGCGGGTTATTGCCGCCGGACATGATCCACGCCGGTTCACCAGCGACCTCCTCGACCGTTTCCGCGACCTCATTATGCTGCAGTCGGTAAAAGATGCGGCAGATACGGGCCTGGTGGACGCCCCCGACGACCAGATGGAGCGCATGATAGCTCAGGCCAAGGAATTGGGCCCTGCCACCGCCACACGCTTCGCTGATGTTTTGAGCACGGGGCTGAAAGATATGCGGGGAGCAACATCACCGCGCTTACTGCTAGAAATTATGTCGGCACGCATGCTGCTACCCGCCACCGACGATTCCTACGAAGCACTATTGCAGCGCGTGGAGCAGCTGGAACGCGGTGTAGGGTCCAATATTTCTCTGAATACGCCTGCTCATCAGAATGCGGCAATGGAACCTCCCGTTTCTTCCGCCCCACACATTTCCCGTGAGGAGGCCGCCCGTAACGCTACGGAGGGAACAGCCCGTATTCGTGCTGTTATGGCGGAGAAGAAGGCTAAAAAGGAAGCGTCGCAAGAATCTCAGCCCGTTCAGGCCGCTGCGTCTGCACAAGCTGTTCCGGCCGCACAGGCTGCCTCAGCTGGGCAGTCTGCACAGTCTGCCTCGACTGCACAGTCCACTCCGTCTACACAGACGGTTGAATCTTCGGAAAACAGTTCTGCTGCAAGCGATCTGACCGCGGAAACTTTCTCCAACCAGTGGGTGGCTATCCGTAATGCAGTTCGTGCACAGTCCCGCACACTGGACGTTATGCTCGCTACCGCCCGTGTGGTGGACTACCAGCCGGATACTGCCCAACTATCCATTAGCCACACGTCCGGCCCCCTCGTCTCCCGCATTAACGAACCCCGGCATATTGCATTGTTGACGGACGCTATTGCCCACACGCTGGGTGTACAGGTGCATGTTCGGTGCCTCACTGCACAAGATGCCGCCCGCAGTGCAGGCACCTCTACCACGCATGACCCAGCTGCACAGTCTGCTTCTGCACAGTCCCATACTGCACAATCCACTTCTGCACAGTCTTATGCTGAACGGCTACAGTCTGCGAGGGCGCATGCTAAGGCGTCGCCGACTGGCGGCGTTTCACATGGTGGAACGTCACCTGCTAGTGCAACACCTGCCGACCCCACTGGTGATGCGACCTCGAGCGATGGTGGCCCTGCCAACAGTGGCCCTGCATTAACCAGATGTTGGCTGATGCTGCCGACCCCACACAAAAGAATCTTGACCACCGCAGTGCCGCCGATATTGCTATCGAACATCTGCAAGAAACGTTGGGCGCCACACTCATAGAGGATGATGATAACTAAGTGTATGAAGGACCCGTCCAAAACCTCATTGACGAGCTCGGACGCCTCCCCGGAGTAGGCCCCAAAGGTGCTCAGCGTATCGCCTTCCACCTCCTCAACCAGGAACCCGATACAATTGACCGCCTCGCAAACGCTGTTGCCGCACTCCGCGACGGCGTCACCTACTGCCACATTTGCGGAAACGTCTCCGAAACCGACACATGCAGCATCTGCTCCGACCCCAAACGAGACCTCGACGTCATCTGCGTGGTGGAGGAATCCAAAGACGTACAAGCCATTGAACGCACCCGCGAATTTCACGGCCGCTACCACGTGCTCGGTGGGGCACTGGACCCACTGAAAGGTATTGGCCCAGACCAACTCAACATCCGGAATCTGCTCACCCGCATCGCCCAACCCGTGGAGGACTATAAAGGAGACCCCACTGATATTCACATCAGTGAGGTCATCCTAGCCACCAACCCCAATACCGTCGGCGAAGCGACCGCCAGCTACCTGGCCCGTATTCTCAAGGATTTCCCCAATCTTACGGTGAGCCGCCTGGCCACTGGCCTCTCCATGGGTGGCGATATTGAATTTGCGGACGAGCTCACACTAGGCCGCGCCCTCCAAGGACGACGCAGCATCTTCTAGAGCTCTCTAGCAGTCCTTTAGTGTGGTAAGCCAGCTCAGGCTAGCTCAGTAACCGCTAGTCCAGTAGCAGCCCGGCGCGTACATCCTCAGCAGTCTGTGCGGAAACAACCTCGGCCAGAATAGTGAGAGCAAATTCTAGCGCCCAACCAGGCCCATGCCCGGTGATGATCTTCCCATCCACAACCGCTGGAACATCCAGCATGGTGGCGCCGTCGCAGTACTTTTCAAAACCGGGGTAGCAGGTGGCATTCTTGCCCTTCAGGAGGCCAAGCCCACCCAACACCATGGGGGCGGCGCAGATAGAGGCCACATACTTGTCGCTCTTAGCGCGGGCCACAATTTCTTTCTTCAACCCCTCGTGGTCGTTGAAAGCAGTGGTGCCGCCCGGAACAACAAGCACATCCGCACCCTGCGCATCCACATCGGCGAACATGGCGTCTGCCTGGACGGGAATGGCATGGCTACCCGTCACCGTCCGGGATTCGGTGAGGGAAGCGGTGGTCACGTCCACTCCGCCGCGGCGCAGAATGTCTACCGTGGCAAGGGCTTCAATCTCCTCAAAACCATCAATAAGAACAACAACAGCAGTGGTCATTTTTATGCTCCTTTACCGGTGATCAGGTGAGGTCTTCTATTTATGTTTTAGCAGCCTCCGCGTGCTTTTCGGTCCGCTTCGGCTTCTTCGTCCACGCTTGTGTCGTGGGAGGCGTTCACCATGTCGTCCCATTCCACGATCTTCTTCCGCTCGCGTCCTTCCTGCGCGCCGCGTTTCTTCTCGTGAACGTCTAGGCGGTACCAGCCGGTCCAGTCAGTAATTTTCTTCGGCAGGTTATCCAGCCAAGTACGGGCTTCTTCTGGTGACGGGTGTGCTGGCTGGTTGAGTTTGCCTGCCGCCCAGTCCTCCAGGAGGTTCTGGATGGTTTCGTTGGCGTCAGATTTAGTGTTGCCAATAAGTCCGACGGGGCCACGCTTTACCCAACCGGTGGTGTACAGCGGGGCAATATGGTCGCCGGCCTGGTCAACGACACGTCCGGCCACGTTTTCAATGGTGCCGAGGGTGTGGTTGAAGGGAATACCGGGCAGTTCGGAGGAGAGGTAACCGACGGCGCGGTAGACCTGGCCGACCTCCCAGTCGGTGGTCTTTCCGGTACCGGTAACACCGCCCTTGCCGTTGAGCTGGGTACGTTCGGTGCGGATACCGGCCACTTTGCCGTCTTTGCCCAGGATTTCGACGGGGGATTCAAAGAGGTGGATATAGATTTTGCAGATATCCGGGTTGGGGTCCTCGTCGCGCATGGCGTAGTTTTCCAGCGTGGTGCACACCATGTCGGTGGCTTTAGCGGCGCGCCGGGCTTCTTCGGAGGCCTTGTCGTAGTCAATATCTTCGGGGTTAACAAGAACTTGGACGTTTGGTGAGTGGTCCAGTTCGCGCAGTTCAACGGGGGTGTATTTGGCTTGGGCGGGGCCGCGGCGGCCGAAAACGTGAACTTCTTTTACCTTGGAGGCTTTAAGGCACTCGTAGACGTTGTCGGGGATTTCGGTGACGTGGAGTTCGTCGGCGGTTTTCGCGAGGATGCGGGAGACGTCCAGGGAGACGTTGCCGACGCCGATAACGGCTACTTTTTCGGAGTCGAGGGGCCACTGGCGGGGGAATTCGGGTTGGCCGTCGTACCAGGCGACGAATTCGGCGGCGCCGTAGGATCCGTCTAGGTCAATGCCGGGAATGTTGAGGGCGCGGTCGGCTTTTGCGCCGGTGGCGAAGATGACGGCGTCGTAGTACTGGAGGAGGTTGTCGAGGGTGACGTCGGTTCCGAATTCGACGTTGCCGAAGAAGCGTACTTGTTGTTTGTTGAGTACTTTGTGCAGGTTGGCGATGATGCCTTTAATGCGGGGGTGGTCGGGTGCTACGCCGTAGCGGATGAGGCCGAAGGGGGCGGGCATGCGTTCGAGGATATCGATGCTGACGCCGGGGTCTTGGGCGGCGGCGGATTTCATAAGGCAGTCCGAGGCGTAGATACCTGCTGGGCCAGAGCCGATGATGGCGACGCGGAGGGGTCGGGTCATAATTACTTCTTCTACAGTCGAGGTCAGAGTGTCATTTAGTGTGGCTTCTATTCTACAGAACGGGGCAAGAAAACTATTTTGTAAAAAGTGTACCGAAAAACTTGCACCACAAGGTTAGCCTACCCTAAGATAATTATTGCGAGATGGAGTAAGGGCAGATACTCCTCCTCGTTCGTCACAAGATATCAGCGACCCCCACGCACGCGCTCCGGTGGGGGTCGCTGGTAATTTAGGCCACACTTCCCACGGTCACCCCTCTAAAAAAGTGCCCACACACCTCTTCACCAGTAAAATGGGCACCGTGGATCATGATGGCGATGGAATGTGTATTGGGCCCCAAGACGAACACTGCTGGGGCGTATTCGGTGCAGCAGGACTTCTCCTCCGCGCCCCCGCCGCAGACGGTACTCCCCTCATCCTTATGCAACATCGAGCCGAATGGACCAATGCCGGCGGCACCTGGGGACTCCCCGGGGGAGCAATAGACTCCCACGAAAGCCCCATAGAAGGAGCCCTCCGCGAAGTCCACGAAGAAACCCACATCGCCCTCAACCCCGCCCGTGCCCGCTGGTCCGCCCCCACCGCCGGAATGCGGTTTGTGAAACGCCTCACCCGCGACTTCGATCCCCTGGGGGACCGCATCTCCCGCAGCGGCGACCACTACTTTGAACGCGTGGACACAACGAGCGGTCTATGGACCTACACTACCGTTGTGGCGGACCTCAACGCGCCCGTAGACTTCCAAGCTGACGAAGAATCCAAAGAACTCGCCTGGCTCTCCGAAGATGAAGTGTCCCAACTGGAACTCATTCCCGGATTTGGGCGCGTCTGGCCCGCCCTCAAAACAACCGAAGCCGACCTCATTATTGATGGCGAATCCATCTACTCTGGCCAGGATAAACACTGGTGGCAAAGCGATCGCAGCAGGGCCGATAGTATCCTCGGGAAAATTGCGAAACACCGTCCCTGGGTGTGGCGCCGCCGCCACGCCACCGATTTTCTTGACGCGGACGGGTGCGCGCAAGAAACTACCGAACCGGGTTTCTACTGGACCGCACACTGCACAGTTGTGCTAGGTGGAAAAATTACGGGCGCGCGGGAGGATAGAGCCCTGCCCTACACCGCACAAAGTTACTTCCACACCGTTGACTCAGACAGCGACTCCGCCTCGCTGGTGCGCACAATGGTGTTGGAGAATGTGGCGAAGCGCCGCAACACTATTGTGGTCACTGAAAATACTGGCCTTATTGAGGAACTACCGCAGAATTTCATTCACGTGTGGGACAATTCCTGCCTTTCCCAGCTGAATTCTTCCCAGTCTCTTTCGTCGCAGTCTCGTTCTGCCGGGTCTAGCTCTTCTTCGTAACTTGTTTAGAGTTTGGCACGCTTAGGGGATCGTCAATATGTCCCACAAGGGAACCCACTGAGTCAATAATGCGGCTGGGGCGGTACGGCCATTGGCGTGCTATTTTCACCGTGGAAATACCGGAGAGCACCAGGAACGTGTGCATGCCGGCCTCCAGACCAGACTTCACATCCGTGTCCATGCGGTCGCCAATCATAATGGTTTCCTCCGAGTGCGCATGCATAGCGCGGAGCGCGGAACGCATCATCATCGGGTTTGGCTTCCCAATGTAGTAGGGTTCTTTCCCTGTTGACGTCATAATGAGGGACGCCACCGACCCTGTTGCAGGCAGGACACCCTCCGGGCAAGGGCCCGTGTTATCCGGGTTTGTGCAGATAAACTTGGCGCCTTTCAAAATGAGGTTGATGGCCTTCGTGATAGCTTCAAAACTATAGGTACGAGTTTCCCCCAGCACCACATAGTCTGGGTCGGTATCGGTGAGAATATAGCCGGCCTCGTGGATAGCGGTTGTGAGGCCAGTTTCTCCCACCACGTAGGCGGTTCCGTGTGGGTTTTGCTCGTCTAGGAATGCGGCGGTGGCCAGCGCCGATGTCCAAATATGGTCGGCGGGAATATCAATGCCGGATAGGCGCAGGCGGGCCGCTAAATCGCGGGGCGTAAAAATAGAGTTATTGGTAAGCACCATATAGTGGGTGCCGCTGTCTTTGAGTTCTTGTAGGAAATCTTTGGCACCGTCAATGGGCTTGTCCTCTTGAATAAGGACTCCATCCATATCGGTGAGGAAATTCCACTGGGTGGTAGCCGAGGATGTTTTTGTGGGAGAGTGTTCCGCGGGGGAGGTTTTTGTGGGGGATGTTTCCGAGTTGTGCGTAGCCATACCCTCATTGTCGCAGCTCTCCTGGAAAATATTAAGAGTTTTCTAGCGAGATATTGAGACGCAGTACACCCTAAGAAAATTCGTCTGGATGTAATTTTGGTCACTACAATGGGGCGTAAGGGCGCAGCCTGGAGTTCTGTACTATCCGAGCTCACACTAATTTATGGACACAATTGCCATGAGCGCAGCCGCCACAACCCTGGCGCTTCCGCGCACGTGACGAAACATAAGGAATCGATGACTTTTATGAAGCGGAAACACACACCCTTCTACATCATGGCATCGGCCACCCATACCGACACCTACACCATCACAAAGAACCTCCTCCACAGTCTGAAAGACGCCGGATACACCGTTGGTATCTTCCGCCCCCTCAACCCCCTCGCCTCCACCAGCACAGACGTTTTCCTGCACATGCTTGTGGACGAGAGTAACACCAGTCTCAGCTACGACGACTGTACGGGCGTTGACTACCTCACCGCGGTCACAGACCGCAACGCCGCCCTCAGCACTATCATTGCCCGCTTCGCCGCCGTCCAAGACACCTGCGATATTGTCCTCATTCTTGGCAGTGACTACTCCGCAAACATGGCAGGCGAATGCGACCTTAACGCCACCATCGCCATGAACCTGGGTGCACACCTGCTTCTTGTGGAGAGCTTTAACGGCCAGGACGCCGCCACTTTCCAATCCGTCTGCCGCGCTACCGTCCAGTACCTCCGCGACAACCATCACGCCCCAGCAGCCCTCATTATTGACGCTGCCTCTGCCGATGACACTGCTTCTGCTAACGCTGCCTCTACTAACGCTGCTCTTGCCGATGCTCTCGAGCTTCCCGTCTTTACCGCCGCGGACTTCTCTACAGACGCTCTTCTGGAACTTCCGGCCCCCACTGCCGTCACCCCCCACATGTTCCAGTACCAGCTGCTAGAACGAGCCAAGGCCAACAAGAAACACATTGTGCTCCCAGAAGGCGACGATGATCGCATTCTGAAAGCAGCCCATATCATTCTTCGCGAGGGCTTCGCAGACCTCACTATCCTGGGCGATCCGGACACTATCCGCACCCGCGCCCAGCAGCTTGGCCTGGACCTCTCCGCCGCTACCCTCCTGGACCCAACGCATTATGAGGGCCTCGACGAGTTCGTGGAAACCTACTACGAACTGCGCAAGCACAAGGGCATCAGCATGGACGATGCCCGTCAGAAACTACAGGACATCAGCTACTTCGCCACCATGATGGTGCACCTTGGTAAAGCTGACGGCATGGTTTCCGGCGCGGCACACACCACCGCTCACACCATCCGCCCCAGTTTTGAAATCATTAAGACGAAGCCGGGTGTCTCTACCGTCTCCTCCATCTTCCTCATGTGCCTCCAAGATCACGTGCTGGCTTTCGGGGACTGCGCCGTCAATATTGACCCCAACCCCACCCAGCTTGCTGACATTGCCGTCTCCTCCGCGGAGACCGCCAGCCAGTTCGGGGTGGAGCCGCGCGTTGCTCTCCTCTCTTACTCCACTGGTACTTCCGGTTCCGGTGCCGCCGTCGATAAAGTTCGCGACGCTGTTACCCTGGCAAAGGAAAACGGCATGGCTTACCCCATAGATGGCCCCATCCAGTTCGATGCTGCCGTGGACGCTACTGTGGCTGCCGCTAAAGCCCCCGATTCTCCCGTTGCTGGCCGCGCCACCGTGCTCGTCTTCCCCGACCTCAACACCGGCAACAACACCTACAAGGCAGTGCAGCGTACCGCCGGCGCCGTTGCCGTCGGCCCCATTCTGCAGGGCCTTAAGAAACCCATTAATGATTTGTCCCGCGGCGCACTTGTCGACGATATTGTGAATACTGTTGCCGTTACTGCCGTCCAAGCCCAAAATATCTAGGAGCCATACGTGAGCACTGTATTTGTTATTAACTCTGGTTCTTCCTCCATTAAGTACCAGCTCATTAATCCGGCGTTGGAGGGGAAAGACGCCGTTGTTGCCTCCGGTATGGTCGACCAGATCGGTCTGCAGCAGGGCAAGTACTCCATCAAACACGATGGGGAAAAAATTGAACACCAGGCAGAAATTCCCGACCACGCGGTCGGCCTGCAACTCGTCATTGACCTCTTCAACGAAGTAGGCCTCAACCTCGACGAACAGGACGTTGTGGCAGTAGGACACCGCGTGGTGCAGGGCGGTAACCTCTTCCGCGAGCCCGTTAAAATTGACGACACCGTCATTGAGCAGATCGCCAGCCTCTCCCCGCTGGCGCCCCTTCACAACCCGGCGCACGTGCTGGGTATGAAGGTAGCCCGCGACCTCCTCCCCGATATTCCCCACGTCGCTGTTTTTGATACTGCCTTTTTCGCAGACCTGCCCGACGCTTCCCGCATCTACCCCATTCCGCAGGATATCGCCGAAAAGTATGCGGTGCGCCGCTACGGTGCCCACGGCACCAGCCACCAGTATGTATCCCAGCAGGTTCCGCGCCTTTTGGACCGTGATCCGGCGACCCTCCGTCAGATTATTTTCCACCTTGGTAATGGTGCCTCCGCCTCCGCTATTCGCGGCGGTAAACCCATCGATACGTCTATGGGCCTCACCCCACTGGAGGGCCTTGTGATGGGGACGCGCTGCGGCGACATTGATGCTTCCGTGGTCTTCCACTTGATGCGCCAGGGCGGCTACACCGTGGACGAGATGGACACCATGTTTAACCGCGAATCCGGTGTGAAAGCTATGATTGGCTCCTCCGACATGCGCGACTTGGACGATCTGATGGCCGCCCACGATCCCGTCGGCCAGCGCTGCTGGGACGTGTACGTCCACCGTGTGAAGCGCTACCTGGGCGCCTACATGGCGGAATTGGGTGGCTTAGACGTTATTGTGTTCACCGCCGGCATTGGTGAAAAATCCCCCGAAATGCGGTTCTCGTGCCTGGAAGGCTTGGAGGAACTGGGCATTGAGGTTGACGAAAAAGCCAATAACCACCGCATGAGCACACCCACTATTATCTCCACCCCAACGTCTAAGGTGACGGTGATGGTGGTGCCGACGAATGAGGAGCTAGCGATCTCCCGGCACGCTCTCCAGTTCGCGAAGTAGCTCTTTACAGTGCCGGTTACAACACTGCCGGTTAAAACAGTGTGAATGGCCGTAGCGTATTGGCCATATCCACTAGCCGGTAGCGGTGCAGGCGGGTTGGGGCGTTGCGAGCGAGAATACGTAAGCTGCGCTCTAACCCGCCGCGTACACCATTGCTGGAAAAGTTCAGGTTAAAGATCTTCTTGTGGTGTTCCGCGTAGGAGAGTTTGTTGTAGCGTAGCCACCGCAGGGCAGCCTCCAACACCACAATGCGAACCTGGCGAATGCGTGGCTCTGTCTCCGGTAAGGTCAGCAGCATATCTGCTGCCTGGATAAGAGTGTCTTCTGTCAGTTCGGAGGGTGGCCGCCGAACCATCATTAGTACTGCTGTTAGTACTGCCGTGGGATAGTGCCGGTTATTGGAGAGTAATTCTCCTAGCGTGTTGACGGCCTGGTCCACTTCACCCAGGTGGTTGAGTTGGCGGGCAAGCCCAAATCCGGCGGAGACGGTGGTGTGGTCACTGCGCCAGCAGGTGCGGTAGTAGCTGCGGGCAATCGCCTGCCATTCTTCTTTTTCCGCCAGAGACATGTCTGGTTCTTCTTGCACAATAAGTTCGGAGGTGGAGGCCAGGGCAAGTTTGGGGCCGATTTCGCCGGGGAGACTATCGAGCACTTTGTCGAAATGCTTGTAGGCGGGCCGGTAGTGGTGTTTCAGTAGGCTGGTAATGCCGTGGTACCACTCGTAGCGCCAGTCCAGAATATGCGGGTGCATTTGGGTGAGAATGTTTTTCGCAACAGAGGGCTCACCGGCGTCAATGTAGGCGCGCACAATAGCCAGGGGGACTTCCGTGGAGTGCCGGGCGGGGGATTCTGGATCTTGCAACGCCACCATGAGTTTGTCGATACGTTCCTGGGGGGTGGAGTAGCTGGTGGCGGTAACAAGCTGTATGCCGGGGTCATCTGGGTCTGGTAGCGGCAGCGGTACGGCCTCGGCGAGGGATTCGGGGTTGAGGAGGAAATCGTGGACGCGCCCGTCGCGGAGGAAGTCGGTGCGGGCCACTTCTTTAGTGATGCCGAATGTGTTGCGCTGCGGCGAGAATTGGGTGGAGAGGAAGGGATATTCGCGTCCTTCTCGCTCTGACAGGATCTCACGGAGCACACCCATCAACTGCACTGACATGTCAGTGGCGGAAGTGAAGCGGCGCTTGGGGTTAGGGTCGGTAGCACGGCGTAGCAGCCGGTAGAGGTTGTCATGCTTGTACATGAGGGGCTCATCGGCGGGGGAGGGAATTCCCGGCTCGTAGATGCCGTGCTTGTGCGGTAGCCGCATAATGAGAGCGGCGAGGGTGCGGCCCACCGTGTAAATATCGGAGGCGACGGAGGGGCCGCTGGTGGAGATTTCGGGGGCCTGGAACCCGGGGGTGCCGTAGATGTAGCCGAATTTGCCGATGGGGGTTACCGCCCCCATGTCGATGAGTTTCACCTGGTCTTCGGTGAGCATAATGTTGTCGGGTTTCAGGTCGTTGTAGGTAAGCCCCAGGGAGTGTAGGTGGTCGAGGGCGGGGAGAACTTCCAGAATGTAGCCAATGGCCAGGGTGACGTCCAGGACATGCCCGGGTTTGGAGTTGCGGACGGTGCGCAGGGAGGGGCCACCAACGTATTCCATGACGATGTAGTCGGCGTCATTGGGCTGGGTGGCGCTGTGGTGGGCGGGGTTGTGGTCAATAACGAAGTTGTAGATATTGACGATGCCGGGGTGGGTGACTTGCGCCAGGATTTCTTTTTCGGCGTGGGCAACTTCCAGGGATTCTTCCCGGTTAGTGTCAAGGAGGCCTTTGAACACGACCCAGCGGTCGGAAACATTGTGGTCGCGGCCAATGTAGATCCACCCCATGCCGCCGTAGGCGATAACACCCTGGATTTCGTACTGGTCACTCACCCAGTCGCCGGGTTTCAGGCGGGGAAGCGGAACACCTTTTTGGGCGGCCACTTTCGCCACTTTTTCCTCACTGAGGAGCGCGTCGAGCGGATCATAGGGGGTGATGAAGGGGATAGTGACGAGGCCGTCGGCAACGCGCCTTCCGGGGCGTTGCTGGACTTCAAACTCGGTGTCTATGCGGTGGGGGTTTTCGCCGTCATTGGGGTTACCGGTGACGGTCACTTTCCGCACGCCAACAGTGCTGACAATACTGTCGGGGTGGGGTTCGTCTGCCGCTGTGGAGTTCCGGGGGTCGCCCATGGCGAGGAGTTCGGAGATGGAGAAGTCGTCGCCATCGTCATCGTCGAAGGGATTATAGGGAGCGGCTGCGGTTGCTGCTGTGGTGTTTGCTGTGGCGTGCGTTCATTATTCGTACTCCCGGTAGCGGGGGAGGAATCCGGCCACGATGCACCCAGCTTCTAGGACGAGCAGAATAACAAGCCCTACTCCGGTGGCGAAGATTGTGCTGTGGGCTAGGTCTGCACTGTCTCGTACCTGGTTGCGGGCGCTACTAATGCACCGTTGTAGCAGGGTGTCAACGGTATTGAATTGCCCGCCTCCGTTTTCTTGCGTCATGCTCGTTGCTATGGTGGTGGCTTTTTTGCGGTCGCCGTGGTGCAGTGCCGTCACCATCTTCTGGTGAGTGATCTCCCATTTGTGGAGGGCGGTGCGGGTTTGGTTAGTGAGGTCGGTGGCCTCGGAGGAGCCGGAGCGTTCTTCAAATGTGTCGAGGGCGCTGGCAACAGTGTCCATATTGTCGTGGAAGGGCTGCGGGTTGATGGGGGAGCCGGCGTTGGATTGGGAGAGTTCCATCATCTCGCCAGACCGCATTTGTTGGGTAATAATGCGGGCGTCGGTAAGCACTTCGGAGATGGAGTGGTTGCTGCTGGCGCTACTGTCTGCGGTGGCTAGGGAAATGCCGGAGGAGACGAGCACCCACAGGAGGGAGAGGATCGCGAGGACGGTGGCGGCCAGGAGACCACCATTGAAGCGGCGGCGGGTGACGTGCGTGAGCCATAGCTGTGCTGCCACAAGTGCCGCTATCAGGAAAATAAGGCATATTCCTGCCGCGTAAAGGGGACGTGCCCAGGCTTTTTGTGCAACGTTGATGGAAGCGTAGCGGTTCTTGTAGAGTTGCTCGGCTTCGGGCAGAAGATGCTCATCCATAATGGATTGGGCATCTGACTGGTGGATGGTGGTCAGCGGATTATTCATACTCTGCTCGGCGAGTGCTTGCCCAATGCGCGCAGTGTAGACGGGGATACTGGCGTTAATACGCACAATGAGGTCGCGGTCTTCTTTACCGTGCGCGGACGTGCTGGAGCGGGAATCTATGGCGTTAACGGAGGCGTCAATAATGGCTCGCTCGTACTGCCGCGCTACTTCTTCACTTTCCGCAGAGGTCATGAACTGGGTGGTGGCGGCAGTATTCGCCAGAGACAGGGAACTATAGAGTTGCTGGGAGGCGTGCGCGAGCGGTTCGGACTCGTTCAGCATGGTGTCTAGTTCCTGCTGCCGGTCGAAGGTGAGGGCGGCGGCGGCGCCTCCTAAAACAATGCAGCAGATAAGCAGCAGGGTGGTAACGATAGAAAACTTACCGGGGGTGGTGGAGAGGAATCCGCGGAGGAAAGAGAAGCGTTCCCGTATGGTGAGACTGTGTTCGGGGAGGGGCGCGTCGGAGGTTTCGTCGTAGTCGAAGTTAGTGTTGAGGGCTTTGTCGATGGATCGGTTTTGTACCGCGTTGCGTAGCTCGGTGAGCGGTCGCTCAGGGAGAAGGCGGGGACGCGGAGTAAGACGCATCGAGACGTAGCCTCCTCAAGATGGCAGTAACGACAATGCTTATTCTGCCAGTTTTTGGCGGAATTGTCTGGTTGTCCGGGGGTAGTTTAGCGTTCCGTGGAGGACCGTAATATGCGGGCGGCATCTGCGGGGTCGGAGGCGTCAGTAATAGCCCGCACAACAACAATGCGTTGGGCCCCCGCGGCCACCACATCTGGTGCTGTTTTTGTGTTCACGCCGCCAATAGCGAACCAGGGTTTTTTAGGGTGCTGCTGGGCCGCATACTGCACCAGGTCGAGGCCGACGGCGGGGCGGCCGGGCTTCGTGGGGGTAGCCCAGATAGGTCCCGTACAAAAATAGTCTATGGCGGGGTTGGTGAGGGCGCCGTCAACATCGGCGGGGGAGTGGCAGCTGAGCCCCAGTACTACGTCATCGCCAAGAATCTGGCGGGCCACAGCGGTGGGAATATCGTCCTGCCCCACGTGTGCCACGTCCGCCCCGGCTGCCACTGCCACATCCATGCGGTCGTTGACGGCCAAGAGTGCCCCATAGGAGTGCACAACCTCACCCAGTATGCGGAGAGCCTCCAACTGTTCTAGGACAGTCATTGTGCCTAGCTCACGTTCGCCGGGAGAGTTTTTATCGCGCAGTTGGATAATGTCGCAGCCGCCCTCGCAGGCCTGCTCCGCTAATTCGCGTAAGGCGGTAAAGCGAGGACGGCCGTTATCCAGGTGGCGCCGGGCGTCCATGCAAAGGTACAGGTGGGCGGTCTGGAGTCGTTCCCGCGGGGTAAGTGCCGCGGTTGCAGCACTGTATGCACTGTGAGATGCACTGTGGGATGGAGTGTTGGAAGCAGAGTTAGGCGCCATGGTATTCACAATCTCTAGCGTGCCACATTTCACCGAGTAGGGTAGACACAGAGATAAAGAAGGGGATAAAGAAGGGTGTTTTTGTGTCTGATCTTCGTTCGCGGATAACCGCAACTGACAGTAGCGGCGCACCACTAGGAACTAACGTGGCTATTGTGGGTGGCTCCGTCATTGGTCTTGCCACTGCACTGAAAGCCGCCTCGGCGGGTTTCACGGTTACTGTCTATGATCCGTCTTTATCGTGGGCTAATTCCGCTGGCTGGTGTGCCGGCGGCATGTTGGGGGGCATTACCGAAGCATGGCCGGGGGAGGACGAGCAACTACGTCTGGGTGCCGCCTCGCTGCGTCACTGGCCGGGTTTTGGGGGCAAACTGAACGCCAATCACCCCCACGTGTTCACCTCCACGGTGGGGACACTCAATGTGGGTGTGGATGCGGGGGACGTGGCGGACCTGGAGAAGATCTATCAGTACGTCACCACCCGTGAGGATCTGTGGGCGCGGGGCGGCACTATTGATGGGGTGGCCCCCTTCCTGGCTCCGGGTTCTGATAATCCGGTGGATGCGCGGATGCGGAAGATTACCCGCCGGGAACTGCGGGCCCTGGAACCCTCGTTAAGCCGGGCGGCGCGGGCTGCCCTGCTCACTGAGGGCGAGCGTTCTGTTGATAACCGGGAATTATTGGCAGCATTGCGGGAACAGTGCGAGGGCACCTATGGTGTCACTCTCTGCGAACGCCAGATTGATGACTTAAACGACCTTGTTAATGGCACAATTGGCCGCTACGACCAGGTTGTGTTGGCAGCCGGGAATGGGTCCCAAGCCTTGGCTGCCACAGTCGGTATTAATCTGCCTATTCGCCCTATCAAAGGCGAGGTGCTGCGGCTGCACTCGCGGCCGGGGGTTCCGGAGCCGCCGAAGCGCACTATTCGCGGTCGCGTGCATGGGCGGCCCATCTATCTTGTGCCACGCCCGTGGGGCCTCCTTATTGGTGCCACGGAGTATGAGCATGGCGAGGATCGCCAGGTGACGGTCGGTGGTGTGCTGCAGCTGCTGGAGGATACGGAGATTCTCTTCCCCGGCGTCACCGACTATGAACTGTATGAGTGTATTGCCGGTTTACGCCCCGGCAGTATAGATAATCTGCCCTATTTGGGGCGCGTGCCGGAGGCTCTCGATGGCCGACTGGTGGTCGCTACCGGGCATGGGCGCAATGGTATTTTGCACACTCCACTGTCTGCGGTGGCGGCGGTGGCTGCCCTCATAGGGCAGGAATTGCCCGAGGCGAAAGCGTGCGATCCGCATCGTATTCCTAACTTCATCCTGTAGCAGGGTGACGGGATAGGTCGTTAGAGTAAAAGTAGGAATAGAGAACGTAGGGAGAAGGGAGAAACGCATGACTATTACCGTGAATGGGGACACCGTCACTATCGCCGATAATGCTACTGTTGCAGACCTTATGGCGGAGCGTCATCTCACTAGCGCAGGGACTGCTGTGGCTGTCAATGCTGCGGTTGTTCCAGCCTCCACATGGTCCACCACTACTCTCGCGCCGGGCGCTGAGGTGGATATTCTTACTGCTGTACAGGGAGGCTAGCACATGCGTGATGCCAACCAAGCGGAGGAACTGAGCCAGCGTCTGGCTGCAGAGGATCATCGTCAGGTGGGGGAGGATCTCCTCACTATTGCGGGTCGGACGTTTCGGTCCCGGCTCATTATGGGCACTGGTGGAGCCGCTAATCAGCAGGTGTTGAAGGACGCTCTGGATGCGTCCGGCACGGAACTCACTACAGTGTCTATTCGCCGTGTTGACCCGCGTTTAGGGCATGGCACGGGTGCGGCCAGCACGCTAGAGCTTCTGCAGGATCTCACTATTGATCCGCTTCCCAATACGGCGGGCTGTCGCACTGCGCGTGAAGCTGTTTTAACAGCCCAATTGGCGCGGGAGGCTCTCGGCACGGATTGGATCAAGCTGGAAGTTATTGCGGATGATCGCACGCTACTGCCGGACGTGGTGGAGCTATTAGACGCCGCTGAGCAGCTTATTGATGATGGCTTCACTGTCTTGCCGTACACCACCGATGACCCCATTATTGCCCGCTATTTGGAAGAGGTTGGCTGTTCTGCGGTTATGCCATTAGCGGCCCCTATTGGAACCGGGTTGGGTATCCGCAACCCACACAATTTGGAGATGATTATTTCCCAGGCGCATATTCCGGTGGTGTGCGATGCCGGTATTGGGACTGCCTCCGATGCTGCTCTAGCCATGGAAATGGGGTGTGATGCAGTATTAATGGCGTCTGCTATTACGCGGGCAAATGATCCGGTGATGATGGCGCGTGCTATGCGTCACGCTGTTAGTGCGGGGCGTGCCGCATATTTGGCGGGGCGTATGTCGAAGCGTTTCTGGGGTAAAGCATCCTCCCCCGCGGGACATTTTGATCTTTCTGATAGTGAAGAGTGATCTCCCGCGGCTAATCACCCGCGGCATACGCGTGACATACATAGGACACTGCTAGCGCCTTCACAGGATACACACAGGTTAGCGGAGAAAACTGGACCGCATGATAGAGATTTCTGGGCTCACCAAGCGGTTCGGCAAACGCACCGCTGTTGATAACCTCACATTCACTGTTGAACCGGGACACATCACCGGCTTCCTGGGACCTAACGGCGCAGGCAAATCAACAACTATGCGCATGATCGTGGAACTAGAAACCCCCAATGCCGGTTTCGCTCTTATCGACGGTATGCGCTACCGCGATCTGAACAATCCCCTCTGCACGGTGGGTGCTCTCCTGAACACCAACTGCATGCACCCCCGTCGATCCGGCCGTAATCACTTGCGATACATGGCGGCCTCCAATGACATTCCCATGAATCGCGTAGAGGAATGCTTAGCCCTTGTTGGCTTAACAGAGGTTGCTAGTCAGCCCACCAAATCCTATTCCCTCGGTATGCGGCAGCGCCTGGGAATGGCAGAAGCGATGCTGGGTAACCCCCGCTATCTGCTTTTCGACGAGCCTGTCAATGGCCTGGACCCGGAGGGTATCGCCTGGTTCCGCCGCTTCGCGAAGAACCTAGCTGCAGAGGGGAGAGGAATTCTGGTCTCCTCGCACCTACTGGCAGAAATCTCGCAGACTGCAGACCGCCTTGTCGTTTTGGGGCAGGGCAAGTTGCTTGCCAATACGTCCATTGCTGAATTTGAGAAACAGGCACCTACCCGCGTCCGAGCCCGCACAAAGTTCGCCCCGCAATTGGTGCGGATTCTTGCTGAGGCTGGCTTATCCGCCGCCGTTGACCCCACTGACACCAGTAGCGATTCATCGCTGGGCACCGCCGTCATCGTGGATGCGGATAATACGTCCGTTGTTGCAGATCTCGCCGCAAAAAATAATATTCCGCTCTATGAGCTAGTGGTTATTGGTGCCAGTGTGGAGGACGTCTACCTACAAATGACGCAGGATTGGGAGCAATACCGCAGTGGTGGCACTTCCTTGACTACCAACGGTAACGGGCAGGAGGCCAAGTAGCATGAAAACTTTCTACAACGCCATGCGCGCCGAATGGATCAAAATGTGGTCCGTTCGCTCAACACTTATCTACACCATCATTATTGCTGTGTTGGGAATTGCTAATTCCGCCTTTATGGCCTGGTACTACAAGAACCTGCCGCAAGCCCACTATATGGGTGATGGCTTCTACTATCCCCCCGAGGGCGTACTCATGGGGGTGACGAGTGCTGGTATTGTCGTTGTTCTTCTCTTCAGTATCACTATTGTTACTAACGAGTACAACACTCTCAGTATTGAACCCACGTTCCGCGGAGTGCCGCGCCGCCCTCTCGTCTTTCTAGCAAAACTTGTGGTGGCTGGGCTCTACATGGCACTGGTTGGCCTCGTCGTTACTTTTGTGAGCACGCTAGTATCCAAGCTCATCGCGCTGAATTCAGGAACACTGGATATTTTCTCCGCAGACTGGGCGGGCTTCTACTGGCGTATCCCCGTTGGTTTCTTCCTCCTGACCATACTCTCCATGGGCATCGGCATGATTATCCGCAACACTGCTGGTGCTGTCGCTTTACTTGTGGTGTGGATGACGGCTATCGAATCCATTCTTATCGCCATTACCCCCAAGGTGAACTTTGGCCCGTACCTGCCATTCCAAAACCTCAGCGCATTCATTAATGGTGGTGGAACCCTCCAAATGGTGCACTTTGAGTGGAATTATCTCGGCGCAGGAGGATACTTCTTCGGTATTGCAGCTGCCCTCTTCATCATTGGACTATTCGTCACAGATCCCATGTTGCGAAAATTCCAGATTCACCAGAAACCAGCTGTAGCCGCGCTGGACAATCCATCTCACTAAAACACAGCCGTAACAAAGTACGGAAAAGCCGGGACAGTACGTACTGTCCCGGCTTTTCATATGTATACTCTTTTGTCCTATTTATCCTCTTTACCCAGGCTTGTTCTGAACTCGGAGACAGGCACGTACACCTCGCCACCAACAGCCTCAAACTGGGCGGCCTTCTCCCGCATGCCAGCGGCAATAGCCTCTTCGCTATCTAGGCCATGTTCGCGGGCATAATCCTGCACGTCTTTAGAGATGCGCATAGAGCAGAATTTCGGGCCACACATGGAGCAGAAGTGGGCATGCTTGGCAGGCTCCGCCGGCAGGGTTTCATCGTGGAAGTCCTGGGCCGTATCCGGGTCGAGGGACAGGGCGAACTGGTCACGCCAGCGGAAATCGAACCGTGCTCTAGACATGGCATCATCGCGGGCCTGCGCATTCGGTAGTCCCTTTGCCAGGTCGGCTGCGTGGGCGGCAATCTTGTAGGTTATGCACCCTACTTTGACGTCGTCACGGTTGGGCAGCCCCAAGTGCTCTTTCGGGGTGACGTAGCAGAGCATGGCGGTGCCGGCCTGGGCAATAATCGCCGCTCCAATAGCGGACGTAATGTGGTCGTAGGCGGGGGCAATGTCAGTGGCCAGTGGCCCTAGTGTGTAGAAGGGGGCTTCGTGGCACCAGTCCTCCTCCAGGGTGACGTTTTCTACAATCTTGTCCATGGGTACGTGGCCGGGGCCCTCAATCATCACCTGCGCACCGTGTGCCCAGGCGATCTTCGTCAACTCACCCAAGGTGTGCAGCTCGGCTAGTTGTGCCTTGTCGTTGGCGTCGGCGATAGAGCCGGGACGCAAGCCGTCACCTAGCGAGAATGTCACATCGTAGCTGGCCAGAATGTCGCACAGTTCCGCAAAATTCTCGTAGAGGAAGGACTGCTTGTGGTAGGCCAGGCACCAGGCCGCCATGATGGAGCCGCCGCGGGAGACAATGCCCGTCACCCGGTTCGCGGTAAGCGGCACATACTGCAGTAGTACGCCGGCGTGGATGGTCATGTAGTCCACGCCCTGTTCGCACTGCTCAATAACAGTGTCCTTGTAGATTTCCCAGGTGAGTTTGGCGGGGTCACCCTTCACTTTTTCCAGCGCCTGATACATGGGGACGGTACCCAGCGGGGTGGGGCAGTTGCGGAGAATCCACTCGCGGGTTTCGTGAATGTTCTTGCCGGTGGACAGGTCCATGATGGTGTCTGCACCCCAGCGGGTGGCCCACACCATTTTCTCTACTTCCTCCGCAATGGAGGAGCTGACGGCGCTGTTACCAATGTTGGCGTTAATTTTGGTGGCGAACTTTTTGCCGATAATGCAGGGTTCTGCCTCCGGGTGGTTGTGGTTGCAGCAGATGACGGCGCGGCCGGCGGCAACCTCTTCCCGCACCATCTCTGCGGGCATGTTTTCGCGGGCGGCAATGAACGCCATCTGGGGGGTGATGATGCCGTTGCGGGCCCACGCTAGCTGCGTGCGGACACGCTTCTGACCCTCGGGGGTGTTGCTGGTGGGGTCGGCGGGGACGGCGGCGAATTGCGGCCACGTGGTGTGGAGGCGCTCTAGGCCGGCCTCCAGATCGGGCTGCTGGGGGTAGGTGCCGTCCTCTGCGGGGGCGTACTGGTTTTCGGTGTAGATACCGGACGTGTCGTACACGTCGCAGTGTTCCCCATTGGTGAGGTTGATGCGGCGTACTGGAACATGGAGTGTGCAGGTGCTGGGTGAGCCCTCCAGGAGTGCAGCCCCGGGGGCGGATACTGCGGCGTCGTAGGGGACGTCAATGTAGTGCTTTTCGCTGTGGTAGATGGGCCCCGTGGTGATGGTGGCAAGAGAACTGTGGGCAGAATTGTTCATTATGGCTCCCTCTTCGGCATTATCCGATCAGGTCATGGCGGTATGCGCGCGTCTGCGCATTCTCAGCCCCGGGATTGTGGAGCACCCGCAAGTGTTAGTTATGCGTACAGCATATTGCTCATGTGTACAGTACCGAGCGTAGTCCATGGGGTAGTGATGTGATGTGTATGCAGGTGGGGAGTTCGCGCTAGGCTTACGCTTTCCTCTATTCCCCCTATGCGCGTCCCTATGCGGTACCCCTGTGCGTGCCCTTATGTGGTGTCCTTATGCGCGGCACAGGCTATAGCTCAGCCCGGTACCTTCCCCTGTTATGGACTAGAGGAGCGGCACCGGGCTGAATACTTATGTCAACCTCACTCGCGGTGGGCTAGTTCTTGTGTCTTCTTGGAATGTTGATTCTCGGGAAGCGTGTCTTTGCCGCGTTTCACTACTTTGGCGTCCGGGTTGAACACTACTTGGGTGTCTTTATCCTCATAGTCGAACTTGTTGAGGAAGTAGCGCAGTGCGTTAATGCGGGCGCGTTTCTTGTCATTGGATTTAATGACGGTCCACGGTGCCCAGTCGGTATCCGTACGACGGAACATTTCCTCTTTAGCGTTCGTGTACTTTTCCCACTTATCCAGGGACTCGAGATCCATGGGGGAGAGTTTCCAGCGGCGTACCGGGTCCAGTTGGCGGATCGCGAAGCGGGTGCGTTGTTCCTGCTGGCTCACCGAGAACCAGAATTTGGTGAGGGAGATGCCGTCTTCAATGAGCATCTTTTCAAATGTGGGTACTTGGTGCATGAAGAGTTCGTACTCGTCCTGCGTGCAGAAGCCCATGACGCGCTCCACATTGGCGCGGTTGTACCAGGAGCGGTCAAACATGACGATTTCGCCGGCAGACGGCAGGTGCTCAATGTAGCGCTGGAAGTACCATTGGTTCTTTTCCCTCTCCGTGGGTTTGGTGAGGGCGACGACGCGGGCGTGGCGAACGTTAATGTACTCGTTGAAACGCTTGATGGTGCCGCCCTTACCGGCAGCATCACGGCCTTCGAAAATAATGAGGTGGCGTTTCTTATTATCCACTGACCAGTTTTGAAACTTCAGTAGTTCAATTTGCAGAAGATACTTCTCCACCTCGTAGCTATTGCGGTGCATACGGTGGTGGTAGGGATAATTCTCCCTCCAGGTATCGACCGCCTTGCCGTTGATGTCAATGAGGTCGGGGTCTTCTCCGTGGTCGTCACGGACGGTGTAACCTTCGGCGCGGAGACGGTCAATGTAGTCTCTAAGTTCGCGGTTTTCCATTCCTACCCTTTTGTCCAGTTAGATACACCAAGTGTAGCGGGGGAAACGATAAAGATCTCCTCCGCTTGCTGTGACAGTAGCAAACCGGCTGCAGTTAGTGGCGGATTACTTGTTGCGATCGGTGAAGAATTGGGGGAGGGGCTTTGTACCGGAGGGGCATGTTACAGAGGAGAGAACGTCTTCTTCTGCAGCGGGAACGGTAACGTTACGGCGAATGACCTTAACGTCTTTGGGATTGCTGGCGGTGCACTCCACAACAAGCTTGCCATTGTAGGTGTTTGCGGTGTGGTTAGTGCAGGTGACGCCAGCTTCTTGTTCGGTGGTGTAGGTGGTGCAACGGGGTTGTTCAGCTGCAAACGCGGTGGGCATTGCGGCAAGTGGCACGAGGAGGGCGGATGTAAGACCAAGAGATAGCGCGGTAAGACGTGTCATACCTTCATACTAGGAGGTAAAAAGCGAAATTTAAAGGTGTAAACATCCCTTCTCCTATTGTTCATCTTCGCAGCTAAATAGTCATTTTCGGAAATGAATAAAACTATCTCAATCGTTCCACAAAAGAGCTAGTCCGCAACCTCAATAAGCACCGGAACATGGTCGCTGGCGCCCTCACCTTTACGCTCCTCGCGATCAATAGAAACCCCCGTAACGCGATCCGCCAGCGCCGGGCTAAGGTACGCAAAATCAATCCGCATTCCGTAATCCTTCGGGAAACTGAGACGCGTGTAATCCCAATACGTATACGTGTGCGGAGCGGGGAGGAACTCGCGGGTCACTTCCCGGAAACCAGTGTCGCCAATAGCGGCAAACGCCTCCCGCTCAGGCGGGGAAAGATGGGTTTTCCCCACAAAAAACTCTGGATCCCACACGTCAGTATCCAGCGGCGCAACATTCCAGTCGCCCGCCATCATGATATTTGCGTCGGGGTTGTCTGCTAGCCATTTCGCGGAAGCCTCCCGCAGTTTCCGCATCCACTCCAGCTTGTAGGTGTAGTGGCGGTCCGTCAGCTCCCTACCATTGGGAACATATAAACTCCACAATGTTATGGGTCCGGTGGGCTCCAACGAACCAACTACTGCGGAAACAGCGCGGGCCTCCCGCACTTGTTCAGCGGTGGGGTCTTTAGCGAAGCCAGGCTGGCCAGGGAAATGCTCCTGGATATCCTCCACCCCAATGCGGGAAATAATAGCGACGCCATTCCACTGGTTATAGCCCACATGGGCTACCTCGTAGTCAATCTCCTCAAAACGGTCGAAGGGGAACTGCTCATCTTTACACTTCGTCTCTTGAATACAAAGAGCGTCCACATCATTGGCAAGTAGCCAGTCAGTAACACGATCTACACGGGCACGAATTGAGTTCACATTCCAGGTAGCCAAACGCATGGTTGCAGTCTACCCGCGCAATATACGACGGCGCGGGCTGTACTGTGTGAATCGCTGTGCGAATCGCTGTGCAAGCCGCGCGCTAACCCGGCTGTTAGGACGCGAAAGGATCAGGGTCCACACCCGGCATCCACGTCCGCCCCGGCTGGTCCCACTTGCGGTTCTTAAACACACGCTTCACCTTGGGACGCGCAAAAACGGGCACGAACTCGGTATACAGGTGGCCATCTAAATGTCCCACCTCATGCTGCAAGCATTTAGCGAAGAAACCATAGCCGGATAGAGTAATGGGTTTGCCCTGCTCATTGAAGCCCGTTACCTGCGCCCAATCGTAGCGGTCTAGCGCAAACTGTACCCCGGGAACGGACAAGCAGCCCTCGCCTTCACGCATAAGAATCTGTCGCCCGTTCGGGGGATTATCCACCGTCAGCACCGGGTTAATGACGCACGCCACCTGGTTGACGCCATCGCTACTCCACCCCGGTTTACCAGCCCGCGTGGCAATCATCTCCGGGGGCATGGGTGCCCCCTCCGGCAAGTCCGTGTCGGGGCAGTCAATAACGAAGAGTCGTTTCCCCACCCCAATCTGGTTCGCGGATAACCCCACCCCGCCGCTCGCCGCCAGTGTATCCACCATGTCGGCAATAAGCGTGCGGAGTTCGGGCGTCACCCCCGCGCTAAGATCAACCAGCTCAGTGGGATTATGCAGCACGGGGTCACCGGCAATAACAATAGGGCGCACAGTCATGCCATAAGTCTACCTGCATGTGAGGGTGGCCTCACCATCTTCATTTCTCTAACGTTCGTGCCCTATCCCCAGGTCAGCTAGGATAGAAGCGTGCGTTACCTATCTACTCGAGACCAAGAACACACCACCAGCAGTTTCTGCGATATCCTCCTCGAAGGACTCGCCCCAGATGGTGGACTCTACCTGCCCGAGCAGTACCCCACCATTGGGGACGCTGAGCTCAACCGCTGGCGCGACCTCCTTAACGAGCAGGGCTATGCAGCCCTCGCCGCTGACGTGCTCACCCTCTTCATCGACGACATACCCGCCGACGACCTCAAAGATATCTGCGCCCGCGCCTACACCACCCCCAAATTCTCCGAAGCCGACATCGTCACCGTCACCCCCCTCGAAGACGGCATCTACCTTGGTGGCCTCTCCCACGGCCCCACCGCCGCCTTCAAAGACATGGCCATGCAGCTCCTCGGCGAACTCTTCGAATACGAACTCAAACGCCGCCACCAGGTTCTTAACATTTTGGGAGCCACCTCCGGCGACACCGGCTCCTCCGCCGAATACGCCATGCGTGGCCGCGACGGACGACCCCAACATCGTCAACATGGCCGTTGACGGCGTCTTCGACGACTGTCAAGACATCGTTAAAGACGTCAGCCGCGACCTCCAGTTCAAACGCACCTGGAACATCGGCGCCGTCAACTCCATCAACTGGGCTCGCCTCATGGCGCAGGTCGTCTACTACATCTGCTGCTGGATCCGCCTCACCGAATCCGTCGACCCCAGCCAACGCAACACCACCAACGTCAGTTTCGCCGTCCCCACCGGCAACTTCGGTGACATTTGCGCCGGGCACATCGCCCGCTGCATGGGGTTGCCCATCGACCGGCTTATCGTTGTCACTAACGAAAATGACGTCCTCAACGAATTCTTCACCACCGGCGTCTACCGGGTGCGCTCCGCTGAGCAAACCCTGGCCACCTCCAGCCCCTCCATGGATATTTCCAAAGCCTCCAACTTCGAGCGCTTCATCGCTGATCTTCTCGGCCGCGACGCCGCCCGCATTAATGACCTCTTCGGAAAGCAGCTCGCCAGCCAGGGCTACATTGACCTGTCCAACGATCCCACTTTCGCCACAGTAGAAAGTGAGTACGGATTCCTCTCCGGCCGCTCTACCCACCAGGACCGTCTCACCACCATTCGCACCTCCTGGCAGGACTGTGGCACCATGATTGACCCGCACACTGCCGACGGTGTGAAAGTGGCCCGCGACATGAAAGCCGACGGCACCGTCACCACCCCCATCATCTGCCTAGAAACCGCGCTGCCCGTTAAATTCGCAGAAACCATCAAGGAAGCCACCGGGCGGCTCCCCGACACCCCCGCCCGCTTCCACGGTATTGAAGACCTCCCCCGGCACGTTGTGAACGTCCCCAATGACACGCAAGCCGTGAAGGACATCATCGTCACCACCCTCACCCCACACACGCAGGAGTAACACCCGGTGCTGACAGAAACAGAACACGACATCCTGAAATTTGAGCGGCAATGGTGGCGCTACGCCGCCAGCAAAGAAGACGCCATTCGCGTGCAGTTCAACATGACCCCCATCAACTACTATCAGAAGCTCAACACACTTCTTGATAAACCCGAAGCCCTGGCCGAAGACCCCGCACTAGTACGGCGCCTCCGCCGCATTGCCGACTCCCGCTCACGGGCGCATCGCAACTTCACAAAGAAAAAATAAAACCCGTAATACGACCCCCTTCCAATAACCGCTAGACTAACAACGTGGCTGATATGAACAAGAGCACCCAAGACGACACTAACGACAAGATGCAAGAGAATAGCCTAGAGAACGAGGCTCAGAACAGCACCCAGGACAATGCTCAAGACAGCATTGAGCGTGACTCCGCCGGCTTCCCCTACCGGGCTCTCGCCATGGTCCTCATTGCCGCAGCACTCGTCTGCGCTATCGTTGGTATCTTCATGCTGGTAGACAACGGACGACACGAAGTTCACGTCCGCACCACCCCCGACACCTCCAGCTCCAGCACCGTGAGTGAAACCTCCACCCACAAAGATCAGCCCAACCAGGCCAAACAGCCCACCAAGAAAGCAGACACCCCCGAAAAAACCCAAGTAGATAAGGGAGCCGTGCGCGTCATCGTCCTCAACAACACCACCCGCGAAGGCTACGCCGGCACCACCAGCGGCCAGCTAAAAGACGCCGGCTGGACCAATCAAACCGCCGCCGCCAACTGCCCGCAAGGCTCCTGCGGTGCCCTCAGTGCCTCCACTGTTTTCTACAAGGACACTCCCCAAGCTAAAGCCGCCGCAGAGGACATTGCCAAGCAACTCCACTTCACCACCGCAGCACGCCCCGACTGGCTCAACAACCACCCCGAGGACGTCGTCGTTGTCCTCGCCAACGACTAAACCGCACTAGCTATCTAGCTATCTAGCACTGTCTATTTCGCACTAGTCATACTGTGCCGCCCGCAACGGCAAACCCATAAACACACAAAACGTGTGGCAGCCTGCACAAACAGGCTGCCACACGTTTTATCTACCGCTGTGTTTATTACTTCGTACCACTGCGTTCATTACTTCTTGGCACTGTGCCTATTGCTTCGTACCGAAGTTTGCCAAGCTGTGTTTATTGCTTTTTAGCGAAATTCGCTAAAAAGATAGCCTCGGCGGTGGCGATGGCGGTTATTTCGGTGGGGTCAACAGACTCGTTAGGGCCATGGATACCGCAAATGGGTTCCTCCACACCAAAAAGCACCAGCTGAGTATCCGGATGCGTCGCCTTCAAAGCAGCACACAGAGGGATAGAACCACCATCAGCGCTTAACGCCACTTCGTCGACGGACTTCCCATAGGCAAAAGCCAATGCCTGCTGCATACCCTGGTGGGCACTTCCCGAAATATCCGCCAAGTAAGGCTCGCCGGTACCCATAGGCTCGCACTCCACCTGTGCATTCCACAGACGATGATTCTGCAGATGCGCGATCAGCTTTTGCTCCGCCTCGTGCACATCCATCTTCGGCGGCACACGCAGATTAAGCATAGCGGCAGCCTCCGCTGGAACCGCGTTAATAGAATGGGCGGTACTAGCAGCGTCAATGCCAGTAATAGTGAGGGTGGGGCGTGCCCACGCTAACTCGGAAGGGGTGCCGGCAGAACACAGTTCCACGCCGTCCAGAACTCCCGCATCGGCGGCGAACTCTTCCGGAGTGTACTGCACACCGTCCCATGTTTGGCTGGCGTCCAGCCCGTCAATCGTAAGACCACCCTGTGCATCGCGGAGGCCGGCCAGCATGTGGACCAGGGCATAGAGAGCATCGGGGGCGGGGCCACCATATTGGCCAGAGTGAATGGGGGAGCGGAGAGTTTTCACCGTCACCTTAAGGCTCACAACGCCACGCAGGGAAATATTAATAGTGGGTACGCCAACAGCAACATTGCCGGTATCGGCAATAAGGATAGCGTCCGCGGCAAAAAGGTCTGGGCGCTTCTCCACAAGAGTCTCCAGGCCTTCGCCGCCGGCTTCCTCAGAACCCTCTACAACAAGGCGTATACCAATACCACCGAAGGGGTGTTCGGGGTGTCTGGACTGGGGTGCCCACTCGCGCAGTGCCCGTAAGGCCGCCAAATGCGCAACGAGGTTTCCTTTATCGTCGGCGGAGCCACGCCCATACCAGCGGCCATTCTTTTCCGTAAGTTCCCACGGGTTAGTGTCCCAGCCAGGCTGGTCGTCGGCAGGCTGCACGTCGTGGTGGCAGTACAGTAGGACGGTGGGGCAGCCGTCAGCGGGGGCGGTGAAACCAAAGAGAGGGAGGGAACCGTCAACAGCATCCTCCACATGGACATCATTAATGCCCACTTCGGTGAAGGCCTGCTGAACCCAGGCGGCACTCGCTTCGCATGATTCTGGCTTAGTGCCGAAGATGGAGGGGAAGCTGACAGCTTTAGTGAGGTCAGCTTTAATGCGGTCGCTTTGGTGGGCGATGTGGTCGCGGAGTTGGTCTGCTCCGGTGAGGGGGGAGGACTCAGTCATGGATGGTGGACTCCTCTTACATGTCTTATATGGGGTTTATTAGGTACATAAAGTACCGGGTAGTGATCGATAGTGATCTGTGCAGTGATGTTTTCTACACTACCCCGCCACGGGTGACGGTTTCAGCTTGAGATATTGGTTGGCGGCAGTAATGAGGGCAGTGAGGTTGGCTTCTTCTCTGGTAGTACCGTGTCCGCTCGCCCAGCGCGTAAAGTAGCCGTTTTCAACTTCCAGAAGAGTGGTGTAGGGAAGTTGCGGATTGTGCGGGTTGTCGTGCTGCCGGAAAGTGATGATGTCCAGGCGAATACCGAGGCTATCAAGCATGTAGCAGAGTGCTTGGATGGGGCCGGTGGCTTCGGTGGTGGTGCAGTGGACGGTGCCATTGATGGTAATGGCGGCAATAAAGAGGAAGCGCCCATTTCCGGTGGGTTGGCTGTTGAAAGTGTTAAGTATGACAGCTTTAGTATCGGAAGTGCAGGAAGTACGGGAGGTGTGAGGAGTGTGGGTGAGGGTAAAGCGAGGCGTAGTCATGAGAGAGCTTTTCGTGGTGAGGAATGGTCTGCACTGGACCAGCGCTTCTCTCCGCCGCAGTAAGGGGGCTAGTCCGAGATGACCCCACTGCGGCTTAGAGCTACTACGTGCTTTATCTGCATAGGTGAAAGGGTAGGAAGCTTCTTCCTCACTGTCAATAAAAATGGAAAAACTTTTTCACTATATGGAACTATATGACATTTTGTAAAAGGGGTAAGGCGCATACGGGAATGTATAGGTGTCTTGTAGACGGTTCCGTACGCGGTCGCCTAAGTAACCGTCTACGCAACCGCTTGCTTTTCCACGTTTGCTAGCGTTTCCTGCATTCCAGCAGCCATTTCCTGGGCAAAAGCATCGTCCCCGCCAAGGAAAAATCGTGTTACTAGGGAACTAAAAAGAGTGGGCTGGGTATCTGCGAGAAGGCGTTCCAAAGTGACGGTCGTGCGGCCGTCACCGGCTGGTTCTAGGCGGTAGACCCACATGTAATGGTTGGCGGGAATGAAGAAGGATAGTTCTTTTTCTGGTTTTACGGTGAGGAATCGGGCGGTGGTTGCCCAGAAAGTGTATTTTCCGCGTCGGTTGATATTGAGTGTGGTTCCGCCGGGGTGAAGTGGATTGGAGCCGAGGGGGAGGGCGATCATTTTCTTGCATTGGGGGCTGCGGGATCCCATGCTGTCAATGTCGCTAATAACCTTCCAGATGACTGTGGGAGAGGCGGGTATGGTGCGGGAAACACGAATCGTTGAAGAATCCATATATTCATTCTAAGCTGGCCAAATATTTCTTGCACTCGCCCCTATCGAGTGCTAAAAAAGACTTAGCACTCAATCATTGGGAGTGCCAAAGCTGGCGGGTAAGACCGGGTACTAACCGTACAAGACACACTGGTCGTCCGTCGCGGGAACTGCGCCAGCTTGGCAGTGTCGGCCACCAGTCACCCCATCAACAGAGGAAGACATCAACACATGTCCAAGATGATTGCATTTGACGAAGAGGCCCGCCGCGGTCTGGAGCGGGGTCTTAACACCCTCGCTGATACCGTCAAGGTGACGCTCGGCCCCAAGGGTCGCAACGTCGTCCTAGAAAAGAAGTGGGGAGCCCCCACCATCACTAACGATGGCGTCTCCATCGCTAAAGAAATTGAACTTGAAGAGCCCTACGAAAAGATCGGCGCCGAGCTGGTCAAGGAAGTTGCCAAGAAGACTGACGATGTCGCTGGCGACGGCACCACCACCGCTACCGTCCTCGCCCAGGCACTCGTCCACGAGGGTCTCCGCAACGTGGCCGCCGGCTCTAACCCGATGGGACTACGCCGCGGCATTGAAAAGTCCGTAGAGGTTGTTACCAAGTCCCTCCTCAGCTCCGCCAAGGAAGTTGAAACAAAGGACGAAATTGCCGCCACCGCCGGTATCTCCGCCGGTGACCCCGAAATCGGCAGCCTTATTGCCGAGGCCATGGATAAGGTTGGCAAGGAAGGCGTCATCACCGTGGAAGAGGCCAACACGTTCGGCCTCGACCTGGAACTCACCGAAGGTATGCGCTTCGATAAGGGCTACATCTCCGGCTACTTCGCCACCGACCTGGAACGTCAGGAAGCTGTCCTCGAGGACCCCTACATTCTTATTAACCAGGGCAAGATCTCCGCTATTAAGGATCTGCTGCCGCTGCTCGAAAAGGTCATGCAGTCCGGCAAGCCCCTCCTCATCATCGCTGAAGATGTTGAAGGCGAAGCCCTCTCCACCCTCGTTGTGAACAAGATCCGCGGTACTTTCAAGTCTGTCGCCGTTAAGGCCCCCGGCTTCGGTGACCGCCGCAAGGCCATGATGCAGGATATCGCTATCCTCACCGGCGGCCAGGTTATCTCCGAAGAGGTCGGCCTTTCCCTCGAAACCGCCGACATCACCATGCTGGGCCGCGCCCGCAAGGTTGTTGTTACCAAGGAAGAAACCACCATCGTTGACGGTGCTGGTTCCGCCGAGACCATTGAGGGTCGCGTCAACCAGATTAAGTCCGAGATTGCCTCCACTGACTCTGACTACGACCGTGAGAAGCTGCAGGAGCGTCTCGCCAAGCTCGCTGGTGGCGTTGCCGTTATTAAGGCTGGTGCCGCTACTGAGGTTGAGCTGAAGGAACGTAAGCACCGCATTGAGGACGCTGTCCGCAACGCTAAGGCTGCTGTGGAAGAAGGTATTGTCGCTGGCGGCGGTGTTGCACTGGTACAGTGCGAGGCTGCTATCGAGGATCTGGATCTGGAAGGCGACGAACTGACTGGCGCCAAGATCGTTGAGTCTGCCCTTTCCGCCCCGCTGAAGCAGATTGCTTTCAACGCTGGCATGGAGCCCGGTGTTGTTGCCGATAAGGTCCGCTCCCTCCCCAATGGCCACGGCCTGAATGCCGCCACTGGTGAGTACCAGGATCTGCTCAATGCTGGCATTAATGACCCGGTGAAGGTCACCCGCTCTGCCCTGCAGAACGCTGCCTCCATTGCAGCACTCTTCCTTACCACTGAGGCTGTTGTTGCTGACAAGCCGGAACCCCCGGCACCGGCTGCCCCCGCTGCCGATGACATGGGTGGCATATACTAAAAAGTACAGAGCTCAAAGCGCAGCAGTAATGCAGCGTTAAAAGTTTATAAAGTATGAAGGAGGGTCCGTACACTGCAGTGTACGGACCCTCCTTCATAGTCTTTCTTTTTAGCCTTTTACCTGTTTAGACGCATTATCTGTTTTAGACGCGGGTAACGTCTCCAAAAGTAAGGTAGGCTTTCGTGCCGTCGAGAAGGCGCTGGGCTTTGTGGCGGGCTACTGGATCTTTGGCAAGTTTTGCGGACAGTAGCGCCGGGGTATTGGCGATGAGTGTGATGTAAAGGGCGATAATGGTGGGATTGTAAAAAACATTCCACGTAATGATGTCGATAACAATAGCGGCGGGAGCTCCAACGACCGCAATCTGGCTAAGGACGCCATTAACGAATTTGAGGGTCGCATCGGTAGCGGAGAATGCAATAGAGCTAATGATATTGCCGCCAACAATCCCTAGCACTGTGCCGCCCACGAAGGCGAGGGGATCATGCTGGAGTGCGTAGCTGGCGTAATCACCGTAGAGCTTAATCCAGGCAGACGTGTTCTTCTTGAACTTTTCCACGCCGTGTAGTTGCACTGGGGTGGCCTTGCTGAGGAACTCTCCCCGAGTGAGGGTGACTGTTTTGTGAGAGTCGCTGAGGGAAGCGTGCAGACTGTAGACAGATTTATTGAAGATGCCCTTTAGTGGCAGGGTAGTGATGGTTTTCCCGGCTGAATCAATGATTTCTAGCGTGCTGTCTTTTTTATTGATTGTGAAAAGACCGTGTTTAAGGGTGAGGGTGTTGCCGTCGGGGGAGGTTGTAGCACCTTCGAATGTTTTGGCAGCGTGCACAAGTGTGTCTTTGAGAGCATGCTGTTTTTCTTGAATGGAAGATGTATCGGCGGCGTGTGTGGTAGACGCAGTGGGTGCGGTGGGTGCAGCGTTAGCGATGGCGGGGACGCCAGTAATAGCGACAGCAGAGGCTACTGCGAGGGCAGCAGAACGGAGCCATGATTTCATGATGTATCCTCGTTTCGTCGTAGGCGCAGCTATCTTTGTAGCAACTATTTTCCTGAAACAGGCTAACTATAAATGAGATACCTCTGCACAGTAAAAAATGGACTTTAGCATGTGAGCTAAAGTCCATTTTTATGTATGAATGTGATAAATAGCGTTCAGCTACCTACAACAATTATCGAGCGTTTAGGCTCGGGCAACGTCACCAAAAGTGAGGTAAGCCTTGCTGCCATTGACCAGACGCTGAGCCTTCTTGCGAGCTACAGGATCCTTGGCGTGCTTGGAAGAGATCAGAGCAGCAGTGGTGCCCATGGTGAAGGTGTATACGGCAATTAGCGAGGCATCCGCGACCATAGCATACGAGAACGCTAGTACAGGACCTGCAACGGGGATAAGCATCATTATTTCCCCAGGTAGAGAGACTACGATTGCAGCTAAACTGCCAACGATCGCTCCAGCAAGATAGCCAGTCGCAGCACCTAGGATCAGGTGAGCGGTATCGTGCTCTACGGCGTAGCTGGCGTAATCTCCATTTAGGCGAATCCAGGCAGCAGTGTTCTTCTTGATCTTGTCGAGGCCAGCGAGCTGCTTGGGGTTAGCTTTGCCGAGAAGCTTGCCTTTCTTAAGGTCAATAGTCTTGTCGGAGTTGCTGAGGGAAGCATTCAGGCTGTAGACGGACTTGCCAGAAATAACCTTCAGCGGGATAGCGATAACGGCCTTGCCTTCAGAGTCAACAATTTCCAGCTTGTTGCCGTCCTTGTTGATCTTGAAAAAGCCGTTCTTAAGGGTAACGGCCTTGCCGTCCTTGGAGACCTTGGCACCGTCAATAGTCTTAGCGACATGATCCAGGCTATCCTTAAGCTCCTGCTGCTTATCCTTGAGAGCATCCTTGGGGGCCTGCTTCTCGTCAGCAAGGGCTAGCTTAGCGGGCTTCTTGTCCTTGAGGGACTGCAGCTTATCGTCGAGGGCAGCTTTCTTGCCCTTAATGGCGTCCTTGTGATCCTTGTCCTTGAGACCCTTAAGAGCATCCTTGGGGTCTTTCTTGTCTTTCTTGGAAGCTTGCAGCTTGTCCTTCAGCTCTTGCTTCTTATCTTTCAGAGTCTGCTGAACAGAGGAGAAGTCATTAGAAGGTGCAGCGTTAGCAATAGCGGGGGCGCCGGTGAGGGTAACGGCAGAGATCACTGCAAGAGCAGTGGAGCGGAACCATGATTTCACGGTATGTTCTCGTTTCGTTCTCGGACTGGAAACCATCACAGAAAGGAGACTTCCAGCAATCATCGTTTTCTGTACGCTAACTATAGATTGACTGTGCTACATGAGGGAAGTTCTCAAAGGGGTTATTAGTGGGGAATATCCCCCTTAGCAAATCTGTAATGAAACCGTTACCTGCGTAAACATCGTATTGTTATGAAATAAATATTTTTGTAAAAAATTACTAGCGAAAGACGAAATTACGCAGAAAAATGTTTTCCGGGACTATCCTAAAGCCTTTGACTGCGGTCCCCAGAAAGCTCCTTAGGGAAGCCTCTTAAGGAAGTCTAAGGGAAACTAGTAAAGGCTAGGAAAGTCTCGCGACGGTCAGCGCTCCCTAGGGGAGAATTCCTAGGGGAGAAAGAGTGCGGCGATAACGAGAACCGTGAAAACTAGTTCGGTAATGCCAATAGTTTTCGCACGCCACTTCTTCCCTTGGTATCGCATGGACAGCGGGAAATAGGCGGAACGCGCTAATAACACCACGAATAGTGCGAAGAGAATCCATCCAGTCCAGCTGAGGATCGCACTCACCAGCGCTAGTACTGCCACCACCGCGTGGAAAGCAATAGAAAATACTAGGTGGGGAGTACTGCGGCGTTCCCGAATAACAGTTTTAACCACCGGTACTGTGCCGAAGAAGTACAGGAAAAGCACTAGGCACACCAACCACATCCAGTTCCATCCGGTAACGGAACTAGACCAGTTATGCCCCGGTAGCGCCGCCATTGTTGTGTTAACGGGGACGGGGAGAAGAGGGAATCCGGCGCGCTGGAAATCCGTTCCAAGATCGTAGGAGACGGCCCCCATAAGAACCCCTGCTGCCACAGTAATACCGCGAGCTGCCATTGTGCGTTCTTTACGCACTTTAATAAGCACAACAGTCGCAATGACCAAGATGGCAAACCACGGTGCCCACAGGAGAAGTTTCGGCGCCCACCAGATGGTGAGAATACCGAGGACCACCGATATGCATGTGTACACTTTTACCGGCATGGCGTAGAGGGAGTTCCGCCGCGCCACAAACCACTTGGTAAGGGCAAAGAAACAAAAATACCCAATAACCCACAAGAGATACAGGGGGACCTGGGCGGGAGTCCACCCACCCAGCACAATCCCCAACGTGATAGGCACAAAAACCATAGCCCACGCGCCGTGATAGTCCGGAATCCAGCCGCGGGCAGACAGTGACCGCTTTTTCGGTGACCGCTTTTTTGGGGGACGTTTTTTCTGTGTCTGCTGCGCAGCTGTAGGAGGCGTAGCTGGTGTTGTTTCGCTGCTTGCTTGCGGTGGGGTGGTGTGTGCTTCACTCATTAGCTACTCCTGGAGACGTCATCCCATTTGTCTTGCGCCATTGCGCATGAATCCAGCCCTTTCGCGTTCTCTACCCACACGGTGAGGCCAAAAGACGGGTGAGATTCCGGGGAACCGGTGGCTATGCAGCCTTGTGTTTTCCCATTGTGTCGTTTCTCCACACGCGGTTTACCGACCGCATCATGGCGAGCTTCCCCAATAAGGACAGAAAACTTGTAGCCTTTATCGCTGGTGAATTTGCAGCCCCACCCGTAACTACCCCAGGTGGTTTGGGCGGATTCACGCTGCCCGTATTTTTCCGAGCAGGGGTTCACCAGCGGCACCATGGCCGCTAGGGAAGAAGAAACGGATGATGATGCTGAACTTAAGGAACTGAGTTCTTGGAGAGCATTATCTGCGCTCTGTGCCACAGTGTTGGACCCCTCCGAGTAGCCACGGTGATACCCCTCCGCGTGGCCTGCTCGACTCCCCAATATATAGCTGCCAAAGGCAACAACAACGAGTACCAGAACAGAGACGAGAGTGGCGCCAATAACCCCCGCTGCACTCATACCCCGGGACGAATGGTCGCGTGCAGATTGTTTCTTCGAGGACGTATTAGACCGACGGCGTGAGGAACCGCTCGAGTGGCGTGATGGTGACGTGTTTTTCGCCATTCTTTCTTGTACCTCACATGGTGTAGTGGCTAATAGTGTCGTGGCTATTTGCTGCTGACCCCGGCTAGCTGAAAGCGAACCAGTATCTGGCGGTGGGCCTGAACTAGATTTATGTTAGCGTCCCCTATCTAGAGTAACGATTTTTCTTTCCAGGAGTAGGACAACTCGTCCATGACGACTGGTTTTCGTCTTGTTTCCTTGTGTATTCTGCTCAGACTAAAGTGTGCGAATACTCGCATAGCCTGCGTGTTCTCATTACTATCAAAAATATGGCTCAGCATACGCGCACTACCGCTTCCACAACATCATCGTCCCCACAGTATACGGATCTGCTGGTCCTGGGGGCTGGACCCGGCGGCTACGTGGCCGCTATCCGCGCCGCCCAACTGGGTCTACGCGTCACCATCGTGGAGGAAAAATACTGGGGAGGCGTGTGCCTCAACGTGGGGTGTATTCCCTCCAAAGCGCTTCTCAAAAATGCGGAAGTCGCCAACATCATGCTGCACCACGCCACCGAATTCGGGATAGTGGCCGATAACATCAGCATGGATTTTGGGGTAGCCCATGCCCGCAGCCGAAAAGTGTCCGCCAACATTGTGAAGGGCGTGCACTACCTCATGCGGAAAAACAAGATCACGGAGGTAAACGGGCACGGCACGTTCTGCGACGCGCACACCATGGAGGTAACAACCGCGGAGGGAACCGTCACCATCAGTTTTGATACCTGCATTATTGCCACCGGATCCCACGTGGCACAGCTACCCAACGTAGAGATGGGTGGGCCAGTTGTCTCCTACGAAGAACAGATTCTCAACCCCCAGCTACCGCACAGCATTGTCATTGTGGGCGCATCGCCAAACAGTATCGAAAACTGGGGATAACGCTGCGTACCGGTTATAAAACTACCGCGGTGGAACGCACCGGCAGCGATCCTGATAGTGGCGTAGCCGTCACCATCGCCCCCGTCACAGCGGCAGATGTGGAACCGGAAACTATCTACGCAGAACGCTGCCTTATCTCCACAGGGTTCCGCCCTAACGTAGAGGGGTATGGTTTAGAGAATACGGGCGTGGAGCTAACGCAACGCGGCGCTATTGCGGTTGATGACGTCATGCGAACCTCCGTCTCACATATTTTCGCCATCGGTGATGTTACGGCGAAACTACAGCTTGCCCATGTCGCGGAAGCACAAGGCGTGGTAGCAGCGGAAACTATCGCAGGGGTGGAGACTGTGTCGCTGGGTGACTACCGCATGATGCCGCGTGCCACCTTCTGTAACCCTCAAGTGGCCAGTTTTGGCCTTACGGAGGAGCAGGCACGGGCTGCCGCCGCCGAGAACCCGGAGTTAGACGTGCGGGTGTCTACATTCCCCTTCAGCGCGAATGGCAAAGCGCAAGGCTTGGGGGAAGCGCAGGGCTTCGTGAAGATTGTGGCCGACGGGCACTATGGGGAACTCTTGGGTGCGCACATGGTGGGGCCGCATGTTTCTGAGCTACTGCCGGAGCTAGTACTAGCACACAAGTGGGAACTGACCACGGAGGAGATCGCCCGCACTGTACACGTTCACCCCACCTTGGCGGAGGCTTTGAAAGAGGCTACCGAGGGTGTGCTGGGGACAATGATTAACCTCTAGTGGCACCGGTTTAACCCGCAGCGCCAGCCGCATAGCAGCGGCGCTACATTCGCTACATTTCTGAATAGGTGAGGCGGGTGAGTACCGCGCGATGGTCTGTTCCGGAGACGTCCGCCACGGTGGAGCCAGCTGTGTGCCAGTGAGATTTCGACACGAAAATATGGTCGATGGGCACACCCAGTGGGCGCGGTAGGTAGGTGGGCCAGGTTCCCACGGAGCCGCTCTTCTTTTCTGCCAGTGCATCCACGCAGGCACCCATGTCCGCTAGGCCACCGTGCCACGGTGTTGCATTCATATCCCCCGCCATAATGAGGTTTTCTGCCTGTGGGCCGTGGCACATGTCCACCATTTGTTTCAATTCGTGGCGCCACTGTCCAGTGTGGAGAAGATTCGGCTGGTAAACATGGCCGGCAACAATCGTTGGCAGGTATGCGAAATTAGCGTCACGATTCTGCGGCACTACCGTCACTGCCCCAAGTGATGTATCCGGGGTAATACTCTCGTTTACTTCATAGGTTCCAAAGTAGACGGATACCAGCAGGATAGTTTGATAGTCCCTACTGCTGCCCCGCAGAGTACGTGGAACGGACTGGAACATTTGCATGGGGCTGCCCGCTTTTTCCATCAGCTGTGCCACAAGTTTGGCGGTGCCTTTTGTGGTTTCGGAAAGCATGACAATGTCTGCCCCCACAGAGTTCGCTAGTTTTGCGATGGTGACGGGCGACGCTCCACTGTTGTAGCTGTTGAGGGACATGACGGTGATGTCTGTTCCGAAGTATCCCTTGTTGGGGGTTGCGACAGTTTTAAGGGGGTCTACGCGGAGTCCGTCACCCCACCCAATGCTGACGTGGGCGAAGGTAGCCACCATGGTAATCGCCATGAAGAGGGCGGATACGCGGCGGGGAAGATTGCGGTGCCAGCGTATAGCGAACACGATGGTGCTGGCGATGAGGGCAAGGAATGAGATGACGATCCAGATACCGCGGGGGGCGAAGATTTGGGCGAAAACTGGCTGCATGCTCAGCCATTTCCCGGGGTAGACGGAAAGCGCAAGCAGCACTGCAGTAATGATAAGTGCAGCCAACCAGCGGGGGGGAATAGCCCGCCGCATATCCTTCTGGACGAAGGGAGGCGTTGGATTATGCTCAGTCTCCGTCATATCTCCTAACCTACCGTCTGATTCTATAAAAGGCAGATCAACGGCAAAAGCAATGCTTTCGACACTATGCTAGAACTATGACGTGGACTTCTGACGATCACCCCCACACAGCATCCTCTCCCAACTCTTCCTCCTCCCCATCTGCCCCCGCTTCTGTCTCCGTCTCTGCCTCTCGTGCGGCGTCGCAGGATTCGCCTGAGATACAGCGCTGGCAGGACTGTCGCGGCCTTCTGCTGGACTTGGACGGCGTTATTACCCCCACTCTCGATATTCATAAACGCGCCTGGTTCAACCTTTTTGCCCCCTACATTGAAAAACGTGCGGCAGAACTTCACACTCCACTGGCCCCCTATACAATGGAGGACTACTTCACCTACGTGGATGGGCGGCATCGTCTTGATGGAGTGCGTGACGTCCTGCGGTCGCGTAATCTTCCCGAGGCGGATAATCCGGACATCGTGGAGCAATTGGGTCTGAAAAAAAACGCTGAGTTTATGGAAACTCTAGAGCGGGACGGTATTCAGGCTTACCCGGGGAGTGCGGCTGTTATTGATGCCGCGCAACATTTAGGTATCCCCTACGCGGTGGTGTCCTCCTCGCGGAATACGCGCCCGGTACTGCGTGCTGCCCACCTCTTGGAGCGTTTTGACGTCATTGTGGACGGTAATACTGCCGAGGAAAAGCATCTCCGTGGCAAGCCCGCCCCAGACACCTACCTGTATGCGGCGGAACTATTGGGACTTCCGGCCGCAGACTGTGCCGTGTTTGAAGACGCCGCCGCCGGGGTAGCAGCAGGCCGGGCGGGGGGCTTTGGCCTGGTTGTTGGTGTGAACCGCGGCACGGGGGAAACTGAACTGATATCCGCCGGTGCAGACATTGTTGTCGACGATTTAGGAGACACCCTAGCATGACACCCGATCACCCCAACCTGCGCAGTTACTTCGCCGAACCCACCATCGACCGCTCCACCCACCCCATTGATCCATGGCGGTGGATCGAAACCGCCCCACCCACCTCCGATCTTGGTGTTGCAGAATCAGTTTTTACCGTGGGTAATGGCTACTTGGGGGTGCGGGGTAACCCAGAAGAGGGGCGTGACTACACTCTCAATGGCACATACGTGAATGGCCTCCACGAAACATGGAATATTCAGCACGCGGAGGACGCCTATGGTCTGGCGCGCGTTGGACAGTCCATTGTGAATGCCCCCGATGCGAAAACTATCCGTATTTATGTTGATGATGAACCCTTCCGCATTTCCCGCGCAGACCTTTCTTACTATGAGCGCTCCCTCGATTTTCGGGACGGTGTTCTCCGCCGCTCTATAGAGTGGCGGACACCCGCCGGAAAACGCGTCCTTATGGACTTCACTCGCCTAGTTTCTCTGACGGATCGTCACCTGGGAATTGAAGAAGTCCGCATTGTGCTGCCGGAGGATTCCGCCCCCGTCATGCTCTCTTCCCAGATTATGAATCGGCAGGATGGGCAGGATGAGTTCGGGTCGGCCACCTCTGCAAGCCGCCCCGCTAGCCCCGAAGATGTTACGCAAGCAACGGTGAATACGGGGTCTGATCCGCGCCGGGCAGACCATTTCCAGTCACGTGTGTTTGTGCCCGTTATGCAGGTGAATGAGGGGGAGAAAATTGCCCTCGGCTATCGGATAAAGAATTCCGGCATGGCACTTGTGGTGGGTGCCGACCATGATTTCTCAACCTCTAACGACTTCTATGTATCGTCCTCGGCAGCACCGGATATGGCGAAAGTGCAGTATCACGTCGATGCGCGGCCGGGGGAGGAAATTGTTCTTACCAAGTATTTCTCGTATCACGATTCCTACCGTGCTTCTGTCAGTGAATTGATGGATCGTGTGGAGGAAACATTACAGCGTGCCCATAAACATGGGCCCATGGATTATGTGGAATCGCAGCGGGAGTGGCTGGCAGATTTCTGGGATCGTGCCGACGTGGAGATCCCCGACCAGCCGGAGCTACAACAAGCGGTGCGGTGGAACATGTTTCAGCTTATCCAGTCCACGGCCCGCGCAGAAGATTTAGGTATTGCGGCAAAAGGTGTGACGGGATCCGGCTACTGTGGGCATTACTTCTGGGACACGGAAATCTACGTTATGCCATTCCTGACGTACACCATGCCGCAGGTGGCGCGAAATGCGTTGCGGTTCCGCTACCGAATGCTGCCGAAAGCACGAGCACGGGCGGCTGAACTGGACCAGCGTGGTGCCCTCTACCCGTGGCGCACTATTAACGGGGAGGAAGCTAGCGCATACTATGCAGCGGGCACAGCCCAGTACCATATTGATGCGGATATTACGTATGCCACCGTGCAGTATGCGCGTGCTACCGGCGATGCGGATTTCCTCTTCCACGAGGCCATCGACATTCTGGTGGAGACCGCCCGCCTATGGGAGGATTTGGGCTTTTTTGGGGATGACGGAAAATTCCATATTCATGGAGTGACCGGCCCCGACGAGTACACCACCGTCGTCAACGATAACCTTTTCACTAACGTCATGGCCCGCTACAACATGCGAGTGGCCGCTGAATGGATAGAGCGCTTGCATGATGTGGAGGAGAACTACTTTGAGGAAATGGTGCGGCGTCTGCATCTGCGCCCCGAGGAGCCAGAGGAATGGCGTAAAGCGGCAGACGCTATGTACATTCCCTTCGACGATGAACATGGTATTCACCCGCAGGATGCACACTTCCTAGAAAGGGAGGTGTGGAATAAGGGCCAGGAGCAGCCGAAGCGTCCACTTCTGCTGCATTATCACCCACTGACGATTTACCGCTACCAGGTTATTAAGCAGGCTGATGTTGTGTTGGCGCTTTTCCTGCGTGGGTCTGAATTCAGTGAGAAGGCGCGCCGGGCGGACTTTGATTACTACGATCCGCTGACGACGGGGGATTCTTCGCTGTCGTCGGTGGTGCAGTGCATTGTGGCTGCTGAGTTGGGGTATGACGCGCATGCGCAAGAGTTGTTCCGGCATGCGGTGTATGTTGACCTGTGCAATTTGCATGGGAATTCGTCCGATGGGTTGCATATTGCTTCGTGTGGTGGTGTGTGGTCTGCGCTGGTGTTTGGTTTTGGTGGTTTGCGGGATTATGACGGCCGCTGGACCATTGATCCTGTTTTGCCGGAGAAGTGGGAGTGCATGCGCTATCGCGTGCAATTGCGGGGGTCGCGGTTGCGGGTGGAAGTGCGTCCGGATGAAGTGGAGTTGGAATGTGATTCGGCGGTGGAGATGCCTTTGGAAGTATGGGGACAGTCTGTCTCGCTGAAGGCTGGCCAGAAGTGTGTGGTGAAGAAGCCAAAGTAGATAATGACGGATATTGTGCTGTGATAAGTCTGCCACTTATTTGTCTGTAAGTGACTTAAATCACATTTATAGATAACCTCATTACTCGTTTTTTGTGACACAAATTACCGGTCGATGAAGTAAGACATCTACCCGGTTTGTGTCGCAAAAACCATTACTAGACCATTATTTTGAACACACTTTAGTACTGGAGTAACTCTACATAATCACTAAATAAGCTGGTGAACGTATTTTTAGGGAACATTATTCCCACGTTTTTATCTTTCCTTCTTCTTTACAAAAGAAAACTCTTATTTAAATAAGCTCGGTGACCTCTCGAACGACGCACCCGTGTTGTGTTTTTAAAAACACAACTAAGGGTGTCCTAACCTGCAAAAAGGGCATTTTTTACGAATCTTAGAAGCTACTAAAAAGCGTTAGAGTTAAGTCAGGTAAACCCGAACAATAGGGAGGTTCCATGGCCGGAAACAGTACCGCCGTCGCAGAGCGCAATACGGCGAAGACCGGCACCACTAATCGCGCTCACCTCCGCAAGAAGCCTGGTTACCCAAGCTGGGTCGCCAAGTTCATCATGGCCATCACTGGCTGGATTTTCTCACTCTTCTTGCTCGTCCACATGATCGGTAACTTGAAGATGTTCAAGAGTACTTACACGATCACGCAGCACGACCTCGCCAAGGGCTACTCACCTGACCAGATCGGTCAGCAAGCCCAGGCAATGAATGACTACGCACACTGGCTCCGCACCCTACTCGGTGGCCTTTTCGGCTACGAAGGCGTGCTGTGGGTATTCCGCATTGTGCTGCTCATTTGTATCATCCTGCACTTCGCCTCCGGCATTCTGCTTGCCGTTCGCGGACGCCAGGCACACGGTAGCGGCCCCCGTAAGGTCAGCACTGCTCGTGGTGTATCTGCTCGCTTCATGATCATTTCTGGTCTGATCCTGGCATGCTTCATCGTCTACCACATCCTCGACTTAACTGTTGGTGACACCGGCGCTGACTTCGAACATGGCGATGCATACAACAACATGATCTCCTCGTTCGATCGTCCTGGTGTTGCTACCTTCTACGTCATCACCATGCTGCTTCTGCTCATTCACATTGAGCACGGTGTTGCTACTACCGCTAACGATTTCGGTGCCACAGGCCGTCGCCTGCGCGCTGCCTTCTCGATCATCGGCGGCATCATCGCTGGCCTCATTGTTCTCGGCAACCTGGTCATCGTTATCTGCGTTGCCAGTGGCGCCATCGATCACGTTGATGTCGCTATCCCCAACCAGGGATATGACGGAACTGCTCACGCCGCCATGGCTGCGGCTGCCCTGAGCATGATCGCCTAGTTCACCCTCATAAGCTTCTGGTAACACACCTCTACCCTCGAAGCTTTCCAAGCTAAAGAAGATAAGGAGACGCAGGCAGTGACTACTACCGATTCTGCCTCGGCTGCACAGGACTTTGTGGCACCCGCCTCCATCGTCCCTGGCGTCACCATTGGTGATGTGCTTGATGGCCATGTGCCGGATTGCCCCACACCAGTCGCATGGGATGAAGCGATGGCTCACTTCAATCTCGTCAGCCCCCTCAACCGTCGTAAATTCAAGATCATCGTTGTTGGCACTGGCCTCGCCGGTTCCGGCGCCGCCGCTGCCCTCGGTGAACTCGGCTACGACGTGCAGGCCTTCACCTACCACGACGCACCCCGCCGTGCTCACTCCATTGCTGCCCAGGGTGGCGTTAACTCCCCCCGTGGCCGCAAGGTTGATAATGACTCCCTCTACCGCTTCGTTAAAGACACGGTAAAAGGTGGCGACTACCGCTGCCGCGAGGCCGATGCCTACCGACTGGGTCAAGAAGGCGTCCGCGTTATTGACCACATGGATGCCATCGGTGCCCCCTTCGCCCGCGAATACGGCGGCACCCTCGCCACTCGTTCTTTCGGTGGCGTGCAGGTATCCCGTACGTACTACACCCGTGGCCAAACAGGACAGCAGCTTCAGCTGGCTGGCGCACAGGCACTGCAGCGCCAGATCCACTGCGGCACTGTTAAACTGACCACCCGCGCAGAAGTTCTTGACTTCATTGTGAAGGACAACCGCTGCCAGGGCGTGGTTGTGCGTAACCTGGTGACCGGCGAAATCACCGCTCACACCGCACACGCCGTCATTCTTGCCACTGGTGGTTACGGCAACGTCTACTTCGACTCCACCCTGGCAAAGAACTCCAACGCCTCGGCTTCCTGGCGTGCCCACCAGCGTGGCGCCTACTTCGCCTCCCCGTCCTTCGTGCAGTTCCACCCAACAGGCCTGCCGAAGAACTCCTACTGGCAGTCCAAGACCATCCTCATGTCGGAGTCTCTCCGTAACGATGGCCGCATTTGGGTGCCGAAGAAGGAAGGCGACGACCGCCCCGGTAACGAGATCCCCGAAGAGGAACGCGACTACTTCCTCGAGCGTAAGTACCCCGCCTTCGGCAACCTGGTTCCGCGTGACGTGGCCTCCCGTGCCCTCTCCCGCGAAATCAACGCTGGACGCGGTGTTGGACCTCTCCATAACGCCGTGTACCTGGACTTCCGCGACGCCATCCAGCGTTTCGGCAAGGACACCATCGCCGAGCGTTACGGCAACCTTTTCCACATGTACAAGGACGCCACCAACGAGGATCCCTACGAGGTTCCCATGCGTATCGCCCCCACCGTCCACTTCACCATGGGTGGTCTGTGGAGCGACTACAACATGATGACCTCCATTCCGGGCCTGTTCGTCGGCGGCGAGTGTGGCTGGGGCTACCACGGCGCTAACCGCCTGGGTGCTAACTCCCTGCTGTCCGCATGCGTTGACGGCTGGTTCACCCTCCCCTACACCGTCCCGAACTACCTGGCCAAGCTGCTCAACACTCCTACCTTGGAGCAGAGCGACCCGGCCGTACAGGAAGCCCTCACCCGGACCCAGGACCGTATCGACGCCCTCATGTCGATCAACGGCAACCACGGCCCCGAGTACTTCCACCGCAAGCTCGGCGAAATCATGTACAAGGGCGTTGGCGTGTTCCGTACCGTACCGGACCTTATGAACGCCCTCGACAGCATTCGTGCCCTCCGCAAGGAATTCTGGTCTGACCTCAACATCACCGGCCAGGAAGGCGACCTTAACCAGGTGCTGGAGCGTGCCGGCCGTGTTGCCGACTACCTCGAACTTGCAGAACTGATGGCAATTGATGCTGCGGACCGCGACGAGTCCTGCGGTGCACACGTTCGTGATGACCACCAGACTCCAGAAGGCGAAGCCGACCGTGTTGACGACAAGTGGTGCTTCGTTTCCGCTTGGGAATCCACTGGTAGCGAGAAGGGCGGCGAACGCTCCTTCATCCGCCACGCTGAACCTTTGACCTTCGACAAGGTCCCGCTGATGACAAGGAACTACAAAGAATGAAGTTGCATCTGAAGGTATGGCGTCAGGCTGGCCCCGACGCCCCGGGCGCGTTCAGTGAATACGACGTCGATGACGCTTACGAGGCAATGACCCTCCTTGAGCTGCTCGACCGCCTTAACGATCGCCTTATCGAAGCCGGCGAAGAGCCTATCGCTTTTGAGTCCGACTGCCGTGAAGGCATCTGCGGTTGCTGCGGTATGAACGTCAACGGACGTCCCCACGGCCCGAAGAAGAACACCCCGTCCTGCCACCAGCACCTCTCCTCCTTCAAGGATGGGGACACCATCACCCTGGAGCCCATGCGCTCCGCGGTGTACCCGGTGGTTAAGGACCTCATCATCGACCGCGGCAAGCTTGACCGCGTGCTTGAAGCAGGTGGCTGGGTCTCCATCAACGCCGGTACTGCCCCCGACGCTGACGCTGTTAACAGCAACCACGCCCAGGCTGAGCGTTCCCTCGACTACGCTGCATGCATCGGTTGCGGTGCCTGCGTCGCAGCCTGCCCGAACGGTGCAGCCCACCTGTTCACCGGTGCTAAGCTCATGCACCTGGCTCTGCAGCCACTAAGCTCTCTCGAGCGTGGTCGCCGCGCCAAGGATATGGTTGATGTTCTCGAGCAGGACTTCGGTTCTTGCTCCTACTACGGTGAGTGCGCTGAGGTCTGCCCGGCAGGCATCCCCATCACCGCAGTAGCTGCCATCAACCGGGAGCGTCTGCGCCGCATGTTCCGTGGTAAGGACGACTAAAAACACTACCTCCCTATAACTGTTGCGGCCGGCCCCGCTACAGTTCGGTGACTGGGGCGTACCCTCCGGGGTACGCCCCAGTTTTCTATGTGGTATAAGTTTTTCCTTTAGGTTGCCCAGTTAACAGCCATGCCGGCGTAAGCTCGGTAGGCTGGAAGGGCATTACCGTCTCATAAAGAAGGTTTTTCATGACTAACCCCACTGATATCCCTATGAACTGGCAAGATGGTGCTCAAACTACGCCAGAAGCGCCTAGTCAAGAAGATATTAATGCCGCTCTAGAAATCCTTGACCAGAATTATGCGGAAATCGAAGCTGCCTACAACAGTGGGGAAATTGACCAGGAAACTTACGACAAGCTCTCTGAAGCTGTAAAAACGATGCGGGAAAAGATGGAGCGCGGCGAAATGCCGGAACTCCCCTTCAATCCGAATGAGCCCATGCCCGTCGTCCTCGGTATGGTTGCTGCCCATATGGTGAGCATTTTTAGCGCGATCGGTGGTAGCCTCTGGACCGTCGACGATCCCGAACGCCTCAGCGACATTATGGGACGTAACTCCATTCCACGTACTCTTACCCCCGCCTCCGGCCTGCGCGAGATAGGTCTCCTTACTCCTGCCGCTGGCACGCTTATGGTTGCGGAGCGGGTCTCCAAAGAAGTTGTCGACGACCCCAGCAAAGACCGCTGGTCCGGGCATCCTGATGTGACGCAGCCAATGCAGGGAGATAAAGATGCGGAAGGGGAGGATATATACATGCGTACCCACACCTTCCACCTCAGCGACCCGGAAGAAACTGAGGATAATCCGTGGGAGGATGTGGAAGCGTTCCTTCGTCGTATCGCTTCTGAAAACCCTACACGTGGCCAGTATGCCATTGTTGAGAAAGCAAGCGATTTAGACCAGAAACCAGCTGGCCAGGAGCATCCTGATCACTATGTCCTCTTCGGTATTTTCCACACTGATGAGGATGATGGGGACCAGATCGTTATTGAAACATTCCCGCATCCTGAAGATGCACAATTCTGGGATACTGTCGATAAGCCTGTGTCTGGACCCACTATCGTTGCCGCAGACAGCAGTACTGATCCTGCCGAACAGGGCTCTATTGCCACAGTCGCTGCCGCATCGTGGGGCACGAACCCGTGGGATCTTGTCGTCTCCTACGCTCCCGTTCCTCCACGTCCGGGAACACCGGAGGCGGAAGAGTGGCAGAAGGCTATGGATGCTGCTGCTGAAGCTGCGCGTCAAGCTGCAGAACAAGGAAACCAAGCATAGGGCTAATAACAGCTAATGAGGAGAAAATCTGCTGGCACGCTGCTACTACCGTTAGCTCTCTCCCTGTCGCTCAGCATGGCGGGAGCAGTGGGAGTGAGTGGCTGTAGTACTTCCGAATCTCGTTTTGAGAGTGTCCCAGTGCAGGATTTTCTCGTCGCGGAGAAGGAATTACCGCAGGGTTTTTCCTCCTCGCCTATTCGCGGGAATGAGTTGAGCCGTGCCACGGAAGGCACCCAACAGCCTTCCCGCGCGGAGTGCAGGGAACCGTCAAAACAGTGGTTTTCCGTTGCTTCTGCCGATAATCAAGCGGGTGAGTATCTGGAATACCCGGCTGCTGAAGTGGTTGTTGCCCTACTGCTTGTCCGTCCTGCCGGTTCGCTGACGCATATTGATAGATATATCGACCTGTGCCAGCACTATATACGACAGGGCAGCGGCCTTACCCTGGGTGTCAGCGTTAAACCCTATAGTGTTCCCGATAAGACACCGGGGGCACGCGCATATCAAGAACGTATTGCGCTCAGTCACAACAGCGCACACGGTACTGTGCAGGACAGTACCGTGTCCTCCACCTATCTTTATGGGAATGTTCATGGAGTGGGTGTTATCGCTATTTTGCGATCGCGAAAGGCTCTTCCAACAGCGCAGCAGACAGCTAGTTTGAATGCTATTTTTGCAGGTCAAGTAGAAAAAATTAGTCGCACATACGGCTAGCTAGCTACGCGCTAACAGATATGCGCTACCAAAATTTTATTTTTGATGCAGAATCGAAGTGTGACTTCTCCAGTAAAGAAAACCCCACTGCCGCTTCCCGATATTGAGCCTGAACAGGCGCGTATTAAACGGGCAGAGCTGAAAAAGACGCGCACAATTGCCACCTCAATGCTGGTGGTGGCAGCTGTTATTTTCATCGTTTGCCATATTCTGCAACGTCATTACGACTGGGTGTGGTTGGGATTCTTACGCGCTGCTGCGGAAGCCGGCATGGTTGGTGGTCTAGCAGACTGGTTCGCAGTGACAGCGCTTTTCCGCCACCCCCTAAAGATCCCCATTCCGCACACTGCCATCATCAGTGAGCAGAAAGACAAGATGGGGAGCAGTATGGCGACGTTTGTCGCCGATAATTTCCTCAACCCGGAATTAGTGGGGGAGAAGATTGAATCGGCGCATGTTCCCCAACGCCTCGGCGAATGGCTGCAGAAGCCGGAGAATGCCGACAAAGTATCCGGGGAGCTTGGCACAGCCGTCAAAGGTGTCCTGGATGTTATTGATGATCAGGAAATGCTGGAGCTATTCGACCGCACGCTGCATCGACAGTTAGATGATCGTGTTCTTGCCCCGGAGCTTGGCGAATATCTCCAAAAACTTTTAGATTCCGGGAAGGAAGAGCCCGCTATCCAATTCTTGGCGGATAAGGTCTCGCAGTGGGCGGTGAAGGCCGGTCCTACTATTGAGCGCATTGTAGACAAGGATAGCCCCGTGTGGGCGCCGCAAGTTCTGCAGAATCTTTTGGGTTCCCGTATTCACCGTGAATTGATGGAATGGACAGTTAAAGTTGCTCACGATCCGGAGCATGAGGCACGTCTAGCGGCGAAGCGGTGGCTCCAGGAGCTAGCAGATGATCTCCGTACCGATGAGAAGACCATAGAAAAAGTTGAGGAGATCAAGAGGAATATCCTTGCGAAGGAAGCTACATCGGGTATCGCAGAAAAAACGTGGATCAGTACGAAGGAAATGCTGCTCCGCACAAGTGCTGACCCGAATAGTCTGCTGCGGCGTAAAGCACGCCAAGCTGTTGTGTCTATGGGACGCGCGATGGCAACAAGCGAGAAAGTGCAAGCGGTTATCACTGAGCGAGTAGTGGCTGCCTCTAAGCATTTAGCCTCCAACTACGCCCCAGAAATTACTGCCATTATCTCTGATACCGTGGAGCGTTGGGATGCGGCGGAAGCCTCCGATAAAATCGAAGTACTAGTGGGCAAAGACCTGCAGTTCATTCGTATGAATGGCACTATCGTAGGTTCGCTTGCCGGCCTCCTTATCTACACCATCGCTTTCTTCGTCTTAGGGGTGTAATCAGTTTGTCTTTTACAACCTATGTTCTGAGTGTGCCTATTGAAATGCTCGTCGTGGCTGTATTGGCACTCATCGGTGGTGTTCTTGCGATTCGCTCTATTGTGCATGCTTCCCGGATGCGAGCGGATGCTTTTGAACTCACTGGAAAAGTATCCAAAACTGGCTGGGTAGCTATGCTCGTGGCATCCCTCATCGTGCTACTGATGAATGCTCTTTCCTTGGGCTACCGCATGATTACCCTGGTGATTATCGCCTGGGTCATTGTGGGCGTCTATTGGGGGTCAAAGCGGAAAGAAATGGATAACCTGGTGAACTTTTCACAGGACGGTTACGGCAATAACTGGACTCGCTAGAACAAACTAGCTCAGTGCATTAGCTAGTCCAGTGTATTAGGCGGCGCAGCAGCTAAGACGTGGTTTTACAGCTTATGAGCCGGCCTTTATGCTTTATGAGCCGAAGATAACCGTGCGATGGTTGTGCACCTGTACACGGTCTTCTAGGAACCAGCGCAAGCCACGGGCGAGCACAAGCTGCTCAATATCGCGGCCTTTACGCACCATGTCTTTTTCTGTGTCGGCATGGCTGACACGCTGCACGTCTTGTTCAATGATGGGGCCATTGTCCAGGTCACTGGTAACGAAATGGCAGGTGGCACCCACTAGTTTCACACCGCGTTTATAGGCTTGGCCGTAGGGACGGGCTCCCATGAAGGAGGGGAGGAAACTGTGGTGGATGTTGATGCAGCGTCCTTCCCAGCGTTCGCAGAGGTCGGGGGGAAGAATCTGCATGAATCGTGCAAGCACAATAACGTCGGGTTCTTCCGCATCAACAATGTTGGCAATGACGTCGAAGGCTTCCCTTTTTCCCTGTTCTCCGGGTCCGAAGGGGACGTAGTGGTAGGGGATGCCGTAGTAGTCGGCGACGGGTTCCATGTCGGGGTGGTTGGAGACGATGCAGGCCACGTCCATGGGGTAGTCGCCGTGGTGAATACGGCCCATGAGGTCGTGGAGGCAGTGACCCTGCTTGGAGACGAGGATGACGCCGCGTTTCAAGATGGCGGTGTCAGTTACCTGGGCGTGGGCGTCGGGGCCGATTTGCTGTGCCATTTCTATCCAGCGTTTTTTAAGTTCGTCGTAGCTCATGTCGACGGAGCTGGCAAGAACAGCTTGACGAGTGTGGAACCAGCCGGAGACAGGGTCTGCATGGTAGGCAGCTTCCAGAATCCAGCCGCCTACGTCCGCGAGAAACTTGGAGATTTCGGCGACGATGCCGACGCGGTCGGGGCAGTCCAGGGTAAGAACGTAGCGGTGTTCATTGCCGGACATGGCGGGCTTCTGGTCGTTCACAATCATGTGCCATATTTTAGCGGGTAGCCTGGAGCTATGACATTTCTTGATGACACAGCATCTGTTAATCATGGTGTTGATTTACCCGTCAACCGTGTTGAACTAGCGGCTTTTATTGATCTGATGGTGACCTCGCCAGAACGCACTGCAGATGAAGTGCGGGATGTGGTTGCACGGGCAGACGAGTGGGGGCTGAACGCCTGCTATGTGCCATCTAGTTGTGTGCCGCAGCCGCAGGCACAAGTACCGGTGGGGGCGCTAGTGAATTATCCGTGGGGGACGGACTGCAGCCTTGCGAAGGCGTTTGCGGCTCGCCTAGCGGTGGATCAGGGGGCCAGCGAGATTTGTGCGGTGTCCCATCTGGGAACGATTGTGGCGGGGGATTGGAATGCTCTTATGGCGGATATGGTGACGGTGCGGGAGGCTGTGCCGTCCCCGGTCATACTACAGTTTGTGGTGGATACGAGATATTTGCTGACCTTGCCGGATGGGGCAGAGCGTCTGGCGCGCTGTTGCCGGATCGCTGCGACTGTAGGCGTGGATATGGTGGTGGCGTCCACCGGGCTACACATGGCTGGTGGAGCGTCGCCGAAGAGTGCGCAGCTTGTGCCCGCAGTGCAGATTATGGCGGAGACCGTCGGCGGAAAACTCGGTATTAAAGCAATGGGTGGGGTGGATTCAGCGGAGTGTGCACTTGCAGCGATGGCGGCAGGGGCCACGCAGTTAGGCTGTACGGAAACAGAGGTGGAGGCCGTTCTGGCTGGTATGCCAGCGCTGTGACCCGGCCTTTAGCCCGTGAGCTATTTGCGGTCTACTGCACTGGCGTGGATAAGGTCCTGGCTGGTGAAGTCTTTACCGTTCAGCTCCACCACAATGGAGTTGTCTTTAATAGTGACTGATTCGGCGGTGAAATTAGCGGGGAGGAGCTTAACGTATTCTCCAGACAATTCGGGGAGGATAGCGCGGAGGGCATCTACGAGAGTGTTGTTGTGGAAGCCGGCGATGGCGACGTCTTTGAGCTCAAACGAGAAGTTGCCGTCGCGGACGGTGGGGATGATGCTGAATTTCGCGAAGCCGTCATTGAAGATGAGATCAACGCTGCTGGATGTGGGCTGATAGTTGACGGCGGTGACGGTAGCGGAATCAGCGAGTAGTCCTCCCTGCTTTTTCAACTCATTGTTGATGACGTTTTTGAGTGTTGCGGGGGGAATGGTCAGCGTGGCGTGGGCGCTGTCAAAGTGCAGGTTATTTTTGTCGGCGTAGTTGATGCCCTTGGCGTCGAATTCTACAAGTGTGCCAGCACGCATATCAGCAGGTGGCATGGGGCCGATAGTGACATTGATCTGCGGCAGGGTCTTGGAGGAGAGACCGAAAAGGATGGGTTTGGAACCGAAGGCAGTGTGAACGGGCACACCGATATTGCGGCAGCTTTCCTCATCGTTGGGGTTGTCGGTGCAGTTTTTGTTGATGTCGGCGGAGATGGAGTCGGCAACCTGGGAGCCGATGCTGTGGCGAGTGTAGAGCTCAATGCCGAGACAAATCAGCACAATGGTGAAAAGAGCAATAAGGATGAGGGGGATGGCAGCGCGATGGCGGCTGGGGAGCTGTCCTTGCGGGGTTCCAGGTTCAGTCATGCTTTTATTGTTCCAGGTGTGCTGGTTCATTCGCCACTGTATGTGCCATCACAAGCGTTACTGTAGGTGCACCGCATTCTTCGCTGAAGCTCCACGGGGCTCTGTTGAGAGATGTGTCCGTGCCCTTTCCATTGCCAATTGCGGGTTTAATAGCCGAGAACATTGTCTGCGGGGGCGACGGCTTCCCACGGCACGGTAAGAATGCAGTCTTGCAGTTTACGGCGCTGCCTATCGACGGGCCAGCCGTTTTCCCGCAGGAGGTTTTTAGCGCGTCGCCAGCGGTCGATGGGGCCGAAGGTGGCATATCCGGCGGTGGCGTCCCAGGCTGCGTCGGCGGCCTGCAGAAGGTCATAGATTTTTTCGCCGGGAACGTTGCGGTGAATGAGTGCTTTGGGGAGTCGTTCGGCAACATCGGACGGGGTGGTGACGGCGGTAGGGGACCAAGCGAGGGTGAGGCTGCGGGGGCGCTCGTTATCCAGCAGGATCCAGGCGGCGCGCTGTCCCACCTCATTGCAGGTGCCTTCGACGATGAGTCCGCCGGGGGCAAGACGCGATTGCATAATGCGCCAGGCATTCCCTACTTCTGCTTCACTGTATTGCCGGAGAACATTGAAGGCACGGACGAGGGAGGGGTGGTAGTGGCTCAGCTCGAAGCCACCGAGTTCAAACCGCACACCGTTTTGGGGAGGGAAGAGGCGGGAGGGATCAATTTCTAGCCCGACGACCTCAAGGGTGGGGCAGACATGTGTGCGGAGACGCGTAGCCATCTCAACAGTGGTCCAGGGGGCGGCGCCGTATCCCAGATCGATAGCGAGCGGGGCGCCTGTTGCTGCATCGGTGCATGCATCGGTACAAGTGTTGGCACAGGTGTCGGCAGATACGGAGGGGACGGTGTTGCAGACGGCGTTACGGAGCGCACTGCGGATGGCGGGGTGGTGGCACATCCAGCGGTCGCATTTGCGGAGCCGATTGACCCCGGTGGTACCGCGGGTGACGGTTCCCAGGGCGTGTGCGGGTGGAGTGCGAGGGACTGTGGTGGGAATTCCCTCTACCCGTGCGTCGGCTGCTCGCATAGTAGCAAGCCTACCGGTGTTTCCTGGCTAAACGGGTATCCTGAGAGCATGCCAAACAATCAAGCCATTCTGTCCAGCAGCGCTCTAGAGGGCGTGTGGGAGGCTGCCCGTGCGGTTGGCGCGCAGGTAGCTAAAGAGGTGAGTTTTGCCGATTTCACCACGTCCCAGGTGGGTGCGCCGGCGCGTGGAATGGTAACGTGCACAACTCCTACCCAGGTTAGTGCAGTGGTAAAGGCAGCATTGCGGGCCGATGTACCGCTTTTTGTTGTCGGTGGCGGCTCGAATCTTATTGTGGGGGATGAATCTACCGGGGTACCTCGACATGAAATGGTGCTGCTGCGCCAGTCCGTTGTAGACGCTGACCATGCAGGTGCGCATCTGCAGGTAGTGCGCGAGTCGGATAGTTCGGTGACGGTGCAGGTTCCGGCTGGGCTTACGTGGGATCAGTGTGTGGCGGAGACGGTTGCACGCGGCTGGGGCGGTATTGAGTGCTTGTCGGGTATTCCTGGCCAGGTGGGGGCTACTCCGGTGCAGAATGTGGGTGCCTACGGGGTGGAGATGGAGTCTGTGCTGCAGCGGGTGCAGCTTGTGGACCGGCTGACGGGGGCAGTGGAGTGGGAAACGGCTGATCGGCTAGATCTGCGGTACCGCTACTCGAATATGAAGTTCACGCACCGCGCGGTGGTGACAGCGGTGGAGTTGCGGCTGCGCCGGGATGGTTTATCGGCACCAATCCGCTACCGGGAGTTGGCGCGCCGTTTGGGGTGTCAGCCGATGGAGCGGGTACCAGTAGGTGTGGCGCGGGAAACTGTGCTGGAGTTGCGTCGCGGTAAAGGCATGGTGGTGTGTGGTGCGGGGGTGCGCGCTCTGGGTTTTGGGGAGCCATCATCGGCGGGTGTGTGGTGTGAGACGGTAGCCGGGACTTTTACACCGGATCCGGATACTTTTTCTACCGGCTCGTTTTTTACGAATCCCATTATTTCCGAAAGCATGTTTGCGGATGTGCTGGCGCAGTTGGCGGCGGCTGGTATTGATACCGATGTGATGCCGAAGTTCCCCGGACAGGGTGGGGTGAAACTGTCGGCGGCCTGGCTTATCGATAAGGCTGGTTTTACAAAAGGTTTCCCGGGGGAGGGGAGCCCTGCCACGCTCAGTACCCGTCATACGTTGGCTCTTACTAACCGGGGCTCTGCGGGCACAGCGGAGCTTCTAGAGGTGGCACAGCAGGTACGCGATGGTGTGTGGGAGCGTTTCGGGGTGGAGCTTGTCCCCGAACCTGTTTTCGTGGGATGTGCGCTTCCACCTCTCGATTAACCTGGCTGCGCAGTCAGCCGAACGGCTTGAGTGGTGAGCTGCTTTATTCTCGCTTTATTCCCGCTGGCGACTTATTTGCTGTCTCGGTCGTGTGATTCCTGCGTGGGAACGATGGGAGTGGGGTGCTGGTCAATGAATTCCTGCACCTGTTTGGAGGCTTCTTTACGGAGCACTTTGCCCATCACGTTCTTGGGGATTTCCTCCAATGCCACAATGCGTTTGGGGACTTTGTAGCGGGTGAGGGAATTACGGCAATGGTCGCGTAGGGCTTCTTCATTGAGCCGTGCACCATGCTCTAAAACAACTGCAGCGGCTACCATTTCGCCGCCATTACGGTTGCGTACTCCTACTACTGCACATTCTGCAATGGAGGGGTGTTCAGCTAGTTCTTCTTCCACTTCGGAGGGGTAGACGTTGAAACCGCCGGTAATAATCATTTCTTTCAGGCGGTCAACGATGGTGATGTAGCCGTGCTCATCCATCACCGCAACGTCGCCGGTGTGGAACCAGCCGCCGTGCATGGCCTTTTCGGTGGCGTCGGGCATGTTGTGGTAGCCGGAGAATACTTGCGGGCCACGCACAACGAGTTCACCGGGTTCATTGAAGTCTAGTTCTGTGACACCGTCAGCTACATCCACAATGCGGATTTCAGTTTCGGGGAAGGGGACGCCAACGGAACCTGCTTTACGGAGTGCCGGATCCATGGGGTTGCCGGCGATAATGGGAGACGTCTCTGTAAGCCCATATCCTTCGGTAATGATGCCACCGGTGGCGTTTTCCCACTCTTCAACAAGTTCCATGGGAAGAGACATAGCGCCGGAGAAAGCGAGGCGGACACCTTTAATGGAGATCTTCCGCTTTTTAGATTCGCGCAATATGCGCTGGTAAATGGGTGGCACAGCGGGAATGAAGGTGGGGGTTTCCCGTTTAAATACCTTCATAATGAGGTTGATATCGGGGCTGGGGAGCAGGACTTGTTTAGCCCCAATACTGACTCCCAGAAGCGTGCAGGAGAGTATGCCGTAAGCGTGGAAGGGGGGAAGAGTGACAAGGATAGTTTCTTTCCCGGGGATAGCTTTTTGGATCCATGCCTGCGACATGGCGAGTTCGGAGGCGAGGTTGAAGTGGGTAAGGACGGCTCCTTTGGGAGTTCCGGTGGTACCCGAGGTGTACAACATGAGAGCAGGATCCCCAATAGAGGGACGGGGATGCTCAACCGCGATGCGGGGATGGTCGAGGAGACGTTCCCAGGGGAATGTGTGCCGGGTGGGAGACGTCATAGATTCGCGTAATTTGCGAGTTTTCCGGAAGGGAAGACGCAGGGCGAATTGTAGTTTTTTCGGCAGTGATTGGGTGATGTCGACGGTGACGACGTTTTCCAGATCGCTGGTGCGCCGCAGTTTCACAATTTTTGAGGCGATCTTGTCCCAGCAGATCGCTACGCGTGCGCCATGGTCGTAGAAAGGTTGGGCGAGTTCATGTTCTGTATAGAGCGGATTATGTTCCACGACTACTGCGCCTAGTCGTAGAATGCCGTAGAAAGCGATGACGGCTTCTGGACAGTTGGGGAGGAGGAGAGCCACGCGATCGCCTTTGGTGACTCCCATACGGCGGAGTCCTTCCGCGCAGCGGTCTACCTGTTCTGCTAGTTCTGCAAAGGTGGTAGTTTTGCCGAAAAATTCGAGAGCATCTTTGGCAGCCCACTGACACACACTGGAATCGAAGACGTCGACGATGGTACGCGTTGCCTGTTCAAGGCGCGCGGGAACGCCGTCTTCGTAGTTACCGCACCAAATCTTCTGACGATCGGTGGGTTCCCCGTTGGGCGGTAGTGGTGAACTCATGGTTAATAGATTAATCTACATTGATTCAAATGGTCGAAGTATGGTTACCTGCGGAAACGAGTTACTTAGTAGTAAATACCTGTGATGCCTGGTAGTGGCAATTATTTATTTGTTGCCATATTTTCTGTAGAAAAAGCATCTCGGGAGAGTCGCGGCAGCATAGACGATGCGTCGTATTCGGTGTTGAATAGGACTATGCCTTCCGCTTCCCCCCATGTTCGCGGTCCTTTAATACGCCGTGTGGCACTCCTTTCTATGCACACATCGCCTCTGGCGCAGCCCGGAACTGGAGATGCTGGAGGAATGAATGTTTTTGTACTGCAGACAGCGCGTCAGCTAGCGCGTCGCGGTATTGAGGTGGAGATTTTTACCCGCGCTACCGAATCGTCTCGGGATCCTCTGGAGGAAGAGGAACCGGGTGTGCGTGTGCGGCATATTCTCGCTGGCCCGTTAGAAGGCCTCAACAAGTATGATTTGCCGCAGGAACTCTGTTCTTTTGCGCATGGGGTCATGCAGGTGGAGGCGCGGCATGGGGCCGGATACTTCGACCTTATCCATTCCCACTACTGGCTATCAGGGCAGGTGGGGCGGATCGCGTCGCAATTGTGGCAGGTGCCGCTTGTACATACTTTTCACACTGTGGCGGCGGTGAAGAATGCCAGTTTGGCGGAGGGGGATACGCCCGAACCACAGAATCGGCTTGTGGCGGAGCATAAGATTGCGGCGTCCGCGACGCGTCTTACTGCTAACACTCCGGCGGAAAAACAAGAGCTCGTGGATATGTTGGGGGCGCGGGCGCAGCGTATTGACGTTATTCCTCCGGGTGCGGATCTCAGTCTTTTTTCGCCTGGTGGTCCGGGGGCAACGGAGGTAGCTCGACGTGAGTTGGGGCTGCCTCTAGAGGATCAGATCATTGCTTTTGTGGGGCGTATTCAGCGTTTGAAGGCACCAGATGTGTTGATTGACGCCACTGCGGAACTGTTGCGCCGTCATCCGGATCGTCACCTTACTGTTGTTATTGTGGGCGGGCCTTCCGGTTCTGGTCTAGATGCCCCCACGGTATTGCAGGAGCAAGTGGCCAGGCTGGGAATAGAAGCACATGTAAAGTTCTTCCGTCCCATGCCACCGGAAAAGTTGGTGCAGGTATTCCGCGCTGCTGATGTAGTGGCCGTCCCCTCCCATAATGAGTCTTTTGGACTGGTGGCGTTGGAGGCACAAGCCTGTGGCACGCCGGTAGTAGCCACTAATGTGGGTGGCCTGCCATTAGCTGTTGATGATGGGGTCAGTGGGCTTCTCGTTGATGGGCATGATCCGCTGCATTGGGCGGATGTGCTCGGCAGGGTATTGGATGATGATGCGTTGCGGTTTGCTTTGGCGGTGGCGGCGTCACGGCATGCGGCGAATTTTTCATGGTCACGGACGGGCTCGAAGCTGGTGGATTGTTATCGACGGGCGCGGGATAACTATTACGGGCCGTCACTGTCTTAGTGCTCAGTTGTTCAGTGCTCAAGCCTTAACACCTACACCTAATGTTCATTGTGGTGCCCTCCTTTTGTGACATATTCCCCTTTTACAATGGGGTGCTGACGGTGCAGAATAGGGGCATGGCTGAAAATAAACCTGGAACTCTGATCCTGCTTCGTCACGGTCAGTCAGAGTGGAACGCTTCCAACCAGTTCACTGGCTGGGTAGATGTTCGTCTGACGGAAAAGGGCGAGGCTGAAGCAAAGCGCGGTGGCGAACTTCTCGTTGAGAAGAACGTCCTGCCTGACGTCCTCTACACTTCCCTTCTACGTCGTGCTATCCAGACTGCACAGATTGCACTGGATGCAGCTGACCGCCACTGGATTCCGGTCGTGCGTGACTGGCGTCTGAATGAGCGTCACTACGGCAAACTGCAGGGTCTCAACAAGGCTGAGATCAAGAAGGAATTTGGTGACGAGCAGTTCATGCTCTGGCGTCGTTCCTACAACACCCCGCCGCCGGCTATCGATCCCGAGAACGAGTACTCGCAGACTCATGATCCTCGCTACGCCAACCTCGATGAGGTTCCGCTTACCGAGTGCCTGCTGGACGTTGTGAACCGTCTGGTGCCCTACTACCACGAGAGCATCGAGCAGGACCTGAAGGCCGGAAAGAACGTTATGGTTGCTGCTCATGGCAACTCATTGCGTGCACTGGTGAAGTACCTCGACAATATCTCTGATGACGATATTGCAGGACTGAACATTCCTACCGGTATTCCGCTGGTTTACCACTTCGAGCTTGCTAATGGCGAGCTGAAGGTTACCAACCCTGGTGGCGACTACCTCGATCCCGAGGCTGCTGCTGCTGGAGCTGCTGCTGTGGCTGCTCAGGGTAATAAGTAAGAGTTTTTATACCGTCGTTAAACGGGAGACTTTCCACCTTTCGGTGGGGTGTCTCCCGTTTTTCGTTGTTCCTTAGCGGTTTCCTGCGTGTCTCTACCTATTTACAGAGAGATGAATTATTAGTGACATCGCATTGAAATAGGGGGTAAAACATAGATTTCGAGCAAATTTGAGGTTTTCTAGTTCATCCTTCATCTCGAATATTTCGTACCATGGAAAGTGTGAAGGCTGGATATGTGACACTAATCGCTCTCATCGTTTTTATTGTGGGCGTTGTTCTCGGTGTCTTTTGCCCACGTATTATTCATCATTTCTTAGATCGCCCTGTCCATGTTGACCATCATGATGACACTGGCATTAGTGAACTTGACGCGCTGCGCCGTATTGCCGACACTGCTCCTTTTGGAGTGGCCTTAGTTGATCGCATGCAAGATGTTGTGCTGACGAATGAACAAGCCCGTCTCCTTGGCCTTGTGGAAAATCGGCATGTCAATGACAAACTGTGGTCTACGGTGGAGCAAGTATTCTCCAGTAAAGAACCCGTCATATTCCACATGCAGCCAAAGACGTCCTACCGCATTGCGAAGCCTGTGGAATCGTTGCGCGTCATGATGAAGCCTTTGGAGGAGGGGGATTCTCAGTTTGTCGTTATTTACTGTATCGATGCAACTGAGGAAGCTCGCCTGGAAAAAACACGGCGTGATTTTGTCGCCAATGTTTCGCATGAGCTGAAAACTCCCGTGGGTGCTATTGCCCTTTTAGCGGAGGCACTTCTTGCCGATGTTACGGATACGCAGCAGGTTAAATACTTTGGTGAACGATTGCAGTCCGAGGCAATGCGATTGGCTCAGCTTATTTCTGAGTTGATGGAATTGTCCCGCCTGCAAGGAGCCGAGAAGCTTACAGATCCGCAGATCGTCAATCTTGATGATGTTGTGTCAGAGGCGCTTTCTCGGTCGCGTCACTCGCAGGACAAATATGATGTCGCGGTCCGTCTCGATAGCCACGAGGGATTCCTGGTGTGGGGGGATCAGGCACTTCTCGTTATGGCCATTCATAACCTTATCGAGAACGCTATCCGCTATTCCGAGGAAGGTAAGCGGGTAGTGGTGTCCCGGGAGCGTATCCGGGTTGGAACGTTGCGGGAGAGAATGTCCGGCACTAACTGCTACATGTCTCTTAACCACACACTGCGCGATGAACAAGAACTGTGCATTGTGCAGGTCTCGGACAAGGGGATGGGTATTCCTCCCCAGCACATTAATCGCATTTTTGAACGTTTTTACCGTGTTGATAAAGCCCGCTCACGTGGACGGGGCGGCACTGGTTTAGGTCTAGCTATCGTCAGGCAGATTGCCCTCAATATGGGCGGTGCAGTGATGGTATGGTCCAAGCCGGGTGTTGGATCGACGTTTACTCTGGGGTTTCTGCCCGCAGATACCCAGGAATTATCTGGTGTAACCACTCAAGAGGAGAAAAAATAAATGAGCCGCATCATGATCGTGGAAGATGAAATGTCGCTGGCTGAACCGCTAGGTTTTCTACTACAGCGGGAAGGCTTCGATGTTGACATCGTGGGCGATGGTGTGACCGCCCTTAATAAGTTTGCACGGGTCCAGCCGGATCTTGTGCTGCTAGATCTTATGCTGCCGGGCAAATCTGGGACAGACGTGTGCAAGGAATTGCGTGCGGTCTCAGATGTTCCCATCATTATGGTGACGGCGCGCGACGCCGAGATCGATAAGGTTGTGGGGCTAGAAATTGGTGCGGATGACTATGTCACCAAGCCATATTCATCCCGTGAGCTTATTGCGCGTATTAATGCCGTTCTGCGCCGTCAGCGTTCCGCCGAGGCTCCCACCCCGGAGGAAACGACTATTAGCGCTGGGCCGGTTGTCATGGAAGTGGACGCCCACCGGGTGCTTGTCCGGGGCGAGGAGGTTCAGCTTCCGCTGAAGGAATTCCATCTTCTTGAGTACTTGATGCGGAATGCAGGTCGTGTGCTGGCGCGTGGCCAACTGATTGACCGCGTGTGGGGATCCGATTATGTCGGGGATACGAAGACTCTTGATGTTCACATTAAGCGGCTGCGATCCAAGATTGAGGAAGATCCCTCCTCCCCAGTGCATCTTGTGACTGTGCGCGGGCTTGGCTACAAGTTTGAAAACTAACTTTTCTGGCACGTGGTTGTGACATCTGTCCTCCCGTTATGGCACTGTTATAGGCATGACACGGATTGCTGTAATTGGTGGTGGACAGATGGGCGAGGCGCTCATCGCCGGCACTATCAAGGGTGGTTTAGCACCAGAAAACATTATTGTCTGTGAAAATAATGCAGAAAGAGCCTTTGAGCTGACGAAGCGTTATGACATTCTGGCTGCTGAGATAGACGAGGCAGTGGAGAGTGCAGATTACGTGTTCATTGCCGTCAGACCTAAAGACGTGAAGGCAGTGTTACAGGGTTTGTCGGAGGTAGCACCGAATTTAGACAACGAGCTTGTTGTCGTTTCTATTGCGGCGGGTATTCCTACTGCGTTCTATGAGAATCAGTTGTCTGCGGGGGCCCCTGTTGTCCGCGTTATGCCTAACACTCCTATGTTGGTGGGGGAGGGTGTGTGTGCTGTGTCTGCGGGGCGCTATGCACGCCCAGAGCACATGGAAGAGGTCTGCCGGCTACTAGGGGAGGTGGGTACTGTTTTGGAGGTTCCAGAGGCCGATATGGACACTGTGACCGCTCTTTCCGGTTCTGGCCCCGCCTACTTTTTCCTTATGGTGGAGGCGATGGTTGAGGCCGGTGTATCAATGGGGCTTACGCGCCAGGTAGCAACACAACTGACGGTTGGTACTATCTCGGGATCTGCAAAAATGCTGCAGGATAGTGGGAAGTCTGCCACGCAGTTACGGGAGGCTGTTACTTCTCCCGGGGGAACGACTGCGGCCGGATTACGGGCTTTTGAGGATGGTGGTTTCCGATCCACGGTGTATAACGTTCTTGAGGCGGCGGCGAAAAAGTCGGAACAGTTGCGTCCCAAGATGTAAAAAGTGGCAACAAGAAGGTGCCTACCCCTGTTCGGGGGTAGGCACCTTCTGTGTTTGTCATGGGCTTTCCGGTAATGGGGGCTGTTGGAGGGGAACTCCATGAATAAACTTTGGGTGAATTAGTTTCTTGTGTCGCATTTTTAACATGAGACACGTTAGGCTAAATACAGCACGTGTGTGACTGGCCCACGAGTGGGGAAGCTCGTGCCACAGCTCGTGCTGGAGGTGTATGTCATGGCATCGACTGGTGCTAACGAAACGCTCACCGCGCAAGGCGGAGAAGCTCCCACGTTTCTCACTGTTGCAGAAGTTGCGGAGATTATGCGTGTCTCAAAAATGACTGTCTATCGCATGGTCCATAGCGGAGAGCTGCCCGCGGCTCGTTTTGGTCGTTCCTTCCGAGTTGATTCTCGAGTAGTTGACGACTACCTAAAATCCTCATTCTACGAGGTTGGTTAACAACAAAAATTTTATATGACGTGCTGGTAGGGGTAAGCTTTACTAGTCCACGGGAGTATTAATAACGTGAGAACCCCTTGGTTCTCAGAGACACTGCGAAGAGAACACTGCGAAGATTACTCATCGCGCCCCGTACGCCATAAGCATAAAACCATACAGAACAGTGAGGGATCTCCATGGGATCAGTGATTAAGAAGCGTCGTAAGCGCATGTCGAAGAAGAAGCACCGCAAGCTGCTTCGCCGTACGCGTGTTCAGCGTCGTAAGCTCGGCAAGTAATCACACCTCGACCGATCTTTATGCAGCCGCCTCAGGTAATGAGGCGGCTGCATTTTATTTATAAGAAGTTTTTTAAACCGAGGTAACAAAATTCAATATGAGCCCATAAGATGAATAGCGGACTGTCACATTTAGAAAAGAGAAGTACTAATGCGCATCGCCAAGGCTACATTTGCCCTCGCCTGTGCCCTTGCGGCTATTGCGGCCCCTACCGCAGCTTATGCTGTACCGCAGAATACCGTCATTATGCCTGGCGATACCATTAAAGCGAAGTACCTTGTTGCTACGTCTACTTGTACTGCGGCAGCACCAGTTCGAGATAATCATGGGGGTTTGTATCTCCTTACCGCCGGGCATTGTGTCAACGGAAAATTGGGAGAAATTGTTGGCCAGCCCATCTACCATAATCAGAAATTAATTGGGCATGTACGAAGTGCCCAATTCGAAATTGCTGACTATGCGGTTATCAAATTGCAATCGAATGTTAAGGTCGGCCACAACGACGTTCCCCACTTTGCCTACCTCGGCCAAGTCTCCCCCGATTCACAAATCTGCTTCCACGGCACTAAATCTGGTGTGCGCTGCGGAAAAGTAAATCGGGAGAATGAAATTACCTATATGCGCGGAGCTTTTGTGCCGGGCATCGTTATTGGTACCTCTGCTACCTTGCGCTCCATCTCCGGAGATTCCGGCTCCGCTGTCTACACAGACAAAGGTGTCATTGGTATTCTCTCCGGTGGTCGTGACGGCATTACCACATACGTTCCCATTGAATCTATCTACAGTCGAGCCAGTCGAACCATACCCGGATTCCGTATTACCGACTAGAATTTTTACGGGTCTGATGGACGAGATTCCACAATAGACAAGATTTTTCCGCCATACGCGGTACGATTTATGTCGATATTGCTACTTTTTGTTAATAGAACAGCTGCACCCATGGAATGAGTACACAAGGTTCACCACTGTGTCGCCACGCTGTGTTCGCCATATTGTGTTCACTGCAGTACAACGCTGTCTTTACTGCCGTGCGTTACGGTGAACTAAAGAAAAAGGAGTTCCCATGGCTATGAAAGCCCTCGCGATTGGTACTAGTGCACTGGACGTCCTGGTCCAGCCGGTAGATAGTATTCCTCAGGGACAGAGCATTGCGCTCGTCGATGATATCCACATCACTCCATCGGGTACTGCCGCTGCCACCGCCCTCACATTCCAAAAACTGGGGTTCGACACATACGTATCGTCTGCATGCGGCGATGACACTCGTGGCCAGATTTTGCGGCAGCTCCTCAACGAACGCGGTATTAATACAGACACGTTCCAAATTGTTGACGGTACCGCCACCACGGGTTCTGTTGTCCCTATTCGTAAAGATGGCTCACACCCCACTTTGCACCTGGTAGGAACAGAGATTCTCTATGACGTGGACAATGCACCGTGGGATCTTATTGCCGACGTCGATGTTGTGCACTACGGTGCCCCCGAATTCCAGGGAGGTAAGGCCGTCGCAAAAGTACTTCGTGCTGCAAAAGACGGCGGAGCCATCACCTCTACGGATCTTCTTGCCAATGGTTCTAAAGCGGTAGTCACGTGGATTCAGGATGCTCTACCATATGTTGACTATCTTCTTCCCAATGAGGAACAGATCCTTGGCTACACGGGCGAAAACAACCTCATTGCGGCCTGCCGGCGAATGATTGACTACGGAGTTGGCTGTGTGGCCGCTACCACCGGTAAAGACGGTGCCGTCGTTGTTACACGCGACTCTGCCACCACTATCCCCGCCATGCGCACAAAAATAGTCTCTACAGATGGTGCAGGAGATGCTTTCTCTGCAGGATTCCTCAAAGGTGTTGCCGAAGGCTACAGCCCCGAGGAAGCTGCCGTGTGGGGAGTTGCTACTGCCTCATACACCGTGACGGGTATTGGACCCGACGCGGGCGAGTTCACCGATGACGATATCCGTACCAAGGTAGAGAAATACTTCAGTACCAGTACTGCCAACGCTGTTCGCTAGTCTAGGGATATGGAAAAACTGCGTCGTCCTTATTGTGTTGGTACTGCCCTCATTCTCTGGATTGGGATACTGATACTCACCATCGTGCAGATTATTTCCGAAATTGTTGTAAGCGTACTGCACTCACAGACCCTCACAAACGTTATCTCTGACGACCTCACTGCGCACCTTGGTACTGCACAAAACCAGGTACAGAACCAGGCGAATAATGCTGGTGCAGGATACTCATCCGCGGAAATACACACGATGGCCGTCGCACTTCCGTTCATGGCCATTTTCGTGGAGATACTTCTTGTTGCTGTATTCAGCATTATTATTTGGCGAATGAGCCGGGGGCGGAAATGGGCGCGTGTTGTCCTCATTTTTATTGGCTGCTACATGGCAGTACAGGGCATATCCGCCATTATTATGGCGTTTCAGGACAACACCAGTAGTTTCAGCATTATCGCCTACTACCTCTCGAAGGACAGTAGCGCTGCCGGGGGTAACGTGTTCTCTTTCGTTATCCTGTGCATCGTCATTCTGGAGGGCATAATGGCAGTACCCGCACTGTCACAAATGCGGAAACCGGAAGCTGACGAATGGTTTAACGCGATAGCTGAGCAGCGTCATCCACCGACACCGCCCACAGCGATGCCGCCTATGCCCCCGCTTCCGCCTGTTCCCCCGAACGGTCCGCGGTCGCACTAGTAGCTATAAGTGACGTTCGCGGCTGTGACGTCGATGGGGTCTGCAGCTGGGAAGATGGTGCAGCCGGCTCAGTTAGTTCAGACGGTGCAGCTAGCTCAGCTGATTCAGTGAGGGGGAAAGCGAGCTGGACAGCTTCCACCACCCCCGCCGGGTCAGCAGTTTTAGCAACGCGGCTAATATTTAGTCCCACTTTTTTAGCGGTGGCGGCAGTTGTATCACCAATGCACACAACATTGCCTTTTCCGCACAAGGTGACAAGAACACGGGCGGCGGAGGGGGCCGTCACCACTGCGCACGCGAATTGACCGTCCTGCCAGTCCGCAATGGTGCCGGCGGGAAGTTCATCGGCTGTTAGCGGCATCATCGTATACACCGGCAGGCAGGTAACGTCCCAGCCCGCCTCATGGAGTGATACCGCGGAATCCCAGCGAGATAGCGCAGATCCAATACAGAGGACAGTGGGTACGGGCGGCTTCTTTTTAGTGGGTTTCTGCGGAGGATAATCGACGCGTTCGCGAAGAGCCTGGCCCAGTTGCTGGCCAGTGGCGGCCGAAGCCGGCATAGTGAGGTCGGGTTCTAGGCCAAGGTGGCGTAAAGCCACCCCGGTAGCGGGGCCAATAACAGCAAAGTGAGTACCGGCTTTAGCGGCAGCTGCCAGAGTATCGGGAAAGAGTTTATTGAATACTTCCACGCCGCGGCGGGACGCAAAAACAACCCACATAACGTGGCCGTTGCGGAGGGGTTCCTCCCACACGTTAACGGTGGAAATGTTGGGGCCATGCGGATCGCCCGCAACACAACAATGGTTAAAGGGGGTAGAGACTACGGTATAGCCTGCCTTTTCCAGAGCAGCACTGAAGGGGTCACCGGCGGGGCGGCTCACCAGTAGGCGGGGCGCTGCGGTAGCGGCAAGCGTCTGCGGCTGATGAGAGTCGACCATGGTCATCTCCTAATATGTGGGTGAAAAGACTATCTGACACACTTTCCACTAAGGTAATTAGCGTGAAGACAACCCGTCCAACAAGTGTGTCATTCGCCTATTATCTCTCTCTCGTTGCCACGATACTCGGAGTTTCTGGCGGCTTCATCATGCTGCGTGCTATCGACCGCTACGCCACGTCGAATTTCCAAGTATCGCAGGCTCGCACAGCCGCCATTATCTGTATTCTCAGTGGCCTTTTAGTGGGTGTAGTAGCCAGTGCAACCTACCAAAAATCTGTGCTGGGATGGAAAATCCATGTGGGTATAGCGGTTGTCTCCCTTATCGCTTTAGTTATTGTCTCCATTCTGGGCAAGGGCGGACTCCCGCTTGTCCACCTTTGCGTCATATTGGTTGTTCTGGTGTTGCTCATGTGGCCCAGTACCGTCCGCTGGTTCTACCCAGATGTGACATTTGCCACCCCCGGACGGCGTCCTAAACCGGAATAATAATCAGCTCCTCCGTGTTTCATACAACGTATGTGTGCTTTACGGCAGCGTATATATGTCTTGCAAAGGAGCTCTACTATGGCTACGACCACTATAAAAATTAATGGTATGACGTGCGATCATTGCGTCAAACGTGTCACTAAGGAAATCTCCACAATCCCAGGAGTGTCCACTGTCGCTGTCGATCTTGCCGCCGGCACCGCCACGTTTGACTCAGAAAACGATATCCCCCGCGATGCCCTAGCCGCGGCCATCGATGAGGCCGGCTTCACCCTCGCCTAAACAGTATCGGCTAGACGCCCCTGCTTCCCACTCCCAACTAACACTACTGACTGGCGACAATGACAAATCCGGCTCCCTCCCCTACAGGCAGCAGGCATGTAGAACTTGCCCTCCTGGGGCTCTCCTGCGCTAACTGTGCCAACCACGTCCAACGCACTCTCAATAAACTTGCGGGCGTGGAATGCACCGTCAACTATGCGACGGAAAGCGCCTCACTTGACGCTGCCAATAGCTACAGTGCGCAAGACCTTATTGATGCGGTGAAAGGTGCTGGCTACGATGCCCGTCTTCTCTCCGACGGGAACACTGTCTCTGCTGCCGACGCCGATAAACAAATTGTTGCAGCGGAACAGCGCGCTAACCGGGATCTCGTAACTCGCCTTATTGTGGCGGCAGTTCTCGCCATCCCCGTCATGGTTATCTCCATGACGCCCGGTGCACAATTCCCCGGCTGGCAGTGGGTATGCCTCGCTCTTAGCACGGTCGTCGTGTTCTATCCCGGCTGGCTCTTCCACCGCGCCACCATTGCCAACGCTAAACACCACACCGTCAGCATGGACACCCTGCTGACCCTCGGAACACTTGCCGCCTACTTGTGGAGTCTGGGCGCCATGCTCTTCGGCACCGCCGGGCATATTGGCATGCATCACAGTATGCAATTGTGGAACCCCGATGTGGACCCCAGCGGACAAGTATATTTTGAGTCCGCCTCCGGCGTTATCCTCTTCCTCCTCCTGGGGCGGTACGTGGAGCACCGTGCGAAACGTTCAGCGCGCGCCGGGCTATCAGCTCTTATGGATGTGGGCGCTAAGGACGCTCTCTTCGTTGACGAGCAAGGGGATGAGCACCGTATCCCCGTGGCGTCACTGTGCGCGGGAGATCTTTTCCGTGTCCTACCCGGAGACAAGATTGCCACTGATGGGGAAGTTATTGAGGGTATTAGTTCCGTCAATGCCTCCGCTATGACCGGCGAATCCATTCCCCAGTCGGTAGCCCCCGGGGACAGTGTGATAGGCGGCTGCATTAACACCACCGGTACCCTGCTGGTGCGTGCCACCGCCGTGGGGGCGGATACACAACTGGCAGCTATTACCGATGCGGTAAAGCGCGCGCAGGAGAGTAAATCCCATGCACAGCGTCTCGCGGACCGTATCTCTAGTGTTTTCGTGCCCATTGTTATTGCGTTGGCGTTTCTGGCTTTAGCAGGGCACCTTATTGCGGGAGAATCTGCTGCCGCAGCCTTTACCGCCGGCGTAGCCGTCCTCATTATTGCCTGCCCATGCGCACTCGGGTTAGCGACTCCGCTAGCGTTCATGGTGGGGACAGGCCGTGCGGCACAACGCGGCATTATTGTGCGTTCGCAAGAAACCCTAGAGAAAGTTCGCGACATTAATACAGTCGTTTTCGACAAGACTGGCACTATTACCACGGGCGAAATGTCGGTTAGTGAGGTCTTACCAGTGGAGGGTATGTCTGCTACCGACGTGCTGGCATTAGCGGCGGCGGTGGAATACGGTTCTGAACATCCCATTGGCGCCGCCATTGTAAAAGCAGCCACCCAGCGCAGAGAAGACTCAGCAGAACAGACGGATTCAGCAATGCCAACGGCGCAGACAGTGCAAACAGTGCGAGCTCACAATATTAGCGCCATACCAGGTGAGGGCGTACAAGGTGATCTACCCGACGGCACTGCCTTTACTGGCACTGTTTTTGTGGGAAAACCACGAGACGAGGTTGGCCGTGCGGCGTTACGCCGTGCTGCCAGTGCGCACGGTGTGGCCGCTTCCCATGTTGCGGTGTACCAGAATGATACTTTTGTGGGCAGTATTACGGTGGCGGATACCGTCAAACCTACTTCTGCCGACGCTATCGCTAAGCTGCACCAGCAAGGCTGCCGCACAATACTATTAACGGGGGATAATTATGAAGCTGCCCAACAGATTGCCGCGGAAGTAGGCATATCGGCCAGCGATGTTATCGCGGACGTACTCCCCACCCAGAAAGCCGATAGGATTACGGAGCTGCAGCAGGGTGGGAACACTGTCGCTATGGTGGGGGACGGTATTAATGATGCTGCCGCGCTTGCTTTATCTCATCTAGGTATTGCGATGGGGACGGGGACGGATGTGGCCATGCAGGCTGCGGACCTCACACTGGTGCGTGGTGATGTGGAGGCTGTTCCCGAAGCTTTGCATTTAGCACGCCGGATGAACCGCATTGTGCGGGGAAACCTATTCTGGGCTTTTATCTACAATGTGGCCATGATTCCACTGGCAATGCTGGGTTTCCTCAACCCGATGATGGCTGGTCTTGCCATGGTGTGCTCGGATCTTTTCGTTGTGGGCAATTCCCTCCGGTTGCGGTGGGCGTAGCACTGTTTTTCCCTGCCTGGTTGGTAAACTGCAGGAAAGAAGATTGCGTTAAGGAGCCTCTCCAATGACCTCGCCGATAACTTCGCCGACGACCGAGCCCGCGTACCCGTCACCACTGCCGGGGGAAGATCAGGAGTGGCAGTATCCTCCAGGATCCTCAGGGATTATTACAAAAGTGCACTTTGTGCGGCACGGTGAAGTTGATAACCCATCTGGTCGTCTTTACGGTCGTCAGCGTGGCTATAAGCTCACGAAGCGTGGGGAACAGCATGCTATTAACGTGGCGCGGGCATTGCGGGGGCACGATATAACAGCTGTGTACGCATCTCCCTTGAAACGCGCCCAGCAGACGGCCTATCCTGTTGCTCACGACTATGGGCTCAGTATTATTACTAATCCTCTGCTTATTGAGGCGGGCTCCAATCTGGAGAATGAGCTCCTCACGCCGAAGGGTATTCTTACCTCCCCGCATATTTGGCCAATGATTGGTGATCTCAACACTCCGTCATGGGGCGAACACTACTGCAAGATGGCAGAGCGAATGCTAGCGATGGCCCATCGAGCAGTGGACGATAACCGCGGGCATGAGGCTGTCTGCGTGTCGCACCAGTGCGCTATCTGGGTACTGCGTCGTTTTGTGGAGGAGAAGAGGCTGGGGCACCATCCCGGCAAGCGTAACTGTTCTCTGGGATCCATCACTACGCTCGTTTTTGATGGTGACATCATCTCCCGGCTGGAGTATCAGGAGCCGTCGGGTATGTCCGATCCAGCCAGTTTGAAATCGGACATGCAGCGCGGGCTACAAGCCTAAAACGAATTCACTGCCTGCTTGCTTGCCCTACTTGTTGTCTGCTTGTCCTATTTGGCAGTAGCTACACGAAGAAGAGGGTAGGCCGGCAGGAGGGAATGCTGCAGCTGCCGGTAGGTGGGGGCAGTGTTCTCCACCCACGGAACAGAACCTAACCAGTTACCAACAAGCCCAAGCTGAATATCCTCTGGGCCGTAGCAGGCGTCCTCTGCTGTTACCGCAACAGCGATCTCATTCTGCCCAGTGGGGTTGAGGAAGCCTGACGGAATGGTGAAGGATTCTTGCGGGCCCACGTTGCCCACCCAGGTTCCCACGTTCCATCCGTTAATGAACATGACGGTGTGGGCATTGTCTTTGCGATCCGGGCTGAAACGCTTGGAGAGGACGTTCAGCCGCAGCATGACATCCTGGTTGGTGGGGTATTTGAGGGTGAAGTGGGTGCGGTACCAGGTGACGCCTGCGGTGTTGGCGTGCATGGTGGTGGCGTGTTTCCAGGTGGCGTCGGGGAATCCGGGAAGATACCAGCCGGCTCTTTCACCGTAGAGACCACCATTGTTGTAGATGCCGCGGGTTGTGTCGGCGGGGTGTATGCCGCCGCGTACACCTTGAATCTTCCATACGGCGTTACCCTGTTCTCCAAGGCGGGCATCGAGAATACCCATGGGGTGCAGGTTATTGCCAATGCCTTCCCAGTCCACGCGCTGCCCATTATTGCGTAGCAGAATAGCGAGGGTGACCTTCTCACCTTTCTTCACAGTGCCCTTAGGGACAGTGAAGGTGACGGCTTTGGGTTGGGCTTGCAGGTTGGAGGTGGGGTCTTTGGAGGATTTATCGTCCAGGCCAGTATCGGCTACGCCACCTTTCACAGCGGCGGACGCACCCAGATAATGCCCGTTTATCCAGACAAGGAAGTTGGATCCTTCCGCGCCGAAGACTTTGATCCAGATGCGGGGGTCATCGGTGTTGGCGGTGTAGTGGGCGCGGTACCAGACGTCACCTTCATGGAAGTTGTAGGCGTTCGCGTCAAGGACAACATGCTGGAAGAATGCTGGCCCCTGTCGGAAGTTCCGTGGGTGTTTAATGTTGGCTACGCGCCATGCGGAGTCATCAAAATTCGGGTTAGCCTCGTAGTTTTCCTCATGCTTTACCCACGTGAGTTTCGGTAGGGTGACAGGGGCTGGTCCGGGAAGAAGTGCACGATAATGCCCGTTTACTGCTGTTAACTGCAGTGGCTGGCCATTCCAGGTAGCCCGGGTAATACCTGCTGGGAGCCAGATCCGTACTTTTTGTGGTGCGGTGGTGGAGCCCACAAGGTGGGCGGTGTGTCCGGTGTAGTGGACGGAGCGAACAAGATCCGCATTCTCCACGAGGAGCCCCTGCATTGTGCCATTTAAGAGGTTTTCCGGCGACCAGGCACGGATAAGGCTATGGCGGTCCGCAATGCGTAGTGTTAGGGGCGCTTTGCCCTGCATAGACACGGTGATGTCGTAGGGGGATCCCCACGTGTAGTTAATGCGGAGTTGTTTCTTCTCCTTATCCCACGTGGAGGTGACGGAGGTGTTGGCAGTGTTGGTGTGAGTACTCGTTACCATGGGTTTGTGGGGTGCGTCCAGCACAATTTCGCCGCGATCCCCACCTGTCCCGGTAAGGACGGCTAGCGGATGCCCCTTCATTGGGGAGTTAAAGAATAACAACCCTGTGGAGTAGTAGGCTCCCCAGTCGCCGATAGTAAAGTCCACCGGCATTTGCAGTGCATCGCGTCCGTGCAGAATAAGTTTCCCCTCTTGTGGAACGGTGGGGAAGGTGACGGCTTTACCACCGGGCCCAAAAGTGTTGAGGGTGGTGGTGAATGAGGTGCGGGTAATGTCGTTGGAGTCCGCTAGGCGGAAAGCCAAGTATTGGGATCCTTTGCCGGACATGGAGAGGGAGTGCAAGCCGGCGGCTTTTCGCAGGTAACTCTTTACCGCGGCGCCACGAACATCACGGACTGTGGGGTCGGTAGCGCCGTCCATCACAGTGAGCTGCGGGAAAGCACGGTGGAAGTAGCCGTTTTCCTTTTGTGCGGAGAGTTTGTCGCGCAGGTTGCGGTCCTCGGAGAGGGAGGCGCCATAGTCGTAGGAGGTGAATCCGGAGTGGGCGGATCCTGTCCATCCCCAGTTCGTGCCGCCAAAAATCATGTAGTAGTTGAAGGCGGTAACCCCGGCTCCATTGTTGAGGGCAGCCCATTGCCGGTAGAAGTTGGCGTCAACGAACTTTTCGCAGGCGGAGGCGTTGAAGGAGGCTCCCCATGGGGTAAAAGCACCGCCTTGTGCCTCGGCAATGAAATGGGGGGAATGGTGAGCGGCGCGGAAGGCTGGATCAATATGCCAGTTGTGGTCTTGGAGTTTGTGGCGTGTCGCGGAGCAGTCGAAGCGGATGGGATAGTCGTCGTAGGAGTAGACGTCTAGGCCCGTGTCTTTAGTGGTGAATGCCCAGTTACCCACGGGTGCGTAATCATTGTGGAAAATAGGAACATTAATGCCGTCCTCTTTCGCGGCTTTAATGATCTTCTTGACATAGTCGGCGTAGGGACCAACGGAGGCAAGTTCCTCATTTTCTACCTGGTAGAGGAGGACAGATCCGCCGCCATTGGTCACTTGGTGGCGGGCAATAATCTTGTTGACAGCATGTAGCCAGGCGCGCTGCTGTTGCCAGTTAGTGTTGTCCCAGGCATTGCGGAGAGGGAGGGAACTGTTGGTTTGCCAGGCGGGCATACCACCCATGGAAATTTCGGCGTTAATGTAGGGGCCGGGGCGGGCAATGACGTAGAGTCCTTCTTCTGCTGCCATGCGGAGAAGAAGATCTATATTGCGAATTCCCGAAAAATCGAAGGGGCTATCTGGGGCGCTCTGGTGGTAGCCCCAGAAGAAGTAGAAGGAGACGGCGTTGAAGCCGGCAGCCTTCATCTTTTGGAGGACGTCACGCCACTGATGGGGAGAGGGGAGACGCCAGTAGTGGACTTCCCCCGACCAGATATTCAGGTGATGGTCGTCAATCATGTAGGAGTACTTGTCCCACGAGACTGCGTGGTGTTTCCCATCGTTGCCGGGGTAGCGGTAGTTAGTGGAGGTAATCCAGTGAGAGGCAGGTGGTTGAGGGGAGGCGTATGCGGCTGCCATTGTAGAGGTTGGCATAATGGCGGCTAATCCGAGTGTCATCGCACTTGCGAGAGAAACTATCCGAGAGAGTCGTTTGGGGGCACCAGTAACCATGATTGCTCCTCCTCATGAATCTATGTAAACCTGCGGAAAAACACCTCATCTTCACAGTAACAGTTGTTATCTGGGGGCGAATCAGAATACGCCAGTAATCGGGCCAAGTATAAGACCAAGCCCCAGGAGCAGGGACCACACTAGCATGGCTTTACCAGTCCGTCGTAGCGATACGACGAGTGCTTGTCCGCTTTGACCAGTACGAACAGGAGTGTAGGCGCTCCATGCGAGGGGAAGGGCAAGCAGTGACAGGAGTGTCCAGATGGAGCTCAACGCTACGAGAGAACTGAGAATAAATGGCCCGAATATAAGGACTGCGTCAAGGATACGGGTCCGCTTGTCCCCCAGTCGTACCGCTAATGTTATTTTCCCAGATTCACGGTCAGAGGGAATATCTCGCAGGTTATTAACAAGATTATTAGCGCAGGAAAAGCCTCCTACCGCAATGGAAGTGAGGCCACCCTCCCAGGTAATCCGACCTAGTTGGGTAAGCTGAGTACCCATCACCGCAACTAGTCCGAAGAAGATGAAGACCATGACTTCACCTAGTCCGCGGTAGCCGTAGGGGTGTTTTCCGCCAGTGTAGAACCATGCGGCCAGGACGCAACAGATGCCAACAAGGATCAACCACCAGAAACCGGACATTATGCTCAGTGCGATACCGGCAATACCGGCAATGCCGAAGAAGCTAAAAGCTGCTGCCTTGACATGCGCGGGCTTAGCTAAACCAGAGCCGGTAAGACGTTGTGGGCCAACGCGGTCATCGTCTGTGCCGCGGATACCGTCTGAGTAGTCATTGGCAAAATTCACGCCCACAATAAGGGCCCATGCCACTACCATGGCAAGAATTGCCCTCACCCAGATAAGGTCATGGAGCCAGCCGGAACCGAGAATACGGATAGCGGCAGCTGTACCAACAATAACTGGGGCAATTGCGTTGGGCCACGTGTGGGTGCGCGCCCCAATGACCCAATCGTGGAAAGTTGCAGTGTAGTGCTTATCGGGGGAGGTGGTTGTAGCAGTATTCACGACTCTATTTTTACACTTTCCATATTTCATCATGTTAAGCAGGTCGGGGAAGAGATAGTAAGGGGCATTTAGAGAATGTCGCGGAGGTGGCGACGATCAATCTTCCCAATACCTTTTACTGGTAAATCTGCGCGAATAATCACTTCCCGGGGTGCAGCGGTAGGGGGCAGTCCGGCAGCACTCACCCAGTGTCGCAGACTCTCCACAGTAAGAGCGTCAGCAAGATTATCCGTGGTTGCGGCAACAGACGTATTCGCAGAAGGAACTGCCGGAACAATAACGGCAGTGACGTGTTCCCCTAGGCGTGCGTCGGGTTTTCCGATAACAACTACCTGGGAAATGGCAGGGTGGGTGGCTAACGCATTTTCTACCACGTGGGGGAAAATGGTCAGTCCGCCACTGCAGATAGCATCGTCAAGACGCCCATCAACGCAGAGACGTGGCGAGTGGAGGATTTCCTTGTTATCTCTGCGGCCGCTATCGGTGCAGCTGGTGTTCCAGTGTCCATGGTCATCTGTGCGGAACCAACCGGGGCGTCGCCAAGCTATATGGTCTGGCATATTGAGATAACCGGAGGCAATAGTGTCGCCTCCCAACCAAATACGTCCCTCTTCATCAATATCAACACGTGTACCGGGCAGTGGGTAGCCATCGTAGACGCATCCGCCAGCTGTCTCGGACGCCCCATAGGTGCATACGATATGTGCTCCAGCGGTGCGGGCTGTATGTAAAAGGTCAGTGGATAGTGCTGCTCCCCCTACCAGAATCGCATCAAAATAGGTGAGGGCGGTGCGGGCTGCTAGGCCGTCGGCGTCACCGCGTTGTGCGGCGGACACTATTTTGTGCAGTTGTGTGGGAACCAGGCTGGTGTAGTGGCGAGTGTGGGGAGTGGAGTCAAGAAGTTGTGTGGTAGCGGCAGCGAAATCTGATAATGCAAAGCCGTGGCGAGTGTCTTGTAGAACGGGCTCATAGCCGGCAGCAAGACTGCGGAGAAGAACTTGTATACCCGCAATATGGTAGGGCGGAAGGGGAAGCAACCAGGCGCCGGGACCGCCGAGAACATGGTGGGTAGCTGTTGCAGATGCGCGTAGTTGGTGTGCCCCTAACTGTGCATATTTGGGTGTGCCAGTTGTTCCGGAGGTGGCGACGATGAGGGTGGTGTGTGGCGCTAAGTGGTTGTGGTAGGCCTGCAGGGAGGCTAGTGTGCGGGTGCTTTCTTCGCTGTCTGCGGGTGTGGGAAGGGGAAGGAAGGCAGTGGTGGTGTCGTCGCGCAGCATGCTTTGTAAGCATGGATAGGCGTGGCGGTAGCTTTCTTGTGTAGGAAGAAGAGTGAGTGCGCGAAGCTGCATGTGGAGCCTTGTATCCTTGCTTATCCTTTACCCCCATTGTGGAAGATGTCTAGGCCAAAAGTGTTGTAAATGAAGTGCTGCGATACCCATAAGACGCCCACCAGAATAAGGAGAATAACAAGGGCAAATAGCACGTAGGAGAGGATCTTCATGGGGAGAGTGGGGGGTTTTACCTCCACCATTTTGCCATCAATTTTCTCTGTTTTGCCGGATCCGGCCGCCATGGCGAGGGCGAAGAGGACGGGGAGTCCGGCGCCGAAGAAAAGGCCGGAGAGGAGGACAGCCGGTAGATGGCTGAGAGTTTCCATAAGCATTAGTGGTTATCTCCCTGTTCCTGTTGTTGGGTAATTTCCTGCTGCTGGGGAATGATATTTTTCTCAGCAGTTGGAAGCTGTGTGGAGAGTTTGGATGCTCTGGAGTCTTTGGAGGATTTGTGGTCGTCCCAGTCGTCGTTAACGTTGTTGGCGTTCACAGGGGTCTTGCGGCTGCGGTAGAAGATGTAGCTAGCAGCGATAACGAGAATGATGAAGACGACAATAACGCCTAGAACTTCGTTATAAAGACCAATGTAGTGGCCTAGCAGGTAGGTAAGTGCACCAACAATGGCCGCGGCGGGAAGTGTAATAATCCAGGCGATGACCATTCTTCCGGCAACTCCCCACCGTACTTCCGCATTTTTGCGCCCAAGTCCGGTACCAAGAATAGAACCGGTGGCAACGTGTGTGGTGGAGAGGGCAAGGCCAAAGTGCGATGAGGTGAGGATAACTGATGCCGTAGCCATTTCTGCGGCCATACCTTGGGGGGATTCAATTTCGACGAGGCCTTTGCCCAGAGTGCGAATAACGCGCCATCCGCCAATGTAGGTTCCTAGTGCAATGGCGAGGGCGCAGCAGATTTTTACCCAGACGGGGATGCCGTCTTCGGGGTTAACGCGGCCGTAGGCGACGAGGGCAAGAAAAATGACGCCCATAGTTTTTTGGGCGTCATTAGTACCGTGTGAGAGGGAAATGAGAGATGCGGAAAGGATTTGTCCCCAGCGGAAGCCTTTAATTTGTTTTTCGTGCTCTACTTTTCGGGTAATGAGGTACACCAGGGCAGTAGCAATAGCGGAGACAATTCCCGCAACAATGGGGGCAAGAACGGCGGGGATAATAATTTTTCCTACAACGCCGCCCCAGACAACGCCGTCTTTTCCGAGGGAGATAAGAGCGGCGCCAATGAGTCCACCGAAAAGGGCGTGTGAAGAACTGGAGGGAAGTCCAAATAGCCATGTGAGGAGGTTCCAGAGGATACCGCCAACAAGGCCGCAAAAGACGATAAGAAGTAGCATGTGGTTTTTGCCATCGCCGGGGCCAATGTTGACCTTGTCAAGATTGACGATGCCTTTAGCGACAGTGGCTGCTACTTCTACAGAGAGGAATGCTCCGACAAGATTAAGTGCTGCAGATAAGCCGACGGCAACTTTTGGTTTCAGTGCTCCAGTGGCAATGGATGCCGCCATTGCGTTACCCGTGTCGTGGAATCCATTGGTGAAGTCGAATGCTAAGGCAGTAACGACCACGACACAGAGGGTGAATAATTCAGGACTCACGGAGTTGATTATTGTCTACCGGACGTCGATTCACAATGTAGTTCACCCTTTATTTAGCCAGGTCATCTACTTAATTTGATTAAATACTAAGCAATGCAACAATTTTGGAATTTTAATTTTGTGTTCAAAACTACAAAATAACTCGAAAAGTATTGTCTTACTAGTAATTTAAAGATACAGATGGGGTATCTATACTGTGCAATAACAATAGATTACAGAAGGAATAAAATCACAACTTGATACGGTTAAGGAAAAGTAAAAATATATCCAGTGTTTACTCTCCAATGGCATAAACGACATCAGTAGTAAAAGGGAAACTGCTCCCATTCCGGAGTCCGTTTCTCTAGGAAAGCTTCGCGTCCCTCTGCCGCCTCATCGGTCATATAGGCCAAGCGAGTTGCCTCACCGGCAAAAACTTGTTGCCCCATTAAACCGTCATCGGCAAGATTAAGTGCAAATTTCACCATGCGCTGTGCCGTGGGTGACTTCTTATTAATAACCCGGGCCCATTCAATAGCGACAGCTTCCAAATCTGCATGGTCAACAACCTCGTTCACGGCACCCATGCGATACATTTCTTCCGCAGTGTAGGAACGGCCTAGGAAGAAAATCTCGCGAGCACGCTTCTGCCCTACCTGTTTTGCCAGGTAAGCGCTACCGAAGCCAGCGTCAAAGGAGCCTACATCGGCATCGGTCTGTTTAAAGCGGGCGCATTCTCTACTTGCCAAAGTCAGGTCACATACCACATGTAGTGAGTGTCCGCCCCCGGCCGCCCAACCGTTAACTAAACAGATAACAACCTTCGGCATAGTGCGAATAAGTCGCTGCACTTCCAGAATATGCAGACGGCCACCCTCTGCCTTCGCCCGGGCAGTATCGACGGTGGAGGCATCATCACCAGCCGGAGCACCTGTCTCTGTTATTTGCGCATACTGGTAACCCGATTTACCACGAATGCGTTGGTCGCCACCCGTACAAAAAGCCCATCCTCCATTTTTTGGTGACGGTCCATTCCCGGTAAGAAGGACAACACCCACATCGGGAGTGCAACGTGCATGGTCAAGAACGTGCAGTAGCTCATCTACCGTGTGGGGGCGGAAGGCGTTGTATACCTCAGGCCGGTCAATGGCGACGCGAACAATTCCGTATTCACGTCCCTTCCCCACATGCCGGTGATAGGTGACGTCAGTAAGATCGTCGAATCCGGGAACCGTACACCACTGCGTGGGGTCAAAAGGATTATCAGTAATATGCGGCTGCGGTTCCAGCGGGTGGAGGGCATCGGCGCCGGAGCGCTTAATGTTGGGCGAAGGTTCCATTCCTTCACCATACTGCACATAACTATGGCCTGGCTGGATCCCTGTAGCGCTACAGTAACCCAGTAGACGGTCGCAGCACAGCACGGTAACAGAGCATGTTAGTAGAGCACGGTAACAGAGCGGGACAACAGAGCAAGACAGTAGAGTTGGAACTATGTCAGCATCAGTGTCACGCGATCCTTCTTCCCCGTCCGTATCCTTACCTTCCTTAGAGGAGCTGCAGGAACGGGCAGTAGTAGTCACATTGCCTATGCGAGTGAAATTTAGGGGAATTACCCACCGCGAGATACTGCTTCTCAATGGTCCCGCCGGGTGGGGGGAATTCTCCGCCTTTCCCGAATATGATGACGCTGAAGCGGCCAGGTGGTTAGCGTGTGGAATGGAGATGGCGTGGCAGGGGCCGCCTGCGGCTGTGCGCGATCGTATCCCTGTCAATGGCACAATTCCGGCCCTCAACGTTATTACCCAGCAGGGTGTTATCCGCCGTCTGGTTCATGATTTTGCGGGGGTTCATACGTTTAAAGTGAAAGTGGCGGAGGCGGGTCAAACGTGGGCAGATGATGTTGCACGGGTAGCGCTTGTGCATCGATTGGCTCCCACTGCACGTATTCGTGTTGATGCGAATATGGGGTGGACGGTGTGTGAGGCGCAGGAGATTCTGCCGCGTATTGTGGAGGCCGCTGGTGGGGAGGAATTTTTTGACTACGCCGAGCAGCCCTGCCGAACTGTTCCTGAACTGGTAGAACTGCACGATAGTCTGGCGGGGAGTATTCCTCTCGCCGCAGATGAGTCTATCCGTCGTGCTTCTGACCCATTGCGTGTTATTCAAGCGGGTGCAGTCGATCGCGTGGTTGTGAAAGCTGCGCCCTTGGGTGGCCCCCGGCAGCTGTTGCACTTATCTAGCCACATCCCTTATCCCCTTACCGTTTCTAGCGCTCTTGACTCAGCAGTGGGGATGAATGCCGGTATTGCGGCTGCCGCTGCTTTGCCACACGTAGCCGCATGCGGGTTAGGAACAGGACATTTCTTCGTGACGGATGTATGCGAAGCGCACACGCTTGTTGATGGTTCTTTGCCTTACCGCATGGCTACCCCGGATCCGGCTCGGTTGGTAGAGTTACGTGCACCTGCGAAGCGGGAGCAGTGGTGGAGGGAACGCCTGGAGCGTTGTTATTCTCGTGCAGTTCTTCTCACTCGTTCTGCCACCTCATAGAATATGTAGTATCTGTAATGTCACCATGTGCATGGCGCCGTTACCATGAACGCCACTATGAGACTGTATGGAGACTGTATGAGTGCTGTGCCCACAGTATGAATCAGTATGAAACAGCATGGAACAGTGAGGCATGTAGTTCGGTATGTTGGGACCTTTTATCACGCTCGTGATGTCTTTGGCCATGCCCATCATGTTGCTTTCTTTCCTGGGTGGTCAGGGTCTTGTTGATATGCCCGGCAAGCGTCGTGCGCATTCTGTTCCGACAGTGCGCGGTGGTGGCATCGGCATTTCGCTAGCTATCCTCTCCGGTATTTTGGTTCATGTTGTTTACCTCATTACGGAAGGGTGGGAAGAAATTCCGCCTCTTTTTATGGGTGTTGGCATTATTGTGGCCTGGTTTACCGCAGTAGGTATTTTCGACGATATTTACGGTTTGAAGACGGCCGCTGGTGTGGTTCTTCTCGCCTTGGGTGGAGTGGGGATTTCCGCCATGAGTGTTTACCTTATGGCGACGGGAGCTCGAGAGTATGGTGCCGCGGCAATGATAACGACCGCTGTGCTGGTAGTTCCTTTTACCGTGTGGGTAACGAACGCCACCAACTTCATGGATGGTATTAATGGCATCACGTGCCTTTACGTCATCATTTGTGGAGTATGGACCCTGTATTTGTGCCGAGATTTTGCAGATAAAACGTTAGAAGTATTGGCGTTAATCTTCATTGCCGGATTCCTGGGGTTCCTCCCGTGGAATTTGCCGAGAGCCCGAATTTTCCCAGGAGAGAGCGGCGCCTATGTAGCGGGAGCTGTCACGTTGATAATGTGCATGGTGCTGATGGTGCGGGGAGTGTCTATTCCTGCCACTATTGCTCCTTTCACCATTTATTGGACGGACGTGCTGTTCACTTTCATAAAGAGCATTTTTTATCGTCGTAACCTCATGCGTATGCACCGCGAGCATAACTACCAGAAGCTGCAGCGTTACTTTAATTCCCACCGAAAAACAGTGGGTGTGGTCGTCATGGTCCAGTTGGTGTCCATAGGAATTGCGTGCGTGTGCGGGGGAGCCCATGCACCATTATGGGCGCTGGCTCCGGTGATGGTACCTGCATGTATTTTTGCCGCTTGGCCCATTCCAGATCCGCCTGAGAAGCGGGAAGAAAAACAATTAAGCTACAGAGTGAGGATGGAACAATGACATCTCTTGTGTGTGGAAATCGCAGTGTTTTGGCTTGGCGCATGCAGTTGCAGGCTGCACAGGCAGGGCACACGTTAGAGGTTGTTGACCCGCGTGTTTTCCTTGCCACTATTCCCACTGATGACGATATTGACGTTATCTGTGATGACGCTGAGAATGATGATGCCAATAGCGGAACGTCCTCACTTCCCGCAGGCAGTCCCATAGGTAGTCCCGTAGCGGTAGACAATGCTACAGCTGCCAATGGTGCTGCAGACGAGAACGCTACGTGGAACGATACGGCGGAGACAGTATCGGGGGCAGTAGTAGCAGCGGGGAATAGTAGTTGTCCGTCTTTTCATTTTGACAGTCTGATCTATCTTGCCGATGCACGCTTGTGGACACCACAGGATCCTTCTCATACACCCACTGATACGGAACTGGCACAAGAAATTCGCGCCACAACGGAGGCTGTCGTCAACGTTATAGAGACACTTCCTGTTATGCCCGCAACAGTTGTACTGGCAAGCTCCATTAGTGCCGGTAACACTACGGAGGTGGGGCAGGCATTGGCGGAAGCGGCAGTTCTTATCGAGCAGGCGACCAGTGGCGCCGCCACCCGCTATATGGAACTGCAATTCCCGCAGGTTTTCGGGGAGGGATTCCCCGCTATGAAGGGCGCTCTTATTGCCCAATTGTGTGACGCTATTAGCGCCGGGAAGCATCCGCGGGTATCCCAAGACCGCCCTATGACAATCATGTATGCGCAGGAAGCTGCCCGTATCCTGACGAATGAGATGCCGGATCTTGCTATGTCCATGGCGGAAAGCAGTAAGGAACCCACTGGACAACTAGCCATTACCCTCAACGAGATTTCCAATATGTCAGTGGACGGGCATATCCCGGACCGTATCCCGTCGTCTCGCTACGGACTTGTATTTCAGTTGTATTCCACGCTGCGGACGGCACAATTACGAGTAGCACAGCTACGGAACGGGGAGAATGGCCGCCATATTCTTCCTAAACTCCCTACGTCAACAGTCATTGAGGAATTGCCGCGGGTTACTAGCCGTACGCATTTTCTGCAGCCGGGTAGCACTGTAGAAATACAGGGCACGCTTAATGGTTTGCATCGCCTTGCGGTTGTTGCAGGTACCGCTGAACTCACTCTTCCGAACTTTCCAGGAATTGTGTTCGTTGCTGCCGCGGATAAGTTGCCGGAGGAGGATCAGCCTAGTACTGCCCAAGCTATTGCGCAGGATCCAGCCGACGATTATCCGGTAGCGGAGCCACAAGGTATGCCGTTTTTTGATGTACCACATGGGTATACAGTTCGGTGTGAGTGCAAAAAGAATGGCAGTGCACAAGGAGGAAACCCGGTGGCAATAGTTGAATGGGTGAGTGAACCGTGACATATCCGGTGGCATTACCGCCGGCTACTCTGCATGCACGAGTAGTGGTGGATGAGCTTATCCGTAATGGTATGCGTGAGGCAGTCCTCTGCCCAGGTTCCCGTTCCACCCCGTTAGCTTTTGCCTTGGCGGACGCCGAATCTGCAGGGCGTATTGCTTTGCATGTACGCGTCGATGAGCGAAGTGCCGCCTTCCTCGCTTTGGGATTGTCTGCGGCTAGTGATGCGCCGGTTGCGGTGGTGTGCACTTCTGGTTCAGCTGTTGCCAATTTTCATCCCGCCGCAGTGGAGGCGCGGTTTAACCATCGTCGTGTTGTGTTCCTTACCGCTAATCGTCCTCCGGAGATGGAGGGGGTGGGGGCGCAGCAAACTATTGTGCAGCGCAGTATTTTTGCCCACGATGTTGTTTCTGAGCTTGTTATGACTCCGGCAGGCCCCGAGATAAATAGTGAAGAGGATTCACTAGGGTGGAATGCGCATTGGCGTTCCGCACTGTGCCGCATTATGACGCAGTCAGCTATCAGTGCTGGACCTATCCATATTGATGTTCCTTTCCGCGAGCCACTTGTCCCTCCGACAGAATCACCGGCAGTATCACCGGCAGTGTTACCGTTATTGCCTGCACCGTGGCAGGGGCGTCGCGATGGACAACCGTGGACGCAATACGTTCCGAACTACACTCTTGATCTTTCCCGGAGAACAGTAGTCATTGCGGGGCAAGGTAGTTGGGAGATACCGGCGTTGGCAGGTGTCCCCACATTCTGCGAACCGGGTGGTCGCACGCTGGGCACTATTTTTAACCCCCTCACGCCGCCTGCGCTTATGAGTAATAGTTTCACCGCCCCCGAACAAGTAGTGGTGGTGGGTAAACCGACACTGCATCGGTCGGTCACGCGATTGTTGGCAGATCCTTCTCTCACGCAGATTGTGGTGACGGCAGCAACCTCACCGACAGAGTGGGCGGATGTTTCGGGGAATGCGACTATTGCAGCAACGTCTTTGACGCGTACTGGGGAGTGCCCGCAGCAGTGGTTGGCTGCTTGTGCAGAGGTGGATGGTGCAGCGCGGAGTCATGTTCTTGAGGTGGTGGCGGAGCTTCGCGCAGAGGAGACAGCTTCTTCTGCCGCGCCCACCACGTCTTCCGTTTCCTCTGTTTCTGCAGAGTGTGCTCCTGTGGAGTTGCCGTGTGGTGTGGATGTTGCCTATGCCGTAGGGGAGGTAGTTGCTGCGGATCCGCGCATGCTTCTTTTCGTAGGATCGTCTAATCCCGTGCGTGATATTTCTCTCACTCATCCTGAGTTGGGTCCACGGTGTTGGGTTAATCGTGGTGCTTCCGGCATTGACGGCAACATCTCTACAGCTAGTGGTTTGGCACTCCACCACTCTGGCCCGGTTATCGCTTTTCTTGGGGATTTAGCTGCTGTCCACGATTCTGGGGGTCTGCTTATTCCCACGTTGGAAACCGCTCCGCGGAATCTCACTATTGTGGTTGCCAATGATGACGGTGGTGGTATTTTTGCCACTCTGGAGCAGGGTGCTCCCGCTTATGCCACGCAATTCGAGCGTCTTTTTGGAGTCCCCCACGGAGTGAATTTTGCGTCTCTTGCGGCTGGGTGGGGAGTAGAGTATCGCCAATGCACAGTGGCGGAATTGCCAACTGCTATAGGCGAGTATGCGCAGCATGACAGTACATATTCGCAGTGTGAGGGTACATGCCCCCACGATAATTTGCGGCCAGGTGTGCGTTTTATAGAGGTGCGTACGCAGCGTCAGCATCGGCATGAATTAGCGGCTACCTTGTCAGGTTGGTTAGGTCGGCCGGATCAGTCAGGACGGTGAGGATGTCCACGTCGTATCGTCACCGGAGTGCTGCCTGGTGGAAAGCGGTGGGAAAGACCATGGGAAAGATGCTTCATGATCTTCCTCACAAACTGCGACCAGATGATGAAGAGATGCCCTATGTGCGTTTACGCTACCGAAAAGCCTTGCGCTACACTCAAATAGTTCTTCTTGCACTGGGGTGTTTCATCTTTGTTCTCGCTATCAGCATGGTGGTGGGATGCGCTATTAGCGATCAGCACATTAATGCGCACCTAGCCAGTACTTATGCGCGAGTAGAGGCCACTGATGGCAATACGACATACGTGAGTTTTGTCGATCGCGACGGGAACGTACAGAGCCCCCATGAGGGTGTGTTTTATCCGACGGGCGTGCGGCAAGGACAACTTGTTCGCGTCGATTATGACTATACAAACCCCAACTATGCACGCATTTCTGGGCGCAGTTGGGTGTTATCTATTGTTCCGGCACTGTCTGTGCTTATCTGTAGTTTCCCCTGGATAGCGTTGGCGTATTGCGTCATTGGGCGGTACCGAATGCGGGCCGGTGGTCTTATCCGCAGAACTCATTGGGGTGGTGCTATCGCGGGGATTCATATTAACTATTCGCGGACTGTGCCGCGGATGCGGGCAGCTACATCTCTGCCTGCAAAACGGGTACCCTGAGCCTTGTGTCACGAGCAAGCCTAGAGAAGAAACCGCAAGACGTCGCCCGTATGTTTGATGGCGTTGCTAAACGCTATGACATTACCAACACGGTACTGTCGTTTGGCCAGGATAAACTATGGCGTCGCCATACTCGCGAGCTATTGAATGTGAAACCGGGGGAGAAGGTTCTCGACCTCGCTGCGGGAACGTCGGTGTCCACAGTGGAGCTGGCGAAGTCCGGTGCGTGGTGTGTTGCCACAGATTTTTCCATTGGCATGCTGGAAGCGGGCAGTAGCCGTCCGGTTCCTAAAGTGGCGGGGGATGGCATGTATCTTCCGTTTGCGGACAACTCTTTTGATGCGGTCACCATCTCGTTTGGGCTGCGTAATATTTCTGATTTCCGGGCGGGCTTGCGGGAGATGGCGCGCGTGACGAAACCTGGTGGTCGCTTAGTTGTGTGCGAATTCTCTACTCCTACGTGGAAACCATTCCGTACTGTCTATATGGAATATTTGATGAAAGCTCTTCCGCGTGTGGCAACTGCGGTGTCGTCTAATCCGGAGGCTTATGTGTATCTTGCCGAGTCTATTCGGGCGTGGCCAGATCAGGAGCAGCTATTGCGGGAATTAAAGGACGCTGGCTGGAGTGAGGACACAATGTACCAAAATGAGACAGGCGGCATTGTGGCGTTGCATTATGGCCGTCGTCCTTACAATGAAACATCTAACTCCCGGTAGGATTTGTTTTGAGACTGCGCGCCACCTATTAGGCTGGTGGTGTTGCCTACCGAACGATGGCCCCGGATGCTCCCGCGGGTATCACAGACCTTTCGAAGGAAGTAACACGCATGGCAGAAGACGCTCAGGTCGCTGGTATTGACCTCGGTGATGCTGCACTGGCCTCCCGTACCCGTATGGGGATGCAGTCGGTTGAGGATTTAATGTACAGCAGCCTGGATAATGGCCACGCCATGCCCACTCTTACTGCTTCTTATCTTGCGAAGGCAGGAGGCAAGCGGTTCCGTCCCCTTATGGTGTTGCTCGCTGCACAGGTTGTGCAGGCGGAGAATAATCCCAACTGGATGACGGATGAGCTGGAGACGAATGTTATTCGTTCCGGATCCGTTATTGAGATGATTCATCTGGCGTCCCTCTATCACGATGATGTGATGGATGAGGCGTTGCAGCGTCGCGGTACGGAGTCCGCTAACAGCAGGTGGGGTAATTCTGTCGCTATTTTGGCAGGGGATTATCTTTTCGCAGCAGCTAGCGCCATCATGTCGGATATGGGAACGCAGGCAGTGCGGTGGATCTCTGAAACGTTCGCAGAGCTTGTGAATGGGCAGATGGAGGAAACTGTTCACGCCGGTTCCATGGAATCGGTAGAGGCCTATCTACGTGTCATTCACGGGAAAACAGCATCTCTTATTGCCACAGCAGGCCACTTTGGTGCTTATTACGCCGGCGGTACCGAGGAGCAGGTTGCTGCTTTGAAGAAGGCGGCGCATGCTACCGGCATGGCATTCCAGATTGTTGATGACGTTATCGATATCTCGTCTAATTCCACGCAGTCTGGGAAAACTCCTGGAACGGATTTGCGGGAGGGTGTCTTTACATTGCCTGTCTTGTATGCCCTTGAAGAGGATAGTCATGCGGGGGATCGCCTACGCGAGATTTTGACGGGTTCTGTTACTGATGAGGAGCTGGTGAAAGAGGCTCTGACGTTGTTGCGTGGTTCCGCTGGGATGCGTCAAGCCCGGGAGACTATCTATGCCTACCGTGATGAAGCTAAAGACGCGTTGAGTATCTTCCGTGATTCCTCGGCGAAGGACGCCTTCTTCCATCTTGTGGATTTTACGGTGGCCCGTGTTAGCTAGTGGTGTAGCTATTACTACTAGCGGTTTTAGCTGCCGGTTTGCTATATCGCGTAATGAGTCGCTAAAGTCTTGTGAGCACCTGTTATTAGGTGCACGCCAGGTTGCCCGAGCGGCCAAAGGGAGCGGACTGTAAATCCGTCGGCATTGCCTACCAAGGTTCGAATCCTTGACCTGGCACTCTCAATAGTTACATAACCCCCGCATTATTCTTCTGCTGTGCGGGGGTTATGTCGTCTAGAGGAACGTTTCTGTGCGCTGTTCTGTTGTGCACAGAGTGTCCTATTGCTTTATGTTCTTTTAAAGACTTGTTGTTCATGAGTTGTTACCTTTGTCCTGGCGATTTGTCATGGACGCCACTGTCCGGTAATCTTCAAGAAGCTTGGTGAGAGAGCGAATCTCCCGTCAACGTGATTGCCCCCTTAGCTCAGTCGGCAGAGCGTTTCCATGGTAAGGAAAAGGTCGACAGTTCGATTCTGTCAGGGGGCTCTCTTTTTGCTCTGAATACAGAGAGGTAAAAGAAATCTCATGTATCCCAGAGTTCTTGATCTTTAGTTACAGTTAAATCCGCTGGTTTTAACACATAACTAAACATGGCGATGTAGCTCAGATGGTTAGAGCGCACGACTCATAATCGTGAGGTCGAGGGTTCGATCCCCTCCATCGCTACTCGTCAAAACCCCTGGTTAGCATGGTGAAGCGTGCTGCCAGGGGTTTTCTCTATAGAAGCGCAGTAATACTAAGCTTTCGCAGTTTTCAGGAGAGTCCTTAGCACAAGGGTAGGTATCGGCGAAGAGTACTAATGAGCCGTGCCGGCACGGCGTTTGTCACGAGTAGTAATTCTCGCGTATCATCGCATAAGGCGTACTTACGTGTGCTCCTACAATATGTGCACTACGGTGTATTACGGTGTACTACCGCGGTACAGACGGTACAGACATTGTCAGTCAGTACTATCGGCACTATTGACACTGTTGGCAGTGCAGCCGTATTGCAGCAGTGTTGTTGAGGAGTACTGTTGTAGGCGCTGCTTTGTTCACTTATGGTGTAGGTATTCCCGGAGGGGTGTGGCTCAATTGGTAGAGCAGCGGTCTCCAAAACCGCAGGTTGCAGGTTCGAGTCCTGTCACCCCTGCCAGGATCTTGTGAAATTTCAGGACATCCGTTGAAGACATGGAGGACAACGAGTGAGCGACGAGAAGACTACGTCCGGCGACATCGTCGATCCGGTGGTGTCTGCAGACAACGCTGACGCTGCTGCACCGACACAGCCAACCGGCAAACGTCGTCGTAAGGGCGCTTCTGCACACTCAACTGCTGAGACTCCTGCAGAGACCACGGAGAAAGACGCTAAGGCTCATTCTGGCAATGCCACTAAGAGATTCTTCGTGCGTATCGGGCAGTTTTTCAAGAGCGTGTACGAGCAGATGGCTAAGGTTGTCTGGCCAACGCGCAAGGAACTGTGGATGTCGGTACTCACGGTGTTTATTTTCTTAATAATCACTGTTCTTGTGGTGTTTGGCGTAGATGCGGGAGCAGGCGAGCTTGTCCGTGTGATCTTCCAGAATCCAGATGGGGCTAGTGCCGTACCGGGTGCTGGCATGCCTGGTATACCTGGTATGTAAAAGCTCCGTTGAAAGCCCTCTCCGGAGGGCCTTCATTGTTTTTAGAGAACTTATAGACTTAGTAGGTGTAAGCGAATATCATTCGCGAGCACGTATGAAAAGAACGCTATCTACGACCTCGACGCGCCTAGCTGCAGGCCGTACTGCTTGAAGGGAAGAAACCAGTGAGCAACACCGACGACAACGCTCTAGTTGAGGAGCAGACGCCGGATACTGCCGCCGTGGAACTGCCAGTTGATGATTCTGATTCCGCTGACCAATCACAGGTAGAAGAGCAGGTAGAAGAGACGGATGCTGCTCCCGCCGTCGATCCGGTTGCAGAGTTTAAGAAGCAGCTTCGTCGTCTTCCGGGCAAGTGGTATGTCATCCACTCCTATGCTGGTTACGAGAACAAGGTGAAAACTAACCTTGAGACTCGTATTCAGAATCTCGATGTGGGCGATTACATCTTCCAGGTGGAAGTTCCTCAGGAAGAGGTTGTGGAGCTTAAGAACGGCCAGAAGAAGTCCGTCAAGCGTAAGATTCTCCCCGGCTATGTATTGGTTCGTATGGAACTCAACGATGAGTCCTGGGGTACTGTTCGTAACACTCCTGGTGTTACTGGCTTTGTCGGTGCCACTAGTAATCCCACTCCGCTGTCATTGCGGGAAGTTGTGAAGTTCCTGATGCCGAAGGATAATGCCGCGCCTGCTGCTCCGGAAGCTCCGGCGGAGGAAGTCGCTCCCGTCATTACTGTGGATTACAAGGTGGGCGAGTCTGTCACAGTTATGGATGGTCCGTTCGCTACCTTGCCTGCCACAATTAGCGAAGTGGATGTGGATACTCAGAAACTGCAGGTATTGGTTTCCATCTTTGGTCGCGAAACTCCTGTGGAACTTGGATTCGACCAGGTGGAAAAGATTTCTTAGACCTCCCTTTGACCATGGAAGCCCTGCCTCGATGTGGGGTTTTCTGTGTTTATCGGGTAATATCTCTTCGTCACCTATCTGTGTGGCAGGAATATGTGTCCTGCCATCAACATGCAATGTGATGAGGTAACAAGTAGTAGCTTTTGCGGTTTGCAAGGTGCTACTAACAATCAACACTAGTAAGGAAGCACGGATGCCCCCGAAGAAGAAAGTCACCGGGCTCATCAAGCTGCAGATCCAGGCTGGACAGGCTAACTCTGCTCCGCTGGTGGCCCCTGCTCTTGGTGCCCATGGTGTCAACATCATGGAATTCTGCAAGGCGTACAACGCTGCTACTGAAAATCAGCGCGGTAATGTTGTTCCTGTAGAAATCACCGTTTACGAAGATCGTTCCTTCACCTTCATTCTGAAGACTCCTCCGGCCGCTAAGCTGCTGCTGAAAGCCGCTGGTATCTCTAAGGGATCAGGTACTCCACAGAGCAACAAGGTCGGTTCTGTCACTATGGATCAGTGCCGCCAGATTGCTAAGACTAAGGAACCAGATCTTAACGCCAACGACATTGAAGCCGGCGCCAAGATTATTGCCGGTACTGCTCGCTCGATGGGAATCATCGTCGAGGGTGCATAACACTCTTTGTGGAAGAGCCCGCTTCGGCTCGGACCACCCCCAACCGTCACACACGTGACAGGAATGGAATCAAATGAGCAAGAACTCTAAGGCATATAAAGCCGCTGCAGAGAAGATCGATAATTCTCTGCTCTACACTCCTGCGCAGGCCGTTAAGCTTGCTAAGGAAACCTCCTCCACCAAGATGGATGCCACGGTAGATGTGGCCATGCGTCTCGGTGTTGATCCCCGCAAGGCTGATCAGATGGTGCGCGGCACCGTCAACCTCCCACACGGCACTGGTAAAACCGCCCGTGTTATCGTTTTCGCAGTTGCTGATAAAGCTGCTGAAGCTGAAGCTGCTGGCGCAGACGAGGTTGGCTCTGATGAGCTTATCGCCAAGATTCAGGGTGGCTGGCTCGATTTCGATGCCGCTATTGCAACCCCAGATCAGATGGCCAAGGTTGGTCGTATCGCTCGTATCCTCGGTCCCCGTGGCCTCATGCCGAACCCCAAGACCGGCACTGTGACCACTGACGTTACGAAGGCCGTTAAGGATATCAAGGGCGGTAAGGTTACCTTCCGTGTTGATAAGGCCGCTAACCTGCATCTCATCATCGGTAAGGCTTCCTTCGATGCTGAGCAGCTAGTGGAGAACTATGCGGCGGTGTACGAGGAGATTCTGCGTCTTAAGCCTTCTTCCTCTAAGGGCCGCTACGTCAAGAAGATTACGATGTCTACTACCACTGGACCGGGCATCCCGGTGGATCCCAGCATCACTCGTAACTTCCTTGGTGAGGATGACGCCTAATTTCTGATGTTGGGTTGTTGTATAACATCAACACAATATGCCAGTTAATCGGTCCCTGCTCTGCAGCTTCTATAGCTGTGGGGAGGGGCCGATTTTGTATTTAGCGATATCAATTACTAACATGTATAGCGAAGTTTGACCCGATCAAGTTTCACCAAAGACCGTTGGTCGCTGTTGGCGTTAGTCAACAGTTGAAGGTCCGAAATAATTCGGCGGCCCACGCAGGTAGAACTAAGTCGATGATGATGGCGAACAGTCTGTTTGCTAAAAATTCACGCCTTGCGTTTCCTGCGCAAGGCGTTTGTTTATTTCGGGCGAACGACAAGAGGAAGGAGGCAAAGTTATGGCTCAGTCTGAGAAAGCTGCTGTGGTAGCCGAGATTAAGGAGCAGTTCGAGAAGTCGTCTGCTGCTATCATCACCGAATACCGTGGTCTTTCTGTCCCAGCAATGACCGAACTTCGCCGCGCTCTCGGAAAGAACGCAACCTACTCCGTCGCCAAGAATACCCTGGTCAAGCGCGCTGCTAATGAAGCTGGCGTGGAAGGCCTCGAGGATCTATTGGCTGGCCCTACCGCCATCGCATTCATCGATGGAGAACCTGTCGATGCCGCCAAGGCTTTCCGTGATTTTGGTAAGGACCACAAGGAACTCGTCATCAAGGGCGGTTACATGGATGGCGAAATGCTGTCCGTGGACCAGGTTGAGAAGCTTGCAGACCTTGAGTCTCGCGAAGTTCTCCTCGCCAAGCTCGCCGGTGCGATGAAGGGCAACCTGGCGAAGGCTGCTGGTCTCTTCAATGCTCCCGCATCGCAGGTGGCTCGCCTCGCAGCCGCACTGCAGGAGAAGAAGTCCGCAGAGTAGTTCATCTATTCGCTGTTGTAAGCGAATACCGCCTGGGGCTGCCCGGGCACTTACCCCCATAAACGTAAGAGTCCATCACCAAGGACACAAGGAAAGGAAGCCACTATGGCTAAGCTCACCACTGAAGAGCTCCTCGATGCTTTCAAAGAAATGACCCTCATCGAACTCTCTGAGTTCGTCAAGGCCTTCGAAGATACCTTCGAGGTTACCGCTGCTGCTCCTGTCGCCGTTGCCGCTGCTGGCGCTGCTGCTGGTGCTCCCGCTGCCGCCGCTGAGGAAAAGGACGAATTCGACGTTGTTATCGAGGCCGTCGGTGACAAGAAGATCCAGGTTATTAAGGTTGTCCGTGAGATCGTTTCCGGTCTCGGCCTGAAGGAAGCCAAGGATCTCGTTGAGGCTGCCCCCAAGGCTGTTCTCGAAGGTGCCTCCAAGGATGACGCTGAGGCTGCTAAGACCAAGCTTGAAGAAGCTGGCGCCACCGTCACCCTCAAGTAAGTTTCGGTCTTACTGTTTGATGCCCCTCACCGCATTGTGCGGGAGGGGCATCAGCCTATTTGTGGGGAAAAATCGCTTTCTTTAAGTGAATTTTCACTGTGTTTCCGTGCCAGTTCTTGACAATCTAGCGCCTGCGGGCGACTATGGTGAAGACCGCGTTAGTGGTAATAATTTACAGGGGGAGTTCCCTTCTGTTGTGGGATTCCTACTAGATGCTAGTGGGATCTCTGTGAATGCGATAGAAGGCAGTACACAGTCGCCGGTGTATGTCCGGTAGACATAAGTCGAGTTTTGTTATACTATTAACCTTTGCGTTGGCCTTATTGTGTCCAAAATTGGACCCACTGATCAAAAAGTAACTTTTGGTAATCCTCTGGAAATCCTGTAGGAACCTTTTGACCAGGAAAAATGTGCACTTCGAGCGGTAGTAGACGGCTTTAGTTGGAGAAGTCCGAAGCTAGGGTGAAAAGTGTGTAGAGGTCAACAACGGAACCACTGTAGATTACGTCGTGAAAACATTCATGACAGTACCCGTCGGGACTGTTGTGTCTGTCTTTACGCATGAGGTCCTGGAAGGACGCACCTTGGCAGTCTCCCGCCAGACCAGTTCGAAGGCTCAGATCCCTGGAGCCCCCAAGCGGCCGTCGTTTGCTACTATTCGCGAACCACTTGAGGTTCCCGATTTGCTTAGCGTTCAGACTGATTCATTTGCTTGGCTAGTCGGAACGAAGAAATACACCCAGTCTGATTCTGAAGAAGTCACCGGTGAGCAGCGCGTCACCGGTGGTCTCGAAGATATCCTCGATGAGATTTCCCCCATCGAGGATTTCGCTGGCTCAATGTCTCTCTCCTTCTCCGATCCGCGATTTGATGAGGTAAAAGCCTCCATCGCGGAATGTCGTGAGAAGGATATGACTTACTCCGCACCATTGTTCGTCACGGCTGAGTTCGTGAACAACACTACTGGTGAAATTAAGAGTCAGACCGTCTTCATGGGTGATTTCCCCATGATGACCGATAAAGGCACATTCATCATTAACGGCACCGAGCGTGTCGTCGTGTCTCAGCTTGTTCGCTCGCCCGGTGTTTATTTCGACGAGTCCATTGATAAAGCCACGGAGAAGGAACTTCACTCTGTGAAGATCATTCCGTCACGTGGTGCATGGCTTGAATTTGACGTTGATAAACGCGATACCGTTGGTGTCCGTATTGACCGTAAGCGTCGTCAGCCCGTCACACTTCTTCTCAAGGCCTTGGGATGGACAAACGAGTCCATTAAGGAACGCTTCGGTTTCTCTGAAGTGATGATGTCCACCTTAGAGAAGGACACTGCCGATACTCCCGATGAAGCCTTGCTGGAAATCTACCGCAAGCTGCGTCCCGGTGAGCCTCCGACAAAGGAAGGTGCCCAGAACCTTCTCGCGAACCTTTTCTTCAAGGAAAAGCGCTACGATCTAGCTCGCGTTGGTCGTTATAAGATCAACCGCAAGCTGGGACTATCTAAGAGTGAAGCTGATGTTCTCACTCTCACTGAAGAAGATATTGCTACCACTGTTGAATACCTAGTACGGCTGCATGCTGGCGAGACCAGTATGACCTCGCCTGATGGTGCAGAAATTCCGGTAGAGACTGACGATATTGACCACTTCGGTAATCGTCGTCTTCGCACCGTTGGTGAACTTATCCAGAACCAGGTGCGGGTGGGTCTTTCCCGTATGGAGCGTGTTGTGCGTGAACGCATGACCACCCAGGATATGGAAGCAATTACCCCCCAGTCCCTCATTAACATTCGTCCAGTTGTGGCAGCTATTAAAGAGTTCTTCGGAACCTCCCAGCTGTCCCAGTTCATGGATCAAAACAACCCGCTGTCTGGCCTTACCCACAAGCGTCGTCTTTCCGCATTGGGTCCCGGTGGTCTTACTCGCGACCGTGCTGGCCTGGAAGTCCGTGACGTTCACAACTCTCACTACGGCCGTATGTGCCCAATTGAGACACCGGAAGGCCCGAACATTGGTCTTATCGGTTCTCTCTCCGTCTATGCACGCGTGAACCCCTTTGGTTTCATTGAGACCCCGTACCGTCGTGTTGTTGATGGTTGTGCCACTGACCAGGTTGACTACCTCACTGCTGATGAGGAAGACCGCCACGTTGTCGCCCAGGCTAACTCGCCGATGGACGAGAACGGTCGCTTCCTCGACGAGCGTTTGCTCGTCCGTAAGCGTGGCGGCGATGTCGAATACGTCACCCCAGACGAAGTCGACTACATGGACGTTTCCCCACGTCAGATGGTGTCTGTAGCAACCGCTATGATTCCATTCCTCGAGCACGACGACGCAAACCGTGCCCTCATGGGTGCGAACATGCAGCGCCAGGCAGTGCCGCTACTCAAGACGGACTCTCCGCTTGTCGGTACTGGCATGGAACTGCGTGCCGCCTATGATGCTGCCGACGTCATTATCAGTGAAAAAGCCGGCATCATTGAGGAAGTCTGCGCAGACTTCATCACCGTCATGGCCGATGATGGCACCCGTGCCACCTACCAGCTACAAAAGTTCATTCGCTCCAACCCCGGCACATGCTACAACCAGGTTCCGATTGTGGCCGCCGGACAGCGTGTAGAAGCTGGCGAAGTTATTGCTGACGGCCCCTCCACCGATAAGGGCGAGATGGCACTTGGCAAGAACATGCTGGTCGCCATTATGCCGTGGGAAGGCTACAACTACGAGGACGCTATCATCCTCTCCCAGCGTGTTGTTGAAGAGGATGAACTGACTTCAATTCATATTGAAGAGCACGAGATTGACGCGCGTGACACCAAACTTGGTGCAGAAGAGATCACCCGCGACATCCCGAACGTCTCCGATGAGGTTCTCGCCGATCTTGACGAGCGCGGCATCGTTCGTATTGGTGCTACCGTCCGCGACGGCGACATTCTGGTCGGTAAGGTAACCCCGAAGGGTGAAACTGAGCTCACCCCAGAAGAGCGACTACTGCGTGCCATCTTCGGTGAAAAAGCTCGCGAAGTCCGCGATACGTCCCTCAAGGTACCCCACGGCGAAACCGGTAAAGTCACCGGCGTGCGCGTCTTCTCCCGTGAAGAAGACGACGAGCTACCCCCGGGAGTTAATGAACTCGTGCGTGTGTACGTCGCCCAGAAGCGTCGTATTCAGCCCGGTGATAAGCTCTCTGGCCGCCACGGTAACAAGGGTGTTATCGGTAAGATTCTGCCGGTTGAAGACATGCCCTTCCTTCCCGACGGCACTCCCATCGACATTGTTCTTAACACCCACGGTGTACCCCGCCGTATGAACATCGGCCAGATCATGGAAATTCACCTGGGCTGGCTGGCCAAGTACGGTTGGAAGATCGAGGGTGACCCGGAGTGGGCCAAGATGCTCCCCGACGAAATGCGCGATGTGGAGCCCAACACCAAGACCGCAACCCCGGTGTTCGACGGTGCTGAGCCGGACGAAATTGAAGGCCTGCTAGGCTGCGTCCGCCCCAATGCCGACGGTGAAAACATGATGGGTCCCGACGGCAAGGCCACATTGTTTGATGGTCGTTCCGGCGAGCCCTTCCCGTACCCAGTGTCAGTTGGCTACATGTACATGCTGAAACTGCACCACTTGGTTGACGAGAAGATTCACGCTCGTTCCACCGGCCCGTACTCCATGATTACCCAGCAGCCACTTGGTGGTAAGGCCCAGTTCGGTGGCCAGCGCTTCGGTGAAATGGAATGTTGGGCCATGCAGGCTTACGGCGCCGCCTACACCCTGCAGGAACTCCTCACCATTAAGTCTGACGACGTGGTGGGACGTGTGAAGGCCTACGAAGCCATCGTGAAGGGTGAGAATATCCCCGCACCGGGTATCCCCGAGTCCTTCAAGGTGTTGCTGAAAGAACTCCAGGCATTGTGCCTTAACGTGGAAGTCCTCTCTGCAGACGGTGACGTTGTCAGCCTGTCTGATGATGATGATGACCTCGAGAGGGCAGCCTCCAACCTGGGCATTAACCTCTCACACGATGAGAATGCGTCCGTGGAAGACCTCGCTTAAGAGTCTTCGGCTCTCCTGAGCCACCTGAAAGATAGAGACATACACCTCGGTTACCCAACCGGGTAGCCATAATCCCACTGGGGAAAGGAAGTTACGTGCGCGACGTCAACTTCTTCGATTCGCTCCGAATCAGTCTCGCTACGGCCGACGACATCCGTCGTTGGTCCTACGGTGAGGTTAAGAAGCCGGAGACCATTAACTACCGTACGTTGAAGCCAGAGAAGGACGGCCTCTTCTGCGAACGCATTTTCGGCCCTACCAGGGACTGGGAATGTGCTTGCGGTAAGTACAAGCGCGTCCGTTTCAAGGGCATCGTCTGTGAACGATGCGGCGTGGAAGTTACCCGTGCCAAAGTGCGTCGTGAGCGCATGGGCCATATTGAGCTCGCTGCTCCCGTCACCCACATTTGGTACTTCAAGGGTGTTCCCTCCCGCCTGGGCTACCTGCTTGATCTGGCCCCGAAAGATCTTGAAAAGATCATCTACTTCGCTTCTTACGTTGTCACTAGTGTCGACGAAGAAGCCCGCCACAATGACCTCTCCACTCTCGAAGCAGAAGTTACTGCCGAGAAGAAGGAAATTGAGGACGCCCGCGACGTTGATCTGGAAGAGCGTGCCCAGAAGCTAGAGGCTGACCTGGCCGAGCTCGAATCCGAAGGCGCCAAGTCTGACGTCAAGCGGAAAGTCAAGGACGCTGCCGAGCGTGAGATGAAGCACATCCGCGAGGATGCTAACCGCGAACTCGACCGCCTCGATGTTCTCTGGGATACCTTCACTAAGTTGGAGCCCAAGGACCTCATTCTGGACGAAAACGTCTACAACGAACTCGATGACCGCTTCGGTGAATACTTCGAGGCTGGTATGGGTGCTGAGGCTATCCAGAAACTCATTGAGAGCTTCGACCTGGAAGCTGAAGCAGAAGTTCTGCGTGAGGTTATCCGCACCGGTAAGGGACAGAAGAAACTGCGCGCTTTGAAGCGTCTCAAGGTTGTTGCAGCCTTCCTCCAGTCCGGTAATGATCCGGCTGGAATGGTGCTGGATTGTATTCCGGTTATTCCGCCAGAGCTGCGTCCTATGGTGCAACTTGACGGTGGCCGTTTTGCTACCTCCGACCTCAATGATCTCTACCGTCGCGTTATTAACCGTAATAACCGCTTGAAGCGACTCATTGATTTGGGTGCACCGGAAATCATCATTAACAACGAAAAGCGTATGCTGCAGGAATCTGTAGATGCTCTCTTCGATAACGGACGTCGTGGCCGCCCGGTGGCTGGCCCCGGTAACCGCCCGCTGAAGTCCCTCTCGGATCTCCTCAAAGGCAAGCAGGGTCGTTTCCGTCAGAACCTCCTCGGTAAGCGCGTCGACTACTCTGGTCGTTCCGTTATTATCGTTGGTCCGCAGCTGAAACTGCACCAGTGCGGTCTTCCGAAGCTCATGGCACTCGAGCTGTTCAAGCCATTCGTCATGAAGCGCCTGGTTGACCTGAACTATGCACAGAATATTAAGTCTGCTAAGCGCATGGTGGAGCGTCAGCGCTCGCAGGTGTGGGACGTGCTGGAAGAAGTTATTGCTGAGCATCCTGTTATGCTCAACCGTGCACCTACCCTGCACCGCCTGGGTATTCAGGCATTCGAGCCGGTGCTGGTAGAGGGTAAAGCAATTATGCTGCACCCGCTGGCATGTGAAGCATTCAACGCCGACTTCGACGGTGACCAGATGGCAGTCCACCTGCCGCTCTCCGCTGAGGCACAGGCAGAAGCCCGCGTTCTCATGCTGTCCTCCAACAACATTCTGTCTCCTGCATCCGGCCGCCCGCTGGCTATGCCGCGACTGGATATGGTGACAGGTTTGTACTACCTCACCACGGAAGATCCCGACGCGCCGGGGTCTTACCAGGAGGATCTACACAAGGAATGCCCCACCAACGGTTACTACTCTTCTGTTGCCGAAGCCATTATGGCTCGCGACGCAGGAGCCTTGTCTATCCAGTCACCTATTGTGGTACGCCTGACGCATCAGCGTCCGCCGAAGGATATTGAGGAAGCACAGTTCCCCGATGGTTGGAAGGCCGGCGACGTGTGGTCCTGCAAGACTACTCTCGGTCGCGTTATGTTCAACGATCTGCTGCCCGGTGACTACCCCTTCGTCAACGACCAGATGTCGAAGAAGAAGCAGGCCGTCATTATTAATGACATGGCAGAGTGCTATCCCATGATTATGGTTGCGCAAACCGTTGACCGTCTGAAGGATGCCGGTTTCTACTGGGCAACTCGTTCTGGTGTTACCGTTGCTGTTTCCGACGTGCAGGTTCCGCCTGTTAAGAAGGAAATTCTGGCCTCTTACGACAAGCGCGCTAAGAAGGTTGAGAAGCAGTACCAGCGTGGTGCACTGTCCCATGATGAGCGTAATGCTGCACTTGTGAAGATTTGGTCCGAGGCCACTGAAGAGGTTGGCCAGGCCATGGAAGATAATTACCCCGCCACCAACCCGATTCCAATGATCGTGAAGTCTGGTGCTGCCGGTAACATGACCCAGATGCGGTCTCTGTCCGGTATGAAGGGCCTGGTGACGGACCCGAAGGGTAACTTCATCCCACAGCCTATTAAGTCTTCCTTCCGTGAAGGTCTTACCGTGTTGGAGTACTTCATTAACTCCCACGGTGCTCGTAAAGGTCTTGCCGATACCGCTCTTCGTACGGCAGACTCTGGTTACCTGACCCGTCGTCTTGTTGACGTGGCACAGGACGTCATTGTCCGCGAAGAAGACTGCGGTACTACCCGCGGCATTATGGTGCCTATCGCAGAGAAGATGCCCGATGGCACTCTCGTCCGCGATCAGCACATTGAGACCAGCGTCTTTGCTCGTACTCTTGCCGATGATGCCAAGGACGAAAACGGTAACGTCATCGTTGCTGGCGGTACTGACATTGGTGATCCGGAGATCGAGGCACTCCTCGCGGCCGGTATTACCGAGGTTAAGGTCCGCTCCGTTCTTACCTGTAACTCCAAGAATGGCGTCTGTGCTAAGTGCTACGGCCGTTCTATGGCTACTGGCAAGCTCGTCGACGTGGGTGAAGCTGTTGGTATTGTGGCCGCCCAGTCCATTGGTGAGCCTGGTACCCAGCTGACAATGCGTACATTCCACCAGGGTGGTGTTGGTAGCGACATCACCGGCGGTCTGCCGCGTGTTCAGGAACTCTTCGAGGCACGTGTGCCGAAGGGCAAGGCGCCTATCGCCGAGGTTTCCGGTACTGTCACTCTGGAAGAGGGCGAGAAGTTCTGGACGATTACCATTACGCCTGATGATGGCTCTGATGATGTCGTCTACGAGAAACTTTCTAAGCGTCAGCGTCTCCACGTTGTGAAGAAAGCCGATGGGTCTGAAGGCGTTATCGCTACTGGTGACCACATCACTATTGGTGAGCAGCTCCTTGAGGGCGCTGCTGATCCGCACGATGTACTCCGCGTTATGGGCCCCCGACAGGTACAGGTCCACCTCGTTAATGAGGTTCAGAACGTGTACCGCTCCCAGGGTGTGTCTATCCACGATAAGCACATCGAAGTTATCGTGCGACAGATGCTGCGTCGCGTGACCATCATTGACTCTGGTTCTACTGAGTTCCTCCCTGGTTCTCTGGTGGAACGTCCCGAGTTTGAGGCCACGAACCGTGCAGTCGTTCGCGAAGGTGGCAGGCCTGCAGCAGGACGTCCAGTCCTTATGGGTATTACTAAGGCCTCGCTGGCAACGGATTCTTGGCTGTCGGCAGCATCCTTCCAGGAGACAACTCGTGTCCTTACCGACGCAGCTATTAACAGCCGTGTTGACCACCTCGTTGGTCTGAAGGAAAACGTTATCATCGGTAAACTGATTCCAGCTGGTACTGGTATTGCTCGTTACCGTGATATTGAGGTTCGCCCAACGGAGGAGGCACGCGCTGCTGCGTATGCTGTCCCGACGGGCTTTGATGATGGCTTCTACGGTCCCGATGATGCTTTCATCGATGAGACTGGGGCAGCTGTTCCTCTGGATGACTTCGACTTTGGAGAATAATTCCGTATAAATAACTAAAGCGGGTAATGCCTGGAAGCATTACCCGCTTTAGTTATTTCAGTAGTGTTTAGTGCTTTACCCACCAATGCTTCATAACAAGCTGAGCGAAGGCAGTGTTATCGAGGTAGCGTCCGCGCTTCAGATCGTGGTGTTTGGCCAGATTAAGTACGGTGTCAGAGCCTGCACCGTGGACGAAGAAGGGGACTAGCTGGTTGGTGTGTTCGTCCGAAAGCCACTGCATCTGGATAGCTGAACCATCTTTGCTGAGGGTACGGAAGTTGTCCTTAGATGGACCGTTGATGAAACCAGTTTCGTGGTCAGCGGTAACAATAAGAAGCGTATCGTTCCAGCTGGAGTACTTTTCTACCCATGCGGAAACATCGTCAATAGCTTTTATGAAGTCGGTTGTTTCTTCAATGCTGCGGGCGGTTTCATTGGCGTGTCCACACCAGTCGATGGCCCCACCTTCAATCATGAGGAAAGAACCATTCTTGTTATCGTCTAGGACGTTGAGGACGCTGAGGGAAAGATCGGAGAGAGTGGGGACGTCCTTGGTGAAGGGTGTCTGACCTACCTGCTCGAGGGTAGATTTCTTGGCGACAGAACTGCGTTTTTCTTGCAGTGTGGAACCTACTTGAGGAACGCCCCAGACACGCTTCCCATGGAAGTTCATGTTTGTGCGGGCCATGCGGGAGAAGTCTTGTGTTTTCTGGAAGAAAGAATATGCAGTCTGTCCAGATGACAGAGCTCTCCAGTCGGAGGGAGAAATGTAGGTGTAGTCAGGCTTTTTCACACGACGATGGTTGTCGTCGTAGAAGGGATGGCCGGGAGCGATAACAACATCGAGTTGGCTATTAATCATTTGGTTGGCGATGTTGTGGTAGTTCTTGCGGCTCGGTTCGTGGGCAACATACGTAGCCGGGGTGGCGTGAGAATAGGGAACGCTGGAAACAACGCCTGCGGACTTTCCCATCTTCTTGGCACGTTCGGTGAGGTTCTCTACAGGCGGTTGAAAATATCCATACCGATAACGCCGCGAAGAGTTTTATGTCCGGTGGCCATAGCTGTACCGGCGGCGGCGGAATCAGTGGGTTTACCGGTAGCACCTTCCGTGGAGGACCAGTTAACGAACGTATTGTATGTGCCGAATGCGGGGTAAGTACTCATGCTGACGCGTTGCCAGCTTTGGAAACCGGGTTGGGGAGTGTTCTGCGGTTTTTCACCATGCTGGCCTACTTGATAGCCGGTGGTGTTGCGGTGGTACAGATTAGCGAGGTCAAGAGTGTTGTAGCCCATGCCGTCACCAATCATGACAATAATATTCTTGGGGACGCTAGCAGAGCTTTTCAGAGGAAGAGCATGGGCTGTCGTAGCGGGAAGAGCTGCTGCGAGGACGAGTGCTGCAGCTCCAAGAGCTGGTAGATGTTTCTTAGTAGTGGGGAGTTTTTATGGTGCTGGGGAGTAGAAGACCATAATGGGATGAAAGTCATTAAAGCTCCTTAGATGAGGACAGACATCTTCTCCAGGCTACTTTAAATAGGAAAAATTAATATAAAACATAGGTAAATATATATAAAATATCAGGTATTAGCAGAAAAGTGATACGTAATCTGGCGTAATGCAATATCGCTACATTAAGGCCTTTTTCAGCCCCATTCTAGAGAATTCTTGTTATGTAGCTTTTCCACAGTAATAGCTGAAGGTATAAAGTGTCCTCTGACTGTTCAGCACATTAATGAACTATGAGAAAGCAGAAAAGAAAGTAGAAATCTATCTATGACTTCTCCCTACAACACTCCCGATACTCCCGA
>NZ_QFOZ01000015.1 GCF_003241315.1 Lawsonella clevelandensis
TGTGGATCGAGGTCGACAAAAGAGGACGCCGGGAGCGCCAGATTGTGAGGTTGGGGGACAAGGGCGGCTACGACTGCGGTTTAGCCCTGGAGGACGTGCGGTTGTTCCGGGATGCGTTGTCGTGGCTTGAGGATCAGGCCGGGCAGAGGTACGGCAATGCTGCCGATACAGGCCGCTTGATCGGTGTAGAAATCGATGTTTGGTGAAAGTCATGAGACTTAGGCATGTGAGCTTTGCGTGGGGATTGAGTTGGGGACCGTGCAGGAGTACGGGAGATACCCAGGAGCATCATGATGCCTATATATTTTTGCATTCGTGCATCGTGTGAGGACGGATCCTCTCTCCTCCTCCCCCCCGATGTTGATGTGGTCTTGGTGAGGATTACAGTGTGAGTGTCAATCTGATGGAATGGATTGATGCCCCGGATGGTCTGGGAAAGCTGACGAAGGTCGGAGCATCAGACCGTGCGGAGTAGTTTCAGGTTCCGTTATGGTTTCACGGGCACCAGTGCCGTCTGCGAGCCCCCGGAACGCTTCTGTGAAGGAGCAACATGCCAGCAACAACGTTACGTAAGCTTGTATCGGAACTGGTGGTAGCGGCAGATCGGTTTTGTAAACCTATCTTGCAAGCCTTGTTTGATGTAATGATCAACTACGGCCTCTTAGCTCCCAAGGGGGGATGATCCGGACGCCGACCATGCTTACCACTTTATTGCACGTGAAGGCTACGTCGAACTGACGAAAGGCCATCCACGAGCATTGGATCGCAGTCTGCTGGTTTTACCTGCTTCGGGTCCGACGCAGCATCTGTGCTTCTGCGGTCGCCAGTAGGACCGGAGGAGTATGATCTGTCCGGGCTTGCCAATGCGATGTGTTCGATCCCGCGCCCCTCAAAAAAGAGATAGTGCGGGTCCAGGGCTGTCGAGAATCATTGTTGATGCCTCGACAGACATCACTGTAACCGCCCGTAATCTATCGGCTGTAGCAGTTGGTCGAGCTGCAAAGTTCAATAACCATGCTGCAAAATTATTGGATTCCCCAGCGCAAACTTAAAGAAACTATTTTCCTTGTGTGTAGTAAACGTACTAGAGACTGTTTCATGGTCCAAATCACAGATCGGATATGTCAAGACCAGATTGCCATCAATAGTGCATTGAGAGTTGATAAGATTGATGAAAATTAGTAGTAGCTGTGAACGATCATCGTATCTTCCACTAAACCAACTCATATGGCATGAAAAATGCGAAACCCTGCGTCTCAAGCATCTTACGAAATTGCTAGAGCATGAGGCCTTACGAGAAAGCATCCACGTAGCCCAAGGGTCACCCTATATCATCCTTGATGGAGCCCACAGGTGTCGAGCAGCTCTTTATTTAGGATTCGATTCCATACCGGCACATATTGTCCCGATGACTCCAGAGCAATCCGTGTCTGGTTGGGTGCATGTCTATAACACTCGAAAATTTTCTTTCGTGCCACCATTGGTGCGTGGGGGGAATCGAGGATCAGTTATCGCCATTTTACACGATGGCGACTTGCGACAAGAAGTCCGTTCAAAGAGCGACTTAGCTTCAGATCTATTTTATGCTTACTGGGATCTTGCGGGGCTCTTGAGAAGACTTGATTATCGACGTTTAGCGAATGTACCCACTCAAGGACAGTTTGTGGAATGGGTTCTTCCTCCGTGGGGGGTTATAGCCGAGATAGCTACTAATTACGGGCCGCTACCAGCAGGTATAACTCGTTTTGGATCAGTTTTTTCGAAAAAATGCCCACGATGCATTGCTGAGTACGAAGAAGCCTATCATGGGTGACCCATTACTTGATAGTGATGAGGAAGTGAATGCCCTAGCGGCCTTGAAGAAGATTATTGAGATTCAATATTTCATGGTGAACCATATGACATCTACTAATTCTCTTTCTCGAGGTGGCTTGTAATTATAGTAATTACAAAATTTTTCTAGTTAAGATTAGGCAACCACTGAAGCTGCTCTTGAGGTTCTTCCGAACAGTGAGATGGTGGCAATCCATCCAATAATTCTTGCCCGCTGACGCAAGAGATGACGACTCCCTCGCCGTGACCACAGACAGAGATCACATGCGAGCTATCGGCATCGCACCAACTATAAAACTGAATACCGTCTGTCATCCCTTCAGCTGGCGACAGTAAAGTTTGATCTATTACTGAGAAAGAATCTAACGGAACAGTGAGCCCCAGTCCCAGATATTTGAGGTATGCCTCCTTCCGCGTCCAGATCATTGCTCGAGCGATAGAGAGGGGAGCCGTGGTGGTCGTTTGCAAGGTCTCCACTTCTTCCACTGAAAAATCTTCCGAAACCGCCGCTAAACCTGGCTCAGTGACTGTTTCGACGTCTACGCCAACAGGATATGAGCTTGTGGCACAGACAATCCAGCTTCCAGCGTGCGACAAGTTGAACTTAGGACCACCACAGTTCGCTAGTAACGGCTTCCCGAAAGCGTTCTTCGATATCTCTGACTGTACTGGAACCTTATAATCAAGCTCTAATGAGTAGGATCGGAGTTCGTCAGCTATGAGGCAGCGCAAGCAGTCATCTATTCGCACGTATCGTCGTGCTCTATCTCGTCGTTCAGGAGTAGCTCTTTCCATCAGCTGCGGCAAGGCACTCTTGGGGAATGTATCGAGTGACACACAAGAGATGCAGATCAATTTTTGATTCTCCCTTCCAATGTGGTCCTACAAGGAGGTACACTAACTCATGAAGTAGGTGCCAAGTTACTTCAGCGTGCATCACTGGGGAGGTCGCGCATATATGTTGCTGTATCTGCTATTTTATCAACGCCGTTCGTAGGAAGCATCAGCATGATTGAGATCCTTAACGTCTTGCCTAAACCTCTTCCAATGACGCCTATAGTCTGCACAAGACTCTTCACTATGAATTTGCTTTCATGCTATGAAAAAATCCAATGCCATGCGCTGTAGGGGAAAATAAATGATTGCAGGATCTATTGAAGAACTAGATGAAAATGCTCAATTTGTTCGCATAAAAAATTCATTTCCTAAGCATGATGTTTACGTAAAGTTAGAAGGCTTAAACACTGCTGGTTCCGTGAAGCTCAAGACGGCTATCGCGCTCGTCGATAGCTTAGAAGAGCTGCATGGTCTTCAGCCAGGAGGGTGGGTGATAGAGTCCTCTTCTGGGAGTTTAGGTATAGCACTTTCTGCTGTATGTGCGCGCCGAGGATACAAATTAACAATCGTTACAGATCTGAATGCAAATGCAAGGTCGATTGCGCATATGCGTGCTCTGGGAGCGGAAGTAGAAATTGTTCAATCGCTGGATACAGCGGGCGGATTTCTTGGGACGCGACTTGCTAGGGTTCGTGAGTTAGTAGAGATGCCAGGTGGGCCGTTATGGACAAATCAGTACGAAAATCCAGCCAATCCTGAGGTTCATTCAAGAAAAACATATAAAGCGATTGTTGAAGAATTAGGCGATCCTGATTACCTATTTGTAGGTGCTGGTACCACAGGCACGCTGATGGGTGTATATAGGGCTGTCATGAAGCGTGGTTCATGCACCAAAGTGTGTGCTATTGATAGCACTGGTTCAGTGACTTTCGGAGGATTTCCTTCGCGGCGGTATATTCCTGGCTTAGGCGCTAGTATAAAACCGCCAATCTTTGACGAAAAATTGCCTATAAAAAGGTATTATATTGATGAAATTGATACCGTGAGACAGTGCCGACGCATTGCGCAGGCTGAGGGATTTTTACCGGGTGGATCGACTGGAACCGTGCTAGCAGCATTTGATGCTCTTCGAGATAAAATTCCCGAGGAAAGCCGCGTTGTCGTTATTTCTCCTGATCTTGGAGAAAGATACCTAGATGGAGTATATGACGACGATTGGGTTATGGAAAAATTTGGAGAATCAGCATTTAACTATGCTATTCGTCCAGTTGCGCACGAGGTGAAAGAAATGGGAGGCATTTAAATGACGGAATACAGTGAGATGCTAGTTATAGACGCCAAACTTTCCGAAGAATTTTTAAAGGGAAGGGAGTCGTTTCTCATTGATCTTGTTGAACGTGTTTACCGAGCACACCATGCCGGAAATACTGTATGCCCTGATAGTTATTTTCTCCGGTTCCCAGGAGCTCCACGAGATCGCATAATTGCGTTGCCATCTTATATTAACGATCAAGCTTGTGTGTCAGGTATTAAATGGATTTCTAGTTTTCCTGAAAATGTTGATCATGGGCTACAAAGAGCTTCAGCAGTCATCGTGCTAAATAACCCAGATAACGGCTATGCTTATGCTTTCATTGAGGCCAGCCGTATTAGTGCGGCTCGTACAGCTGCCTCGGCTGCGCTTGCAGTTCGAGTTCTTCACGATGCTCCTACGAGTATCGGTGTAGTAGGCAGTGGCCCTATTGCACAGACAACTTTACATTTTGTTAAGTCGCTATATACGGCAGCAGTTCCGGTGAAAATTCATGATTTGAATAGTGAATTAGTCGCACGTATGGTTACTCGGCGTGGTCCCGAGTGTTCGGTAGTCAGTTTAGAAGAGGCTCTTGGCTGTGATCTCGTGCTATTAGCTACCAACGCTGGAACTCCTTATGTGCCGATGAGTGTACGTTTCCAGCCGAACCAGCTCATCCTTAATATCTCGCTTCGTGATTTACACCCAGAGAGCATTAAAACGGCTAATAACGTGTTTGATGATGTTGAACATTGTCTGAAGGCAAACACTACTCCCCACCTCCTTGAACAGTTGAACGGAAATCGGGATTTTGTCACAGGAACGCTGGCCGAATTTATCTGCTCTGAGAAGCAACTTGACCCTGATCGCCCAACCGTATTTTCTCCGTTTGGTTTGGGAATTTTGGACCTTGCTGTTGCTCAAAGCTTGTACGAGCACGTTCAAGCATCAGGCGGTGGATTACGTGTTCCAGACTTTCACGGAGACATGAAGCGGTGAATGCAGAGTGATAAATCTTACCAAGAGTCTTGAAAAAAATGGGTTGGGCTTGTTTGTGACCGGAAGTGCGATGGCCGGGGAGAACTTCGACTGGCCTTTAGAACGCACGCTCTACTCGTACTTAGTTGAATGGGCCCATATCACTTCACATCACGTTGCCGTAATAGACATTAATGGTGAAGAAATCACCTACGAAGTGTTATTGAGTCTAGTTAACAGTCGAGCCTACTTTTTAGAGAAAAAACACGCTTTTGGGAAAGTTGTCATTTCAGAGCGTTCGCGCGATATCGAATGCCTTGTTGATATACTAGCTTGTAGTGCCGTAGGTGCCATCTATGCACCCGTTGATCCTCGGTGGCCAGAGACCCGTCGTAAACATATTAAGACGATTACGAACGCCGTCGCCATTTTCACTGATACTACTTTGCGCGAAACGGAAGTAAAGGCGCCACTAGGCGACACTTTTTTGGAGCGTGTGGATGATCCTTACAACGTCCCAAGCTACTGCTTTTTCACCTCGGGTAGCACAGGTGAACCGAAAGGTGCGCTAATTGCTCAGACGGGCATGATGAATCATTTGCACAGCAAAGTTCACCTCCTTCAGCTTGGAGCTGGCTCAGTTGTGGCCCAGACGGCGCCTACTACCTTTGATGTATCCATTTGGCAATTTTGTGCAGCCTTGCTGGTCGGCGGTACGGTACGGATCGTACCCGACGATATTTCACGGGATCCACATGAGCTTTGTTCTTTGCTGGAAGAGAAGCGTATAACACACATTGAACTAGTTCCGACAGTATTTCGTGAACTTATTCACGAAATTGGGTCAAGCGTGTCTTTCTCTGGGCTTGAGTATGTTCTGGTGACTGGTGAAGAATTACCCCTTCGGTTGGCTAGAGACTGGGTAGAAAAATTTCCGGCTGTCCCGTTGATTAATGCGTATGGTCCTACGGAATGTTCTGATGATGTAACGCATGCGGTCGTGGATGGCGAATCGCTTAACTCAGGTGAAGTTCCCATCGGAATTCCAATACCTAATACGTCTTTATACGTATTAGAGTACGCAGAAGGTACTTGGCGTCCAGTTTCTCCTGGAGCGCAAGGCGAGCTTTTCGTTGCTGGTCTTTGTGTGGGTTTAGGTTATATCGGACGCCCAGATAAAACCGCTCAAGCATTTGCCAGGATTGACGGATACCCATTCCGAATATACCGCACCGGAGATCTCGTTCACCAGCGAGCGGATGGCCAGCTGGTTTACGATGGCCGCGCTGATCGACAGATAAAAATTAGTGGAGTACGGATTGAGCCCGGTGAAATCGAGAATCGTATCCTTCGAGAAATCCCAGAGCTTGAAGACGTTGTAGTGGTTAAATTCCACCCTCGTGTCCGTGAACGTCGAGCAATGGTGCTCCGAGAGACGACGCACCAGTTTCTTTGCCAAGGAGACGCTAGCTTGGCCGCATTCTATCTTCCTCGCGCCGATTGTTTAGTTACTCCAAAAATGCTTAATAGTCGCGCGAAAAGAAGTTTCCCGAGAGTGATGTGTCCATCACGGTGGATAGAGGTTACTGATATTCCCACTACTTCAAATGGCAAGGTAGATATTAAGTTATTAGAGCGCCATGCTGGGGAACTGTTACTGAATGAAGTTCAAGAGTCAAGAGAGGGATCTATTCCCGGTAGAGTTGAACAGAATCAGGACTCTTTCATTCTTCTCGTTCAGGACGTGCTTGGAACTCCTGTGAATCCAGAACTAACATTCATCGAATCCGGAGGCGATTCTCTTCGAGCCATTCAGTTAGCCAATATTGTCCGCTCA
>NZ_QFOZ01000024.1 GCF_003241315.1 Lawsonella clevelandensis
TCTCGACTTGTTTGCCGATTTCATGTGGGTAGTCGAATTGTTTCCCTTTTCCACCCACAACGCATTGTGCACTTACACTTGTTCAAAAAAAAAAAAAAACTCCGTCCACTGTCGGCCGTGCCTGAGTCCCTTCATTTTTTTCCTATAGAGTGGGTCCGTGCGAAGCAGATGCGTCTTGCACCCGGCCTCTCTCTCTCTCTCTCCTGTGCACATCAAAGGAAACATGGGAACATGAATCCGTCGTGCTGACCACCACCTACACACTCACTCAACCCGTATATACAACTCACCATCATAGAAAACAGGTCATCAGCGGCCCTTTCTAAAGCAGCAAAAATATCACATCGCTGACACACGATGCGCGAGGAGGGGAAGAGAGAGGGAGGAGGGACGAGGGAGAGGAGAGGGGGGAGAGAGAAGCAAAGAAGCAAAAAGGAAAAGAGAACTGCAGCAACCAGCAGATGGAAGAGCATGTCTAGCTCTCGTACAAAACAGGCCAAAAATGCGGGGAGGGGGGCAGCATGGGAGACGGAGAGCTGAGGAGGAAAGGCGGGCGCAAGAGCACGGGCGTGTATGTTCGGAGATACAAGCCTCCATTCGCGAGGCGAACAACCACACACACAGACCCTGAGCAGCAGGGCAGGGGGGCGGGAGGCGAGACTGCGTGCTACTTAGCTGTGGTCGCTGTGATCGCCGTGGATTGTTTGTTCGACGACGAGTTGACCACCCCGCTGTCCACTAAGGCCAAGTTGTGTATACATAGGTATATGAATCTGTATACATTGATGTGTGCCCTCTGGATTTTATGCATAGAGAGAGAGAAGGAAATTAGACTCCTGGAGGAGGAGGACACATAGGAGGACACCACATAGACAGGCGTGAATGTGTGTGCACGGGTGTCGGAGAGAGGGGGGTAAGTAAGGTGGCAATGGAATGTGGGGTAGGGTGTGACCTACCATACACACCTCCATTGCGTAGGATACAGTAGGATGTAGTCGACTAGGTCGACAAATCTTTAGAACACGGGCTTAGCC
>NZ_QFOZ01000005.1 GCF_003241315.1 Lawsonella clevelandensis
GCGTCACCGCCGCTCTGCCGCCAACACGGAACGAATCCTTCCCCAACCTGGTAATCTCCCTCGCGGTCCTATCCGCCACCCTGATGATCCCCTCTACGGAACCGGACGATAAAAACAGGACGCAAACACCCAGGACAGGACTCAACACACACCAGACGCTAAACATTGAACTAGTCACCAAATACCGGGTACGCGACACCACTCAATTAATGCGAGTGGGAAGGAATTGGGGGACTACCGAACTATCGGAAGAAACCAGGAATGGAAAGAATAGAAAAATAGAAGAAAACTCCACCACAGAATTAACGTCATGACAACGATTAGCGTCATGGCAACGTTAGTGGCGGAGTCTTCTTTCTATCGTCCTATCGCAAGTATTACGGCAGCATAGTCACTGTATAGCTACTGTCACTGTAGGCAGTTTCAAATTACCTACCTGTCTGGCTGTGGCTGCCCAGTGTCTACTCGCTTTTAGCCCTGGAAACGTTCTTTGGCTTGTTCAAGGATTTTTTCAGCGGCAGCCTTGTCGCCCCAACCAGTGCCAGAGACTTCCTTGTTGGGCTCTAGGTCCTTGTAGTGGACGAAGAAGTGTTCAATCTCGTCGCGGAGATTCTGCGGCACATCATTGATGTCTTGAATGTGGTTCCAGCGTACGTCGTCGAGGACGGCGATCAGTTTGTCGTCTCCACCGGCTTCATCGGTCATGTTGAAAACGCCAACGATGCGGGCGGGGACAACGCATCCGGGGAAGACGGGTTCGGGGAGAATGACGAGGGCGTCCAGCGGGTCTCCGTCTTCGCCGAGTGTGTGGTCAATGTAGCCGTAGTCGGCAGGGTAGGCCATGGGGGTGAAGAGGTAGCGGTCGAGGCAGACACGTCCGGTTTCGTGGTCAACTTCGTACTTGTTGCGGGAACCCTTGGGGATCTCGATGGTAACGTCAAGGCTCATTGTGTAACCAACCTTTGCTGCAAGAAATAATAGTTTCTTACAGGATAGTCCAGGGTCGCACGGAGCTTGTGATTCGTGACAGAATGAAGCAGGATTGCGTTTGCATAATGTGGCATGCGTTTGGACAATAGTGGGCAACGTTTCACGTAACGTTTGGAAAAGGGCCGTTGATGAAAGACCATAGGCGTCTCGCCATCACCACCTCTATACTGGTGGTTCTTCTGCTTGTGGTGGGTGCCGTTGTGGCGTTCAATGTGGTGCCGCGCGTGCGGGGGTTGAATTCTTCGGATGCGTCCTCCTGGATGAAGGGTGTGGCGCTTCCTCCCGATACTGATAAACGTGACGATGCATTCCGTCCCGTTTCTAAAGATGCTCCTATTCCCGATACTGATGTGTTGGCTTCGCGGCTTAATAGTTTGCTTGCTGCTGCTGGTGTTGAGCATTTCACTGGTTCTGTACAGGATGCGATGACGGGAAAAGACTTGTGGAGAAAGAATTCTGATAAGTCTCTTCAGTCTGCCAGTGTGATGAAGCTACTTACCGCCCAGGCGGCTCTCCGTGTGCTGTCTGATGAGCAGCGGGTGAAAACGGAGACTCTTCTCCTTAATGGGGACACTGTCGTATTACGTGGCTATGGTGACGTTACCTTGTCTGATGCGAGTAAAGGGCAGGATAGTTTCTACCATGGTGCGGCCCGCATTGAGGATCTTGCGCAGCATACAGAAACCATGCTGCGGAAACGCGGCATCACTGTGCGGAAACTTATTGTTGATACGTCCCTCTACCGTGGATCTACTATGGCGCCAGGCTGGAATACGGAGGATATTGGTGGCGGTTCCATTGCCCCCATGTCTCCCACAATGGTGAATGGTGCCCGTCTTGATGCAACAGGGGAGGATTCCCCCCGCACTGTCGATCCTGCTATGCAAGTGGGTCGTGCGCTTGCCCAGCATCTTGGTATTGCTGTCGATAATGTTACTGTCACCAGTAAGAAGACGAATACGTCTACGGTGTTGGGGAGGGTGTGGTCGGCGCCTCTTATTACCCGCTTGCATGATGTTCTTATTCATTCCGACAATGTGTTGGCGGAGGCAATTGGCCGTGAAATTGCGGTGCAGCAGGGGAAGCCTGCCACGTTTGCTGGTGCTACGGAGTCCATACGCCATATTTTGGGCGACAATGGTGTTACGACAGTCGGTTTGACGATGTTCGATGCCTCCGGCCTGTCGCTTAAGAACAGAGTGTCGTCCCATACTTTGGTGGATGTTCTTCGCTTGTCTGCGACACAGGATCAGAATCGCGCAATCCTTGATGATCTTCCTGTTTCTGGTGGATCTGGTACTCTTTCCAATCGTTTCTATGACGGTTCCCTAGCGCGTGGTTGGGTGCGTGCCAAGACTGGAACATTGTCGTCTGCTAGTAGTTTGGCGGGCATTGTGGTTACCCGGGATGGGCGTGTCCTGGTATTTGCCTTCATTATCAATGGTGAGGAGCCGTCTGCGGCCCGCCCAGTGCTGGATGCGCTTGCGACAAGCCTGCAGGCGTGTGGGTGTCAGCCGGCTCATTAGGCCAGGTCACCAGTGTGGGGAGGGAGAGTGTGTAAGGAGAGAAGATAGTAGCATAGGTCTATGCGTATGCCCTCTCGCCTATTCCGCTCCCACTTGGCCCGTACTTCTACTCCTGCTATTGCTTCTGTTCGTGCCTCTGTCTGTACTTCTATCTGTGCAGCGCTGACTGTAACAGCAATGGTTGTTTCTTCCGCAACGGCAGGAGCGTCTCCTGCGTCCCTGTCTGCGGAGTCCCCGGCGGCAGAATCTTTAGCGGTAAGCGGTGGTGTCAGTAATGCCATCGGGATTGATGGGGTAGGGAATAGTGCGTGTACGCAAAGAATGCAGAAGGCTTTAACATCTGTTCTCCAAGCTAGTGGGGTTAATTCTTTCGGCGGTATTGTGCACAGTGCGGGTAATAGTGTGGTGGGTAATAGTGCAAAGCCTGTGTGGCAGAGTAACGCTGACCGTGCGCTGGCTCCCGCATCTATTACGAAACTGTTGACAGCCTCCGCAGCTCTCCATACTTTGCAGCCGACAAAACGGCAAGAAACTGGCGTTTACCTGGCTATTGATGGAAGTTTGGTCCTGCGTGGCACGGGCGATGTGACATTGTCACGGCGTGCTACCGCCCCCACGTTTTACACGAATGCTGCCCGCATTTCGGATCTCGCCCAGCAGGTTTCACACAAGGTGAAGTATCTTCCCATTAAGCCGAAGCGGCTGATTGTGGATACGTCTTTCTACACGGGGCCAGATATGGCGCGTGGGTGGGATCGCTGGGATATTGGCGGCGGCAGTATAGCGCCCATAGTTCCGGCCATGCTCGATGGTGGCCGTATCCATGATGCTGGCTGGTATAGTCCCCACACTCCCACACCGTCCCTGCAAGTGGGGGCTACGCTTGCCCAATATTTGGGCATTGACGGGCTAAAAATAGAGGTCGGGAAACCACCTCTGGCGCTACTTCCCTTGGGGAAGGTACATTCGGCGCCTTTGCGTGATCGTCTGCATGACATGCTTATTCATTCCGATAATGTGCTGGCGGAGTCCATTGGGCGAGAAGTTGCGAGTGAGATGGGGCATCCGGCTAGTTTCCGGGGTGCCGCAGATGCTGTAATTGCCACTGTGGGTTCCCATAATGTTCCTACGCGGGGTGCTGTTTTGGAGGATACGTCTGGCCTTTCCTCCTATGATCGTCTGGCGCCGCGCACTATAGAGGAAACGCTACGTCCGCATAATCTTTCCGAGAAAAGAGATGTGACGGACATTATTCGCGATAATCTGCCGGTGGCGGGGGAGAGTGGCACACTGCGGTATCGCTTCGGGGGAGAGAATGCTGCCGCGCGGGGCCATATTCGTGCGAAAACGGGATCGTTGAATAATGTCAGTACGCTGGCGGGTATTGCGTATAGTGCCCGCTCGAATACACCGTACTACTTTGCGTTTCTGGTGAACGATACGGTGTATTGGTTGGCGACGATGCTCGTTGATAACTTGGCCGCCACTGTTTACCGTACGGGGTGTTAGCTGATGGTGTCGACGCCGCAACCGGCAAAACTGCCTAAACCGTCTAAAACGCCAGTGCTGAGCTCTGCTGCGCCACTGCCGCATGCCTCCACGTTTGGCGGGTCTGGAGATCCCCACATGTGGGCGGTGACGAAAGCTGTCCGCGCATGGTGGGAGAAACATGGTAGGCCAGCACAATTGTGTGTGGCTCTTTCCGGTGGGGCCGATTCTCTCGCACTTACCGCGGGGGCAGTCCGTACCGGCGCACAGGTAACGGCGCTCCTTGTTGACCATCAACTACAAGAAGGATCCGGGCAGGTTGCTCACCATGCTGCTGAGCAGGCTCGTCAATTGGGATGTGTTGAGGCACTTGTTATTCCCATTGTTATTAACGATGAAAACGGCCTCGGTATGGAGGGTGCGGCGCGGGAGGCCCGCTATGCAGCCTTGGATATGATGCGCGCTGGACGCCCAGTTTTGTTGGGACACACGCAAGATGACCAGGCGGAAACGCTACTATTGGGTTTGCTGCGTGGTTCGGGGCCGCACGCTATTGCCGGCATGAGTGACTGGGATGACCCCTGGGGGCGTCCGCTGCTTGGCCTACGCCGTGCCGATACGCATGCTGCTTGCGCGGAGCACGCTATTGACGTGTGGAATGATCCACAAAATAAGGATTCCGCGTTCACGCGTGTGTGTGTACGCCACGAGGTAATTCCCCTTTTGCAGGAGATTAGTGGGGGAGAGATTGTGCCGGCGTTGGCGCGTACAGCTCAACTGGTGCGGGAAGATGCTGACGAACTAGATAGCCAGGCAGACACCATACTGCGGGAGGCACTACAGCGGAGTGATGGCAGCGGGGAGCTTCCCCTGGACTCATTGCGTGAGCTTCCTCTTCCCACATTGCGGCGTGTACTGCGATTATGGCTGCATGCGCATGGTCATACGCAGGCAGGCTATACGCATTTGCAGGAGGTAGCGCGTCTTGTGACGGACTGGCATGGGCAAGGTCCCATTGCATTACCCGGTGGAGACATTGTGAAACGGCAGGATAAGGCGCTCTATTTTGTGCCTGTTGTGCCGGCTGCAGATTCTGCATCATCTGCATTATCGATGGGGTGCGGGCATGCGCATGGCTGCCGTCATGGTCATTAGCGTGTCTCTAGAGGTGTATTCAGGGTGACATCTTCGATAACGTCCTCTGAATAGATTTAGGTGTTTAGGGTGTAGACAAACTATCCTACGAAAGGTAGGACGCACAGACCGTGCCCTACGGACACCCCGCATTTGGTAGAGACCCCACCACGGATCAGACACGTCAGAGGAAACCGATGAGTACTGTGCCGGAATCAGCAACCTCCTACTATGAAAACTCCATCGAAGAGGTTCTTATCGATGAAGAAACACTCTCCAAGCGTGTTAAAGAACTAGCCGAGGCAACCGCCGCCCGACACGCTGATGACCCCGAGGATCTCATCCTTATCTGCGTCCTTAAAGGCGCCGTCATGTTCCTCACGGATTTCTCCCGCGCACTCCCCATTCCCAACCAGATGGAGTTCATGGCCGTCTCCTCCTATGGTGCCGGCGCAAGCTCTTCCGGTGTTGTTCGCATTCTGAAAGACTTGGAGCGCGATATTACCGGCCGCGATGTTGTTATCGTGGAGGACATTCTCGATTCCGGTCTCACACTTTCCTGGCTACTGCGTAACCTTTCTGCCCGTAACCCCCGCTCCCTCGAAGTAGTAACCTTGCTGCGCAAACCGGAAGCACGCCAAACTGTTAACGTGGAGTGCACCGATGTGGGATTCGACATTGACGATGATTTCGTTGTTGGCTACGGTCTGGATTTCAACGAACAATTCCGTTCCCTCCCCTTCGTCGCCAAGTTGAAGCCTGAAGTTTTTCAGTAACTGCTACTGACGTTTCACCCGGCATGAATAAGCATGAATGAATAAACCGGGTATTGTGCGAAAAAAGGCGTGAGTGGCGTCTAACCGGTACTGTGTACGTAGATACATTAGAGAAGGGATGGGCCACTCCATACGGCCCGCATGTGCATGAACCGTAAGAAGCTGTTTCGCAACATCGGCATTATTGCCTTTATCGTGCTGCTTTTTGTTGGCCTGTCGTTCTTCGGAGGTAACAACTCCGTTGACTACCAGTCCGTCAACACCTCTACCATCCTGCAACAAATAAAGGATGACAATGTTGAGAAGGCAGTAGTAGAAGACCGTGAACAGGTCCTCAAAGTCATTCTGAAAAAGAAAACAAAAGTAGAACCTGCGGAACCACAAAAGCAGGGACTATTCGGATCCACATCCAAACAGGGTGACTCGGGGGACAAGAAACACGTCGAAGCGAAAGCTCTCTCCGCCCAGTATCCGGCTGCTTCTGCCGACGACATCTTCAGCCTCCTGCAGGAATCCAAAGTAGATGCCTTCACAACTGAAGTACACCAGTCCAGCTGGTTCACCCAGGCTCTTATCTACCTAGGCCCCACCCTGCTGCTGGTGCTTCTCATGATCTGGTTCTTCGGCCGAATGCAGAAGAACGGCCCCATGGGGTTCGGTAAATCCTTCGCCAGTGGCGTCAACAAAGACCGTCCCACCACCACGTTTAAGGATGTGGCTGGTGAAGATGAGGCAGTGGAAGAACTCAATGAAATTAAGGACTTCCTGCAGCACCCGGAACGCTACGAAAAACTTGGCGCGAAAATCCCCCGCGGTGTCCTCCTCTACGGTCCCCCAGGCACCGGTAAAACCCTCCTGGCACGCGCTGTCGCCGGCGAAGCTGGCGTACCTTTCTTCTCCATCTCCGGCTCTGATTTCGTAGAAATGTTCGCAGGTGTTGGTGCCTCCCGTGTCCGCGAACTCTTCGACCAGGCAAAAAAGAATAACCCCAGCATTATCTTCATTGATGAGATTGACGCCGTCGGCCGCCAGCGTGGTGCCGGTATTGGCGGCGGCCACGATGAACGCGAACAAACCCTCAACCAGCTACTAGTGGAGATGGATGGCTTTGAGGACCGGCAGAGCGTCATTCTTATTGCCGCCACAAACCGCGTTGACGTCCTGGACCCCGCACTCTTGCGCCCTGGCCGTTTTGACCGCCAGATTCCCGTCACCAACCCGGATCTGAAAGGCCGCCAAGCCATTCTCAAAGTGCACGCGGAAGGAAAGCCCTTCACGAAAGACTGCGACCTTGACGCCCTCGCTAAGCGCACAGTGGGCTTCTCCGGCGCTGATCTAGCCAACGTCTTGAATGAGGCGGCCTTGCTCACCGCTCGCCAAAACCAAAAAGCTATTACCCCAGACAACCTAGAGGAAGCCACCGACCGTGTTATTGGCGGGCCACGCCGTACTGGCCGCATTATTTCCGAAAAGGAAAAGAAAGTGACAGCCTACCACGAGGCTGGCCACACTATTTGTGCATGGGCCATGCCGCAAATGGATCCCGTCTACAAAGTCACTATCCTGCCGCGTGGCCGCACCGGCGGCTACTCCATGGTGGCGGGAGAAGACGACTCCGGCCTGCGGACCCGCACCCAGCTGCTCAGCCAGATCGTGTTCGCCATGGGCGGACGCACCTCGGAAGAACTCGTGTTCGCGGAACCCACCACAGGTGCCTCCAACGATATTGAGCAGGCCACCAAGATAGCCCGCGCCATGGTGAGCGAATGGGGCATGAGTGCCAAACTGGGGCCCGTCAAGTACGGGGAGGAAGAAGGCGACCCATTCCTGGGTCGCACCCTCGGTACCAAGTCCACCTACTCGCATGAGGTTGCCCGCGACATTGACGAGGAAGTACACCGCATTATTGACGCCTGCCACACGGAGGCGTGGGAAACCCTCACTCAGTATCGGGATCTGCTTGATAACCTCGCCTTTGCCCTCTTGGAGAAGGAAACTCTGCGACGCCCTGACCTGGAGGAGATTCTAGGAAGTATTGAGACTCGCCCACGTATTACCGAGTTTGACGATTTCGGCGAGCGTACTCCGTCCACACAACCACCAGTAAAGACACCTGGTGAACTGGCGAAGGAACGCGGCGAAGAATGGCCGCCGAAGATAGGTAAGCAGGCTTTGCCGGAGATCAGTGAAGACGATATTGTTCACTACTCCAGCCCGGATAAACCCGCGCAGCCGGGTCGTCCCACGCAGTCTTCTGATTCTTCGTCACAGCGACAGTCGCGCCATCATTCTGATGATGCGCAGCAGAATGGCCGCGGGGATAGCGATAACCGCCGTGGAGGCCTCTTCGGTGGATGGGGTTTTGGTAAGAATCGACGCGATAAATGAGTTACGGAGAATATGACGCACAACGTGTAGAACACGCTGTTCGGGAACTCCTCATCGGCATTGGTGAAGATCCCGACCGGGAAGGGCTCCGCGACACCCCCAGCCGGGTAGCACGCGCCTACACCGAAATTTTCGGTGGTCTACATTGCGACCCTGCTGACGTTCTTGCCACGTCTTTCACTGAAGGCTATGACGAGCTTGTTTTGGTGCGTGATATTCCCGTGTACAGCATGTGTGAACACCACCTACTGCCCTTCCACGGGGTAGCCCATATTGGCTATATCCCCAATAAAGAAACTGGCCGTATTATGGGCTTATCGAAGCTGGCCCGGCTGGTGGACCTCTATGCGAAGCGGCCACAGATACAGGAGCGGCTCACTGGCCAGGTAGCCGACGCCATTATGGATCGTTTGGATGCGCGTGGTGCTGTGGTTGTTATTGAATGCGAGCATTTGTGTATGGCTATGCGGGGTATTCGTAAACCTGGTGCCATCACTACTACCAGTGCGGTGCGGGGCAGCCTGCGCGCTAATGCCACGTCGCGGGCGGAGGCGTTGGCACTTATTCGGGATCCCCGCTGCTAGTGCCAGTGGATAGTGCTAGTGGATAAGGATGTAGGAAGGACTGCCATGGTTCATTCGCCATGTTTAGTGATGGGTATTCTCAATATCACGCCAGATTCTTTCTCGGATGGTGGTAAGTGGAATACCCGGGATAAAGCCCTTGCCCATGCCCGCGATATGGTGGCGCAGGGTGCGCAGATTATTGATGTGGGTGGGGAATCCACTCGTCCTGGTGCTACGCGTGTCACCGCGGAAGAAGAAGCCGCCCGCGTTGTTCCTATCGTGTCTGCCCTCCACCAGGAGGGTGTGACGGTATCCGTGGATACTATGCGGGCCAGTGTGGCTGCTGCTGCACTGGGGGCGGGTGCGGATCTTATTAACGACGTCTCCGGTGGGGAAGCAGACCCGGATATGCGCCGCGTCATGGCAGATGCGCGAGTCCCGTACTGTGTGATGCATTGGCAAGCTGACAAGTTCGGGGACGCTGCCGGTGCCGCCTATAACGATGCGGATATTGTGGGCAAAGTAATGGGGGACCTGCAGATTCTTGTCCAGCGTGCTCTTGACGCGGGGGTGAAAGAATCCAACATTATCCTGGATCCAGGTTTGGGGTTTGCGAAAACCCGCGACCAAGATTGGGCGTTGCTGAAAGCCCTCCCTACATTTGTTAAGAATGGTTTTCCAGTGCTGATAGGGGCTAGCCGGAAGCGTTTTCTGGGGGACGTGTTGGCAGATACGGACTCACGCTACAGCGTAGAAAGGCCCTCGGAGCCGCCGGAGCGAGATCTGGCGACCAGTGTGGTGTCGGCTTTCTGCGGACACTATGGTGCGTGGGGTGTGCGCGTCCACGATGTGCCTAGCACTGTGCAGGCCTTGGCGGTACAGCAGGCGTGGCAGGCGGGGTGTAATCCTTTCCGAGAGGATGGCTAACTGTGCTGAACCCAGGGACTGGCCCTAGCCTAGACCGCGTTGACCTCACCGGTATTTCTGCCCACGCCTATCACGGGGTAGAAGACTTCGAAAAGAAAGACGGGCAACCTTTTTCGGTTGACGTGTCATTCTGGCTAGACACACGGCAGGCAGGAAGCAGTGACGACCTATGCCACACCGTCAACTACGCCGAAGTTGCCGATATAGCATATCGAGTGTTGACGGGCCCCAGCCTCAACCTGGTGGAAACGCTCGCCCACCGTATTGCCCTACGTATCCTGCAGAAGTATCCGCCCACACAGCGGGTAGACGTATGCGTGCATAAACCATCGGCGCCCATTGAAGTACCGTTTGGTGATGTTGCCGTCACCGTCTCCCGTACCCGAGATGATCTCGCCTCTGCCCCAGGACAGTATTCCGCATGACGACGGCATTACTCTCCCTTGGCGCTAACATTGGCGATCCTCTTGCCCAATTACAGTACGCAGCCCACTGCCTAGCACCCTGGTGCTATGCCCATGCCAGTGTGTACCGGACCGCTCCGTGGGGAGTAACCGACCAACCAGAATTCCTCAACAGCGCTGTCCTGGTACGCGATATCTCCGCCACCGCACAGGACTGGCTGTCCCGCGCCCAGACTATTGAACAACAGGCTGGCCGTACACGAGAAGTGCATTGGGGGCCACGTACTTTAGACATTGACATCATTGCCTGCTGGCACAACGATGACAATAACACCCCCATTATTTCCACCGACCCCCACCTCACCCTCCCGCACCCGTATGCGCTAGAACGGAGCTTTGTGCTGGTACCCGCCCTGGAAATACTGTCTTACCACCATCCAAATCTTCCCCTCACAACAGAATTTCGGCAGGCACTTACCGCATTACGCTCACGAGATCCGGCCGCAGAGACTAGCATTCAACGAGACGTCACCCTTCAGCTTGTTCCCGGAGGAGCGCTTTCATGAAGACACCTGAGCACACTCCCGAGGAGCCGCAGAACGATAACAAACTGCATCTCACGTCTGTCAGCTCTCTTCTGGTATGGGCGGCAGTATGCGCATTTTGTGCCTGGCTGATGGTGTCGACGTTCTACTCCACCCTGGCTGACTTCACCATCTGGGTAAGTATCCCCGTCATCATTCTCGCTATTGTTGACGGGATCCTGGCTTTCTACATTCACCGCGCTATCGAACGTAACCAGGTGGGGCAGGATCATCACCAGTTGCATCCCGTCCGCGCCGCCCGCGCATTCGTGTTAGGCAGGGCATCCGCTTTTGCGGGGGCTGTCTTTTGTGGTGCCGGTATAGGTTCCGGTGTTTATGTGTGGCCCCGCATCCATACATTATCTGCTGCACAGGCAGATTCTCCCGGCATTATTGTGTTTACCGTGGCAGGTTTCCTGCTGGCGGTGGCGGGATTAGTACTAGAGCGAGCGTGCCGAATTCCGCCGGATCAGATGGAAAAAGACGCTGCTGGCGCACAAACATAACGTTATTGCTGGCAGTATGCGAAAAATTCTTGAGTAATCACAGTACTTAGTTTTGGTAAACAGTGCAGTTCTCCCGCAAAACCCGGTATCCTCGACGGTATGGATGCACCCGAATCAGCAGATGTAGAAGAGCGTGACGGCGGTCGTGTGAGTCGTTCCTCGCACTCTCACAATACGTGGCCCATAGTGGGTTTAGTGGTATTGGTCGTTTTGGCTATTGCTGCCACTGTTGTCATCATGCTCACAGATTCGAATGTAGGACTGCGCGTAGCCGTGGGGGTAGCCCTCTGGGCAGCTGTCTTGGGTGCTCTTCTTATGATGTACTACCAGCGCCGGGCCAGCCAGTACACGTCGCGAAATGGTCTTATCGCCGAGGACTATGAGCGTGCTCTGCAGCGTGAACTCGACAAGCGTGATGCGGCAGAACAGAAACGCCGCGAGGAGCTGGAGGAAGCCTCCCGGGAAGAAGTAGAGCAGCTGCGGGAAGAGCTTTCGGAATTACGGATTTCGTTGGCGCAGTTCTTTGATCCTGATTTTGATGATCAGCTCGCTATTAGCGATGGTCAAGGCTACTACTATTACCCGGATAACTCCTATGGGTATTCTTCCGATACTGACTACTCTGATGCTGATGACCTTGGCTCTGATTACTCCAGCTCTGCCTATGCTGAGGCTAGCCCCGATTACGGTGATTCGGATTACGATTTCGCCACACAGGGGTACGCCTATACATACACAGAAGATGACACACCAGAAGCACACGTTGTTCACGATGCACAGGTAGTGTTTGAAACACGTCACCCGGGTGAAAGTACTACCGGAAATACTGTTGGTGCCGGTGATGACACGCTGTCGAGTATTGTTGTCCCCAGCTTTTTCATGGATCATATCGACAACTCAACGGAAGATTCAGCAGAGGACTCGTCAGAAAAACCGGCAGAAAAGCCAGTTGAAAAGCCGGTAGAAAAGCCAGCAGAAAAACAAGCGAAGAAGTCCGCAACTATAGATTGGGACGCTTTTAGCTCTGGCCAGTCCACTCATAAATCTTCCCATAGTTCCTACAGTCCCAAGCGCGCTCACGATGGTGCAGCTACAGTATCCCCAGCATCCTCGGCATCTTCCGCGTCTTCTACTGCTTCAGCTAGCACGGGTCGACATGGCTCACATGGGACAAGGACGACAGACAATGCCAGCGCTTCTGCACATACCGAAAAAGCGTATGCAGAAAGAGAAGGCGGGCACCATGCCGCGCATAGCCATGACCAGGAACAGTCAGGCGCGCACACTAATGGTCTTAGCTTGGCAGATATTATGAAGCGACTGGAGCGGGACGCGTAAATGCTTTCCAACCCCGGATACCATCCAGGTACAGTTACCTGCCATACACATCCGCAAAGTATTGCGCAGGTAGCACGAGCTCTGCACGCTACCCATCGGCAACTTATTGTGGTGCCTACGCACGGCCATTTACACGGTGGGCACGCTGGAGTCATTGAGACCGCTGCGCGTGTGCCCGGCAGCGTCGTCATTGTCTCATCGCTATGCGCAGACAATGCTCACCTTGATGCTGTTGCGGCGGACTGCCAATTCCTGCAGTCATTGCCGGGCTGCCCCGCCCCACTCTTCTTCGCACCCGCCTGGGAAACACTGTTCCCACATGGACTGCGCACTATGGTACGGCTCAATGATCCTGACGTTATTGTTCCTCCTCCACCGGGGATAGAGGAGTCATTAACTGTGCACATGGCGTTGCTGTCACTCCTGCATCCGCAGCGTCTTTTCGTAGGGGAGAGGGATTTTTACCAGCTGGTGGCACTTCGTCACCTTGTGAAAGATCTGTGCCTTCCCACCACAGTGACGGGTGTGGACACGTTGCGGAATAGCGACGGTGTAGCTATTAGCCGCTTCAGTGAGCAACCCCGCATGGCCCCAGCACAGGCATTACCGGCCGCCTTGGTTGCCGGTGCACATGCATTCCGCGAGGGTAGCGAGGGCGTTGTTGCGGCAGCTAAGAATGTTCTTATGGCTGAGCCTAAGCTCCACGACCCGCAGGTTGCGGTAACAAATTATGATTTGGGCCCCGCTCCCGCAGAGGGGGATGCGCGGCTTCTTGTGTCTGCCTATCTGGCAGACGGAACATATTGCCACGATAATATCGGTCTCATGCTGGGTATCTCTGAGGACTAACACCATGGCTACTCTTTCACGCCGCCTTGTCGCCGGTGCTCTTTCTGGTGCACTTCTTATGTCTGCAGTGTTCTTCACTAACGCTGCACCGTGTGCGTTTGCGGAGCAGGAAAAACAGCCCCGCGTTCTTGCCGATGAACCGTTCCCACAAATTCCAGTGGGTGCTCCTCGTACTGGCAGACAGTATTCTCCGCATCGCAGTTACCTTCGTCCGGGCTGCACGTGGGATGTTTTTGGGCGTGGTCTGCAGCAGTGTAACGTGTATTCGCACGCGATGAAGCGGACAATTCCGGTGGAGATTATGCCGGCGAAAACACCTGGTAATCCGCGTATTGTAATGGCTCTTGACGGGTACGGCACCAACAATAAGAACAATGGTTTTATTTTTGGTGGCGATCTACATGGCCATTTGGCGAACTACGATGTTACGTTAGTTGCCCCCATTTCCGGTGATTACGCTGCTGGTACCTACTACACCGATTACGCGTCCCCACTGGATAATGGGAAAACTATTCGCTGGGAAACTTTCCTTGTCCAGGAGCTACCTCATTACCTTTCCCAGTATTTTCGTGTTCCAGTGCGTCCCCATTCCACAGCATTAGTGGGGTTATCCATGGGATCAGTGGGCATTATGAATCTCGCGCAGCGTTTCCCCGAACGTTATAGCGCGGTGGACTCGATGAGTGGTTTCTACACGTTATCAGCACCAGCGCAGGCAAGTTCTTTGGCAATGGGAAGTGCGTTAATGGGGTATCGTCCTCGCGCAATGTGGGGTGCGTGGCCCAGTTCCCAGTGGAAAGCACATGACCCGGCGTTAAATATTCGCCGCTACACCATGCCTGTGCGTGTGTCGTGCGGTAGTGGAAAAACGTTGACGGGGGTGGAGCCGTCACCTTTTGCGGTTACTGCGGAGGTGGCGTCCCACTCTAATACAGTGGTTTTTAAAAAGTTGGTTGAGCATTCTTCGAATCGTTCGCATTTTACGTTCCGGATAGCGGAGAAAGGTGCCCATAACTGGGCATTTTGGTTTGATGATCTCTACCGTCGGGGCGGGTATGTATTCCTTTTGCGCCATCTTGGGCTTATTCGGTAAGTAAGGGCTTTAAGTACGGGAATACTGGAGGAAATCTAGAGGAAAAGGCTGCCTGCTTCATCGTTACGACGAGGCAGGCAGCCTTTTAATGTAGGTGGATAGTGAAATACGGAGGCTTAGGATTCCAATTCTGCTTCTGCTGTTTTGGTTTCCTCTGCTGTTGCATTTTCCTCTTGGGTTGCGCGGACGGCGTCGCGCTTGGCGCGAGCTTTAGCAAGGATTTCTTTTTCCTTGCGGTCAACGAGGCCCAATAGAACGATGGATAGTACAGCGCAGATAATAAGGAAGATAAAGGCTGCACCCCACCCCATGTGCTGGGCGATGGCACCTATGCCGGTGGAGGCCATGGTGGCGCCTAGTGCATAACCGAAGAGGCCGGTGAAGCCTGCTGCGGTACCTGCGATATGGGTGGGGGACAGGTCGAGGGCTTGCAAGCCGATCAGCATAACGGGGCCGTAGATGAGGCCACCGGCAAGGGCTAGTGCTGTCCAGGAAACCCACATGGGGGCATCATTTGAAGGCAGCCAGTAGAGCAGGACCGCGAGAATGACACCCACCATGAAGACAATGCCGGTGACGGAGCGACGGCCTTTGAATACACGGTCGGAGATCCAGCCGCAGAGGAGGGTGCCGATAATGCCGGAGATTTCAAAGATGGAGAAACCAGCAATACCTTGGCTAGTTGAGCCGCCACGGACCTGTGCCAGGTAGAGGGGTGCCCAGGAGACGATGCCATAGCGCAGGGTGTAGACGAAGACGTTTGCGAAAGCGAGGTACACCATAGTGGGGTTGCGCAGAATATGGCGGCGAATGGTCTGCCACGTGGATTCTGTTTTGTCAGCTTCGTCAATCTCTACGGGTGCTGGATCATTGTGGTACTCCTCGATGGAGGGTAGCCCCATGGACTGGGGGTTATCTCGTACAAGGAAGAAGGTGATGATAGCTAGAATGAAGCAGATCACTGCGGGGAACCAGAAGGCGGAGGCCCAATTGTCGGATCCGAAGTGGTCGAGGGCGTAGGCGACGAGTGCACCGGAGAGAGCACCGCCGACGTTGTGAGCAATGTTCCACAACGCCATTTTCCCGCCTCGCTCGGAGGTGGAGAACCAGTGCACCATGACGCGGCCGGCGGGAGGCCAGCCCATACCTTGGAAGATGCCGTTGATGGTCATGAGGACGGCGAAGATACTTACCGAAATGGTGCCGCCGGCAGAAATACCAATGAGGATATTGGTTAGGCCGGAGAGGATAAGTCCCAGGGGCATAAAGAAGCGAGCGTTTGCACGGTCACTGATGGTGGCGGCGAAGAATTTTGAGAAACCGTATGCCAGAAGGAGGCAGTTGGCGATAATGCCAATGTCGGTTTTACTAAGTCCGTTTTCGGAAAGAGTATTTGCAACCAGACTGACGTTGTTTCTGATGAGGTAGAAAGAGGCGTAGCCGATGAAGATACCTATGAACACCTGGAATCGTAGGCGGGGGTAGAGCTTATCGACCTCTTTCTGAGGACGTAACGGCTTTGGTTGCGGGGCGCGCAACCAACGTGGGAGTCGAGATGTGGGCTCGGCTTCTACAGTAGCTGTGGTGGTATCCACCGTAGCTGTCGCATCGGCTGTAGTGTTATCCAGTACAGCTTCTTCATCGTATGTGGAATTAATCACCTCATAATTCCTACCGTATGGACTTCTGTGCTCGTTATCGCAATTACAAGCAGTTGCCATAGTTGCCTACACGAAATGTAGTGTCCTCTGTTCTCCATCTTTGTGCCAGATTCATCTAGCTGGCAAAAGGCACTATCCTAGAGAGCGTGACTGATCGCAAAAAAACCCCGCACAATAATTCTTCCGTGGCTGCCGCAGCATCCTCTTCCGCCGAGGACAAGACTCCAGAGCAAATGCGTATCCGGAGGGATAAGCGCACACGCCTGTTAGAAGAGGCGGCGGAAGGCCATGAGGATCGCCATCCGTACCCTGTTGTCGTACCGCGTACGCATACACTGCGTGAGCTTATTGACAATAAGAGTTATGACTCGCTGGCAGACGGTGATGAGTCTGATGACGTCGTCACTATTGCGGGTCGCGTCCTGTTCGTTCGCAACACCGGTAAGCTCTGCTTTGCCCGCCTGCAAGAGGGTGTTACCAACGATACAGCTGCCACCACTGCCCTAGGCGAGGCCGCACAGTTGCAGGTCATGCTGTCGCTGGCAGAAATTGGCGAGGATGCTTTAGCGGAGTGGAAGGCTGACGTAGACCTGGGGGACTTTGTCTATGTGACGGGTCGTGTGTGCCGCTCTAAGCGAGGTGAGCTTTCCGTTATGGCCACGCGGTGGGCTATGGCGTCTAAGTCCTTGCGTCCGCTGCCGGTGGCACATAAGGAGATGAGTGAGGATAGCCGTATTCGCCATCGTTATACGGACCTCATTATGCGGGAAGAGGCCCGTAAGAATGCGATCGTACGTATTAAGGTTGTGCGGGCACTGCGTCACGCTTTGGAGCGTCGCGGCTTCCTCGAGGTGGAAACCCCTATGCTGCAGACGCTGCATGGTGGTGCCGCGGCACGTCCTTTCGCTACCCATTCCAATGCTTTGGATATTGATCTTTACCTCCGCATTGCTCCGGAGCTGTATTTGAAGCGCTGTGTTGTGGGTGGCTTGGATCGTGTTTTTGAGATTAACCGCAACTTCCGTAATGAGGGTGTGGATTCTTCGCATAGTCCAGAATTCGCCATGTTGGAGACCTACCAGGCCTACGGTACCTACGATGATGCTGCCGTCATGATGCGGGAGATTATCCAGGAGATCGCGCTGGAAGTATTCGGATCGACTACCGTCACCTTGGCCGATGGTAGTGAGTATGACTTCGGTGGTGATAGCTGGAAGACCATCGAAATGTATCCTTCCCTCAATGAGGCACTGCACCGGAAGTTCCCGGAGACTATTGGGCTGGAGGTAACAGTTGATACCTCCGTGGAAGAGCTCGAGGATGTTGCCAAGGTTATCGGTTTGGAGGTTCCCCAGAATGCCGGCTGGTTGCATGGCAAGCTGGTGGAGGAAATTTGGGAGCATCTCTGCGCCGATCAGCTAGAGGGCCCCATTTTCGTGCGTGACTTCCCGGTGGAGACGTCTCCACTTACTCGCGATCATCGGTCGAAGCGCGGTGTTACCGAAAAATGGGATCTTTACGTGCGTGGTTTTGAATTGGCGACGGCGTATTCCGAGCTGGTAGATCCGGTTATTCAGCGTCAGCGTTTTGAGGATCAGGCGCGTTTGGCGGCGGCTGGCGACGATGAAGCGATGGTACTTGATGAGGACTTTTTGGAGGCCATGGAACAGGGTATGCCGCCTACCTGTGGTACTGGTATGGGTATTGATCGTTTGTTGATGGCTCTTACTGGGTTGGGTATTCGTGAGACGGTTCTCTTCCCCATGGTGAAGCCACAGTCGAAGTAATAGTGGCAACAGTCATCCTTAAGAGTGTTTGTGACGCATTTCTCACTCTCGTAGGCTGGGAAATACGTCCAGAAGATCGCCTTAGTGTGAATGTAACTATTTAGCCCGCTCGCGCGTTCTATAGAATAGGGAATGCATAGACAGGTAGGGAGACTAATGTTCGAACGGTTTACAGATCGCGCTCGCCGTGTGGTTGTGCTGGCTCAAGAAGAAGCCCGCAATCTCAACCACAATTACATCGGAACTGAGCACATTCTGCTAGGGCTTATTCACGAGGGTGAAGGTGTTGCCGCCCAAGCCCTGGAAGCCATGGGCATTTCCCTTGAATCTGTCCGCGAACAGGTTGAGGAAATTATCGGGCAAGGTACTGAAGCACCTTCCGGACACATTCCTTTCACTCCGCGGGCAAAGAAAGTCCTCGAGTATTCCCTCCGCGAAGCATTACAGTTGGGACACAACTACATTGGCACCGAGCACATTCTGCTGGGGCTTATTCGCGAGGGTGACGGTGTTGCTGCCCAGGTTCTCACGAACCTAGGTGCGGATCTGCCGAGCGTGTGCCAGCAGGTTATCCAACTGCTCAACGGGTACCAGGGGGGTACTCCGGCAGCCGAGAATGTTCAGGAGCCAGCTGCTGCCGCGGTAGCAGCCTCTGCACCATCACGCGGGCGGGGCGGTACTCCGTCTACGTCCCTTGTTCTTGACCAGTTCGGCCGTAACCTTACTGCGGCAGCGCGAGAGGGCAAGCTCGACCCCGTTATTGGGCGCGAGAAAGAAATCGAGCGCATTATGCAGGTACTGTGCCGGCGTACCAAGAATAACCCCTGCCTTATTGGTGAACCTGGCGTTGGTAAAACCGCCGTTGTGGAGGGCCTGGCCCTCGCCATCGCCCACGATGATGTCCCGGATATCCTCGCCAACAAGCAGCTGTACAGTCTGGATCTCTCCAGCATGGTGGCAGGTTCCCGCTACCGTGGTGATTTTGAAGAGCGTATGAAGAAAGTTCTCAAGGAGATCACCCAGCGCGGCGACATCATCATCTTCATTGATGAGATTCACACGCTGGTTGGCGCAGGCGCAGCAGAAGGTTCTATTGACGCCGCCAATATTTTGAAGCCGCGTCTTTCCCGCGGCGAAATTCAGTGCATTGGTGCCACCACCATGGATGAGTACCACAAGCACATTGAGAAAGACGCTGCCCTGGAACGTCGCTTCCAGCCCATTCAGGTGCCGGAGCCAACCCAGGAAATGGCTATCGAAATTCTGAAGGGCCTGCGCGATCGCTACGAGCAGCATCACAAGGTCACTATTACCGATGCAGCTATTGCTAGCGCAGTGGACTTGTCGGCACGCTACATTACCGACCGCTATCTGCCGGATAAGGCAATTGACCTTATTGATGAGGCAGGTGCGCGGCTGCGTATTAAGCGCATGACTGCCCCACCGGACCTGCGCGAATTTGATGACAAGATCGCAGAAGTCCGTGGCCGCAAGGAGTCTGCCATCGACAATCAGGACTTTGAAAAGGCTGCCGCCCTCCGTGACGATGAGAAGAAACTCATTGCGGAACGCAAGGAACGTGAACAGCAGTGGCGTGATGGTGAATCCGCCTCGGACGCCATTGTTGATTCGGAAAACATTGCGGAAGTACTAGCTAACTGGACGGGTATTCCGGTCGCTAAGCTCACCGAGTCTGAATCTAACCGCCTGCTACACATGGAAGATGAGCTGCACAAGCGCATCATTGGCCAGAATGAGGCAGTGCAGGCGGTGGCGCGTGCTATCCGCCGCACCCGCGCCGGTTTAAAGGATCCGAAGCGTCCCGCAGGAACATTCATTTTCGCTGGCCCATCTGGTGTCGGTAAAACTGAGTTGTCGAAGGCGTTGGCAGAGTTCCTCTTTGGCGACGACGATGCACTTATTACCGTCGATATGGGCGAGTATCACGACTCCTACCAGGTGTCCCGCCTCTTTGGTTCCGCCCCCGGCTATGTGGGCTACGAAGAAGGTGGACAGTTGACGGAGAAAGTACGCCGTCGCCCCTTCTCCGTGGTGCTTTTTGACGAGATTGAAAAGGCCCACGAGCGTGTCTATGACTCCCTCATGCAGGTGCTTGACGAAGGCCGCATGACGGACGGACAAGGCCGTGAAGTGGACTTCCGCAATACGGTTATTATCTTCACGTCCAATATTGGCACCCAGGACATTTCCAAGCCCGTGGGTATGGGGTTCCAGGATTCCAAGAATGCGAATGAGAGTAACTACCAGCGCATGCAGAATAAAGTGCGCGAGGGAATGAAGAAGCACTTCCGTCCCGAGTTCCTCAACCGTATTGACGACGTCATTGTGTTCCGCCAGCTCACCGAGGACGAGATTCTCCAGATGGTGGACCTCATGCTTGCCGGTGTACAGAAGCAGCTGCGTGGCCAGGACCTCACTCTGGAGGTGTCGGATCTGGCGAAGCGACTGCTGGCAAAGCGCGGTTTCGATCCCGTATTAGGTGCCCGCCCATTGCGTCGCACTATTCAGCGCTACATTGAGGACGAACTGTCCGAAAAGATCATCTTTGGTGACTTTGTCGCTGGTGACACTATCAAGGTTGACGTCGCTGACTGGGACGCAGAAGGTGCCCACGATGACGCCATCTTCACCTTTACCACTGTGAAATCGGAAGTCCCACAAGCGGATACTTCTTCGGACACGTCCCAGGAAGAAGCTCCACAAGTGGAATAGGTGGAGCACGTACAGGACGATCAACGCTAACTCGTGCCCCGTTTCTACCCATGATATGCGACCCACTATGCGACCTGGACACAGCCGGTGTGGAATCAGGCTGTGGTGCTATGGGGCATTGCTGGGTTATTTACTGAGAGGTTTATATGCTGGATAACTCCATCCGCGATCGAGCTCTAGGCGCTATTGTAGGAGCGGCAGTAGGTGACGCTTTAGGCGCATCCTACGAATTCTTAACCGCCTCCGAAATTGCCAGCCAGGGAGACATTACGATGCGGCCAGGTTGGAGCACGGCAAAAGAATCCTCCCAGGACACCCGCACTGCAGGTGAGTGGACAGACGATACCGCCATGAGCACCGTCATTTTGCAGACGGCCGCCACGCATCACGAGTTATTGTCGACTGCTGCCCTGGACAGTATTGCAGCTGGTTTTCAAGACTGGGCGGACACGAACCCAGCCACTATAGGGACGCAAACAAAACAGGTCTTGCACATGAGCCATGCACGTACTGCCGATGCACTCTTGCGGGACTCAAAGCATCTTCCGGGAACCCGTAAAGGTGGTAACGGTTCACTTATGCGTACAGCTCCAGTGGCCCTCGCCTACCTGGGGGAGGGGAAGGGGGCTGACGCCGTTGAAGCCGCAGGAATGATCTCCGACCTCACCCACTATGACCTGCGTGCCCGGCAGGCCTGCCGGTTATGGACACTAGGTATTCGCCACGCCATTCTGGTGGGCACAGTACAGGGTGTACTGTCCTACCTGCAGAATTATGCTGAGCCGGAAGAGCAGCGTTTCTGGGTGAAACACTTCCAGGCAGCTGAGCAAGCAGATATTGCCGACCACGTAGAAACTAATGGGTGGGTAGTAGATGCGCTTGTTTGTGCATGGCATGCCATTGCCACCACCCCGGGACGTGGCAGTGAACACTTCCGCGGAGCTATCCAGAAGGCCGTCAGCCTGGACCATGATACTGACACAGTGGCGTGCATTGCGGGTGCTTTACTGGGCGCGTGTTGGGGAGCGTCTGCTATCCCCACCGAGTGGGTTTCGTGCCTGCATGGTTATCCGGGATGGACAGCCGCAGATCTAGAGCGTCTCGTTGACGAAGTGCTCGCCGGCTAGACCATAATAGCCATGCGCAGAACACTCCATTAGGCCATCGCTTAGCAGGGACTGTAAAGCGCGTTCGCGCTGTGTATCATCTGGCCATACAACGTCGAGGGCGGTCTTTTCCACCCCTCCAGAGTGCTCCCGCACAACATCTAGAAGCAGACCGCGAACTTGTCGGTCAGTACCAGTGAATTTTTGTGGTTTTGGGCGTGCCCCGTGGGTCGCAGTGTCCCATACGGGTTGTCCAGCCGCTACCCAGGCACAGGAATCAGCCAGAATACACTCTGTACAATGGGGGTGACGTGCCGTGCAGACGAGTGCCCCAAATTCCATTAATGCTGCGGAGAAGCGGGCGCCAGTAGCACGATCTGCAGGGAGTAGGGCGGATACTTCCGCCAAGTCCGCTTTTTCCCTAGGTTTTCCCTGGTCTGGGTGGCCATGGTCAACGCGTGCCACAACGCGCCGCACATTGGTATCCACCACAGAAACATTGTGCCCATAGGCAAAGCAGGCCACTGCGTGGGCAGTGTAAGACCCCACCCCGGGCAGTGATAATAACGTGTCAATATCCTGCGGAACGATATCGTTGTGGCAGGTGGCAAGCGTGCGTGCACACTCTTGTAGGCGAAGTGCACGCCGCGGGTAACCAAGTTTTCCCCAGGCCCGCACCACCTCCGCAGAACTTTCTTGTGCTAGATTGTGGGGTTTTGGCCAGCGTGTCATCCATTCTTTCCATACTGGTTCTACGCGGGTCATGGGGGTTTGTTGGCTCATTACTTCGGAGACCAATACTCCCCACGCGGATACGTCAGGTGCACGCCAGGGGAAGGGGCGGCGGGCGCCGTCAAACCACTGGAGGAGACGGTGGTGGGCATCAGAAGTAGCGAGATAACTGGCTGTCACTTGCCCAGTCTAAGACACAAGGGGGGAATGAGCAGCCAGCGTCCCTATTTTTGGTTATCGTGAGAGGGTGAGTATGGAACAACACGATTACCGCGATCAGCAAGGTCAACTACCACCCGAGATTTATCGACGGCGTCGTCTAGTGGCCATCATTGCTATTGTTATCGTCGTTATCCTTATCGTGTGGGGTATCGTGGCGGCCGTCACCAAGCATAAAGATGGTAAAGACGATGCCGGTTCCTCTACCGTAACCTCAACGTCTACCGTGGCGGAGAAAGACTCTAACGCTGCCGATTGTTCCTCCGACGATCTGCAGATTGAGGCACAAGTGGGTCGCCCGAATGTGGCCCAGGGAAATGATCTTCCACTCATTATGAAGATCACGAATAAATCCAAGAAATCATGCAAGGCTGAGATGGGGGCAGCCCACCAGCGCTATGAGATTTACACGATAAAAGCGAATCGCCCAGTGTGGAAATCAGAGATCTGCTACACCTCCGCGGAGGATCGAAAAGAAGTCCTTGCCCCCAATGAGAGTCGCCGTTTCACCGTGAGTTGGGAAGGTACCCGTCAAAATTCTGATGGGAACTGTTCCGCCCAGGCAGCAGCAGTTGTTCCTGGTGCGTACAAGCTGTACACACTGTTAGACAGCGAAATGGGCGAACCTGCCACGTTTAACGTTCTCCCCGCAGGAGAAGATGATTCTGCCGGAACTGACGAAGATGAGTCGAGTACCACTCCGTCGTCCCAAGCGGAATACGGTACAGAGCAGGGTACAGGACAAGGTACGGAGCAACAGAAGCAGAGCTCGAAGAAGAGTACAGCGAAGAGTTCAACTACACAGAAATCCCCTGTTCATTCCTCTAAAAAGAAGAATAAATCGCACACCATGCGCGGCAAATCCCAAAGTAAACGGCATAGTGAATAGTACGTGCTGGTAGCATGTAAACCTATCCTGAAAAGTCCAGGTCAGACTCATGCTAGAATGGGGCGGTTGAAAGGGGAATACACCACATGGAATTTAACGTCGGAGACGTTGTCGTCTACCCCCATCATGGGGCGGCCCAAATTGTCGATATCGAAACTCGCACTCTTAAAGGAGAGCCAACAGAATACTTGGTTCTTCATATTCAGCAGTCCGATCTCGTTGTGAGGGTTCCGCGGAAGAATGTTGAGGAAGTAGGCGTTCGCGACGTCGTCGATGCAGAAGGCTTGAAACGAGTCTTTGAAGTATTGTGTACTCCCCATGTTGAAGAACCAACGAACTGGTCTCGCCGTTACAAGGCTAACCAGGAGAAACTGGCGTCTGGCGACGTGAATAAGGTTGCAGAAGTAGTGCGTGATCTCTGGCGGCGCGAGCAGGATCGTGGCTTGTCAGCTGGGGAAAAGCGAATGCTGTCAAAGGCACGCCAGGTACTCGTTGGCGAACTGGCTCTCGCGGAAGGCTCCAAAGACACTGATCGTGATGAGCGAATTGACGCTCTTCTGGAAGAAGCTGAACGTGAGCGTAAAGCTGCTGCGGAAGCCGCACGAGAAGAAGCTAACAGCAACAGTAAAAGCAAGAGTAAAAAATAAAAGCAAGTAGTGGGGGAGCCCCTCGTGTGGAGGAGAGGAATTTTATGGTTGAGTCTGCATCAGACCGAAAAGATGGAAAAGTAGTAGCCATTGTTGCTGCTGCTGGAGTCGGCCACCGATTGGGTGCTAGCCTCCCCAAAGCATTCGTTACTGTTGGCGATCACACGCTGCTAGAACACGCCCTGCTGCGTATTGATGCCAGCCATGTTGTGGATGAAATTATCATCATGGCGGCTTTTGATATGTGTGCCACCGCGCAGGAACAAGCCCAGGGTCTCAACCTCGCCACACCTGTGCGAGTATTCCCCGGTGGTGAACTCCGCTCCGACTCTATCTATGAGGGGCTGAAGTACATCATGCGGGATGATCCGGAAGAAACTATCGGCATTGTCCTTGTCCACGATGCTGCCCGGTGCTTCGCCCCCGCAGAGCTCTTCTCCACTGTGACGGAAAGAGTACGTACCATCATGTCCCAGAACGTGGCAGCCGGGGTCGTTCCCGCCCTTCCCGTTGTGGACACCATCAAAATGGTGGATAGTTCGGGCAATGTTCTGGGAACGCCAGATCGTACTCGTTTACGCCGGGTACAAACCCCGCAGGGTTTTGACGCGAAACTGTTATGGACGCTGCACCAGGAGGCCCGCAAAGAGGGACTCTCGACCACGGATGACGCTGCCCTTTTGGAGAAGTTCCAGTTTGGTGTCGCTACTGTGCCCGGGGACGAGAAAGCCCTCAAGATTACTACCCCCACCGATTTACGCCTCGCCCAATTCATTATGGAAGAGGATGCTGAAGGATAAACGCACATGGAGACTGCGAATTGGCGCAATTTCTTCCCCCGCGTTGGCGTCGGCACTGATGCCCACCAAATAGGAGCCGACCGCGAATGCTGGATGGCCGGGCTGCATTTCCCAGACGATAAGGGATGTATTGGCCACTCCGATGCAGACGTGGTGGTTCATGCGCTTATTGATGCACTCCTCTCCGCGGCAGGTATTGGGGATCTCGGGACCATTTTTGGAGTTGGTCGTCCCGAATACGACGACGTGACAGGGGAACGTCTCCTCACAGAAACCCGTGAACTCCTTGCCGATAGTGGCTGGGTAGTTCTGAATGCCACCGTACAGATGGTGGGCAATCGTCCGAAAATGGGGCCGCGCCGTCTGGAAGCCGAACACGTCCTTACCGAATTACTGGGGGCACCGGTCTCTGTCCTTGCAACATCGACCGATGGGCTAGGTTTTGCGGGGCGCGGTGAAGGTATTGGTGCTGTTGCTACCGCTCTTGTTATGCCCGCCGACTACGCCCAAGCCGTGTCGCAGGTTATTGCAGACAATCTAGGCATGGACCTAGGTATGGACTTGGGTGAGGGCGTGAGCACGTCACTTGACGAATAGGGACATGGAATAAAACCCATGGCGGGATAAATACGGTAGAAAGTATCGTAAAAGCGTACTTTCCTCTAGAATCAAGCGCGTGACCTTGCGACTTTATGACACTGCTAGCCGATCCATCCGCGACTTCGTCCCCGTAAAACCGGGGCATGTTTCCATCTACCTCTGTGGGGCAACACCGCAGACTTACCCCCACATTGGGCATGTACGCTCCGGTGTAGCATTCGACATTCTGCGTCGCTGGTTCCTCGCCAAAGGTAACGATGTTGCCTTCGTCCGCAACATTACCGACATTGATGACAAGATCCTCACCAAAGCCGCCGAGAATGGCCGCCCCTGGTGGGAATGGGTCTCCACGTTTGAGCGCGAATTCACCAAAGCCTACGACATGCTTGGTGTACTACCCCCCTCCGCGGAACCGCGTGCGACAGGGCACGTCACCCAAATGGTGGAGTACATTCAACGCATTATTGATGAGGGGTACGCCTACCCCGCTGATGGCAACGTGTACTTCAATCTTGCTAAGTGGTCTAAGGATCCCAAGGGGGACTACGGGTGCCTTTCCGGCCAGAAGATTGAGGACATGGAGGAAGGCGACTCCGCCGGCACAGGTAAACGCTCCCCGCTAGACTTCGCTCTCTGGAAGGTCGCAAAACCGGGCGAACCCAGCTGGCCCACCCCCTGGGGGCCGGGACGCCCCGGCTGGCATATTGAATGCTCCGTCATGTCCACCACCTATCTCGGCTCTGAGTTTGATATTCACTGTGGCGGACTGGATCTGCAATTCCCGCACCACGAAAATGAGATTGCGCAGGCGCATGGTGCCGGCGATGGTTTTGCCCACTACTGGCTCCACAACGGCTGGGTGACTCTCTCTGGCGAAAAGATGAGTAAATCCCTTGGCAATACTCTCTCCATTCCCAATATGTTGGAGAAGGTTCGCCCCGTAGAACTACGGTACTACCTGGGATCTGCCAACTACCGCAGTATGCTGGAATACTCCGAAGAGGCTCTTCAAGAAGCGGCCACAGGCTATCGCCGCATTGAGGACTTCCTCCATCGCATTGTCACCCGCACTGGTAGTGAACCCGAAAAAACAATGTGGACTGACGTTTTCGAGAATGCTCTCGATGATGATTTAGGTGTCCCCGCTGCACTAGCAGAAATACACACCCAAGTCCGCGCCGGCAACGCCGCCCTAGAATCCGGCGACCAGAACCGTGCCCGCGACATTGCTGGAACTGTCCGCGCCATGGCCGATGTGCTCGGCATCGACCCACTGTCTGACCAGTGGCGCGACGCCGATAACTCCGCCAACGCAAAAGCTATGGATGCTCTCGATGTTTTGGTAGGTGCCGAATTGGAGCGTCGTGCCGAGGCACGGGCGGAAAAGAATTGGGCGGTCGCCGACGACGTGCGCGATCGTCTTAATGAGGCAGGTATTGCTATTACCGATACAGCAGCTGGCCCCGAGTGGTCGTTACAGGAGGAGAACTAATGGCAGGAAATTCAGGTCGCCGCGGCGCTGTCCGCCGCGCCGGCACGAAAAAAGGCCAAGTAAAGGGCTCCGGCGGACAAGGGCGACGCGCCCGTCGGGGACGCGGCGCCACTCCCAAGGCACAAGACCGCCACTGGTATGCGGAAAAGCAAGAACGGGTTGCCCGTAAACGTCAAACGGGGCAACGCCACAGTAACGTCAAGACACGCGACCTGCCAGAAATGGTGCTGGGTCGTAACCCCGTCGTAGAGTGCCTCCGTGCGGACGTCCCCGCCACTGCACTCTACATTGCCCAAGGAACCAGCAACGATGATCGCCTAACTGAAGCGATCAACACCGCTAAGGCCGCCGGGCTGCCTATTCAGGAAGTATCCCGTAAGGAACTTGACCGGCTTTCCGAAAACGGCATGCACCAGGGCATTGCTTTGGAGATTCCACCCTATAAATACGCGGACCCCTCCGAGCTGATCGACATCGCCCGCCAAAAAGGGGAAGCCCCCCTCATTGTCGTTCTCGACAACATTACCGACCCCCGCAATCTGGGCGCGGCAGTGCGCTCCACCGCCGCTTTTGGGGGACACGGCGTTGTTATCCCAGAACGCCGCAGTGCCTCCATGACGGCCGTCGCCTGGCGAACCTCCGCCGGGACTGCTGCCCGCCTGCGCGTCGCCCGCGCCACTAACCTCACCCACACCATACAGGCCTATGCGAAAGCCGGCTGCCAAATTGTTGGCCTGGATGCAGGCGGTGACGCCACCCTGGATAATTACGACGGCACCGGCCCCGTTGTTGTCGTCGTGGGATCCGAAGGGAAGGGCATTTCGCGGCTTGTCTCCGAGAATTGTGACACCATTATGTCCATTCCCATGGCTAGTGACGTCGAAAGCCTCAATGCGTCTGTGGCATGCGGTGTAGTACTCTCCGAGTTCGCCCGGCAGCGTCGCCTAAAAGCACAGTAAGGCACTACAGAAAAGTTGTAAGAGCGCGTTCGCTAGGCCATAGGACGCTAGTGTGACCCTAGATTTCTGACCCCTAGGCTTTCTGTGGAATAGCCCGGCAGATGAGATAGATCAGGAAGCTCAAGAAGGTCACAAACACCGACATCGGCACACCCGGGGCCAGGGACAAGAGAATTCCGCCCACCGCGGAAATCTCCGCAAATACTACCGAGAGTAGAACAGCCATGCCGGGGCGTTTCGTCACCTGGAGAGCGGCCGCGCCGGGCGTCACCAGCAGGTTAAGGACGAGTAGCGCTCCTACGATCTGCACACCCTCTGCGGAGACTAGGCCTACGAGCACTGCGAAGAGCCCGTTCACAAGACGTACAGGCACGCCGCGGGATTCAGCAACATAGTCATCTACTGAGGTGAAGAGAAGCGGGCGGCCAATAGCGAGCAGCGTTACTACTACGACGACCGTCACCACCACCAGGGTGGTGAGGTGGCTGTCGGAGACGCTCACAATCTGCCCGGTAAGAAGAGAGAACTGGCTTCCCGTACGACCTGGGTAGAGGTGGAGGAAGAGGACGGCTAGGCCAAGGCCGAAGGAGAGGACCACGCCGATAGTACTGTCCCGCTCGTGGGCTTTCTTCCCCATAATGCCGAAGAGAAGTGCGGCAATAACAGACCCAATAATTGCACCGACTCCCACCGAAGTTCCGAGGAGCAGGGCAGCAGCCGCACCTGTTAGGGCTAGTTCTGAGGTTCCGTGGACGGAGAAGGACATTTGCCGCATGACGATGAACGGCCCAATAAGTCCAGAGATAAGGCCCAAGAGTACTGCAGCGATAAGAGCGTGCTGCACAAATGTGTAGGTGAGGAGGTTGCTCGTCACCGACCAGTCGAAGAAGCCGGAGAAGAAACTGCTAAGTTCATGCATGGTGGTCGGCCTCCTGGTGGGGAGCATCTTCCGTTCCTACGACAACGATCTGGCCAGCTACGCGGGCGACAGTGATGGGGGAGTGGAAGAGCGCCGTCAGCGATTCAGTGGTCATGACGTCATCGACGGGGCCAATGCGGTAATCTCCCTCGGTAAGGTAGAGGACGCGATCCACGTAGGGGAGAACAGGGTTTATCTCATGGGTGATAAAGAGTACCGCCGTGTGATGGTCGCGGGCCTGCCGAGCAATTAACTCCACAATGCGTTTTTGCTGGGTGAGGTCGAGGCTTAGGAGCGGTTCATCGCAAAGGAGCAGGGTGGGGTTGGCGACGAGTGCTTGTGCGGCACGGATACGTTGTTGTTCGCCACCGGAGAGAGTGCCGACGGGGCGATCCGCGAAAGCCTGCGCGTCAACTTCATCAATGGCACGCTGTACTATTGCGCGATTCCTCCGCCGGGAGGCGAAGCTGGAGCAGCCCCACTTATGGCCATCAATACCTAGTTGGATAAGGTCCCGGCCACGCATGGGAAGATCTGCGTCAAGCGTGCGCTGCTGGGGAATGTAGCCCACAGAGGAGAGTCCTTTATGGACGGGTTCTCCGTTTACGAGGGCGCGGCCGCGGGTGAGCGAGGTAAGTCCTAGTATGGCGCGGAAAAGGGTACTTTTGCCGCAACCATTGGGTCCCAAAACAGCAATAAATTCGCCTGGTTGCACGTCTAAGGAAAGATCATTCCAGAGAGTGCGAGTTTTGGGGGCGCCCGGGTCAGGGTGACGGACGGGAACATCCATTCCGGCTTTATGAAGGCTAAGCACAGGTTGTGTCATGAGGCAGTCACAAGAAGAGGATTGAGGAGTGGGGGCCCGCAAACAATGCGGAACCCCCACTCGAGTTCAGTACGGTGTCGCTAGTTCATTAGTTCACTGATTCACCACTTCGGCATATCAGCACTTCAGTGATGGACTAGCGAGCACCGGTACAAGGAATGCACGTTACTCTTTGACGCTGCTACTTGACGTTGAGAGCGTCAGCAAGAGCGTTCGCATTGTCGAGCATCCAGGTGGTGTAATCCTTGTTTTCCGGCAGTGTTTCGGTGAGGTCCACGACGGGAACGTGGTGCTTTTCTGCCAGTTCACGCATGTCCTTTGTGGTGGAGTTAGCGTTTTGAGTGTTGTAGAGGAAAACGTCAGCCTTCTTGTGAATAATGCAGTCTCGCATTCCGGCTACCTGGAGAGCAGAGACATCATTGCCTTCCTCCATTGCTTCTGCGAAACCTTCAGGGGTGACGTCCTTCATGTCGGCTACGTTAACGAAGTGGACGGCGAGGGGTTCAGTTTGTAGGAAACGAGCGTGCGTGTGCTGCTTCTTGATCTTGTCGAGGACTGATTTCACCTTGTCGATGCGCTGATCAAAGGTTTTTTCATTGTCCTGATAACTGGTTTTATTGGAGGGGTCCAGGTCGCTCAGTTTCTTGGTAAGAGAGGATGCAACGTCTTTAGCAACGTCCATATTGTAGAAGACGTGCTCGTTGGGGCCTTCACCGTCGTGGTGGTGATGGTGGTGTCCCTCCTCATGAGCGTGCTCGTGTTCGTCTGTGCTCTCGTCGTCGTGCTTATCGGTGTCCTTGGCGTCGGGGGCGTCTTTGAGGAAGCTGTAAGCGGTGATGACGTTCTTCTGGTCATGGTCGGCCAGAGCGTTGACGGCGAATTCGTCGTAGCCGCCGCCGTTGACAATAGCGATATCGGCATCTTTGAGCGTGGCAATATCGTTAGGGCTGGCTTCGTAGGAGTGTGGGTCGGCTGAGGGGTCTTTGATGATGGAGTGGACAGTAGCTTTATCTCCGGCAATAGCTTTCGCAATGGAGCCATAGACATTAGTACTGGCAACAATGTTGATTCCGTCAGCGTCATGTGATGAGGAGTCATTATTGCAGGCTGTGAGGCCTCCCAATCCCACTGCGGTGGTGAGGGCGAGGAGTCCTGCTGCAAGCCGGCGTTTCAGGTTGGACAGATGACCAGACATGAGGTTCCTTTCCAAGAAAGTTTGCATCTTAATGGTAAGTTTCAGAACGATGTTCAACTAATGCACGTTGTTTTATATCTGGCGATTTGTCTCGTACACAGCGAAAAAATACTTTTCAGCATGGCAACAAGTATGTGACGTGACATAATTTTATTATTAAGTGATGGGTACTACTCCTTTTTCCCGTTTTTCTTCGTGTTTTAGCTTTTTCGGCTATCAACACGCTAGGCCTTATTCGCTAGTGAGAGTGCTTTACCTTTAGAATCGATCCAGCAGACGAAATACACCAGGAACAGTGAAACTATGCCTAAGTCCAAGCCAAAACGTGCTACCCTCGCCTCCCTTGCAGAAGAACTCAATGTTTCCCGCACGACTGTTTCCAATGCCTATAATCGACCCGATCAGCTCTCGGAAGATCTACGCACCCGTATCCTGGAAACAGCAAAGCGCTTGGGCTACCCCGGCCCGGATCCCGTTGCCCGTTCCCTAAGAACGCGCAGAGCAGGCGCAATAGGACTCCTCCTCACAGAGGAACTCGCCTTCGCAGTACGCGACCCCGCCGCCGCACAATTCCTCTCCGGACTCGCCGAAGCGTGCGGTAAGCACGAAAGTGGCCTTACCCTTATCCCCGCATCAGAAGTGGGCGATTCCAACCACGCCGCTAACGTTGTCCACCAGGCTAGCGTCGATGGTTTCGTCATTTACTCCGTTGCAGAAGAAGACCCTTACCTAGAAGCCGTCATCGACCGCAATATCCCCACAGTGGTTGCGGACCAGCCAGCTGATTTACCTGGTATTCCCACTATTACAGTCAATGACTATTCCGCTATGAAAAAGCTGGCCGACCATCTTTTTGACGCGGGACATAAGAAAGTCACCATCCTGAGCATTCGTCTGAACCCGGTACGCCACAATGGCCCAGTTTCTCTTGACGATGCACAAAATGCGCGTATGCACGTTCAGGCCAACCGTATTAGCGCTGTCCTAGATTCCGCCGTGAGCCACGGTATTGACCCCAACGACATTCTTGTTCTAGAAAGTTTCGAGAACAATTACAGTTCCGGTGTTCAGTCTGCCCAAGAAGCTCTCGCTATGCGCCCAGAGACCACCGCATTGCTCTGCACCTCGGATGTTTTGGCACTCGGTGCTATGCAGTACGCGCACGGCCACAATATTTCCGTTCCCAACGATCTCACGATTACTGGGTTTGACGGTATTCCTGAAGCACTTGCACAAAAGTTCACAACTGTTGTGCAGCCGCTCAAAGAGAAGGGCTTGCGAGCCGGCGAACTCTTATTCGCCAGCGAAAACGGTCCGGTTCAATCCGAGAAGTTGGAGTGTGTCTTCCAACCCGGCGTTACCTCCGCGCCTCCGCGCCACTAACGTGCGCTACTAGTCTGCGCTATAGGCCATGCGGCGAGCGCGAGACCGGGAATCCTTACGGTGCTGCTTACGGTCCTTCCATGTGAAGTGTGCGTTTGCGTAGTGGTTGCGTTGCTCGCATAGGTAATCAAGGACGGCTGCTGCCTCCAGCTCGTTAGCAATACGATACTGTGCAGCAGTGTCTCCCTCTCCCACCTTCACCGTAATAATCTCTGTCTGTGGTGTGGTAATTCGTGCTGGTAGTCCAGTAAAAATATGCTCATCAGTAACGTCGTCTCCCAGGTACAGTATGGCGTCTGCGCCGGTGGGCCAACGGGCAGCAAGGGACGCTAAAGCAGCATCTTTTGTGGTATTAATAACCGCGAACTCGGAGACTTTCTTACCGCGTGTAAGAGTAACACCGGGAACGGCAGACAGTCGCTCTTCTAACTCCACAGTGCGTTTCTTCGCCTCATGAGGATCTTGAGCGGTGCGAGTGTGAAGAACGACGGCGTATTTCTTCTCCTCAATTGTTGCGCCGGGAATACTATCCGCGGTCTGGGTAACTTCTTCGATAAGACGTTTGAGAAGGTCCCGCTGGTGTTTCGTGAGCTCGTGGTCGCTATCCGATATTTCTGCCCCATGGGATCCCACAAGTGTGACATCACGCGTCACGGGGGCCACTTTTCGAAGTCCGGCAATATCGCGACCACTCACAATAGCGGCTTTTGTATGGGGGATAGTCGCCAGCGTATCCAGTGCTTCTAGAGAGCCGGGGATAGGTGCAGCTTTTCGAGGATTTCGGACAAGTGGCGCCAGCGTACCGTCAAAGTCTGTAGCAACCAGGAGATGCCGCTGCGTGGCAGCTTTATCCAGCGCATCCATTAATGAAGCAGGAATGGACTGGCGGGCATTCTTCAGTGCTTCCTCATCTTTTTCTGACGTTATTGTGTGGAAGCCGGGTGCCCAGAATGCCAGGATAATGGCGGTAATAACTTGTAGAGCTGCGAGCATAATAGACGACCACATTTGGCCATCGATGAAAGCATTTTGAGCATCGTTAATAAGCTGCCCGGCCAGCTGCTGCGTCATAGGGTTATGGGCCAGCGGCTCCGCGACTGCCTGCGCGCCGGCCAGACTGCCCGTAATAGCATCGTGGGCACTGGCTGCACTACCGGGTTGTCCCATTCCCATGTGTTCTGCCATGGCGAGGGTATCGCGGACGCGCCCCGCAATATCGTCAACGTTTCTGCTGTAGAAGGTGGTGAGTAGTGAACCGCTGAGGGCAATACCAAGTGCGGCACCAATCTCGCGGCCGGCATCGTTGACGGCAGAGGCAACACCATATTTCTTTTCCGGGGTTTGCAGCATGATAGCGGTGGTGGCGGGTGCTGCGGTGAGACCTAGGCCAGTGGCGAAAATCAGCATGTAGGCGGTGATGTACCCGTAGCTACTGTCGCGCGTTACCCAGATCATCATCAGGAGTGCACCAGCCAGAATAAGGTGCCCCACAACTAGCAGCCACTTTTGCCCAATCTTGCGAGTAGCCCAGATGGATAACAGGGCGAAGATAATACAGGGCGGTACCAGCGGAGCCATGCTAAAGGCGGACTTAATGGGGCTATATCCCTGCACAAGCTGCATGAACTGAACGAGGGTGTAGAAAACACCGAAGGTGGCAGCGAACTGTATAAGGAGGGAAAGAGCGCCGGAGCCAAACCCGCGGTTAGCGAACAGGCGAACGTCTAGCAGTGGGTGGTCGCACTTTAATTCCCACACGATAAAACCAGCGATAAATGCAATAGCGGCAATGAAGCAAACGATAATGCTGGGGCTTCCCCACCCCTCGGTGGGGGCTTCAATAAGTCCTAGAACGAGTAGTGCTATACCAACTGCGGATAGTACAGCGCCCAGGGGGTCAAAGCGGGGTGGGTTCTTTTCTTTACTTTCCTCAATGGTGAAAGAACAAATAGCAATAATGGCGGCAAGGATAGCCAGACCGACGAAGATGCCTTTCCAATTGGAGTGCAACAAAATAGCGCCAGATCCCACAAGACCCAGAACAGCACCCACACCGGCGCTAGCACCCCAGATAGCAATAGCAAGCGGTCGCTTCTGGCTGGGGACGCGGGACGCCAAAATGGAGAGGGTAGAGGGCATGACGAAGGCAGCACCAAAACCGGATACTGCGCGTCCAGCGATAAGTGTATTAGCACTATCGAACCAGATGGGGACAAGGCTCCCTAGTGTGAAGACAATAAGGCCGCCAATGAAAACACCTTTTCGGCCATAGCGATCCCCAATGGCGCCGGCGGGGAGTAGTAGACCTGCCAGGGTGAGGGTGTAGGCGTCAACAATCCAGGTAAGTTGGGACTGGCTGCCATTGCGGCCATCACCAAAACAACACCGAAACATGACACGACGAAGAGCCAGATATCGTCGCGTGTGAAGCTATCGGGGTGTCCGGTTCGGTAAAGCTCGCGAAGTTCCTCACGGTTGTGTGACCGTAGTTTTCGTGCGGCAGTTCGCTCTCGTTTAGCCTCAAGAATGATAGCTTCTTCTGGCGTATGAGATCGCTTCATGCTCGTCTTCTATCAGGATTAAATCATGAATATTTTCTAGTTATATCCAGGGTATCTAAGGATGACGAAGCCGGCTAGTATATTTTCTCTACCTGGAAAAACCGGGTAATTGTGCGGTAATTTTTGTCCGGGCAGGACATTCGGTACCTGTGACGTATGTTGCGTATGTACCCCACTTGGTGAAACTGATTTCCACCCACGTGCGTACACACGCATTGGGGTGTTGGCTGCTAAAAGCGGAGGAGCCGGCAAGGGCATCGCCCAGCTGCGAAAGCGCGTCTCCTCCCAGTGGAAGACGTGAACCGATAGTCGATATTTTTTCGCCAGTGTGCTTGTCGTGTAGTTGCACAGTTTGCTGACGGGTAAGGCTCACAACTATTACCAGGGGTCGCAGGGGACTGGCGTGGGGGTCACTCATATCGGGCACCCCGAGCGGTGCATACTTCGTATCTAAGTGAGTTTGCGGGAGAATGCTTCCCGGCTGAATGGCATCTGGTGCCTCTGGTGCTGTCGGTGAAGGGGACAGGTGACGTTGCGGTGTAGAAGTATGAGACGGCGTAGATACATCAGTGGGAGAAGTGGACGTGTCGTCTAGGGGCTGAGTGGTATCAGCCTCATCGGAGGTATCCTCCTCGCTGGAAGAAGATGTATCGGAAGCACCAGAATTAGCGGAAGCATTGGGGGACGATGTAACGGTGGTCGATGACGGCGTAGTGGAGTGTGCAGCAGTGTCCGTGGAGTCATGCGAACTGCAACCGCTAAGAAGAGTAGTCCCCATAAGCACAGTGGTGAAAAGACATATAAGAGTCTTTTGTGGCTTTCGCATCTTGTGTGTACTGCGAGCTGTATCGGCAGTAGTTATGTTGCGAACAAGAGCATCGTGAGAAGTGGTGGGGAGGGTGGTGAAGCGGTCGTGACGAGTGGGAAGCATGTGACTCCTGTGAGTAAAGGACTACACCACATCGTACCGAAGGTAACGCTTTTCAGCCGGTCTTCAGAAAAGATTCGTTACATAATCTATGTATGAAAATGGGGTTCTGTAGTTTCCTACAGAACCCCATACAAAACTTATACAGCACTGTTGCTATAGAAGGTGTTTTAGGAGGCGGCTATATCACTCGAAGAAACGTACACAACTAGTGCCGTCTTCATGCGTTGTCGCTGTGTAATTGTCACCATTACGTCCAGCGCCTTCTACTACTCCCCGAAGGACACCCGAGTGAATCTCTGAAAGGAGGTTACACCAAATCTTTTCTAAATCGAGGGGGCAACGACCCAGTGTGAGCGTATTGGTGGTGCTGTGCCAGCAGGCTTCAAATCCCCAATCTTGAGCTAACCGCAAGAGTTCAAGATAGAAAGGACGATCACTATCGAGGGTAGTGGCCAAGTATCGCCCCATTTTTTCACCCATCCGCCGTGCCTCTACCTCGGGGACGGGAGACGTTTCATCAAGATGGTCCAATAGCATCGCAATAAGCGCATGTGACGTGCGACGATCTGGAGATTCATCTTCTCCCGGAGGGGGCATGTAGGCAATAGCGGGGCGCCCACGACCAACATGCGGAACAGCCTTACGAATAAGAAGACCGTCGTCCACCAGTGAGGAGAGGTGATCCCTAATTGTATTGAGATGTAAATGGAGTTTAGTGGCGATCTCCCGCGGTTGCAGGGGCGAATCCGATTCTCTAATGGTGTCAAGAATCAGTCTGCGGCGTGGCGGAAGATCATTTTCAGCAGGGGCCTCGGAGCAGAAAGGATATCCTGGGCTCTGTGCTGCGCCAAGCTTGGCCATTAACCTAATCCTTCAATTGTGTGTTCACTTTAGGTGTTGAATTTTCCGGAAGAGCATTCAAGAATGAATGCGCCCACCGGTTAACATCGTGGGTAAGAACCTGGCGACGAAGCGCACGCATACGCCGACGGCGTTCCTCGTCAGAGTCCGTAAGTGCACTCATTATTGCATCTTTTACACCCTCGATGTCATAGGGGTTACACAGGTATGCAGCGCGTAGTTCACGTGCAGCACCAGTGAATTCGGATAGTACCAGAGCTCCGTTTCCGTTAGTAGTTGCGGCAACGTACTCTTTACAGACCAAATTCATGCCATCTTTCAGTGGTGTGACAAGCATGACATCTGCACTGCGGTAAAGCGCCAGCAGCTCCTCAAAACCAGCTGATTGGTGCAGGTAAGATATCACGGGCCTACCAACAGAACCGAACTCGCCGTTAATACGGGCAACCTTTTCTTCAACACGTGAGCGTAATTCGCGGTAAGCGTCAACTCGCTCACGGCTAGGTGTGGCTAGCTGAACAAACACAAACTTTTCTGGATCAATACGACCCTCTTGAAGAAGCTGGTGCAGTGCCTCCAACCGAATTTCTATCCCCTTCGTGTAATCCAAACGGTCCACGCCTAAGGCCATTTTTTCGGGGTTACCAAGCGTTTGCCGCAATTCCCTACTGCGACGTCTAACACTTTGCTGCCGCGCCGTAGCGTTAAAGCGGGGTGAGTCAATAGAAATTGGGAAAGCACCTACACGCACGGAACGAAATTCATTGTCGCCAATAGGAACAGCAACTTCACCATAATGGCCAGGAGTATTAATTTGTCCCCTGGTAATAGCATGCTTGCGGCGCACAAAAGTAAGGCGTTGGAAGTTGACGGCGTCGTGGGGCAAGTGGAATCCCACAAGATCTGCGCCGAGCAGGCCATCAATAATTTCATCGCGCCAGGGTAGCTGGTCGAAGAGTTCTAGTGGGGGGAAGGGAATGTGCAGAAAGAACCCAATGCGAACATCGGGGCGTAGCTCACGCAGCATTTGCGGTACTAGCTGCAGCTGATAGTCGTTTACCCACACAATGCCGTTAGGGGCGGCTACTTCTGCAGCACGCTCTGCGAAGCGGCGGTTAACTTTTTGGTAGCTTCGCCACCAGTCCTCGCGATAGGTAGGGGGAACAATGCAGTTATGGTAGAGGGGCCACAGGGTATCGTTGGAAAAACCCTCATAGTAGTTCTGTACTTCATCCGCGCTAAGAGCTAACGGAACAACAGTTTTACCATCCTGTTCGAAAGGTTCAGGGGAGACGTCTGGGACGCCAGGCCACCCAATCCACGCACCGTGGTTTTTCTTGAGAATGGGCTCAAGAGCAGTAACTAGGCCACCGGGGCTACGCTTCCACTCTTGCGATCCATCTTTATTAGTGACGAGGTCGGTGGGAAGTCTGTTAGCAACAACAAGAAAATCTGCGCATTTAGTGGCATCGACGGTTTCTACAGCATTTTCTCCAGTGCTGACGCCAGAAGTAACCTGGTCGTCTTTATTAGGCTGACCGCCGCCAATGTCTGACATAGTCACTCCTCTGAGTCAGATAAACCTACTCCAAGCATGTTCATCAGTTCGAGACTTTGCTCAGGACTCTCTGCGTAGCCTGCTACGACACGACGCGCACGACGGGCAGTTTCCTCTTCCAGAGGACCGTAATTGTCGTGGTTAATACGCGTAATATCGCTAGTCTTCGGGGGCATAAAACATTTTCCTTAGATGAGTGTGTGATCAATTCCATAGTAGGTGAGGGCGCTCATTTTTCCCAGTACTAATGCTTGTGCAGATAAATTCCACCATTGGCGCCTTTATCCATTAGGATGGGATAAGCCCGGCTAGAGTGGCGCAATTGGTAGCGCATCCGACTTGTAATCGGAAGGTTGCGGGTTCAAGTCCCGTCTCTAGCTCCACCCTTATTTTTATTCCACGCAGTGCACACTTCGTACAGAGCATTCCGTACAGTGTATTTCATACAGTGCACAGACGAAGCCCTTCGCTAGCGGTTTTGCTAGCGTATTTGGCGTTGAGCTTATTCCGCTGTTGGTGTAGACGTTGCAGATGTACTTGCGGACGTGCTTGCGCTAGCACTGGGCGTAGTACTCGTCGTGGGCTTCTTCGACTGCTGATCGAAAAGCTTCTTGCACTCAGGAATCTTTTTAATGCTCTCGGTCGTTTTCTTATCCCCCATACCAATAGCAGTAGTAGCCTTCGAGGCGGCCTCGGAGTAGCGGTTGTACACCTTCTGGATAACGGCAGTAAGGTCCTCTAGCTCCTTTTGTGTAGTAATGGGGTGGCTACGGAGGTAAACAGCCCGTTCGCTAAGAGTCTTATCGCTTTCGCGCATAACATCGACAAGCTCTTGCAAGGTTTTCTTCTGGTTCTTGTTTCCGTACATCATGACGGAGCTGTTGTTAAGACGAAGAGCAGAGTCGCGGAAGTCAGCAGCCTCTCGTTCGAGGGTGGGGCTGAGGCGGTCTAGGTACTTTTCTGTGCTTTCGCCCTTCTTTACGGCGAAATTATTAAGGTCTGTGGCAATAGTGTCGTAACCTGGGCAGAATGTTGTCCAGAAACCATTAATCGAGCTTGCGGGGAGCTGTGCTTCTTGGGTTTCCTGTTTGTGCGGGTGGCTATCGACGAAAGTTGTGATAGCGAGGATCATAATAATGACGAGCCCGAAGGAAAGACCAGCAAAAATCTTTTTGCGGCGAGCAGAACGATACTCTGAAGATTCCTCTTGTGGAGCAGTCTCGTTGGAGTCGTCTTTGGGCTGTGTCGGGGTGGTCATAGTTCCTCGCTGATCGTAGATGCACAGATAAATGCACAGTAATTATATGCGTAAGTAATAGCGTTATTCACCTAAGCGATCCTCTGCAGTCCTCTGTGATCCTTTTCAGAAAGAGGCAAGAGGAAAAAGAGGAGGGTGGATAAACTCTTTCTGCAAGAGTCTACCCACCCTCCTATGCGGCGACAACACTGCTAAGCCATATCTACATGGCTATATGCCACAGGTGCTTTTATTTGAGGACTGCGCGCGGTCCGTCAACCTTCGGCGGGTTTACGCAGGAGCGAATACCCTCAGAAAGCGGGCAGAAGCGCAGTGGCGACTTCAGCTTGTAATCGCGTGGAGCACCGCCGGTGGCAGTAATCTTGCGGAATGTTGCAGGTCCGTTAGTAGGAATACGCTTCAAAGTGGGGTCGGTTAGCGCATTAACGGTGTAGAGACCGAAGCGGGAATCGTACTGTCCCCATTCGTAGTTATCGACAATGGACCAGTAGTTGTAGCCCACTACCGGATAGCCGTCAGCAACCGCACGCTGTACCCAGAACACGGTGTCATTCAGCCAGTCACCCTTGGTGAAGCCATCGGGGCGGTTTCCGTTGTAGCTGGGGATACCGGTTTCTACCATGTAAACAGGCTTGCCGGGGAATGCTGTGGAGAAGTGCTGGATGGCGAAGTAGATGCCTTCTGGCTGGGGATCGATCTTGTCGAACTTAGACGTTGCACCGTAAATGGCGGAGAGGTTGGAGAGGGCAACGGTGTAGTAGTAATCAATACCAACGAAGTCGAGTTCTTTTTCCACACGTTTGAAGAAGAATTGGTCCGCAATAGAGGTGACGAAAGGCAGGTAGGCCTCGTTGGAGCCAACGTGGGAGTGCTTATCGTATTTCTTGATAGTGCGGTAGGCAATTTTATGTGCTTCTTGCACATTCTTCATGAAGGGGATCATATCGGAGCGCTTAATGTTGCCGATTTCTACTTCGTGGCCGAAGAAGACGAGGGGCTCATTGAACGTGATCCACATGGTGCCATTGCCGCCGTAGCGCTTGGCAATGAAGTCTACGAAGTGTTCGTAGTCCTTCAAGGTCTCCTTGTTCATGAACCCACCTTGGTCCTGTACCCAGCCTGGGTAAACGTAGTGGACGGTGGTAATCATGGGAGTCATGCCCTTGCGACGCATGGTCTTGATGACGTCGTCGTAGTAGTGGATTTCTTTCCAGTTCCACTGCCCCTTCTTGGGCTCAATGCGAGACCACTCAATGGAGATACGGAAAGTGTTAAGCCCCATGGACTGTGCATTGCCAAGGTCTTCCTTGTAACGGTGACGGAAGTCCGTAGCGTTTTTAATGGGGTTGACCTTCTTCGGGTCTTTCTTGGATTCACGGTTGACATACCGCAGCCAGTTGCTGTCGTAGTTGCTACCTTCTACCTGGAATCCGGCGGTAGCAGAACCCCAGTGGAATTTACCCCATCCCTGGGTGACGCTGTTCTGTGCAGCTTCTGCAGGAGCTGCGGTAAGGGGGGCAGCGAGCATAGCCACGCTAGCGACGGCGGCGATGAGCTTACGAGAAAGCGAGTGCAGCTTCATATCGTTCCTTCGTTGATGACGTCAGATAGTTCTGGTGTTTGCACAAGTAGGTAGTAACTACCTAAATCTGACAACCTAGTAAAAACTTTAACGGTAAAGGATGGAGAAGGCGTGTGTATTTCCAGTAATTGCCAGTCCTCTGTTGCTTCCAGCAAATTTTCAGGAACGTTGTAGAAACTGTGCAGCTACTGTGGACACAATAGAAATATGAGTTTTGGAGACAAGCGAGACATCAGAATGACTAGTGGTACCAGTAGTACAGACAACAGTGCTACCAACGCTGTTAGCAGCGCTATTACTCCTGCTCATGCAGATGTTGGCGGTTTCCCCGACTACACCGGAACAAAAATTCTTGTTGTTGACGATGAACCATCAATAGTTGAGCTGCTAACCGTCAGCCTTAAATACCAGGGGTTTAAGGTGGCCGCGGCATCTTCCGGAGAAGAAGCTCTCACAGTGGCACAGCGCTTTCACCCCGATGCCTTCATCCTTGACATCATGATGCCCGGTATGGATGGATTCCGGTTGCTCTCCCGTCTCCGGGAAGCCGGGCATGACGGTCCCGTCCTCTTCCTCACCGCAAAAGACGCAATAGAAGACCGCGTCCACGGATTGACCTTGGGGGCAGATGACTACGTCACCAAGCCTTTTAGCTTGGAAGAAGTTATTGCCCGGCTACGAACAATTTTGCGGCGTAGTGATCGCAGTTCTTTTGGTCAACCCAGTAATCACCTCACGTTCGCCGATATTGAGCTAGATGACGACACCCACGAGGTGTGGAAGGCAGGGGAATTAGTTGAGCTGACCCCAACTGAGTTCGCCCTATTACGATATTTCATGGTGAACGCGGGGGTTGTGCTGTCTAAGGCACGCATCCTGGATAACGTGTGGGACTACGACTTTAATGGTGATGCCAATGTAGTGGAGTCCTACATTTCGTATCTGCGGAAAAAAATTGACACTGGTGACGTGAAATACCTGCACACCCTGCGCGGAGTTGGTTATGTCCTACGCGAACCACGCAAATGATTCCTATGATTCACCCGCGTATCCAACCCATAAGCGGGTACCCCTCGTTGCCCGACTGCCGCTGCGAATCTCCCTCACTATTGGGTGTCTTTTCCTGCTATTCCTTGGTGTTGTAGCGTCCAATATTTTTGTGGCAACAGCACAGTGGAAAACCAGCATGGATGCTATTTCTAGCGACCTCAATGATGCACGCTACGGGTGGGCAGCGCATCCAGAAGCTGTCCATTTTACGCAGTACGGATACAGTGATAGCTCCCGCGATATGCAGCACCACACCGACTCGCTGCATACAAGCGAGTGTCCCGAAGAGGAACTAGCGACTACGCCACCCTCTCATTTTTTCCTCTCCCTTTCCCTACCTAACGGCAGCACCGAAATCTATAACGACAATCGAACTGCCCCAGATATTTCCCATCTACCCGCTGATAATGCTATTCACCAGGTAAATTCTGTGGGAGACGGGCCTACGTGGCGCGCCATTAAATACCATGTTGATCTTGTCGTGGGGAGTGGCAGTGCAGGGGAAACACGTGTGGTACCAGGCGTTGCAACATTGGCGCTCCCCATGGGGGCGGCTCGACACGCGTTGCAGCGTCTTATCGTGGTACAAGTAGTGGTTGCACTTGTCGTTCTTACCCTGGCGGGGGGCCTTAGCTGGGTTTTGGTGGATACGGCCTTGACACCACTGCAAAAAGTAGAAGATGCCGCAGTCGATATTGCCACCGGGGATTATTCCCGTCGTGTTCCCCTGACTGGATATGACACTGAAGTGGAATCGTTGGGGTACACCTTCAACCACATGGCATCCCAAGTACAGGAGACTATTTCAGAACGGGCAGAATCGGAGCAACGTGCCCGGGCGAACGAAAACAGTATGCGGCAGTTTGTGGGAGACGCGTCGCATGAATTACGCACACCACTGACCGCTGTGCGAGGTTTTGCAGAGGCTGCCCGCATGGGAGCTATTGATACCGACATTGCCCTGTCGCGAATTACCGAAGAAAGTAGCCGTATGCAGGTACTTGTAGAAGACCTGCTACTCCTTACCCGTATTGATAACGGCACTCCTTTTGATCTTGCCGACATCAAGGAAATTAGCGTGGGATCTCTGCTGACCAGTGCCGTGGATGCGGCGCATGTTTCGTGGCCAGACCGCGATATTAGCCTTGTCCTATCTGAAGATGGCATTGTGGTGGGCGACGAAACACGACTCCGGCAAGTAGTGGATAATCTTATTGTGAATGCCGTACGGCACGCCGGGGAGAACGCCCAAATACGGGTGGGACTGCGCATAGACCATGAGCATGATAATGCTCTTATTATGGTGTCCGATAACGGTATTGGTATGGATGCCGACACCGCGTCACATGTTTTTGACCGCTTCTTCCGCGGCGACCACTCCCGCGCACGCGATACAGATGACCGCAGTGGCGGGCGTGGTTCTGGTTTGGGGCTCTCTATTGTGAAATCTCTAGTGGAAGCTCACCGCGGCACAGTGACAGTAGCTAGTAGCCCCGGGGCGGGAACACAGTTCGTTGTCACCTTGCCTCTGGCTGTAGAAAGTGACGATTAAGACAGCTTGGAACCGTCGCGCCAGTTCACACCTAATTCTGCTAGTGCAGTGCGAATTTTTTCAGCAGCGTCATCCATTTCCGCATCCGGGACATCATGGGCGGCTTTGCTGAAGTCATAGTCTGACATCTCCCATGCTGGGAAAATATGGACGTGAGTATGGGGAACGTCAAAACCTGCAATGATGTTTCCGGCACGTGGGGCATCCCACGCACGGCAGACTGCTTTACCAAGTAATTGTGAGACTTCAGACACGTGTGCCCATACGTCACTGGGGAGTTCCGTCCACTTATCTACCTCTTGGCGGGGGACGACTAGAGTGTGTCCAGGCTTCAGGGGTTCAATCGATAAAAAGGCCACTACCTGGTCATCTTTATAGACAAATCGACCGGGGAGGGTACCGTCGATAATCATGCTAAAAACAGATGTCATGCCCCTACCATACTCAGAAAGAGTTACTACCGGTTCCTACTGAGACTATTTATCTATGAGGGGAACTAGGTATACCTGAGTTCAACCAAGTAGTCTGAGGGTATGCGAGTACTTTTAATTGGTTCTGGAGCCCGTGAACACGCCATTTTGCTTGGTTTAGCCCGTGACCCTGAGGTCACAGAAATTCATATTGCCAATGGCAATGCGGGCACAGACTGTACTCCAGCGGGATCTCACGCCACCGTCACGCGTCACGCTGTTGAGGAAACGTCTCGCAGTGGTTGTGTAGCGCTCGCCCGCGACATTGACCCTGACCTTGTTGTTATCGGGCCAGAAGCACCACTGGTGAAAGGTGTTGCAGATGCCCTTCGCGAAGCTGGCTTTGCAGTCTTTGGCCCCAATAAAGCAGCAGCCCGCATTGAGGGGTCGAAGGCTTTTGCAAAAGACGTTATGAAAGCTGCCGGGGTGCGCACAGCTCATGCAGAAATCATTGCCAGTGATCCAGAAGGCGTAGCTGCCCCCTCCGATGCAGTTATTAACGAAGTACTCGACCATTTTGGCCCTACCTGGGTGGTCAAAGATGACGGTCTGGCAGCAGGTAAAGGCGTTGTTGTAACCGAAGACCGCAAGAAAGCTCTCGCGCATGTTAATGATGTGCTGCAAACGGGCAATCCAGTACTCGTGGAGAGCTATCTAGACGGTCCCGAGATTTCTCTCTTTTGCCTAGTTGATGGCGAAACCGTCGTTCCTCTCCTCCCAGCGCAGGATCACAAGCGCGCCTACGACAATGACAAGGGCCCTAATACGGGCGGTATGGGAGCGTATTGCCCACTTCCTTGGTTGCCGCAAGATGCAGTGGACCGCATTGTGAAAGATATATGCGAGCCCGTCGCCAAGGAAATGGTGAAGCGGGGGTGCCCTTATTCTGGTCTTCTCTATGCGGGATTGGCGTGGGGTAAAGAGGGCCCGGCCGTGGTGGAATTTAACTGTCGCTTCGGCGATCCAGAAACACAGGCGGTACTTTCCCTCCTGAAAACTCCGCTGGGGCAGCTTCTTCACTCTATTGCTACGGGTACTCTTGCGGAGCAGCCGCCGCTGGAGTGGGAAGATGGTGCAGCTGTTGTTGTTGTGCTAGCCGCTGAAAATTATCCGGCTTCGCCTCGCAAGGGCGACGTTATTCGCGGAGTGGCGGAGCTTGAGAAGCAACATCCGGGAGTTGTCCTTCATGCGGGTACCGCACGCGATAGCGATGGCAATTATATTTCCAACGGGGGACGTGTGCTAGGGGTTGTGGGGAAGGGTGAGGATCTCGCTAAAGCCCGTGCTCAAGCATACGAATACTTGGAGCACATTAACCTTGAGGGTGGTTTTAGCCGCTACGATATTGGTCAAAAAGCCGAGAAGGGGGAAATCTTCATTCCACGGTAAACCAATGTTCATGAGGGTTCTGCCTATGATGGTGAAGACGTCTGCCATGAAGACAGACGAGTTGGCCATAGAACGCCAGAAGTGTTTCAGGATAGAACAGGATCCACTATGAAAAATTCTCTGCTGCGTCGCAGCGCAACCTTAGCACTCACTATCCCCCTGGTAATGGGACTAGCTGCATGCTCTGACGACTCCGGAGATAATGAAGATTCCTCTACCGCAACATCTACATCCGCCTCTGCCAAGCACATTAAGGGACTCCCCGACGGATTTGATTTGCAGGCACACCGTGGTGGGCGCGGTGAAAACACCGAAGAATCAGCGCAGGCCTTCCGGCATGCTATCGAAACCGGTGTTAGTACTCTAGAACTCGACATTGTGATGTCGAAGGACGGCATCCCCGTGGTGTGGCACGATCCCGATGTCCAAGCTGAGAAGTGCCACGATACGGCACCTGCCACCCCTAACGACCACATGTACCCCTACGTGGGTAAGCTCGTCCACAACCTCAACTGGTCCCAGCTACAAACCTTGAGCTGCGACAAGAAACTTGCCGATTTCCCCGGCCAGAAAGTGGCTAAGGATAACCGCATGATTCAGCTGAAGGATGTTTTCGACATCGTTAAGAAGTACGGTGCGGAAAAGGACATCTACTACAACATTGAAACCAAGGTAGAAGCCGACGACCACAGCAAGTCTGCAGAACCAAAGGAATTCGTGGACGCCATCATGGGTGCCGTCAAGGACGCCGGCGTCCAAGACAAGGTTATGATTCAGTCCTTCGACTGGCGCACCTTCCCCCTGATGAAGGATGTAGCCCCAGAGGTTCCACTAGTCATGCTCTATGACGAAACCACGTGGCTGAAGGATTCCAAGTGGACCGGTGACGTTAACTACGACGATGTCAATGGTGATGTCATTAAGGCTGCTAAGAAACTTGGAGTGCAGGTACTGTCACCTGGATACACCAACCCCTACGGTTTGCTCCCCGGCCAGAAAGACTACAAGCTCGTCGCCGATAAGAAGTTCATTGACGCCGCCCACAAGGAGGGCCTACGCGTCGTTCCGTGGACCATCGATAACAAGGATGTGCTTGCCCAGCAGATTGAGGCTGGTGCGGACGGTATCATCACCGACTACCCGACTATGCTGCGCAAGGTTATGAAGGATAAGGGTCTCTCCCTCCCGAAGTCTTTCACCCTGAAAAAGGGCGACAGCGAAGCTATTAAGAAGGACTAGCTCGCAGGTTCTTCCCTAATCTGGTGGGAGTATGCCGCCAGGACTGTCAAAACTGCTAAGGGATAGTGTAGAAAGAGTACGGAAAAGCGCAGAAGGAACGCAGAGAGAATACAGTATGAAAAAACTGGTAAGTGCTGTTTTATGCGCAGCTACTATGGTGGCGGCATTAGCGGTGCCCGCTGAAGCCGCACCCAATCCAGCGTCCAATCTTCCCCATGGTTTTGACCTTCAAGCCCATCGCGGTGGAATGGCGGAATATACAGAAAGCTCGCTGGCGGCGTATGCGCATGCTCTTAAAGTTGGCGTTACCACCTTGGAGATGGATATTTACCTCTCCAAGGATGGGAAGCCAATGATCTGGCACGATCTGGTCATTAAGCCGCAAAAGTGTCGTGATACGGCACCGGCTTTTCCCCATGATCCGGCATACCCCTATGTAGGGAAAACTATTGCGTCGCTAACATTTCAACAGCTTCGGACGGTCCGCTGCGATAAGTTCCAACGCCACTATAAGGACACTCTTCACCGAGTTCCGAATGCCACCATCTACACCCTTGATGAGCTTTTCGATATGGTGCGGAAGACGGCAACGTACCCGGTACATTTCAATATTGAAACGAAGACAGTGCCGGTAAAAGATAGTGACGATAAAGCTTATCGGACAATGAAATCCATTGTTGATACGTCCCGTAAGCATGGTTTCTTAAACCGCATTATGCTGCAGTCTTTCGACTGGCGCACGCTAGAAATGGTGCGGAAGTATTCACCTAGTGTCCCTACGGTGATGCTGTACAGTCGCGCACACTGGGTATCTTTCACACCCATGAGTGGCCCGGTTGATTATCTGCGCGTAGGCGGAGACATTATTAAGGCTGCTCAGCAGTTGGGCGCGCAAGTCCTGAGCCCCGACTATGGCAGTGAACATAACCTCTACGCCGATGCAACGCTTTGTGCACGTGCACACGCGGCTGGTTTGAAGGTTGTGCCCTACACTGTGGATTCTGAAGAAGCGATGCGTAACCTGATTACGGCTGGTGTGGACGGGTTCATTACGAACTATCCCACGCGCGGCAAACAGATCGCTCACTCCATGCAGAAAATGTAGAGGAGCCAGAGTAATAAAACACAGTAATAAAACTCTGTGTAGGGAACTACATATAGCTATTCAGTGGCTTATATAGTGACGTATCAGTGGCGCCGATGTTTTAACATCGGCGCCACTGTTGTCTGCATATTTGTGGAGCGGGCATAATAGGAGGCGTGGAAAAGATGCAGAAGCCGCGAATCGCGAATGTCCTAGCCAACCGTTACGCCTCCCCCGAGATGGTGGAGTTGTGGAGTGCCGAGCACAAGATCATCATGGAGCGAGAGCTCTGGATCGCTGTTCTCCGTGCTCAAACTGACCTGGGAGTGGGTGACCCCCAGATAGCAGAAGAGGCCCTCGTCGCCTACGAATCTGTGAAGAACAAGGTTGACCTCGCATCCATCGCCCGTCGTGAAGCCGTCACCCGCCACGATGTGAAAGCCCGCATTGAAGAATTCTGCGCACTGGCCGGATTCGAACAGATTCACAAAGGCATGACCAGCCGTGACCTCACCGAAAACGTGGAACAGCTGCAAATAAAGCGTTCCCTGGAACTTCTCCGTGGTCGCGCCATTGCTGTTGTTACCCGCTTAGCACACATGGCCGCCACTTACAGTGATCTCGTCATGACCGGGCGCAGCCACAATGTAGCCGCCCAAGCCACCACCTTGGGCAAGCGCTTCGCCTCTGCCGCAGACGAAATGCTGGTGGCCATTGATCGTGTGGATCATCTGATTGATACGTTCCCCCTGCGCGGCATTAAAGGCCCCATGGGAACCAGTCAAGACATGCTTGACCTCCTCGATGGTAATGAAGCTAAACTCCGCGACATGGAGAGAGGTATTGCCGAACACCTGGGATTTTCCACTGTCTTGGATTCCGTCGGCCAGATCTACCCACGTTCTCTGGACTATGACGTCCTTACCGCCCTCGTTCAACTGGGTGCCGCGCCCGCCAGCCTTGCCACCACTATCCGCCTTATGGCTGGCCAGGAACTTGTCACAGAAGGCTTCAAGCCGGGCCAGGTGGGATCCTCAGCCATGCCACACAAGATGAACGCCCGCTCCTGCGAGCGTGTGTGTGGTTTCCAGGTGATCCTGCGCGGCTACTCCACCATGGTTGCCGATATGGCGGGCAACCAGTGGAATGAAGGTGACGTATCCTGCTCCGTCATTCGTCGCGTGGCTCTACCAGATGCCTTCTTCGCCCTGGACGGCATGTTTGAAACCTTCCTCACTGTATTGGAAGAGTTCGGCGCCTACCCGGCCGTCATTAATAATGAACTCCACCGCTATCTGCCGTTCCTGGCCACAACTAAAGTGCTTATGGCTTGTGTGCGTAAGGGTGTGGGCCGTGAACAAGCCCACGAAGCCATTAAGGAAAACGCTGTGGCTGTTGCCCTCAACATGCGTGAAAACGGTGGTGAGCAGGATCTCCTGGAGCGTCTTGCCGCCGACGACCGGATCCCTCTGAGCAAGGAAGAACTAGAAGAGACACTGGCAGATAAAGAAGCCTTTATTGGTGCTGCACCCAGCCAGGTACAGCGCGTTATTGCCAAGGTCGACCAGTGGGTTAAGCGCTACCCAGAGGAAGCAGCCTACCAGCCCGGCGAGATTCTCTAGGCTGCCCATCCCCCCATTCCATAACCTTCCCATAACCCCGTTTCATAACTCGAGAGAGTAGGCATCCACTATGCGCCCTCAACTTTCCGATTACAAGCACCTTTCTGCTGGTAAAGTCCGCGAACTGTACGAAATTGACGATGACACGCTACTGATGGTCGCCACCGACCGCATCTCCGCCTATGACTGGATCTTGAGTACTCCAGTTCCCGACAAAGGCCGTGTGCTCACCGCCATGAGCTTCCACTTCTTCGACATTATCGACTTCCCCAACCACCTTGCCGGCGGTCCGGAAGACGAGCGTATTCCTGCAGAAGTGCTGGGTCGCGCCATGGTGTGCAAGAAACTGGACATGGTGCCGGTGGAATGCGTTGCCCGTGGCTACCTCACCGGCTCGGGCCTTATCGACTACAAGGCTACTCAGCAGGTGTGCGGCGTGGATCTTCCGGCTGGACTGGTGGAATCTAGCCAGCTGCCGGAACCAATCTTTACCCCCGCGGCGAAAGCAGAACTAGGGGAGCATGACGAAAACGTTTCCCTGGCACAGGTTGCTGACATGGTCGGCAAAGATCTGGCGGAGGAACTGAAAGCCGACACCCTCAAGATCTATACGCAGGCTGCCACTGTGGCGAAAGAACGCGGCATTATCCTGGCCGATACTAAATTCGAGTTTGGCCGCGATAAGGACGGCACACTGGTTATTGGTGACGAAGTTCTCACCCCGGACTCCTCCCGCTACTGGCCTGCTGACGAGTACTGTGAGGGCAAAGTTCAGCCCAGCTTCGATAAGCAGTATGTGCGTGACTGGCTCACTAGCCCCGCCTCCGGTTGGGACAGAACAAGCGACACTCAACCCCCAGCACTGCCAGCAGATGTTATCGCGGCTACCCGCGCCCGCTACATTGAGGCCTATGAGAAGATCTCCGGCAAGAGTTTTGCCGATTGGCCAGGTAGCGCACTCTAACACAACTCCAACAACTACCCGCAAAGAAACCACGTGACCACTCCACACAATTCCGGTGTGAGCTCAGAAACTCACACCGCCCCGCTGACACCTCCTATAGCTCCACGCCATCCACAGGTACGCGAGTACCACGGCCGTCGTTTTGTTGACGACTATGAATGGTTGCGCGACAAGGATAATCCGGAAACAATCAGCTACTTGGAGACGGAAAACGCCTACACCGAGCAACAGACTGCCGATCTGAAGCCGTTGCAGGAAAAGATTTTCCAGGAGATCCGTGGACGCATTAAAGAAACTGATCTCTCCGTCCCCACACGGCATAAAAACTGGTGGCATTACGCGCGCACGCAGGAAGGTAAAGCCTATAGTGTGGTGTGCCGCCTGCCCGCCAAGCCGGTGACGGCACCAGATGCGTGGGAACCGCCGCAGCTTACCCCCGGGAAACCGATAGAGGGAGAAGAAATTCTCCTGGACTGTAATGAGCTTGCCGACGGCACGGACTTCTTTGCGTTAGGTGGAGCCAGTGTTACCAGGGATGGCCGCTATTTGGCGTACCTTACCGACACTGTTGGTAATGAGCGCTACACCCTCCACATACGGGATCTTCAGACGGGGGAGCAGCTTCCTGACGTCATCACCACTATCGCTGCCGGGGTGGAATGGTCCAATGATGGTGACTACCTCTACTACCAGCGTGTTGATGAGGCTTGGCGGCCCGACTCGGTATGGCGTCACCAGCTCGGTACGGACCCTGCCGCCGATGTGCGTATTTTCTATGAACCCGATGAACGCTACTGGGTGGGCATGGGTTCTACTCGTGATGAAAAGTATTTCACTATTGCTGTCTCCTCCAAGATCACTACAGAATTATGGTTCTTGGATGCGGACGACCCCGCCGGGGAATTCCAGTGTGTACGCCCCCGCGAGGAGGGCATCGAGTACGGGCTTGACCACTTCACTTTGCCCGCTACCGGCACCTTGCCAGAGCGGGATGGCTTCGTGGTTGTCCATAATGCGAGTGGCCCTAATTCGTGTGTTGCACTTTCTGATACGTGGCAGTTGAGTAACCTCAACTCCCTCAACGAACTACCCCAGTTACTTCCCCATGATGACGCCGTGCGGATTGAGGATGTGGACGCCTTCACCGGCTATCTGGCAGTGTCATACCGGAAAGAAGCATTGCCACGTCTGGGGCTCATCTTCCTGGATACGGAACGGGCAGTGAAACCAGGGGAGACCCTCGTCGATCTTTGTGGAGAAATGCAGGATATTGATGTGGGGGAGGAGCTTTTCAACATTGGTATCCACGCTAACCCGGAGCCGGCCGCACCACTGTTGCGTCTTTCCTACGGTTCTTTTATTACTCCGCCAACGGTAGCTGATTATCGTCTGTCCGATGGTGCGCTCATTATTCGGAAGCAGGCGGAAGTACAGGGTGGCTATGATCCTTCCCGCTACGAGCAGAAACGTTTGTGGGCAACGGCCAGTGACGGCGAACGCATCCCCATCTCCCTCATCGCCCGAAAAGGTACGCATGGGGAGGATCCCTACCGTCCCACCCCAGCACCGTTGCTGCTCTACGGCTATGGATCCTATGAGGATTCACGCGACCCAGGTTTTTCTGTGCCGCGCCTGAGTTATCTGGATCGCGGTATGGCGCTTGCTATTGCGCATGTGCGGGGTGGTGGCGAGATGGGCCGCCGCTGGTATGACGATGGCAAGTTGGAGAAGAAACCGAATACGTTTACCGATTTCATCGCCTGCGCCGATTATCTGATTGCGGAAGGATACACGACACCCGCACAGATGGTGGCTAATGGTGGTTCTGCCGGTGGCCTTCTGATGGGTGCGGTGGCGAATATGGCCCCGGATCGTTTCGCCGCAATTGAAGCGGATGTGCCTTTTGTGGATCCGCTTACCAGTATGTTGATGCCGGAGCTACCGCTGACCGTCATCGAGTGGGACGAGTGGGGCGACCCGCTACACGATCCCGCTATCTATGATGTGATGGCCAGCTATTCCCCCTACGAGAACGTCACCGCGCAGGAGTATCCGGCGATCCTGGCGACGACGAGCCTCAATGACACTCGTGTGCTGTATGTGGAGCCAGCGAAGTGGGTGGCGAAACTGCGTGCTGTGGCAGGGCCAGTGACGAAGCATGAGATTTTGTTGAAGACAGAAATGAATGCTGGGCATGGGGGAGTGTCGGGGCGTTATGCGCAATGGCGTGAGATCGCTTTTGAACTGGCGTGGATGCTCTCGCAAACAGGGCTTTAGCATTATAAAAACCGGCTTCTGCAGGGTAGAATGTGCATGAATCCTTGTATTTTCAAGGTCCCCGTGACGCCCATTAAGAGGAGAAAAGCGTGGCTCGCGTAGTAGTCGATGTGACGATCAAGCCGGTAATCCTGGATCCCCAGGGTAAAGCCATTCTGGGTGCAATTAAGCGCCTGGGATATGAAGGTTTTGACGATGTTCGCCAAGGTAAGCACTTCGAGCTAGAAGTAGCTGACAGTGTAACCGATGAGCAGCTCGATGAGATCGCGCAGAGCCTCCTCACCAATACGGTTATTGAGGAGTATGTCGTTCGTCGCGTGGAGAACGAGGCGAAGTAGCACAATGGCGACCCGAGTTGGTGTAATTACTTTCCCGGGCACCCTCGACGATGTCGATGCTGCCCGTGCTGTGGAATATGCTGGAGCCGAAGCCGTGTCCCTGTGGCACGCCGACTCCGACCTCAACAATGTTGACGCAGTTGTCGTCCCGGGAGGTTTCTCCTACGGCGACTACCTCCGCTGTGGCGCTATCGCCTCCCACGCCCCCGTCATGCGGGAAGTGGTGGAGGCTGCCAAGAAAGGCATGCCTGTTCTAGGTATCTGCAACGGTTTCCAGATCCTCACCGAATCTGGTCTCCTCCCCGGTGCCCTCACCCGCAACCAGGATCGCCGCTTCATCTGCCGTGTGCAGCCTCTCGAAGTGTGCAATGCGGAAACTGCCTGGACTAATCGCTTCGCTAAAGGCGACATCATGACCGTCGTCTTGAAGTCTGGGGAAGGCCGCTACGTTGCCGAACCCGACACCTTGAAGATGCTGGAAGATGAGGGACGCGTTGTGTTCCGCTACGCTGACCAAACCCTCAATGGTTCTATCAATGACATTGCTGGTGTGTGCTCCGAAAACGGTCGCGTTGTGGGCCTTATGCCGCACCCTGAACATGCCATCGACACGATGACTGGCCCCACTGCGGACGGCCTCATCATGTTTAAGTCCGCCCTCGACGCCGTCCTTTCGGTCTAGCGTCCCCACCGGAAAGGATTGATGAGAGATGTCTGAACAGCAGCTTGATACCGTTGCCTACGCGGCAGCCACCCCCGACCTGGAACAGCCCTGGAAAGAACTCGGCCTGAAAGAAGACGAGTACCTCCGCATTCGCGAAATCCTCGGCCGTCGCCCCACCGACGCAGAACTCGCCATGTACTCCATCATGTGGTCCGAGCACTGCTCCTACAAGTCCTCCAAAGTTCACCTGGGATACTTCGGTGAAACAATGACCGAGGACATGCGCAAGAACCTACTCGCCGGTATCGGCGAGAACGCCGGCGTTATCTCCATCGGTGACGACTGGGCCGTCACCTTCAAAGTGGAATCCCACAACCACCCCTCCTACGTGGAGCCCTACCAGGGTGCCACCACCGGTGTGGGCGGCATCGTCCGCGACATTATGGCCATGGGCGCCCGCCCCGTCGCCGTCATGGACCAACTCCGCTTCGGCCCCTCCGACGCCAAGGACACCAAACGTGTCCTCCCCGGCGTTGTCGCTGGTGTGGGCGGCTACGGCAACTGCCTAGGCCTCCCCAACATCGGTGGCGAAACCGTCTTTGACGAAACCTACGCCGGTAACCCACTGGTGAACGCTCTCTGCGTGGGCACCATGCGTGTAGACGACCTCCACCTGGCCTTCGCCTCCGGTAAAGGCAACAAGGTTATCCTCTTCGGCTCCGCCACCGGACTCGATGGCATCGGCGGCGTTTCCGTCCTTGCCTCCGAAACCTTCGACGACAGCTCCGCAGAGACTGGCGCTAAATCCCACAAGAAACTCCCCTCCGTCCAGGTAGGCGACCCCTTCGCAGAGAAGGTCCTCATCGAATGCTGCCTTGACCTCTACCACGCCAACATTGTTGTGGGCATCCAGGACCTGGGCGGTGCCGGACTCTCCTGCGCCACCTCTGAACTGGCTGCCGCCGGCGACGGCGGTATGCACGTTGACCTCGACAAGGTTCCCATGCGCGCCAAGGGCATGACCCCCGCCGAGGTCCTCTCCTCCGAATCCCAGGAACGCATGTGCGCCGTCGTCACCCCCGAAAATGTGGATGCCTTCATGGACATCTGCAAGAAGTGGGATGTACAGGCCACCGTTATCGGTGAAGTTACCGATGGCGACCACCTGGTTATCGACTGGCACGGGGAAACCGTTGTGGACGCCGTCGCCCACACCATCGCCCACGAGGGCCCCGTCTACAACCGTCCCATCGAATACCCCGACTGGCAGGACGCTGTGAAAGCAGACACCAGCGTCAGCCTGGCCCGCCCGACCAGCCCCGAGGAACTCCGCGACACCCTCTACCGGATGCTCGCCTGCGAAGACCTCTGCTCCCGCCGATTCATCGTGGAACAGTACGACCGCTACGTCCGTGGCAACACCATTGAGGCAGAAAACGCCGACGCTGGTGTTCTCCGCATCGACGAAAACACCGGACGCGGCATCGCCCTCGCAACCGACGCCTCCGGCCGCTACACCTACCTGGACCCCTACACCGGCGCCCAGCTAGCCTTCGCGGAAGCCTACCGCAACGTTGCCGCCACCGGTGCCCGCCCCGTCGCCGTCACCAACTGCTTGAACTTCGGTAACCCGGAAGAACCCGCCATTATGTGGCAGTTCAAAGAAGCCGTCCACGGCCTGGCTGACGCCTGCGCCCACTGCGGTGTGCCCGTCACCGGCGGTAATGTCTCCTTCTACAACAAGACCGGCAATACCTCCATCCTGCCGACTCCGCTTGCCGGTGTCCTGGGTGTTATCGACAATGTTGATGACGCTATCGGTACCGCTTTCGGGTCCCAACCCATGGAAAGCATCTTCCTGCTGGGCGAAACCAAGGATGAATTCGACGGTTCCATCTGGGCCAAGACCATGCACCAGCACCTCGGTGGTGTTCCCCCGCAGGTTGATCTTGACCACGAGCAGAAACTCGCCGAGTTCATGGTGGAAGCGGCCAAGACTGGCACCGTCTCCGCCGCTCATGACCTCTCCGAAGGTGGACTTGCCCAGGCGGTTATTGAATCCGCCCTCGGCGGCAATGTGGGTGTTACCATCACCCTGCCGGAGGGTACTGACCCGTTCGTAGAGCTCTTCTCCGAATCTGCGGGCCGTATTCTCGTTGCCGTCCCACGCGACCAGGAAGACGCCTTCACTGCGCAGGTGGAAAAGTCCGGTCTGCCCTGCACGCGCATTGGTGTTGTGGAAGAATCCGCCACCGTGACCGTCCAAGGACAGTTCGCCGAGAAGCTAGAAGATTTGCGCCAGGCATGGGAAGGTACCCTCCCCACTCTGTTCGCACACGCTTAAGTAACTGTGTCACGCACGGCCCCGTCACCAGCGGAATTACGCGCCGTCATCCTTAGTATCCTGCCCTGGATAGAGGATGACGGCGCCGCCGTGCCGCCACGCTCAGACTCCCGCTACAGTGCTATTGCGGAAGCTGTACGCGGATCCGCCCGCACGCTTGCCGAGATCGCTCCCGGCCGCAGTGTGGAAGTTCGTATCCCTCCCTTCGTCGCCGTGCAGTGCATTGACGGGCCCCGTCATACACGCGGCACCCCGCCCAATGTGGTGCAAACTGACCCGCACACGTGGCTGCGGCTGGTCACCGGCCAGGAATGTTGGGAAGATGCCATTCCCCTCCACCTCAGCGCTTCGGGAAGTCGTGCCGGAGAGATCGCGCACTGGCTACCCATTGTGCCCACGTGTGCCAACTGACTAACTAATGAGTAACTAACGAGACGACTACCAAGAAAGGTACGATAAGTACCATGAGCAGCCCCTTGGATGACCTAGGAGAGCAGAAACCACGCGAGGAATGTGGCGTCTTCGCAGTGTGGGCTCCCGAGGAAGAAGTTGCAAAGTTAACATTCTATGGCCTCTTTGCCCTCCAACACCGTGGGCAGGAAGCCGCCGGCATCGCCGTGGGTGACGGCCAACAAACCATCGTCTTCAAAGACCTTGGCCTGGTTAACCAAGTATTCGATGAACAAACCTTGCAGGCCATGCAGGGAAATGTTGCTATTGGGCACACTCGCTACTCCACCACAGGTGCATCTACCTGGGAAAACGCTCAACCTATGTTCCGCTCCATGGGAGAGGATACGGGTGTAGCGTTGGCCCATAACGGTAATCTCGTCAACACCACTGCGCTGTTACGCCGCGCTATCCAGCTTGGCATTATGTCGGAAAACGAACTGGATGGGTGTACATCCGACACGGACATTGTGGCATCTCTTCTCGCACACACTGCTGTCAAGCATGGATTAGAAGACGCTGCCCTGCATCTCCTTCCCAAAGTAGAGGGTGCCTACTGCTTCGTCATGTGTGATAACGACACTATCTATGCCGCACGTGACCCCTACGGAGTACGCCCATTAAGTCTTGGGCGGTTGGAGCGTGGCTGGGTTATCGCCTCTGAAACCTGTGCCCTGGATATTGTGGGCGCCTCCTACGTGCGCGATATTGAGCCAGGCGAGTTCGTCACCATTAATGCTTCTGGAGTGCATTCTCGGCATTTCGCGGAACCCCGGCACGCGCGCTGTATTTTTGAGCACGTCTACCTGGCGCGTCCAGATTCATACCTTAACGGGCATTCTGTGAACAGCACACGTGTGGGAATTGGGCGGCGGCTAGCGAAGGAACACCCCTGCGATGGTGATCTTGTTATCCCCGTCCCCGAATCAGGAATGCCGGCAGCAGTCGGCTATGCACAAGAATCAGGTATTCCCTTCGCGCAAGGACTTACCAAGAACTCCTACGTGGGCCGTACGTTCATTCAGCCCTCGCAAACTATCCGCCAACTGGGTATTCGTCTAAAACTTAACCCGCTACGTGAAGTTATCCGCGGTAAACGCCTAGTGGTTGTGGATGACTCCATTGTGCGCGGTAATACACAGCGCGCACTGGTCAGTATGCTGCGGGAAGCCGGAGCTGCTGAAGTACACGTTCGTATTGCCTCCCCACCCGTCAAATGGCCATGCTTCTATGGCATCGATTTTGCGTCTCCGGCAGAACTCATTGCCAACGGCGTTGATGATACAGACGACATGCTGGAGGGTGTGCGCCGGGCAATTGGTGCTGATTCCCTCGGGTATGTTTCACAGGAGGCAATGGTGGAAGCCACTGGTCAGCCTGCTTGTGAAATGTGCTGTGCCTGCTTTGACGGGCAGTACCCCATTAAACTCCCACCGGAAAACCCACTGGTGAAGCCGCTCCTGCACATGGAGGGCGCAAACTGTGTGGTGGCTTCCGATACTGAGGTTCCAGATGATCTGCTGGACCTGGTAGAACCCGAAGAACAGATCACCAACACCCCGCAGTAAAGAAGTGAGTGTCTCATGAGTGTGGAAAACCCCCAATCGAAAGGGATGTCCTACGCCCAAGCTGGTGTCGATATTGAAGCAGGCGATAAAGCTGTAGAGCTTTTCGCCCCGCTCGCCAAGAAAGCTACTCGCCCGGAGGTGCGCGGCGGACTTGGCGGCTTCGCTGGCCTTTTTGCGCTGGGTACCCAGTACAAGGAGCCGCTGCTCGCAGCCTCCTCTGATGGTGTTGGCACCAAGATTGATATTGCCCGCCAAATGGGTGTCTACAACACGGTTGGTCTCGATCTTGTCGCTATGGTTGTAGATGACCTTGTTGTCTGCGGCGCAGAACCCCTCTTCCTGCAGGATTACATTTCCATTGGCCATGTTGTGCCTGAAAAAGTCGCCCAGCTTGTTGCAGGTATCGCGGACGGTTGCGTGAAGTCCGGCTGTGCGTTGCTCGGTGGTGAAACTGCTGAACATCCAGGCCTTATGGCACCAGACGAGTTTGATATGGCAGCCACCGGTGTTGGCGTCGTAGAGGCTGCAGAGGTCCTTGGACCCGATCGCGTGAAGGCCGGCGACGTATGCATCGCTATGGCGTCCAGTGGCCTACACTCCAATGGTTACTCACTTGCCCGTAAAGTACTGCTTGATATGGCTGGTCTTCCCCTGGATGCGCATGTGGAAGAGTTCGGCCGTACCGTGGGTGAAGAAATGCTGGAACCCACCTATATCTATGCCAAAGACTGCCTGGCTGTTATGGCGGAAGCCCAGGTGCGTACATTCTGCCACGTTACTGGCGGTGGATTAGCAGGGAACCTGGCACGAGTTATTCCAGAAAGACTCACTGCTGATCTGGACCGCGCCACCTGGACACCAGGCGCAGTTTTCCGTGTCATCCAAAAGGAAGGACACGTTGAAATTGCCGATATGGAACAGACATTCAATATGGGTATCGGTATGGTCGCTGTTGTTGCCCCCGAAGATGCAGATCGAGCAATGGCAGTACTGACCGCCCGTCATATTGACTCGTGGGTACTGGGAGAGGTTCGCGCTGCGGACGATGCTAGTATGCCGCGAGCAACCCTCCATGGTAGCTATCCGCGTTTTTAGCTTTCATACTGTCAATGGACAGGCAAATATAAACAGCTGAATAAATAGCACGAAAGGGGAGCTCCACTGCTAGTGGGGCTCCCTTGACGTATTTATATATCGTTGAGTGCGGTAGAGATACGCGTTATCGCGAAAGAGTGGAATGGAAACACTCAGTGCGAAGCTGGTCACTTCCAGTCTTCGTACTTCTTGTACGGATCCTCGTCTTCAACGTCATCGTACTCATCCGCCCACCTGTCGACGTAACGATCATCTTCATCAGATGACGAGCCAGACAGCTCACGCTGGAGGCTCTCAAAATCAGTCTCAGGAGAGTTGTACTTCAACTGGCGAGCAACTTTAGCCTGCTTCGCCTTGGCACGGCCGCGGCCCATGGCCTGACCCCCTTGAAATGTGGATGGCTCTCACTTTTGTGAGTCACCGAATGTTTCTACGTATGGTCCTGGCAACTAGGATACCGGTTTTCCTGTCAAAATTCTTTCTTGACGTGAGAAGTTCCTCATAAGTTCCTGTGTCTTGCTGATGAGCGGAAGCTCTGAACAGCCTCTCTACCTGCCCTATGCCCATCAGGATGAACCGATAATTCCCCCATAATAGAGGCTTTACCTGCATCTTCATCTGTTTTCCAGAAAAGTTCTTGAGAATCTTCAATAGTGCGGCGAACTAATCCCAATGCCAGTGGGCCATATTCCCAATGATCGACAACCGTACCAATACGTCCCACAGACTTGCGATAATCGGCATCCGCATAGAGATCAGTGCCAGGAACGGGACGCACTTCGGAGGAGCCATCAAGAAGAAGAACAATTTGGCGACGTGGCGGCAAACCAACATTATGAATCTTGGCGACAGTCTCCTGGCCGCGGTAGCACCCCTTTGTGACGGAGGCGCCGGCACCCGTATCCGGTTCCCCCACAGAGTTATATTCATGGGGAAGGGATTTGTCGTCCATGTCTGTTGTTATCTCTGGGAGACCTGCTGCGCAGCGCAGCGCGTCCCACGTCCACTTACCAGTAGTGGTAAGGCCAGTAGCACATAGCTCGTTGACGAGGGAAGCACAGTCAGTAGTGGGAGGAATATATAGCAGTGCAGTGGGGATCCCGCGTGGGCAACCTTGGGCGGTAATGACGTGCTTGCTGTCTAGTAGTGCGGAGACAGCGGGGGAGAGGAGCGGCTGCGACGTGGCAGCAGTATCGGTGGCAGCAGTGTTAACAATTGCGCATACGCTGTCGTCGGTTGTGGTAACAGTGACGTTTGACCAAAACACCATGCTGGTGAGGTACTCCTGGAGAGAATCTCGATGTTCTCTGGGGGTGGCAAGGAAGTAACCGTCGGGTGTGCGGGCCACCCAGCATTCTTCACAAATGTGTCCGTGGGCATCCAGGATGTAGGCGTGCCGCAGTTCGCTGTGGGTGGGGGAGAGGACAGGCATATCGACTACTTTTTGGGCGAGTAGTGAGTGTAGCCAGCTGGGGGCATCTTCTCCGGCAACGTGTAGTACGGAAAGGTGGCGTAGATCGATGAGGACGCCTGTGTCGTGGGCGGCGCGTTGTTCTGCGAAGGGGTCTCCGCAATGCCAGGTGGATGCGGTGGGGTGAGTGGATGTGGGCACACCCTGGGGGAATTGATAGCTGGTGGTCATGATTAAGAATATATGTTGTTATCGTGACATTTTAGGATAAATTACCCCCGTTTGGGGGTAGTCTATTTTTGCCACGATATTGCCAAATTATGTCATTAACCAGACTTATAAATTGTGATCGATGCCACTATAAATGCCGGTCACATACGGTCTTTAATAAATCGAAAAAATAATTCCATTATTACAACGGATTTTTATGGCAAATAATGCGACAGTCTGTCTCATTCAGGTTCACCCTAGCTGGCTGTCCTGTTAAGTTAGGCTTAGGCCCGAGAACTATCGGGATCACCGCAATGGCAGCAATGCCACGCAAAACGGAGTCGCTTCAATGGATGTTTTAGACCTATCCCGGTGGCAATTCGGGATCACGACGGTCTATCACTTCATCTTCGTACCATTGACGCTGGGCCTTACGGTCCTTGTCGCTATTATGCAATCCATCTGGATGGGTACGAAGAAGGAGGGATGGTACCGCGCTACCAAATTCTTCGGTAAGTTGATGGTCATCAACTTTGCCCTCGGTGTCGCAACTGGCATCGTGCAGGAATTCCAGTTCGGCATGAACTGGTCCGGGTATTCTGCCTATGTCGGTGACGTATTCGGTGCACCGCTCGCTTTCGAAGGCCTCATGGCGTTCTTCCTAGAGTCCACTTTCCTAGGACTCTGGATCTTCGGCTGGGGTCGCCTATCGCGCAAAGCCCACTTGGCGTCTGCCTGGGCATTTGCACTAGCAACCAATATCTCAGCTTTCTGGATTATTACCGCTAACGGCTTCATGCAGCATCCAGTTGGAGCCGAATACAACCCAGAAACAGGACGTGCCGAACTCGTTGACTTCGGGAAACTACTTGGTAACCCCGCGGGCCTGCTCGCCTTCGCCCACGTTATTTCCGCATCCTTCCTGCTTTCCGCTACGTTCGTGGCCGGTATTGCCGGATGGTGGATGTCCCGCATTGTGCGAAACTATTCCCAGAACAATCCCGCACAGAACACTCTTCTCCAAAGCAACGTCGCAGAGGGTAGTGCGGTAGAGAAAGCTACAGATAAGGCTGCTAAGAAAGCTGCCAAGAAGGCCGCCAAAGACTCTATTGGTGCACACACCATAAAAGACGCCGAAACGGTTTTCCGTCCGGCGTTCCGTCTGGGTCTTCTCGTCATGATCATCTCCGGAATTCTTGTTATTGTTTCCGGTCACTACCAAATGCAGTGGGTATTTGACGATCAGCCCATGAAGGCCGCCTCTGCGGAAGTTCTCTGCAAGACTGAAACAGACCCCAACCTTTCCCTCCTCTCCAAAGCCCCCGGGAATAACTGCGAGAATGCCGATGAGATCATGGGTATTCCCGGTATGCTCTCGTGGCTCATCGACGGTAAGACCTCCGGTGTTACCGTGGAAGGCATTGAAAACCTCCAACACAAGTACGAGAAGATGTATGGGCCCGGTGATTATCGCCCCAATATCCTCGTCACCTACTGGTGCTTCCGCCTTATGATCGCAATGGGTGTCTTCAGCCTTATCCTCGCCATTATTGGGCTTGTCGTTACCAGTAAGGGCAAGATGCCAAGCAGCAAACACTTCGAGCGTTTCGCTGTCTTCTGCTTGCCCTTCCCCTTCATCGGCCACGCTCTTGGATGGATTATGACGGAGATGGGACGCCAACCCTGGATTGTCCACCCGAACCCCTCTGGAGATCCGCGTATTCACCTCACCGTAGACGAGGCTGTGTCCCCGCTGGCACCCCATGAAGTGTGGATTTCCGTCATTGGGTTCACCCTGGTCTATCTCATCCTCGCCGTTGTCTGGTTCTACCTCATGCGTCGCTACACAGCTGTGGGCCTAAGGCCAGCTGACAAGGAGCCACTGCCTGAGTTTAAGGACGACGATAACGACGGCTATCCCGACTACGCTCACGACGAGAACGGGGACCCCACTCCGCTCTCCTTCGCCTACTAAGAGGAGGTTACTGACATGGGTTTGCAAATCACGTGGTTTGTTCTAGTCGCAGTCCTCTTCTTCGGCTACTTCGTGCTAGAAGGCTTTGACTTCGGCGTTGGTATTTTGGCACCGTTCGTGTCCCGTCACGATAATCCTGAAGTGCAAGAAAAGAAGCGTCGTGTTGTTCTCAACACGGTCGGTCCGCACTGGGATGGCAATGAAGTGTGGCTACTCACCGGTGGTGGTGCCCTCTTCGCCTCCTTCCCGCAATGGTACGCAACCTTATTTAGCGGCTTCTATCTAGCACTCTTCCTTATCTTGCTGGCCCTCATCTGGCGCAACGTCTCCATTGAGTTCCGCGGCAAGATTGAATCTAAAGGCTGGCACAAGGCCTGGGATATTGGATTCTTCGTCGGTTCCCTGCTACCGGCACTCCTCTGGGGTGTGGCTTTCGCCAACATTGTGGAAGGCGTTGAAATCGACGCAGACAAGAATGTTCTCACTTCCCTGTGGGGCCTACTGAACCCCTACGGCATTCTCGGTGGCCTGGCTACTCTGCTGCTGTTCACACTGCACGGTGGAGTATTCCTGGCGCTGCGAACCGAAGGAATTGTGCGCGAGTCCGCACTGAAGGCTGTTCGCTATGTCGCTATCCCCACCATCATTGTGGTGGCTGCGTTCGGCCTGTGGACCCAGCTGGCGCACGGTAAAGGCTGGACGTGGGCGGCCCTGGCTATCGCCGCAGTTGCCCTCATCGTGGCTGTAGTGCTGGCCTGGCGTGGGCAGGAAGCTGTCTCCTTCGGCCTCATGTGCCTCACCATTGCCGGTGTTGTCCTGCTGCTGTTCGGCTCCCTCTACCCGTACCTCATGCCGAGCACACTGGAGGGTGGCTTCTCGCTCAGTATCTACAACGCCTCCTCCAGCCACTACACGCTGAAGGTCATGACCATCGCCGCCGGCATTATGACGCCTATTGTCATCGCTTACCAGGCCTGGACTTTCTGGGTCTTCCGCAAGCGCCTGACCACGGCTCTTATCCCTGACGGACTTGGTCTAGAAGCGGCCGCCTAACGGAAAAATTAGGTAGCCTTTAACCTGTGAAAAAAACACAAGAACGCCGACAACCACCTATTGATCCACGGCTGTGGAAAGCTTCCCGAAGCGCCCGCAGATACCTGGTTCTCTCGGTCGTTGTCGGCGTTCTTATTGCCACACAAATGATTGTGGTGGCCTGGTGCATTGCGCGTGTCACTGCCGGAATTATCACCCAGCCCACACACCGCCACATCAGCGACTGGGCGCTAGAACTTAGCCTCCTCGCGGCAATGATTGTGCTGCGCGCCGTCACCGGATGGGTACAAGACCGGTACGCACACCGCGCTGCTGGACGCGTCGTCCTCGACCTCCGACTTTCCCTCCTGCGCGCGGCCCGCCACACCAACCCTCGAGTGCTGGCCGCCCACCGCGACGAACTCCGCACCGTCGCTACCTCTGGCCTCGACGGGCTCCCCACCTACCTCATCAGCTACATTCCGGCCCTCATGCTGGCTGTTACCGTCAGCCCCCTCACCTGGATAGCTATTCTGTGCGCCGACTGGCGTTCCGCCGTCATTATCGCTATTACTATCCCGCTTATCCCCATCTTCATGATCCTTGTTGGCAAACTTACCGAGGAACGCACCCGGCGTCACCTTGAATCCATGAAGACACTCTCTAGTACTCTGCTGGATCTTGTGGCTGGCCTGCCTACATTAATTTCCCTGGGGAGGGAGAAAGGCCCCGCCCGCACTGTTCGCCGAATTGGCCAGGAACACTTCAATGCCACCATGGCGTCGCTGCGTATTGCCTTCCTCTCCAGTGCAGTACTAGAACTTCTCTCCACTCTCTGCGTTGCCCTCGTCGCCGTAGAGCTTGGTTTTCGCTTGATGGGATACACCGGGGAAGTTCCCCTTTTTAACGCTATTTTTGTGCTCATTCTTGTGGCGGAAGTCTATAAACCACTGCGCACTGTGGGATCCAAATTCCACGATTCCGAAGACGGCCAATATGCTGCCGATCGCGCCTTCACAGCTATTGCCCTAGCCGAAGAAAAGACACAGCACGAACCAGACTCTGTTGAACGAGAGCCTGCTGCACTTTCCCCGGCTAGCCGCATTGACGTCACGGACCTCACTATTACCTCGCGTGGCGGCTATGCCCCCTACCAGCTTTCATTTACTGCCGAACCTGGCCATATTACTGTTCTGACGGGTGCTAACGGTGTTGGCAAATCCACAAGCCTCTTAACCATCCTAGGAATGCCCGGCATGATGCCAGAAGACTCCGGAATACACGGAACAGTCCTTATCGATGGGCACCCAGTACGCAACATTCCCACCGAGTACTTGTGGGAGCACATGAGTTGGCTACCACAGCGGCCGGCCATTATTGCCGGTACTGTCCGCGACAATCTGCTAGGATCCGTAACTTCTATAGGACGCTCTGCAGGTCCTTCTACAGATCCTTCTGCAGGGAATATAACCGATGCCATTGTGCAGGCTGCCCAGCAAACAGGCTTTAACCACGTTATCGAGCAATTACCTGACGGCTACGATACCTGGCTTGGCTCCGGTGGTATAGGCCTCAGCCTGGGACAGCGGCAGCGTCTAGCACTCACACGCACTCTTGCCGACACTACCCGCCACGTCATACTTTTGGACGAACCCACCGCTCACCTTGACGGGGAGGCCGAAGACCGCGTTATCGCCAGACTGCGGGAACGTGCCGCCGCTGGGGACACGATCCTCATTGTGGGCCACCGCGACAAATTACTGCAGGCAGCGGACACCGTTGTGAATGTTCACCGGCGTGATAGGGAGGAGGGACAGTGAAAGAACTTCGTCTTGCTTTCGACCTCCTACGAATGAATACGTGGCGAGTTATTCTCGCCATTGTCGTGGGGAGCCTCACCCTTCTCTCTGCGTTGGGGTTGGCTGGTTTATCAGCCTGGCTTATTGCCCGCACATGGCAGAAGCCTCTGGTGGCTGCCATTACCCTCTCTGTGACATGCGTGCGCGCGCTGGGCATATCACGTGCTGTTTTCCGTTACCTTGACCGCCTGGCCTCCCATAATGTTGCCCTCAAAGGGCTTGTGAATGCTCGTGAAACAATCTACAACCATCTAGCTGCGGGAGATCCCACAGTAGTACTACGCATGCGGAAAGGGGATTTCCTGGCCCGTCTCGGTGCCGATGTTGACGCAGTGGGGGATCTTATTGTGCGAGGTATTATCCCCGCCTTCGTAGCGCTTGTACTGGATATTGTGGCCATTGTGTGGATGAGTATTCTCTCTCCTTGGGCCGGACTTGTTATGGCCATTGCACTGCTGATCTCCGGCATACTAGTACCCTGGCTATCGGCACGTTCCTACACGGAGGCGGAGGAAGCCCGTGCAGATGCCGAACACGATCTGTATGCGGACGTCGTCACCGTGATGGATCATGCTCCCGAACTTGCTGTTGCTGGCCGCCTAGACACAGTTATTGATTCCGCCGACCAGGCAGGCGTCCGCACCTTAGAGGAAGAAGACCGCAGCGCTGCTCCCAACGCAATAGCTTCAGCTATTGGCCCCGTCGCCACCTGGATAACGGTGCTGGCATGCCTCCTCATTGGCATTATTCTGTATGCGCAAAATGGTGCAGGCGTAGCGTTTGCGGAAACAACCGCCATGCAGCCCACCACACTATTAATGATGTCCCTGCTGCCGCTGGCAGCTTTCGAAGCATCCGATCAATTACCGGTTGCGGCCCAACAATTTGTGCAATCCCGTGCAGCATTACGCCGGTTACGTGAATTACTCACCCCGCCACGTGAAACCGGTGGCACCCCGCTACCGTCACCACTCCCTGCAACAGCACCAGCAGTGCAAGTTGACCATCTGGTAGCTGGCTGGGATAAGGCACGTCCACTGAATAACCCACTCACTTTTTGCCTTACCCCTGGTGAACGCATGGTTATTGTGGGCCCGTCCGGTATTGGTAAAACGACACTATTGTCTACTATGGCGGGGCTCCTCCCCCCGGTGCAGGGCACAGCGCTTCTCTATGGGGTGGATGTTGCTGTAGCAGAAGAGAAAAGTCTCCGCAGTACAGTGGGTGTTTTTCCCGAGGACGCCCATATTTTCGACACAACAGTACTGGAGAATCTGCAGGTAGCCACCGGTAATGTCACTGTTGAGACAGCGACGGCAGCGCTGCAGAAAGTCGGTTTAGGGGAGTGGCTTGATAACCTTCCCGACGGCATTAATACTCATCTCGTTGGCGGTGCAGAAGCTGTCTCCGGTGGGGAGCGTCGCCGTATCCTACTGGCGCGTGCCTTACTGTCACAGCGGCCAGTAGTGTTCTTGGATGAACCCACAGAACACATGGATAAAGTGGATATGCGAATGATGATGCAGCGCATTCTTACCGCTGACGATATCTTTACCGCACAGCAGACTGTAGTGGTGGTAACGCACGTCCTACCCGATAATCTGCCGGAAGATGTACAGGTAGTGGCAGTGGAACCAACGCCAGAGCGTCGATTCCTCACCGCCTAAAACCGCGATGATCGCCTAAAACCGCGATATCGGCACACGTTAGTCTGTACTCTTTAGCCAATAATGCGGCTAAGGCGAGCCGACATGCGGGGAACGAATTCACCTTTCACTTCGCGCTCTTCCACCCATCCCAAATCAGTGCCTTCAACCAGGCCATAGAGGCGTTTACCGCGGCCAAGATCCTGGCCGGTGGGGGAGGCGAGGGAGACGTCAGTAGTTAGTTCCCAGGCACGCTCGTTGAGAGGCTTCCCTAGATAAAGCTCGGAAAGACCAGTGCTGGTGCAGACAAGCAGCTCAATGTCGTCGCTTGCGCTAATGCGCCAGAAGCCGCTTTCGCGAACATCTGGGTTAGTGACGGAGCCTTCGCCGTCAAGACGCCAAGTGCGGGAATCCCAGCACAGGTAGTTTTCACCATTATGGGAAACGATAAGCTGCTGCCCAAAAGCGAAATCACCCTGCTCGTTTTTGGCTTCTTCCTCGGTGGGGGTGGCTTCTGGATAGTTACCCACGCCCGTACCACGCCACACACCTACCAGAGGAAGGAGAGCAAGCAGACCTTCATGAATATCGGGGCCGTAGCGCAGGTTGGCGGTGTCGTCGGCAATGGGGAGTCCCTCCAGGGCAGGGATATTAAGACCGGATGTGGAGGCGGCTATCTCTTCTGCTTTGGTAATAGCTTCATTGCCGGTAAGGGGAGTGCTGCTTGCGGTGTTGTTCGTGTCAGTCATAGGTGTTCGATTCTCTCGTTGCGGTGGTGACGGGGTGAGTGTTTGTGCGTGCGTATGAAATTTTAGTAGTTACGTCTATTGGCGCGCCGGTGTGGACGGGTGGAGCGACTATCGCGTGTCCGGAGGGAGCGGCGAACTGTTTCACCGCTTCTCGCTGCGCTGTGGTCTCTAGCTGCGCTGTGGTCTCTGGCTGTGCCGCCACCTGCGGCTGTGCTGTCAGTGTTGGTTGTACTGTCTCCGATAACAGTGGGCTCTACGGTGTTGGATCCTGTTTCCGCCAAGTTGGTGTGGACGGGTGCCGCGCTGCGGAAAACAGCGGAGTCGTTATCGTCCGCCTGGCTCGTGTAGGTATTGTCGGTGCCGTCATCGTATATACCTGTGGGAACACGACGATAGTTGCGAATAAAAACAGCCACCATGCCAGCTGCTTGCGCAAGAGCTACCAAGATAAGGAGGATCTGCATTGTTACTACCACGTGCTTATTCTCCTTCTGGAATATCTGTGCAGTCTGAAATATCTGTGCAGTCTGGGATGTAGTATGTCGCGAAGGTGCATTCCCATATCTAGGGTAATTGGTGACAATGTTCTTGCAGCATTATTGTGGCGCGAATTTGAAATAGTTTGCGAGGTTCTCCCAGCGAACTTTTGTGGACGTCCCTCCGGGGTAGCGAGCAGTGTTTTTGCCCGTGATAGGCGATTGGGCAGTGGGACCAACGATAACAAGGTTGCCGGCCTGCGCGTAGGCTAACTGTGGAGTGATGCCGAGGGGGAGCGAGGGAACATAGAGGCTTAGCGAAAGACGGTCAAAGACTTTCTTCCTGTTCGCATCATTGACGGGGCAGGGGGCAACGCTGGAATCTTTCGTCTTGTCCTTAAAAATTAGGAGATCCTCAGGGTCTATTTCTAGCCGCTGTCCTTCTTTCCAGAAGAATACGTGGGCGCGAACTTGCACATACACCGAGTTACGTTGCTTATGTCCGCAATCAAGAGGGAGGGTTCCGGTGAGGAGTCCCTTATCTTCTCCAGCACCGGCGGGAGAGGCATTCGTACCCGCTTGAAACTGAAGATCGCTGATGCCGGAGTGCTCAGCGAGCGCACTGCCGGAAATGTAGACGCGGCCGGTGCCTTCTCCAAAACTAAAATCGTGAAGTTTTCCGGCGAAGAGATCATGCTGGTTGAATTTCAGGTTGGAGTATTCAACCTGTACGTTAGCGCGGGGGATATCGGGGGAGGCGTCTGGCTCATCATTGAGGTTAATAAGCAGATCGCCACTATGTCCGGTAGGGAGTTTGGCAATATTGGGGAAGGATTTGAAGGCGACGTCTGGGCGTGTACGAATACGCGCATTAGCGAGAAGAACATTAGCGAGCATCTTTTCCGCGTAGGAAGAGACCGCAATTTCCGCTAGGCCAAGGACTAACACCACAATGGCGAGCCCAGTGAGCCACTTTTTCACTGTCGTATTCGGCATGCGCATACCTCTATTGTGGACTATTAATTCTCTATGACCTAGTAGCTACAGGCTCAGCAGCCACAGGTTCAGTAGTCACAGGCACAGTAACTATAGACACAGTGACTGTGTGAGCATGGTAAGCATATGGGTTCTGTAAGGCTCTGTAACCGCATAGTTGGTGAGTGGGTAGAATAAGCGGGAAGTAGTAATGCGTGACCAACGGTTACTTATGCGCATAGGTGTTACGTTGCGGTGGGGTGATGCGTCCGCCTAGCAGGTAACAGGTACCTCGAAGGGAGAGCGTATGCGCATCCTCATGTTAAGCCATGAGACGGACAATGCCTCCGTCATACCAGCTCTCGATTTACTCCCCCATACTGTGGTGGTATGTGCTCCCGATCTCCGTATTTTCCTGGAAGACAACGAATATGACGTTGTCCTGGTAGATTCCCGTAATAACCTTGCCGAGATGCGTTCTTTCTGTGGTTCTTTAGCGACAGTGTGCACCCTCCCCGTCATCTCCATATTCACAGAAGGTGGTCTTGTTGCGCTAAGCCCCGAGTGGAAAGTAGACGATCTTCTTCTTACCACGGCCAGTCCCGCTGAGGTGGACGCGCGACTGCGAATGGTGGTGGCTCGCTTACAAGAAAACAGTGGTGATGCGGAGGACGGCGTTATTACCTTGGGGGATCTTCTGATCGATGAAAACACGTATGTCGCCCGTCTAAAAGGACGCCCCCTAGATTTAGCGTATAAAGAATTTGAATTGCTGAAGTTCCTCTGCCAACATCCTGGCCGGGTATTCAGTAGAACCCAACTACTGCAGGAAGTGTGGGGATATGACTTCGTAGGGGGAACTCGCACAGTGGATGTTCACGTGCGCCGCCTACGCGCCAAACTTGGACCAGAGTACGAAGCGCTTATTACCACTGTCCGCAATGTTGGATATAAAGCAGTCGAGTCTACCTCTGGCAGGAAGACCGATAATCCGCTTAAAGCTACTCCGTGTAAAACTACTTCGCTGGAAGGATAAAACTCGTGGCAGAATTACTGTGTAATAGTGCTTTTCCTGCGCAGTTAACAGCACAAGCCAAACTTGTGTGTGCGGCGGCACTATCCAGTGATGGAGTTGAGCCCCTATCAGAACAAGCTGAGGCACTTATTTGTGCAGATTCAGACCCCGCAGTTATCCACGCATGGGCGCTAGAAGAAGGATGTCTCGTAGGGTATGGGAATGTTGATTGCCGACGGATTCCCACTATTGAGGTAGTTGTACATCCCCTGTATAGGCGGCAAGGAATAGGAGAGAAGCTCCTGTGTACACTGCTCGGCTCAGCTACAGACTATTCTGCACAGCCTGACGATAGTGGTACCGCAGACGACGCTGACAAGCGCCCAATGGTGTGGGCACATGGGGATTTATCTGCAGCATCACACCTAGCGCAAAAACTACATTTAGAACGCTCGCGGGAACTACTACAAATGAGTTGTTCACCAGCAAATCTCACCACCGCCCTTCCCTCTCTTCCTGCGAATAGTGAAATTCTTACCTTCACCGAAGCCGATAATCGGTTTGGGGAGACTGCTATGAATGCGGAAATAGTGCGCGTCAACAACGCGGCTTTCTCATGGCACCCGGAGCAGAGCGGATGGGATACGGCACAAGTTGTATCGCACCGAAATGAACCCTGGTTTACTTCAGACGACTGTTTTGTGGCGCTGGCTCCCGGCGACGGCAGTACAACTTTTGGCGATGCCGGTGCCGTGTCGGGGACATCTGGAGCGAGACCGCGTGTCGCTGGGTTTGTGTGGACAAAAATACACGGTGTTTCCACAGACGCGTCTACGGAACTATCTACAGGGAAGATAGGTGAGCTCTACCTCGTTGGCGTGGACCCTGCCATGCAAGGACAGCGGATTGGGACAGTCCTTACCTCTCTAGCACTGCGTCAGCTAGCTACACGTCATGTTTCACAATTTATCCTGTATGTGGAAGGTGACAATACAGCTGCATTGAAAGTTTATGAACGCCATGGATTCACTATTTCTCGTTGCGACGTGGCCTACCGTTACGATCGCTGCAAGTATCCTCTAACAGAACCAAGATAGACACTCTACCTCGACTTATTTCACCAACTATTCACCTTCCCAAGGAGGTATAAAAGCACCTCCTACAGGTACGGTTAATAGGCGTATGGACACGTTAGACGACACTGCTTTTCGCCCCCGTCGCGCGAAAACGCGTATGAGAAAAACACTACTGGCTCTCTGTGCAGTCAGTACACTGCTTACCGGCTGCGCTGGTAATCCAGATAACACCAATGGCACCCTGACGGGAGAAGGCGCCACCTCGCAACAAAACGCCATCAACCTATTTGCGGACGTTCTTATTCGTGAACACGGTCTTAACCTGGCCTACAACGCCACTGGTTCAGGTGCCGGCGTGCAAAAGTTCCTGGAAAGCGTTGTTGTCTTTGGTGGCTCAGATTCCCCACTCGATGCAGACGAGGCGAAACGCTCCCTGGATCGCTGCAAAGGCCATCCCGCCTGGCATCTTCCCCTTGTTATTAGCCCCGTTGCTATCGCCTACAATCTGCCCGGTGTGGACGGCCTAGTCCTTACCGCAGACGCGCTAGCGAAAGTCTTTAAGGGCGACATCACCAAATGGAATGATGCCCGTATTAAGAAACTCAACCCCGGTAAAACCCTGCCGGACGAGCACATTAACGTCATCTTCCGTTCCGATAAGTCCGGTACCACCGACAACGTGCAAAAATTCCTGGCCTACACTGCACCCAAGGTATGGAAAGCCGATGCCGTCGGTAAAGTATGGCAGGGAGTTGGCAATGGTGCGCAAGGCTCCGCTGGTGTAGCCGGAGACGTCATGGGTAACGAATACTCCATTACCTATGTTGAGGGCGGATACGCCAAGAAGATGCAAACCGTCCACCTCGACTTCGGTTCTGGCCCCGTCGCTATGACGGATGCTTCAGCTGGCCGCGCTTTGGACCATATTCGTTTCCGCGACAATAGTCTTAACCGTGTAGTTGATACGGAACACCTATACACGCTGAATAAGCCAGGCGCCTACCCCTTCCTTCTGACCACCTACGAAATCTTCTGCTCAGCTGGCTATTCGAAGGATGACAGAGAACGCCTCCAAACGTTCCTCCGCAGTGCCCTCACAGAAGGACAGAAAATCGTGAGTACCCACGGTTACATCCCACTACCGCCCAGCTACCAGAAGAAACTTATGGCCACAGTAGAGGCGGCAAATAAATGAGTAAAGGCACCCAGAAACAAGACAATTTCTTCGCGGGTGCGATGAAAGGCGCAGGCATCTTCATTGTCGTCGTCATCGCCTCTATTGGTATCTTCCTTCTCTGGAACGCTATTCCCGCGTTACAGCACGACACCGTTAACTTCTTTACCTACGATGGCCCCTGGTCTACGGATGATCCGGACGCCATGGAATTTGGTATCTCCAACCTCTTTTGGACAACTATCGTTGTCTCGTTGGTAGCACTTATCCTGGCATTACCCATCTCCCTGGGTATCTCGCTGTTCCTCTCCATGTACTGCCCGCAAAAGCTGAAAGCACCACTGGTATACACAGTGGATCTGCTGGCTGCAGTACCCTCCATCGTTTACGGCATCTGGGGCGCCGGCGTACTCGGCCCCTTCCTCGGGCCCGTCTTTAAATGGATATCGCGCACACTCGGTAGCGTTATCCCCTTCCTATACTCGGAGCCCACAGATCCACCGCTAGGTACTGCCCGCACCGTCTTCACCGGCGCGGTAGTACTAGCTATCATGATCCTCCCCATCATCACCTCCACCGCCCGCGAAGTCTTCAACCAAACCCCCAAAGGACAAATTGAAGCAGCTCTGGGGCTTGGTGCAACTCGCTGGGAAATGATTAAACTTGCTGTCCTTCCCTTCGGACGGTCTGGCCTTATCTCCGGCGCCATGCTGGGGCTTGGCCGTGCACTTGGTGAAACGATGGCACTCTTCATGGTGATTGCCGGTGGTACTTTCGGAGGTTCCCTCTTCGACTCCGGTACTACCTTCGCCACCCTCATCGCACAATCCGCCGCTGAGTTCAAAGACCCACTCTCCACCGGTGCTTACATCGCCGCTGGTCTAGTGCTCTTCGTTCTCACCTTCATCGTCAACAGTATCGCCCGTGGCGTACTCGCACGGAAGGGGAAGTAAATGTCACAAGTTGCAGTTGACGACAGCTCCCACACCAACACCACCTTCACCCACCTCGCAAAAGCTAAGAAGGAAGACGGTCCACTTAAAATAGTCGGATTCGAACCCCTCGCGAAGCGCCGCAAGGCAGCCGACCGGAATGCCACATTCCTCATCTGGCTCTGCCTGATCCTGGCTCTGATCCCACTCATTTGGGTTCTCGCCACCGTCATCATCAAAGGCGCCCCCGCTATTGCACACTTCTCCTGGTGGAATAACGGTGACCTCGGTTTCGCCCCCGATGATAAAGGCGTTGGACACGCTATTGCCGGCACCCTGCTGCAAGTAGCCATGTGTACGGTAATCTCCGTCCCCATCGGCCTAGCCATTGCCATCTACCTGGTGGAATACGGTCAAGGAAAAGTACTCGGACGGATAACCACCTTCATGGTGGATATCCTTTCCGGTGTCCCCTCCATTGTGGCAGCACTCTTCATCTACACCGTATGGGTCAGTATCCTACGATTTGATCGCTCCGGCTTCGCCGTCACCCTCGCGCTTATTCTGCTGATGATTCCCGTCATCGTGCGAAATACAGAAGAAATGCTGAAGGTCGTTCCCCAAGACCTACGAGAAGCTTCCTACGCACTGGGTATCCCCAAATGGAAGACAATTATTAAAATTGTTCTCCCCACCGCAGCATCCGGTATCGCCTCTGGCATTATGCTGGCCATTGCCCGCGTGATGGGCGAATCCGCACCCGTCATCATCCTGGTAGGCTCCACCCGCGCCTTCAACTACGACCTGTTCCACGGTCCGCAGAGCTCCCTCACCCTCTACATGTATGATGCCTTCCGCGTCACCCCAGACTACGCGGACTCTGCAACACTCTGGGGCAGTGCCCTCACCCTTGTTATCCTTATCGCAATTCTCAATATCTTGGCCCGCGTAATCGCCAAGGCCATCGCCCCAAAAACCGTCTAGCCGGAAAGAAAGAGTAAGAATAAGCCATGGCAAAACGACTCGACATGAAAGATGTGAATATCTACTACGGTGATTTTCATGCCGTGAAAGATATTTCCCTCTCGGTCGCTCCTCGCTCGGTAATGGCCTTCATTGGACCGTCCGGCTGCGGTAAATCCACAGTGCTCCGCACTCTCAACCGCATGCACGAAGTTACCCCCGGAGCCTACTGCACAGGCGAAGTCCTCCTTGATGGCCAAAACATTTACGACCCCCAAGTAGACCCCGTCTCCCTCCGCTGCACTATCGGCATGGTATTCCAGCGGCCAAACCCATTCCCCACCATGTCCATTGAAGACAACGTCATCGCTGGCCTGAAACTACAGCGACGCGTCTCCAAGGAAGAAAAAAACGAGATAGTGGAACGCTCCCTACGTGCCGCTAACTTGTGGGATGAGGTTAAAGACCGCCTCACCATTCCCGGTGGTTCCCTTTCCGGTGGACAGCAGCAGCGTCTCTGCATTGCCCGCGCTATTGCTGTAGAACCTGAAGTACTCCTGATGGACGAGCCCTGCTCCGCCCTGGACCCCATCTCCACGTTGGCCATTGAAGACCTTATGAGCCAGCTGAAGGAAAACTTCACTATCGTTATTGTCACGCACAATATGCAGCAGGCAGCCCGCGTCTCCGATGACACCGCATTCTTCAACCTGGAAGAAACCGGCAAACCTGGGCAGCTAGTAGAAGTAGGCCCCACCTCTAAGATCTTCTCCAACCCGGATAATAAGGCCACAGAAGACTACATCTCCGGCCGCTTCGGATAGTCAGATACGCCTGGACAGTGCGGAACAGTGTGGATGCGTGTGCGGTGAATACCTTGCGAGTATCCCACTGAAATATCAGGTAAAGATAAGTCACAAAAAGAATACGTATACACAAGAAAACCGTTACTGATAAGGAATTATCAGTAACGGTTTCTCTCTATAAAAGTAGCGAGAGACCGATAATTTCTACGGATTTTGTGTCTTTTACAGGCACTTTAAAAATATCCGTAACGGTTGTACTGGTTTCATTAATGGAATCCCTCTAGCCTCGCCGCAAAAGTAGGGCTCCCACGGAAGCAGAGAGTGTGGTTTACTGTGCTCACTAAAATTTTTTAGAGATGTATTTCAGTTGAAAGGTCAGTACGTGATGAAGCCTGTATCT
>NZ_QFOZ01000019.1 GCF_003241315.1 Lawsonella clevelandensis
AACGAATCCTTGTGGTCTAACCACATCATGGCCCAGGCCTACGCCTCCGACGAGCTGCGCGAATACTGGGACTCAATCAGCCCCCGCCTCAGCCGTGAGACCTTCCGTCAACTACGAGACGACGAGTACGGCCAGTCTCGGGCCAACGCACACAACGAAACGTGGTGGACATGACCCAACAACTACCCGCAACCCTCGACGACATCGCCCAAGCCCAAGCCGCCGGAACACAGGCTGCCCTCGAAGGAGCCGACCCACGCACCAACCCGTGGCCCATCGACTCCACTGACGAACGCCTCGCCTTCCTCAACTGGTGCTGGCGACAAGGCTACTCCGCGGTCATCGTGGAGACGATGGACGCCGTAGGAGCCTACGAGCACCTCAACGACAACCAGGCCCAGTAATTAACACAGCTCAAGGCCGCTCCCAGATCACCAACGAGACCGGCGACGCACCTAGTACGTCGCCAGTCTCGTACCCTATGTCTCGTCCCCTTACTGGTAAGGGTCGTAGGGGAAGCCGTAAGTGTGTTCCAGGGCCTTGCGGAGAAGGTCACTCATAGTCGTGTGCTCCTCGACGGCCCTCATCTTCAGCGCCGTGTGGGTGGCGGTAGGTAGCTTGACGTTGAACGCGGTGATCGGGGTCTTGGCTGACTGAAAGGTTTCAGAGACACTAGCTCCCTGGCTTGCCGCCATTTGGTCGGTGTAACGGCTGGCCTTGTCTGCGGCGGTGGGCTTGCGGTTCTTACTCACTTCAGCATCTCCTTGATCTGGGCGGCAACCTGGGCGAACTCTCCTAGATCTGTTGGCCGGGTTCCGATGGCTTGCCGATAGGCGACCCGCCGATGAACTTCCGCGTCGAGAACGTCTAGACCCTCTACGGCGGCGGCTCCGTCGTGGGCGTCACGGTATTGCCTGGTCCAATCGGCTTTGTTGAAGAGCAAGGCCCGGCGCGTGCCGTGGGCCACCTGGTAGGTCATTAGCGCTCGATCCATGTCCAGGTCCCCCGACTCGGTCGGGATGATGACCACATCGGCGACGTCGAGGGCTGCGGTAATCGTCTGAGAGTCACCAGGGGGAGTGTCGATGATGACGAGGTCGGCGTCGATGTCACGGCAGCGCCTGACAATGGGGGCATTAGCCGGGCGGACCTCGAAGTCCAACTGGTCACCG
>NZ_QFOZ01000020.1 GCF_003241315.1 Lawsonella clevelandensis
AACACCTGATTGCCAACCAGGCTGAGGGAACCTTTGGGCGCCTCCGTTACTCTTTGGGAGGCAACCGCCCCAGTTAAACTACCCACCAGGCACTGTCCCTAAACCAGATCATGGTCCGAGGTTAGAAGTCCAATTTCATCAGAGTGGTATTTCAACAACGACTCCACCCACACTAGCGCATGAGCTTCACAGTCTCCCACCTATCCTACACAAACAAAACCGAACACCAATGCCAAGCTATAGTAAAGGTCCCGGGGTCTTTTCGTCCTGCCGCGCGTAACGAGCATCTTTACTCGTAATGCAATTTCGCCGAGTCTGTGGTTGAGACAGTAGAGAAGTCGTTACGCCATTCGTGCAGGTCGGAACTTACCCGACAAGGAATTTCGCTACCTTAGGATGGTTATAGTTACCACCGCCGTTTACTGGGGCTCGGACCTGTGTTTTTGGTAAACAGTCGCTTCTCTCTGGTCTCTGCGACCAACACCAGCTCACACCGAAAAAGTGCTCACCAACATCGGTCCCCCTTCTTCCAAAGTTACGGGGGCATTTTGCCGAATTCCTTAACCACAGTTCTCTCGAACTCCTTAGTATTCTCTACCTGACCACCTGTGTCGGTTTAGGGTACGGGCCGCATAAGAACTCACTAGAGGCTTTTCTCGGCAGCATAGGATCACTAACTTCACCACAATGGCTACGCATCACGTCTCAGGTACACAACAAGCGGATTTACCAACCTGTCACCCTACACGCTTACACCAGGCAATCCACTACCTGGCACAGCTACCTTCCTGCGTCACCCCATCGCTTGGCTACTACCAGATCAGGTCCTGTGCATCCACAACCATCTCCTTAAAAAGAGAAAACAGCAGCTTCTGGACAGTTAGTATCACTGATTCACCATGGGCGCGCTTATACGGGTACGGGAATATCAACCCGTTATCCATCGACTACGCCTGTCGGCCTTGCCTTAGGACCCGACTCACCCTGGGAGGATTAGCCTAGCCCAGGAACCCTTGGTCATCCGGAGGACATGTTTCCCACATGTCATTCGCTACTCATGCCTGCATTCTCACTCGCATACCCTCCACCACTAGATCACTCTGCAGCTTCAACGGATACACGACGCTCCCCTACCCATCCCAAAAAGGAATGCCGCGGCTTCGGCGGTGTACTTGAGCCCCACTACATTGTCGGCGCAGGACCACTTGACCAGTGAGCTATTACGCACTCTTTCAAGGGTGGCTGCTTCTGAGCCAACCTCCTGGTTGTCTAAGCGATCCCACATCCTTTTCCACTTAGTACACGCTTAGGGGCCTTAGCCGGCGATCTGGGCTGTTTCCCTCTCGACTATGAAGCTTATCCCCCACAGTC
>NZ_QFOZ01000021.1 GCF_003241315.1 Lawsonella clevelandensis
ACATCCTTTTCCACTTAGTACACGCTTAGGGGCCTTAGCCGGCGATCTGGGCTGTTTCCCTCTCGACTATGAAGCTTATCCCCCACAGTCTCACTGCCGTGCTCTCACATCCTGGCATTCGGAGTTTGGCTGGTGTTGGTAAGCGGATAAGCCCCCTTGACCATCCAGTAGCTCTACCTCCAAGATGAAACACACGACGCTGCACCTAAATGCATTTCGGGGAGAACCAGCTATCACGGAGTTTGATTGGCCTTTCACCCCTACCCACAGCTCATCCCCTCAGTTCCACTAAACGCCCTATTCGGACTCGCTTTCGCTCCGGCTTCCCCACACGGGTTAACCTCGCGACATACCACTAACTCGCAGGCTCATTCTTCAAAAGGCACGCCATCAGCCCGAAAGCCTCTGACGGATTGTAAGCACACGGTTTCAGGTACTATTTCACTCCCCTCCCGGGGTACTTTTCACCTTCACACCGGATTTCACGGGCCCGGTGCTACTCGGGAAACAAGAACCATCAACAATTGCCGCTTTCACGTACGGGACTCTCACCCACTACGGTGCGCCGTTCCAAACGACTTCCGCTAACGACAACATCAACAGCATGCGACGGCAGCCACACACACTTGCTCCCACAACACCACACACGCAACGCCTGCCGGCTTGACACGCATATGGTTTAGCCTCATCCGCCTTCGCTCGCCACTACTAACGGAATCACGGTTGTTTTCTCTTCCTACGGGTACTAAGATGTTTCACTTCCCCGCGTTCCCTCCACACGCCCTATACATTCAGGCGCAGGCGACCACACATCACTGTGGCTAGGTTTCCCCATTCGGACATCCTAGGATCACCGCTCGGTTGACAACTCCCCTAGGCTTAACGCAGTCTCCCACGTCCTTCATCGGCTCTTGATGCCAAGGCATCCACCGTGTGCTCTTACACACTTAACAAAAGCATGAATTCAATAAATCGTTCACAAAGAACAAAGAATAAGATGCTCGCGTCCACTGTATAGTTCTCAAACAACACGCCCCACCAGCACCAACACCCACAAAAAGGCATCAGCACCAACGGCGCCACAAGAGGACATATTGCCTCAGACACCCAACAATGTACCAACCACCATCCCCAACCCCGGAGACAGTCACATCACCATAAACGATGCGTTATTGAATGATCCACCCAAAAGGACACACTCACACACACTCGGCATGAGGCACCTTCAAAAAAACAAATCCTTAGAAAGGAGGTGATCCAGCCGCACCTTCCGGTACGGCTACCTTGTTACGACTTCGTCCCAATCGCCAATCCCACCTTCAACGGCTCCCTCCACAAGGGTTAGGCCACCGGCTTCGGGTGTTACCGACTTTCATGACGTGACGGGCGGTGTGTACAAGGCCCGGGAACGTATTCACCGC
>NZ_QFOZ01000022.1 GCF_003241315.1 Lawsonella clevelandensis
GAGTGGGCATGTTGTTTGAGAACTCAACAGTGTATTGATTTTATTGAATGCCAATTTTTTCTGCACCTGACCCCCGTTGGGTGTGGATGTTTGTTTTCGAGTTTTTTTGCTTGGATCTTTCTTTTTTGTTTTGATTGCGGCCTTTTGTGGTTGTGATTGTTTTGCTTTTATGGAGAGTTTGATTCTGGCTCAGGACGAACGCTGGCGGCGTGCTTAACACATGCAAGTCGAACGGAAAGGCTCCAGCTTGCTGGAGTACTCGAGTGGCGAACGGGTGAGTAACACGTGGGTAATCTGCCCTGCACTCTGGGATAAGCCTGGGAAACTGGGTCTAATACTGGATATGACCTTTCTCCTTATGGGGTTTGGTGGAAAGTTTTTCGGTGTAGGATGAGCCCGCGGCCTATCAGCTTGTTGGTGGGGTGATGGCCTACCAAGGCGACGACGGGTAGCCGGCCTGAGAGGGTGATCGGCCACATTGGGACTGAGATACGGCCCAGACTCCTACGGGAGGCAGCAGTGGGGAATATTGCACAATGGGCGGAAGCCTGATGCAGCGACGCCGCGTGAGGGATGACGGCCTTCGGGTTGTAAACCTCTTTCAGCAGGGACGAAGCGTAAGTGACGGTACCTGCAGAAGAAGCACCGGCTAACTACGTGCCAGCAGCCGCGGTAATACGTAGGGTGCGAGCGTTGTCCGGAATTACTGGGCGTAAAGAGCTCGTAGGCGGTTTGTCACGTCGTCTGTGAAATCCTAGGGCTTAACCCTGGACGTGCAGGCGATACGGGCTGACTTGAGTACTACAGGGGAGACTGGAATTTCTGGTGTAGCGGTGGAATGCACAGATATCAGGAAGAACACCGATGGCGAAGGCAGGTCTCTGGGTAGTAACTGACGCTGAGGAGCGAAAGCATGGGTAGCGAACAGGATTAGATACCCTGGTAGTCCATGCCGTAAACGGTGGGCGCTAGGTGTGGGGTTCCTTCCACGGGCTCCGCGCCGTAGCTAACGCATTAAGCGCCCCGCCTGGGGAGTACGGCCGCAAGGCTAAAACTCAAAGAAATTGACGGGGGCCCGCACAAGCGGCGGAGCATGTGGATTAATTCGATGCAACGCGAAGTTGCCAGCACGTTGTGGTGGGGACTCGTAAGAAACTGCCGGGGTTAACTCGGAGGAAGGTGGGGATGACGTCAAATCATCATGCCCCTTATGTCCAGGGCTTCACACATGCTACAATGGTCGGTACAGTGGG
>NZ_QFOZ01000006.1 GCF_003241315.1 Lawsonella clevelandensis
CGAAAACAAACATCCACACCCAACGGGGGTCAGGTGCAGAAAAAATTGGCATTCAATAAAATCAATACACTGTTGAGTTCTCAAACAACATGCCCACTCTCCACCAAAAGCATGTGCTTCCTGCGGAAAGCGCTTCTCTAAGTTACCCCTCAGCAGAATCAGTGTCAAATCCTGAACCGCAATTTTCGCATTTCACCGTGGAGGTGATTCGTACGAGACGGAAAGGTATCCGCAAGAATCAGCCCGCGTCCAACCTCGTTCACCATTCCGATTACCTCGGTGGGTCGATGTCCGCGTCTCGCTGACCTGTTAAAGATTACGCATCCCCGTAAGCTTTAGCAAATCGCCTGTTAAAACGGTATTTTCACGTGTTTTACAGAGTAAGAAATAACAAACTATATAAATACTAAGTATTAAAACTGTATACATAGTATCCGTATACTATATTCATTAGATATGTAATATATTCGATTTTATACCACTTTTAACGATAAATATAGAGATTATCTCTAATATATAAAGAATATATTTGTATAGATAAATAATTCTCTTCTTTTCTCAATTGAGACCTTCCATCAAATACAAAGAAACCCACCCAGGCAATGCTGGATGGGTTTCCTAATACAGCTCATGAACTTAGTTAATATGCACTCCGCGCATATTCTTCTTACCTCGACGTACTAGCAACCAATTCCCCGGTAGCAAATCGGCACCTGCAGGAATCCATGCCTCATCAGTAATACGCTCATTGTTAACGGAACAACCGCCCTCTTTCAGAGTTCGGCGCGCTTCACCCTTAGATTTACACAAGCCTGTCTCGACCATGAGATCAATAATTGTCGGATTCATATCTTTATTAATCTCAATAGAACCGGCTTCTTGCAGTGCCGCCCCCAACGTATTGGCATCTAACGCCCGCAGATCTCCTTTACCAAAGAGTGCAGCACTTGCCGCTTTCACTGCCGCAGTAACATCTTCGCCATGCACAAGCGTTGTCATCTCATCAGCAAGACGACGCTGCGCCTGCCGTGCACCAGGGTTCGACTCCACTTCCGCAGCAAGTTCGTCTAATTCCTCCTTCGTAAGGAACGTGAACCAACGCAGATACTTAATAACATCCGCATCATTGGTATTGAGGAAGTACTGATACCACTTATACGGGCTCGTCATCTCTGGATCTAGCCAGAGTGAACCGCCACCAGTAGACTTACCGAACTTTTTACCGTCAGAGCTCGTAACCAACGGAACCGTAATACCGTGCACTTTGGAATTATTAACGCGACGGTTGAGATCAATCCCAGCCACGATATTGCCCCACTGGTCGGAGCCACCTACCTGCAGTGTACACCCATAACGACGATTCAACTCAGCAAAATCATTTGCCTGCAGAATCATGTAAGAAAACTCAGTGTACGAAATACCATCAGTTTCCAGACGCCGCTTTACCGTCTCTCTAGACAACATGGTGTTAAGCGAGAAATTCTTACCAAGTCCCCGAAGAAAGTCGATAGCAGACATCTCCCCTACCCAATGCATATTGTTTTCTACAATTGCACCAGTTGCGGAGTCATCAAACGTGACAAACCGCTCCAGTTGCCCCTTGATACGCTCAGCCCAATCGGCAACAGTATCTTCCGAGTTCATAACTCGCTCGCCTACTTCGCGAGGATCTCCGATAAGGCCAGTAGCCCCACCAGCCAACACAATTGGACGATGACCGGCCTTCTGGAAACGACGAAGGAGCAACAAAGGAATGAGATGGCCAGCATGCAAGCTAGGCCCCGTCGGATCAAAACCACAATAAAGAGTAATAGGCCCATCGTTGATAGCGGCACGCATCTCGTCGATGTCGGTGGACTGTTGAATCAGTCCGCGCCACATTAGTTCATCAATGATGTTCTCCATTACTGGCTTCTCCTTATAGTGGTGGGCAGGATACGACACTCGTGTATTCTCTAGGCACGAGGATCGATAGCGATTCCCATAATACGTTCGTGTTCAGAATCTGAAACTTCGGTCGCTTCACTCATCAACATGACAGGTATACCCTTCCGAATGGGATACGCCTTATGCAAACGCGGATTATAGATGCACTCTCCGGGCACATAGAGCACACTCCCCTTATCCTCTGGGCAGGCGAGAATACGGAGCAAATCCGGATCAATTTCAGTAGCCATAGTATTTCTTTCAGTCTGCAAACACTTTATAGATCAGTTACTCAGCGGGAATAGTGCTCGACTGAACAAACTCGATATCACTAGCGATGATGTTCTTCACGCGCTCAAGCTGCTCCCGTACCCGAGGTTCTGCAGTACCACCACGAGTCTTCCGTGATGCCACCGATCCTTCGATAGTGAGAACAGACCGCACTTCTGGAGTTAATGCAGGATCAACAGAAGCAAACTCCGCATCAGTAAGATCAGCTAACTCTACCCCACGTTGCTCTGCAATCTGGACGCAGCCACCGGCAGCTTCATGCGCCTGACGGAACGGTACGCCTTGTTTTACCATCCACTCCGCAATATCGGTAGCAAGTGTAAAGCCACGTGGGGCAAGCTCACGCATGCGATCTTCGTGGAAGACAAGAGTCCGCACCAAACCTGCCATAGCAGGTAGCGTCATCTCCAACTGTGCGACGGAATCAAAAACAGGCTCTTTATCTTCCTGCAGATCACGATCATAGGCGAGCGGAAGAGCTTTGAATGTGGCCATCAAACCAGACAAATTGCCGATGAGACGCCCGGCTTTACCACGTGCTAGCTCTGCCACATCAGGATTCTTCTTCTGCGGCATAATCGAGCTACCGGTAGACCATGCATCTGCTAACGTGACATACTCAAACTCGGGGGTTGACCAGGCAATGATTTCCTCAGCCAAACGAGAAACATCAACGGCAATCTGCGCCAATACGTAGGCAAACTCCGATACGAAATCACGAGCGGCAGTACCGTCTAGAGAATTATCCGCGGCATCGGCAAAACCCAGCTCAGCCGCAATTGCTTCAGGATCAAGATCCAGGGTGGAACCAGCTAAAGCACCACCACCGTAAGGGGAAATAGCGGTACGCCGATCTAAGTCTTTAAGACGGTCAATATCCCGCAAAAGCGGATGCACATGAGCCAGCAACTGATGGGAAAGAAGCACTGGCTGTGCAGCCTGGAAATGAGTCTTACCCGGCATAATGACGCCCATGTGGGCATCCGCCTGCGCCACAAGAGCATCAGCCAGGCCTAAAACTTCTACCCCCACACGACGAAGTGCATCACGCACCCACATGCGGAAGAGGGTGGCAACCTGGTCATTTCGAGAACGGCCAGCGCGTAGCCGTCCCCCCACCTGGGGTCCTACTCTCTCGATAAGACCTCGCTCGAGTGCTCCATGAACATCCTCATCATCTTCCGCAGGTTGAAAAACCCCAGAGGACACATCCGCAGCGAGCTGATCAAGCCCCGCCAGCATAGTGGCCAGATCTTCATCAGACAGAAGATTCGCCCGATTGAGTACTCGCGCATGTGCTTTCGACGCACGAATATCATAGGGGGCCAATACCCAGTCGAATTGAGTGGATTTAGAGAGAAGAGCCATCGCTTGTGCAGGTTCATCAGCGAAACGCCCTCCCCACAAAGATCCCTTATTAGTCTCGTGGCGGGGGGAAGAACTCATGGAGATCCTTATCAAGAAAGTAGAGACAGATTTTTAGTTGGACAGACGCTGATCACGCTTGGAGTTGATCTTGCTGGAAAGACCATGCAATTGCACGAAGCCTTTAGCAAGAGACTGATCAAACGAGTCACCCTCGTCATACGTTGCCAGGTTAAAGTCGTAGAGGGATTCATCAGAACGACGACCGTTCACGTTGATATTGCCGCCATGCATGACAAGACGAATATCACCGGTTACGTGCTTCTGAGATTCCGCAATGAAGGCGTCTAGGGAATCCTTCAGCGGACTGTACCAGAGACCGTCATATACCAGCTCAGTCCAGCGATCTTCAATACGGTTCTTGAAGCGAGTGAGTTCACGCTCCATGCAGATGTTTTCCATTTCGCGGTGGGCACGAATCAGGGTTACTGCGCCAGGAGCTTCATAAATCTCACGGGATTTAATACCGACAAGGCGATCTTCCACCATGTCAATCCGGCCAATGCCCTGGGCGCCTGCACGACGATTGAGTTCCTCAATAATCTCCAGCAAAGACATCTGGCGACCATCAAGAGCGACCGGCTTGCCTTCCTTGAAGGAAATAATGACCTCATCCGGAGCAGCCCAGTTCACGCTAGGATCCTCGGTGTAGCAATAAACATCCTTCGTGGGGGCATTCCACAGGTCTTCCAAATAACCAGTTTCGACTGCACGGCCAAAAACATTCTGGTCGATGGAGAAAGGAGACTTCTTCGTAACGTTAATCGGGAGTCCGTGTTCCTCCGCAAAGGAAATAGCTTTTTCACGAGTCCAGGCATAGTCACGGACAGGAGCGATAACCTCTGCATCTGGGACAAGTGCGTTGAAGCCTACCTCAAAACGAACCTGATCGTTGCCTTTGCCCGTGCAGCCGTGCGCAATAGCGTCAGCACCAAATTCTTTCGCAGCAGCAGCAAGATGCTTCACAATGAGGGGACGAGAAAGCGCGGAAACCAAGGGGTACTGGTTCTGATACAAAGCGTTAGCTTTAATAGCCGGCAGACAAAAATCATCGGCAAATTCGTCACGGGCATCCACCACGACAGCTTCTACGGCACCACAGCCGAGAGCGCGCTGGCGGACAGTATCCATATCCTCTCCACCCTGGCCTAGGTCAATAGAAACGGCGACAACGTCAGCACCCGTCTCATGACCAATCCAACTAATAGCAACAGAGGTGTCCAAACCACCGGAATACGCCAGTACAACACGCTTTGGCATGAATATTTCCTTTCCTTGGTGAACGCCGAAACGTCCACTTCCCATTATCGACTAAAAAGTCATTGATCTGTAGTTATAAAAGAGTGCAGAAACTTTAGTGTAGAAACTAACTACTGCGCGGATTCTCCAATAAGCTGGGCGAAATTCGCAGCAACCTGCACCCCATCAAAAGGAGCTCGCGTCTGCACAAAAATTGTGTCATCACCGGCAATACACCCGGCAACAGCAGGAAGATTCGCTCTATCTAACGCAGAGGCAAGGTAATGAGCAGCGCCGGGAGGTGTTCGCAAAACAACCATTGTTTGACATGCCTCAGCTGAAACAAGTAACTCACTGAGAAGCTTCGACAAACGGGCAGTACCGCCCTCTACACCTTTAACGGGGCTTCCATCTTCGGGAACAACATAGATCCCCTGCCCTCCGTCTGCCGCACGCAATTTCACTGCCCCGAGTTCATCAAGATCCCTTGACAATGTTGCCTGTGTGACGACAATACCTTCCGCCGCCAGCAGCTCAAGCAGTTGTGGTTGACTATGTACTTGGTGTTCCACCAGCAGACTGACAATGCGAGACTGCCGACCTGCTCGAGTACCTGCCAAAGTATTTTTAGTAGAGACAACAGATGCGTCAGTCATTAAGCTTCTCCAATAACCACACCATAATGGCCTTCTGTGCATGAAGCCGGTTTTCAGCTTCATCAAAGACTCGCGACTGCGGACCCTCAATAACAGAATTGGTCACTTCTTTACCACGGTAAGCCGGCAGACAATGCAAGAAAATTGCGTCCTTATCAGCGTGCGCCATGAGCTCATCGTTAACTTGGAATGGACGGAACGGCCCTTCCCTATCGAGCCCATCATTTTCCTGCCCCATGGACACCCACGTATCGGTGTAAACCACGTTAGTTCCAGCAACAGCTTCCACAGGATCATTCGTAATAAGGAATTCTGTACCAGTAAGCTCCGCTCTCTGACGGGCAGCAGCAAGAATATCCTCCCCAGGAGTGAATCCCTCCGGAGCACCAATACGAACATTCATTCCCGCTGTAAGACCACCGACAAGAAGAGAATTCGCCATATTATTAGCACCATCACCAACATAGGTGAGAGTGAGCCCCTCCGTTTTACCGAAGTTTTCACGGATTGTCTGCAGATCAGCAAGTATCTGGCAAGGATGCCAATCGTCAGTAAGAGCGTTAATGACTGGCACACTAGCAGACGCAGCCATATCCTCTACCCGATCCTGCCCATAAGTTCGCCACACAATAAGCGACACAAAGCGAGAAAACACGCGGGCGGTATCGGCGATAGTTTCGCCTTTACCTATTTGTGTAACGCCAGCTTCTACCACAATGGGATTGCCGCCCAACTGGGCCACCCCAGTATCAAAAGAAAAACGGGTACGTGTAGAAGTTTTGTCGAAGAGAATAGCAGCAGACTGTGGCCCTGCAAGCATATGGCTTGAATAGGGATCTTTTTTTAATGCGTCAGCAAGTTCGAGGACTTCGAGCTGCTCCGCGGGAGTGAGATCATCATCGCGAAGAAAATGGCGCAACATGCAGTAGTTCTCCTTGATTAGCAGATAAAAACGGTCAGTAACGAGGAATAGGTTATTTACAAGCCTGGCAACGGGCTGTGTAGAGGGTTTGCGCTGATTCTAAAATTCCAGGCAATGCCGCAACTGCAGCATCAATCTGCTCTGCGCTGATAACCAGCGGTGGAGCGATACGAAGTACCTGCGGACGGGCAGCATTGATAATAAAACCAGCTTCGCGGGCAGTTTGTTCTACGTAGGGTCCAACAGCCTCAGTAAGCTCAATGCCGATCAGAAGGCCACGTCCACGGATCTCTCTGATAAGCGAATGGTGAATGTCAGCGAGGCCACCCCGGAAACGCTCTCCCATAGCACGCACATGTTCATAGAGATGCGCAGACTCAATAGTGTCAAGAACAGCATTCGCAGCAGCACAGGAGTAGGGATTACCACCAAAAGTAGTACCGTGTGATCCCGGCTGGAAGAAATCTGCAGCACGACCAGTAGCTAAAACTGCGCCAATAGGGAAACCACCTGCTAACCCTTTAGCAAGAGTGACAACGTCTGGAATAACTCCCTGTGCACGGGAACAGAACATATCACCAGTCCGCCCAACGCCTGTCTGTACTTCATCACAGATCATGAGGATCCCATAACGCTGCGTTAACTCGCGGATCTTCGCAAGATAATCTGCATCTGGAACCATGACTCCAGCTTCGCCCATGATCGGCTCGATCATCACGGCAGCAGTATTATGTGGGTCTTTCTCCACTAGCTGTTGTAAAGCATCAAAATCGTTGAAAGGGAAATACTCCACTCCCGGTGGCATGGGTTCAAACGGGGCACGTTTCTTCTCCTGCCCAGTAAGCGCAAGGGACCCCATAGTACGGCCATGAAAGCCATCTAAATGAGTAAGAATGCGCCGACGTCCAGTAAGCCTCGATAGTTTAAACGCTATTTCGTTTGCCTCTGCACCTGAGTTACAGAAGAAAACACGAGTAGGCTGATCACTCTTAAACGCCTCCACGAGACGTTCCGCAAGCTGTACTTCCGGCTGATGAACGAAAAAATTCGAGGTATGACCAAGCGTATGAAGCTGCTGCGTCACAGCCTCAATAATGGCTGGATGCTGGTGCCCCAAACTATTCACCGCAATGCCAGATAAGAGATCGAGATACTCTTTCCCATTCTCATCTTCGACAACGCAGCCTTCACCACGCACCAAGCCCAACGCCGGTGTTCCATACGCATTCATCATGGTGTTTTTCCACCCCTGCTGGAGAGGTGAAAGCTGAGAAACAGTAGACATAAGTTCTTCCTAATACAGCTAGTAAATATTGCTCAATGATTACTCAAGGAGATGGATTACACGTCAGACGCAGGAGGAGTGACCATAGTTCCAATGCCACCTTCGGTAAAAAGCTCCAACAGAACAGAGTGTCCGATGCGGCCATCAATAACATGCGCAGCGGGAACTCCTCCCTCCACTGCACGTAAGCAGGCCTCCATTTTAGGAACCATGCCAGATTCCAGAGATGGAAGAAGACTACGCAGCGTCTTTGTATCAATGCGCGTTACTAAACTGTCCTTATTCGGCCAATCCGTGTAAAAACCATCAACATCTGTCAGCATGACGAGCTTTTCAGCACCTAACGACACTGCCAATGCAGCAGAAGCTGTGTCAGCATTGACGTTAAATACTTGCCCATCAGGATCAGGCGCAATGGTAGTGACAACGGGAATACGACCAGCGTTAATAAGGTCATAGATAGCGTTGGGATTCACCTCAGTGATATCACCAACTAGACCGATGTCTGTGGGAACTCCCTCGACCATGACAGTACGTTTACGAGCCGTCAATAACTGTGCGTCCTCCCCGGAAATACCCACCGCGTAAGCTCCAAAATTATTGATGAGCCCCACAAGTTCACGGCCAACTTTGCCAAACAACACCATTCGTACGACGTCGAGAACTTCCTCAGTGGTCACACGGAAGCCACCGCGAAATTCCCCTTCTATCCCTAGTCGAGAAAGCATGGAGTTAATCTGTGGCCCGCCTCCGTGTACGACAACCGGATAGGCGCCACAGGCCCGTAGCATAACCATATCCTTGGCGAATGCCGCTTTAAGACGATCATCCACCATAGCGTTACCACCATATTTAATGACGATGATCTTGCCAGCAAACTGCTGAATCCACGGCAATGCCTCCGTATAGACAGCGGCACGTTGTTGCGGTGTCAACGTAGGGATATGCAGCGATTGTTCAATCGCGTCCTGATCGGCCTCAGTATCCATAATGCCTTCGGAACCTCTTACTGTACTGTTTACTGTGCTGTGTGGTAGAAACGATAAATTCTGATTATTCATTACGTGGTATAGGCAGAATTGATCTCTACATAAGCGTGTGAAAGATCTGTTGTCCGTATGCTGGCCGTCTCTCGCCCCACACCGAGATCAATATCAACATTGATACGGTCACCAGACATGTCAATATCTCGTGCATCCGGCAAACCCCCACCACGTGCAAAAACCTTTTTGCCGTTGAACGCAACGGTTACTTTGAGAATATCCATGGGGACAGGTGCAACACCCAATGTAGCTACCACACGACCCCAGTTCGGGTCTTCCCCGAACAGTGCTGTTTTTACTAGATTGTCGCGGGCTACAACGCGTGCCGCAGTAAGAGCATCATCCTCAGTTTTCGCACCAGAGACGGTAACAATGCAGCGTTTAGTAACACCTTCTGCATCACTCATCATTTGATCTGCAAGATCATCACAAACAGCAAAAATTGCTTTTGTTAGTTCCGTCTGATCCGCAACGACTCCACTAGCCCCATTTGCCATAACGATGACAGTGTCATTAGTTGATGTAGACCCGTCAACATCAAGACGATCAAAAGTACGAGAGGTAGAAAAACGTAAAGCAGACTCCAGATCCATCTGATTAACAATGGCATCCGTAGTGATAACGCACAGCATAGTAGCCAAACTGGGGGCAATCATGCCAGCACCCTTGACCATTCCACCGACTTTCCAACCTTTGGCAGAAGCATATTCACTGCGTTTAGCAACTGTATCGGTGGTCATAATGGCTGTTGCGGCTTCCAGCCCTTTTTCTGCCGAATCTCCCAGAAGTTCCGGTAGCGCCTCAATACCACTACGAATAGCTTTCATGGGCAGCCGGTCGCCAATGACACCCGTTGAACAAATAGCTATTTGCCCGGCATTAATAGAAACACCCGCGGCAGCAAGCTGGCGAGCTAGATGAATAGCCTCTTCTTTAGCATCTTCTACACCAGCTGTACCAGTACAAGCATTCGCTCCCCCAGAGTTAAGAATGACAGCACGTAATTCCCCACTTTTCAAAACTTCCTGCGACCACAGCACAGGTGCTGCCTTAAAACGGTTGGATGTAAAAACACCCGCCGCTGTAAGATGCGGTCCATCGTTAACAATGAGGGCCATATCAAGACCGCCATGCTTTTTAACACCTGCAGCAACACCAGCCGCTCGAAAACCTTGCGCCGCTGTTACTCCAGCTGTGCGAGTGATGGTCATAATTACTTGTCCTTCTCTAAAAAACAAAAGTGTTAGGGTGCAAGGCCAACAGTGTAAAGGCCACTAGTTTCTGGCCAACCTAACATAAGGTTCATGCATTGAACTGCGGCCCCGGCGGTACCCTTCACCAGATTATCAATCACTGCGGTAATGACGAGGCGTTTAGCTGCAGTATCTACATCTACAGCAATTTGCACATTATTGGATCCTATGACCGATTTCGACTGCGGCTGCTGTCCATATGGCAGTACCTGTACAAAAGGCTCATTACGGTATGCCTCTTCATAAAGCTGCTGCACTGCTTCGGGGCTACTAGTAGTGGTAGCAAAAGCAGTCGTGAGAATACCGCGTGTCATGGGTGCGAGAACTGGAGTAAAACTGACTGTTATGTCCTGCTCAGTAAGTTCCTGCATATTTTGCAAAATTTCGGGTGTGTGCCGATGCCGACCAGCAACGTTATAAGCCTTGGCAGAACCACACACTTCAGCATGCAGATTAGCGACCTTGGCACCTTTACCAGCACCAGAAGTACCCGAGAATGACACGACGGAAAGATCTCCAGCGGTAATCCCAGCTTGTACCGCTGGATAAAGGGCTAGAGTGGCGCCAGTGGGAAAACAACCCGGCACCGCAACAGTACGAGCATGAGAAATAGCGTCCCTATGCCCAGGAAGTTCTGGTAGGCCATACGTCCATGCCCCCTGATAGGCACACTGATACCACTTTTCCCACGCCTTATCATCGCGGAGTCGAAAATCTGCAGCACAATCGATAACAATGGGAGCTTGTTCCCCGCGAGATTTTGCCGCCTCGGCAAGATCTTTAGCAAGCGGTCCGGAATGACCATGCGGCAAAGCCATAAAGACAACGTCATGACCACTTAACGTATCTATCGACGTTTCTGCAAAAATGCGGTCGGCTAACGGAGCAAGATGGGGATGGAACTCTCCTACTTTCTGACCAGCATTGCTATTAGCACACAGTGCTCCAATAACAAGCTCGCCATTCTGGTAAGCAGGATGGGTAAGAAGAAGACGGAGAATCTCAGAGCCTGCGTATCCCGTAGCTCCAGCAATTGCAACTGTTATGCTCATTCTTTGATTATTCATCATCGTGCAAGATTATGCAAGAAATAATGCATATTTATCGTTCTGCCAAAGCACGCATACAACGCACCTAATACTCAAAAATAGGCATAAACAGCGACCACAGAGTGACTACAGACAGCTAGGGCTCGTTTCCCAACCATGAAAAACAGGACCATGTCCCTTACCGACCTCTAATAAATCTGAATGAAGTATGGCACCATACAACCAGTCTGTCGTTAACTGCGCAGCACGCACCACATCCCCTGACTGGGCAATACGCACCGCTAAACCAGACGAAAGAGAACACCCCGTGCCATGCGTATTCTTCGTATCGATATGCGGATGCGTAAAAACAGCAGCCTCTGTATCACGCTGGAGAAGAGTATCCGTCATCGTTTCGCTTTTAAGATGACCGCCTTTTACCAGCACCGCAGCCCGTGTCATAGCCACAACACGTTCACCCTGGTGCACTGCCGCTGACAGAGAAGAGGCCTGTTCCTCCCCTACTAATACAGCCAACTCTGGCACATTGGGAGTAATAACAGATAGCTCAGCTATCTCCCCAACAGCAGTGACAAGCTCCCGCATAGCAACCTCTGCATCAGTTGTGAGAAGCCTATCTCCACTGGTAGCCACCATCACGGGATCCAACACAATAACAGGAGGTTTTACCTGCTGAAGCCACTCACTAACAGCATGAGTAATAGCTGTATCCCCCAACATGCCAATCTTGACAGCATCGATAACAACATCATCTGCTACAGCATCAAGCTGTTCCTGCAAAAAGCTCAGCGGAGGAGTGTGAACAGAACGAACACCACACGTATTCTGAGCCACTAATGCTGTCACTACACCCATACCATAGCCACCAGCTGCCGCAATAGATTTAAGATCGGCCTGCAGACCAGCGCCACCAGTGGGGTCAGTACCAGCAATAGAAAGAACACGAGGAATTTCTCGGGGAATAAAGGTCATGCACACATCATTCCATTAAATTCCACTGTCGGCCCTCTCTACCGCAATAAAAATATCTCAAGAGAAAACACAGAGAAAGCACTGAGGGAAAACTCTTAGAGAGAACGCAGTTCAGCACCAAAACGCTCAGCAGCAACTGCAACAGCAGCATCGCGAGCGGCAGAAGCTTCTTCTTCAGTAAGAGTCCGCTCCGTCGACCGGAAACTCAATGCAAAAGCAAGCGAGCGTTTATCGTCACCAAGTTGTTCAGACTCGTATATGTCAAACAACTTAACGCTCTCTAACAAATCTCCGCCACCTTCATAAAGAGCTGCAACAATATCAGCCTGCGGCACATCTTTAGCCACAACAAGCGCCACATCTTGATAGACCGGCGGATAAGGCGACACAACTGGAGACTGTCCCTTATATTCGGTAGGCAAGGCGGAAACATTCACTTCCATTGCGCACATACGTGCAGGTAAACCACACTTATCCAGTATTTGCGGATGAATCTCACCAGCATAGCCAACACACTCGTCACCCAGGTAAACAGCAGCACAACGACCCGGATGCCATGGCAATAGCTCCGCCTTCTCAAAACGGAATTCTGCACCTACTGCACGGCCCACCTGACGAACTGCTTCAATAATGTCCCAGACATCTGCCGGACGCCCTTTACCCCACGGACCAGTTTGATCCCGTAAACCAGTAAGAACAGCTGCCACATGCATAGGCTGCTTCGGCAAAGCCGACTGAAGGGCTACAATTTCCGCATCGGAAGGACGTTTATCCGTTGACAGCATAGCCATGGGTTTAGTGGTCTCATCGGGAAGGCACACTTCTTCCACTCCATAAAGACCAAGATCATGTTGCCCACGCGCAACATTACGCTTCACCACATCGAACATTTCTGGCAGCAGTGTTGTTGCTAAACATCCGTAGTCAGAATCTAGCGGATTAAGTACTTTTGTGACACGACGACGCGGATCATCATTCGGCAAACCCCACTCGTCAAACACTGTGTTGGACATGAACGGGGTAGGCAGAATTTCTACGTAGCCAGCGTAAGCCATAGCTTTATTAACCATTCGGCGACGACGCTGCTCCGGTGTAAGACCATGACCTGACGGTGCCTGCGGTAGACGCACTGGGATCTGCTCTAAGCCCTCTAAACGAAGAACTTCTTCGACAAGATCAGCCCGCATCTGCAGATCAGGACGCCAGGTTGGAGGAGTAACAGTAAGCACACCTTCCTCACCGGGAGCGTTGTCCACTTGACATCCTATCTGTTCCAGACGCCGTCGGGCAGTACCCTCCGGATAATCCACACCAGCAACGTCACTAGGCCGATGAGCGGGGAAGAGAATAGGAGCCACTGACGGCACTTCACCCGCATCAGTGAGCAAAGGCTCTACTGTGCCACCCGCAATTTCTACTAGCAAGGTGGCTGCACGATCAGCTGCTGCACGGCACACTGCTGGATCAACTTTACGTTCAAAACGGCGAGATGCTTCAGAACTCAGTTTGTGGCGGCGCCCAGTACGGAATATGTGCAGTGAGTCGAAATTCGCTGCTTCAAAGAGAACATCCGTTGTGGTGTTACCTACTTCTGTGGCGGCTCCTCCCATGACGCCCGCCAATCCGACAGGGCCGGATCCATCGGCAATAACGACATCTTCTGACGAAAGTTCGCGCTCCACACCATCTAGTGTGGTGAGCTTCTCCCCCTCATGAGCACACCGTACAGTAATATCGCCCTGCAGCTTAGCAATGTCATAGGCATGCAGCGGTTGTCCGAGCTCCAACATGACGTAATTAGTGACATCGACTGCCGGACTGATGGGCCGTACTCCCGCAAGAAGAAGACGACGCTGCATCCACCACGGGGTCACTGCCTGCGGATCAATGCCCGTTACCCGCCGAGCCACGAAACGCTGCGTTCCTGTCTCTGGTTCAATAGTGACAGGCCAGGCCTCACCCTTGTTCCCCAGATCTTTTTCGACTGCGATTTCTTGGTACTGAAGCCCGAAAGAAATAGCAATCTCACGAGAGAGCCCTCGTAAAGACAGAGCGTAACCACGGTCTGGAGTGATGTTGACTTCAAAAACCGCATCATCCAAATTAAGCAGTGGATAAGCACTACTCCCCGGTTCAGCAGTTCCAGGACGCAATGTGATGATGCCGGAATGGTCCTGCTCAATACCTAACTCAGTTGCGGAACACATCATGCCGCAAGACATGTGACTGTAGGTTTTGCGTGCGCTGATTTCGAATCCACCTGGTAGGACAGCGCCGGGAAGCGCCACAATAACAAGATCATGGAGTTTGAAATTACGTGCGCCACAAATAATTTCCTGTAGCTCACCGTTCTCGTTACCCACGTCAACGTGGCAGAAACGAATGGGTTTCTTGAAACCTTCCAGCTCCTCAATCTCCATAACCTGGCCTACTACCAGCGGTCCTGTAATAGTAGGAAGGGGATGCGGGACGCCTTCAATTTCAAAACCGACTTTGACGAATCCAGCATCGAGGTCTGCGGTGCTAACAGACCATCCCGGGTTGCACTTGTCGAGAGTATCAGTGAGCCAACTTTGTGGAACGAACACGGCACATCCTTGCGATCGAAAAGCGAGTGAAGTGAAGTCTTATAAGGAAACTAAGTAATTTTACGAGCGAATACCGAAAGGAAGGGTAAAGCGAATATCGCCTTCCACCATGTCCCGCATATCGGAAATACCATTGCGGAATTGCAAGGTACGCTCTAAGCCCATCCCGAATGCGAAACCAGAATATTCTTCTGGATCAATACCGGCAGCTAAGAGAATATTCGGGTTCACCATGCCGCAGCCGCCCCATTCAACCCATCCGGCTCCACCCTTCTTATCGGGGAACCATACATCCACCTCAGCGCTGGGTTCAGTAAAGGGGAAATAGTTAGCACGCATGCGAGTTCTTGTGTCTGGTCCAAAGAGTGCTTTTGCGAGATGGTCAAGGACACCCCGTAAATCGGCCATTGTGAGGCCTTTATCGACTGCTAGTCCTTCAATTTGGTGGAAGACGGGAGTATGAGTGGCGTCTAGTTCATCAGTGCGGAATGTACGTCCCGGGCAACCGATGTATATAGGCAATTCACGAGACAATAAAGTACGAACCTGCACCGGAGAAGTATGCGTCCGCAACACCATCCGTGAGTCTTCCGGAGCGATATGGAAAGTATCCTGCATAGTGCGGGCAGGGTGATCTGGAAGGAAATTCAACATATCAAAGTTGAATTGTTCACTCTCCACCTCAGGACCATCCGCAATTTCCCATCCCATAGCAATGAGAATGTCAGAGATCTGCTCTGCAATCATCGTAATGGGATGTTGTGCCCCAAGTGGTTGCCGCGTAGAAGGCTGCGAAACATCAATAGTTTCAGCAACAAGAAGCTGCGCAGCATGTTCCTCTTCCAGCCTAGCTTTACGCACCCCATAGCACTTCTCTGCTTTACCACGCGCTATGTTAACGACACGACCAGCTTCTTTACGCTTTTCTTTGGCGATGGTACCAAGTGCGCGGCGAGCTAAAGCGAGCGGAGATTTTTCACCCAAATATGTAGATCTAGCGGCAGCAAGTTCTTCCAAGTTAGTCGCGGCGGTAAACGCAGCCACAGCGGCTTCAGCATAACTGTTGAGTGTTTCTTCACTCAGATCTGCGGACTGGTTTTCCTGCGTCATAATTCTCCTTGGAATAAATATCTTTCAAGCCTCTAGCGTAATGCATGACTGGCTAGATTCACTCTTGCTGCATTCACTCTTGTTGTGCAACTGCCGATGAATAAAGGCAGATGGAAGTAGCTGATGCCAGATTAAGACTCTCCGCATGGCCCCAAATAGGGATAGAAACAGTGTGATCTGCCTGCGCGGCAGCAGCTGGATCAAGACCATGTGCTTCACTTCCCATTAGCCACGCAGTGGGGAGAGACAACAAATCAGCAGCATGATTAAGATTCACTTCCCCATCCATAGCAGTAGCGAGAAGTTGCACGCCGCAACCTTGTAAAGCGGTTAAGGCAATTTCTGTATCGCTTTCGCGACACACTGGCAGGTGATAAATACTGCCAGCGGAAGAACGCACACATTTGGTATTTTCCGGGTCCACTGAATGCCCGGCAAAAACAACAAGATCTGCACCGAATGCATCGGCAATACGGATCATCGTTCCCGCATTACCTGGATCATTAGTGTCAATACCGACGAGGACAAGCTGCGGATGAGGATTGCTGTCTAGTTCATCTGCAAGACGTGTAACAGCAGAAGAGCAAACAGCATAAATACCCGGAGGCGTTACCGTATCCGTCAGCAATTTATCTGCTTTCGGACTGATGTAGTGCACATGTAGTTGTCGATCGAGTGCGCTCGTTATTGTGCTGGAATAGCGTTCTGCTGCTTCCTCAGTAACATATATGTCCACCACTTCGCCGTAGCGGATTGCTTCAGAGACCGCATTCCAACCTTCTGCAAGGAATTGTCCTGTTTTTCGACGTTGTGCGGGACGATGAAGTTTAGCTGCAGAAACGACCCGTGGAGTTCGTTCAGTGAAGATCTCCACGGGTCGTTCAGAAGTGTGATGTGCCACAGTTAGCCTAACTGCTACTGGGCTGCGGGGGCGTTGACGTCCTCCGGCAGTGCCTTACGAGCGGCATCCACAAGAGCGGTGAAGGCAGCAGGATCGGAAACTGCAATTTCTGCGAGGACCTTACGATCCAGATCGATACCAGCAAGACGAAGACCCTGCATGAAGCGGTTATAGGTCATGTCATTCTGGCGAGCAGCAGCATTAATACGTGCAATCCACAGCTTGCGGAAGTCTCCCTTACGGGCACGACGGTCCCGGTAGGAGTATGTCATTGAATGGAGGGTCTGCTCCTTGGCCTTACGGTAGAGGCGAGAGCGCTGACCGCGGTAGCCAGAGGCACCTTCTAGTACAGTGCGACGCTTCTTTTGGGCGTTTACTGCCCGCTTTACTCGTGCCACGATGTCATCCTGTCGATTGTTAGGGGGTAAAAGTCTTAAAAGTTGTCGGCTAGTTTTATTGATCTAGCCGAGGAGACGCTTCACGCGCTTTACGTCTGCAGTGGCGACGTCAGTCGTGCCGGAAAGACGACGAGTACGGCGGGAAGACTTGTGCTCTAGGAGGTGGCGCTTGTTGGCCATTTCCCGGGTGAGCTTACCGCTACCAGTCTTCTTGAAGCGCTTAGCGGTTCCCTTATGGGTCTTCTGCTTAGGCATTATTCCTCAGTTCTTTTCGTGATCAGGGCTGATCGGGGGATCCTTGGGCGGGAGACTAACGGACGAGTTAGTGTTCTCCAGCCGACTGACGAGTCTTTTTCCCGCGGTGGGGAGCAATAACCATTGTCATATTGCGGCCATCTTGTTTAGGACGAGACTCAACAAAACCGTACTCTTCAACGTCATTAGCGAGACGTTCAAGCAGACGGTAGCCGAGCTCCGGACGTGACTGCTCACGTCCACGGAACATAATGGTCACTTTGACTTTGGACCCTTTGTTAAGGAAACGAATAACGTTTCCTTTCTTGGTCTCATAGTCGTGGTCGTCAATTTTGGGACGAAGCTTCTGCTCTTTAACCACAGTCTGCTGCTGGTTCTTACGAGCCTCACGTGCTTTTTGCGCAGCCTCGTATTTGAACTTGCCGTAGTCCATGATCTTGCACACCGGCGGGCGAGCATTGGGAGCAACCTCAACTAGGTCAAGGTCAGCTTCGTACGCCAGCTTGAGAGCCTGTTCCACACGAACAATGCCCACCTGCTCCCCATTGGGGCCTACGAGACGGACTTCGGGAACACGGATTCGCTCATTGATGCGGGCGTCTTGATTGCTGATGGGGACTCCTCAATAGTGTCGGATTCTGCTGACCGAAGTGATCGCCCCATAAGCCCACGAAAAAACCCTGCGGTTTCTTTACCCGCAGGGTCCATCGAACGTCATTATTCCGCTACGCACCAAACAGTACGCCTAGGAAACCTAACGAACCAGGAAACAATTAGGATTAAACCTAACGTCGACTGGTGGGATGGAACTCCACTTACTTCTGGAATAGTCTTCTGAAGTACTATTTCAGACGGTCTTGCTAGTAATCCTACTGGAAAGACCGAAGATTACCAAGTCACCCCAGAGGAACACCTCTACAGTTACTTCGCGAATATCTCCGCAAGAAACTGCCCTGTAAAGGATTCCGGAACACGAGCAACATCTTCTGGAGTGCCAGCCGCAACCACACGACCGCCTCCAGAGCCACCCTCCGGACCAAGATCAATAACCCAATCTGCCGACTTAATGACATCGAGATTGTGTTCAATAACGATAACGGTATTCCCTTTGTCTACCAGTCCATTAAGAACCTCAAGAAGCTTGCGGACATCTTCAAAATGTAGACCAGTAGTTGGCTCATCCAAGATGTACACCGTTCTACCCGTGGAACGTTTCTGCAGTTCAGTAGCTAATTTGACGCGTTGTGCCTCACCACCAGAAAGAGTGGTTGCAGGTTGTCCTAGGCGAACATAGCCAAGTCCCACATCAACTAGTGTCTGTAAATAACGATGAATACTAGTGATGGGTTTAAAAAACTCTGCCGCCTCCACAATAGGCATATCGAGTACTTCGGCAATGTTCTTACCCTTGTACCGCACTTCTAGAGTTTCTCGGTTGTAGCGCTGCCCATGGCACACTTCGCAGGGAACATAGACGTCCGGAAGGAAGTTCATCTCAATCTTGATTGTTCCGTCACCATGACAAGCCTCGCACCGGCCTCCCTTCACATTGAAGGAGAAGCGACCAGCCTTGTATCCACGCATCTTTGCATCAGGAGTAGCCGCAAAAAGATTCCGGATCTTATCGAAAACACCAGTGTATGTAGCGGGATTCGAACGCGGCGTCCGTCCAATAGGAGACTGATCTACCTGCACGAGTTTATCGAGATACTCCAGCCCTTCAATTCGCTTGTGAGAACCTGGAACCTGCCGTGCACGGTTGAGGTCATTTGCCAATGAAGTCGCCAAAATATCATTGACTAATGTAGATTTACCAGACCCAGAAACACCTGTGACACAAGTAAATACACCTAATGGAAACTCCACATCAATATGCTGAAGATTATTCTCCCGCGCATCCACAACTTTCAAAACACGCTCTGAATCTACCGGACGACGTACTGCCGGAACGGCTATTGAACGACGACCGGAAAGATACGCGCCAGTAAGGGAATTCTCTACCTTCAAAAGGCCATCATAAGAACCTGAATAGATAACTTCCCCACCGAATTCACCAGCTCCTGGACCTATATCAACAATCCAGTCCGACTCCTGCATAGTCTCTTCATCGTGCTCCACCACAATGAGAGTATTTCCGAGGTCCCGCAAGCGTTTTAGAGTAGCGATTAGTTTACGATTATCACGCTGATGCAAACCAATAGAGGGCTCATCAAGCACATACAGCACACCAGCTAAACCCGAACCAATTTGTGTTGCTAACCGGATACGTTGTGCCTCACCGCCGGACAAACTAGCCGCTGGACGAGAAAGCGTTAAATAATTCAATCCGACATCAAGAAGGAATTGCAGACGTGCACGTACTTCCTTAAGAATACTTTTGGCAATAGCAGCTTCCCGAGTGCCAAGACGAAGATGGTTCACTACTTCCAAACAGTCAGAGATAGAAAGATCCGTTATCTCTGAAATGTTGAATTCGCGGCCATCCTCCGTTGCCAAAGTAACAGCAAGAATTTCTGGACGCAGTCGACGACCATGGCACGTCTCACAAGGAACAGGTCTCATGAATGACTGATAGCGCTCTTTGAGACTCTCCGACTCTGTGTATTCCACCTTACGATTAATGTACGGAATAACACCTTCAAAAGGCGCTGTGTAACTACGGCGGCGTCCAAAACGATTCTTGTAGCTCACATGTACTTCATGAGATGACCCATAAAGCACGGCTTTACGTTGCGCAGCCGTGAGCTTATCCCACGGAGTATCCATGGAAAACCCCATGGCATCCGCCAAACCACTCAATAACTTTTGGAAATAACTTTGGTTAGAGCCATACGCCCATGGAAGAACTGCCCCCTCAGCCAGGCTCTTATCCCCATCCTGGACGATAAGCTCCGGATCGAGTTTCATGTGCGACCCTAACCCATCACAATCTGGGCACGCACCATAGGGAGAGTTAAAAGAAAAAGAACGCGGCTCTAATTCATCAATTTCCAAACGATGACCATTCGGGCACGCCATCTTTTCCGAAAAGCGCATCACCCGATCCGGATCATCCTCCGACCTATCAACACATTCGATAACGACAATGCCATCAGCAAGCTGCAGAGCTGTTTCTACAGAATCTGTAAGACGCTGCTTCGCCGACGCCTTCACCATAAGACGATCGACAACAACGTCAATATCATGCTTCTCTTGTTTCTTTAAAGTAGGAGGATCACTCAATGGATAGACTGAACCATCCACCCGGACACGAGCAAAACCCTCCCCCTGTAGTCGGCTGAAAAGATCCTGAAACTCGCCTTTTCGAGTTCGTACAACCGGAGCAAGAACTTGAAACTTCTCTCGCTCCGGTAACGCAAGAATCTGATCCACGATCTGCTGCGGTGTTTGTCGAGAAATCACTGCCCCGCATACTGGACAATGCGCAGTACCGGCACGCGCATAAAGTAAGCGGGAATAGTCATAGATTTCGGTAATGGTTCCAACTGTGGATCGCGGATTACGGTTAGTTGATTTTTGATCGATGGAAACAGCCGGCGACAAGCCCTCAATAATTTCTACATCTGGCTTATCCATTTGCCCAAGGAACTGCCGTGCATAGGCAGAAAGCGATTCCACATAGCGACGTTGTCCCTCCGCGAAAATAGTGTCGAAAGCAAGCGATGACTTCCCGGATCCAGAAAGCCCCGTGAAACAGATAAAAGCATCACGAGGTAAATCGAGGTCAACACCCTTGAGATTATGCTCCCGTGCACCACGCACGACCAGGCGCTCCGCCATCTATGCTCCTTCTTCACGTTTCTCTATTTATGGTAATGACATCGTCAACCGCAGCCCTGGTGTATTCGCTTACAGCCCACACACAGCCCCTATTACACAGCCTGACATGATTGTTCTGTAGAGGGAAAATCATTCTATTTCTGGAATAATGGTGTACCCCATTACTTAATTTTTCTGTTAGGAGTGTTTACGTGCCGGTTCCTCTCCCCCTGCCCGATTCGTGGGAAGCCGAAGAACAGCACTTAGCCGCAGTCTATCAACTAGCTGAGGCAGAACGTGCCGCAGCGGTGGCGAAATTACAGTCTGTTATGGCGCAGTCGGGTGGCACTCCACAAGCGAGGAGTGAACGGGAATCATATAACGCTCTCTATACGTCACAGATTCGTGCCATTGATGAATCGCAGGCTGGACTGTGTTTTGGGCGTATTGATATCGTGCCTGCCGCTATTGATAATTCTCAAGGGGAAGCGGAAGCTACTCGTTACATCGGCCGGATGGGTTTACTAGATACTCACCACGACTGCACACCAGTATTAGTAGATTGGCGAGCTCCCCTAGCCCGCCCATATTATTTAGCGACAACGGCGCGCCCTGAAGGAGTATGGCGGCGGCGCACTATCCATTCACTTGGACAGAATCTGACTTCCCTGTCGGATGAATTTCTCACCCATGGAGAAACCCCCGCTGGCTATCCTGATCCGCACAACACTACTGAAGGAGTGGCCTCTGAATCCGCTCTTCTGCAAGCCCTCAACGCCCCTCGTAGCGACTACATGACAGATATCGTTGCTACTATCCAACGCGAACAAGACGAAATCATCCGGTGTGAGCATCGTGGCGTTGTTGTCGTAGAAGGTGGACCTGGTACTGGCAAAACAGCAGTTGCGCTGCATCGGGCAGCTTATCTTCTCTACACATTCCGCACGGTACTGGAACACTCTGGTGTCCTCATTATTGGGCCGAATGATACTTTCCTCCGCTACATTAACCATGTTCTTCCTTCTCTGGGAGAAACTGGCGTTGTTTTAATGACATTGGGCGATATGTTTCCGGGAATAACTGCGCGTGCTGACGATAGCCTGCCAGCCCAGGAAATAAAGGGATCACTGCTGATGGTGGATATTATTAAGCAGGCTATCCGCGCCTGGCAGACAGTTTTAGCAGAGCCCGTTACCATTCGCGTTGATGGCACCCCATTCGCAGTTACTCCACAAATGACACGACGCGCCCGCGGACGGGCACGTGCCAGCCGTCGCCCGCATAATCGTGCCCGCCAAATTTTCCACGATAAGCTCGTAGAAGAAATTGTGAATGCCTATGCTGCGGAAATTGGTACTGATCCAACGCAGCCGGATCGTCCTGGTCTCCTGTTGTCCGCATCTGATTACGCTGACCTTACTGAAGATCTTTTGAATTCTCCTGAGGTGCAAGCACTTGTAGAAGACAATTGGCCTATCCTTACCGCTCCACAAGTAGTAGAACGTTTACTAACAGATCGCCGGCATCTAGAGGAAGCAAGCCACACTATATTGTCAGACGACGATGTGGACTATCTTCTACGTGCCAAAGATAGTCCGTTTACTGTTCCCGATGTGCCGCTACTTGATGAAGCAGCCGAGCAGCTGGGCCGTCCACCACGGCCGCGGAAAGCTACCGCCGGAGGTGAAAATTGGCAGCAGATGGTGGAAGACGCACAGGACGCTCTCGATATTCTCAAAGCCTCTGCATCTATGGAGTTCGAGGACGAATCAGACAGTGAAATTCTTGCTGCCTACGACATTATTGATGCGCATCATCTTGCTGACCGCCATTCCCATCAAGAATTTCTGACGACAGCAGAACGTGCCGCACAGGATCGCGAATGGGCATTCGGACACGTCATTATTGATGAGGCACAAGAGCTTTCCCCTATGGCGTGGCGAATGGTGATGCGCCGCTCCCCCAACCGCTGGATGACAATTGTCGGCGATACTGCACAGACATCTAATCCGGCAGGAGTGGAACGTTGGGAGGATGCTCTCTCCCCCTATGTGAAAAACCGTTGGCGCTCTTTCACACTGTCCGTTAACTACCGCACACCTGCCCAAATTATGGAGGCAAGCAGTGGCGTGCTAGCGGAGATTAACCCTACCGCACAGCAGCCCCGCTCTATTCGCAGATCCGCTTACGATGTGGAACTTATTGATCGCGCTGATAATACTTGGCTAGTGGTGCTCCAACAGACTGTTCACCACATGCAAAACTTTCATCCTGGCGAAAAACGAACCTGCGGTATTCTTGTCTCCCCTGCCGTTATGGGTGACCTGCAAGCAGTAATGGACACAACAATACTAGACAGAACAGTGCTAGATGCAGCAGTCTCACTAGTGCAGGATGCTAAAGGACTTGAATTCGATTACGTGATTATTGCAGACCCAGTTGGAATGGTGGAAGCGTCGCCGCAAGGCCTCAATGATCTTTTTGTGGCTATGACACGGGCTACCCAGGCACTCGCTATTGTGCACGATGGTGCTGTCCCCTATTGCCTATCTGACTTGGTGGAGTAAGACGGCGACTACTCGATACCAGCTTCTTTCATATGCCGTACTTCTCGTTTGAGGTCAGCAATTTCGTCACGCAAGCGCGCTGCCACCTCGAATTGGAGATCCCTTGCTGCCGTAGCCATTTGCTCGGTAAGTTCAGCGATAAGAGCTTCCATACGCTTCCGCGGCATGTGTGCAGTATCCAAGTTTTCTAGACCTGGTACAGCCACTGTCCCAACAGACGATCCTTGCTTTCCGCCTGTACCCAATTTGCCACGCTGTGCATGTTGTTGCGTGCGAGCCGCCAGACGCGAGCCTTTCTTCATCTCGTGAGCTGCTGTTTCGGTGTTCTCATCGAGATCATCATAAAGCTCATCCAAGATGTCAGTAATCTGTTTACGAAGTGGCTGCGGATCAATCCCGTGTTCTTCGTTATACGCAATCTGCTTGGCGCGACGTCTTTCAGTTTCGTCGATCGCGTCCCGCATGGAATCCGTGATGGAATCGGCATACATGTGTACTTCGCCGCTGACGTTACGGGCAGCACGGCCAATCGTCTGGATGAGCGATGTACGGGAACGGAGGAACCCTTCCTTATCCGCATCAAGAATTGCAACGAGAGAGACTTCCGGAAGGTCCAGACCTTCACGGAGAAGGTTGATACCGACGAGTACATCGTAGGATCCCAGCCGCAGTTGGCGCAGTAGCTCTACCCGCCGCAGCGTATCAATATCAGAGTGTAGATAGCGTACGCGAACTCCTCGTTCCAACAGGTAATCAGTGAGGTCTTCCGCCATTTTTTTAGTCAGAGTTGTGACAAGAACACGCTCATTCTTCGCTGTACGCTCCCGGATTTCACCTAGGAGGTCATCAATCTGACCCTTTGTGGGTTTCACTATGACCTTGGGGTCCACCAAACCGGTGGGGCGAATAACCTGCTCTACGACTTCTCCATGGGCTGCTTCCAACTCATAAGAACCGGGGGTAGCAGACATGTACACTGTCTGTCCCACCCGTGCTTCAAACTCATCAAACGTTAGCGGGCGGTTATCGAGAGCAGAAGGAAGACGAAAACCATATTCAACAAGGTTACGTTTCCGGCTCATATCCCCCTCGAACATGCCACCAATCTGCGGCACCGTAACGTGTGACTCATCGATGATGGTAAGGAAATCCTCTGGGAAATAGTCTAGCAATGTAGCAGGTGGCGTACCGGGGCCGCGTCCATCAATATGACGGGAATAGTTCTCAATACCGGAGCAGAACCCCATTTGCTCCATCATTTCAATATCGTAGGTGGTACGCATACGCAGCCGCTGCGCCTCCAACAACTTTCCAGCTGTCTCTAACTGCTGTAAACGAGAATCGAGTTCCTTTTGGATACTCGCAATAGCCTCTTTCATTCGCTCTGGACTGGCGACATAATGCGTCGCGGGGAAAATATGCAGTTCATCAACGGGACGAACAATATCGCCGGTAAGCGGGTTGAGATAGTAGAGCCCATCAATTTCATCCCCGAAAAACTCAATGCGGACGGCAAGTTCTTCATAGGCGGGAATGATGTCAATCGTGTCACCTTTCACACGGAAAACTCCGCGACTAAAAGCGATATCGTTGCGGTCATACTGGATTTCCACCAGGAGTTTAATGAACTCGTCACGGTCGAGCTCATCCCCTACCCGGAGAAGAATTGAGCGATCCAAATAGGACTGTGGTGTACCCAAACCGTAGATACACGACACAGAAGCAACGACGACAACATCGCGACGTGACAGCAAACTCATCGTTGCGGAGTGACGTAAACGTTCTACGTCCTCATTTATAGACGAGTCTTTTTCTATATAAGTATCCGTCTGGGCGATATAAGCTTCCGGCTGATAATAGTCGTAATAAGAAACAAAGTACTCAACTGCGTTGTGCGGCAACAATGTCCGAAGTTCATTAGCAAGCTGCGCTGCCAAAGTCTTATTAGGAGCCATTACTAGTGTAGGGCGTTGCACTTGTTCAATAAGCCAGGCTGCAGTGGCAGATTTACCTGTACCTGTAGCACCCATCAACACAATGTCGTTATCGCCACGGTTAATACGCCGGGCAAGTTCTGCAATAGCAGTAGGTTGATCGCCTGCAGGTTGAAAAGGACTTTCTACCTTAAAAGGTTTAGTAGTGCGCAGGATTTCACCGACAGGACGATAACCAGCCTCAGGTAGATCCGGATGCTCAGTCGCGAAAGCCACGCTATCTTCCTTCCCTATTACAGTAGAAAAGCCTTGCTGCGCTACGTGTTACTTACCGTTTCTTACTGCGATAAATCTTCTCAATATCATCTTGGAAGTGCAGGTTAATAGCATGACGCTTGAGCTTCAATGTTGCTGTTAACTCACCATCTTCTTCTGTGAGATCACGCGACAGAATGCGGAAACGCTTAATAGACTCCGCATGCGATACTTGCTCATTCGCAAGATCAATAGCGTCTTGAATAACCTTGCGTAAGTCCGGATCACGCTGCAGCTTTTCTATAGAGAGATGCGGATCACGTCCATTATCCTGGAGCCATTCCCGTACCGCATAGCGGTCAAGGGAAATGAGGCAGGCAATGTATTTGCGCCTGTCACCAATAACAACCGCATGACTCACCAGCGGACACTGGTTGATAACGTCCTCCAGCTTGGCGGGTGACACATTCTTACCGCCAGCTGTAACAATAATTTCTTTCTTACGCCCGGTAATGTACACATAGCCTTCGCGATCCAACGAACCAAGATCGCCGGAATGGAACCAGCCATCATCAAAAGCAGTAGTTGTGGCGTCAGTATTATGCCAATAACCGCTGGTAACCATGCCACCTTTCAGCAGTACTTCACCATCATCAGCAATCTTGACAGAACATCCTGGCAGAGGCCGGCCAATAGAACCAATTTGCCATTCCCCGGGGCTATTAACAGTAATAGCGGCTGCTGTCTCAGTGAGACCATACCCCTCATACACGTCCACGCCTGCCCCGTGAAGGAAATGTGCAAGTTCACTATTTAAAGAGCCGCCACCGGAAACAACCCACTGTAATTCTCCCCCCAACGTATCGCGCAAACGACGATAGATCAGTTGATCGTACAGCCAATGACGCGCCCGCATTCCCACCGGCATACGCTTATCTGACATGCGAGAATAGTTAATGGCCTCTTGATAGGAACGGTCAAAAATCCATGCGCCCAATGGCCCCGCAAGACGAGACTTTCGCCGTACCCCCTCCATAATTTTTTCATAAACACGCGGAACACCCACGAAAAAATGGGGTTTAAAACGAGCAAACTGTTCCGTAACAGTCCCGAAATTAGACCAATAGGCCTGTGTGACACCCCGTTCAATACACATGAGTGAAATAGCTAGCTGGAATACATGGGCGAGAGGCAAAAAATTCAGCACCCGATTACCAGTCTGCACCGCTTGTGCAATTGAACGACTACTTAATGCACGAATTTCATAAAGAAGATTGCCATGAGAAATCTGTACGCCTTTGGGGCGACCAGTTGTACCAGACGTGAAGACAATACATGCCAGGCTATTCGCAGTAAGATCAGCAATACGCTGATCAAGTTCCGCATTACAGCCAACTTCCCCACGGCCAGCAGCAGTAACCTGTTCTACAGCAGACTTCTCAATAACGTAAATGTCTTGCACAGTAGCAGGAGTGTCACGCTCAAGAACTGTCCCCAGGTTCTGTTGGTTTTCAACAACGACATAGCGCGCCCCAGAATCCTTCAAAATATGGTGAATCTGCTCTGCTGACGAGGATGGATAAATAGGAACGACAACAGCTCCACAACTCCATATAGAGTAAGCAAAAAGCATCCACTCGTAGCGTGTCTGCGACAACAGCGCAATACGGTCTCCCGGCTGTATGCCAAGATTGATCCATCCACAGGCCAAACTACGCACTTCGGATGCGAATTGACGAGCAGTTACTGGCACCCACTCAGAATGGATGGGGCGCTCAAATAAGACACGATCGGGGGCATAAGAAGACTGTCGATATAGTGAGTCGACTATGGACTCGTGCTCTTCCACGCAGTAACTAAGTGGTGCGGTGTACTCACGCAATCCAGATGCTCCTCCCAGCCTCCTCTGATTAGGAGGACTCATCACCTAGTTTAGAAACACAGGCGGGGTGATGCCAATGCACTATGCGTGTGTTCCTCTATCCAAAGCACCAATTTCATGTTCAATGACGGAACGCGCAACTTCCATGACCCGCCCCGATTCAGCAATATCGTGTTGCACGGCACGATCTTTTTGGTTGAGCGTTGAGCGGAATCCGGAACGGGCAACGAGATTATCAATACGGTCATCGAGATCATCAACAGAGCGGTAATCACTCCATCGCACAAGCTCCGCATCGACAGTATCCACTGCATCAGCTAGAGCAACTAAAGCGACGACACGATCTACTAACTCCGCCCAAACATCACCAAGTTGGTGCAGCCGCTGTGGAGATGCCACCCCATGCTGAACATCACGCATATGCAATTCTGCGGAAACAGACCGCAACTCCACAAGATCGCGAGCGACCTCCATGACCTCCGCGGTGATGTCAATACTCGTTGCTTGAGTAGCCAAGACATCGCTATGCCATGCCGCAGAACAATCCATTCTATCTATAACAACTCCTAAAATATAAAGAGCTGTATCATAGGAATCAGTGAAGTGAAATGTAGCAGGCTGCCCCTGTAACAATTGTTCCTTACTAGATGTCCACACATCATCATCCACAGGACGCCCCGCAATAAGACGAGCAATACGCGAGACAGTATTGTTAATGGTTCTTCGCACAACACTAGCGTCTACATGCGCAATATCCGCACGCAAAATGCTTGACGTCGCGTCTGCAACAGAACTTTGCTTCTCCTTCTCCACCATAGAAGCATTGCGCTCGCTACTATTATTTTTCTCTATTGATTGGTTGATATCACCACGCGTCTGCACGAAAGATTGCGAAGGAAGAGGGACACAGTTAGGTGTCCGAAGTCGATAAATACCGCCCTTCATTCCTCTTTTCTGTGTGCACTCAACATCAGTGGGAGCAGCACAACAACACAGCGCATCAAAAATTGCATTCCGCTGACCAGTGTTCAGAAAAATACCGTTATGCTTTTCTTCACGTACTCCCAGCCACGATTTTGAAAAGGCTGGATCAGACATGAAAACACGACGATATCCGCCAAGAGAGCCCATATATTTGCGATATCGTCGATGCGCGAAAGCAGACTTCACATCGCTAGCCATAATTTTGCCATCAGTAGTGGCAAACCGGTCATTATCCAGCGCATCAGCCAGTCCACTGTTAGCGACATCGTGCCATTCATGAGCCGTGGCAGAAATTTTACGCAGTACAGCAACATCACCACTATGGGGAGTTGTTGACTCTTTTTGGAGGCGCTTGTACAAGATCTCACGAGTATCCTCATCAAGGAAGCCCGCAGCAAGAGACAACGCAGCCTTATCAGAGAGACGATATGCTGCACTAGTTACCGGAATAGCCGTATCCCGCAACCATCCCTCAACCGTTGCCTTAAGTTCCTTGCCTTGATCTGACATAACTGGTTTTCACCTCATTGTTTTTCCCATAGATCTCCAGGAAACTCCAACTGCTCTGGAGTGGGTACCGCAGTAAGAATTCCTGGATAGGTAGCAAGAATAGCGCGTGCAGCACGGACTGCTGAGTTAAATCTTTTACCGCTAAGTTCCCCTTCTAAAACTTCACAACGTCCAGTATATGGATCAATAGCAACGGCAATAGGTTCAGGACCTGCAAAACTGTACCGTTCCCAACCTCGCAAAAGACTAGCCATTCTTGTCACCTCCTCTTCCTCACAAATTAGGTACCTCATATAGGAAGAGCTACAGAGAAGAGCGCTAGAAGACCCTCCTTCTCATACGGTATCTGAAATGATGACATTAAGCTCCCCGCGCATATCGCAAATTATTGACAGCCGTAAAATCCTTGACTTTTTAGGTCATTTCTGCAGTTAAAAATGCACGTCGTATTTATGCAAAAATAAAGTAAAAATTATGAAAAAAAGTTCGTGCTTTTTATAGAATCGCAGGTTAAAGCCTTCAGATAGTTTGGCAAGCCACGGCAACTAAACTAGACTAAACCCGTGAGCAGTAAGAGTAAGTCCTCCAGTGAGACCAAGCGCGTCACCATTTATGACGTAGCCCGTGAAGCCGGAGTAGCACCTTCTACCGTATCCCGTACCTTCTCGCGCCCTGGCCGCGTTAATGCTGAAACCGCTGCCAGAGTCCGGAAAGTAGCAGAGAAGATTGGCTACCGCGCCGCGACAAACAGTTTTACATCTGCACAATCAACTCAACTAATTGCCGTCGCAGTCCCTGACATTGCTAACCCCAGTTGTATCGAGATAATAAAAGGTATCCGCCATGAGGCACTTGCCGCTGGATACTCAACTATTCTGCTCGATGCTACCGAAATAGACGACCAAAACAGTGAAACACTTGAACAGTCTATGGGGCTTGCCGAAGGACTCATTCTGGTATCTCCTCATCTTTCGCAGGAGACCATCCAGGCAATGGCAAAGCAGCGGCCCATCGTTACCGTGAACTATGAAGTTCCTGGTGTTCCGGCCGTCATCAATGATGCCCATCAAGGCATTAGCGAAATGGTCACTCACCTCTACAATCTGGGCCATCGCTCCATCACTTTCTTGCCTGAACCTAATCGTTCTTATGATGATGCCCAACGCTGGCAAGCTCTCCTCGAGCAATGTTCACGCAAGAAGATGACTATCCGTCACACGCATCCATTGCGTCCTACTGTTGCTGGTGGCGCTGCTGCTGCGCGTGAATGGATGCAGCGTCGTACCTCGGCCGTTATCGCACATAACGACCTCATGGCCATGGGATTTATGATTGCTGTTAAATCTGTTGGTATTGAAGTTCCCCGCGACGTTTCCGTTGTTGGTACCGATAATATCTTCATGAGTGCCCTCTTTACACCCGCATTGACTACCGTCACCACTTCTCGCAATACCCAAGGAAAGTTGGCATTTAACCAGCTTTTGGAGCAATTGCGTCATCAGCACCGGGATACTGGGCACCTCACCACTTCAATAGCGATGAAACTCGTTGAACGTGATTCCACTGCACAAGTCCCCAGCCTTCACCGCTAGCCTATAGACGTAACAAGCACCGCATTTCATATTCTGTTAGAGAAGATGGAATGCGGTGCTTGTGTCTGTCTCTGTCTCTCTCTATAGCAACTAGGAAATTGACGACGTATGAACACTCCATACCGGATTCTCATGATATGTACCGGCAATATTTGTCGTTCCATTATGGCGGAGATTATTGCGCGTGCAGAAGTAGAAGCACGCGGTCTGTATGAGTCACATGTCGCCATCGGATCTGCTGCTGTTACGACCGAAGAAACGGGGCACTCTATCGACTATCGCGCACACGCCGAACTCACTCGCGCCGGATACAGTATTCCACCCCATAAGGCTCATCAAGCTACTCACGATGAACTCGCTAACGCTGATCTTATCCTCGCGATGACAACAGACCATCTACGCAGTCTTCACCAATTATGCCGGCACTACTGTATTAAGAACCCACACATTCTGCTCTTCCGCACTTTTGACACAGTATGCAACCCACAACTACATATCAGTACTGACGTGGCAGACCAGATCCTCGACGTAGAAGACCCATGGTTCGGAGGGCCAGAAGACTTCACAACAACAAGGGAAACACTTGAGCGGTGCACTCCCGCCATTATTGACTACGCTGAGGAACAGCTTTCCAAATAATGCCACACGTCACTAGCACGTTTACGTAGCTCTGCTAACGTGCCATTGTTATCGATAACAATATCCGCGATTGTCCTACGCTGATCGTCTGTCGCTTGTTGTGCCATTCGTGCTCGAGCATCATCTTCACTTAAATGACGTTGTTGTGTAAGTCTCTCCAGCCGCTGTTCAATTGGTGCCAGCACCATCACAATATGATCGAACTGAGATTCTAAATGATGCTCAATAAGAAGAGGAACATCATATACCGCACGTTGTGGAGACGGAGCGGCAGCCAATAATTCTTGCGCACGAGCAGCAATAATAGGTTGCACAATATCATTTAACTGCTCGGTATGTTCTGCATCGACAAAAGCCCGCTCTGCAAGAAGTGAGCGGTTAAGGGAACCATCGTTATATAGAATATCCTCCCCAAAAGCGGCAGAAAGAGCAGGAAGAGCAGGACTACCTAGCTGCATAACATCACGCGCTACCTGATCTGCATCCACAACAGTGGCACCAAGTTCCCTCCACACTGCTGCAACAGTCGATTTCCCCGACCCTATACCCCCTGACAAACCAATCATATGTTGTCCCTTCACCGAGCCACAAAGCTATAAGTAATGCTACAAGCATCGCTACTCTATGCACGCTATTACAAAAAACTGCGGAGGAAGTTTAACACTTCCTCCGCAGTTTCATACTGTACTGAGATTATGCACTATACATAACCTCTAGTACGAACAATGCTTAGTTACTAGCGAGCTTCTCACGAAGAGCATTGAGTTGTTCGTCCGAAGCGAGAGAACCATGAGCCTCATCAGCAGCCGGAGCCTGAGCGGTGTAGTCTCCACCCTCGGGGGCAGCTTCTTCGCCAGCTTCAGCAGCTGCAATGCGGTTAGCTTCGACCTGCTTGGTGTGGAGCTGGTGGCGACGCTCAGCTTCAGCGTAGCGAGCCTCCCATTCCTCACGCTGCTTCTCGTAACCTTCGATCCATTCGCTAGTCTCGGGGTCGAAGCCTTCGGGGAAGATGTAGTTACCCTGCTCATCGTAAGAGTCAGACATACCGTACTTGGCAGGATCGAACTCTTCGGTGTAGTCAATGTCAGCCTGCTTGAGGGACAGGGAGATACGACGGCGCTCGAGATCGATGTCGATAACCTTGACCATAACTTCCTGGCCAACGGTAACAACCTGATCCGGTACATCTACGTGGCGCTCAGCCAGCTCGGAGATGTGAACGAGACCCTCAATGCCCTCTTCAACGCGCACAAACGCACCGAACGGAACGAGCTTGGTGACCTTGCCAGGCACGATCTGGCCGATAGCGTGGGTACGGGCGAACTGGCGCCAAGGATCTTCCTGAGTGGCCTTGAGAGACAGGGAAACGCGTTCGCGATCCATATCAACATCGAGGACCTCAACAGTGACTTCCTGGCCAACCTCGACAACCTCAGACGGGTGATCGATGTGCTTCCACGAAAGTTCGGAAACGTGAACGAGTCCGTCTACGCCGCCCAGGTCCACGAAGGCACCAAAGTTGACGATGGAAGAAACAACACCCTTGCGGATCTGCCCCTTCTGCAGCTGGTTGAGGAATTCGGAACGAACCTCAGACTGAGTCTGTTCAAGGAAGGCACGACGGGAAAGCACAACGTTGTTGCGGTTCTTGTCGAGTTCGATGATCTTGGCTTCAAGTTCTCGACCAACGTAGGGCTGCAGGTCGCGAACGCGACGCATCTCTACAAGGGAAGCAGGAAGGAAGCCACGTAGTCCGATATCCATGATGAGGCCACCCTTGACAACCTCGATAACGGTTCCCTTGACCGGCTCGTCTTTTTCTTTGAGTTCTTCAATGGTGCCCCATGCACGCTCGTACTGAGCGCGCTTCTTGGACAGCATCAGACGGCCTTCTTTATCTTCCTTCGTGAGAACGAGAGCCTCGATGGTGTCGCCAACTTCAACGATTTCGTTGGGATCAACATCATGCTTGATGGAAAGCTCACGGGAAAGGATGACGCCTTCAGTTTTGTAACCGATGTCGAGAAGAACCTCATCGTGGTCGATCTTGACGACGGTGCCCTCGACGATGTCACCATCATTGAAGTATTTAATAGTGGCATCAACAGCAGCGAGGAAGTCCTCAGCAGTGCCAATATCGTTAACGGCTACCTGCTGAGTGTTGTTAGTAGTGGTCATAGGGTTGGTAACTCCGGACTACGGAATGTATCAGGTGTTCGTGAATGATTCTTATTGTGTGCCCGCAACCCGAGATGGAACACTGCACCCCGGACGGAACACATACAGCATATGATGTTACCGCTCATCAAAGTCTGAAACAAGCTACATTAACGCTGGTAATCAACCATTCATCTAATGGGCAGCAGCATTCCACGTAGTACCAAAACCCGTTGATACCTCCAGCGGCACACTAAGCTCTACAGCACTGTCCATGCACGTGGTAACGAGTTTCTCCAATTCTTCCCTCTCACCTTGGGCAACTTCACAAACAAGCTCATCATGAACCTGCAGAAGCACTCGGGAGTGTAAACCAGCTTCCTGCAAAGCATCATCAACATGCAGCATTGCAATCTTAATAATGTCCGCCGCAGTACCCTGGATAGGTGCGTTCAGTGCGGCCCGCTCCGCATTTTCCCGTGCAACTCGATTACTAGATGTGAGTTCCGGCAAATAACGGCGCCGCCCGAACATTGTCTCCGTATATCCCGTCTTACGGGCTTCCTCCACCACATCATGGAGATAATCGCGTACTCCCCCAAAACGAGCAAAGTAGTTATTCATAAAGTCTTTTGCATCAGCGATAGGGATATTCAGCTGCCGTGCCAAACCGAAAGGAGACAGCCCATAGGCAAGACCATAACTCATCGCCTTAGTGCGACGACGTAGCTCCGGAGTTACTTCATCGATAGGAACGTTGAACGCTATCGACCCCACATAGGAATGTAGATCTTCACCCCTCCGGAATGCCTCAATAAGCCCTTCATCCTTCGATAAGTGAGCCATCACTCGCATTTCAATCTGCGAATAATCGGCAGTGAGGAGCCCCTCATACCCCTTTCCTGCTACAAACACATCGCGGATACGTTTACCGTCATCAGTTCGCACGGGAATGTTCTGCAGATTAGGATCCGTCGACGAGAGTCGGCCCGTCGTCGTAATAGTTTGATTAAACGTAGTATGAATTCGCTCATCATCGCCAACGGCGTTAATAAGCCCTGTCACCGTTGTCTTCAGTTTCATGGCGGCGCGATAACCCAATACTGCGGCCAGGAAAGGATGCCCGTACTTGACATAAAGCTTTTCCAACGATTCCGCGTTAGTGGAATGGCCAGTTTTTGTCTTCTTCGTTTTTGACATACCCAACTGATCAAAAAGGACCGTCTGCAGTTGCTTAGGAGATCCAATGTTGACGGTATCGTCACCAATAGACTCATGAGCTTCTCGCTCCATCAACGCCGCCTGCTCCGCAAAATCCTTTTCCAAATCATGCAGAGCGCGAGGAGATACAGCAATGCCATCATGTTCCATTCGCTGTAGCACCATTACCAGTGGCATCTCCATCTCATGGAACAGCCGAGTCTCCCCATAATCTTCCAGATCGTGTGCAAGTTGCGTAGCAAGTAGCAGAACATATACAGCTCGCTCCGCCAGACTCTCCCAGTACCGGTCGTTATTTTCTGCAACATCTACTAGGGTCAACTGTCCCTTATCAGCTGATTCAAGAGTGACACCCATGTGCCGCTCCACCACATCAGTAAAATTAAAGTTACGTTGACCAGGAAGAATAAGGTACGAGGCGACAAGAGTATCACAGCACACCCCGCCAATATGCCAGTCTCGACCGGCTAAACAATGCGCCGCCATCTTCGCATCATGTAATGCCTTGTGAATCGCCTCATCAGCAAGCCACTCTCCCAAAGCAACCTCATCATCAGGATTTAACTCCGTTGTGGTGCACACCATTTGCTGACCTGCAGGGCTGGCAATAGCGACAGCATCCACATCCCCCGCAAGAATACTTTCAGTACCTGCTACTACCACACCATAGGTTCCCTCCTGACGACCATAGTTCTGCAGCCACGATGCAACATCCCCCATATGCGCCACCGTAACAGCAAGTTCAGGTGCCGTAAAAGACGACGTCTCTGCACCAGAAGAAAGCGCAAATGCTTTAAAAACTCTCTCCCGCAAACGAGTACCGAATTCTAACTTGTCAAATAGCGCGTTCACAGAATCTTCATCGACCGCTGAGCGGGCTGCGTCAGCAAAAGAAAGATCCATCTCCACATTCCGAACCATCTTGGTAAGGTACGCATTCCGCTCTACATCCTCGATATGGCTACGCAGACTCTCCCCCACCTTGCCTTTAATATTGTCTTTATTCTCAAGAATGGCTTCTAACGACCCATACTGGTTAAGCCACTTAGCTGCTGTCTTCTCCCCCACCTTGGGAACACCCGGAAGATTATCTGACGGATCCCCCCGCAAAGCCGCCATATCGGGATACTGCGCCGGCGTAACGTTATAGCGCTCCTTCACCTTCTCCGGCGTATACCGCACCAGCGTCGACACACCCTTCGTTGGGTACAGTACCGTCGTGACGTCATCAATAAGCTGGAATGAGTCTCGGTCACCAGTACAGATGAAGGACTGCATACCCTCATTCTTCGCAGTCAACGACAGTGTCGCGATAAGATCATCCGCCTCATACTCCCTACTCGATACGGTAGGAATACCAAGTGCATGTAGAACCTCCCGCAGAAGTTCCACCTGCCCAATAAACTCAGCCGGAGTTTCGGCTCGCTGCGCTTTATAGGCGGGATACTCCTGATGACGGAAAGTTCCACTCCCCTCATCAAAAGCAGCCACAATGTAATCTGGCTTCTCTTCTGTAACAAGGTGAGACAACATAGAAAGGAAACCATAAACCGCATTCGTGTGCTGCCCCCCGCTTGTAGTGAAACCCTCTGGTGGCAGTGCATAAAAAGCACGAAAAGCGATGGAATGCCCATCAAGAAGGAGAACAACAGGACGATTAGCAGTATCTTCTACAGTCACTCCTCCAGCTTAGACAATCTCTCCACGCTCTAGGAAAGATACGTCCGCTTTTCTACCTCCCACCACTACAAACAGTCCATTGACATACTGGTAACACTTACCCCACACATACCGATTTCTCTCTCGCGAGTATTGTCCACTAAACTAGTCGAGAACAGAGCACCGGATTAACACAACGATGCTCCTCACACAGTAGTGAGCCCTCGTAGCCCAATTGGCAGAGGCAACGGATTCAAAACCCGTCCAGTGTGGGTTCGACTCCCACCGAGGGCACTTTT
>NZ_QFOZ01000007.1 GCF_003241315.1 Lawsonella clevelandensis
TGATCCCTGCCAAAAATCATTATTTTCAGTAGATGGAGTTCCGCCCCCATAGCTTTTTGAAACTAAGGAATCGGTAGTTCGCTGTTCCCAAGCGTCAGTTGAAATAGTTTTGTGTGTGATTCGTAGGTTTAAGCTAGTTGAATTTATGTCACTATCTGTTGGTTATGCCTAAATTAGCAGGGTAGTGCATTGGGTATAACTGGGGGAGTGCGGTTTTCTTTACTGTCTTTATAGGACATGGAAGGAAAGATGCTGATGGCTCGAGGTATAGAAGGAATCCAGTTCACCGGAGAACGGCGAAGTGAAGAAGAGGAGCTAGAACGTTTCTACGAGCGCAGACTGGTACAAGTAAAAATCATAAATTAGCTTACTGCGCAGCACCTTGATCATTCGCATGCGCATGCGTGTGTTCCCGCTCCCATTGGCGCCCGTAGCGGCCTGCCAGCACTGCACAGATGAGGAGTTGGAAGAGGTGGAACAGCATGAGCGGCAGCATGAGGATACCAGCGCTCAATTCCCCAGTACTGCCGGCGAAGAGGACCGCACCCATGGCGATGCCGCTGGAGAGAGACTTTTTCGACCCGCAGAATTGGGCGGCTATGCAATCCTCCCGGTTGAACCCTAAACCTTTCGCCATACACCAGGAGAGGACCAGTACCAGGCTCACCACCGCAATGCAGATACCGACCAGCGCCAGCAGGTGCAGGGCCGTCACCCGCATCCATACGCCTTCCACAACAGCCTGTGAGAATGCGGTGTAAACGTTAATCCAAATGGTGCCGCGGTCAACGGTTTTCGTAAGAATGGGGTGGCGGTTCAACCCTGGCCCCAGATACTTGTGCAGCAGCTGCCCAATGATGAACGGTAATAGTATCTGCAGGAAAATATCCAGAATGCTGCGTCCCGTAATATGCACGTCGCCGGTGGTGGCCATCGTCAACATTACGAGCAGCGGAGTGAGAAAAACCCCCAGGATATTCGACAGGCTGGAGGCCACAATAGCGCCTGCCACGTTTCCGTGCGCCACCGAGGTGAAGGCAATAGAGGACTGTACGGTGCCCGGCACCAGTGTGAGGTAGAGGAGGCCAAGCGCTAAACCCTGCCCAAGCCAGCCAATAGTGGCGTATTTAAGGCCCACCCCAATGATGGGGAACAGGATGAACGTGAAGCAGAAGATGACGGCGTGGAGTCGCCAATTCTTTAGCCCCAGGAGGGTTTCGCGGGGGGCTAGTTTAGCGCCATAAAAGAAAAAGAGGAGGAAGAGGAAAACTTTTGACGCATAGTGCATGCCGGTGGCAAAACTGCCTTTGGCGGGGAAGAAACTGGCCAGCAGAATGCAGAGGAGTAGGCCAACGATCAGCCAATCAATGTGCTTGTTGATGCGTTGCAGCTGCCGCCGGAAACGGCTGGGGGAGATGCTGCTACGTGTGGCCATGCATCAAGTCTAACGATCTGGCTGGGGAGGAAAGAAAGACGGGCGGCAGAAGAAGACGCTCGGAGTCATAAACGGGGTTTATGGGATCCGAGCGTCTGTCCTCAAGACTAGTTATTTTCGGAGGTATTTTTGTTGTTCTGGGGGAACGTCTTTCGGGTAGCGGCCTGGTAGTTTCTGGGGGTTGGGGACGACTGGCATTTCAAAGAAATTGTTGTATTCGTATACCCATTTGCCGTTATAAATTTGATAGCACTGAGTACTGATCTGCTGTGTCCAGTCATTTTTCGCCATCCATATCCAATGTGGCGGAATAATCGCGTTCATAACGCTGAAATCGTGCGCGTAAGGGTCAAAATCTGCCTGGCATTCTTCAAAACTATTAAAGAATAAGCTATATCGAAGAGGCTGATGCAATGAACCACGAATTTTTGCAGATTTTCGAGTACCCAGAGGCGAAAAATTAGCAGCTGCATGATGGTCTGGGACGATGCCGTATGGTTCTGCGTAAATTGTTGCTTCTACCGGAGGTTGAAGAAGAGATTGTTTCTTCGGGTGAGCAGTGATTTTTCCAGGAGTAGTTGCTGGATCAGAGAAATCTTGAGCTTGGGCGACACCAGCACTCACACCCACACTTAGCACAATTGACAGAGCAGCGGCGGTGAATCGTTTCATAATGAATCCTTTAATGTGAATATTTTTTAATGTCCTTGTGGCAGTTCCCAACTCGGGGCTTCCATGACGGGTGCTTTGGTGTAGCGGAGTCGTAGTCCGTTGGGTTCGATGTCGATATTGGCAGGGTACACCTTCATGACGACATCGAGGGAACGGAGGAAGTTGGTTTTGAAGGAGCGTAGTGCGGCATTTTGGGTGCCGAATTGGTCGCGGAGTTATTCCCAGGTGATGAATACGCCTCTTTTGGGTGCGCGGTGTGCGCGTTCGGCGAGCCATTGGTAGATGTCGAGAACAAGTGGAGATTTCGACTGCTCATTAAGGTATCACCACGCTCGAAGATCAACTGGCATAGCGCTGTCGAGAATTTGCATCATTTCATGCGAGACACAAATGCTTGACTCAAAAAGACCATCCTGGCCAGCCTCCTCAACTTTGGAGGGAAACCACAAGGCTGTTGAAGTCGCCACAACACTACTTAACGACTGTTCAAGAGTTCCTTCATCACAGTCAAATTCTCTGGAAAGGGTGAAACGAGCCTTCGCAAGGGCCTCCATTTGCCTCATAACACGACGAGAATCGCGTCCACCCCACGAGAGAACCCTAGGCACTTCATAAACTCGCGCTGTGAGCGTCCTAGGGATACGTGTGGGTCGTGCGTACGATGCACCTGAGAAGAATTATTAGTGATGGAACACTGGTGTCCCGCTTTATAATCCGTATTAGGGATATTTTTCTGGTTTATATGGTTGATATAGAAGATAAAGGCAGTATATGCACACCATTAATCCCATAGTGACACACGGGGAACAATACTGGATTGTTTATGTGCCAGAGATTGGTCAATATACACAGGCTAAGAGCATGGACGATGTTGCGGAACAAGCGCGGGATTTAGCGGCGGTGTGGCTAGATATCCCCATGGACGATGTTGAGGTTGGGGAAGTAGTAACAAAACCTTTTAGCAGAGTGAAATAATTGGGCATGCTCTAGGATCTGCACAGTTTGCACACAATCTGTGCGCAAACTTTAATGAGGCTATATTTATGGAATGATCCCCAAACGCGTGTAACAGGAGACCAGCTACCGGACACGTATAGTGTGAAAAGAAGGGCTTCACTATGAAACTATTTAAGCATGCCGCCGCTGCCGGTCTCGTTACAATAGCCGTTGTCTCCGCTGGCGCGCTCACCCCCGGTGCCGCATACGCGTCCACTGTCTACACCACCCACGCCGGGCAAAAAATCTACATGGACAGTAACTTCGACCGGAAACTAGACTCCGACTGCACCCTGGGAGCCATCGTTAAACTTGACGGCCGCACCTACGGTGTTACCGTCCGGCACTGTGTTCCATTCGTTGGACAAGGCGTATACGGCGTAAACGGTAAAACCCTCTACCGGGTAGGTGTAGTTACCCAAGTTTTTAAACACTACGATATTTCCCTCATCGACATGGGGCTGGGATCCCCCCAAAAATCCACTATTAGCAATGTTTACCCATTAACTTCCATCACGGAGAAAATACGGATCTCTAAACGCGGCGTTACCACCGGCTACACCAGTGGCTACCTGCCACCACAAAAACTCCACCCCTGCGGCGACAAATTTGTTCTGAAACAGCGCATAGGAATCTTCCTACAAGGTGGGCTTAACTGCTGGGAGGGCCAACTTTTCAGCCGCCCCGGCGACTCCGGTGCCGGCATAGTAGCAGAATCCGGTCCTCATACTGGCTCAACAGTAGGAATACTGACCGGCGGCGTAGACGGAAAAGTAGCCGTAAGCCCCATCAGCATTGTTTTCGGCAAAGTCCCCGAACACCCCTAACCTCCTGAATCTGCAGCTCAAATAGGTCTATTGCGCCAAATGCCGTAGGGTAGAGTGATGAAGCGCACACACCTGCACGTACTTCTTGTGGCCGCTGTCGTCCTCTTCGCGTTGAATATGCGCGCCGGCGTCACCAGTATTGGCCCTGTCCTGCAAGAGATTCAAGATAGTCTGCACATGTCAGACGCCATGGCTGGTTTCCTCACCAGCCTCCCCACCCTCATCTTCGCCCTGGTGGGCCTCATTACCCCCATGCTGTCCCGCAGGTGTGGGCTGCACGTCACCATGCTGGTCGCTATGGTTGCCCTCAGTCTGGGGCTTATCGTCCGCGCTTTCATGGGCGGTACTGCCGGGTTCATTGTCTTTTCTATTGTGGCCCTCGCCGGCATCGCCATCACCAATGTGCTCATGCCCGCCTTCGTCAAAACGCACTTCCCGCAACGTATCCCCACCTTCACTGCGGTGTACTCCACGGCCCTTACCGCCATGGCGTTCCTCTCCTCCATTGTGGTAGCACCCATGAGCCACAGCATGAGCACCGGCTGGCGTGGCGCCATCGGCTTCTGGGGTCTCCTGGCACTTCTGGCGGTTATCCCCGCCGCTATCCTGGTGGCACTGCGCCGCAAAAATGAGCTACCTGGTGGCGATGACGTAGAGGGTGCCGCTACCGAGGCGGAATCAGCGAAACTGTGGACACTATTCCGCTCCAAGAAAGCCCGTGCCCTGGCCCTCTTCTTCGGTATCCAATCCCTCCACGCCTTCGTCGAAATGGGGTGGCTGGCACAAATCTTCCGCGATTACGGAGTCTCCCAAAACTATGCGGGTATGCTCGCCGGCCTCATGCAGCTCCTCTCCATCCCCTGCGCCATGCTGGCCCCCACACTGCTAGAAAAATCCAAGAATCCGCGGGCTCTGGTGGCAGGCATTGCCTCTATCGCCGCCCCCGCCTACCTGGGTATGCTACTGGCGCCAGACAGTGTGCCCTGGCTATGGGTTATCCTCTTCGCCCTGTCCAACACCACATTCCCCATGGCCCTCACCCTCATCGGCTGGAGTGGACGCAGCAGTGAAACCACCGCCCTCCTCTCCTCCTTCGTCCAGTCCTTCGGCTTCCTCATCGCCAGCCTCGGCCCGCTCCTCGTTGGTGTGCTCCTGCAGGCCACCACCGGCTGGACAGTACCCCTCATCTTCTGCCTGGTCCTCGTGATCCCCTTCGCCATTACTGGCTACATTGCGGCCGCGCCGGGCTACGTGGACGACCAGCTAGCAACCAGCGAAAAGAACTAAAAAGAGTAAAAGTAGCGTCCCCACGCGGGGCAGAAACGTGGTTTAATACTGCACGCACGTAAAAGTGACACACAAGTAGTGACACACAAGTAAGGTGGCAGAGAACTCCGCAATGCATGGCAATAGTGGACAGTATAAGGACGCATACCTGCAGCTCACCGATGTTATAAAGGACACTCCGCACCTCTTCACTAACACCAGTACCTACACGCTGCCCACCAGTTCACTGGCCTCCGTCCAGTCCTACTCCCGCCAACTCACGCACCTCATACACGGTGCCTGCGGCGCCGAAACCGTCATGAACTGGCACCTCAGCGAAGCCGACCGGCTAGCCAGCGAACTCGCCAAACACTGCTCTGTTAACCACAGCGCTAGCCGCCCCACCGCAACAGCATTCCCCCAACAATGGAATGATGACGCCCTAGAACCCCCCGCACTGCACTGCGAACAGCTCGGCCGGGACGTAGAAACCCTCGCCATCCAATTTGCGGAAATATCCGATAAAGACCTCGCCATTCCCGCTCACGCATGGCACAATGCGGGAACCGCCCTGCAACGCTTCGCCATCAACATTCACCATGCGGGGGCAGCCATCACACAAGCCACCGGCGTCAGTATGCACCGGTGGGTAGTCTCCATTGAAAGTTTCAGCCAACAAGTAATCAACGTCGCCAAACGCATTGACTACTTCACCCGTGTCTACTCCGCCTCCCATACTGCACTTAACGACATTATGAAGCACCGGCGGGAAGCCCTAGAAAACCCCGCATTCCGCACCTACAGTTTCCCCGAAGCCCCCTTCACCGCCCGCGCCGACCACATTCTTACCAACCGCTACAATCCTGGTCTTTTACGGGCAGACACCGCCGGCCTCAGCTTCCCCCAACCCGGCAACATGCCCCAATCTCAGTACACACCCTACACTCCACCCGTAGAACACAACCCCACGTACGGCACTTCCAGGCGCAGTACCGTAGACCTCCACCACCCCGTCTACGACCCCGGGGTACGCGAAGCCTACAAAAAACTCTTCACCGAACAGCGCACACCGGATCCCCTGGCCACCGATGGGCGCAACCAGGCATACCATCGCCCCGACTCAAACGATCCACCCATCGTCCACCACAAAGACCCTCAAAAGAACCGCATTCTGCCCACACCCGGGCTTATCCGCGGCCCCATTCGTCACCCCGACGACCCCCTCTACGGTACCGGGCGCTAGAACATAGCTGCACGTTCTGCACACCAGGTGTACGCTCCTCGCGATCGATGATGGTCGCGTCCCTGGTAGCGCCGCATATCCCGGTCATGCTGCGTCGTATTACTGCGGCGAGAAGTAGGAGACCCCGGTACTCTGGCAGGTAATGACCTTGCGAATTCACCCTGCCTAAGGACGGTGAACCCACATGGGAATCATGGACAGTGCTAAAAACACTCACTCTGCCGACACTCATTCTGCCGACACTCACCCCAACTCTCGTTCTGACGCCCAGAAAAGCGTCCAGAAGAGCCCCCAGAAAAGCAGCCAAAAATCTCAGCTTGAAGAGCGTCTCACGAAAAACCGGGAACGTGCACAAGAAGAACTCATTGCCACACTTGACGACGAGAACGCTACCTTCCACCGCGAAGAAGCCCTCGACGACGCATTCGACCGGCAAGTCAGCGAAGGCCGCCAGCGCCTCGCCCGCCCCCGCCCCCAACAATTCATCACCGGCGTCATGGGCGGCATGGAGATCAGCCTCGGTATCCTCATCGGCATGCGCGTCACCGACCTCACCGGCAACCAACTTGTCGGCGGCATCGCTTTCAGCCTGGGCTTCATCACCCTCCTCCTAGCCCACTCTGAGCTTTTCACCGAGGGTTTTCTGGTCCCCACCTTCGCCGTTGTTGCCCGCCGCGCCCGCATCCCGCAACTGATCCGCTTCTGGTTTTACACGTTCCTCGGCAACCTTGTTGGCGGGCTCGCCATCATGTGGGCCACTGTCACCGCTTTCCCCGAATCAAACCAGGAACTTATCGAACACGGGGAGTACTTCGCCTCCCTCACCCCCAACCTCAAAACTGTTCTCATGGCCATCATTGCGGGCATCAGCATTACCCTCATGACACGCATGCAGATGGGCACCAGCGAGGTCATCGGCAAGATCATGGCGGCACTCTTCGGCGGCATTCTCCTCTTCGGCTTCGGCATGCTGCACAGTGTCCTCGACACACTCATTATGATGGGTGCCTGCTGCGCCGGCTCCACCGTCGTCACACCCCTAGAAATCCTGGACTTCCTCTGGTGGATTATCCCCCTCAACATGTTCGGCGGCATTGTGTGCGTCGCCTTCCCCCGCGCCCTGCAGGCCCGCGACCGAGTCCGCATGGAACGTATCCGTGTGGCCCTCGAAATGCACAATGGGGACACGCTGGCTGACGATGCGCGCGGGCTCCTTATCTCCGGGCACGATATGCGCAGCCAACTACAGAAAGAACTGGAAGCAGCCTCCGGCGAAACTATCCCCGAGGGGCCCTGGCAGGACTTGGGGAACCGCATTAGTGCCCACTTCAACCGTATGGGGCAGCACTTCAATAGGACGGACGAGGAGCGTAAACAAAGCCGCATTCTTCAGGAGGAACGCACCCGCCGCGCGCAGATAGCGGAAGAAACTATGGCGAACCGCAACCGGGAACGCGCCCAAGCCCGCACCCCCAAGGAGGACAAGAACCCCGAGAAGCCGGCAGGACAGCAGGCGGGACACAGTGACCCGCCTCTCCCGCGTTGATCCACCTACACTCATTCAACTCCATAAACTGGTTAAACTAAGGGGACAGTAACATGGGGGTTGTTGGGGATTAACGTACGTATAAGGAGATAACAGTGACCACCACCCCAGATAACTCTGCCCAGCACACCACTAGCCAGCCCAGCCAGCCCAATGTTAGCCAGCACCTGCCTAATAACCCCGGCGTCCCCAACCTCACCCCCTGCATGACCGGCCAGCAGGTGACGGACCTTCTCCACGCCCGCTACACCGCCAAAAAATACAACCCCAACCTGCGCGTCAGCGATGAAGACTTCGCCGCCATCATCGATGCCGGACGCCTCAGCCCCAGCAGCATGGGCTTTGAACCCTGGCACTTCGTCCATATTAAAAACCGCGACCTCATCAACGACATGCTGCCCTACATGTGGGGAGGCATTGGCAAAGTAGAAGACGCCAGCCACCTCGTAGCCTTCCTGGGCCGCAACGCCAGCCAGATGGAACCCCACAGCAGTTACCTCACCCACATTCACGAGGACATTCAGCACTATCCGCAGGACGGCCTAGACGCCCGCATGGACCGCTACCGCACCTTCATCAACGACGACCAAGACTTCCACACCGACCGGGAAAAGAACCTGTGGGTGGATAAGCAGGTGTACATTGCCCTCAGCAACATGCTCACCATGTCCGCCGCCATGGGCATAGACTCCACCCCCATTGAGGGCTTCCAAAAAATCCCCATGCAGAAACTCCTCACCGACCGCGGCGTCTACGACCCGGAGGAATTCCACCTGACCGTCTTCGCCTGCTTCGGCTACTCCGACGCCCAACACCGTGCGAAAACCCGCCGCCCCGTCAGCGAAGTCCTCACCATCATCGACTAACCCAATTCCATAGAGAACCAGGACCATAAGCAGGCACCATGCGCATCCTCCTCCCACCCTCGGAAGGGAAAACCCCCGCCGACCCCAACTGTGCCCCCATCCGCCTCGACAACCTGGTGTACCCGCGCCTGACCGATAAACGCCTGGCCGTGGGGGAGGCCCTGCAAGAGGCCAGTGGACAACCGGACGCCCTTACCGTCCTCAGTGTGGGGCCGCGCCTGGTCGATGACGTTGTTCGCAACTGCACCCTGTGGAAACAACCCGCTGCGCCTGCCCGCGACATCTACACTGGTGTTCTCTACGCGGGGGCTGCACTACACACCAGCCCCGCCCGGCAGCGCGCCTGGGCTGATAAGCATATTCTTATCTCCTCTGCCCTGTGGGGGTGGGTGCGCCCCGGCGACCGCATCCCCGCCTACCGCTGCTCCATGGGGGTCAACCTGCCCGGCATTGGCTCCCTTGGCCCCTACTGGCGGCGTACTCTCAACCGCTTTTTTTACTGAGGAAATGGCCGGTGAACTCGTCGTGGACTGCCGTTCCGGCGCCTACCAGAAAGCCTGGATGCCCACCGCCAAAGACTGTCACGACCACAACATTGACCTTGTGCAGGTAAAAGCAGTGCGGGTAGTAAACGGCCGTGAAAAAGTAGTCTCCCACAATGCCAAACGATGGCGCGGACTCCTCACCCGAGCATTGGTCGCCGCCGGCGCCGAGGGACTCACCATCGACAATCCCGGAGATTTGGTCACCACCCAGCAAACGCTCTTCAGCTATATCCGCGACGCTCTTGCAGAAGAACGTCTCAACACCGCCCGCCTTAGTGGTGGTGACGGCCGCTGGACCCTCACCCTCGTCACCGAATAGCGGATAGCGTTAGAACTGTGGATAACGTCAGAACAGCGCGTCTTGGGTCCCGCCAGCAGACGATCCGCTATGCGGCGCCTTGTTGACTGGTTTTTTGATGGCCGACGTTTCGGCGGCTGCCGTTTTGCTAGCCGACGCTTTATTAGCAGCGTCAGGCAACCCCGGGAACCCGGGCCCCTCGGGAATGGGCTGGTGCTGCTGGTAGGCGGTGGCGACGGCGCGGGCGGCATCATCAGCTGCCTCATTCAGCGGGTGCCCAGCATGGCCCTTCACCCAACTGAAACGCACAGTGCGGCCCCTCATCTCAGCATCTAGCTGCCGCATAAGGTCGGCATTCAGCACCGGCTTGCCGTCGGCTTTCTTCCAGCCGCGTTTCTTCCACCCCGGCATCCACTTCGTGATCGAGTTAATGACATATTGGGAATCGCACAGAACATGCAGTTCCTCATCGGCGCGGTGTTTAGTGGAGCGGAGAAGATCCAGGACCGCCATCAGTTCACCCTGGTTATTGGTGCCTTGCGGCCAACCGCCCGCATGCCAGCAGGTGTCGTCGATGAACCAGGCCCAACCAGCGGGGCCGGGGTTACCCAAAGAAGAGCCGTCTGCGGCTGCGGTGATAGTCATTCCTCCATCTTGTCACATGTATATGATGCACGGAATTGTGAGGACTCGTGAGGGCACAGACTGGGCACACGGCCTTGTGGAGACGGTAGTAGAGGGAGAAGGCACTACCGGGAAAGTGATGCTGTGTACAGCAAAAAGGAAGAAAGAAAACCGTACGGGTGTATAAACTGTAGAGAAACTATTTACCTACTTTTCATTAATGTCATGAAAAATATTTTCTCTGCTTTTGTTCGTAACCGTGCTCCGCGTCCTGGTTTTTCTCAAAGGGTTTCGCAGAGGTTCCCACATGGACTTTTGCGTCAACAAGTTGCCCCTGTCATGGCTGCCGCACTTCTCTGCGGAATGGTAGCGCCTCTCTCCGTTTCTCTATCTGCTCCTCCAGTTGCCCATGCGGAATCAGCTAAACCATCCGGGGAAACACCAGATGGGAGTGGCAGTAATTCCCATAAGAACATTTGGGATCCAGATGCCGATCTGCGTGTTGATATTCACAGTAGAGAAAGTAACTTGCCGCTACGTTCGGATGATTCTCCAAGCGGATACTGTACGCGCGACCCGCTGGCCAGCAATTTTCAACGCTGCCGTATCTGGTCACCCGCCAATCACACCTACATAAGTATCCACTACAAACCCGCCATGAAGCGTTCCAAGCGTGTCTTGCTACTACTTGATGGGGCTAGCGCTGTCGACTCCCACAATCGGTGGATTAACGGTGGTGGTGCCGCCCGCACCATGGCCGATACAGATATCAATGTCATTCTTCCCATCGGTGGCGGCTCCTCCTACTACGCCGATTTCCAGTATCGTTACCGCCATTGCTCCCTCATCCATCCGCAACTTGATCGGCAGCAGTGGGAAACCTTCATCACCAAGGAACTTGTGGCGTGGGCCGGCAGTAACGGTATGGACACTACCGGCTGGAGTGTGGGTGGCTTTTCCATGGGTGGTGGCTCCGCGCTGAGCCTAACCGAGCGTCACCCTGATCTTTTTGACCAAGTGTTGTCGTATTCGGGCATGGACATTTTTGTTATCCCAGGTCTGCTGGAACTGATGAACAGTACGAACGACATCACTCTCTGTATAGCGCGTCCTTTCGGGAGTCCACTTAACCCGTCACGTTATGAGTTCGACCCTTTCCTCAACATGGAGAAGTTGCGGTCTGCTAAGGACGTCTATATTTCCAACTCGCTCGGTTTTGTACTCCCACGCAACTATCAGCGGGGTGATCTTCTCGGCAACCCCTGGGAATGGGGAGTCGCGCTGCTTAATGCGGCTTTTATGGCGAAAGCATCCGCCATTGGCCTCACCAATGTGACATATGAGTTGACGCCGCAAGGGTCGCACTCCTACCACACTGCTGCACTTGCATTGCGGAAGACGAAGCAGCGGATCCTCAACAAAGACCGCGCATAGCCACAAGCACAGCACATACGGCAGATACGACTAGTACGACAAGCACAGCCGAGTAAGGCTGAGTACGCCAAATACCAAGGCCAGACAGTCTAGGCCAGTCTACGCAGCCTAGCGGTAAAGCTGGTGGTAGGTCTGCACTGTTTGGTAGATGTAGTCGATGATGGTGGTCATGGACGTCACCCACGTCATGTGGTCGCCGTTAATATCGTGCCGCATGTAGTGCGGAGTACGTTCTTCCAGACCATCAAGGAGATATTCCGTCTCGATGAAGTCATTGGCCATGTGGAGGACGTGTACTACCGGAATGTCGATGTAGTCGTATTCCGGGTGGTCCCAGTGCGTCATGAACCCAATGCGGTACTTGTTCACGCCGGAATGTACATCCTCGTTGAGAAGGGTGGCGTTGAAGTCCCCACCCACATATTTCATGGCGGCGTTGGAGAGGTTCGTCATGTAGTGGGTTTTCACCACATATTCTTCGAATAGGTCTGGGTGGGCGTGAAGGAACCAAATGTAGCTGAGGGCGGCATGCTGCTTCCGGGCCTGCACTTTCTTCGCGGGGGTGCCGGACTGCATGGTGTGATGGTAGAGGTTGGCGGCCAGATCAATGGAGGGGGCGCCCAGGCTGGTGAGGGTGGCGATGGGGCTCTTCTTACCCATCTGCCAGGTCAGTTGCGCGGCGATGAAGGGGCACCAGGCTTCGCCGAACACATGCACTTTCTGCCTGGGAAGGGTGGTGGCGTGGATAACGTCCAGCATTTCATCGGCGAGACGTTCCATGGTGTACAGGTTGCTGTCCTCGGGGTGTGAGGATTGGCCGGAGCCACGCTGGTCGTAGCGCACAACATGGAATTTTGTGGCGAGTACCTGGGCGAAGGGCTCCATGCCGCTGGAGTTCCAGGGCCAGCCTCCGGTCATCACAATGGTTTCCGCAGTGCGGGCAGAGGGGCCGTATTCGTAGACGGACACTTTCAGCTTGTCGCGCGTAGTGACCAGGCGGTGCCGGGGTGCGCGGTAGAGAGGTGTGACGCCGCTGGTGTCGGGGGCGGTGTTGGTGTCAGTGGTGGTGACGGAGCCGTCAACGGGTACAGCCTGGGCGGCGGGGGTTGGTCCGGTGACGAGTCCCAGGGTGAGGGCGGCTGCGGTACTGAGGGCGGCGAGGCTGCGCCGGGCGGTCAGATGATGGTTACGTAGTGTGGTGTGCATGGGTGTGTCCTTCTGGCTATTTCACGCTGGGGTTTTCGGCTTCGACAACGCGTACTGCTTCATTGACCCAGTTGGCGATACTCACCGGGTACACGACGATGGTGTTGCGGAGTGCGCGGAGTTTGCGGAGCAGGAGACGGTTGGTGTGCTTCTCCAGGGTGGAGGTGACATATGCGGAGGGGAGGATATCCATGGACATGTCGATGACCTGCAGGAGAGGAACGTCGAGGAAACTGTAGGAGGGGTGAAGGCCGTGCTTGAGAGTGTTGGCTTTCATCATTTTTAGGCCGTAGTACATTTCGTCGCCTTGGAGGTGTGCGTCCCATTTTCCGGCGAGTTTGTCGGAGACGGAGTTAACAACCAGGGCGGGCATTCCGGAGAGCATGATGGCGGAGGGGATGACGGGTACGTTGGCCAGTCCGTAGAAGAAGAGGCTGGAGGCGTAGTACTGGCGGGCGGTTTTTTGCTCAGCCTTGTCACTGGAGGTGATGTCGGCTTTGGCGCAGGTGGCGTTGATGTCGATGGAGGGGGAGCCGAGGGAGGTGAAAGAAGCGATACGTCCCTTGTGGCTCTGGTTGTATTCGGAGAAGGCGTAGGGTCCCCATTCAACGCCCACGACGTGGACTCGTTTGTGGGGTGCGGTTTTGTCGATGACTGCCCCGAAGTCCGCGGCTAGTTTGTCTAGTGTGTATGCGGAGATGGGGAGTGGTTTGCCGCTTTTTCCGTAGCCGCGCTGGTCGTATTGCACAACGTGGTAGGTCTGGGCGAGGAGGCGGACGAGGGGGTTGAATACTTGTGCATCCCACGGCCAGGTGCCGGTGATGACGATGGTGGGGGCTTCGGTGACTTTCTTGCCGTACTGGTAGTAGCTGATGCGGGTGCCGTCAGCGGAGGTGACGAAGCCGGCTTCTGCCGTGGGGAGGAAGGTGGGGTCGTTGGGGTTCTCGGCAGTTTTAGCCTTGCTGGCGAGAGCGTTGCTGCTGCTGGTGCTGGCGACAGTGCTGCGGTAGTCAGTGGTGGAGAGGGGTGTGGCGTTGGCGGGGGGCTTGTGCCATTCCCAGGAGGAGTGCTGTGGATGTGAGGGTTGCGAAGGCAGTGCGTGTGAATCGACTGCGGAGGGTTTTCAGAGGAAACATGATCACCGTTCTACAAAGCAGAAATGGTCAGTTGAGCAATAAAGTGTCTTTATCCTATCCATAGTTGTGTGCTTTAAGTAGAGGTAACTGACTCAATTAAGAAGAATCTCAGCCAAAAAGAATCTCAGTTAAGAAAAAGTTTTGTAAAGGTACAGCAGTGCGACAGGTAGCGCCCTTATAGGCCCCATATGTAAAGTTAGGCATACCTAAAGAAAAGTTTGTAAGACTGTGTAAGACTTAAGGACGCCAGTGTCTACCAACACCACCTCCACACGCACCCCCAAGCACGCCCCGAACCCTGTGTGGGCTGCTATCTTCGTTGGTCTCTCCACCATCATCATGACGCTCGACAGCACCATTGTTAACGTGGCCCTGCCGTCCATCGCCGACTACTTCAACTCCCCACTCTCCAGCGCCCAGTGGGTCATTAACGCCTACACACTCGCCTTCGCCTCCCTCCTCCTAGGTGTAGGGGCCATCTCCGACTTCTGGGGACGCCGCCCACTCTTCCTCGCCGGGCATATCGTCTTCATGCTCTCCAGCCTGGCCTGCGCTTTCGCCTCCAGCACCAGTGGCCTCGTCATCTTCCGCGGACTGCAAGGCTTCGGCGCCGCCATGGTTTTCGGCACCTGCATCCCCCTCATTGCTGACGCCTACGCCAAAGAAGACTCCGCCCGCCGCAACCGCGCCATCGGACTGTCCATGACAGTTTCCGTCGCCGCCATGGCCTTCGGTCCCCTGGTCGGCGGCATCATTCTGCAAACTGCTGACGACTTCCTCGGTCGCGGCGTATGGCCCTGGCTCTTCCTCATCAACGTGCCACTCGGCCTCATCTGCATTATCGGCACCCTCATTGCCGTTCCCAACACCTATAAGAAACTCCGCGCAGAAGGTGTCACAGCCCAAGGCAAAGCCGACTACCTCACCGTTCTGTACACCGTCATCGGCCTCTTCGCCATCAACTACGCCATTCTCTACGGGCCACAACGCGGCTGGGGCAACTGGAAAACCATCGTCCCCTTCATCGTGGGCATTATCGTTATGGCCGTTATGATCTGGCGGCAGAAACACAAAGGTGACGAAGCCCTCCTCAACCTCAACATGTTTAAAATCCCCAGCTACAGCACCGTCATTGTGCTGGGATTCATCTCCAAACTGATGAGCTTCGGCCTCTTCAGCTACATCATCTACTGGCTCTTCGGCGTGGGACAACGCACCCCCATCCAGATCGGCGCCATCATCATGCTGGTCGCCGTCCCCATGATCGTCGTCGCCGGTATGGTGGGGCCTCTCGGAAAGAAGATCGGCGCCAACAATGTAGTGGCTATCGGCATGGGTATTAGCGCCGTCGGCCTCATTGTCGGCCTCGCCGTCAACTACACCACCAACTGGACAGTCCTCATCCCCGCCCTGCTCCTCCTAGGTATCGGCGGCGGCTTCGTCACCCCCTTCATGATGGACATTGCCGTCAGCGTCGTACCCCCGCAAAAGTCTGGTGTAGCCACCGGCATGGCCAACGCCGCCATGCCCCTCGGTACCGCCACCGGTGTCGCCGTCAACGGTGCTATCCTGGCCAGCCACGTCAACAATGGGCTGGACGATAACTCCATATTTGCCTCCCTCCCCGCTGACAAAGCCAGCATAGTGCGAGACATGGTGAGCACCGGTGCCGCCGACAAAGTAGGTGGCAAGGTAGCCGATGTGCTCCCCACAGACCAAGCCCATGCCCTCAACGACCTGGCCATTCACCTATGTAGCCAAGGCACCGCCATCGTTTTCGTCGTGTGCGGCGTTGTTACCTTCCTTACCGTGTTCCTCTCCAAGTGGGGCATCCGCGAATCCGACCGCTGGCAGCCCGACAGTGCTACATCCGACGCTGACGCAGCCAGTTCCGACACCGCAGGTTTGCAGACAAGTGGCGATTAATGTGCAGTTTTTCCGCTGCACCGCCTATTCTGGAACCAACGCCATATAGCGTTTTCACCTGTAGTCCCACCCCAGGAGAAGCATTATCGTGTCGGAGAATATCGAGATCGGCCCCGTCTACCGCTACGGCGCTAAACTGGCCGCCCAGATCGAACCCCGTTGGCAGCAGGAATGGCACAACCGCCACACCTTCGAAGCCCCCAACCCGGTAGGAGACCTCGCCCCCGCCGACGGTTCCGATATTCCCGCCGATAAACTCTTCGTCCAGGACATGTTCCCTTACCCGTCCGGTGCCGGCTTGCACGTCGGCCACCCGCTGGGGTACATCGCCACCGACGTGTTCGCCCGCTACAACCGCATGCTGGGCCACAATGTTCTCCACACCCTCGGCTACGACGCATTCGGCCTGCCCGCCGAACAGTACGCGGTACAAACCGGCACACACCCGCGTACCACCACCGAAGCCAACATTAAGAACATGGAGCGCCAACTGGGGCGCCTGGGCCTGGGCCACGATAAACGCCGCTCCTTCGCCACCACCAATGTGGACTACTACCGCTGGACACAGTGGATTTTCCTGCAGGTCTACAACGCTTGGTATGACGCCGACGCCACCGGGCGGACCTCACCAAGGTGGAGCGCGCCGAGGTTATCGACTCGCAGCGCCTGGTATACCGCAGCAACAGTGCTGTTAACTGGTGCCCCGGACTGGGTACCGTGCTGGCGAATGAAGAGGTCACCGCGGAGGGTAAGTCCGAGCGCGGTAACTTCCCCGTGTTCCGCAAGAACCTCAGCCAGTGGATGATGCGCATTACCGCCTACTCTGACCGCCTCATTGATGACCTTGCCGCCCTCGACTGGCCGGACAAGGTAAAGGCCATGCAGCGCAACTGGATTGGACGCTCCCAGGGTGCCTATGTGGACTTCCGCATCGACACTGAAAACGGTGCTGTCGGAAACAGTGACAGTCAGCCGGGCGAGACCATCAGTGACCCCATCACCGTGTTCACTACTCGCCCCGATACTCTCTTCGGCGCAACCTATCTGGTCCTCGCCCCCGAGCACAGCCTGGTCGACAGTATTGTGGCACCCGCCTGGCCCGACGCTGCTGGCTCTGCTGCCGGCTCTGCTTCTGCCAGCTCTGCCACCGCTGCTATCCCGGATTCCTGGAAGGGCGACGACGGCACCGGCAACCCCTGCGCGACCCCCGCCGAGGCCGTCCGCAACTACCGCCGCACCATCTCCTCCAAATCTGACCGCGAACGCCAGGAAAATAAGGACAAGACTGGCGTGTTCACCGGCGCCTACGCCATTAACCCGCTGAACAATACGCGCGTCCCCATCTTCATCGCCGACTATGTGCTCACCGGCTACGGCACCGGCGCCATTATGGCCGTGCCTGCCCACGACACCCGCGACTTCGACTTCGCCACCGCCTTCAACCTTCCCATCATTGATGTTGTGTCCGGCGGCACCCACAATGAGGACGGCACCCTCACCGAGGCGTACACAGGTGACGGCACTCTCATCAACTCCAGCAGCGAGAATGGCCTCAACCTCAACGGCAAAACCATTGCCGACGCGAAAGCCGCCACCATCGCCTACCTGGAGGAAACCGGGGCCGGTGCCGGCACTGTCCAATACAAACTACGGGACTGGCTCTTCGCCCGCCAACGCTACTGGGGTGAACCGTTCCCCATCGTCTACGACGAGGACGGCGTGGCTCACGCTCTTCCCGAAGACATGCTCCCCATCGAGCTACCCGAGGTGGAGGACTATAAGCCCGTCAGCTTCGACCCTGACGATATTGATTCCGTCCCCAGCCCGCCGCTTGCGAAAGCCATCGACTGGGTGAATGTGGAGCTCGATCTAGGTGACGGCCTGAAAACCTACACGCGCGACACGAACGTTATGCCGCAGTGGGCTGGCTCCTCCTGGTATCAGCTGCGCTACATTGACCCCACTAATGAGGATATTTTCTGCGATATCCGCAATGAAGAATACTGGGTGGGGCCCCGCAAGGACCTCCACGGTGAGCAGGATTTGGGCGGCGTCGACCTCTATGTGGGTGGCGTGGAACACGCTGTGCTGCACCTGCTTTACAGCCGATTCTGGCACAAGGTCCTCTTCGACCTAGGTTATCTGACCTCCGCCGAACCCTACCGCAAGCTCTTCAACCAGGGCTACATTCAGGCCTACGCCTACACCGATAGCCGCGGCACCTACATTCCCGCCGCGGAAGTGGAAGAACGCGACGGCCACTACATCTGGACCCCCACCGAAGCCTCCAAGCTGATCGCCCAGAACTGTGGCGTGGCTGTTGGCGAGGAACTCGAAGTGAACCGCGAATACGGCAAGATGGGCAAGTCCCTCAAGAACGCCGTCAGCCCCGACGAAATCTGCGACAACTACGGTGCCGACACCCTGCGCGTCTACGAGATGAGCATGGGCCCGCTCGACCAGTCCCGCCCTTGGGCCACCAAGGATGTTGTGGGCGCACACCGCTTCCTGCAGCGCGTGTGGCGGCTCGCCATCAGTGAGGACAGTGGAGAGGTCACCGTCACCGACGAGACTCTGGATGAGGAAGCCACCAAGTACCTGCACCGCACTGTGGCCGCTGTCCGCGAAGAATACAGCAACCTGCGCGACAATACTGCCATCGCCAAGCTGATTGAATACACCAATTTCCTCACCAAGAAATACGGTGGGGTGAAGGGTGTGGATGGCACGCCGCGGGCTGCGGTGGAGCCTCTAGTGCTTATGCTGGCGCCGGTCGCCCCCCACATTTGTGAGGAACTGTGGGAGCGTCTGGGGTATGACGAGTCCCTCGCCCACGCACCATTCCCCACCTTTGACGAGAAATGGCTGGTGGATGATGCGGTGGAGATTCCCGTGCAGGTGAACGGTAAAGTTCGCGCCCGTATCCAGGTGCCTGCTGATGCGGATCGGGAAACTCTCCAGGCCGCCGCTCTCGCCGATGAGAAAGTGGTGGAACTGTTGGGCGGTAAGCAGCCGGTGAAGGTTATTGCCGTTCCTGGTCGCTTGGTCAACTTAGTTGTGAAAGGCTAATAAGGCCAGCTTGAGCACATCACATGACATCTGTCATTACACGTAAAGGATTGACTATGAAAAATACGCGTATCTGTGCAGCTGTATTGGCACTGTCTTTGGCTGCAACAGGCTTAACAGCATGCGGCAACAATGATGATGCCGCCACCAGCAGCACTGAAACCACCTCCACGACTAGTAGTACCACCAACAGTACGGCTAGCAACACAGTCAAAAAGAAGAACAATAAATCGTCCCAGCAGACAAAAGATGCGCCTGCTTCCTCAGCTGAGATAAAAAAGCAGGAACAAACTAATCAGTCTGCTGGATCCAAGAAACCTGCGCCGCAGCAGCAGCCTTCTCAAAAGCCTTCTCAGCCTGCGCCTAAGCCTACACAGACTTCTTCCAGCCCGGTTCTTGTCCCCGGTAACGAGGATGGTCCAGTAGTTGGCTACTAATAAGGTTCACTAGCGAGACTCAATAAAATGCGGCAGCTGCTTTAGTTACGTGCAGCTGCCGCATTTTTAATATTTCTTCACTATGTTGTTACGCATGCTTTTGCGTAGGACCGCCGGTTTTCTTGGGCCGTGCCCAATTCTTCATAATGGGCTTATCCACGTAGGTGTACACAAGCCCGGACACGATAAGCGACACTACAAATGCCAGCACACTAAACCCTAGCCAGCCGGCCCAACCGTAGCTTTTACCGCCAATGAAGGTGCGTGTCACCCACACCATCACCGGATATTGCACCATGTAGAAGGCAAAGGACACATTACCCAGCCACACATTGGTTTTACTGTTCAGGAAAGTACTTTTACCTTCTAGGTCGCGTCGGGCAAGAGTAGCTATGCACATAGCGGTAGGTAGTAGGAATAGTGCTGACATTTTGAAGTTGATGGGTACCCACCATGTGAGGGCATAGGATATGGCCAGTAAAAGCGTTGGCCACCAGATTTTCGTGTTGCGCCACCAACCGGAGATAACCAGTTTGCAGGCCAACACCCCTAACCAAAATTCTCCAAAGCGAGACAGTGGGAAGTAGTAGCTCAGCCAGTAGCTGGGGTAGTAGGCTACAGACTCACGCTGGAACCAGGCAGGATCCGAGTTGGCAGGATAGTGGGGGCTAGTGGTGGTATCCAGAATACGCACAGAAAAAGCATTCGCAATCCCTTTGGGACCGTCAGTGAAACAGTAGTAGCACACATGCATGACGATGAGTGCCACCAGCAAAGTAACAAAAGCGATAATGATCTGCTTATTGCTGTGGAGTTTTTCCACCAGTGGTTTCAGAAGAGGGAATGAGAAGTAGAACAGTATCTCCGCACACAGAGACCAGGCTGGTACATTTAGTGCGCCCAGATAGGTCCATTGCGGATTCCAGGTGTGGATAAGGAAAACCTCCGGCAGCCAGGTAATAAGCCGACTGAAAGGAACCGCTACCAGCGCCATCAGCATAAGAGTGGAAAGCCAATGGGTGGGGAAAATTTTGAGAACACGGCGACGGTAAAAGAGGAGGGGAGTGTCATCGCTACGGGAGGAGTAGTAGATGATGAAGCCGGAGAGGAGGAAGAAGAACGTCACCCCCAGAGAACCCAACTGCATGGGAATAGCCTTGTGGAGGTTGACGAAAGCTTGCGTGCGTTGGAAAGGGTAAACCGGTAGAAAAATGACACAGTGCAGAATAAACACTGCCAAGGCGGCATACCAGCGGGCGCCAGTGAGCGAAGGAAGAGCAGGACGACGCACGCCAGGTTTACGAAGAGATGTCGCTGGATCCATGCGTTTATCGTACTGGGTATATGTGCAAACATAGGAAAGACCCTCCCCTGTAATAGGCAGATCGTTAACAAATGGCAGGAGAGAGTCTTTCAATATTTAGTTATAGACGCTTAGTTACTGATTTGCGCGAAAGATGTTACTTGGCAGCGATTTCGCGAGCGACCCAGTTTTCTATCTCGAAAACAGTGGCGCCTTCTTCTTCGACGATGGCAAGGAGGCGGCTGAAGTAGGCTTCTTCCTCCACCTGCTCATCGATGAATTTTGTGATGAAGGATTCGCCGGAGAAGTCGTAGCTGTCGCGGGCGACGCGGGCGAGTTTCTCAATCTTTGAGGTGACGAATTGTTCGTGTTCGAAGGCGACACGGACAGGCTCGACGAATCCGTCGAAGTCGTTGCGGACGGCCGGAATCTCGGGAACCTCGGGCTTAATGCCGGCGTCCTGGAGGTAGTGGATCATCTGCATGGCGTGGTCGTATTCTTCATCGGCGTGGCCTTTGAAGACGTCCGTCATTTGCGGCATGTCGAGGTTGTCGTAGTGGATGGACATGGCTAGATACTGGTTGGAGGACACCAGCTCAAGGCCGATTTGTTCTTGCAGTAGTTTGTGGAATTCAGAGTTTATTTTTGTCATATATTTATCCAACCTCGCGTTCCGTCTCTCTGCAAGGAATGTAAGGCTATATTTATAAATGTCAGAAGAAATTTTACCAGCGCTTATAGAGAGTAAACCTCGTAAATTCTTCTGTAGCGAAAATGTGAATATGTAACGCAGCGCAAAACAACAACGATAGGAAAGATATGACTCAAAAAGCCGTATTTGTTTCCGGTGCTGGACGTGGCATCGGCCGTAACATTGCTGAACGATTCGCCAAAGAAGGCTACCTTGTTGGTGCCTACACCCGCTCGGGACACTTTGACTGGGGACAGCACGATCCCAATGTTATACAAGGAAAAATGGACGTCTCGGACCCCGAGGATTTTAAACGCGCCATTGAAGACTTTATGAAGCACACCGGCGGTCGCCTCGACATTCTCGTTAACAACGCGGGTGTTGCCGTTATTGGCGAATTCGAAAAACAGGAGTTCAAGGACGAAAAGCGTCTCTTCGACGTCAACGTCATGGGGTGCATTAACGGCATCCACGCCGCTCTGCCTTACCTGAAAACCACCCCTGGCGCCCAGATCGTCAATATTTCCTCCGCGGCTTCCTTCGTCGGCACCCCAGACCTGGCCGTCTACTCCGCCGCTAAGTTTGCTATCCGTGGCCTCACCGAAGCCCTCGATATTGAATTCATGAAATACGGTATTCGCGTTATCGATGTGAACCCGCTCTTCGTGAAAACTAACATGGTGAAAGATGCTCTGGACCAGGGCAATAGCATTCCTATTCTGGAAACACTTGGTCTAAAACTCACCGCCGACGATGTCACCGACGTAGTGTGGACCGCCACCCGCCCAGAAAAGCAGAAGAGTTCACGCATCCACTGGGCTGTCGGCAAACAAGCCCGCATCCTCAGCCATCAGCACCTCTTGCCAAATGCGGTGCCACGCGCTTTTACACGCGCCTTGGCAAAGCGTAATATCGACAAAGGATGTTAGTTACCCGCTAGCATCTACTCATTACACTATTACCTTTCATCACCCCCTCAGTCAGTACATCTGGCTGAGGGGGTGAAGTAATTTTGTGGCAATTAAGCCCCCGCCAACAGGGAAAATATTACGATGGGGTTAACAACACATCCCCTATACACGCGCCCAGCTAGCGCAAAACCGTGGTGAATCCGTCTTCCAACTTCCATTTCTACAAAGATAGGAACATTCTCATGCGGAATCGTATTCTCACTGGCGCAGTCGCCATCGCATCCGTTGCTGCTATTAGCTTCGGTACTGTCAGTACTGCCTCCGCCGCCCCGGCATACAAGCCCTACCCGCACCAGATTCACAATATGGTGGCACCCAAGGCAAAGATTTCACAAGGCTACTTCACCTCCGCCAGCCCCGAGCATCCCAAGATCTACTACAAGTACAACACTGTGGCGAAGCCCAAAGCCGCCATCGTTGTTGTCCACGGCTTGGCGGAACACTCTGGCTGCTACGATTACCTCACCTACCGGCTCAACCTGGCAGGCTTCTCCGTCTACCGCATGGACCACCGCGGACATGGCAAATCAGTCGAACCCTACACCAAGACCAAGAAAGGTAACGTCAACTCCTTCGACTACCTTGTTGATGACGTCCACCATGTTCTCATGACCGCCAAGGCACAGAACAAGGGCAAGAAGGTCTTCGTTATCGGCCACTCGATGGGCTCCTTCGCCACTGAAATGTTGGAAACCAAGTACCCCACTGACATGGATGGCACCATCACCAATGGTGGTGGTATTCCCTGGAACCCCTACGGCAAGAACACTCTGCAGCCAAAGATGATCACAGCTAAGGGATTACCGGCAGCCAACACTAAGCTGGACCCCACCATTTCTGAAAAGCTCCCTCTCGATAAGATCCTCAGCTTCAAAGGTGTGCTCCCCACTGTACTCACGGAGAAACAAACCCGCAAGGCTCCCCTCACCAGCCCCGATGCGCTAACTAAGATCGATATCCCCAACAAGCTTGCCGGTGGTGTCTGCTCCGATACCAAGATCGCTGAGGAGTACCAGAAGGATCCGCTGAACTCTAACAGCTTCACCGCATCCACTGTTGTACAGATGCTGAACGGCCTGCTCTACGCCACCTATAACGCGAAGGCCTACACCCGCCCCACCCTCATCATGCACGGTCAGAAGGATGGACTTGTCCCTTCCTACATGGCCATTAACTGGGCTAACGCCATTGGCTCTAAGGATAAGGAATTCATATTCTGGGTTGGCCTCATGCACGAAACCATGAACGAAGTAGTGCGTGACGAAGTAATTAACTACGTCATCAACTGGGTGAACCGTCACCTCTAAAACTATTTCCTCGTGAGAAGATCCGCATGACGAGATACTGAATATACGTTGTTGCCCCGACCTATATTGATCGGGGCAACAACGTATACATTGTTAACATATTGATTTGTTAACCGACAGCATAAGAACTATGGCCTTCCAGCGTTATTAAATAATAAATTTGGGGAAATAATTTATAAATTTGCAGGTTATATAGTTATTAAATGGTAAATATCACAAAAATAATATCTCAATTCTTTAACGAAAAAGTATCAACATCCTAGACTTGTATGGGTATACCTTTGGTCTACACGTCTAACCCTTTTAACCCCTTCATAGTCTTCCCGAAAGGAACATGCCTGTGTCTCGCTGTGCTACGACAATCTTGTCTCTGGTGACAGCAGTAGCACTTGCAGCTCCGGCAGTTGCCGCTCCGGTTCCTGCAGCTGCTGCCGCACCAGCGCTCCAGTCCAGTGCTTCTGCGCAGAATGCCTACTGTGAAACCTCCGATGAACTCACTCTTGGTGGAGTTTTTAACCTCACTGTTGATGCCATCTCCGGCACATTTGCAGGTCATCCAGAACAACAGAAAAAATTTGAGGATAATGCCCGCAAATACGGTGATCGTTTAGGACATATGCAGATCAGCCGGCTCCTGGTGAACACCCCAGCCTCCCAGATCGGCGGTCCCTCTCGCGAAGTTGACGACCACGTTGTAGACCTCGTCGTCAGCAGCATCATGAAAGGTCGCAACAACGGCTGGAAGGACACCGTCAACCTTCAGGACATCACCCTTAACGAAGCTATTGAAAGCGTCCTCACCGTTCTCTACTTCGGAGGCATTCCCCTCCAGCTTTGGTCGGAAGTTATGCCGAAGGGACTCGTTATCAGCTTCCTGCATATCTTCCACATCTCTACCTTTGGTGGTGCCAAGCTTGTAGCGAAGTACGCCCCCAAGATGATTCAGGCAATTGGTGGATTCGTCCAGAACGCAATGCAGGAAAACTGCATCTCCAAGAAGAACTCCAACTCTCACCCCAACGCCTACAACCACAACCCCAACGCCAAAGGACTCCCCGGCAAGATGGGTGTGAACATTCAGAAGGTTGTTGACGGCCTTGGCGTTGCTAGCGAATCCTGCCGCCCGCTCAGCGAGTACACCCTCCGCGAAATCTCAAATGAGGTCATCAGCGGAATGAGCAAGCAGGTTCGCCCCGAGTTCCAGACACTCTTCTACATGGCCACCAAGTTCTACCTGAACCAGCTGGAAATCATTAAGATCAACCAGGGCACCATACCGGTTCGTGCCGACCAGATCGGTGGCATCATCGAAAAGATCGATAACCCCACCATCACCTACATTGCCTCCACCGCAACCTCCTTCAAGGACAAGCGCGCCTTCACCTGGATCACCCTCGGTGACCTCACCGTTGAAGACGAAATGAACATCTACACCCTTACCACCCACATTGCTGAGAAGATCACCACCATCATGTGGAAGATCCTCGTCATCAATGTAGGCGATAAGATCGTCACCGATGCTGTTCAAAAGGCTTTCCCCGTCCTTATCCCCACTGTCCCCTCCGCAAAGAGCGTAGTGTGCAAACCTGCAGAGATTCTGGGTAAGCCACTAGGCGTGGTAGGCGCGGTTACCAGCCTTAAACCAGCTATCGCCGTCGGTGCACTCGCCGGTATTGCTAGCTTACCGCTAGCATTGCCGTTCAACCTCATACCTGTCCTTGGCTCTAAGGTCGCTATCGCAATCGTGACAAAAGCTGCCAAGAGCGGGTTCGGCCTAGTAGAAAAAATAGGCATAGACAAGGCAGCAGGTATACCGGGGAAGCTCTGCGGTATTGGCTACAAGATCCTCGGTCTCCCTGATTGGAAGCTCGATGTTGTGCCGAACTTCGTTCCGCTACTCTTCTTCTACCCGGATTATGTACACCCGGTAGTCCATGGTGTTGTCCGCTCCGTCTGCCGCGTTAATGACCCAATTGCCTCTGATTGGACTCGCAGCACTGACATGATCGAGAAGGACGCCAAGCTCGCTGAAAAGCACGGCACCTACACCATGCCTGCCGACACCACCATCACCATTCCGATTATCAACAAGAAGGTTTCCAACCCCATCCATAAGGATAAGAGGTGGAAGAAATACGAGAAGGACGTTCCCCAACGTCACCGCGTATTCGACACTCCACAAAGCACCCCAGCTAACAAAACTAAATAAACAACTAAATAAGCACTGACCCTCAAAAAGCTGCCCTCCCCGCATCTAGCCGGGAGGGCAGCTTTTTGTCATTCACACGTTGGTGCGTCATAAATAAGAGGAAATTATCAATAAGTTATACTGGCATCCATGATTATTCGCCCCGCCAAGCACCTTTATAAATGCGTTACCGGCATTGCAGTAGGGATTCTCCTCGTTTCATCACTGCTCGCACCCACTGCAGCTAATGCCGCTCCCACTTCGCATACCGTCACCCCAGTACATGTAACAAACTGGCGTGATGAAGAGTCAGTAAAAGCGGGAAAGGATAGTCTCACAGCCCTTCACAATGCCATAGCAAAACTTCCCGTTGAACCCCATTGGGGAAAGCACGACATAGACGCATCAACTAGCACTGACCCCAGTGAAGTAACCAGTATCGCACCACCAGTCGTCCAAGAACTTATCGACACCATTAACCCCCTCAGTGCCGGAAAACCAAACTATGTCGCAGTAGGAGATTCCTGGCCAGGAAGTTCACTCATCGGCACAATACGTATGGATCCCTGCTGGCGTAATCGCTTAGGCTACCCAGAAATGATTGCTGTCGGCACAAAGCTCTCGCTCCGTAACACTTCCTGTGCTGGGGCTGGCCTTAACTCTTATTGGCTACACTCTCGCCTAGTAAGAACTAGCGCAGATAAGAAAACGGGCATTTACAAAAGCCCCATGAGAGATGCCATCGACGAAGATACACGTCTGGCCACTATTCAATTAGGCCTCAACGAGTTCCTCCGTCTCTTCTGTTGGTACGACCGTCTCCACGGACGTACAGAAATGCAGTGCACCAGCGCCATCCACGCGCGGTTTCGCACAGTCGAACCCTACCTTGAAGCAGTTTATGAAGGAATATACAAGGATGCCGTTCGTCGCTCCCACCCCTCAGCAAAAATAGTGGCTGTAGGGTACAACCAGATGTTTAACGGCGGAGGCCCTTGCTGGGATGGGATCATTCTAGGCTTCCAAACCCGGAAACTCGTTGACGAGCTCATCGTGAGTCTTAATAACGCAGCACGCAACGCTGCTGAACGGGCGCATATTCCTTACTACCAAGTAGGAGAAGGAGAAAACACTCTCCTCCGCTCAGCCTGCGGCATACCCTACTATCGTTACATAGCTGGATATGCTATTGTCGAAGGCAGTGAAATGCTCCACCCCACTATCCGCTGGCACATCGAACTAGCGCGGCACATTGTGAAAACCTATTAGAAAGGAATCACAATCATTTCCGGATCCCTGCTACGTGTACACGACAGGGAATAGCCATCGCTCTTCGCTACAGCAGCAGTGCTAGTGGAGCACGTCCAGTCACCTAAATGCGCAACACTCGCATTCCCCTCATGCTTAATGCTGGAATCACGCAAATAAATATTGATGATGCCCTTGGCCTCCGTACACGGCACAGTGCTCTCCTTCACATAGAGAGTGCCCTGCCCCTCCACTACACCACACTTATGGGTGACGCCGTTCTGTGCTGCAGCAGCCGGAATACGTGCAGAGTGCTTATCAGTGGGGTTTTTAGTGGGGCTGGAGAGGGAGCTGGATGGGGTAGTAGTGCTGGAATCGGTAGTGTCGGTGGAGTCAGAAGAGTGGCAGCCCGCTAGGAGAGCAGCGGAGGCTAGAACAACAAGGCTGGTGGCGGTAAAACGACGATTCATCATAGCCTGAGATTACCCCAGCAACACGACCAGCGGCCAGCCCTGCTTCTATCTGCACGAGCTACACATTAAGAACACACAAATACGTTAAGAATGGTAAACACTAGCCGAGGATCTTGGCACCCGGGATAGCATCCAGTAGCCGTTGTGTGTACTCCTGCTGCGGGTGGGCGAACAGTTCGTCTGTTTCTCCCCGCTCCACAATGGCACCATTGCGCATAACCACCACATCGTCAGCGATCTGCTTCACCACCGCCAAATCGTGGGTGATGAACACGTAGGTGAGGCCCAGATCCCTCTGCAGCTCATTCAACAATTCCAGAATCTGCGCCTGCACCAACACATCCAGAGCGGAGACAGCCTCATCACAAATAATGAGCTCCGGCTCCAACACAAGAGCACGAGCAATAGCGATACGCTGCTGTTGACCACCCGATAATTCCATGGGGTAGCGGCGCAGCATGGACTGGGGTAGTGCCACCCGGTCCATAATCTCACTGACGCGCCGGGCACGTGTTTTCTTATCGCCCAAATGGTGGACCTTGAGCGGCTCCTCAATAATGTTGAACACCGACCACATGGGGTCCAGGGTGCCGTAAGGATTCTGGAACACCGGCTGTACGCGCTTGCGGAAGTTCAATTCTGCATCGCGGCGCATCTTACGGATGGGTTTACCCTCATAGGTCACTTCCCCCTCTGTGGGGTCCAGCAGACCCAGCATCATTTTCGCCAGGGTAGATTTACCGGAGCCGGATTCGCCCACAATGGCGGTGGTGTGCATCTGCTTGATGGACAGGTCCACATTGTTGACGGCGGTAAAGTACTCTTTCTTCCACGGCCGGGAACTAGGTAGCAAAAATCGCTTCGTTACACCCTTCACCTGCAGCAGAGTGAGGCCACTATCGGAGGATTTGTGGTGTCTGGTCTCGGAGCGCTGCGCTGCCAAACTGGGGGCGGCCGCAATGAGTTTCTTCGTGTAAGGATGCTGTGGGTTAGTAAGGATTTCCCGCGACGGCCCCTGCTCCACAATATGCCCATGTTGCATAACGATGACGCGGGTGGCGCGTTCGGCAGCAAGACCCAAATCGTGGGTGATGAGGAGCACCGCGGTGTCGAGGTTCTCAATGAGCCCCTCCAGGTGGTCCAGGATCTGCTTCTGCACCGTAACGTCCAGGGCAGAGGTGGGTTCGTCGGCGATGAGGAGCGCCGGGCGGGCATGTAAACCAATGGCGATAAGGGCGCGCTGGCACATGCCGCCGGAGAACTCGTGCGGGTACTGGTTGAAGTGTTTTTCCGGTTCCGGCATGCCGGCCTCGGCAAGCAGTTCGCAGGCGCGGGCTTTGGCGGCTTTACCTTTAGCGATATGGTTGGCGGCCAGTGCTTCGGTAATCTGTTGGCCGATGGTCCACACGGGGTTGAGGTTGGTCATGGGGTCCTGGGGAACCAGGCCAATCTTGCGGCCGCGGATAGCCGACATTTGCTTGTCGCTAGCACCCACCAGCTCTTCGCCTTGGAAGACGATGGAGCCGCTTGTGACATGCCCGGTGGCGGGCAGGAGGTCAATGATGGCGCGGGCAGTGGTGGATTTACCAGAGCCGGACTCACCCACAATGGCGACGGTTTCCCCAGGGTAAATCTGGAAGTTGGCGTCGTGGACGGTGGGTATGGGGTTCTTGCCGGAGCCGAAAGCAATGTTGAGGTCTTTTACCTCGAGGAGGGGCGTGCGGTTATCCATGGCTTATCCCTTCCGTCCGCGGTGTTGTTCTTTCGGGTCCAGAGCGTCTTTCAGTGCGTCACCGAGCAGGATGAAGCCCAGGACGGTGAGGGCGAGGGCGAAGGAAGGCCAGAAGAGTGTGAAAGGGGCTTGGCGGAGTGTCTGCTGGGCGACGGAAATGTCGTTACCCCAGCTAATAGTGGTGGGGGGAAGACCAATACCGAGGAAGGAGAGCGTCGCTTCCGCCACAATGAACACACCCAGCGAAGTAGTGGCCATGACGATGATGGGGGCCAGACAGTTGGGTAACACGTGTGTGAAGAGGATAGACATGCGGGATTTTCCCACCGCCCGCGCGGCCAGCACATAGTCATTGTTTTTTACGGTGATGACGGCGCCGCGCACCACGCGAGCCATCTGCGACCAGCCGAATACGGACAGCACCAGAATGACGGTGCCGATGTTGCGCTGCGGGAAAAGCTGCATGAGGACGATGCCGGCGAGCAGTAGGGGAATGGCGAAGAAAATGTCGGTGATGCGGCTCAGTAGCGAGTCCAGGAAACCACCGTAGTAGCCGGCTAGGGCACCCATGAGGATACCGATGAGGGTGACGAAGAATGTTACCGCGATGCCGACGATGACGGAGGCGCGGGCACCGTAGATGACGCGCGCGTAGACGTCGTAGCCTTGCTGGGTGAAGCCGAAGGGGTGGCCGGGTTTGGCGCCTTCGAGGGAGTTGAGGAGGTCCGCTTCGGCGGGGTCCACGCTGGTGAAGAGGCTGGGGAAGGCCGCTACTAGGAGGACCAGCAGAATGATGGTGACGGAGATCCAGAAGAGGGGGCGGCGGCGGAGGCGGCGCCAGGCTTCTGTCCACATGCCGGCGGGTGGGGTGTCGGGCACAGTCTGGTCGACGGTATCGACAATGCCGGCAGCAGTAGTACTGACAGCAGCAGCGGCAGTGGTAGCGGTTGTGGGGGTGTTGTCTTTAGGCATAGCGGATCCTCGGGTCGAGGGCGGCGTAGAGGAGGTCGATCAGCAGGTTGGCCACCATGTAGATGAGGACCAGGAGGGTCACGATGGAGACCACGGTGGGGGCTTCACCGAGCATGACGGCGTGGTAGACCAGGCCGCCGATGCCGGGCACGTTGAAGATGCCTTCGGTGACGATGGCGCCGCCCATGAGTCCGGCTAGGTCAGTGCCGATGAAGGTGACAACCGGTATGAGGGAGTTGCGGAGAATGTGGTGAAAGATCACTCTGGGGCGGCTGAGGCCTTTGGCGGTGGCGGTGCGCACGTAGTCAGCCTCCATCACTTCAGAAACACTGGAGCGGGTGAGACGTAACACGTAGGCGAAGGACACCATGCCCAGCACGAAGGCGGGGAGAAGGAGGTTGACGAAGCTGGGGTTTCCTCCCACGGTGGGTGGTACTACGCCCCATTTGATGCCGAAGAGGTAGCGGGCTACGAAGCCGAGGACGAAGGTGGGGACGGCGATGATGATGAGGGAGAGCACCAGGAGGGTGGAGTCGAACCAGCCGCCTTTTTTCAGTCCCGCTATTACGCCGAAGCCAATGCCGAAAACTGTTTCGATGACGAGTGCCATGAGGGCCAGTTCCACGGTGATGGGGAAGGCGCGGGAGATTTCATCAATGACGGGGCGGCCGCTGAAGGTGGTGCCGAAGTCCCCGGTGAAGATGCCTTTCAGGTAGAGCCCGTACTGGACGATGAACGGGTCGTTCAGGTGGTATTGGTCGCGGAGGGCTTTGACCAGCTCGGGGGTGAGGGGCTTGTCGCCGGCGAGGGCAGCTACTGGGTCGCCGGGGGTGAGGAACACCATGGCGTAGATGAGGAGGGTGGCGCCGAAGAAGACGGGGATCATTTGCCCGATGCGTTTAACGATGTACCAGCCCATGTTTATTTCTCCTTGACGGGTGTGGGCTTTTCGATAAGCGTGTAGTTGGGGTAGCCATTCCACATGATGTGGACACCTTTCAGCTCGGGGTTCCAGGCGGTGGAGGCGTTGGGATACCACAGGGGAATAGCTGGGAGGTCCCGCATGAGGATGGCTTGGGCTTTGCGGTAGAACTTCTTTGATTCGTTGATGGAGGACGCGGCCGCGGCCTGGGAGATGAGCTTATCGAATGCGGGGGAGGAGTAGTTGCCGTCGTTGGAGGAGGCGCCCGTCATGTAGAGGGGTTGGAGGAAGTTGTAGACGGAGGGGTAGTCGCCTGCCCAGCCGGAGCGGAAGGCGATCTTAATGGTGCGTTGGGTGATTTCGTCGCGGAACTGTTTGAAGGTGGGGTAGGCCTTGCCATAGGCGGTGATCCCCAACACTTGGTGGAGGTTGTTACAGACAGCATCGACCCACTGCTGGTTGCCACCGTCGGCATTGTAGCCAATCTGGAAAGTGTCATTCCAGGGTTTTATGCTGTTGGCTTGCTTCCAGAGTTTCCGGGCTTTGTCCGGGTTGTAGGTGAGGACGTCATTGCCAGGCACATTGAGGTCAACATCGCCCAGGGTGGGGGAGGTGAATTCTTTGGCGGGGGTGCGGGTGCCGAAGAAGATTTTGTCCGTAATGAGTGGGCGGTTGATGGACATGGAGATGGCGGCGCGGCGCAGGCGGCCTTCTTCACCTTGGAAGTGGGGGAGCCATTCGGGGATGACGAAGGCACTGGAGCTGGCGGTGGGTTTGTTGTTGTAGCTGGTGGGGAAGTCGGTTTGGAAGTTCGGTAGGGCGGTGGAGCCGACGGTGTTGCCGATGGTATCGAGTTGGCCGCCGAGGAGGTCTGCGTAGGCGGTGTCGAGGCTGGTGTAGAAGATCCACCAGATACCTTTGTTGTGGGGGGTGAGGTCGCCTTTGTAGCGGGGGTTTACTTCTGCGAGGACACGGTCGTTATGAAGCCAAGCTTTACCGTCTACCAGCTTGTATGGGCCATTGCCGATGGGATGTTCGCCGAAAGACTTTATGTCTTTGTAGGCGATGCGGGGCAGTGGCATATAGGGAATATGTCCGAGGCGGAGTGGGAAACCTGCCTCTGGCTGGTTGAGAGTAACGGTAAAGCTCAGCGGGCTTGTGACGGTGAGGCCGCGCATATGACAATCGGTGTTGTCTTCGGGGATGACGTCCTCGTAGCCGTCAATGGTGCTGAAGAAACTCTGGTTGAGTTGCATGTTTTTACCGCACGCACCATAGTTCCAGGCGTCTACATAGCTTTGCGCGGTCACGGGTTCACCGTTGCTGAAGGTCCAGCCGGGTTTCAGAGTGATGGTGAACTTAGTGGAGTTGCTGTTCGCCTTAATAGACTTGGCGTGGGCCAGCACCATTTTCCCGTCGTTGTCGTAGCGGATAAGGCCGCTGAAGAGGTAGAGGAGAATGTCCCCGCCGCCTACTTCGTTTGTGTTGGTGGGAATGAGGGGGTGTTGTGGTTCGGACCCGTAGACGCGAATGACACCGGCGGGGGTGGCGTTATTGTCGTTGCCGCAGCCGGTGAGGGTAGTGAGGCTTCCGGCGAGGAGGAGTGCGCTGGCGCCAGCGGCAAGGGTACGGCGGAGTCGCCGTGAGGGCAGTGGCAAGGAGTGGGCATTGGTCATGTCCGGGATCCTTATGGGTATGCGACAGTGCTACGTAATTATTGAGTTACTGAGTTAGTGGCGGTGGCGTCGTGTTAGCGCTATGCGGCAGCAACAGAACAGCAGCAGAATAGTGTCAGTATCACGCCAATGCAGCATCAATGCAGTATTGAGTAACCGCGGTGTTCAGTAAATAGCAAATAGTAAACAGGGTCGGGGTTAATAGGGGCTGGAGGTACGGCTAGGGGCTAGAGGGAAGAGTGTGTGCTCTTCCAGTCTTTCCACATTTGCTCAAGGGTGGCGGCAATGTGGGCTTGGCCGTTAACGGTGGGCCCCATGGGGTAGGAGGCCTCGGGTACACCACTAAACGTGGTGAAGCGCATGCCAGGGGCACCACAAGCGGAACGAACAGCAAGGTTCTTTGATACAACCAAAGAGTAAATACCGGCTGTGCGGGCTGCCTGGCGGATAGTGCGGTTAAGTTTATCGTAGATCGTATTGTAGAAATCGCGATCTCGTGGGGGAATAAAAGCGCCGTCCCAACATGTATTTGTGCCGTTGAAGATGGGCATATAACCGATGGCAACAACAAGAGCATTCCCGCCGGCGTGGGCTTTCGCTGCGGTGTATAGGGCAGCGAGATGGCTTTCTAGACCATCGAATTTTTCCAGAGTGGACTTCTCGTAGCGATCTCGGCAGGGGCCGCCGGTCAGTTCTGTCAGTTTTCCGGACGCCATACTAGCATACTGTTTGCCCCAGGACGCGGCGCACTTGGAGAAGAGGGAGGTGGGGCCAGCGCCAACAATATCGCGTAATCCTAGTTGGATAGTGATAAGGCGGGTTTTCTTGTTGATAGCTTTAATTTGGGGAGAGTTGGGGGAGTTTCCGAAGCCAGCTGGTTGCGTCCACTGGAAGTTTTTACTGGTGGCGTTGTAGCAGGCAGCTTCGTTAAGCTGCAGGCCGGTTCCGGACGCTGTGATGGCAGGGTAGTCCTTTTTGTTGCGTCCGCAGAGGTTTTTTTCTGGATGGAACCAGGAGCCTGCCACAGTGGCGGAGTCTCCAATAGCCGCATAGTTGTAGGGGCTAGTGGGGGCAGTACCAGTATCGTCGCCTGAGGTGGGAGTAGTGGGGTCGGCGACGGCTTGCGGGGTGAGGGCAAGGCTGGCAGTAAGAATGGTGCTGGCAGTTAGGCCGGCGAAAACTCGTGCGGGTTTCATCCGGGGCATCCCTTCTAGAGTGCTCTATACGCTGATAGGGAGATTCATACGTGCCGTAGTGCTTGTGCCTGGTGCATTGCAATACAGGAGATAGCACTGCATGAAATATCAACGTGTTGCATTATTAATCCATACTACCTGTTAGAAAAGCTGGTATCTATTCACGAGGAGCTATGTCACTGCTTGTTAACCGCGAATGACGTGGGTATTTAGATAGATAGATTTTGCTTACAGCGTATGCAGTAGTGACAGCCGCCGCGAAAGTGGGGTGCATAGGATAAGTAACTTCTGGGAAACCAGTGGAGCTTGCCCAACGGAGGAAAGGAAGCCCACACGTTGAAGTAAGACGTATCTGGTGGTCTCCGGGAATATAGGAATACACATGGGCTTTGTGTGCAGCAAGACGAACTGCCCGGTTGATTCCCTTGAATACATGGTTAATGTAGGCGCGGTCAGCAGGCCCAATGAGAACATTGTCCCAGCAGGGTCCACCGGGGGTAAACATTTCCGCATAGCCGATGGCTATGACCATGCCATTGGGGGAAATGCGTTCTTTAGCGTCGCGGTAGATACCTTCCAATTCCAGGGGAAGAAACGCAATGAGGGAACGGTATGTTTTATCAATACGATCCTGGCAGGCACTGTGGCGGCGGTTAGTGTTCGTGTAGGCAGCGGCGAAACATTCCCGGACAAGTTTCATGTGGTATGCCAGCATTATGTCATTAAGGCCCAGGTTAATGGTGGCTAAGGCAGTGTGCTTGTTGAGTTTGTCGCGGTAGGCGGCTTTCACCGTGACATGCGTGCCTTTTACTCGGGAGGGGTACCAGTAGCCGGATCCAGTAGCACCAATGCAGGCCGGTTCCACTAGCGGTAAACCAGTTGTGGCGGCAACTAGGTGGGGGTAGTCGACGACGTTACGGATACACGGTTCCCAGAGGTCAGCAGGGTCAAAAGAGGCTGTTGTGTAGGAATCGCCAATAGCCACATAGTGCGGAGTATGACGGGATACCGCTAGAGCATCTAGATCCGTGGAAGCATCCTTCTGGGGCAGGGCTGACTGGGAATCGGCAGGTACAATAAGCCCCATCATGCCCAACAGCTCATTAGCAGCAGCGACAGCTTCACGCTCAGCTACTCGAGCACGGTATGCAGTCCAATCGCGAATAATAAACGAGTACCGGCGAGTCTGCGGCACAATCATTGGCACAACAAGCCATAGAACAGCAACAAGTGGGCCTCCCCACGACGGAATCGCAGCCTAGAAAAATCGGGCTACCAGCAAATACAGCAGCGACGACCAAAACAGACGCACAAAACGCCACACACCAAGAAATAGCAAACCAATGCCGCGACCAAGCAGCCACGCAATAGGATTTTGCCGCTTACCTTCTTCTGACTTAGCTTCAAGTTCTTCAGCAGTAAACATATCAGTTCTCCTTACTAGAACATTGCAGTAGGGGGCCAGTACAGTGCTGACCCCCACACATCATTATTTAGTTATTCAGTCGACGGATACAGGAATCAACGTCTGGGCCTCGATAGACATGCCAGGACACCCATTAATCGAGAATTGGTTAACCCACACGCGGCCATACACCTCATAAACAGAGAACCGCTCAAGATCGATCGGCTCCTCCAGGGAGAGGTAAACATCACCACGCATCTTGTCGTTCCTGGTAACATCCCATGCTTGCAACGCGAACACCGAGTACAGGGCCTTACCAGTCTCAGACATCACCGGCTCACCATTACGAGCCTTCGGCTTCAACTCGTCCGCAGGCTTATTACCCAACGACATGAACTTCACCTTAGAATTCAGCGACTCAGCTACAACCTCGAGTTTCATTAGATTCTCCTTACTCAGTTCTCCAAAGTCCAGGACCTGCGGTGAATGCGGAGAACTGAAAACATCCACCGCAAGTCAATAAACGAATATCGCATCCGTTCACTTTGTTCTCTAAAACATACTAGGGCAGAAATCAACCCAGCAAATTACGCTTAGAGAGAAAAAAGATTTTCGAATCAGCAAACTATTCCAAACTATTCCAATAGGGGGTACGGACCGGTCGTACCCCCTAGGACCCCCGACCGCGCGAGCAAGCTCGCGAATTTTCGGGCCATCTTGGAACGGTAAATATTAGATTGTTCTTGTTACTGAACTAAACCGGCCACAAGTAAAGCCAGTATTCACTACACAGCGGGCCGCTTCCTTCACCTATCTAGCTGCACAACAAGGGGGGCATGAAAGAGAAAGCAAAGGGCACAGAACACGGCGGGCCGATTCGCTAACTTATATTAGCTGCACAGAGAAGGATGAGCAGCCAAATCAGAATCCTCAGCAAATACCTCAGCCAGGGAATACACAGGAAGTTCCAAGTCCGTTAGGGTACGATCCAACTCCATTCGCCGATACGAGGTCAAACGCCGACATAGCGCATTCCACTGAGCCTTCGACACAGCAGAGCTAGAATACCACGGCAACTTCTTCAGCGACAGATTAGACACCAACCACACTACATGCCAATTTGCACGCTTGTTGTGATAGCGAGCCGACAAACGAGTCGGATAGATATCAATCGCCTGGAGAAACGTCTCGAACTTCATCTGACCAGAGAACTCATCCAGAAGCAATACTGGCTCATTCGAATACTCATCAAACGGATGCTCATAGTCAGAGACCCGGTAAATAGTATCCATGTCATCGACGCTGTTGTACACCATATGCGTCTTCCCAACACCCGGCAGGCCATAAAGGTAGTGAACCTCAAGATCCTTACGATAACCACGGCCAACACGAGACTGCTGAGCTTGATACATACGATCCACATCACGATGACGGTGCAGCAACTCAGGATGCTTCAGAAGCACTTGATTAGAAGTTAGACCCTCATTCATAACAAGATTACGTATCTTCAGAGTTTCATCATCATCGGTGTCTATCAGGTCCGCGAGGTCCATCTCCAGGAACTTGCCACCCACAAGAGGCGGCTGATCAGGAACCCGAGTAGACAACTTCAGCACATAGCTACGAGCAGGCAGAGCCGACTGAGTGAGAATTGGCCGTGGTCGTTGCCGCAAAACTTGACGGTGCTGTAGCTGTTGTAAGACTTACTGCCGTGATGATGGCGGTGAGAAAGACATGCGGGGCGTCCTTTCCTGTCAAGAACATAGTAAAGGACAATGCAGAAATGTATATCCAGAGTCTTTTTTCCGACACACCAATGACAAAAATGTAATTGTGATCTGTATCACCACAATGGCTGTCATTGATGTTTATGAAAACCTGCGACTATGCCCCGTAAGACACTATATGTAGTGGTAAAAAAATTTTTAAAACCCTATATAGTGCAAAAAACGACACACCTTTCGAGTAAGTTTAAAACCGCTAGCGCATCATTAGTTAGGTAACACTAAGTAATGGCTACACATCGTTGGATACGAAGAGAAGCATAAAGAAAATACTGTCTCGGAAGGACGCTAAGGAACCGTCATGGCGAACACTGATTCCACCCCCAGGCCCATCGTCGACGTCACCTCCACTGTTGATGAATACCTCGACCGCAGCGACTGGCGTGTTAATGCCAACGCAAACCAGGACTACTCCCTGGGCGGCATGATGCTCAACACCTCCGGCAAGGTCGTCGCCAACTACTGGCTCAGTAACGTCTACAGCCCCGCCGCCGGAGAAGCCCACCGCGACGGCTCCATCCACATCCACGACCTCGACATGCTCGCCGGCTACTGCGCCGGCTGGTCCCTCCGCCAACTCCTGGAAGAAGGCTTCAACGGCGTCCCCGGCACCGTCGCCTCCCTCCCACCCAAGCACTTCTCCACCGCCTGCGGGCAGATCGTCAACTTCCTCGGCACCCTCCAAAACGAGTGGGCCGGCGCACAAGCCTTCAGCTCCTTCGACACCTACATGGCCCCCTTCGTCCGCCTCGACAACCTCACCTATGAGGACGTCAAACAGCAGATGCAGGAACTCATCTTCAACCTCAACGTCCCCAGCCGCTGGGGCACCCAAACCCCCTTCACCAACCTCACCTTCGACCTCCAATGCCCCGCCGACCTCGCCCCACAAGTACCCTTCATCGGCGGCGAACCCGTCGACTTCACCTACGGGGACCTACAGGACGAAATGACCCTCATCAACCGGGCCTTCATTGAGGTCATGACGGAGGGCGACGCCGACGGCCGCGTCTTCACCTTCCCCATCCCCACCTACAACATTGGCAAAAACTTCGACTGGGAAGCCCCCATCGTTGAGCCACTGTTTGAAATGACCGCCAAATACGGCCTGCCCTACTTCCAGAACTTCATCAACTCCGACCTGGACCCCGGCATGATCCGCTCCATGTGCTGCCGCCTCCAACTCGACCTCCGCGAACTACTGAAACGCGGCAACGGACTCTTCGGATCCGCCGAACAAACCGGCTCCATCGGCGTCGTCACCCTCAACTGTGCCCGCCTCGGCTACCAGCACAAAGGCGACTGGAAAGGCCTCCTCGCCCGCGTCGACGAACTCATGGAACTCGGCAAAGACACCCTCGAGCGGAAACGCGTCAAAGTGGACGAACTCATCGACCGCGGCCTCTACCCCTACACCAAACGGTACCTAGCCAGCCTCGACAACCACTTCTCCACCATCGGCGTAAACGGCGTCAACGAAATGGTGCGCAACTTCACCGACGACACAGAAGACATCTCCACCGTCGTCGGCCACGAAATGGCCGTCCAACTCCTCGACCACGTGCGCACCCGCCTCGTCGACTTCCAGGAAGAAACAGGCCACCTCTACAACCTGGAAGCCACCCCCGCCGAAGGCGCCTGCTACCGCTTCGCCCGCGAGGACAAGAAACGCTTCCCCGACATCATCCAGGCCGGATTCGAGGACGCCCCCTACTACACGAACTCCTCCATGCTGCCCGTCGGCTACACCGATGACCCCTTCGAAGCCCTCGAACAGCAGGAAGACCTGCAGTCCATGTACACCGGCGGCACCGTCCTCCACCTCTACATGGGTGAACGAGTAAGCGACGCCAAGACCTGCCGCGAACTCGTTCGGCGCAGCCTCACCGCCTTCCACATCCCCTACATCACCATCACCCCCACCTTCTCCATCAGCCCCAAATACGGCTACATCTCCGGCGAACACCAGTACTGCCCCAAGTGCCAAGCCGACCACGACGCCGAAGTGGCCGCTGCCCGCGCCGCCGAAGCCGCCGGCAAACCAGTGAAGAAGACCGCCGAGCAGCTGGAAGCCGAATGGGAGCCGGTGGAGTGCGAAGTATGGACCCGTGTCATGGGCTACTTCCGCCCCGTCAAATCCTTCAACAAGGGCAAGCAGTCCGAGCAGAAGGAACGCAAGAGCTTCCGGGAAGGCGTTGCCCTGGAATCCAGCGTGGCCGCACCCCGCGCCGTCCCCTCCATGTCCGGCGACCGCATGGCCACCGCCAACGACCGCTAAGCACAGCGGTTGCTAGCCACGGTGCTTGTGAGAAGCAGAGCTCATTAGAAGCAGTGCTCATCTGACGGGAACTGCCCCGCCTCCACCTCCTGGCGGTAGGTGCGGGCAGCCTCCGTCATAGCCTCGCCCACCTCAGCAAACACCTTCACGAAACGGGGGCGGCGGCCATCTTGCGGCACCGCCATAGCGTCGTACCACACCAGCACTTGCGCATCGGTATCCGGGCCGGCACCAATACCGACCGTCGGAATATCCAGCTTCTCGGTAACCTCTTTCGCCAGATCCCGCGGTACCATCTCCAGCACAACCGCACTGGCCCCCGCCTCCTGCACAGCTAGAGCATCTTCTATAAGCTGCTGCGCACTATCACCACGGCCCTGCACCTTAAAACCGCCCAGTTTATGAACAGACTGGGGGGTGAAACCAATATGAGCCATCACCGGAATACCCGCCTTCACCAAAGCGCGGATTCGGTCAGCCATGCGCACACCGCCCTCCAGCTTCACCATCTGGGCACCCGATTCACGCATTACCCGAGACGATGTCATAATGGCCTGCTCGTCAGAGGCCTCATAAGTGCCAAACGGCAGATCAGCCACCACAAGCGCCTGCGGGGCACCCCGCACCACACTCCGCGTCAAGAAAATCATCTCATCCAGGCTCACCTGCGTAGTGGTGTCATAGCCGTACACCACATTCGCGGCAGAATCCCCCACCAGCAGGACGGGAATCTCAGCCTCCGCAAAAGCACGGGCAGTGGAATAGTCGTAAGCAGTCAACATGGCCCACTTGTGGCCCTCCTGCTTCCATTGAGCAAGTGTAGAAACGCGAGTTTGCATGCTTACAAGTCTGCCACCTTTCCCCAAAAAGGCCAGTTAAAATGGGGCAACAACACATTCTCAACCCCTGCGCACGTATCCGCATAGAATAGGTACATGGCAGCAGCAGGACAGAACATGTCGCACACCAACCCCGGCGCAAACCCCAGTGCAAACCCCGGCACAAGCTCTGACACGCACCCTGACGCACACTCCGAGACATACACCGAGGCACACTCCGACGCGCACTCCGGTGGGCACAAAAATATTGTCGTCGGCGTAGGTGGAGGAATAGCCGCCTACAAAGCCTGCATGGTCATTCGTGAGTTCACCAAAGCCGGCCACACCGTCACCGCCATCCCCACCCCTGCCGCCGCCCAATTCATTGGCACCGCCACCCTCGAAGCCCTCACCGGGCAACCCGTCACTAGCAGTGTTTTCACCGACATACCGCAAGTACGGCACGTCACGGTCGGCTCCCAAGCAGACCTTGTTGTTGTTGTCCCCACCACCGCGGATTTCCTCTCCCGCATCGCCGCCGGCGCCGCCAGCGACATGCTCACCACCACCCTCCTCATGGCCACCTGCCCCATCCTCCTGGCCCCCGCCATGCACACCCAAATGTGGGAAAACAGCCTGGTCCAACGCAACGTTGATACTCTCCGCGAGCATGGCTACACCGTCATGGAACCCGCCGTGGGGCGCCTCACCGGGCCAGACTCTGGCGCCGGGCGACTCCCCGAACCCGCCGACATTGTGGACATGGCCTACTCGCTCCTTGAAGGACAAAAGCTGGCTGAAGAGTACAGTCAGCGCAGTCAGCACAGCCCGGCAGAAGGGCATGGCCAGGCCAAAGAACGCAGTCAGGTAGGAGAGCGCAGCCGGGCCGCTGCGCGCGCCGATCTTATGCCTCGTGAGCTTATGCCCCGTGATCTGGTTGGGCGCCACATCATCATCACTGCTGGTGGTACGCGGGAGGCCATCGACCCCGTCCGCTACATTGGGAACAGATCCTCCGGCCAACAAGGCGCCGCCCTCGCCGCCTGCGCTGCTCAACGCGGCGCCCACGTCACCCTCCTCCTCGGCGCCCATGACCTGCCCTACCTGCCAGCCGGCGTCCAGGTAGAGACCGTCACCAGCGCCCTCGACCTGCAGGATAAACTCACCACCCTTGTAGAGACGGAACCCGTTGACGCGGTCATTATGGCCGCCGCCGTAGCAGACTTCCGCCCCACCGACACTGCCACCACCAAATTGAAAAAGGGCACAGACAGCGAACCCGATAGCATTGCCCTCACCCGCAACCCGGATATTCTGGCCAGCCTCACCCGCAGTCACCCCAATCTGGTCACCGTCGGATTCGCGGCAGAAACCGGCGACGCCACCCACACAGTGCTGCAGTTAGGGCGCGAAAAATTCGCCCGCAAAGGCTGCGACCTGCTCATGGTGAATGAAGTAGGGTTCCACACAACATTCGGGCAGCCCACCAACGCCGGTTGGCTGCTGGGGCGCGGCGGCACAGAAAAAGGTACAGAGAATAGCGCAGGAAAAAGCACAGACAGTGTCACAGTAAAGGAAATTCCGCGCATGTCGAAACGGGGCGTAGCGATGCGCATTCTGGACCAGCTCGCTACTCTTTTCTAATTGGTTTTCCGCAGGAAAAAGCCCATAATTAAAGAGTGACTAGTGAGAATACGTCCCTGCAAGTATGTACCACACCCGCCGACCTCACCGCCCTCGCCGAAAAACTTCATGCTGACGGACGACCCGTCGCCCTCGTCCCCACCATGGGGGCCCTCCACGATGGACACATGCAGCTTGTCCGCGCCGCAAAACAGATTCCCAACGCCGCCGTTATCGTCAGTATCTTTGTCAACCCCCTCCAGTTCGGGCCCAACGAGGACCTCGACTCCTACCCGCGCACCCTCCCCGAGGATCTTGACCTCCTTGCCTCCGAAGGTGTTTACGCAGCCTTCGCCCCCACCCCGCAAGACATGTACCCGGATGGCTTCCGCACCACCGTCAACCCCGGACCCCTCTCCACTGAAATGGAGGGTGCTACCCGCCCCGGCCACTTCGCCGGTGCCCTCACCGTGTGCGCTAAACTCTTCGGCATCTCCCGCGCCGATCATGCTTTCTTCGGGGAGAAGGACTACCAGCAGCTCACCCTGTTGAAGCAGATGGTGAAGGATCTCAACATTCCTGTTACCCTTCACCCTGTCGCTATCCGCCGCGAAAAATCCGGCCTCGCCCTTAGCTCCCGCAACCGCTACCTAAGCGATACGGAACGCACCCTGGCCGAGCAACTCTCCGCCAGCCTCCGCGCCGGCAAAGACGCCGCCGATAAAGGTGCCACCCCCCGCGAGGTCGTCACCGTCACCCGCGACTACCTTGCCCGCTACCCGGAAATTGAGGTTGACTACGTAGAACTGCGGGACGCGGGACTGCGGAAACTCAACGACTACTCCGATAACTCACTGCCGGCCCGCCTGCTCCTGGCGGCGCGTGTTGGCACTACTCGACTTATTGACAATATGGGACTGATGCTCCAGCCCTGGGACTACTAAGGACGTCACACCATGTTTCGCACCATGCTGAAATCCAAAATCCATAGAGCCACCGTCACACAGGCAGACCTCCACTATGTAGGCTCCTGCACCATTGACATTGCCCTCATGGAAGCCGCCGACTTGCTGGAAGGCGAAAAAGTAGACATTGTTGATGTCGATAACGGCAACCGCCTCTCCACCTACTGCATTGCGGGGGAGCGCGGCTCCGGCATTATCTCCATCAACGGTGCCGCCGCCCACCTCATTCACCCCGGCGACCTCGTTATCCTCATCGGTTACGGCCTTATGGATGACGCGGAAGCCCACACCTACCAGCCCAAAGTGATCTTCGTCGACAAGCAGAATCACATTCTGGAAAAGGGAGCAGACCCGGCTGGGGTACCGGCCGGCTCCGGTCTCCTCGACCCGCGCGGATAGCAGCCGCTATGGCTACCGCAGATGACCTCACCATCGCTGGCCTCGTGCGCCTCTCCACTGTCGACTGGCCCGGACACATGGCCGCCACCGTCTTCCTCCAAGGCTGCCCCTGGAACTGTCTCTACTGCCACAACCCGGACCTTATCGACTGCCGCACACCCGGAATTATGGAATGGGCAGAAGTAGAAAAATTCCTCCAACGTCGCCGCGGTCTCCTCGACGGTGTTGTTTTTACGGGGGGAGAACCCACCCGGCAACGAGGCCTAGCCGACGCCATGGCTCGCGTCCGCAACATGGGGTTCCAGGTAGGTCTCCACACTATGGGCGCCTACCCCACACTGTTGCGTCCCCTCATTCCCCTCATTGACTGGGTGGGCTTCGACATTAAAGCCGCGCCCGCCCACTACGGCGACATTATCGCCACTAACCCGCATGCCAGTATTGGCACTGTGGGGAGCCGTCACGCCATGGAAGCCCTCGACATGCTGCTCGATGCTGGTATAGACATACAGGCCCGCACCACCCTGTACCCCGATTCGGTCGCCGTCACCGACCTTCCCATCATTGTGGACATGCTGCACAGTAAAGGGGTGGGATCATATCGTCTCCAGCAAGCCCGCGCTGAAGGAGCCCGCCAAGTGCTACCGGACGGGCGCACCCTCAGCTACGATAGGCCTGGCTGGGATACAGAATTTGCGGCCCTTAAGACGCGTTACGATTTTGGCTAAACTTCTGCTGCCATTTATACCACAAAAATGACCACCCTCCACACATTCCAGGTAGCCTGAAAACATGGGATCCACAGACTCCGATACACGCACTATTCACACCGTGGCCGTCACCGGTTCCACTGGACTTGTCGGTAAAGCCCTCTGCGAGGAACTCCACAAACAGGGCTACCACGTTATCCGCCTCGTCCGCGACGATGCCCGCGGCCTGGACGACCGCACCTGGAATCCCACCAACCCCAACCCCGCTGTCCTTGACGGCGTGCAGGCCGTCATCCACCTAGCTGGCGAAAATACTGAAGGTATCTGGACACCCGATAAGAAACGCCGTATCCGCGACTCGCGCGTTATCCCCACCCACAAACTGGCCGAACTTGCCGCCCAATCGGATACTGTAACAACATTCATTTGCGCCAGCGCCATCGGCGTTTACGGGGACAACCGTGGTGCGGAAGTCCTCACAGAAGCCTCCGTTCCTGGTGACGACTACTTCGCCGACGTTGTCCAAAAATGGGAAGGTGCCTGCCAGCCCGCCCGCGCCGCCGGTAAACGCGTTGTCAATGTCCGTACTGGCATTGTGCTGTCCCGTGATGGTGGTGTGCTGCCGCTCCTCGTGGACATTTTCAAATGGGGCGGCGGTGGACTGATCGGCGTAGGGAAACGCTGGATGTCCTGGATCGACATTGACGACCTTGTCCGCATCTACATTACGGCGCTTACCTGCGAGCAGATTAGCGGCCCCATTAACGCCACCAGCCCAGAACCCTGCACAAACACGCACTTTACAAAAGCGCTAGGGGTAGCCCTCGACCGCCCCACACCCCTCATCATTCCCGCCATTGCCTCCACAATGGTGGGCCACCAAGGGGCACGCCAACTATCGATGGCGGATCAACGCGCCCAACCCCGCAAACTCCTATCCCTCCCAAACCAGGGTTTCTACTTCGAATACCGCACTATTGAGCAGGCACTCTACCACCAGCTTCCCGACGGACACTAGAGACACCTAGGGAATGCTGTAGTGCTTCCGTATAGCGTTTCCCAACTGTGGTGTTCCTGAAGAAATGCTGATGAAGTGATGGGTATCATCATAAATAACAGCTTAAAGAAAAGTAAATATCGATAGTTTGAGTAGAAGACCTTAAGGAGGTTTTCTACATGTCAACTTGTTCTAAACGGCTGAGCGGTGTGATAGCAGCTATCTCTATTACTGCACTCACTGCCGCTACTTTTATGGGGATTAAGTCCACCCCAGCAAACGCAATTTCCCTCGACACCACATCGGCAGCCCTCAACTATGCCAACAATTTTGACGGCTTCTACAGCGTTCCCGCGCACTATCCCACTGTTCCGGGACGTGTTGTAAAAACCCAGTCGTTCCGATCCTTCTTCTATCCCCTCGAAAGCCCCGTCACCCGTTACCCCATCCGTGGTAAACGCGTCATGTACACAACCACTCTCTCCAATGGGAAGGTGTACATCACTACCGGTGCCCTCATGGAACCTACCTCTCCATGGGTGGGTAAAGGGGAACGCCCTCTTCTTATCTATGGCACAAGCACATCCGGCCAAGGTAAGCAGTGCGCCTTCTCGAAAACTCCCGGTGGCTTCCTCGCCTTCACCAGTGGACTAGACTCGCGGCAAGGGCAGTCTCATAAAGCCATCTCTATGGTGACTAATTATGAGAACCTCAACGTTATGAAACTTCTGGGCAAAGGCCTCAGTGTTTTTGTTGTGGACTATAACGGCATGGCTGACGGCGATAACGTGCAGCCCTACATGAACAATATAGAAGCCGGGCGAGCCATGCTCGATGGTGCCCGCGCCATTCGCTCACTTAATCATCTTTCTGCGACAACGCCAGTAGGTATTTGGGGGTTCAGCCAAGGAGGTGGAGCCGCCTATGTTGGTGCTGCTCTGCAACCTACTTACGCTCCTGATGTCAATCTCAAAGTGTCTTATGCGGGCGCCCCACCCATTGACCTCATCCCCACTCTCCAAAAGGTAGAAGGTGGCGCACTCTCCGGCTTAATTGGGTACGGTGTTAACGGTTTCGCTGGTACTTACCCAGAAGTGAGAAAGGCTGTAGAGGAAAATATCAACACATCCGGCCGTAAGAATTTGGCGAAACTCGCCAATAGTTGTGTTGCCGACACCCTCTTCGGATATGCCTACCAGGACACTGGTAAATGGACGCATGATGGTAAACCACTCGTCGAGTTCCTGCAGAAATATCCAGAAGTTGTGAAAGTTTTTGATGACCAGCGTGCCGCTTCTGTTCCCACCCCGAAAGCACGTGTTGTCCTCTATGCTAATCCGCATGATGCCGTCGTTCCCTACGACACTGTGAAGCGCGGCGTGAATACGTGGTGCAAGGCGGGCGCTAATGTGCACTTCTACACAGTGCCCTATACCGCTATGGGGGTAGCTCCCATGTTCACTCACATGATGCCTAACTTCCTTGTCTTTGACCAGATGCTAGCAGAAATCGTGGGAATCTTTAGTGGAGACCCACAGCCTGCCGGATGCACGAACAGCACTATTACACTTCCGGTGAAATAAGGATAGTCAGAAAGACAAGACAGCTTTATATAGGGTAAACGAAGCCCCGCACACTTGCAGTCCTGGTGTGCGGGGCTTCTGTGGAACTATGTTCCACTACCACTATATGGGTATCTTAGAAGGATTTAACAGCCGCAATAGCAGCGTCATAATTGGGTTCGTTGGTGATCTCATCAACAAGCTCAACATAGTGGACTTTGCCCTTGGGGCAGATGACGATGACGGCACGAGTGAGGAGACCTGCGAGCGGGCCATCAACAAGTTTCACACCGTAGTCGTCGCCGAAGCTGGAGCGGAAACAAGAACCATTCTGAACATTCTCAATGCCGTTGGATACGCAGAAGCGTTGCTGGGCAAAGGGAAGATCGGCGGAAACACACAACACTGTGGTGTTGTCGAGTTTGGCGGCCTCCGCGTTGAACTTGCGGACGGAGGCGGCGCACACGTCAGTATCAAGTGAGGGGAAGATATTGAGAATAAGTTTACGACCAGCGAAATCGGATAGTTTTACGTCGGAGAGGTCCGCCCCAGTAAGCGTGAAATCTGGTGCAACGGAACCCACCTGGGGTAGTTCCCCAACAGTGTTAACAACAGTGCCAGTGAATTTAGTCTGAGCCATTGTGAATAATCCTTTCCCTTCAATTCCCATCAATGCGGCCTGCACTGAATTGAGATCTACACTGTGCTGAGATCTGCACTGTGCTGAAATCTGCGATCACTGCGAGATCTATTTTGTGTAACGGGAAAATAGCTGTTGCTATTCCCGTTTTATTCCCTCCCGTTCCATTCACTTCTTCTCCTGCAAGTGTGAATTGGGGAAGAAGTTACTTTGGAGAGGCTACTCTGGCGCGGATTATGCTAGAGCTGATTATGCTAGAGCCGCAAGCATTGTCGCGCTGTGAACATTGTTTCTGGGCCGTAGGAGCCACCAAAAATAGCTGCGTGAAGTGCCAATAAATAGAGTTGGTGCACGCACCGGCGTTCCTCCCACCCGTCTGCTAGTGGGGAGACGGAATTGTAGCCCGCGTAAATATCCTCCAGGAATGATTGCCCGAACACTTCCAGGAACGCTAAATCTGTTTCCGCATGCCCACCTTGCGCTGCAGGATCAATGAGTACTCCTACGATGGGGTCAGTAACGTTATCCGGCAAGGGATTTGTCCACGGAATATCCTCACGGCGTGCCCACAGCACATTCCCACTCCATAAATCTCCATGGATACGGGCAACCGGACCATGCACTAACCCTGGCTGTGGGGCATCCCAGTGTCCATCGGCAAGACGCTTGCATACTTCCTCGATGATGGACACGTCATCAGCGCTAAGAGACCTATTATTCCGTGCAACGGGCAGGCATGGGAGAATACGATCCTCCGCAAAAAACTCACCCCACGTGCGGTTTAGTGTCTCCTCGGAGGTTTGGCGTAGTGGTAATTCCATGCGGCCAATAACACCGTCACCCTCCCAACCGGGTGGCGGACACCCAAAACTGGGGGCCCCGGCGGCGTGCGTAACCGCCAATGTTTGCCCAAACTGGTAGGCGGCGTGGCGGGTAGGGCGGCCATTGGGTATTTCCACGAGAGTCATTATTCCCGGTTGGTAATCCAGTACCGGAACAACCGGAGCGCCACCATGGGGCATGGCCTCAGCCAGCCATTTAAGTCCTAGCGCTTCACATTTGATGGCGTGTGGACGGTGTGGATCCGTCTTGGTGAATATGCGCATACCCCCAGCATAGGAGTTAGCGTGTTTGCCGGTGTGGCTTTGGGACACCTTACTTTCGTATTTCTTTCATCGTTGTGAATGTGTGCCGCTAGTTTTCTGCGCTAAGGGCCACTTCTGGCACAAGAACTATGGGAATACCAAAGGCGCAGCACGCTTTTGCCCATGCTGCACTATCGGCACCTGTGGGAATATGTCCAAAGACAACAAGTTCTTCCGGCAACCAGCGTGCCTCCGCGGACGATTCCTTATTATGCATAGCCCAGTCTGGTTCCGGGCTGGAAATTGTGTCTGCGCCACTCCATTTCGTCACTAAACCGCATCCCTTGTTAAGAACGCGATCCATGACCGGCACAGTGCGGGTAATCGTATCTGCGTCACTAAGCGGTGGGGGAGTGGTCGTTGCCACCCGTACTTCCGCATCGAGAACCTGTGCCAGGGTAGTGGCGGTACGTAGCGCCGCATGGGAGGCGGGAGAATCATCAAAAGTGCAGGTCACACGGCGAATACCGGAGGGGGATCCGGGATATCCTAAGGGGGCAATAGCAACCGGCAGGCTCAATTCCCGCATGATGTTAAGGGCAATGCTGTCCGGGGTAATACCAGTGAGGGAATCGTGTGCTTCCGGGCCAAGAATGACCATATTAGTGGTGAGGGCATCTGGATCATGCACCCCGGCAACAATGGCGGAGCATTGGTCGTCAGCAATAACTTTGAGGACAGCGGGCTGGGCAAAATGGTTGGAGCCCAACCCAAGAACACCGAGTTCCTGGACGGCGGCAGTAGCGTCACCAGGCTTCGCCGTGGGGGCTTTGAGCTTATCGTGAAGAGTTTGGAGGAGCCGCCGTGTGCCCGACAGATTATCGGTGGGGTAGACGGGAGCAATAGTTTGCACGGTACTTTGCCCAATAGCGGCCAGGGAACATGCCAGAGCGAGGGCCTCGCGATGGGTACCCTCCACAGTGAGTGTTTCCCCATCCGTCGTTGTTGCAGTAGTAGCACCAGTAATGGTGACGGTGGAGGTGGCATTTGCGGTAGTGGGGTGCCAGCACACTTGGAAACGGTAGAACTCACGCATGAGTTCAGCCTAGTTCGTCACCAGCTAGTTTCTACTTTGCGGTTTCCCTTTTCTGTGGCAAGTTTCGCAATTATGAGCGTGTAGGAGGATGGTCTCTATCTGCTAAAAAGCCGTGTCACCGTGCATAAATGGAGGCCATGGCTGGTGGGGATATGTTCTCTGGTAGGTAATTTCGTGGAAAAGCACAGCGGAGTACAGATTTCCCTTTTACAATCATGTTCATCATGAGCTAGTGATATCCGAAAGGAAAAGAACAATGGTCGACGCTAACGAGTTCAAGAACAAAGCAGAAGAATTTAAGGGCAAGGCCGAACAGTTCAAAGGCAAGGCCGAAGAAGACCTCAAGGATAAAGCGGGCGAGTTCAAGGGTAAGGCCGAAGAACTGAAGAACAAGCTCGAAGATGAGCAGACGAAAGAGGAAATCAAGAGCAAAGGCAAGGACTTCCTCGACTCCGTCAAGAGTAAGTTCAATAAGTAACACATAGTCTTGTAATTCTCCCCAGATTACGCAACAACCACCCGGCAGGCAGCACGCCCCGGGTGGTTATTGTACATTATGGAGACGTAGTGTAGGGATCGTGGGGTACCGAGGGGTGCCAAGAAATATTAGGGGACGTCACTATCGGGGACGTCACAGGACGCCAGTTGTGAAGGAGCTAGTGAATGCGCGCTTTGCTCATTGTTGACATGCAACCTACCTTCTGCGAAGGTGGTGAACTTCCCGTCACCGGTGGTAATGATGTTGCGGACCGCATTGCCGATTTTCTTCGTTCCTACGCCGCCCGCTATGGCCTTATTGTCACTACCCAAGACTGGCACATAGAGCCAGGCGAGCACTTTAGCGACAATCCTGATTTTGTGGACACGTGGCCACCTCATGGTGTTGCCGGCACTCCCCATGCGGAAGTGCACTCGCATGTTGTGTCCGCATTGGAGACCCTGCGCACTACCCATCCCGATATTCCGCAGATTGCAGTTCGTAAAGGCCAGTACGCGGCCAGTTACTCCGGTTTTGAGGGTGTGACGGATGACGGCACACCACTGGTTGATGTTTTGCGCCGCCACGGGGTGGACGAGGTGGAGATTGTGGGCTTAGCGTTCTCCCACTGCGTGTGTGCGACAGCCCTGGACGCGCAACGTGCGGGCTTCACCACCACTATTTTTGCGGATCTTTCTGCCTCTGTTAGCCCCGAAACAGAGATGGAGGCACAGACGGCACTCGCCCATGCGGGCGTTACTGTCTGCCATAGCCCCTACTGATCGTCAGTATCGGTGTCCCCGCTGTCCCCGCTAGCACTGCCTCCATTAGTACTGCCGCTGCCGCTAGCGCTCTGCACGGTATTGTGCGCAACGTCTGTACTATGAGTATCTGCATCATGGCTGTTTGGGGGAATAATGTCGCCGGCGACGGTACTAGCCGCAATGGTGCTGGCACTATCGGTAGTAGTAGCAATGGCGTCGGCGGATTCTTCCTCCAGGAGACGCTTGCGCAGGGCAGAGTGCCGATACCCGTAGGCGGCATAGGTTATGCAGGCAAGCAGTAGCCAGACCGCCAGGGTTGCCCAGGTGACGGGGTGTAGCTGGCTAATGAGGTAGAGGCAGGCAGCAATCGAAATAATGGGGGTGACGGGGTAGAGCGGCACCCGGAAACCGCGCTCCGTTGTGGGGTTTGTGTGGCGCAGGATAATGACACCCAAGCTCACCACTGCGAAGGCGGTTAGTGTGCCGATGGATACCATGTCGGAGAGGTATTCCAGGGGGAGGAAGCCGGCCAGTACAGCTACTACTGCGCAGGTGATGCCGGTGTTCATCAGTGGTGTGTGGGTGCGGGGGTGAATGCGGGCGAAGCCTTTGGGGATCATGCCGTCGCGGGACATGGCGAAAAGAATACGGGTCTGCCCAAAAATCGTCATTAGTGTAATGGAGAAGATGGAGATGACGGCAGCAGCCGACAAAATAACAGAGAAAACACCTGACCCCGTCACATGCTCCAGGATCTGGGATAGGCCCGCTTTCTGGTGTTTGAAGAGTCCTTGTTCTTGTGCGCCCACTGCGGCTACCGCCACCAGCATGTAGATAGCTGTTACCACAATGAGGGCGATGATGAGGGCGCGGGGGATAGTGCGGTGTGGGTGTTCCACTTCCTCCGAGGCGGTGGAGATAACGTCCAGGCCGATGAAGCTGAAGAAGATGGACCCGGCGGCAGTTCCCACACCCGCCATACCCATGGGGGCGAAGGGGTGATAGTTGCCGGATTTGAAGCCGGTGAACGCCACCACAGCGAACATGAAGAGGACAGCAATTTTCAGAATAACCATGACGGCGTTCGCGCGCGCAGACTCGCGAGTACCCGCCATCAGGAGGCCACAGCAGATTGCTACCAGCACTATTGCCGGCAGGTTAATGGAGAATCCGGTGAAGGAGCCGTTACTCCAGGGGGCTACGGAGAGATAGGCGGGTAGTTGCCATCCGAAAACGCGCTGCAGGAAATCGTTTAAATATTCGGACCAGCCGACAGCTACCGCTGCCCCGGATACCGCATACTCCAGCAGTAGACACCACCCCACCAGGTAGGCGACTAGCTCACCTAGGGTGGCGTAAGTGTAGGTGTAGGAGGAGCCGGAGGTGGGGATAAAGGAGGCTAATTCCGCGTAGCATAGAGCAGTAAGACCCGCGGTAACCGCAGCGATAAGGAAAGCGAGAATGACGGAAGGGCCAGCCTCGGGGACAGCGACAGTGAATACGTAAAAAATGCCGGTGCCCACAGTGCTGCCCACACCCATCATGGCCAGCTCGAACGTGGAAATACTCTTGCTGAGCGTGGGGCCGGAGCCGTCATCGTTACGGTTCGTTCCCGTACCGGACTGGTTCACAATGTCCCGTATGGGTTGCCGAATAAAAGGTGATTTAGCGCTGCGCATGGTTCTTTTAGCCTACTCATTGCCATGGGGTTAGCGTGAATAATTTCTTAGTAGAGATAATAAAGATAACTATCCTGGGGCCTGTGCATGTTCTATCACGTTCATGCCACAGCCACGAGAGGACGCCACGAGAGGACTATGGCACATGGCATCTGTGACCTTCGATCACGCCACCTGTATCTACCCTGGAGCTGCTAAACCCAGCGTCGACAACCTCTGTCTGGATATTCACGACGGCGAATTCCTGGTGCTCGTCGGCCCCTCCGGCTGTGGCAAATCCACCACGTTGCGCATGCTGGCCGGCCTTGAATTCGTCGACTCCGGCAGTATCCTCATTGGGGACAAGGACGTCACCATGATGGATCCCAAAGACCGCGATATTGCCATGGTGTTCCAAAACTATGCCCTCTACCCGCACATGACTGTCGCCGACAACATGGGTTTTGCCCTCAAACTGGCGAAAGTGGATAAGAAAGAAATCCGGCGTCGCGTGGAGGAAGCCGCCGAACTCCTCGACCTCACCGACTATCTGGACCGCAAACCCAAGGCACTCTCCGGTGGCCAGCGGCAGCGCGTCGCCATGGGGCGCGCTATTGTTCGTTCCCCCCGCGTCTTCTTGATGGACGAGCCTCTTTCTAACCTGGATGCGCGTCTGCGTGTCCGCACCCGCGCCCAGATTGCGGAACTGCAGCGCCGCCTGGGCACCACCACCGTTTATGTCACCCATGACCAGGTGGAGGCTATGACGATGGGGGATCGTGTGGCTGTTCTCTGTGCCGGGAAACTGCAGCAGGTGGATACTCCACGTAATCTTTTCGACCACCCCGCTAACGCGTTTGTGGCCGGGTTCATCGGGTCCCCGTCCATGAATATTCTGTCTGCTTCTGTGCGGGATAATGCCGCCTGGTTGGGGGAGACGGCTGTGCCGTTGCCAGGTGAGTTTCCCGCCGGTGTTCCTACTGATTCTGTGCAGGTGGGTTTCCGGCCTGAGCGGGTGGAGGGTGTTGAGGTTACCCCTGGTAGCGCAGGTGCTACTGCCGCCGGCACTGAGGTTGCCGCTGCTGGCGCTGCCGCCGGCACCTCTTCCCTGTACATGCTGGTGGATCTGGTGGAGGAACTCGGCTCGCAGGCTATCGCCCATGGTCACCTTGCTAACGCGGCTGGTGACAAGATCTCTGACCAGCGCATTACCGCCGCAGTGGACTGGAAGAACCCGCCTGCCCGCGGGGCATTGGTGCGGGTAGATGTTTCCCCCGAGAATATGTACTTCTTTGCCGATGATGAGTCGGGCGTCACCCTCTGGGATAAGGAGGCGAGTGAATGAGTAGCTACGGAAGAAGCAGAAGAAACAGTAAGGGAGGCATTCTTGCCGTCCTCCTTACGGGTGTCCTCGCCCTCACTGGCTGTTCCCATGGCTCCGGTGATGATGCTGCCCGCGCCGCCCAGCGAAACATTCACGAGCGTGGACCCATCACCTTCGCCATGGGCAAAAACGACATTGCTAACCTGCGGCCGGTGGTGGACCGCTGGAATAAGGACCATCCCAGCGAGAACGTCACCTTGCATGAGTTGGCTGGTGAGGCCGATTCGCAGCGCGATACGCTAGTGCAGTCGCTGCAGGCACGCTCCGGGGAATTCGATGTTATTGCCCTGGATGTTATTGATACTGCTAGTTTTGCCGCCCACCAGTGGTTGCAGCCCCTCACGGGGGATATGGCTGTTGATATGACGCATCTTCTGCCCGCCACCGTGGAGTCCGCCACCTATGCGGGCACTGTTTACGCTGCCCCCCAAAACACTAATGGGCAGCTTCTTTTCTACCGCAGTGATCTTATTAAGCATCCGCCGCATACGTGGCGGGAACTCACCCAGGATTGTGCTATCGCTACCCGGCATAAGCTGGACTGTCTTGTGAGCCAGTTGAAGCAGTATGAGGGGCTCACCGTCAACACGTCCATGTTCATTAATGGGTGGGGTGGCCAAATTGTGGGGGCGGATGGTTTTACCCCCACAGTCACGTCCGATCCTGCTCGCGAGGGTATACAGACCCTGGTTGATGCATATAAGGATGGGGTGTTCCCCAAGCGTGTTGTGTCCTTCACCGAGGAAGAAACAAACCTGGCTTTCGTCAACGGTGAGGCTCTCTTCGCCATCAACTGGCCCTACATGTACGAAAACGCCGGTACCTCCGATGATTCTAAGGTGAAGGGGAAGTTCGCAGTAGCGCCCCTGGTGGGTAAAGATGGGGTAGGTGCCTCCACGTTGGGTGGTTACAACAATGCCATTAACGTGTATTCGGAGCACAAGGCCACGGCCCGGGACTTCATTGCTTTTGTGGAAAACCGCGAGAATCAGCTCGGTTTCGCACAAAATTCTTTCCCGCCGGTCCTTACCTCCATCTATGACGATAAGGACCTCATTAAAGAGCACCCGTATCTACCGATTCTTAAAACTTCGTTGGAGAATGCGGTGCCGCGCCCGGTAAGTCCTTTCTATCCGGCTATCTCGAAGGCTATTCAGGATAATGTTTATGCGGCGCTTTCCGGGCGTAAAACAGTTGTCCAAGCCACGAAAGATATGACGAGTGCGATCGAGGTGGCAGAACACTAATGAGCGAGAAACAGCACAAGCGCCCGTCCCACCGCGGCAAAGTAGCGCTCCTTCTGACGCCTGCCCTTGTTCTTATCGGCGTCATTATTCTTTACCCGCTGATAAGCGGTATTGTCCTTTCCTTCAAATCGGATCCGGTGCTTAACCAGCAAGATGGTTTCTTCTATCCGGGTGGCTTTGTGGGCTTCCGCAACTACGGTTACTGGCTCACCCAGTCTTGTCCCACTGGCCACGGATCTGTGGGCTGCCCACCCGGTACGCTTGCTAATAACTTCTGGCCCGCTTTCGGCAACACGCTTTTCTTCACCCTGGTGACGGTGCTGCTGGAAACTATCCTCGGTATCGGTATGGCACTCGTTATGGCGAAGGATTTTCATGGCCGTGGCCTGCTGCGTGCCGCAGTGCTTGTTCCGTGGGCTATCCCCACTGCCATCACCGCAAAACTGTGGGCATTCCTGTTCTCCGAGCAGGGCATTGTGAACTCGATCTTCCATGCGCATGTCGCCTGGCAAACAGATCCGTGGGCGGCCCGCTTCTCCATCATTTTGGCGGACGTGTGGAAAACAACCCCGTTTATGGCGTTGCTCATTCTGGCGGGACTGCAAATGATCCCCAAGGATCTTTACGAGGCGGCCCGGATGGATGGGGCTAACGCCTGGCAGCGGTTTACACGCATCACTTTGCCGTTGGCGAAGAACAGCATTATTGTGGCGGTTCTTTTCCGTATGCTAGATGCCCTGCGCATGTATGACCTTCCCTACATTATGGTGGGCCCCAACCCGGATTCTCCCACAGCTACACTGTCACAGCTGGTGGTGGCCGCTATCCGGCAGGATCATGTGAACGCAGCGTCGGCATTGTCAACGTTGATATTCCTCCTGATCTTCCTTATTGCCTTGTGCTTTGTGAAATCATTAGGAAGTAAGGTTGCGCACCAAGCGGAGCCCGTCGTGGCGGAGGAGGAGTAAGTGATGGCTAAACATAAGCACGCGCAAAAACGCAATCGTCGCCCCCACGCCGGGTCTGTTGGTACCTACATTTGGGCCATCATTATTGTGCTGTGGGGTCTGCTGCCTTTCTACTGGATGCTGGTGACAGCTTTCCGGGATAAGGACTACACCTTCTCCACTAACCCGTGGCCAAGCCACCTAACGTGGGATAACTTCCGGGAGGCTCTTTCCACCGAGTTCGGTAATAATTTCCTGCGGGCTATCGGCAACAGCCTCATTATTTCTGCCGTTACTACGGTCATTGCGGTGGCGGTCGGTATTTTCGCCGCCTATGCGTTGTCGCGCTACAACTTCCGAGGGAAATATGTGGTGTTGGGCATTATTATGGGCGCTTCTATGTTCCCCTCAATTGCTTTGGTCACACCGCTTTTTCAGTTGTTTACCGATATGGGTATGCGGGGCTCCTATTGGGCTCTTATCATTCCCAATATTTCTTTCGCACTGCCGCTCACAATCTTTACTCTCACCAGTTTCATTGATGAACTACCGTGGGAGCTGGAAGAGGCGGCCCGTGTAGATGGTTGTTCCCGGGGTAAGGCCTTCCGCACGATTATGTTGCCGTTGGCTACTCCGGCTATTTTCACTACTGCTATTTTGGCGTTCATTATGGCGTGGAATGAGTTTCTGTTGGCGCAGCAACTATCCACGGTTCACACGGAGCCGGTGACGGTGGCTATTGCCCGTTTCACCGGCGGTAATGCGTTCGACTACCCCTATGCGACGGTAATGGCGGCGGGTGCTATTGTGACAGTTCCACTGGTCATTATGGTGCTTATCTTCCAGCGGAAGATTATTGCCGGTCTTACCTCTGGCGGGGTGAAAGCCTAGAAGGAGGCGGCGGCTATGGCGCGCACAGAACATACATCTGATGGAAAAATATCTGATAAGGAAACATCTGGTGAGGAAGCACAGCGTGGACGCCGTAGTCGTGTGGCTGATCCGGGGCGGCGGAAACGTGGCACCATGCAGCGTCTTGAAGTGGCGATGGGGCTCGTTGGCACTATTACCATTCTGGCGTTGTTCACGTTAGTGATGGCGTGCGTGGAGGCGTCGGGTGCCGCATTGGTGGCGTCTATCGTTATTTTTCTGGTTGCGGCAGTGGTGTTGGCCGTCTTGGCGGTGTGGTACTACCGGCTGAAATAGGCTGCTTGTGTGAGTAACACCACTGATAATGCTTGCTATTACCACAATGGTGAATTAAACGTTAGAAGTGGCGGGAATATTTTGCCGTGGCTTTATGGTTGAAGCCCAGTGAAGGCTTAATACTCGCAATACTCTCTCGAGGTAGCAGGAAGAAGAATAATGGCATCAGTTGCAGAACATCTCGTTCACCAGCTGGAAGGGGCCGGTGTCCGTCACATTTACGGCATCGTGGGTGACTCCCTGAACCCCGTTGTTGATGCTGTCCGACGCTCTAAGAAAATTCGCTGGATCCATGTTCGTCACGAGGAAACTGCCGCTTTCGCAGCTGCTGCTGAAGCCGAAATTACCGGCCAGCTCGCTGTCTGTGCCGGCTCCTGTGGCCCCGGAAACCTCCACCTTATTAATGGTCTCTACGATGCTAACCGATCCCACTTGCCGGTTCTCGCCATCGCGTCCCATATTCCCACCTCCCAGATTGGTACTGGGTTCTTCCAAGAGACTCACCCCGATCGCATCTTCGACGAATGCTCTGTGTTCTCGGAGATGATTTCCTCTAGTGAGCAAGTACCGCGCGTTACCCGCTCCGCTATTCAGCAGGCCCTCTCTAACCACGGTGTTGCTGTATTGACCCTCCCCGGCGATATTGCCGACATGGAAGTATCCGGTAATCTTCCCGATACCATCACCAGCCCTCGCCCCGCCCGCGTCGTCCCCAATATGGAGGACGTACAGGGGTTGGCTGACGCCATTAACCGCGCCGGTAAAGTGACTCTCTTCGTAGGTGCCGGTGCCCGCGGCGCCCACGACCCCATTATGGAATTGGCGGAACTAGCCAAGGCTCCGGTGGGGCACTCCCTGCGTGGTAAGGAAGTTATTCAGTGGGATAACCCCTACGATGTGGGCATGTCTGGCCTGCTCGGTTACGGTGCTTGCCAAGACGCTATGGAGGGCTCCGATCTGCTGATTCTTGTGGGTACGGACTTCCCCTACCAGCAGTTCCTCCCCGAGAATGTGCAGACAGCACAAATCGATATTGATGCTGGCCGCCTGGGCCGCCGCACCCGCCTGGATTACGCTATCCACGGTGATGTGGCGGAGACGCTCGCCCTCCTTAACCCGCTGGTGAAAAACAAGACGAACCGGACTTTCCTTGACGATATGCTGAAGCGTCAGCAGCATCGCATGAGCAAAGTTGTGGGTGCCTACACGCGCGACGTCACCAAGGCGAAGCCCATTCACCCCGAATATGCGGCGGTGAAACTCGACGAAGCTGCCCCCGATGATGCAGTGTTCACCGTTGACACCGGCATGTGTAACGTGTGGGCAGCCCGCTACATCACCCCCAACGGAAAACGCCGCGTTATCGGCTCCTTCCTGCACGGTTCCATGGCCAATGCGCTGCCGCACGCTATTGGTGTGGGTGCGTATCGCCCCGATCGCCCCGTGATTGCCATGTGTGGTGACGGTGGCCTCTCCATGCTGATGGGTGACCTCATCACCATTAAGAACTACAACCTGCCGGTAAAGGTGGTCGTGTTCAATAACTCCTCACTGGGCATGGTAAAGCTGGAAATGCTGGTGGCTGGTCTGCCGGACTTCGCTACCGACTCCCAGGCTGTGGACTATGCGGCAGTGGGTAAGGCACTCGGTATTCGTTCTGTGCGAGTGGAAGACCCCACTAAGTTGGAGAGTGTTTTCACCACGGAGATGGAGCGTCCCGGCCCGTGCGTTATTGATGTCGTGACAGACCCCAACGCCTTGTCTATGCCTCCGAAGATTACGCTTGGGCAGATGCAAGGTTTTGCTACCGCAATGTCTAAGCAAGTACTGGGTGGTGGCCTGGGCGAAGTTATGTCTATGGCCCGCTCTAACCTGCGCAATATCCCGAAGCGCCCCTCACAGTTCACACTGCGTAGCTAGTGTGTACAGCTGGTGTGTGCAGCTAAATAAGCTAAATAAGCTGAATAAACCGTGTGGTGACGTGCTCTTTTTTGGTGGCTTTGAAAAAATTGTCAAAGGTTTCATAAAAGGGGTGCAGGGGTAGAACCACTGCATTAAACTAACTAACACGTACGTAAGTAGATGTACACAAGCTACTCCCACTGAAGAACGGCCCCTTAACCGGGGTCGTTCTTCGTATATGGGGAGCCAGGGCTGGACGGGGCTGGCATGGTGGGATAGCGGGATGGTGAGCTTGTGTTACTTATAACACTATTATGAATATCTGTATAGTACGTCTCATTGGGTACTGTAGAGCTTGTTGAAAAACGTAATGGCGTGTACAGCAACCGTCACATCAGTAAATACAGCAATGCCGGGGTGAGATTGCTCTCACCCCGGCATTGCTGTCTCTACCATGGTGTTCGCAAAAATTCTTGAGCGCTAAATATTGACGCTTTTCTTAACGCTTCTTTTCCTTCTCTTCCTGCGCATTTCCCAGTTGTAGTACATAAAGGTGCACATAGTGCGGGTTGCATTATCTCCTTACTAGTGATTAATTTAGGTAAGCCTAAGCTATTGATTTGTATGAATACATAAGAAACAAATTATGAATCACCCTCACTAGTAAAGGAGTTATACATGCGACACCATCGCATTACCACCAGCCTGGTAGCAGCAGCCCTCACCGTTGGCATAGTTGCTACCCCCGCCATCGCAGCGCCCACCACACCCGCTGACAATTCCCTCCCCACATTAACGGCAGCACAGATTGCCCAACTCCGCCACCACGTTGACGACATCAATAACGCTGCCAATAACGGCAAAATGAGCACCTACGGTGGCCACCCTGCTGTTCATGCCACAGATTTTGGCCCCTGGATAACATCACAGGGATGGGAGACACTAGATTTTCTCGCCGAGTCCAGCTGCCCGAACGTAGCGCAACTTTTCCAGGCAAAAGCCCAGAAAAAGCATATGAGCGAAGACCAAGCCCGCGCCGACTTCAAGAAAAGCAAGAGCACCGGGGAAGTCTCCTACCTGAGCTTCACTCCCACCACCATGACGGAGATGGGACGCAACCACACTATTCTCGGTAAAGGAGAATACACGCTGGCCAAGCGACTGCATGTTGGCGACAACGAAATCTATTTCTTTGAGAACGTGTTAAAAGCACAGGCCGGCAACCGTCACTGGTTTGTCCTGATTCCCCCGGGAGCAGATAAAGACAAGCAGGGTAATACTATTGCCCGCCACATTCACTATGTTCTTAGCGATTCTCCGCTAGCTATTGTTGCGGCAATGGTCAAAAAGCAAATGCCAACCATGATCGAAGCTAACGCCACCTGGAAAGCCAAAGTTGCCTTCCTCAAGCTGGCACTATCGTACTAAAACGGCCCTAACTAAATGGGTGGTGCGGGTGAGAATATCTCACCCGCACCACCCATATTATTGTCCCACTTTAGTAGTGGGTGTGACGTTCCTTCTTGGTGTTCTTAGTGAAGGAAAGCTAGCCGTTTTAGGCCTTCCATTCAGCGGGATCTTCACCGGCATGCCAGACGGAGGCCTCAGTGAGGTCGGCCGGCCATTCTTCGCCCTTTTCAATGAAGTCTTCCACGGCGCGGCGAGCACGATCATCGGGCAGCTGGCGCGGCGGGGACTTCATGAAGTAGGAGGCAGGAGCCCAGACGGGGCCACTGATGCCGCGGTCTTTAGCGATCTTGGCGGCGCGCAGAGCATCGATAATGATGCCGGCGGAGTTGGGGGAGTCCCATACTTCCAGCTTGTATTCAAGGTTCAGCGGAACCTCACCGAAGGTGGTGCCTTCCAAGCGGACATAGGCCCACTTGCGGTCATCCAGCCAGGCGACGTGGTCGGAGGGGCCAATGTGAACGTCGCGGTCGGCCATCTCGTGGGGGACGATGGAGGTGACGGCGCGGGTCTTGGAGACCTTCTTGGATTCGAGGCGGTCGCGTTCCAGCATGTTCATGAAGTCCATGTTGCCGCCCACGTTCAGCTGGGAGGTGCGGTCCAGGCGAACGCCGCGTTCCTCGAAGAGGCGGGCGATAACGCGGTGGGTGATGGTGGCGCCCACCTGGGACTTGATGTCGTCGCCGACGATCGGTACGCCAGCGTCAGTGAACTTCTTGGCCCACTCGGGGTCGGAGGCGATAAAGACGGGGAGGGCGTTGACGAAGGCAACACCGGCGTCGATGGCGCACTGGGCGTAGAACTTGTCAGCTTTTTCGGAGCCTACGGGGAGGTAGGAGACGAGGACGTCAGTCTTGGTGTCTTTGAGGACCTGGACAACATCGACGGGTTCTTCTGGGGATTCCTCGGTGACGGTGCGGTAGTACTTGCCGAAGCCGTCGTAGGTGTGTCCACGCTGGACTTTTACGCCGGTCTGGGGGACGTCGCAGAATTTGATGGTGCAGTTCTGGCCGGCCCAAATGGCGTCGGCTAGGTCGAGGCCTACTTTGTCTTTGTCAATGTCGAAGGCGGCGGACCATTCAATGTCGTGAACGTGGTATTTGCCGAATACGACGTGCATGAGGCCGGGGACGCGGTCGGTGGGTTTGGCGTCCTTGTAGAATTCCACGCCTTGTACGAGGGACGATGCACAGTTGCCAACACCGACGATGGCGACGCGAATCTTGTTGTCAGTCACTTTTAACTCCTAGCGGTGGGGTAGCGGGTACTACTCCTGTTCACGGTGGATCATCCAAGAAAAGGCGGAACGGTGCTGTTAGGCGTCGTCTTCTTCTGCTTGAATGAGTGAGTTGACCCAGGAGATTTCACGTTGTGTGGATTCTAGGGTCAGCTCGTTCAACCCTTGGCTGTAGGGGGACAGCGTGTTGTGGGGGTTGGTAGATGGTATGGCCCTGCCGTGTATCAGACTCATGAGGTGGTCGCGTCGTTCTTCCAGGAGTCGGCGGCGTCCCTCCAACAGGCGACGGCGTGCGTCTGCTGGTGTTTTATCGAAAAAAGCTAGGCGGACGCCGAAGTCTTCATCGGTAAAAGAGGTGGGATTAATGTCGCTTAATAGTTCCAGGAAATGCCGGTGACCAGCGTCAGTAAGCCGATATACCTTTTTGGCCTTGCGGCGTGTGTGGGCGGCGGGGTCTTCCACAGGAGACTCAATGAAGCCGTTTTCCTCGAGCCTGTTCAGTACTGGATAGAGCGAACCGTAGGAGAATCCGCGGACGGTGCCTGACATTTCAGTAAGCACTTTACGGATTTGGTAGCCGTGCATGGGCTCTACATCGAGGAGTCCGAGTACTGCAATGTCGAGCACTGTGGTCTCCTTTCCGCAGATAAAGTGGTCGCTACCACTCAGAAACATTAGCAGGAGCAGGGAAAATGCCCCAAAGATGATTTTTATTATATCGAACCGATATATCTTCAACAATGGTTTTTGTGAAGTTTTTATACAAGGTTTTCCCAAACAAGAGAAAAACGAGAAGCGTCAAAATATTAGTGTGAGCAACTTTTCCCCCCATTGACCCCCGTTGACGTCGCATTTAGGAATCGTGCAGAGTGGAAAGTGCCTATAAGATGGAAAGTTGTATAACGTTCGCCGCAAGAGAGGGCACATCGTATGGGACGACACAGCGCTCCCCGGAACTCGGGGGATCCTAGCGATACCCGAGCTTCCTGGCAGGGCAAAACTTCCCTGCTTGCCAATAACACCACGCGCACAACGGATGGAGCACGGACCAGCCACCGAACCGCTACATCAGTGTCATCAACGTCGCGACAGTCATCACAGCGCACTTCGCAGCAGTCGTCCAAACGCGCATCTCAGCGTCCTGTCAACCGCGCAAACAAGCGTCAGGACACTCTCCGCAGCACGAACCAAGACAAGCGCAAGACTGAAACTAGTAAAGCCCCCAAAACTACTAAACCCAAGGTCAGTAAAGCTAGTAAAGCTAAGGCTAAAAAGAAGGTCCCCCTTAAAGAACGAAGCCCCAAATCTATTGTCGGCAGTATCTTCAAATGGATCGGCATTATTCTGCTGGCACTCATTGTGGCCTGCGTTATTTTCTTTGTCCTTATGTACCTTTTCGTCAAGGTACCCGCGCCGGGCGATATCCCTACCGCGCAGCGCGTCACCCTGGTAGCAAGCGACGGTAAAACTGTTTTGGGGGACATTATCCCCGAGGCCGGTAACCGTCGCGAGGTAGACGCGAAGCAAATCCCCGACCATCTCCGCCATGCCACAATGGCCGCCGAAGACCGCGAATTCATGACCAATAAAGGCTTTTCCTTTACTGGTTTTGGGCGCGCTGCTGTCGGCCAAGTGACGCATCGCAGCGATAATGGCGGTGGCTCCACTATTACCCAGCAGTATGTCAAGAATGCGCTGGTGGGTAATCAGCACAGTTACTGGCGTAAGTTCAAAGAACTTGTCGTCTCTATGAAGATGTCCAACCAGTGGTCTAAAGATGAGATCATGACGGCCTACCTGAACACTATTTACTTTGGCCGTGGTGCTTATGGTGTAGAGACTGCTTCCCAGGCATATTTCAATAAGCATGTGCAGGATCTCACCCCTGCCGAATCCGCTATGTTGGCGGGTCTTATCCAGCAGCCCTCTAATCTGGATCCGCGGGTGAACCCGGTAGCGTCTAAGACCCGCTGGAAGTATGTGGTACGCGGCATGCTGAATGAAGGATGGTTGTCCGCTAGCGAAGTGGCCACCATGGACTTCCCGAAGACTATTCCAGAAAATAAGAGTCTGCGTATTGACGAGCGTCTCTCTGGCCCGAATGGGCTTATTAAAGCACAGATTATGCGGGAGCTTGCCGAGCATGGCTTCACTGAACAGGACGTCACCTCACAGGGCCTGCGCATTGTTACCACCATTTCTATGGATGCGCAGAATGCTGCCATTGAGGCAGTAACGCAAACTCTGCAAAATCAGCCGAAGCAAATGCGGGCCGCCGCGGTCACTATTGATCCCCAAACCGGTGGAGTATTGGCCTACTACGGGGGCGCCCGAGCCGGTGACTTTGACTACGCTTACGCCCCGCAAATGACGGGCTCCTCATTTAAGGTGTTTACGCTGGCAGCAGCGTTGAACCAGGATATTCCGCTGAGCAAAATGTATTCCTCCGCCCCTTACCAGATGGGCAAGGTGGTTATTGAAAACTCGGAGGATATGTCCTGCGGTACCTGCACTATTGCGTCAGCCACGGTGATGTCCCTGAACACCAGTTATTACCGACTGATGATGGACCTGAAGAATGGGTCACGAGACGTACAGGCCATGGCCTATAAAGCGGGTATTCCGCGAGAAATTCCCGGTTATGGGAAAACTCTTCAAAATGAAGATGGCACTGTCGAAGGTGGTATTACGTTGGGCGCCTACCCGGTGCGTCCCTTCGATATGGCCTCTGCCTATGCCACTTTTGCCGCCCGCGGTATTTACCACGAACCTTTCTTCGTGAAAGAAGCCGTCGCGAACGGTGGTAGTGGACGCAGTGTGTACAAGCATGACGACAACTCTGGAGAGCGCCGTGTAAAGGAAGTGGTGGCAGATAACGTCACCTCGGCACTTGAGCCCATTGCAAGCTACTCCAATGGTCACGGTCTAGCGGGAGGACGCCCCTCCGCTTCTAAGACCGGTACGGTGCAGCTGGGTAGTACGGGTAAAAACCGTGATGCCTGGATGGTGGGCTACACTCCGCAGGCTTCTACCGCTGTGTGGGTGGGTACCCAGAATGGTACTGCTCTGGAAACGAGTGGTGGGGCTGCCGTGTGGGGGTCCACATTACCATCAGATATTTGGCAGTACACCATGAATGGAGCCTTGCAGAACCAGCAGTTCACTTATTTCCCCACTCCTGGGGCTATTGCGGGGCAGGCTGGACGTCCGGAGTCCTACTATGGTGGCGACACAACAACTACGGACACGTCTACAAAGAAGGAGTCGAAGTCCTCGTCAAAGCACAAGCCTAAGAAGGATCACTCTGGTAAGGAGAATCATCCTAAGACGCAGAGCCGCAGTCCGCTTTTGCCGGATATCCCGGGAATGCGGAATCCGTTCGGGCCTTCGCGGAGCACTCCGAAGTCTCCTGAATCCGATAATAGGGACAATGGGGTGTTGTGGCGCTAGCCGTTAGGAGGAGAACTGTTTTTCCTGCTAGACTGGTGCAGTTGCAGACGCAACGAACCCTCCTGCCACGGAACCGCCGTGGCCGATTTCCATTAGTCCATAGGAGGTGATGAGGTCCGTGCGTCACTACGAATTGATGGTCATTTTTGATCCCACTCTCGACGAGCGCACCATTGCCCCGTCCCTGGATACGTTACTGAACGTAGTCCGTGAAGAAGGCGGCAAGGTTGACAAGGTTGATGTGTGGGGTAAGCGCCGTCTTGCCTACGAGATCAAGAAGAACTCTGAAGGCATCTATGCGGTAGTCGAAATGAACTGCGAACCGGCAACGGTCCAGGAACTCGACCGCCTGCTCACCCTGAATGAAAGCGTTCTACGCACCAAGGTGCTGCGCGCTGATCAGTAAGCCTTTGGCTGCTGACTAACGCATATCACCGCAGGAGGAATTATGGCTGGCGAAACTACGATCACGGTGGTGGGAAACCTCACCGCAGATCCTGAGCTACGTTTCACCCCGTCGGGTGCTGCCGTGGCTAACTTCACCGTGGCTTCTACGCCACGTCGCTACAACTCTCAGACAAGTCAATGGGAGGATGGCGACGCGCTGTTCCTACGCTGCAGTATCTGGCGTGACGCCGCCGAGCATGTGGCAGAGTCGCTCACTCGTGGCTCTCGCGTTATTGTGCAAGGCCGTCTGCGTCAGCGCTCCTATGAAACCCGCGAGGGTGAGAAGCGCAGCGTTATCGAGCTTGATGTCGATGAAATCGGTCCCTCTCTTCGCTACGCCACCGCTAAGGTGACGAAAGCGAACCGTGGAAGTGGCTCTAATAATTCCTTCGGTGGTGGCTCTGCCAACCAGTCCGCTCCGTCTGATGACCCGTGGGGTTCCGCTCCGCAGTCTAACTTCGGTGGCGGAACGGATGAACCCCCGTTCTAAACCGGCAGACAGCACACAGATTTATCAACGAAGAAAGTAGAAGATCAATGAAGCTGATCCTCACCACTGCCGTTGACCACCTTGGTGCCCCCGGCGATATCGTCGAGGTCAAGGATGGTTACGCAAGGAACTTCCTGCTTCCCCGCAATAAGGCCATTGTCGCCACCAGCGGTGCCGAAAAGCAGATCGCCGCTATCCAGCGCGCTCAGCAGGATCGTATTATTCGCGATGCTGAGCACGCCCGCGAGGTCAAGGAAGCCCTGGAAGCTCTTACCGATGTTACGGTCGCTGTGAAGTCCGCCGAGAACGGCAAGCTCTTCGGCTCCGTCACCGCCGCCGACATCGTCACCGCAATTGAAAAAGCTGACGGTCCTAAGATTGACCGGCACGCCGTTGAACTGACCAAGGGTCAGATTAAGGCCGTGGGAACCTACGACATTGCTGTAGCGCTCTCCGATAAGGTCACGGCTACCGTTAACGTCACCGTCACCGCCGAGTAGTAGTACGTAGGTACTCTACCCATCCCATAACTTCAGACAACAGCATTTCAGCCATCGGCCTACTGCTTTACGCTTCTGGACAAAGCTCGCAGTTAGCCGATGGCTGTTTCTTATGTCAAGGGGGTTATTCCCCAGGCCTGCTTGTGGATAACGTGGCAGAAATGGTTTTTAATAGAGGGACAAGAGCACTTTTGAGAAAAGTTTTATCCACAGATAAAAATAGATATTGACCTGCTCTAATAAAAAATTAATCCACATAATTCCACAGTTATCCACAAATTATCCCCAAATGCGACAAGGGCATTGGGTATAACTGCACTACTTATCCACAGACCTATCCACAATAATGACACTCCACCGGTACTGACTTTGACCCACCGACCACCTAGAGTAAAAGGCAGTACACAGCAGTGATAAACACGAGGAATATGCGCTATGCCGAGTAATACTGGACCTTTTGGTGACGCCTTCGCGCCGCCCTATGACGACCCCTACGCCGTCACTTCCGGCAGCACTACTGGTTCCAGTGAATCCCTCGCCGACGTACAACCCCCCAACGACCAAGCTGCTGAAAAAGCAGTCCTGGGAGCGATGCTGCTCTCCAAAGACCTCCCCCCGCTGATGCACCAAATTGTGCGTGCAGAGGACTTCTACACACCCGCCCACGGACGTATCTATGACGCCATCATCAAGCTCTCCTCCAATGAAGAGCCTGCCGACGCCGTCACCGTCGCCGATCAATTGGAAAAAGACGGTGAGCTGGAACGTATTGGGGGGCGCCCCTACCTCCACACACTCATCGAGTCCGTACCATCCCCAGCTAGTGGCCCCTACTACGCCCAGATTGTTGCCGAAAAGGCTCTCCTCCGCCGCCTTATTGACGCGGGCATGCGCATTACCTCCTACGGCTACGCCGCCACCGAGGGCATGGAAGTAGAGGAGATGGTAAACCGCGCCCAAGCGGAAATCTACTCCGTCACTGAACAGCGCCGTACGGAAGACTACAAGTCCCTCGACGAGGTTCTTGTCCCCACCATGGAAGAGATTGATAACATTGCCAACAGTGACGGTAAGGCGCTGGGTATTCTCACTGGTTTCTTAGACCTGGACAATACGCTTAACGGACTTCGGCCCGGCCAAATGATTATCATTGCGGCTCGCCCAGGTATGGGTAAATCCACTCTGGCACTGGATATTATGCGCAGCTGTTCCCTCCGGCAGGATAAGACGTCCATTATCTTCTCCCTCGAAATGGGGCGCACGGAACTAACAATGCGTCTGCTATCTGCAGAAGCTAATATTCTGTTCGACAAAATACGCAAGGGAAATATGGACGGATCCGACTGGGATAGCCTGGTCAAATGTATGTCCGAGATAGCGGATAAACCCCTCTATATTGACGACTCACCCAGCATCACCATGATGGAAATCCGGGCTAAGGCACGCCGTCTTAAACAACAACATGGCCTGGACCTTATTGTGGTGGACTACCTCCAGTTGATGAGCTCCGGGAAAAAAGTAGAAAGCCGCCAACAAGAGGTTGCGGAATTTTCCCGCCAACTCAAACTCCTTGCCAAAGAACTGGAAGTACCCGTTATCGCCATCTCGCAGCTTAACCGTAACTCCGAGAACCGTAATGATAAGCGTCCGCAAGTCTCCGACCTCCGCGAATCCGGGTCGTTGGAACAGGACGCCGACGTTGTGCTCCTCCTCCACCGTCCTGCAGTATTCGATCCCAATGATGTGCATGCGGGAGAAGCCGAAATCATTATCGGTAAGCATCGTGGTGGCCCCACCGGCACCATTGAAGTTGTTGAACAGCTGCACTACTCACGCTTCGTTAACAAGGCACGGGACGATTAGACGTGTCTTTTGTCCTTTCTCTCGTCCACGCACCTAACTGACGCCACCACTTTTACCCCTCATAATAAGAAAGGTTCCTCCACCATGGCATTTCGCCGCGACACACACCACCACCGCAGCCGACTAGGACGCGGAGCTATTGCCACTCTCGCCCTCACCCTTGCGGTGGGAACTGCAGCCCCTCTAGCGGCCAATGCTGCCCCCGCCTACGATCGATCAGTCAGCTACGACGATTTCATGTCTCATGAAGTCCTCATGGGAGCCTTCTTCACCAGCGATGGCGACCACTCCGACACCCTCTACCTGTCCACCGACGGCAAACGCTTCGATGAACTTGGTGTTGCCTATAAGGACGCCAGTCCCACCAACCCTAACGACGACACCTCCACCTTGGGCCCCATCCACCACACATTGGGCGACCCCAGCATTATGTACCACGATGGTGCCTTCTGGATGCTTTCCGGCTGGAACCGCCACGACGGCAAATTCTGGCCCATGATCGGTGTCTCCAAAGACGGTAAAACCTGGTCCTTCCCCGAGGGACTTAAATTCGGTGGCAAGAAGTATCCAGGCATCGCCCTCAGCCCAGGGGCACGCTACGGTACCGATATTGTGGCCCCAGAATGGTTCCGCGATAATAATGGCCAGGTATATATCATGTTCTCCGCCGGCTACTTTGGCCTCTTCCACGGTCGGCCCTACCAGGACAAGATGGTTCCTTACCTGGTAAAGGTGAATGAGCTTCACTACGACGGTCCCTTTGAATACAATGAGCGTCTCCCCAAGATCACCTTCCGTCCTGGCCGTGCCCAGCAGATCAACTTCCCTCTTCCCTCCATTGACCGCATCGATGGATCCGCTTTCCACGATGATGACGGCTCCTACTACATCACCATCAAACGTGATGGTGCGCATAATGAAATCTGGCGCAATAACCACATGGGAACGGGTGGTTGGCAGCTGGTCAACCGCAATGCTGTGGAGGGCTCTGAGGGGCCTTCTCTGACGAAGCTCAACGGCCATTACTACCTTTTCACCGATAAACTCCACACCTGGGGTAAAGACTCCAGCCGCGGTACTCTTGTGGCGGAAGCATCTAGCCTTAACGGTAAATGGGCAGGACGTGGCAAGATAGCCACACTGCGTAAGGACGGTAGTCGTCGTGCAAACCGCCACGGGACCGTTATCCGTATTACGGATAAATCCGCTAAGAATAAGCTTTACACACTGTGGACGGGTAAGCCGGTACCAGTGCGTACGCATAACACTGTTAATTTCTGGGGATGGGTGAAGTCTCTTCTTAAGAAGACGTCCACGTCCACTCCTACGAAGCCTGCTCCTAACAAGAATCGCGGGTAATAGTTCTCTTTATGACCGGGCACATACCATCTTCACAACAGATACCTTCTGGCACTACCCAAAAAACAGCTATTCGAACAGTACTGGCGTTTCTCGCTACAGGGCTGGCGGTAGCAGTGGGTGGTGCTGTGGGGGCGATTCTCCGCTGGGCTGTCACAACGGCCTGGCCGGGTAACGTCCACGGTATTATTTGGTCTGTCCTGGTTATTAACATGGTGGGGTCCGCTATTCTCGGTGTTCTCACTGAGGTAGCGTCCCACCAGTTGAAACGTCACCCCACTGTAGTGGCATTTCTTGGCACCGGCATGATGGGTGGCTTCACCACCTTGTCCACTGTCATAGTGGACAGTCTTACGTTAATGGAGAACGGTGCCCCCTGGATGGGTGTGCTGCAGATAATCCTCAACATGCTCCTGGGTATAGGGTCTGCAGCAGTGGCCATACTGTGTACATCTAGGGCCTATAAGTCTCACGCTTCGGAATCGAAGTGATGAGAGTGACTGTCCTTCTTGTGATGGGAGGCGGTGCGCTGGGCGTATTCCTCCGCTTTCTCCTTGACCGTGGTTTTCTTGCTATTCGACAAATGCGTTCCGGCGCAGGACACCACACGCCCACGTATTCCGTCGGTATCCTTATTGCGAACCTAGTGGGAAGTTTCCTCCTGGGGCTTTTCGCAGCTGCGTTCTCCGCAGGGGTGATGAGTAGCCAGGCGTATTCCTTATGGGGAGTAGGGTTTTGCGGGGCCCTTACGACACTGTCCACACTGAACGTGGAACTGGTGACGATGCTGCGACATCATCACACGTGGCAGGCGGTCGCATATCTGCTGGGAACAGTACTAGGCGGTCTCGCGCTGGGGGCTATCGCTGGTCTCTTCACCTTTAACTGAGGTGTTTTTAGCCGCTTGTTTAGTGACCCACCACAACCGCAGTGACGATAGTAAACCTATTGCTAGGAACGCCATCGACACCCACATGGAGGTAGAGATAGCGTCGCAGTAGCCTTCCCGCAGAACGTCAGACAATGGCGGCATAGAAAGGCCGTGGAGGTTTGCGCCACCAGAATTAATAGTGGCCTCCACAAGGGGAACAGTCATCTGCTGAGGTAAACCCAACGGGGCCACCAGGCCGGGCAGATGGTTACTCAATGTAGTTGCCAGGACGGAGCCACCTAGGGCAATACCGGAGGCGCTACCCAACTGACGCACGGTGGACTGGGTAGCGGAGCCCATGCCGGAGTGTTCCACGGGAACATCCGCCATCACTGTGGACGTTAACTGTGCCGAAGCGAAGCCCAAGCCCACGCCGTAGATAACCAGTATCAGTGCCATCACCCATAGGTTTTGTGACGTGTGCAGCGTTCCGGCAAGCGTGGCTACCCCGATTACTTCTAGGGCGAGGCCCATCATGACGACGCCCGTGGGGGGAATAATGGCGGTAACGTGCCGGGCTAATCCACCCGACACCATGGCACCAAGAGCCATAGCGGCTAGTACCCAGCCGGCAGTGAGGGGAGATTTCCCCATATCGTTAATGACGAACATGGGGATAAGGAACACCAGCGAGAATTGGCCAATGGCTACCACCAGGGCAGTGAGGTTACCCCAGGCGAAGGAGGGATTCTGGAAAAGATGGGGATTGAGGAGGACGTAGTGCTGTCTTTTTAGTTGGTGTAGTTCCCATGTGATGAAACCAATGAGAAGCAGAATGCCCATCAGCAGGGTGAAGGGAACTGAACTTATTGAGGAGTCGGCAAAAAGCGAGTGCCCCCACATTTTTAAGGTGTCCTTGTGGTTCCACCAGCCCAGTTTGGGGCCTTCAATAATGGAGAACACGATAAGTCCGACGGATAGGGCGGAAAGAATAAACCCCAGGACATCGTGCTTACGGGGAGAGGATGATGCGGTGCCGGCTCCGGTGGCGGTGCTAGCTCCTGTGTCTTTGGTGTTGGGGACGGTGAGGAAGGCGCCGATGAGGATGAGGATGCCGAACGGTATGTTGATGAAGAAGATCCAGCGCCAGCTTGTGTAGGAGGTAATGGCACCGCCGATGAGGGGGCCAATGGCGGCCATGGCGGAGATGGTGGCGCCCCACACTCCGAAGGCAATGGTGCGGTCTTTGCCGGTGAAGTTGGCGTGCACGTTGGAGAGGGTGGAGGGCATGACGAAGGCGGCGCCAACGCCTTGTAGGGCGCGGGAGGCAATGAGGGCGCTGCCGTTAGTGGATATGCCGGCCAGGATAGAGGCCACAATAAAGATGATAAGACCAATAACGAAAGTGGAGCGGCGTCCGATACGGTCTGCGACACTACCGATTTCAAGGAGAAGAGAGGCGACGACCACGGTGTAGAGGGCGCTTACCCATTGTGCTTGGGAGAGGTCTAGGTGGAGGGTCTTGATGATGGTGGGGAGTGAGACGTTCACGATGGTGCCGTCAAGCACAATGAGGGAAAGTCCCAGGGCAAGGACAGCGAGCATAGCCCATTTGTGTTTAATGGGTTCAGCAGCAGATGCGGCAGCTGTGGTGTCAGCTGTAGTAGTAGGTGTGGTTGCCATAGTGTTACCCGCCAGATGTTAGAGACATGGTGTCTCTAACATTGTCCGTAGTGTTGTCGACGCTGTCAAGAGTACCGCTAGAATAGATGGAACAGGAGGTCGGCTACTATGCCACGGATCACGGCTAAAACGGTGAAAGAACACCGTGAAAATGTGCAAACAGCGCTGGTTGATGTGACTGAAGAAATTCTTCGCAACGAGCCCGGTACTGATCTCACAGCTGCCGCCATCGCCAAACGGGCCGGCATTGCCCGGAACAGTATCTACCGCTACGTCACCTCCGTTAATGACCTCCGCCGCTTGGTTATTGAACGCTACATGCCGGGCTGGATGTCAGCCGTCACAGCAGCAACAGAAGGTATTGATGATCCGCGCGAATGGCTAGCGGCATGGGTGAGCGTCAATCTAGAACAGGCAGTTGCCTCCGACCATGGATGGATGCGCAATGTGGTAGTCAGTGCAGAAAACCAGGGGGGACGGAATCCGCACGTCAATGCCACGATTGATAATCGTTGTTCCTTTACGCGCGCCGGTGTGGATGTTGTTGATGTCCATAAGCGCGTTAACGTGCACCTACAGGAAGTATGGGAACAGCTAGCTCCGGGGCATGGGGATATTTATATGAATCTCACGATGGCGCAGCTGGCAGTGGGATTTCGTGCACTAGAGGCAGGTCAGAGCCTTGATGAAGTGAAACCTATTGTTGTACAAGCTATTCTATCTATAATTCCCTCTGAAGATAGTTCCGCGCCGGGCAGTTCTGCAGCGGACGGTCCTGCGCCGGGCAGTTCTGCA
>NZ_QFOZ01000016.1 GCF_003241315.1 Lawsonella clevelandensis
GCGGTGGCCTGAGAGGTAGTGGTCGTCCATCTGCCGGCTACCACGTTTGACTGTTTTCGCTCGTCAGAAGCGTTTCGTCACCGATCAGTGGACCTACTATGCAGAGAGTTTGAACTGTGGCTCGGCTGCACGAACCGCGTGTTCTCGCTTGTCGCGAGGGGTTTACCGGGCATCGAAGCGGCCACCGGAACCCTGTGTTGTGGACTCTCGGGGTCAGTCTGTCCGCTCACTTGAGATGGCTTAACATTTCTGACCGACGCCGAAGTCTACGAACGCTGCGAAACGCCAACCGACGCCTTTGCAACCAAGCCTTCTTCATCAAGATCTACATCGACGAAGACGACCAACTCCGCGTCGAGAACAACCGACCTTTCGAAATGCTCCTCGACCCTCAGATCAACGCCAACGCCCTCACCTGGGCCCAGAACGGCAACAAGGCCCGAATCGAAACTAAGGGGTTCGAGCCTTGTGCGTGGGGTTACTTAGACGTTCATTTTGATACAAGGATCTGGGTGGGTGCACGGAGGGGCTAGGTGGGTGCATTGCATCCTGACAGGAGCGCCGGGTGAGTTCTGGTTGACTACCAGCAGCGTGTTCGGTATGGTAGAGGATAGTTACGCGACAGCGTCCGTTCCAATTTCTGGGAGTGTGTTAATTCCGATGGTGCTGTGATCTCCGTTCGGCTACGCCGAGAAGCGTCCAAATGTTTCGACGGTTTTGGGGATCAATATGTCTGCTATCGAGGTAATCAATCTTTCTTTTTCATTTTCCGCTCAGCCACTCTTGGATAACGTTTCATTCAGCGTTGGCGATAGCGAGCGCGCAGTACTTGTGGGGCCTAATGGCTCTGGCAAAACCACTCTCCTGCGCCTGATACGAGGAGAGCTAACCCCGGATCGAGGACATATCGCCATCAGTGATGCAGGAGATGCAGGTTCTTGTCGCTTCCCTTATGTTCGTGACGCCACTGGCACAGTTCAGGACTATCTGGACGACGTGTTGGCTGGCCCATGGGAGTTGCTCACTCGCTTCGACCACGTGACGAAGCAACTATCGGCTGCCCAAAGTTCAGCGAGTCTCGCTAAAGAGTACGATCACATACTCACCAGTCTTACTCTGGCCGACGTATGGTCGCTCGAAGCTCGAATCGATGAAGTGTTAGCCGGTTTAGGTCTAGGCCAGCTGACCGGACGCGGTCGACAGCGCGCACTCGGCTCACTCTCCCCTGGCCAGGCAGTGCGGCTCGAACTGGCAGGCATCATTATGGTCAGACCAGTAACTCTGGTCTTGGATGAACCCACCAATCATCTTGATGACGAAGCCGTAGGCTTTCTGATCCAGCAAATAACAGATTGGCCGGGGCCAGTGCTCATGGCCAGTCATAATCGTGCGTTTATTGAAGAGACAGCCACGGTCATCTATGACCTCGATATTGCCCCGTGGCAGGCTTTGGCCACAGCTGAAGGAGAGGCTGTGTCTGGCGTGTACCGGTGCACTGGCGCCTATAGTGATTATCTTGGCGCCAAACAACACGCCCGCATGGAGCATCAAAAGCTTCACGCCACCCAGCAATCTGAAAAACGCGCGATTCGAAGTCATCGCCGTCGCAGCGAAGATATCGCTCGTGGTGGAGCGAAATTAGCGAAGGCGCAGGGCATGGCACGTAAGTTCTTCTCTGACCGGGCAGAAAAGACCGCGCTGCGACGCACGCGTAACGACGATCAACGCTTACACGATCTTGCTGAACATGAGGTGCGAAAACCCCGCAACTACCAACTTAAGCTCAACCTTCCACCAGTCGGCTCGCGTGGCGGGTTAGCCGTCACGGCACGAAGCGCCTTCATTCCAGGCAGGCTTCTCCCAATCACGTTCGACCTTGCCACGGGGGAACATTTAATACTGACTGGCCCGAATGGAGCGGGGAAAACCACGCTCTTGAATTGGCTTGCTAGTGGGAAAACAACAATCGACCCTAGATCCGAAGCCAGCGGCACTATCTCTGTCAGCGGGCGGCTTGCTTACGTCCCACAGCGCCTACCACGCACAGGAGATTCCTACTTTCACCCAGAACATTGGAAAGACGGGATCAGAGAACTTGGCACGGGAATACTCCACCCATCCATGTGGGCCACCCCAGTCGGCCAACTTTCAGATGGAAACCAGCGTCGAGCCCAGATCGCGTTAGCCGTGGCGCAGAAACCCGAGATTCTTGTCATTGACGAACCAACCAACTACCTCGACCTCGCCACGCTTGAAGAACTAGAGGACGCGCTACGCCAATGGAACGGCACACTCATCATCGCCAGTCACGACCGCTGGCTTATCAACCACTGGCAGGGAACACAAATCGAATTATGCCCCACAGATCCAGCGCCCGGATCACCGAATCCCCTCTTACTCGTTAAGAGCCGGTTCGAGCCGTGGTAGTGCCGTCCTTGAGTGTGAGTTTGATAGCGCCGTCGTGGTTGACGGTGGTGTGATCGACGAGGGTGTTCCAGGCTTGGTCGGAGTATTCGAGTGGTGGTTGGGTGACAAGGTAGTCGCGTACTTCGATTGCTTGTGCTCGGCGGTGGCGCAGATCGTCGATCTGGTCGCTGATCCGTTGATGCTCGGCCTCAAGTTGGTGGTGCCGATCTTCAAGCTCGTGGTAACGGCGGTCGTAGTCGTCAGGGTCGTGGGCGGTCGTGGCTGCGGGGTGATGAGTTGGTTCATCAGCGTGATGGTTTCTTCGATCCGCTCCCCCAGCGTGGCCTGCTTGGTTTCGAGCTCGCGGGTGTCGTAGACGGTTTCGTCGAGCAGGCGCATGGTGTCATCGAGCACGTCGTTGCCGGTGACCCGCTTAGCCAGGGCTGCGACGAAGAGATGTAGCGGCGGTATTTGCTGGTGGAGTGCCAGACTTTCCGCCCAAACCTCCCGCCGCAATCGGAGCAGGTGATCGTGTTGGCGAAGGGGTGGGTGTTGGAGGTGCCTTTGCCTGCGCGGCGGGCGAGTTCTGCTTGGACGGTGTCCCAGGTGACGGGATCAATGATGGGTTCGTGGTTGCTGGTGACGTAGTACTGGGGTACTTCGCCTTCGTTGATTTTCATGGTTTGGTTAGGAAGTCGGTGGTGAAGCTCTTTTGCAGCAGCGCGTCGCCTTTGTATTTCTCGTTGGCAAGGATCGACCGCACAGTGGAGGGCGACCAGATTTGTTTGCCACGCGGGGTGGGGATGCCATCGGATGTGAATTCTTTGGCGATGGTTTGTGGGGTTGCGCCTTCGAGGAAGCGGGCATAAATACGACGGACGGTTGGTGCTTGGGTTTCGTCGATGGCGAGGTTGCCGTCTTCGCCTTTCTTGTAGCCGAGCAGGGACGCGTAGGGCACCATGATTTTCCCGTCGGCGAAGCGTTTACGGTGGTCCCAGGTGACATTCTCGGAAATGGAGCGGGATTCTTCTTGGGTGAGGCTGGACATGATGGTGATGAGTAGTTCGCCTTTGGAATCGAGTGTCCAGATGTTTTCTTTTTCGAAGTAGACCTCTACGCCTTTGTCTTTGAGCTGGCGGACGTGGATGAGGGTGTCGACGGTGTTGCGGGCGAACCGGGACACGCTCTTGGTGAGGATCAAATCGATTTTTCCGGCGAGGGTGTCGGCGATCATGGTTTTGAAGCCTTCACGGTGTTTGGTGCTGGTGCCAGTGATGCCTTCGTCGGCGTACATGCCTGCGAATTCCCACTCTGTGCGGGATTGGATGTGGCTCGTGTAGTAGTCGATTTGTGCCTCGTAGGAGGAGGCTTGTTCTTCCATCTCGGTGGATACCCGCGCGTAGGCCGCTACCCTGCGCCGACGCCGAGTACCCTGCACCGTGGTGTGTCCGGGTATTTTTGTGGCTGGGATCGCGGTGACACGCTTGTTCCGAATCTGCTTGGTGGTCATATCGCACTTTCCTCGTCCAGGCTCACCGCCACTGGCACTTCGCCGCTAATGGTGTGGATGGTGAGCGTACGATCGGGATTGACAACGATTTTCACGAGGCGCGTCAGCGCATACTCGTCGTCCCAGTCGTCGAGGCCAAGCACGCGGGTGCAGATCTGGGTGAGATGGGTTTCTCGGATTTGTGGTGCCTGGCAGGGATTGCCTTTACCTTTGGTGGCGGTTTCGCACCACCAAAACTTGTAGGACGTGTGGCGGCGTGTCTTGGTGCGGCGGTGATAAAACCTGCTACAGACAGAGCATTCAATCCGAGAGGTGAGCCCGGTCGTTCTAGCTGACGGCGTGGCTCCACGTCCGAGATGTCTGCGCCGGGCGAGCTCGGCCTGGACGGCGCCGAACGTGGTCTGGTCGATGATGGGCGGGTGGGATTCGTCGACGAGGTAGCGTGGCAGCTCGCCGGTGTTGGTATGACAGTTCAATTCTGCAACGTTTGGCCGGTAATACTTTTGCAGGATTACGCGGCCGGTGTAGATTTCATTTTCGAGCCATTTGCGGATCGTCTTACCGCGAAACTTGGCTCCCCGCCTAGGCTTGACCCCTTCAGCATTCAACTGACTGATGATCTTGGCTTCAGTCTCGATGATAGCCAAGTCACTACCCACGTATTGGTAGCCGTAGGGTTGGCGCGAATGCATGAGCCCGTCGGCGTATTTCTTCCTTATCCCCCATTTAACATTCTTCGACATGGATCGAGATTCCTCCTGCGCAAACGATGCCAGCAGGGTCAGCAGGAGTTCACCGTCAGCGGTCGCGGTATCGATCTGTTCACGCTCGAAACGCACTGAGACGCCGAGGATTTTGAGTTCGCGGACGGCATCGAGCAGGTCGACGGTGTTGCGAGTCAGCCTGGATATCGACTTCGTCAAAATCATGTCGATGTCGCCGGAGCGGGCGGCGGCCATCATGGTCTGGAACCCCTCTCGACGGACGGTACTGGTGCCGGTGATGCCTTCGTCGATGAACACGCCTGCATAGTCCCAACCAGGGGTGGATTGAATCAGATGAGAGTAGTACGACACCTGGGCGGCAATCGAAGATAGCTGGCGTTCGTGCTCGGTCGATACCCGCGCATACCCTGCTACTCGTAGCCGACGTGGCGTGGCGGGTCTAGGTGGGATAACTCGAAAACTACGCGAGGTCACTCCCTGCTTCTCTTTCTTCTATGGCGACAGGTGTTTTGGTTGTATCCATCTACGCTCTAAACCTGAGTCTTATCCAGTCGAACCTGCAGCAACAATGCCCCCACTGGCGCGGTTGCTTCATGCCCGATCCGCGTAAGGATCACGTGGCTTTCGTTTGGGGTGAGTGCGCCGGTTTCGGTGAGCCGATCAATAAAGGCGACCTGGCGGGCAAGATCGACTTCGGCATTGAACATGGCACCCGTCACGGTCTGCCACCTCGGGTGCTGAAGCGGTGCCTGATATAGCAGGCATGCGAGCAATACTTACGGTGCTTGTTTCCGTAGGCCTCGAAGCTCTCACCGCAAGCAACGCAGGTGAAGGTGTATATTGCCCGCCGGTTGAGCCGTTCGGGGTGGGCGTGCCACCACGACAAACGACACACATCCGAACAGAACCTTTGCCCCGCCACCGCAGCTTCAAAATGCCCATTACAGTGTTCGCATGCCTTAGCAGGCTCAACATCAACCGCCGGATCGATGTTGATGTCAGCTCTGCGACAGATCGACTTCACCGTATTGCGCGACATGCCCAATCTGGTGGCGATCTGCCCATACGATGCGCCTCGGCATCGCAGCTCCACAACTCGCTCACGGGTAATCTCACGTGCCATGACGCGCTCCTGCTCAATAGAAATAAGGTCTCTACTGACAGGGCTTCGACCCACCCCGATTTATAACCACCACTGTCCTGGTGCGATGGGAACAAAAATGGCCCCGCCACCACCTCATGTAGTGAGGCAGCGACGGGGCGAAACAGGACAGTTTTCATGAGTCTTGGTTTAGTGGCGGAGTTTTTCGTTGACCCGGCGCTGGACGGCGTCGTAGTTGGATCCGAGTCTGCGTCGGCGTTCGTTGCCGTTGCCGTATTCGCCGCGGATGACCGCGTCAGCGAGCGCGTCAATGTTCGGTGCCGGCTTCGGTGTGGGTGCGGGTTTCGGTGCCGGCGCGGGTGCGGGCGTGTTGCTGGTCATGTGGTCGTACCAGTACTGGGCGCGAGCCATATAGGCGGCGTGCTGAGTACCGGCCAGCGATGCTGGGCATTCGGTGGCTGAGAAGTTTTTGTGCCCGAACACGTTCTTACCCCAGGTAGGGCGGCCGAGCTTGTAATACCGACAGATCGCGGCCACCAAATGTGCGCCGTTGTCGAGGCAGGCGTCAGAGATTTTCCATGGGTTAGAAGAGGCGTCGGCGTGCTCGATACCAATGCTGGTGGTATTGGCTGCCCAGTTTCCGGCGTGCCAGGCGGTGTCGCGGTCCCACACGAGCTGCCCGATCCGCCCGGAGGTTTCTACCTGGTAGTGGGCGGAGGCGGGCCGGGTCTGCCACACGTCCCAGCACCCTTTGATGGTGAGGTTGCCGGCGTTGTGGTGGATGATCACCTTGTCGATTCGGTGGCCGGAGCGTCCTTTGGTGGAGCATAGGGGACTCGAACCCCTGACCTACTGCTTGCAAAGCAGCCGCGCTACCAACTGCGCCAATGCCCCGTGGACCTCCATAGTGTAGAGGATTCCACGCTCAGCCAGTGCGGGAGCCAACTCTTCGGCCTGACCGCAGATAGCGATCCGCCAGCTGTCGGGGATCAGCAACTCCCGCCAGGCTCGGTTCACCGACCATTCCCCAGCACTCGCCCTCGCTGATGCCACGGCGGCGAGGTGATCGTCGACCCAGTTCGGTGCCAGTCCGGCCCCGACCAGAGCTGCCACTTGGTGGGCGACCGCACCGGCGGTGTCGTACTGCAATGGGGCGATGCCAACCGAGTGGTCGCGGGCGGCATCCACTTCGTCGGCCCTCAGGTCGTCGCTGGAGGTGAGAATGCGTAATGCCTCGGCCACGGCGTCGGCTCCAACCTCAGTGCGGAAGGACCCCGCAACGGTCGCCACTCCACCATCGGGGAGTGGGCGGCTCGACATTCCGACCCCGTAAGACCATCCCTTGTCTTCCCGCAGCACCTGG
>NZ_QFOZ01000008.1 GCF_003241315.1 Lawsonella clevelandensis
TCTAACACTGTGCCGGTCTCTAACCCTGTGCCGGCTCCTAACGCTGTGACAACTGCTAATACGGTTCCGGCACCTAATAGTATGTCGGTTCCCAATGCTGCACCGGGCTCCGCTCCTGTATATGGACATCCACAGAATAGTTACCCTCAGAATACTTACCCTGCGCAGCAGTATCCGCAGACACAAGCGGGATATGGAGCGGGTCAAAACACGGCGTATGGTGCTCCGTACACTTCTCCAAATCCAGCAGGTCAGCCTATGCAGAACGGTGTAGGTTATAACGGTTTTCCTGACGGTGCGCAGGCTGCCCCGAAGCCAAAAGAAAAGATGATCGCTGCCTTGCTTTCTTTCTTCCTGGGCGGTTTTGGAGCTGCGAATTTTTACATGGGGAAAAATAGCTTCGGTTTTATAAAGCTAGGCATTTTATTACTGACGATCTTTTTGTCGTTCCTAACGATAGTGATACCGCCAATACTAATAATGGTCATACTGGCCGGCACGGCTCTCGGAATTTGGAATCTGGTCGAATTCATTATGATTCTGACGGGTAAAGATCCCTATCGGTGCGATGCTGATGGCGTTCCGCTGGTGTAATAGAGAGCGTCACGGGTTTGGTTTCCAGGCTTTTTGGCGTTAGCATAATTAACCGTGCCCACATAAGTGGGCGGGTTATTGTCCCAGGTAAGCCAGCGAGAGCGGCTGACGCGGTCTTTCTTGCTCAAAATTAGGCTTTGATCTGGACACTTTGCCCCATTAGCTTTTATGGCGTGTGGGGAGCCCCCAGACGCCCTTCCCGTTGCCACAAGGTACGGGTTAACTAACATATTGAGGAAATTCGGTCCATGCCAACTATTCAGCAGCTGGTTCGCAAGGGCCGCCAGGATAAGACTGCAGTTACAAAGACTGCAGCTTTGAAGGGCAGCCCGCAGCGCCGTGGTGTATGCACCCGTGTGTACACCACCACCCCTAAGAAGCCGAACTCGGCCCTTCGTAAGGTCGCACGTGTGCGCCTGTCGTCCGGTATCGAGGTTTCTGCTTACATCCCCGGTGAAGGTCACAACCTCCAGGAGCACTCCATGGTGCTCGTCCGTGGCGGTCGTGTTAAGGACCTTCCTGGTGTCCGTTACAAGATTGTCCGTGGCGCTCTGGATACCCAGGGTGTGAAGGGCCGTAAGCAGGCTCGTTCTCGCTACGGTGCCAAGAAGGAGAAGTAAACATGCCTCGTAAAGGTCCCGCACCCAAGCGGCCTCTCGTCAACGATCCTGTTTACGGTTCTCCGCTGGTTACCCAGCTTGTAAATAAGGTTCTTATTGACGGTAAGAAGTCCACTGCCGAGAGCATTGTCTATGGTGCTCTGGAAATGTGCCGTGAGAAGACCGGCACTGATCCTGTTAACACTCTCAAGAAGGCTCTCGATAACGTTCGTCCTTCTCTTGAAGTTCGTTCCCGCCGCGTCGGTGGCGCTACCTACCAGGTTCCTGTTGAGGTCCGTCCTGGCCGTGCCACTACGCTTGCTTTGCGCTGGCTCGTCGCGTTTTCCCGGCAACGTCGCGAGAAGACGATGGCGGAGCGCCTCGCTAACGAACTGCTTGATGCCTCCAACGGTCTTGGCGCATCTGTGAAGCGTCGCGAAGACACTCACAAGATGGCAGAAGCCAACAAGGCTTTCGCGCACTATCGCTGGTGACGTCGGGGCTGCGCACCACTACACTAGAGGGTGTGCAGTCCAGAACGTTGCGCTTTAGCTACGTTCATAAACTGACCTATGTCAAAAGAGGATCCTTATGGATCCATGATCGAACGGAGAGTTCGAAGTGGCACTTGAAGTGCTTAAGGACCTGAGCAAGGTTCGCAATATCGGCATTATGGCTCACATCGATGCTGGTAAAACCACTGCTACTGAGCGCATCCTGTTCTACACCGGTATTAACTACAAGATCGGTGAGACTCACGATGGCGCTTCCACCATGGACTGGATGGAGCAGGAGAAGGAACGCGGTATTACCATTACCTCCGCGGCTACCACCTGCTACTGGAAGGGCCACCAACTCAACATTATCGACACCCCCGGCCACGTGGACTTCACCGTTGAGGTGGAGCGTTCCCTCCGTGTTCTCGACGGTGCTGTAGCCGTCTTCGACGGCAAGGAAGGTGTCGAGCCGCAGTCTGAACAAGTTTGGCGTCAGGCTTCTAAGTACGACGTCCCCCGTATTTGCTTCATCAACAAGATGGACAAGATGGGCGCCGACTTCTACTACTCGGTAAAGACTATTGAAGATCGTCTCGGTGCTAAGCCGCTAGTTCTGCAGCTCCCGATTGGTGCAGAAGACTCCTTCGATGGTGTTGTCGATCTTCTTACCATGAAGGCCTTGATGTGGCCGGGTAAGGTTGAGCCTGGTCAAGAGACCATCATTGAAGAGATCCCCGCGGATCTTGCCGATCGTGCCGCTGAATATCATGAGAAGCTCATTGAGACCGTTGCTGAGTTCGATGAAGCACTCATGGAGAAGTACTTCGCCGGCGAAGAACTCACTATTGATGAAATCAAGGGCGCTATCCGCAAGCTCACTGTGAACTCGGAAGCTTACCCCGTCATCTGCGGTACTGCCTTCAAGAACAAGGGTGTTCAGCCTCTTCTTGATGCCATCGCCGATTACCTGCCGAGCCCGCTTGACGTTCCGAACATCGTTGGACATGACGTCAACGATGAATCCATCGAAATCGATCGCAAGCCTTCCCTCGATGAGCCATTCTCCGCACTTGCCTTTAAGGTTGCTGCTCACCCGTTCTTCGGCAAGCTCACCTACGTGCGTGTGTACTCCGGCCATGTCAAGTCCGGTGACACCATCTACAACTCCACCAAGGAGAAGAAAGAGCGTGTCGGCAAACTCTTCCAGATGCACTCCAATAAGGAGAATCCGGTAGACGAGGCTTTTGCTGGCCACATCTATGCTTTTATCGGTCTGAAGGAAACCACCACCGGTGACACCCTGTGTGATCCCAACAACCAGGTTGTTCTTGAATCCATGACTTTCCCGGATCCGGTTATCCAGGTTGCTATTGAGCCTAAGACCAAGTCTGACCAGGAGAAGCTGGGTGTCGCCATCCAGAAACTCGCGGAAGAAGACCCCACCTTCACTGTCCAGAATGATGAGCAAACCGGCCAGACCGTTATCGGTGGTATGGGCGAGCTCCACTTGGACGTGCTGGTTGACCGTATGCGTCGCGAGTTCAAGGTTGAAGCTAACGTTGGTAAGCCGCAGGTTGCCTACCGCGAAACTATTCGCAAGGTAGTCGATAAGTACGAGTACACGCACAAGAAGCAGACCGGTGGTTCTGGTCAGTTCGCACGCGTTATTATTCGTCTTTCCCCGCTCACCGAAATTGGTGAGGACGAAGAACACTACAAGTTCATTAACTCCGTTACCGGCGGTCGCATCCCGAAGGAATACATCCCGTCTGTTGACGCAGGTGTCCAGGATGCTATGCAGTACGGTGTTCTCGCAGGCTTCCCACTTGTCGATATTGAGTGCGAGCTCCTTGACGGTGCCTACCACGAAGTTGACTCTTCGGAAATGGCCTTCAAGGTTGCCGGCTCTATGGCATTGAAGGAAGCTGCCAAGAAAGCTTCACCGGTCCTCCTCGAACCCATTATGGCTGTGGAGGTCGTCACCCCTGAGGAGTACATGGGCGATGTAATCGGTGACCTTAACTCCCGTCGTGGCCAGGTTAAGGCCATGGAAGAGCGCAGTGGCGCACGTGTGGTGAAAGCCGATGTGCCGCTGTCTGAGATGTTCGGCTATGTTGGAGACCTCCGGTCGAAGACCCAGGGCCGAGCCAACTACACGATGGTCTTCGGATCCTACGCTGAGGTTCCTCAGAACGTAGCGAAGGAGATCATTGCGAAGGCTAACGGAGAATAAATTCTTCGTGGCCCTGACCCCGCCGAGAGTCTAGGTAATAGGAAACTGATAACTAGGCAATTGGCGGAAATGACAGCTACACTAACCAGGTAGCATCTGACCAAAGATCTGAACCAAATAAGAATTGTTGGCGAGTGTTAACAATTCATGATCGTCCAGGAGGACAACAAAGTGGCGAAGGCTAAGTTCGAGCGGACCAAACCGCACGTAAACATTGGCACCATCGGTCACGTCGACCATGGTAAGACCACCCTGACCGCAGCTATCACCAAGGTGCTGTCGGAGGAATATCCCGATCTCAACGATTCCTTCGCGTTCGACGAGATCGATAAGGCCCCTGAAGAAAAGGCCCGTGGTATTACCATTAACATCTCCCACGTGGAGTACCAGACCAAGAAGCGTCACTACGCTCACGTTGACGCCCCTGGCCACGCTGACTACATCAAGAACATGATCACTGGTGCAGCTCAGATGGACGGCGCTATCCTCGTGGTTGCCGCCACTGATGGCCCCATGCCGCAGACCCGTGAGCACGTGCTCCTCGCTCGCCAGGTGGGCGTTCCCTACATCGTCGTTGCTCTGAACAAGTGCGACATGGTTGACGATGAGGAAATCCTCGAACTCGTTGAGATGGAAGTTCGCGAACTGCTCGCTTCCCAGGACTACGACGAGGACGCCCCGATCGTTCACGTTTCTGCTTACCAGGCTCTGCAGGGCGACGAGAAGTGGAAGAAGTCCATTCTCGAGCTCATGGATGCTGTTGACGAAGCTATCCCGGATCCCGTCCGTGAAACCGATAAGCCCTTCCTTATGCCTATCGAGGACGTCTTCACCATTACTGGTCGTGGCACCGTTGTTACCGGCCGTATTGAGCGTGGCATCATCCACCTCAACGAAGATGTTGAGCTGATTGGTATCCGCGACAAGGCCACCACCACCGTTACCGGCATCGAAATGTTCCGCAAGATGCTCGATGACGGCGAAGCTGGCGACAACGTCGGTCTTCTCCTCCGTGGTGTTAAGCGCGAAGATGTTGAGCGTGGCCAGTGTGTGTGCGCTCCTGGTGCTTACACTCCTCACACCAACTTCGAGGGTTCTGTTTACGTCCTGTCCAAGGACGAAGGCGGCCGCCACACCCCGTTCTTCAACGACTACCGTCCGCAGTTCTACTTCCGTACCACGGACGTAACTGGTGTTGTTAAGCTCGCTGAGGGCACCGAAATGGTTATGCCTGGCGACAACTGCGACATGACCGTCGAGCTCATTCAGCCCGTCGCCATGGATGAAGGCCTCCGCTTCGCTATCCGCGAAGGTGGCCGCACCGTTGGCGCCGGTCGTGTTACCAAGATCATCAAGTAAGGTGACCTTTCCCCAATAAGGGGTAACAGCACACCTGAGTGCTCAAGCTCTTAATGGCCCGCTTCACATCATGTGAAGCGGGCCATTAGTTATTTTGTTTTATCTCTTTTATTTTGTTTTCTTAGCGCATGGCATGCATGGTCATTTTCTTAGTGCACGACATGCACTGCTGTTTTTCTGTAGACAAGTGTCCTATAGGCAGTGTTCTGTAGACACGGTGTTCTATAGGCATGGTGTGCTATAAACCGTGGGAAAGCTAGGCTTCTTTCCCCTCTCTTGTGGAGCTGCTGTCGTTTTGCTGGGGGAGAGCATTGCCGTCTTTTTCGATATCGGAGTAGGGAATTTCTTGTACTCCTCGGTACCGAGCAGACGATGTTGTTCCATCGGGGCGACGTACTTTATCCAAACGCAGGAAAATGCGGCTTGTGGGACCGCAGTATGCGACGGCAACAGGCACATCAGCTGATACTTGTTCAGCTGTTTTAATCAGTGTCGTCAGCGGCACGTCAGCTGGTGCTTGTACGTCAATGTCTAGTGTATCGACGCCATGGTCGCGAACGGCGTGTGCGGATGCAGTACGAATAATTGGTTTAGTCTCCAGGTCACGCGCTATAGCTCTACCTACATCAGAAAGTTCTATATGAATGGCTCCCCCGGGTTGGTCTCCATCAATAATGAGGGTGTCTACAGTGCGTCGCTTGGATAGCTGAACGATACTGTTAAGGCACAACAGTATGATGATGAGAGCAGTAACGACGAGGGTGGTAAACCACCAACTGGTGTTGTCGGCGTCATTGAGTTGGCTCTTGGGCCAGCTATCGTTGAGCCAGCTGGCGAGGGGGTCCACGCCGGCATACCAGAGGATACACACTATGCCGAGGGCGGTTAAAACGAGGCCGACAAGGAAAGTGATAATACGGACGTAGATTTCAGCTCCCCGGGTCATGCGTGCTGACCTCCCTTTTTAACAGGGCGAATGGTGAGTTCCAGCGGATGGTTCACGTATTCCAATTGTGCATTTACAGCTTGTCGTACGCGTTCCACAACATCATCGGGTGTGGGGCCGGCGGTGTAGATGGACACGGTAACTTTTTTGTTGCTAGCGACTGTGCTGGCGCGGGTAACTCCGTATACTTCTTGTGCGGTGTGGGTGCATAGTCTGCAAACGTCGGTGGGGCGCATCCAGACTGCGGCAGAACTGTGGATGGGGAAGTAGCGCACGGCGGCTGGCATACAGGCACCGATGAGCGTGATAACTCCAACTAGCACAAGAATAATTCCAGCGGGAAGAACCCACGTGCCGTAGTGCATATCTCCAATGGCTGATGAGACTGTCCCTAGCCATGATGGACCGCCGATATGGCCTTTTGCGACTATTGCGTCGTGGATAGCAATACCTGCCACAACAAGGAATAGGACGGTAAGAAACCAGACGAATCCAGCGGAACCAGGTCGAGCTTTGGGAGGACGTGGTTGTTTAGTGAGATCGTGGTCAATTGGCTGGGTCATCATTGTCTTCTTCCTGTTCGTCGCAGGGGGCAACAACGTGTTTTACGTGTGGAGAACTATCTAAATCTGCAAGGTCTGCAAGAGTGATACGGGGTGATCGAGAGGTGGATCCTGCAGCGGGCTCGGTAGTGATGGTGTCTACGAATACGGAGACTTCCGTCACTTGTGCATCCATGTAGGCCTCTAGATGGGATCGCACTACTTCGCGTACGCTTCGAGCTACTTGTGCTACGGGGGCAGGCCAGCTTACTGCAATGTGTACTTCAGCAGCGATATATGGACCGTCGGTGGTGATATCGGCTTGCGGAAGAGTTTTGCCCAGTACACTTCGTACTCCTGCTGCTTTTTCAACGCATCCGGGAACAGTGAGGGCTGCTTGGCGAATAATTTGGTTAGTGACGGATTGCTCGATGCGGAGAGATCCTGTCGCTATTGATGAGGGGGAGTCCATTTATCCACGCCCACGGTTGGTAAACATGGCCCGTACGTCGATCTTGCCTTCTATTTGGGCGCCGATAAGGCCTCCTATGGCCCCTAGGAGGATAGCGACGAGGAAGAAGGGGAATCCTCCAGTTGTCCAGGCCAGGGTAAGGAGTATGCCGACGATGACACCATACAAGGTTATTGACATGGATTTCTCCTAAGTTTCTGAGGTGGGTGTGGGCTCCACTAAATCATTAATGTAAACATCCACGGGAACATCTGCGTAGCGGGTGATGGCTTTGCGTACTGTGTTCGCTAGTTTTAGCAGATGGTAGGGCCAGCGGGCGACTAATGCCACGTGTAGATGCCCACTGTCAGAGTCGTATGAAATACCTTTAACAACACCTAGTGGTGTGTAGGTGGAGTTCTCTCCAAAATGCCCACCGTCAAGATGGTCAACACCGGGAATCTGTGACACGACCTTAGAGAGTTTCCTGGCGAGCTCATCGGTGAGTGTAAAAGGTGTGGTTGTCATGGAGATAAGTCACCCTTCGTTGTGTCCGAGAATCGTCTGCATGGACGAAAGGGAAAACGCTAGAGTTCGTTAGTTGACACGTGGTTCCGTCTCTTCGGCTTTATCGTCGTTGGGGAGATGAATATCGATGACGGAGACGTTAACTTCTGTGACTTTCAGTCCGGTCATTCCTTCCACTGCGGAAATGATGTTTTTACGGATTGCGGCAGCTAGTTGATGGATAGCTACGCCGTATTCAGCGACGATGGTGACGTCGACGGCGGCTTCGGTTTCTCCAACTTCGACGGAGATGCCTTGTTGGACGTCGGTGGAGGAGCCGGGGATATGGTCACGAATTGCGCCAGCTAGCCGTGCGGGGCCGTTGCCGAGATCATGGACGCCGGGAACTTCGCGAGTTGCGACACCCGCAATTTTGGCGACGGCGACATCTGCGATGACGGTTTGTCCGCGGTCGGTAAGTTCAGTGGATTTCGTGGCGGAGGTGTTTTTGGTGTCGGGCATTAGCATTCCTTAGAGCTGTCGAGCCAGCTGTTTCAAAGGTGTGCTCCAACGGAATGGAATCCTGTGAACAGCAGGGCAATAAAGACCTGGGGTACGTGTGAAATTCTAGGGTGGGGGAGTTATTTTCTCTCCCAGTTCCAAGATAGCGTGCCGTGACGATATACGCAGTCGTTTTGCCTTTTTGTGCTGAGTGATGCATACTATTCAGGTTGCTTTAACAGGGCAGACGTTTGTGCCATATCTCACGAAGGCCAACTGAGCGCTGGTAAAGCGAGCACGCATGTGATGTGTTCCAGGTTTTCACAAGACGAAGAGTTTGTTCTTGTTGTCTATGGGAATCGGACACATCGTTAAAGGTGATCGGGCGACACGCCCGAGCGCGTGGAACGACGGCGTGACAGATGAACAGCGGATTCGGAACCCCTCGCGGCTCTTCCGGGAAACGGTGTCATCGGTCGATGCCGACGATCACCTGAGGAAGGTGCGATACCTGTGATCGCACAGAGTAAGACAGACCCACTTTGTGGGTGAAGGAAGAGGACAAGCGTGGCGGGACAAAAGATCCGCATCCGGCTAAAGGCCTATGACCACGAAGCTATCGATGCTTCTGCGCGCAAGATCGTCGAGACGGTTACCCGTACCGGCGCCAGCGTGGTCGGCCCGGTGCCGCTGCCTACCGAGAAGAACGTGTACTGCGTCATCCGCTCGCCCCATAAGTACAAGGACTCACGCGAGCACTTCGAGATGCGCACCCACAAGCGCCTCATCGATATTCTCGACCCGACGCCGAAGACTGTTGATGCCCTTATGCGCATCGACCTTCCGGCTAGCGTCGACGTCAACATTCAGTGAGCTTGGAAAACGGCATCGGAGCAGAGAAACCAATGAGTGAAACCGAGATTAAGGGCATCCTGGGCAATAAGCTCGGCATGACCCAGGTCTTCGACGAACAGAACCGGGTTGTCCCCGTTACTGTCGTCAAGGCTGGGCCTTGTGTCGTAACCCAGGTTCGCACCGAAGAGACCGATGGCTACAACGCCGTCCAGATCGCATTCGGCGCCATCGACCCCCGTAAAGTGACTAAGCCTATGGCTGGCCACTTCGCAAAGGCCGGTGTTACGCCGCGTCGCCACATCGCCGAAATCCGTTTTGCGGATGCCGATGCGGCTGCTAACTATGAGGTGGGTCAGGAACTCACCGCCGATATCTTCGAAGCGGGAGCTTTCGTCGACGTTACCGGTACCTCTAAAGGTAAGGGATACGCCGGTACGATGAAGCGCCACGGCTTCGCCGGACAGGGTGCCGCACACGGTACTCAGGCCGTGCACCGTCGTCCTGGTTCTATTGGCGCTTGCGCCACCCCAGGTCGTGTCTTTAAGGGCATGCGCATGTCTGGTCGTATGGGCGGAGATCGTGTTACCGCCTTGAATTTGAAAGTCCAGAAGGTGGATACCGAATCTGGTCTCCTCCTCATCAAGGGCGCTATTCCCGGTCCTAAGGGATGCCTCGTGATGGTGAAGTCCGCTGTGAAGGGTGGTGCGAAGTAATGGCTCTTACACTTGACGTCCGCACCCCGGATGGCAAAACCGCGGGAACCGTTGATCTCCCTGCCGACATTTTCGACAAGGAACCCAACATCTCCCTTATGCACCAGGTTGTTGTCGCACAGCAGGCTGCTGCTCGCCAGGGAACACATGCTACGAAGACTCGCGGCATGGTTTCCGGTGGTGGTAAGAAGCCATTCCGTCAGAAGGGCACTGGTCGTGCACGTCAGGGTTCTACCCGTGCACCACAGTTCACCGGTGGTGGTACCGTATTCGGCCCGCAGCCGCGTGACTACACCAAGCGCGTACCTAAGAAGATGAAGGCTGCCGCTCTCGCCGGCGCTCTCACCGATCGTGTACGCAATGATCGCATGTTTGTCATCAGTGAGCTTGTCGAAGGACAAACTCCTTCCACCAAGTCTGCACAGAAATTCCTGGCAGGCTTGACTGATCGCACCAAGTTCCTTCTCGTCCTCGGACGCGAGGATCTGGCTGCGTGGAAGTCTGTTGCAAACCTCAACTACGTCCACCCGATTGCTGCTGATCAGCTCAACACCTACGACGTGTTGAATGCTGACGACGTGGTCTTCACGGTGGAAGCTCTCAATACTTTTGTTTCCGCAAAGCAGCCTAAGGAGGAGACCAAGTGAGCACTATCGCAAATCCTCGCGACATCATCTTGGCCCCGGTAGTCTCCGAGAAGGCTTATGGTCTTATGGAGCAGAACGTCTACACGTTCTATGTCGCTCCGGAAGCTAATAAGACTCAGATTAAGATCGCCATCGAAGAGATCTTTGGAGTCAAGGTTGCCAATGTGAATACCGTCAACCGTCAGGGCAAGCGCAAGCGTTCCCGCACTGGCTATGGCCAGCGTAAGAGCACTAAGCGCGCAATTGTTACCCTTGCTGAGGGTAGCGAGCCTATCGAGATCTTCGGAGGAGCGGCTTCCTAATGGCTATTCGTAAGTACAAGCCGACGACCCCCGGTCGTCGTGGCTCGAGCGTCTCCGATTTTGCTGAGATTACCCGCTCGAATCCTGAAAAGTCTCTGCTCCGTCCTCTTTCCAAGACCGGTGGTCGTAACGTCCACGGACGTATTACTACTCGTCACAAGGGCGGCGGACATAAGCGTCAGTACCGCATCATCGACTTCAAGCGTGTCGACAAAGACGGCGTGAAGGCCAAGGTTGCTCATATCGAGTACGACCCCAACCGCACTGCTAACATTGCTCTTCTGCACTACGTCGATGGCGAGAAGCGCTACATCATTGCCCCTAAGGGTCTCCAGCAGGGTGCAATTGTTGAATCCGGCCCAAATGCCGACATTAAGCCCGGTAATAACCTGCCGCTTCGCAACATCCCCGTCGGCACCACCCTTAACTGTGTGGAATTGAAGCCGGGCGGCGGTGCAAAGCTTGCTCGTTCCGCTGGTGCTGGTATTCAGCTACTTGGTCGTGAAGGTGCGTATGCTTCCTTGCGTATGCCCTCCGGCGAAATCCGCCGTGTCGATGTGCGCTGCCGCGCTTCTATCGGCGAAGTTGGCAACGCTGAGTGGATCAACATCGACTGGGGTAAAGCCGGTCGTATGCGTTGGAAGGGCGTTCGCCCGACCGTCCGCGGTGTTGTTATGAACCCGGTTGACCACCCGCATGGTGGTGGTGAAGGTAAGACCTCTGGTGGTCGTCACCCGGTCAGCCCGTGGGGTCAGCCCGAGGGTCGTACCCGTAAGCCCAACCGTCCCAGCGATCCGCTTATTACGCGTCGTCGTCGCACTGGTAAGAACCATTAAGGAGGGAATGAAGTATGCCTCGTAGCCTTAAGAAAGGCCCATTCGTAGACGAACACCTCCTTGCTAAGGTGGACGCCCAAAACGAAAAGGGTACCCAGCAGGTTATTAAGACCTGGAGCCGTCGCTCCACTATCCTGCCCGATTTCATCGGCCACACTTTTGCTGTGCATGATGGTCGCAAGCATGTCCCCGTTTTCATCACCGACTCCATGGTTGGTCACAAACTGGGTGAGTTTGCCCCTACCCGCACTTTTAAAGGTCACATCAAGGATGACCGGAAGGGTACGCGTCGATGAGCACTGAAAACATGGATGAGCGCACGAGCGCTCGCGCAACTGCCAAGTTCGTTCGCGTGGCTCCGTTCAAGGCCCGTCGTGTGATCGATCTGATTCGTGGTAAGTCCGTCGATGAAGCAGCTTCTATCCTGCGGTTTGCTCCGCAGTCTGCATCTGAGCCGGTCGCGAAGGTTCTCGCCTCTGCCGTGGCAAATGCTGAGAATAACTTCAACCTAAATCCCGCTGATCTCGTGGTCTCCGTCGCCTATGCGGATGAAGGCCCGACGATGCGTCGATTCCAGCCGCGCGCCCAGGGTCGTGCTTTCCATATTCGGAAGCGCACGAGCCACATCACCATCGAGGTCGCACTGCGCTCCGCCGTTGCAGACCGCAAGAGCCAGAAGGGAAGTGCTCGCTAGTGGGTCAGAAAATTAACCCTGTAGGCTTCCGCCTGGGTATTACCTCCGATTGGAAGTCACACTGGTACGCCGACAAGCAGTACGCTGAGTACGTTGCCGAGGACATTAAGATCCGCAAGTTCCTGAGCGAAAACCTGGAGCGTGCTGGCGTGTCCGCTATCGACATCGAGCGCACCCGCGATCGCGTCCGCGTTGATATTCACACTGCCCGCCCGGGCATCGTCATTGGGCGTCGTGGTGCTGAAGCTGAGCGTATTCGTGGAGAGCTGGAAAAGCTCACCTCGAAGCAGGTTCAGCTCAACATCCTCGAAGTGAAGAATATTGATGCTGACGCTCAGCTGGTTGCACAGTCTATTGCTGAACAGCTTTCCAACCGCGTGGCTTTCCGTCGCGCTATGCGTAAAGCCATCCAGTCCGCTATGCGTCAGCCCCAGGTCAAAGGCATTAAGATTGTGTGCTCTGGCCGTCTGGGTGGCGCTGAAATGTCTCGTTCCGAGCGTTACCACGAAGGCCGTGTGCCCCTGCACACTCTTCGCGCAGAGATCGACTATGGCACCTTTGAAGCCCGTACCACTTTCGGACGCATTGGTGTGAAGGTATGGATCTACAAGGGTGACGTTGTCGGAGGCCGTCGTGAATCCGCCATGGCTATACAGGAAGCAGAGCGTAACCGTCGTGGAGGACGTTCCCGTCGTGGAGGACGTTCTTCCAACCGCCGCAATTCTTCCCGTAATGCCGCAGCTGACCAGAAGAAGGAGGCATAACAACAATGCTTATCCCTCGTCGTGTCAAGCATCGCAAGCAGCACCGTCCGGTACGTACCGGTATCTCTAAGGGTGGAAATAAACTTACCTTTGGTGATTACGGTGTGCAGGCTCTGGAGCCGGTCTACTTGACCAACCGCCAGATTGAAGCTGCTCGTATTGCTATTAACCGCCACATCAAGCGTGGCGGCAAGGTCTGGATTAACGTCTTCCCGGACCGTCCACTCACCAAGAAGCCTGCCGAAGTCCGAATGGGTTCCGGTAAAGGCGCCGTTGAATGGTGGGTTGCCAATATCAAGCCCGGCCGAATTCTCTTCGAGATTTCTTACCCGGACGAGGCTGTTGCTCGCGAGGCCCTGCGCCGCGCCCAGCATAAGCTTCCTATTAAGACCCGTATCGTCGCTAGGGAGGAGCAGTTCTAATGGCACTCGGAACTTCTGCCGCTGAGCTGCGTGAGCTCAGCAATGCCGACCTCGAAGCAAAGCTTCGTGAGTCCAAGGAGGAGCTGTTCAACCTCCGTTTCCAGCTTGCTACTGGCCAGCTGGATAACAATCGCCGACTCGGTGTCGTCCGCAAGGACATTGCCCGCATCTACACCGTACTGCGCGAGCGTGAGCTCGGCCTCAGTGCTGTCCCGGGCGGTGACGAGTAATGAAGGAAAATACCGTGGCTAACGACACTGAAGAGCGTGGACGTCGTAAAGTTCGTATCGGCTATGTCGTGTCCGACAAGATGGACAAGACTGTCGTTGTAGAACTTGAAGATCGCGTTAAGCACCCGCTTTATGACAAGATTATTCGCCGTACTTCTCGCGTGAAGGCTCACGATGAGAACAACACCGCTGGTATTGGCGACCGCGTGCGTATTATGGAAACTCGCCCGCTGTCTGCTACCAAGCGCTGGCGTCTTGTTGAGATTCTTGAGAAAGCTAAGTAAATACCTTAGTGGCTCTCACTAGTTCATCTAGGAGAGATAGAGAATACAATATGGAACTGCCCCACACGGATGACGTGTGGGGCAGTTCCATATATGTAATGAGGACATGTTTGTCATATAAACGCGTTACATAGATACAAGGCTGGACCAGTATTGTTGGACCAGTGTTAATGGTTATGAATAGTTCTGAAAGAGCGTGCGATAAGCACTATTCCATTATTTGATCGAACTAAAGATATATGAATAGAGTGGAGAGAAACACTATTCCCGCCTGAAGGGTTTGTCATGGGAAAAGACTATTTAGCTGTCATGGATATCGGAACGCAGAGTAGTCGCGTTATCGTTTTCGATACTCACGGTAACGTTATTTCCCAGGCAAGTCGTACAGCTCAACCGTATTACTCACAACAACCTGGTTGGGCAGAAATGCCTTCTGATCAAGTGTGGAATGACTGCAAGGATATTCTTACAGAGGTCACCCGTGAGCTGGGGGATGAGAAGAAGAATATTCGCTCGCTTGCTATTACAGCGAATCGCGACAACATTATGCCGCTTGACAAGAACCTCACCCCTTTGCGGGATTGGATTATCTGGCTAGATAAAAGACAGACGCCAGAAGCTGTCCATGCTATTCACCATAAGGCCACGATGAAAACGCGTCTTGTCTCCGGTGTAGCACGTGGACTTATGGATTATGCTGCCTCTAATTCAAAATTCAATTGGATTAAATATCATGAGCCAGAAGTCCATCAACAAGCCGCATATTATTGCACTCTTTCCGGCTATCTAACATTAAAACTTACTGGTAACACTGCTGACGCTACTGGTATGCAGTGTGGTTACCTCCCCTTCGACACCGCCCACGAAACGTGGTTCGCGTTTGATTTTATGTACGAGGTCTTTGGGGTACGTCGAGATCAAATGTTCACCTTGGTAAAACAAGGGGATATTTTAGGCACAATTACCACAGAGGCAGCTCAAGCTACCGGACTTCCCGAGGGCTTACCCGTCGTCGCAACGGCAGGGGATAAGCAGGTTGAATCTTTAGGTGCGGGAGCCTTTACCCCGCGGGAAGCTGTTATCTCATACGGTACTATGGCGTCCCTATCTGTCATGATGAATAAACCCGTCAGCGATCTTCACTTCAAATTCAATACATTTCCGGGAGCATTACCGAAGAAGTGGAACGCAGAATTCCATATTTATCGAGGGTATTGGCTTATTACGTGGCTTTATTGGCAGTATGCAGGCCATTATGAAAGCTATGACGAGTTTTTAAGTGAAATGACGACGGCTGCGCAGTCTGTTCCGCCAGGTTCCCGTGGTCTTTTCTTATTCCCCTTCTTTACACAACATGAAGGGTTCCACCCGGATGCGCGTGGCTCTATTGTGGGTCTTACCGACACACATCGGCGCGAGGATATTTATCGCTGTTTCCTGGAGGGAATCGCATTCGCTATGCGCCAGGGACTTGATGTTATAGAGAAGGCCTCTCATCAGAAAACGAAGCGTGTTATTGTCTGCGGCGGTGGTTCTCAATCCGATGTGGGTATGCAGATTACTGCAGATATTCTTAACCGCCCCACAGTTCGTCTCGACAATGTAGAAGTGTGCGCTATCGGTGCTGCTATTCTTGGCGGTAAAGCAGTTGGCGTTTTTAAAAATGTTGAAGAGGGAATTAACGCCATGCGTAGAGAGGCACGTGTGTTTATGCCGCACGCTGCCAACGTGGCAATCTACGAAGACATCTATGAGAATGTCTATCTACCGTATTACAAGAACAATGAGGATGCTTTCCGTGTTCTTAATAAGTACGGCACTCTCGAGAAGAGATAGATTGATAGCTTGATAGCTTATTAGTGCGCCTGTCTCGTCATCAAGGCAACACATTTCTCTACATTCCTTTAGATGCTTGTCTCCTCTAAAAAGGTGGAGTAGATACTGTAAATGTCATCGTCATAATGGCAATTGATGAGCTTTCACCTGTTTAGCGTTCAGGTTCATCAATCTAGTTAACTGTTGACATAAGTAGATTAGATTGTGCCCTATGAAGCGTCGTGTTGACCATAACTATCCACTACTACTCGACCGTCCTTTTTTCTCCCCCGGACGTTGGAAATGCATGGTTAAAGCGCTGGGATTATTAATAAGTAGCATTGTGGTAGTTGGTGCTACAGGTGCAGTTGTACCGGTTTATGCATCACCACTGGATGAGAGAACTGATGGCTCGGACGTGGTTAATGAAGCAGATCCGCTTGTCCATGTCGTGAGCGAAGCTTCCAGTGAAATGGACATTACAGAGTGTATGGCTGGCTATGTGTTTCAGCGGGATGGACATTTTTACGGTATTACGACAACTGATTGTGGTCCGACGGGTACTGTCGTCTCAAAACTTGATAAGCAAGGACAGAAACAGCGTGTAGGGGAGGTTATAGCACACGATAAAGCTAATTCGTCTCTTGCAGTTATTCAATTTGATGATCACGTACGGCAGGGTCGCATTTACCAGCTAATTTCACGTGATAAATACCCTCGACCTGTAGTAAATACCATCGATTACTTTGGGAGAGGCTCCCATAATTTCGATAACTCCGTCATTCTCAGCTATCCCAAGGATAATGGTGAAGGCGTGTCTACCTTTACTTTTACGTGCGAACCACGTTTTGCTATTCAGGGCAGTCCTCTTCTTGTGGAACAGACAACTATGGTGGGGATGTACACGTCCGCATGGCCTAGATTGTCACCAGTAGCGCTGTGTCGTGGTGTCACCGCTAGTTACATAGAAGATTTTTCTCAACAGGGGAACTGGGTACAGTGACAGTGCGGTGATGGTGTAGTTGCTCTAATTTGGTCATTTACCTGCAGAATTCTATACTTATACAGTTGCTGTCTGTGCTGGTACAGCTGTGTCTAAAAGACCTTGCTAGAAGGTTTTCAGTGGGGCAGTTAGAGCAAACCGAATTGGCTTGCGCCAGTACAACAAAGACACTTTTCATACGACCGCGTATATGCAGGTCGGAAATCTCATATACGTATAAGATTCCTGGTCAGGAGTAAAAATGATTCAGCAAGAGTCGCGGCTTAAGGTCGCCGACAACACTGGTGCACGCGAGCTGCTGTGCATCCGTGTACTCGGTGGTTCTGGTCGCCACTATGCCGGGATTGGCGACGTCGTCGTCGCATCTGTGAAAGATGCCATCCCCGGTGGCAATGTTAAAAAGGGCGATGTCGTTAAAGCCGTTATCGTTCGTGCCAAGAAGGAAACCCGTCGCACTGACGGTTCCTACATTCGTTTCGATGAGAACGCCGCTGTCATCATTAAGAATGACAATGAGCCTCGTGGTACCCGTATTTTCGGACCCGTTGCTCGTGAGCTGCGCGACCGTCAGTTCATGAAGATCATTTCTCTCGCTCCGGAGGTGCTGTAATGAAGGTACGCAAGGGCGATAAAGTTCTCGTGATCTCTGGCAAGGACAAGGGTGTCGAGGGCAAGGTTATTGAAGCCTACCCGCAGACCAACAAAGTTCTCGTCGAAGGCGTTAACCGTATTAAGAAGCACACCGCTAACCCTGCCAATGAAGCCGGCGCCGAGTCCGACGGAATTGTAACGCAGGAAGCCCCCATCCACGTGTCCAACGTCATGGTTCTTGACGCTGAAGGCACCCCAACCCGGGTGGGATACCGTAAGGACGAGAACAGCAAGAAAGTCCGTATTTCTCGCCGGAGTGGGAAGGATCTCTAATCATGACCGATGCCCTTACCCCCCGTCTTAAGACCCGTTACCAGAATGAAATTCGTGACGCTCTCCAGAAGGAATTCACCTACGAGAACGTCATGCAGATTCCTGGTCTGACCAAGGTTGTTGTCAACATGGGTGTTGGCGCCGCTGCCCACGATGCAAAGCGCATCAACGGTGCAGTGAGCGACCTCACCGCCATCACCGGCCAGAAGCCGGAGATTCGTCGTGCCCGCAAGTCCATCGCTAACTTCAAACTGCGCGAAGGACAGGCCATTGGTGCCCGCGTCACCCTCCGTGGCGACCGTATGTGGGAATTCCTTGACCGTCTACTGACCACTGCTTTGCCGCGTATTCGCGACTTCCGTGGTCTCTCTGACCGCCAGTTCGACGGACACGGCAACTACACCTTCGGTCTTACCGAACAGTCCATGTTCCACGAGCTGGACGTTGATAAGATTGACTTCCCGCGTGGTATGGACATCACTGTCGTCACCACCGCGGTGAATGATGATGAGGGACGCGCACTCCTCCGCGAGCTGGGCTTCCCCTTCAAAAAGAAAAACAACAAATAAGTTGGGGCGCTGTGAGGCTGGATCCAGCTAGAACTGTGATCCAGTTGCGCAGAACCTTGCCGGAGTGGAAAACCACTTCGGTTCACGAATTACTTCGCAGAAGGCCCACGATGGGGCGGTATTCCGCGTCATGTTGTATGGGAACCACGGCGAGAAAGGTAGAAGATCGCTCATGTCGATGACCGATCCGATCGCAGATATGCTTACGCGTGTTCGTAATGCAAGTTCTGCATTCCACAGTGAGGTCGCAATGCCGGCCTCCAAACTCAAGATCAATATTGCTGAGATCTTGAAGAATGAGGGTTTCGTTGCAGACTACCGCGTTGAAGACGCCAAAGTCGGTAAGACTCTCACCATTGAGCTTAAGTACAACTCTTCCCGTGAGCCGGGCATTCTAGGACTGCGTCGCATTTCTAAGCCGGGTCTCCGTGTGTACGCCAAGTCTGATAACCTGCCGACCGTTCTAGGTGGTCTGGGTGTGGCTATTATCTCCACGTCCCAGGGACTGCTGACCGATCGTCAGGCAACCGAGAAGGGTGTAGGTGGGGAAGTCCTCGCCTACGTCTGGTAAGGAGGACTGGCACATGTCACGTATTGGTAAGAATCCCGTTGCTGTACCAGCAAACGTGGAAGTGAAAATTGATGGCCAGAACATTGAGGTAAAAGGCCCCAAGGGTTCCCTTTCCCTCACTGTTACTGAGCCGATGAAGGTATCCCGCAACGAAGACGGTGCTATCGTCGTCGAGCGTCCTGATGATGAGCGCGAAAACCGTGCACTGCACGGCCTTACCCGCAGCCTCATCAACAACATGGTTATTGGTGTTACCGAAGGCTACACCAAGAACATGGAAATCTACGGCGTTGGCTACCGCGTTCTGCAAAAGGGTAAAGACCTTGAGTTCTCCCTCGGTTATAGCCACACTGTGCCCGTTGCGGCTCCAGAAGGCATCACCTTCACCACTGATGGTCCCACTAAATTTGCCGTAAGTGGTATCGATAAGCAGCTCGTTGGCCAGGTTGCCGCTAATATCCGCCGTCTGCGGAAGACCGACCCCTACAAGGGCAAGGGCATCCGTTACGAAGGCGAGCAAATTCGCCGCAAGGTCGGAAAGGCTGGTAAGTAAGCATGGCTGAAGAAAAGCGTCAGAACATCGGTAAGGATGAATCCACCAAGCGTCGCAATGCTCGTGCTCGCCGCCACTCTCGCCTCCGCAAGAAGGTTGCTGGCACTGCTGCACGTCCGCGCATGGTCGTTAATCGTTCTACCCGTAATATTCACGTTCAGCTCATTGATGATCAGGCTGGACACACTCTTGCCGCAGCTTCCTCCATTGAAGCTGATGTGCGCGCCCTAGAAGGCGACAAGAAGGCTAAGGCTGCTAAGGTCGGCGAATTGGTCGCTGCCCGTGCCAAGGCTGCAGGTGTTGAACAGGTTGTGTTCGACCGCGGTGGTAACAAGTACCACGGCCGTGTCGCCGCACTTGCCGATGCCGCTCGTGAAGGAGGTCTGGAGTTCTAATGGCAGAACATCAGCGTCGTGAAGGCGGACAGAATTCCGCCAATAACCGCGAGCAGCGTCGCGGTCGTCGTGATGAGCGTCGTAACGCTCGTAACGAGGAGAAAGAGAACAACTACATCGAGCGCGTTGTCGCCGTTAACCGTGTCGCCAAGGTTGTCAAAGGTGGTCGTCGCTTCAGCTTCACCGCTCTTGTCGTTGTTGGTGATGGCAAAGGTATGGTCGGCGTAGGATACGGCAAGGCCAAGGAAGTTCCAGCCGCTATCTCCAAGGGCGTCGAGGAAGCTCGCAAGAACTTCTTCCGTGTCCCGATTATCGGCACCACTATTCCTCACCCGGTTCAGGGAGAGGATTCCGCTGGTGTTGTTATGATGCGTCCTGCCTCTGAAGGTACCGGTGTGATTGCTGGTGGCGCTACTCGTGCAGTGCTTGAAGCTGCTGGCATTTCCGATATTCTCTGCAAGTCGCTGGGTAGCGATAATGCCATCAACGTTGTGCATGCCACCGTTAATGGTCTTCAGCAACTTCAGCGTCCGGAAGCCGTTGCTGCTCGTCGTGGCAAGGCTCTGGATGAGGTTGCTCCGGCCGGTATGCTGCGTAAGCGTGCTGCAGGACAGGAGGCATAGTCATGGCACTTAAAGTGACTCAGGTTCACGGTACTGTAGGAGCCAAGGCAAATCAGAAGGCTTCTCTCCGTACTCTTGGCCTGCACAAGATTCATCAGTCCGTAGTTCGCGAGGATACCCCGCAGGTACGTGGTCTGATTAACGCTGTTCGCCACCTCGTTGAGGTAGAAGAAGTAGCGGGAGAGTAAAACATGACCATTAAACTTCATGATCTCAAGCCTGCAGCAGGCTCCACCTCCGCCAAGACTCGTGTTGGCCGTGGTGAGGCTTCCAAGGGTAAGACTGCTGGACGCGGTACTAAGGGTACAAAGGCCCGTAAGAATGTCTCACCGGCATTCGAGGGTGGCCAGATGCCTATCCACATGCGTCTTCCTAAACTTAAGGGATTCACTAACCCTGCTCGTAAGGAATACACCGTTGTCAACGTTTCCGACTTGGCACGACTTTTCCCCAAGGGCGGAGAGGTTTCCCTTGACGATCTCAAGGCAGCAGGCCTTGTGAAGAAAAACGAGCTCGTTAAGATACTCGCCCATGGCGACATCACCGTGCCCGTTAAGGTAAGCGCCCACAAGTTCTCCGGTGCTGCCAAGGAAAAGATTGAGGCTGCTGGCGGTTCCATAACCGTTATTGAGGCCTAACTCTTTATCTAGAGACAGTAGTGGTGACCACGTGGTCGCATTTCCGCTGGAAGGCGACCCGTGGTCACTCTTTTCCTATAATCCTGATATTCTCGAATAGTCGTTGTGGCTAAGACGTAGCCGCAACCTTAACGTGACGGAATTACTCCGCCACACACGCACGTCTCAGCGGTAACCAACCTGGTTACCCTGGCAGGAGGATAAGTGTCATCACGCATAGCTGCCACCTGGAAGAATAAGGAACTTCGTCGGAAGGTTCTGTTCACCCTCGGCATTATTATTCTGTACCGCATTGGCGCCCAGATTCCGTCTCCCGGTGTGAACTACACTGCGGTTAAGGCAGCGCTTGACAATATGCAGTCAAATGACGGCTCTAATGGTGTTTACCAGCTCATTAACTTGTTCTCTGGTGGCGCGTTACTACAGTTGTCTATCTTCGCTTTGGGCATTATGCCGTACATTACGGCATCAATTATTGTCCAGCTGTTGACTGTCGTTATTCCCCGTTTTGAAGAGTTAAAGAAGGAAGGCCAATCTGGCCAGACAAAGCTGACGCAGTACACGCGTTACCTCACCGTCGCCCTTGCCCTCCTCCAGGCTGCTGGCGTGGTAGCTATGGCTGCAGCTGCTAACTCTAATTTCCTCCAAGGCGTTGAAGTTTTTGATACAGAAGGTGGAGACGGACTCCAAATGCTGGAGATGGTCACCGCCATTCTAGTGATGACCGCTGGTGCAATTCTCCTCATGTGGTTGGGCGAATTGATCTCTGAGCGTGGTATCGGTAACGGCATGTCACTTCTCATCTTCGCCGGTATCGCGTCTCGTATGCCGGTGGAAGGTGCTTCTATTCTGCGCCAGTCCGGTGGCTTCCGTTTCGCCGGAGTTGTTGTTGCTGCTCTCGTTATTATTATCGCTGTGACGTTTGTTGAGCAGGGACAGCGTCGTATTCCAGTGCAGTACGCCAAGCGCATGGTTGGGCGCCGCATGTACGGTGGTGCTTCCACTTACCTTCCTCTCAAGGTCTGCCAGGCCGGCGTTATCCCCGTCATCTTCGCTTCCTCACTGATCTACGTTCCTGTTCTTATTACAGAAATTGTGCAGCAGTCGAAGGGGCCAGAGCATGCCGCTTCATGGTGGGATACACACGTTATGACGTGGTTGACGCAGCCTTCCACATGGCAGTACACGCTTCTCTACCTTGCTCTTATTATCTTCTTCTCCTACTTCTACGTGTCAGTGCAGTTTGATCCCACTGAGCAGGCAGACAATATGAAGAAGTATGGCGGATTCATTCCTGGTATTCGCCCTGGTCGTCCCACTGCGGAATACCTTGGTTTCGTTATGAACCGCCTACTCCTTGTCGGTTCCATTTACCTTGCCATTATCGCTATCTTGCCGAACCTCTTTATTAGCCTTGGTGCTGGTGCTTCTGGCCACAGCTTCCCGTTCGGTGGTACTGCTGTTCTAATTCTGGTCAGTGTTGGACTTGATACCATTAAGCAGCTGGAAAGCCAGCAGATGCAACGTAACTATGAAGGATTCCTCAAGTGAGACTCGTACTTGTTGGCCCCCCCGGGGCAGGTAAAGGCACCCAGGCCGTACTTCTTTCCGAGAAACTTGGCATTCCCCACATCTCTACTGGGGATCTGTTTCGTGCCAATATCGGCGAAGGTACAGAGCTGGGTCTAGAAGCGAAGAGCTATATGGATGCCGGTAATCTTGTCCCAACTGAGATTACTAACCGTATGGTTGATGCGCGCTTAGATGACGCTGATGCCCAGAATGGTTTTCTTCTTGATGGTTTCCCCCGTTCGGTAGAGCAAGCTGATGCCCTTAAAGAAATGCTCGCCAAACGAGGCGTTAAACTCGATGCCGTCATCGAATTCCAAGTTGATGAAGATACTGTTGTCGAACGTATGCTTGCGCGCGGACGCGCGGATGATACTGAAGATGTCATTCGTAACCGCATGTCGGTGTACCGCCGTGAGACTGAGCCACTTATCGACTACTACAAAGATATCCTCCTCCCTATTAATGCTGTAGGTACGGTAGAAGAGATTCACGACCGTACTATGGCTGCTCTGCAGAAGTAGTGGAGGAGTACCCACTTCATGGGTCTTTTTACACGACATATTGTTCCCACCCGGACCCCCGGTGAACTGGACGCTATGGAAGCTGCCGGCCGCATTGTCGGTAAAGCTCTGTTAGCTGTTCAGGCTGCCGCGGTTCCGGGTGTGAGCACTTTAGAGCTGGATACACTCGCTGAAAGTGTTATCCGCGATGCTGGCGCCGTTCCCTCCTTCAAAGGCTATGAGGGGTTTCCCGGCACGATATGTGCTTCCCTCAATGAAGTTGTTGTGCACGGTATTCCTCGCGCAAATATCATTGTGAAAGAAGGAGATCTTCTTTCCGTAGACTGTGGCGCTATCCTGGACGGCTGGCATGGGGACTCTGCTATCACCGTCGAGATCGGAAAAGTTGCCCCGGATGTTGCTGCCCTCAACGCTGCTACTAGGGAAGTATTAAACGCTGGAATTGCGCAGATGGTCCCAGGAAATCGCCTTGGCGATATTTCGCATGCCATTGAGAACGCCACGAAAAAAGCCTCCCGTCATTATGGTTACTCTTTCGCCATTATCAAAGAGTTTGGTGGGCATGGCATAGGTCGTGAAATGCACATGGATCCATATCTTCCCAATGAAGGACGTGCGCATCGTGGCCCTTATATTGAGGAAGGCTCAGTCATGGCCATTGAGCCTATGCTGACCTTGGGGAGTCCCTGGACTGTTGAGTTGTCCGATCAGTGGACCACTATTACGGATGATGAATCCTGTGCGGCACATTGGGAACACACGGTTGCGGCAACCTCAGATGGGCCGCGCATTCTCACTGCGCGCGAACAGTAGCAGATCCTATTTGTGCAGGATTTGCGGCATTTAGCTAGTAATGACTAGACTTGAACCACGGTACCTTTCTATAAGTGTGCCTAGAAACGGATCAGTAGCGCCTGCTGCACAATAGCTCATTCTCTTTCTAAAACTATGGGATTGGATGGGATTGATTGTGCAAGAGGTGATCCAAAAAGAATTGTCAACGAGAAGACCGGCTACCGGTCTGGATAGTAGAGGATATGGCCAAGAAAGAGGGAGCCATCGAGGTTGAGGGCCGTGTTATCGAGCCTCTGCCGAATGCAATGTTTCGCATCGAGCTAGAGAACGGACATAAGGTGCTCGCCCACATCAGCGGAAAGATGCGTCAGCACTACATCCGTATTCTCCCCGAGGACCGTGTCGTCGTTGAACTGTCCCCGTACGATCTCACTCGTGGGCGAATCGTTTACCGCTACAAGTAAGATATTCGCCTCCCACTGCCTTGTGAGTGTCTGTGGACTCTCGCAATACCCTCGGCTGTGACGGCTGAGGCCTCGTCCATACAAGAGACAATGTGTGGAATGCGGGGATGGAATGGGAGAAAACCGTCACTGTACTGGAAGGAAATGCCTCTATGGCACGCCTTGCTGGTGTTGATCTTCCCCGCGAAAAGCGGATGGAGATCGCACTCACCTACATTTATGGCATTGGCCGGAAGTCCGCCAAGGATATCCTTGACGCCACCGGCATCAGCCCGGACCTTCGTTCCAAGGATCTGACCGATGATGATATCGCCAAACTGCGTGATCACATCGAGAACAACTACAAGGTAGAAGGTGACCTCCGTCGTGAGGTTCAGGCCGACATCCGCCGCAAGATGGAAATCGGTTGCTACCAGGGCATGCGTCACCGTCGTGGCCTGCCTGTTCACGGTCAGCGCACCAAGACTAACGCCCGTACTCGTAAGGGCCCGAAGAAGACTATCGCCGGGAAGAAGAAGTAATGCCTCCTAAGACTCGTACCGTTAAGGGCGGTCGCCGTCGCGAGAAGAAGAACGTTCAGCACGGTGTCGCTCACATTAAGTCCACCTTCAACAACACCATCGTGTCTATCACCGACCCCTCCGGTGCTGTTATCTCCTGGGCCTCCTCAGGCCACGTGGGTTTCAAGGGCTCTCGTAAGTCCACCCCGTTCGCCGCTCAGCTGGCAGCCGAAAATGCTGCCCGCAAGGCTATGGATCAGGGCATGAAGAAGGTTGACGTCCTTGTTAAGGGTCCCGGTTCCGGCCGTGAGACCGCCATTCGCTCCCTCCAGGCTGCCGGCCTTGAGGTTGGCACGATTTCTGACGTGACCCCGCAGCCCCACAATGGTTGCCGTCCGCCGAAGCGCCGCCGGGTCTAGGAAAGGGAGATAGATAAATCATGGCTCGTTATACCGGACCTATCACTAAAAAATCTCGCCGTCTCAAGGTAGATCTTGTCGGTGGAGATGTTGCATTCGAACGTCGCCCGTACGCCCCGGGTCAGCACGGACGTAACCGCGTCAAAGAATCTGAATACCTCGTTCAGCTTCAGGAAAAGCAGAAGGCCCGCTACACCTACGGCGTCCTCGAGCGTCAGTTCCGTCGCTACTACGAAGAAGCTAACCGTCGTCCCGGCAAGACCGGTGAGAACCTCCTGCAGATTCTCGAGTCTCGCCTCGACAACGTTGTGTACCGCGCAGGTCTGGCTCGCACTCGCCGCCAGGCTCGCCAGCTGGTTAGCCACGGACACTTCCTGGTGAATGACCAGAAAGTGACTATCCCGAGCTACCGCGTATCCCAGTATGACATCATCGACGTGCGCCCCAAGTCACTAGAGATGCTGCCATTCCAGGATGCCTTGGATAACCTTGGAGACCGTACCGTTCCGGGTTGGCTACAGGTTGTTCCATCTAATCTCCGCATTCTCGTGCACCAGCTGCCTGAGCGTGCTCAGATTGATGTTCCCGTTCAGGAACAGCTCATCGTCGAGCTCTACTCGAAGTAATCTGATCGCATTAGTGATCATCCCTCAATGGGCGTCATATAGCGGTCGCCCGTAAGGAGAAAACCCATGCTGATCTCTCAGCGCCCCACCCTGCACGAGGAAGTCGTCAGTGAAAGCCGTTCACGCTTCACTATCGAGCCTCTTGAGCCTGGTTTCGGTTACACCATTGGTAACTCGCTACGCCGTGCACTGCTGTCCTCAATTCCGGGTGCAGCTATTACCTCTGTGCGCATTGAAGGTGTCCTTCACGAGTTCTCCACCATTACTGGTGTTACTGAAGACGTTACGGAAATTATTCTGAATCTGAAGCATCTCGTTGTGTCTTCGGAAGACGATGAGCCCGTCACTATGTTCTTGCGTAAGCAGGGACCCGGTGAGGTCACGGGTGCGGATATTGTTCCTTCTGCTGGCGTCACCATCCATAATCCTGACCTCCATATCGCCACTCTGTCTGAAAAGGGCAATCTGGATATGGAGCTGGTTGTCGAGCGTGGTCGCGGATACGTGCCCGCCCCCGACACCAAAGTACAGGGTATCGAGATTGGTCGTATCCCCATGGACGCGATCTATTCTCCCGTGTTGAAGGTGTCCTACAAGGTAGAAGCCACCCGCGTTGAGCAGCGCACCGACTTCGACAAACTGGTTATTGACGTAGAAACCAAGAATTCCATCGCTGCGCGCGATGCTCTTGCTTCCGCTGGTACCACTTTGGTTGAGCTCTTCGGTCTTTGCCGCGAACTCAATACTGAAGCCGAAGGCATTGAACTTGGGCCTTCCCCCGTTGAGCATGATCACATTGCTGCATACTCCATGCCGATCGATGATCTTGATCTCACTGTCCGTTCCTACAACTGCCTGAAGCGCGAAGGCATCCACACTGTTGGTGAACTGGTTGCCCGTACGGAGTCCGATCTGTTGGATATTCGTAACTTCGGACAGAAATCCATTGTGGAAGTTCAGCTTAAACTTGCTGAGCTGGGTCTCACCCTCAAGGATGCCGACCCCAATTTTGATGCCACAATGATGGACGGTTACGACCAAGACGGCAACGGCTGGGGTACTGACACTTACTCCGAGACCGAACAGCTTTAGTCTCGCCAATCCCTTAACAGGAGAAAATCATGCCAAAACCCAAGAAGGGTAACCGACTCGGCGGCTCGGCCTCCCACCAGGAAAAAATCCTGGCCAATATGGCCTCCCAGCTGTTCGAGCACGGTGCTATCACCACCACTGAGGCAAAGGCCAAGAGCCTTCGTCCCTACGCTGAAAAGCTCATCACCAAGGCCAAGGACGGCTCTCTCGCTGCCCGCCGTAATGCTGCTAAAGCCATCCGCAACAAAGATGCGCTAGCCCAGCTTTTCGAAGAAATTGGCCCGATGTTTGCTGAGCGTGACGGTGGTTACACTCGCATCATCAAGCTCGAAAACCGCAAGGGTGACAATGCTCCTATGGCGCAGATCTCCCTCGTTACCGAGTCCACTGCCACTGCTGAAGCTTCCCGCGCTACCCGCGTTGCTGCCTCCAAGAAGGCCAGCGAGGATAAGGCTGCTAAGAAGGAAGCAGGTAAAACCGCTAAGGCAGAGTCTGCACACGATTCTGCTAAGGCTGCTGACTCCGATAATGATCTACCTGCAGGTGCACATGCACCGCTCGAGGATCCCAATGAGGCTCCGGAAGGCTTCCCTATTAAGGGCAACGCCAACTCCAAGAAGTATCACGTTCCGGGCTCCAGCTTCTACGATCGCACCGTTGCTCAGATTTGGTTTGCTACCGAAGAAGATGCAGAGGCTGCTGGCTACGAGAAGCCCAAGTCTCAGCAGAAGTAGGATAAAACCTTTACGCGTGTGTAATTCGTAGATCCTACACACTAGAGCAAAAAGTGCCCCTGTTTTACGACAGGGGCACTTTTCTATGTAGGCTAACCACTACAGAGAAGAGCAAGGAGAAGAAATGGACGAAACGATGCGGTTGCGTCTCGATATTGCTTATGACGGCACTGACTTCTCTGGTTGGGCACTACAACCTGCACAGCGAACTGTATGTGGGGAGATAACAAGGGCATTGGAGCTTGTCTTACAAACGCCTCTTCGGTTGACTGTAGCTGGCCGTACAGATGCTGGGGTTCATGCTACGGGACAGGTTGCGCATGTTGATATTCCTAAACAATGCCTAGATACTCGCTCTCTTAGTGGTGATCCACAGCGTCTTGTGCGACGTCTCGCACGTGTCCTGCCTCATGATGTAACAGTCACTAATGTTTCAGAAGTCCCTCTAGCTTTTGACGCTCGTTTCTCAGCGCTTCGTCGGCATTATGTTTATCGCGTGGCCAATCAGCCTTTTGGAGAAAATCCTTTGCGGATAAGGGATACATCGTTTTGGCATCGTCCGCTTGACTGTGACCGTATGAACGCCGCTAGCCAGATGCTGGTGGGTCTGCACGATTTTTCCGCCTTTTGCCGCTTCAGAGAAGGATCAACTACTATTCGCGATCTGCAACGTTTCGATTGGCAATGGCGAAAGGAAACTCTTGGCCCGGTTCTTGAGGCTTACGTTACGGCGGATGCTTTCTGCTGGTCGATGGTACGCAGTCTGGTAGGAGCTATGTTCCTAGTGGGGGATGGGCGGAAACCTGTAGAATGGCCGGCTAGTCTCTTAGGACCGGGAACGCGTAATCCATGTGTACCAGTTGCGGAAGCTCGTGGTCTTTGTCTTTACCGTGTGGACTATCCACAGGACCGCGATTTAGAGTGTCGTCAGCAACAAACGCGGGGTATGCGGCAAGCATGCGAGTGTGATTGACGTTTCTCATTGGGGATGATCCGCTACGCAGCGGATGGGAAGAGTCTCACCATGCCTATGGAGTGTGCCTGTGTATTGCTCTATGTGGTGTTGTGGTGTCTCCGGCCAGTGACATTCCACTACATAGGTGGGGAAGAGAGTGGCGCATTGTGATACTTTTTCTGCGCGTGTCCATACCACTGTGCCCACTGATGAATAACGATTGAGGATGTCATAGGGTGGGGGTTCCGGGCAATCCCAGAAGAGTAATTGTCGAGGATAGTGATCCTCATGGGCCTCTTCTAAAAATGTTAGTTGTTGACGGCCGACATAGGTGCGTAATTTAATCCATGGTTCTGGTGTGTGCGTAACTACGTAAGCTCTTAGTCCCGCTGCGGCTGCGCGCAGGCAGGTGTTAAAAAGAAGCGGATGCCACGTGGCAGTAGTGTCGTCATAGGTGTGTAGCATCGCCATTCGGTTACCGAATTGGAGGTTTATGCTAGCAGGTTCTCCGCTGTCGGTGACGCCGATAAGAATACTGCTACATGGGGTGGGTAGTGCCCAGCTGCGGCACGGACAGTGATTCCTCATCAGTTGGTTCGACATAGTGAGGGGGTCACTCTGGTAGTTGGGGGCGCTACTGAAATCGTGGTAGGAGCATTCTGTGACCATAAAGCATTGAGAGACGTCATCCCACCATACTCGGTTGGTAATACGTAATTTTGTCGATTGAGTTGTTGTGGGGGCGCAGGATGCTAGCTGATATATCTCATTTTGCTGCGTCGGGGGATGGTGAAACGTGCTGACAGTTTCCCACTCACGCGCTGTTTGGAGCGTCTTTTCCCACAGGAGTGACGATACATGCCAATGCGCATGTCGAGCCCAGGCGAGCACGCTTTGTTGATCGTCATGGATAGATTCTTGGAGAGCATCCATAGCTGCGGTATTGTCCGGTGCGTCCAAGAGGGGAGGACACCGGTAACTGACGGAGATCTGTACATCTTGGTCTTCCCACCGGAGTTGTGAATTAGTGGTGTTTCCTCCATAAAAAGTGCATCTGTACAGTGTTAAAACCGTCAATAGTGCATGAGGGTTATGTCGAAGAATGTGTTGTAGTTCAAGCGAAGCAGATTCGTTGAAACAGTATTCAGAAGTCGGTTGAAGCCGTAATGCCCATCCCAGACAAGAATTATTTTGGGGGACTGTGTTTGGGGTTTTTAATGCGCTATTAGCCGAGGTAGAAAGTGTATTTGAGATCTTCTGAGTAGTCATATCAGCCTTCCTATACGTAAAGTAGCAGTCCCTAAAGAACGCATTGGCTTGTATGGTACTGGTTGGCCACGACATATGGGAGAGCTACTTTATGGGTCAGGAACAATCTCGAGCACGTATTAATGCCTATAGCTTCATCATTAAGCACCTCCAAGAGGGTATGCCTAATAACTCATGGAAATGGGATGAGGATATCCAATCCCGCAGGTCAAAGTCACTTATCGGGGGAATAATCCTTATGGTTTTAGTGCTTATAGTGGTGGGTGTTATTGCCCTTATTTCGCCCTCGCGGGCAGTAGCAGGAAACGAATTAGTGCTCAGTAAAAATTCTGGGCAAATGTACGTTATGCAGAATGGTCGTCTCCATCCAGTCTCCGGTATTGCTGCTGCACGGCTCATTCTGGGTGATGCCGTTACCCCCACGGTGGTAACGGATAAAGATATTGCAGCACTACCCCAAGGAATCCCACTGGGAATTTCTCAAGGTCCGCGTGCATTACCTAACGATGCTGGACGAATGGGTGAGAACGGTCAGGTATGGGCAATGTGTGACTACGCAGAACCCACTACGGATAGATTCTTCAAAGTACGTTCAACAATGTTGGTAGGGGCAGTAACAGATTCTGCATTGGATAAGCTTCATCCCGTCACAATGCTGGCAGTACATAACGACGACGTGTGGCTGCTAGAGGGAGGGCACCGTCGGCCTGTCAACGACATGAAGCGAAGCGATGCGCTTCATAAAGGTGCTCGTGTTGTATCAGGCGCACTCTTAAACTCTTTAGTGGAAATGCCAAGTACTACCACGAACGCACTACCTGCCGATACGGGTGAAACCTCACTGTGTGCAGTATGGCGTGTCAAATCCGGCACTGCAGAGCCACGTCTTTCCCTCTTGGCCGGAAACCTTGATAAGGAGTGGAAGCAATCTACCGATCTAGCGCAGCAAGATAACGATGGCGATCGCGTAGATGCGTTTCTATTGATTGGGCGTCGTACCGTCGTTGGTTTTGCTGCTCCGCTAGTAGGGGGTGGAGCACTAGAGTCTGTTATTGATGAATCGCAAGAATCTTCCCACCGGCAAGCCGATGTGTGGGTAGTAGGTGACGATGGTATTCGCTTCGGTACGCAGCGAGAGACATTACACGTCCTTGGTTTAGGAACTGAAACTATGCCTCTCCCATGGGCCATGATTTCCCAACTCAGTACTGGCCCTTACCTCGCTCAATCTGATGCGAACGGGCTCGGCGCCACCGGGTAATCGCAAAGATAGTTCCACCGAGGATGAACATTCCGAGGATAGCGGAAAATGTTGTGTGGGGAGGAGACATCGGAGGTTCTCGAAAAGGAAGTCCCTCTCCATTGCCCTTCCCTGTTGAAGACGTGTTACTTACTGCTGCAATAGGATCAACAATTCCGAATCCCAATTGAGTATTACGGCCGCCTGCGACAGGACGAGCTGTTTTCTTTACATGCTCCATAACAGTAGAAGCATTCCAGTCCGGGTGCTGAGAACGAACAAGAGCTACCACGCCGCTAACAAAAGGAGTTGCGAAGCTCGTTCCTTGTAGTTCACTAATTTGGCCATCTGGGGTTTGCACAGCATCAACAAGCCCCTTTTTACCGGTAGAAACAATTTCTTCACCAGGCGCTGCCACATCAACCCATGGCCCCGCTATAGAAAATTCGGAGGGACGCCCATCTTGTGCAACTGATCCAACGGTAAGCACAAGATCGTCAAAATGCGCCGGGGAAACAACAGTTTTGATATCCGATTGGGAAACAGGTGTACTCGATAGCGGACGAATAGTATTTTGCACGCGACACTCATCAGTTAGATTGCCAGCTGCGGCAACCACCACGACGTCACGCACATGCACCGCATAGTACAGTGCAGCGCCTAGTGGCCCATCTCCAAGATCCATTCCTAAAGGGCGACATGCAGCTTGCGAGATATTAATAACGGTAGCGCCCGCGTCAGCGGCCATCCGTACCGCTTTTGCGAGAGTAACAACATTCCCCGGCGTACCCTCCGGGCGTTCAGGAGCATGCTGATGGTGTCGTGACGATTTTTGTGGCGGCGTATCCGGCAATACTCCGTAATGGTCGGAAGTTTGCCTAATGGAAAGAATGCGTACTGCAGGAGCCACACCCGCAAATCCATCATCATCTGGTTGCGCAGCGAGTACTCCAGCCACGACAGTACCGTGTGCATCACAATCGTGGAGGCCATTATCGTGGGAGTCGAAATCGCCAAGCCCGTGAATATTATGAAGCCGCGAATTAGGACTGACACCAGTATCAATAATGGCGACTGTTTGTCCTTCCCCCCTTGTAAGGTGCCAAATAGGTCGAGCGTCTACAAGCGGATGGAATTGCTGCGTCTGTACATGTGCAGAAAGCGCAGGTGACACAACAGGATTAACGCATGGGGAAGTTTGAGTAGCGCGAACGGTAATCGATCCGCTTGGCAGAAGTGACCTATTAACACTGGGCGGCTGATAGTTCTCAGCATATGCGGGGATAGTGCACATACCGTTAACCGCGAGAATGACACTGGTTGTGAGTAGTGCGAGGAAAGTTTGGTGGGGGCGTGACATACTTTCACCATTCTGGGCGAGTACGAAAAATATGTGGAAGAACAGTTGTGGGAATGATGACGGCTACAAGGTAAGGAGTAAAGACACTAATCCGGTAGCCACAATGCCAATGGGGAAAATAATGGCGAGCAATACAGATTCCATAATCTCCACAATGCGCTGAGCAAGAGGAGTGAGATTCCATTGTGTCGACCATAGCCAGAGTGCACTAAAAATGAGGAGGCACAGAAGAATAAGTACCAGTCCTACGAGAGGGTTCGTTAGAGCTGCCGTCACCACAGAAATAGCAGTAAAAATAACCAATACTGTCCCTAATAACCAGGGAGTTTGCGTGCGATAAACAGCATGGAGGCTTGCGCTCACAAGGCTAATAACAATAAGCCCTAAAAGAATCCACTGCCATACAGTGGGGGCATCATAAGGAGTAGTCCACGGGCACCCTAACAGTGTCACCGTGCACACAACAGTAAGGAAAGCACCGGACAGTGTCAGAACAGATTGTAGCCAGCGGGCCCTCTGTAATTTTTTCTCTAGCTCTGGATCTATAACAGATTGCGGGAGTAGCGGAAGATCAACATCAATAAGCGCTGTTAGAGGAATTTTTACACGGGCAATCCAGAGAGCTAAACGAGGAGCTGCCAAGAAAAGAACCGACGCTATAAGTAACCCCGTAGAGGCCGTACTACGTGCCGGAATGGGTGTGTATTCCGTGATCGTAAGACCTACCATTACAGTAATGAATACTCCGAAAAGAGCAGCAAAAGGCTCACTTTTCAGAGAGAGTGTGCCAATAAGTTGGCAGAGAATCATAGTAAGTAGTGACATGCTCACTGCGATAAGAGCACGGGTAGAAAGACTCAATCCGTAGTTGGCGCCGGGCAGTGCAAATCCTCCTGCTGCTGCCATAGTAAGTGCGGACCAGCCGAGGAATGAGGTGTCTGCGCGTCCACGTTGATAGATAACCACCATGGTGTAGGCCAAAAGAAGGATAAGGCTGCCAAGGACGCCTCCAAAGCTCCACCAGCTGGAAAAGAATCCAGATATGACGCAGCCTAATACCCATATACCAATGGTGATAAGACTCAGTCGGCGGCTGGATTGTTGAAGTTCGTTAAGGCGTTCTTTGTCGTCCAGTGAGTGGGGGCTGTCTGTGATGGCGGAGTGGGTAACTGGTTCAGTCGCCATGTCCCGTTCAAAAAGGAGAACATCGCCATCGCGTATGCCGTTATCAAAGAGAGTTCGGTCTTCTTTTAATACCCCATTTGTGAGATGGGCGAGTTGCCAGGGGGAGGAGCTGACAACATCGACGTATTGGGGAGTGTCTGTATCTATGGGGTCTAAGCTGTGATGCTGTTGAAGAAGGAATTGAACAAAAAAGGTGGCTTCAGAGGGGTAGAGAGTAGAGGGGATAGCGAGAGCTACTCTCTCATACGGGGTATGGACGATGACGCGGAGCGCAACCACTAATAATCTCCTTGTAATTGTGGGGAGGTACCTGATGTATCGAGAGTGGTTTCTCAATACACAAACGTTGCTAGTAATAGTCGATAGTGTCGCGTTGTGGGGCTTCTACTTTCTTTTTAATTTCTTTTTTATAAGAAAAAATGCAGGTAAAAGTATATTTTTGAGGAAAATAAAAAGAGTTTTTAGAAATGTAGCTCGCCCATAAGGCGCAATGATTTTCTACTATCAGGCACGTTCACTTTGTTCGTATTATTCACATAAGGGAATTAGCTACTCGTGCCTGAGGTATCGTCATCGTCTGATTCGGATAAAGGATCAGCTGTTTCAAGCTCTCATTCTGCTGTGTCACAAGGGGATACAGGGGCGCGCTCCACGCGTGGAATAACAGGTTTTCGAACTGGAGCAACTCGGTTTTTCCATGGTCGTACGCTACCCGCTCGTACAAGTGGTGATGCCTCTAGCGTCGATGTTGAGCTTGCCCCCGAGATTCCGACGCAGGAATCTCAGCCTCTTCTTCCCAAACTTATGCCTATTGTTATGGTGGTTGGCGTACTGGGGTCAATTATTTGGATGGCTAAATCCGGTGGTCGTATGAGCCCGATGATGCTGATGTTCCCTGTCATGATGCTTGCTTCTGCTGGCACTATGATCTCTACCAGTTTGGGTGGAGGGAATGTTATGCAGGAAATTGCTCGGCGTCGGCAGGAATATTTACGGTACCTGGCTGATCTGGATGACGAACGGCAAGAACTTCACAAACTTGTGAGAAATGAAGAGGTGCTACGTTTTCCGCATCCTTCTCGCTACCAGGGATACCTCAATGACCGGTATTTGTGGAGTATCCGAGAAGATGATGATTCATTTCTTTGCTTCCGCGTAGGAACAGGATTCGTTTCCACCGATGATCATTTTGTGTTTCCGGAGCTTCCTCGAGAAGAAGATCTAGAGCCTGTTTCGGTAAGTGCACTCCGCCTTTTTTCGGACACTGCTAACACTATTGAAGACATGCCCATTGTGGTCAGTCTGCGAGGCTTTACTCGATGCGTAGTAAGTGGAGAGAAGCAACGGTCGGAGAGTCTTTTTCGGTCTATGCTTATGACCTTCTTCCTTACACATCATCCCGAGGATTGTCATGTTGTATTAGCGTGTAAAGATCCACAATGGCCGGAGCTGTTGAAATGGCTTCCTCATACAGTTCGCCGCTCCGACTATGAGCTTTACCCTTTTAATCTTCTCCACCAGACTTTTGATTTACGTGAGGATTTACCCCAGCAGGGAACTACTCTGCTCATCACTGATAGTGAGGATTTCCTTCGTAACTATGGATCGTATTTCCCGCATATTGTCGCAATACTTCCAGAGGTTGAGCACACAGAAACAGGCCTTTATCTGGAAGTAGCAGATGATGGCATCGTCAGTGTGTGGTTTCATGGCGAATCTTGTCCATTAGGCAAGGCCGACGAGTTGAGCTATGCCACTGCCGCCGCTATTGCTTGGCGTTTGGCTGGTTATACAACAAACGACAGTGCAGTTGTTAATGGTGATGATGAGGCTTCCGATGAGGTAGCACGGACAGATCTTTTCGACCTAATAGGTATGGGATCGGTAGAGAATTTCCTGCCAGAACGCGATTGGGCGTTGAAGGTGGGGCGAGACCGTCTTCGCGTCCCTATTGGTCTTGATGATGAAGGGAAATCTGTTTATCTAGACCTTAAAGAATCGGCACAGGGCGGTATGGGGCCGCATGGATTATGTATTGGTGCTACAGGTTCTGGTAA
>NZ_QFOZ01000009.1 GCF_003241315.1 Lawsonella clevelandensis
AAAGATCTTGTAGTGCCCACGGACCGCTAATCCCGTCTTAATAGTATGTGTCTATAAAGTGTATATATAGTTAATTCTTCCGTTTACCGCGTGAATACTGAGACAATACCTGCTGAGAATGCTGTATCGATTAATTTCACCGCTCATGAAGTGTCCTAGAATGGCAGCTATGGGAACACAAGAAATGCATTCTTCGGAGAAGAACGAGAATACCTCGGATCGTCAACTACCCGATAAGGCTCTCTCACGCCGCAGTGTATTGAAGGCTTCCGCCGCCGGCATCGCCATTGGTGCCTCCGCCGCCGTCCTCCCCACTGCCTCCGCCACATCCGCCAATGCTGGCTCACTGACGGACAAATTCCGTAAGGTCAAGGACACTCCGGACGGAAACGCTCCACAGAAAGCGACCTCACCGTACTCCACAGATGTCTTTGTCCACGGCATCACCTCCGGCGACCCCCTGCCGAATGCCGTTATCCTGTGGACTCGCGTCACCCAGAAACCCACCTGGACCCCCGGTTCTATGCGTGGTACGCCCGTCCGTGTGAAGTGGGAAGTCTCCCCGCAGGTGGGCCGCTCCCGCCGCTTTGGCCGCGTTATTCGCTCCGGCGAAGTAACTACCGGCCCCGAACGCGACTTCACCGTGAAGGTTGACGCCACCGGTCTGCGTCCCAATACTCGCTACCTCTACCGTTTCATTGTTCTCGACGGCCCCGCCAAGGGCGCCGTGTCCCCCGTGGGCGCCACCAAGACTGCCCCCTCCAACGCTTCCATGCCGGAACGCGTTCGCTTCGCCTTCCTTTCCTGCTCCAACTGGGAAGCTGGCTACTACTCCACGTATCGTTTCCTCGCCGACCGTGGCGACCTGGACTTCATCGTCCACCTGGGCGACTGGTTCTACGAATACAAGACCAACGAGTACACCGGCGCTTACGGCCGTGTTCGCCGCCATGAGTACGACGGCGAAACCATGACCCTCAACCGCTACCGTGGCCGCCACGCCAACACCAAGACCGACCCGGATCTGCAGCGCTGCCAGGCCATGTACCCCTTCATCACCGTGTGGGATGACCACGAGTCCGCCGACAATGCTTACCTAGAAGGCGCCGTCAACCACACTGAGGGTAAAGAAGGCAATTGGCACGAGCGTAAGCACGCCTCCGAAAAAGCCTACTTCGAGTGGATGCCCACCCGCGTCAACAGCCTCACCGACGGCCAGCACCTCTACCGCTACTTCCGTTGGGGCAAGCTCATGGACCTCAGCGCCCTGGACCTGCGCAACTACCGCACCAAGCAGAACTGGTTCAAGCAGGACGACCCGAACCACACCATCGGTGGCCAGAAACAGATGAAGTGGCTGCGCGACAACGTCAAGAACAGCCCCTGCCTGTGGAAGGTTATCGGAAACCCGGTCATGATGGCCCCGCTACAGATTCCGCCACTGAACCCCGACATTGCGGACTTCCTGGCCGAAAAGACCGGCAACCCGCCGCACGGCGTTATCTTCAACTCGGACCAGTGGGACGGCTACCAGTGGGACCGCTACCGCCTGACCACCATGATTGCCCAGCACAACATTAAGAACGTGGTGGCAGTTACCGGCGATATTCACATGTCGTTCGCCAACCACATCTACGAGAAGTTCGACGGCAATATGAACGGCCGCAAAGTGGCTGTTGAATTTGTTGGACCTTCCATCACGGCAGCTAACGTCGATGATATTATCTACGACAAGACGCACGTTCGTATCCCCGAAGGTGACCGTCTTTTCACCACCGTCGATGATGCCATCAAGCTCGCCAACCAGCACGTACAGTGGAGCCAGTGCTCTAAGCACGGCTACGTGGTTGTCGAACTCAATAAGAGGTTCGCACAGGCCGACTGGTTCTTTGTTAACAACAAGTCCGATAAGCGTACCGGACAGCATTGGGGCGCTTCCTGGGCTACCAAGGAGGGTATGAACACCCTCTACCCGGTAAAGTCACCCCTCAAGTTCTAACCGTGGGAGGGGGGCGTGTCATGGCCTCGCACCATACCATGCCCTCCCACTCGAGTTAGGTGTTAGTAACTCTCTCCTGAGAAATGCATACGGTGCCCCGCTCCTATCCCGGCGGGGCACCGCTTGCTCTCTTGGTCTATAGCTGGTTTTTCTTATCCACCCATGATGATGCCGCGAATACCCATGTGGAACCCATCACGCAGGTTAACACGCTGAGCATCACTTAACGTGTAGGCATCCAGTATCTGGCAGGCAAACTGTAGCAATGGCCGGTCGATTTCTGCCGGCAGACCGCCACCCGTCAGAATATGGGCACTACCACGCTGATCTAAAGTAGCAGCATTGTTGTACCACCAGATGGCGTACTGTTGCCCAATATCAAAAGGAGTCTGGTTCCCGGCGCTCTCCCACACTTCGTCGTAGGGGAGGGGAACATAGCGGGACCGCTGGGGCGGGCGACGTTTTTGTGCCATCATGCCGGGGGAGGGACGGTGAACTGGCTCGCTGGCAGGTTCCGCATCCACGGGGGTATCGGGTGCAGCGTCAGGCTGAGCACTTGTTTCAGGCGTAGCATTGTTGGCTTTCGCCTTGTTGGCAGCCTCAACTGCCGCAGTGGAGGTGACATCATCGTCGTCATCAAGATCCGCAGTCGCTCCCGACATAGTGTCCTCGTGCGAGGATTGAGAGGATTGCAAGGAAGTATCTGCGGGGAGAGAACTATCGGCACTATCAGTAGTGCTGATGGCACTATCGTCAGCGAAACTGTTGACGGACTTATCAGTAGCACTAACATCGGTGCTGGCATCGGTAGTGGCGTCGGTACTGGTGGTACCGCTGTTGGCGGCGGTGTCAGTGGTGCTGTTGGTGACGCTGTCGGTGGAACATTGGCACCATCAGTGTTCTCGTCCTCGTCTGCAGTATCGCCGGTGCTTGCATAGGGGTGGGTAGCCGTCGAAGAATGAGCCATGTCACCAGGCATATCCGCGGCAGTACCTTCACCGGTATTGCCAGCAGTGCTGCCGGTGGTGTTAGCAGCGTCACTAGAGCTGACGGGGCTAGATATGTCGGAGTTTCCCTGCTCAGAGTGGTTGCCAGTCCCGCTATCAGCCGGGCCGTTAGTCTGGCCATCTGTGGCCAGGTCACTGTGCTCACTGGTGTTGTCAGTGTGGAAGGGATCCAGTACGTCAATGTGCATGCAGTCGGCGAAATCCTCGCGCGGATCCAGTACGGTGACGGTGTCGCAGGCGGAGCGGAGGGAGTTGGAGATGGAGTCCCAGCCGAAGCCAATAAGGTGCACGCGTACCCCATGGTCGATGGCGGCCTCCACACCGGGGATCATGTCTGCATCGCCGGAGACCAGCACAATGTCACTGACCAGTCCGCGAATGGAGCGTAGAACCATGTCGGCTACAAGGCGAGTATCAACTGCTTTTTGGGTGCGGCGGTCGCCCCACTCAATAAGTTGTCCGGCGCGCAGTTGCACACCGTCAATGTGGCGGAGGGTGCGCTGGTAGCGGTGGGGGCCGGAGTCGGGGATACCGTCATACCAGAGTTGACGGTGGACGGGCAGGTGGAGTTTGTTGCTAACTATCGTATTAAGGTGGTCGGTGACGGCTGGTAAGTCTATTTCTAATTGGGCTCGAGCGCCAGTAGTCCAGGAATTGTAAAAACTAGCTAGTAAATATGAGGTATCGACGAATACCTCCACCCTGTCTACCATGGTGGATCCTCTTTCTTTATTTGTTGCGTAATATGGTGTTTTCTAAAGACCACTAGTGTGCCTCTCTCCCCTTAAGGGAGTGGGGAAAGCGTCATATTTATAAGCCCTATTGTTTGACGTGTTAACGGTCACTAATAAAAGGCTCGTTCCCCAGTCTAGTAGTGAAACTGAATCGTGGGGGTGCCGTCTGGCCATTGCAATGTGCGCTTACTGCGATATGTGCAGCGTGCGGCGTTGCTTGTCTGGTGAGGCTGAGGAAAATTTAATTCTGCAGACAAGAGTTGCAGAGTGCGTTGTGGGTCCTCGGGGTGGTCGGGGCCATCGTCCAGCACAACTGGGTAGAGGGGATCGCCCACTAAACCGAGCCCCAAACTATTCATGTGTACTCGTAGTTGGTGTGTTTTCCCAGTGTGTGGTGTAAGCCGGTAAAGACCGTATGCGCCACGGCTATCCACCAGTTCCACAGTGGTGTGGGCATTGGGTTCACCGGGTTCCTCATAGCAGTCAAGACGGTTGCGCGACACCACAATGCGGCTATGTACCTCGACGGGTTGGCCATCGAGTAAGGGGAGTGCAGCGTCCTGCTGCCGTGCGGGGTGGGGGCGAAGAGACGAAGAGTGAGAGTGCGCAGACGGAGAGCTAGAAAACGGGGGCGAGCTAGAAAACGGGGGCTGGGGGAGTGGCGCAATAGCGAAATAGGTTTTGTGGGTAAGTCCCCGGGTGAAAAGCGTCTGATAGAGCCCCCGTACCTCCTTCCGCACCGTAAAAAGGAGAACACCAGCGGTAAGCCGGTCGAGCCGATGCGCCGGAGTAATGAGGGCCGCCGCCTCCGTATCCCCGGCGGCAGCCAGCTGGCGGCGTAACTGGACGAGGGCAGTGTGGGTAACGTAGCGGCCACGCGGAATAGTGGGAAGAAAGTGCGGCTTGTCGATAACAAGAATGTCATCGTCGCGGTAGAGCACCGGCATGGTGAGGGGAACTGTGGGCTCACTGGCAGGCAGTGGCCGGTAGGACCAGAGGGCAAGACCACCACGGGCGGGCGTGTGGGAGGTAATGCGGTGGCCGTCATCGTCAACAATGGTGCCGGCGGCAAGCTGTGCGGCAAGACAATCGCGGGAGCGGTCGAAGCGTTCTAAAAGAATATCGACGGCGGGGCGTCCCTCCCACTCGGGTGGTAAATGCTGGGGGAGACGGAAACAGACTGGGTCCACACCGTCACGGAGGGGGAGCGGTCGATGTGGGGTGGGGTGGTGTGGAGTGCCCATAGCTGCAGTGTACGTGAGTACAGCAATTTGCTTGTCATTCGTTCTCATTTAAGCCTTTTTAGGTCCCCAAGCCCTCTAGAATGAAGGGCATAGCTAGGCCGTATTACTGTGCGCAGTACTGCCGCACTGATCCCGGAAGGAGCAGCGTCATGAGTGATGAAACCGTAGGCATTGTTGTAGGTGTAGATGGTTCCGACCCGTCAAAGCTGGCGGTGCAGTGGGCGGCGCAGGAAGCTCACGTCCGCAAGCTGCCCATTCTGCTGGCAGCCGCCTATGTTGTCCCCCAATTCCTCTATGCAGAAGGCATGGTGCCGTCAACCGCAGTGTTTGACGAGTTGGAGGGGCAAGCACAGACTTTTGTGGACGAGGCTGTGAACGAGATCCGAAAAGTTGATGCGGATATTGACATCATGCAGGAGATTCATGAGGGCAACCCCATCACCATGCTGCTGGAATTGTCGAAGAAAGCAGAAATGGTGGTCATTGGTTCCCGCGGGCTAGGTGGTTTCGCTGGTGCTCTCCTGGGGTCGGTATCCTCCTCCCTGGTTCACCACGCCCACGGCACCGTGGTTATTGTGCGCGAAAACATGGATTTAAGCGCCAAGAATAACCGCATTGTGGTGGGTGCGGACGGATCCGACATTTCCGCGCTGGCAGTGCAAGCGGCCTATACGGAGGCAGAAGCCTACGGAGCCAACCTTGTTGCTGTGAATGCGTGGCTGGACCGTGCCGTGTCCTCCTCCCTCGCCGGAGTGAACCTCTCCGACATAGATTGGGAGCAAGCCAAGGAAGAACAGCGGAAACTTGTCCAGCAGGAATTGGAGGAGTGCAAGGGAGACTACCACGGCACTACCCCCGAAATTGTCATTCGGCGGGAATCCCCCGAAGCCGCATTGGCGGAACTCGGCGACGGTGCCCGCATGATCGTTGTAGGATCCCACGGCCGCGGTGGTTTTACCGGCATGTTATTGGGATCAACATCACGGGCATTGCTGCGGCTAGCCCCTGTTCCCCTCATGGTGGTGCGTAAGCCACACGGCTCCAAGTAATCTCAAGGAATGCCCTGGTCTCTGCCTGTGCATTGGGCCGCGTCTGCCCCGTATCTGTCCCGTGATTAGCGGTGCCACCTGGTGTTCTCCTATAGTGAGTAAATTTTCAGGAAGTTGCCCGTGGCGTCGTATTGTCTGTTAAGGTAAATCCGTGGCGTTGCGGATCGCACTTGTTGCTTGAGCCGATAGCTGATTGCAGAGTCGCGCACCCCCCAATTTGACTCTGTAAGCCAACGCCAAAGATCGCCGGTTTCGCCATCCCCCCTCGCGGAACCGGCGATCGCTATATTTAGGGGCAACGCTATATTGGGGAATATAAGTATTAACCACGTATTAACTACGCAACACGTAACCATGCAAGGATTACTCACATCATGACAATGAACACACGCCGTACCGTGACACACCGTACTGTGACATACCGCACCGTGGCGGCCCTAGCTGGTGCAGTAGCTCTTGCACTGGGCTCAGCAACCGCCGCCAACGCCATTGACTTCCCCTTCCCCCACCCGGGAACACCGGAGCCAGAACCACCCCGCATAGAACGAGCCAACTTTAAGCCCGCCACCATCAACCCCGTTCAAAACACCACCGTGGGCGTGGGGCAGCCGATTATCATCACCTTTAACCAGCCGCCCAAAAATCCTGGGCGTATAGAACGATTCGTTTCCGTAGACGTTTTTAACTCTAAGAAAGAGCACTACGATATCCGCGGCTACTTCCGCTGGTGGAGCCCCACCCAACTACGCTGGCGCCCCACCTCCTTCTGGCCCCAACACACCACCGTGCGGGTAAAAGTAGGTGACAGCGTCCGCACCTTCCACATTGGTGCCCGCCACGTTGCCGTCGCCGACGATAAAAGCCACATGATTACCGTCTACTCCGACGGCAAAGTTATCCGCCACGTCCCCACCTCCATGGGCAAACCCGGGCACGAAACCCCCAACGGCACCTACTACATTGGGGATAAACACCGACACATCATCATGGACTCCTCCACCTATGGTGTGCCGGTCACCGCGCCCGAAGGCTACCGCACCGACGTGGAATACGCGCTGCGAATGACCTACTCCGGCATCTTCCTCCACGCCGCCCCCTGGTCCATGGCAGCGCAGGGGCACTACGACTCATCGCATGGCTGCCTCAACGTGTCCATGGATAATGGCCGCTGGTTCTTTGAGCACTGGCTGCTCGGCGACGTTGTGCGCGTCGTCAACTCGCGGGGAGTCCTCTCGAAAAATGACGGCATGGGAGACTGGGCGCCGGGCGCCTACAGTGCTTACTAGGGCAGTGCTTACTAGACACCCGGGCGCCAGTGTTTTAAACGCCCGGGCGTCATGCCTATGAGGGGCGCCTACTAGCGCCAGATACGTACCCGCTGGTTTTCCGCCAGCCACATGCCGTCATCCGGCTGCACCTGGAATGCCTCATAGAACTGCGGAATGTTGCGAACAATCTGGTTGCAGCGGAATTCCGCAGGCGAGTGCGGATCCACGGACAGATAGGTAATGGCCTGCTCTTTGCGGATCTTGGTGCGCCACACGGTAGCCCAGTTGTAGAAAACACGCTGCAAGCCCGTCATACCGTCCAGGACGGGAGCGTCAGCAACATCATCAATACTCTGTGCTTTCAGAGCCAGCTCGTAGGCCAGTAGCGCAATGGAGAGTCCGCCCAGGTCGCCAATGTTCTCCCCCAAGGTGAGGGCACCGTTTACGTGGTACACCTGCGGGTCCAGGCCAGTGGGGGTGAGGGCATTGTACTGGTCCACAAGGAGCTTGGTGCGTTCGGTGAAGGCGGCCCGGTCGTCGTCAGTCCACCAATTGTCCAGGCAGCCGTCACCATTGTATTTGGAGCCTTGGTCGTCGAAACCGTGGCCAATCTCGTGGCCAATAACAGCCCCAATACCACCATAGTTAGCGGCGTCGTCTGCTTCCGCGTCGAAGAAAGGCGGCTGCAAAATAGCTGCCGGGAAAACGATTTCGTTCATCACCGGGTTGAAGTAGGCGTTTACCGTCTGCGGATTCATGAACCATTCGGTGCGGTCCACCGGCTTGCCTAGTTTTGCCCACTCGTAGTCGTCAAGGAAACGCGTCATCGTGCGGCAGTTACCCACCAGGTCAGCAGGATCCAGGTGGACGGAACTGTAGTCGCGCCACTTATCCGGGTAACCCACTTTAATAGTGAACTTATCCAGCTTATCCAGGGCTTTCTGGCGGGTAGCGGGAGTCATCCAGTCCAGGTCACGAATGGAGACGCGGTAGGCCTCCAGCAGATTCTTCACCAGCTGGGTAATGGATTCCTTATAGGCCGGTGGGAAGTGGCGTTCCACATAGACGCGGCCAATGTCTTCACCCAGGAGGGAACTGGTGAGGGAAACACCACGCTTCCAGCGTTCCCGCTGCTTTTCCGTGCCGGAGAGTTTCGTCCCGAAGAACGCAAAGTTCGCCCGCGAAATATCTTCCGTAAGCAGTGCTGCGCGGGCGTTAAGAATATGCCACACAGCCCAGGCGGCCAGTGTGGGGAGGGGAGTGTCCGCCCATACGGTGCTGGCACCGGCTAGGAATTCGGGCTGGCGCACAATGACGGTGCCGGTGTAGTCGCTGGCGTGGGGTGCGGCTACTGCACTGAACCATTCGGCCACGGGGTAGCCGTCGTAGTCTGCGGTGGCGGCAATGCTGGCGAAGGTGGTGGGGTTGTAGCGGAGTTCCGCTTCCCGGTTGCTGGCCGCATCCAGGTGGTGCTTGGCGATGGCGGTTTCTAGGGCGACGATGGCGTCCGCGGCAGCTGCTGGGGTGAGGTCGCTGGTGAGGGGAACGCGGCGGAGGAGCTGCGTCTGTTCCAGCATGGTGGCAACGTGGTCGTGGAAGGCGGCGAGAGTATCAGCGTGCTGGGGTTCCCGGTAGTAGGCCTCGTCGGGCAGGGAAAGCCCGGATTGGCTGAGGTACACAACGTAGCGGCTGGGGTCTTTTGCGTCCTGGTCAACGAAGACACCCAGGAGCCCACCAATGCCCACACGCTGCAGTTCGGCGAGGGCGAGAGCCATGCTGCGGTGGTCAGTAACGGTGGAAAGTAGTGCGAGGTCGGGTTCTAGCGGGGTAAGACCAAGAGAGTTAAGCCGCTCAGTGTCCATGAAGGAGCGGTAGAGGGCGCCAATGCGGGAGTGTGTGTCGGCGTCATCAATAATGCTGCGGACGCGGGCATCGGAGTCCTCTCGGAGTTGGATGAAAGCGCCGTCGAGAGCGCGGTCGGCGGGAATCTCGTGGGTGGCCAGCCAGGTGCCGTTGACGTGGTGGAAAAGGTCGTCGGCGGGGCGAATGGAGAGGTCTTGCCCCTCCAAAGTAAGGCCGGAGCGGCTGCCGCTGGCAGTATCGCTAGTGTTGCTGGCGGTGTTGTTGGCTGTGCTATTGGGAATGTTCATGTAGCCAGGGTAATCAAATGAGAAATAAACTGTGATAATGCAGGGGCAAAAGTTACTATTGATAATTATGAGAACGCGATTGGTTCCCGTGTTAGCTACCCTTGGACTCTCCACCACTCTCCTGGTAGCTCCCGTCACCTCCGGTGTCAGTCTCGGTCACTTCACCCTTGCCCCCGCCCCCGCATCCGCCTGGGCTAACACACTCAGTAGCGCGACCACCCCAGTCCGAGTGGCGCAGCCGGTCCCCGTCACCACCCAACCCAATGTTCCCTACGCACAAATGCCCAACGGTATTGATATTGCCTCCTGGCAGCACCCCAATGGGGCAGACGTGGACTTCAAGCGCGTGCAAAAAGCCGGCTACGCGTATGTTTTTGTGAAGGCGACGGAAGGCACTCACTACAAGAACGAGTACTACGTTAACGACGCGATGGCCGCGCAGGGCAACGGGGTGCTCATGGGCGGCTATCACTATGCCGACGTGTCCACCGATGCCGCCGCCCAAGCCCGCATGTTTGCCGATGTTATCAAGGTAAAAGGCGGCGCCTCCCTGCCCCCCGTGCTGGATATTGAGGAAGCAAAAGGTCTTACAGCTGCCCAGTTGAATAAGTGGGTGCGCACATTCCTTCAGGAAACTTACAACCGGATAGGTCGCAAACCCATCATCTACAGTTACCGTTCTTTCTTGATGAACCAGATGGGGAACACCTCCGACTTCACCAGCTTCCCCCTCTGGATTGCCGACTACAACGGCAAGCAAAGCCCCACACTGCCACTGCCTGGCGGCTGGAAAACGTGGACGTTCTGGCAGTACTCGTCACAAACTAGAATTGATGGGATTCAAGCCCAAAACGTTGACACCAACAAGTTTGGTGGCACCATGCAACAGTTGCGTGCTTTCGCCGCCACCGGTGTTGTCTCCGCATCTAAAAAGTAATGCGTGTTGTTTAGCACTGCTTATTGGCAGTGTGCAGCATCGTCTGTAGTGTGGCTTGTTTTGCCCGTAGCGGCTGCTTTTTTAGCTGCAGTATCGTCCGCAGTGTTGTCTGCAGCATCGTCTTTAGCGTCATTTTTGGTGTCGTTCGTGGAAGTGCCCGCAGCCGCATCGTCGAGTTCCAGGGAGGATGTTTTCTCCGACCCGCGGAAAAGAACAAACACCAGTATCCAGCCAATAAGCACCATCAGAGCAAAACTGACAAGGCGATACACCAGCACTGTTGCCAGGGAGTTAGCGGCAGTTAAACCACCCAACGTCAAAGCCCACACAAGAGTGCCGTCAACGGTACCCACACCACCGGGGGTGACGGGCGCGGTACCAATAATCTTGCCGGATACATAGGCGATGGCCATACCACCCACACTGGGGTGCGCTCCCACCGCATAGGCGGCAAACCCCATGCAGGCTACGTCTGCTATCCAGTTAAAGAAAGACCAGCCGAAAGACTTCAGTAATTCTTTCTGGGATAGTTCCACTGCATCCATCTGCTCCATCGTGGAGTGCAGTTTATCCAGGGCAGGCTGCGGATCCTTATGGCGTTTCTTCTGCACCCACGCAACAATGGGGCGAATACGGCCCTCGATAAGTTTGGGATTATGCATGGCCCACTGCAGTATTGCCAGTACCGCAATGAGGGCAACTAGTGCCGCCGATAAAAGATACGGGTTGGAGGTGGTGCCAACAAAAATACAGCCACCTAACCCCAGAATGGTTAGGCCCACGCCAGCCAGAACACCCGAAACAACCAACTGCCAGGTGGCCACCACAGTGCTGGCCCCAAGTTTTCGGGTTTCCCGGTAGGTTAGTGCTGTTCCCAGGACGGGGCCACCCGGTATGGAGCCGGAGAGTGCATTCGAGGCGAAAACAATGGCGGTATTTTTCCAGAAGGGGGAGTGCACGCCGGCCGCCCGCAGCAGCGTCCACTGGACCGCCGCAAACGACAGCATGGAGGCCATCGCGGCAGCTATACATGCCGCCAGCCACCAATAGTTCGCGGTGCGGATAGCGACAAACGCATCTTTCAAGAAGGGTGTGCGTTCGTAGAGAACGAAGAGGATAGCAGCCAGAATGGCCAGCATAATGAAGGAGCGGATCCAGCGTGGAATAGCATTCCACGTGCTCTTCACGCCCTTACAGAACTTCTTTATTTTTGAAGGGCGGTGTTTTTTGGATTTTTTCTTTGCTGGTCCAGTGACATGGGTGGAGCCGTCTTCGTCTGTCACTGTCTCAACATAGAACGTTCCGGGGTCAGTAGAATCATCTTCTAGGACGTCATCGGCAGTGTTGGTGGCAGTATTGTTGGCAGCGTTGCTGGTAGTGCTACTGAGGGGACTCTCTGCTAGAACGTCGTCAGAAATATTAGCGACGGTGCTAGTGGATATTGTTTTTTTAGGTACTGCTTTTTCAGGTACTGCGGATTGCGTCCCATGCTTGCTCGTGTGCAAGGAGGGGACGTAGGGTGCCCTGATGTCGTTAATGTCAGGGAGTTCCTTTTCCGTCAGTTTTCGTTATCCTCTCGTAGGCGTCGCATAAGTTCTTCTGTGGTGATGGGTTGTCCTTCATTACGGGAGTCAACCCAGCTGCCACTGTTACTGCTGTTGTTCTTCTTGTGTGTGGTTTTACTGGAGGGCGTATCCGTCTTGTCTGCTTGAGCAGTGTTATGAGTACGACTGTGGGGAGTCGTGTTTTCAGTATGCGGAGTAAGAGTATGCAGGCGGCTAGTGTGGCCACTGCGGTTACTCACGTGGTTATCCAGTCTACGTGCTCGCGCCGTTGGGCGAGAAACGGGATGTAGCCCCGGGCGAGATGTGTCAACGGTTTCATACTCGTCCGTGTGGTAGGACTGGCGTTGCGTATCCGTATGTTGGAAAAGCTCACCGTAATTGTCGTCCATGCGGGATCTAATCGCCGTATCATCGGCTGTATTCTCGCCGGTGTTGAAATCCTCATAGGGGTTCGATGTCGCCGCATCGAGCGCTGCTGCTTGGGCTGCTGCCTGGGCTTCCCGCTGTGCACGCATTTGGGCTTCCCGCTGGGAGCGGCGAATATCCTCGACGGCCTGTCGCTGTTCAGCATCTTTACGGGCACGACGGCGGCCGAAGAAACCATGTGATTTCTTATGCTTTTTACCCGTACCTGTATTACCCGTACCCGCATTGTTCGTAGTGTCCGTACGATTATCCGTGGTGACGGTAGCATTCTCGCCATCTGTAGGGCTGGCTACGGTGCCATTATCGGCGCTGGCAGGTGCTTGGTCGTCGGCCGATACGTGGTCGGCTATCTGCTGGGCAGTAAAAGTGCGGGGTTCGCTAAAGCCCGTATCCGTCGAAATATCCTGCAGTAGGGTGGGATCTTTAATGCGTCGGGCAGAACGTTCCGCGTTCGCGTCCGCACTGGTTGCACTAACCGCTGCAAGCTCGGTGCCGGTAGCGAAGTTCACAAGGGACAGGGTGGAGTCGTCTAGTTCGGATTCCTTCAAACCAATCTTGTGCTGTACCCGTTTCATGCCTGCGGGAGCCCACCAGTTATCGTCACCCAGTACCCGCATGACGGCCGGAACCAGCAGCATACGCACAATGGTGGCGTCCAGGAAGAGGGCGATTACCATGCCGAAGGCAATGTATTTCATCATGACGATTTCGGAGAATCCGAAGACGCCCGTCACCACAATCATGATGGTGGCTGCGGCGGTAATGATGCGGCCGGTGGAGGCCGTGCCGAAGCGAATCGACTCTTGGGTACTGTGTCCGGCGGCGTGCGCCTCCACCATGCGGGAGACCAGGAACACTTCATAGTCGGTAGATAGGCCGAACAGGATAGCCACGATAAGGACGAGGACGGCGCTCATCATGGGGCCGGGGGTGAAGTTGAGGGCGTCGGCGCCCACCCCGTCAATAAAGATGAGGGTGAGGATACCCAGGGTGGAGGCCATGGAGAGGAGGGTCATAAGGATTGCCTTAATGGGCAATACTAGTGATCCGAAGGTGAGGAACATGAGGATGGTAATAGCCACCAGCATGTATATGGCCATGCCTGGTAAATGCTTCAGCAGGGCGTCAATGGAGTCTTTCTCCAGGGCGGGGTTACCGCCTACGTAGGCGTGGGAGCCGTCCATGTTGGTGCCGGCGAATTGGCTGGTGCCGCCGCCGGAGTAGAGCATGTCCAGTTTGTCGCGGATGTCGCCCACTACTTTCGAGTTGTTTTTCATGTCAACAACGCCGGAGTGGAGGACGGTGATGGCTTTGCCGTCTTTATCCACAGGTGTTTGTTTCACAACGTGGAAGTCGCCGGTGAGGCCCTTGACCTGGTTAATCTCCGCTAAGATAGCGCCGGTTTGCACACCCGTGGAACCAGTAATAACCACTTTCACCGGGTTGGTGCGCATCTCTGGAAACTCTTTATCGAATGCTTCCTGCGCCAGGCGAGTCTTGTTATCGGGCGGCAGATACGTTTCGTTCACGCCACCAAATTGAAGATTCCCCATGGGGAGAGCCAACCCCAACATAATGAGGACAATGGGCACAATGGTGGCGGCGGGGTGTTTCATCGCATTGCCGGAGATGCGTCCCCAGAAACCGTTATAGAGCTCCAGCGGGGTGGGTTCTTTCTTCCGCCTGCCAATGTGGAGGGCGTCAATGTGCTTCCCCAGGTAGCTCAGCAAGATGGGGAGAATGGTGAGGGAGAAAACGGCGGCCTGCAGCACCGCAGAAATGGTGCCGTAGGCAACGGATTTAAGGAAGGCCTGCGGGAAGATCAGCATGGAGGAGAGGGAAACTCCCACCATAATGGCTGAAAATGTGACAGTTCTGCCCGCTGTGGCAATAGTTCGGGTGACGGCGGTTCTAGTGTCGAAGCCCTCTGCCATTTCTTCGCGGAAGCGGCTCACAATAAAGAGGGCGTAGTCAATGGCCAGGCCTAGGCCAATGAGGGTAACGCAGGACTGTGCGAAGGCGTTGACCTCCGTCGTCATACTGATAAGAGTGAGAATGCCGGTGGAGCCAATAATGGAGAGGCCACCCACAAGCAACGGCAGGAGGGCTGCCAACACGCCACCGAACACAATGATGAGGAGAATACCGACAATCGGAAGACCCATCAGTTCGGAGCGTTTAATGTCCTTGGCCATGCCGGTGTCCAATGCCCCAGAGACGGGGGTTTGGCCGGCAATATGTTGGGAGACGCCCTTAACGGGAACCTGGTCTTCAATCTTTCGGTAGTTTTTCAGGATGTCATTGCCCCAGCCTTTCAGGCGGATGGAGGCCATGGCATGTTTTTTGTCCTTGGTCACCAGCATGCTCTGGTGCGTGTTCCAGTAGCTGGCAATGCCGTCAACGTATGTGGGGTTGTCTTTTTTTAGCTGGTCCAGGTGGTTTTGGACGGTGTTGGCAAAGTCTTTATCGTCAACGGTTTTTCCGGCGGGTGCGTCATACATGACGACGACGTCGGCGGAATTGTCGCGCCCAAATGTGTGTTCTTCTGTGTCCGCGGCGGTAATGGAGTCGCTGGCAGGGTCGAACCATCCGGATTGGCTGAGGTAGTCGGGGAGTTTCTGTCCCACAACTCCAAGTGCCGCAACCAGCACGACCATGATGATAAGTACAAGCACCCGGTGGCGCTGCACAAATTCGCCCCATTTGCTAAACATTCAGTGCCTCCTCGGGGTGCTCATCACTGCGCTCATCAGTGTTCTCATCATTGTGCTTAGTGTGAGGATCGGTACTGCTTTGGCTAGTGTGCTGCTTGTCGTCATCGGGGACGATGGAGTCGCTGCGGTCAGTGGCGCGGTGGAGGAGCGCGCGGAGGGGACGGAAGGGTTGTAGCCAGGCGCCACCGCTGGGGAGATGCTCAAGATCCATGCGGGGGAGTGGATGTTGGAAGAGTCCTTCTATTTCTTCCACGTCAACGAAGGTAAGGTTAGGGTCTTCCATCGCCCATGTGCATTCTTCCGCGAAGCCCAGCACAATAGCGCGTATTCCTTGCGCAGCGAGGTCATCTAGGGTGGCCTGGAAGTTGCGGCCGTCAGCGGAGGCAATAACAACAAGTTTGAGGTTGCCCTCAGCAAGACGGGTGGAGAGGTGCCGGAGCATGTCCTCGTCAACGTCGCTATCGGCGGTTTCTTTGGGTTTGGCGAAAACAGAGAAGCCTATGTTGCGGAGGGCGTCTATCCAGGAGTGAATGCCCTCAATGTTGGACTCGTTAACGTTGGTGAAAAGTGTAGCTTCACAGATGATGTTCTCGGGGTCGCAGTTTTCTTCGGCGGCTACTGCGGCGCCTTGTTGGAGGAGCCATAGGCCGGCGGCGTCGAAGCGGGGGCGCTGGTAACTGTTGGGGCGGCCTCTCACAATGGCGGAAAGACCCATGTCCATATTGGGTGCGTCCCAGATGAGAAGTGCACGTGCAGGCGTGCTGTTACTGGTCATGTGGGTCTCCTTCCGGGCGTTGCCAGATGAACTCGTGGATAGCGCGCCCTTCGCGTAAACCTTTCCCCTCAAATTTAGTCGTGGGGCGCTGCAGGCTCATGGGGGCGGGGGTGGCAAGCCCCTCATGCCGCCGGATAAGGTAGCGGCAAGCGTCGCCGGTTTCTTCTATAAATTCAGCATATTCAGCATGGTCGGTTGCAACATGCAGGATACCGCCGGGGCGCATAACACTGGCGATCAGTTCGAAAGTACCAGGTTGCAGGAGGCGACGCTTGTGGTGGCGGGCTTTCGGCCAGGGGTCGGGGAAAAAGACGCGCACGCCGTCTAGGTAGTTGCTGGGGAGCATACTTTCCATGATGTCGACGGCGTCGCCGCGGAGCAGACGAATGTTAGGGATGTCTTCTCGCACCATGCGGGCCAGGAGTTGTGCCATGCCGGGCTTGTACACTTCTAGCGCTAGGACGTTGATGTCCGGTTCGTTTTTCGCCATGGTGCTGGTGGAGGTGCCAGTGCCGAAGCCAATTTCCAGGACGGTGGGGGCGGTGCGTCCAAACCACGTGTCAATGTCGGTGGTGCTTAGGCGGTCATCGCAGACGTCTTTTCCTAATTGGGGGAAATACTCGTCCCAGATGGCTTGTTTGGCATCGGAAATAGCGCCCTTGCGGGCACGGAAAGCCGTCACCCGGGGGTAGAGCCGGGAGGAGGAGTCGCGTTTGGCGTTGTGGGCGCGTTTTTCAGCGGCGAGTGCTTCCCGGTATGCAGGATCATTCCAGCGCGCGTTGCGCGTAGAGGAGTTAGAGTCTGGGCGCATAGTCACCTTCTCATCGTTCCTTGTTTGACGGAAAATGTCACTTTTTGCTGCGGATATGTCACTGATTCACAGGATCGTTTCCCTTATATATGCGGGTGTTTGTGGGGTTGTAAGGGGGTTAATGGGGGTGGAGAAAATAATTTTTAAAAATCTTTTTTCCTATATTTATGTACTCTGACCTGCTTATTTCCTAATAATGAGCAAAAGTAGCTCTCCAATACTGTCGCGCTATTAGGCACACTAGTGCACACGAAAGGAGGGCACATGTCTACGCGGTCTTCATACCCCTCACAGTCTGCTCAGGCTTCACGGTCTGCTCAGGCTATGCGATCTACCAGTGCACAGCAGTATGGTCCTGCTCAGGTTCCACTGCCGGCTCGCCCTTTGGCGCGTGCGCTCTTGTTAGCGCTGCAGTCGTGGCCGGGTATTACCAATGACGAGTGTGCTACGGGATGGGCGGGTGCTCTCCGGTCTGTCTGTACACGACCAGCGCTTATCGCTGTTACTGGCGATGGTTTTGGAGTAACTCCCCCTACGAATGGTTCCAAGACGCGTCCTCCGGTTGTGGTAGTAGCCCAGTATCTGCAGAAGCATCTTGTGCGGGAATTGGCTGCACAACAACCTACTGAGGTCGTTTCTGGCTATCGCGGCGATACCCCTGTCATGTCCCCGGCGTCGTCTTTATCGGCGCAGTGCATTCCGGCGGCAACGTTTAAAGCTGGTGTGTATGGCTTGTGGCAGTCAGGCGGTAAGAGCGCATTGTCGCCACGGCAACGTGTGGGGGAGTGGCCGGATCTTGTGGTGCAGGTGGGGATAGCGCCGCCGCTTCCGCAGGATTACCCGGTTCCGCTTGTCCTCGCCCCTGTTGACTGGTCGGATCCAGAGATAGCTGCTCATACTTTGGCTTTGCGGTGTGCACGCGAACTATCCACGGAGAGAAGTGTTCTTCTTGCGATGAATGCGGCAGCAGGAAGTGGTTTCCAAACAGAAACATTGGAACTGATGTTGCGGAGGACAAATGGGTAGTGATGCGTGGGTACAAACGTGTACTCAAGTGGAAAAAGATTACCGCAAGAAACGCGATGAGAATCTCAGTGTTCAGCGGGTGCAGGTGCGAACTGCGATTGATCGGTGGATTCAGGAGGCACTGCCATCCGAGAATCAGCCGATGGAGCAGTGGAAGGAGCGCGCCTACGACACTATTCCGCTATTGCAGCTGGGTATTAGGGATAGTGTTCCGCCACGGTTGCGGAATGCTATAGCCCAGGATCTTGTGCGGGCTGTTGATGATGTCTCCCGCAGTCAGCAGGACATGGTGAAAAGTGTTCCTAACATTGCGCTTGATGTTGTGGCCCCAGCAGTCCTGTCGCTTGCGGCGGGTCTTGGTGTGGTACGCGGCGTTGTTCTTGTCTTGGACTATTCCGGGGTGAATGTGCATGGTTCCTGGTGGATCCTGGCAGCTGTTGTTGTGGGATTCATGTTTATGGGAATTGTGGCTATGCTGCGGTACCGGCAACACCAGGAAAAAATACGGAATCTGCTGGTGAGCGGAATCCGTGGTGATATGAATCGGCGTGTGGAAGAGCTTATGGCGCACTGGTTTTTCGCCAGTATCCCCTTTGACGAGCTACGGAGTCAGGGGTTTCCAGCTGACCGGGTTGTTCCGCGTCGTGTCGCGCTTATCCTCAAGCAGAATCAGCAACCACAATCTTCTAGTCCGGCAGCTCCTAGCCCGGCAGCTTCTAACCCAGTTTCGTGTAGTCCAGCTTCGTGTAGTTCTGTCGAAGAATCTCATGAAGAGGTAGCTGAGCCAGTGGAAGGGAACCTTTTATGAGTCCAGTGGTTTTCGTTAAGTCCCCAGTTAATTTCCCATCAAGTACAAGTTTCATCAGTGGCCCCGCCCGTGTGCGGCGGCTAATAGCAGCAGTATTTCCCAACAGAAAGTAGAGCGGAGAGCGTCATGACCGATTTCGAGATTCCTTTTGACCCATGGCTTGGGTCTGCCTTTGTCGTCACCGATGCGATGGGAAACGAGTGGGTTCCTATCCCCATGAACGCCCCCATCGATCCGCAAACCGGCGAATATATTACCGATGAAGCGGTGTGTTGGGACTATGACAACGAGTATGAGCCAGATATCACATTCTTCAATCCGGGTGAGATGACGACTGGTCCTACGCAAACTGTAGGAGTAGGACTTATTGATCCAACGGGGGAGGTAGGTGTTACCTCGTATGCCTCTAATGGGGACGAAATTATACGTCCCATTACCCATGGGGATATCGATGCATTACGTCCGGGTGAAATGTATATGGAACTTGGGAAGCTTTGTTTTGCCATAGAGATAGATGAAAACCACTGCGCAACCCTGGGTTATGAAGATGGCATGCTTGTCTTCAGCGATGAGGACGCGGATGGCATTGTGGACCACCTGCAAAACATTTGTTTTGACGGAACTAATCAGCGTTGGCAGCTTCCGTACCCTCCGACGCTAGATGCGTAGAGTATCGATTAAGTAGCGTTTGACGTGCTTTTTATAGGAATACCTAACTGCACTTATATGAAGCCGTCACGAAAATATGTATTTTAAATCACATTGAGGGGGGAATGTTACCTCCAAATCACTCAAGGAAGATGTGCTCTCATCGTCATTCGTTACTAACATGGAACATGACATCAATTACTTGTAGGAGTGACAGATGACTGCAAAGACCATTCCAGGTTTCGAGGGAACCATCCCCACTGAGAATGAAAAAATCATTGACTTCGTCGCCCAGTGGGCCGAGGTTATGACCCCCGACCATGTCGTTTTCTGCGACGGATCCCAGGAAGAATGGGACCGTCTAACCAAACAACTCGTTGACGGTGGCACTTTCACCCAGCTGAACCCCGAGAAGAAGCCGAACTCCTTCCTGGCTCTCTCCGATCCTGCTGACGTTGCTCGTGTTGAATCCCGCACCTTCATCTGCTCTGAGACCGAAGATGGCGCTGGCCCCACCAACCACTGGGCTGAGCCCAATGCAATGCGTAAAGAAATGCTCGAGCACTACAAGGGCTGTATGAAGGGCCGTACCATGTACGTCATCCCCTTCTGCATGGGTCCCCTTGGTGCCGACGATCCTAAGCTCGGTATTGAAATCTCTGACTCCGCTTACGTCGTTGTCTCCATGCGTATCATGACTCGCATGGGTGAAGCTGCTCTTGCCAAGATCGGCAAAGACGGCGAATTCGTTCGTGGCGTCCACTCCGTTGGCGCACCTCTCGCCCCCGGCCAGAAAGACGTCGCCTGGCCCTGCAACGAGACCAAGTACATCACCCACTTCCCCGAGACCCGCGAAATCTGGTCCTTCGGCTCCGGTTACGGCGGAAACGCCCTCCTCGGCAAGAAGTGCTACGCCCTCCGTATCGCCTCTGTCATGGCTCGTGACGAAGGCTGGATGGCTGAGCACATGCTCATCCTGAAGCTCACCTCCCCCGAAGGCAAGGCCTACTACATCTGCGCCGCCTTCCCGTCTGCATGTGGCAAGACCAACCTCGCCATGCTGCAGCCGACCATCCCCGGCTGGAAGGCTGAGGTCGTTGGCGATGACATTTCCTGGATGCGCTTCGGTGAAGATGGCCGCCTCTACGCCGTCAACCCCGAGAACGGCTTCTTCGGTGTTGCCCCCGGCACCAACTACGACTCCAACCCGAACGCCATGCGTTCCATGGAGCCCGGCAACTGCATCTTCACCAACGTTGCCCTCACCGATGACGGCGACGTCTGGTGGGAAGACATGAGCGAGCCGCCGGCACACCTCACCGACTGGCACGGCAACGACTGGACCCCTGCTTCCGACGTTACCGCCGCTCACCCGAACTCCCGCTACACTGTGCCGATTACCCAGTGCCCAGTTACCGCTGCAGAGTTCAACGACCCCAAGGGCGTTCCGGTTTCCGCCATGCTCTTCGGTGGCCGTCGCCCCGACACCGTTCCGCTGGTTTCCGAAGCATACAGCTGGAACCACGGCGTTTACATTGGCGCCACCCTCTCCTCCGGCCAGACCGCTGCTGCTGAGGGCAAGGTTGGCTCCATCCGCCGCGACCCCATGGCCATGATCCCCTTCATCGGCTACAACGTTGGCGACTACCTCCAGCACTGGATTGACATGGGAGAAAAGGGCGGCGACAAGATGCCCAAGATCTTCTACGTCAACTGGTTCCGCAAGAATGACGATGGCAAGTTCCTCTGGCCAGGATTCGGCGACAACAGCCGTGTCCTCAAGTGGATCGTTGACCGTCTTGAAGGCCGCGTCGAAGCTGACAACACCATCGTCGGCCAGACCGCCCGCGTTGAGGATCTCGACCTCACCGGCCTCGAAGGCTACACTGAGGATGACGTTAAGGCTGCCCTCGCTGTTCACAAGGCTGACTGGGAGCGCGAGCTTCCCGACCTCGATGCCTGGTTCAAGAAACTCGGCCCGAAGGTTCCGCAGGAAGTTCTCGACGAGTACGAGGCTCTCAAGCAGCGTATTGCCGACGCCAAGAACTAGTTACATGTGTTGAGTCTCTAGGGTTTACCCCTGAGAACGATACATAGTAAGAAAATAGTGCCCTCCACTACTGATGTAGTGGAGGGCACTATCGCTACAATATAGGCGCTACAGTACAGACGGTTGTACCGCTCATAAGGAGAATATCGTGCGCTCACAGAGCATCGGCAGTACAAGCATCGCTGCCGCTCTCACTGTCACACTTATATCCGGGTTTTTCTTTGCCCCCACCACTCCTGCTTCTGCCGCAGAAACCCTTGAACCACCCCTCATCATTGAGGACCCCGTTACCGCTGCCCAAGCTGGATACCCGAGCGCCACAGAAATTGCGCAGCGTGAACGAGAACGCCATGAGCACCCAGAAAAACCCGATGATGGTAAGAACCACAATGGTAAGAAGCATTCAGATATTCCGAATGCTATCCACCGCCTGAAAGGGCTCATTTTCCCCGACCGTCTCTTCCATCGGGATCTCTCCAAATTCGATCCCCTTCACATCGTCTATCTCCCTCCTCGTGCGGGAAAAGAACTTATCCCTAAACCTGTCAAAGTAGCGCGTCAAAGTATCTCGCGTGCGCATATCACTCTTACTCTGGGACCCCATACCAGTGCCCCTATTATCAGATCTCGAGATGCACAAGTTGTGGGCAAACCACTTGTTGGAGTTGGGGCTGCTAATAGTGTTTCCCGCGATGCTGGTATTTGGAGCTCCGATCTAGGAATTACCTGGAGTACTGGTGATGGCCGTACCCTTATCGCATTCGGTGATAACTATGGTCCTGGGCACTTTGGTCCCTTCAGCCGTTTCCGCGGGTCGGCTTTAGCGTGGGCAGATACTCGTAATCCCTACAATGTTCGCACCACCAAATTCTTTACTGGTTTTGAAAATAAGGCCGAAGAAATTGTTGATTGTGGACATGGTAAACACAATGAACTATCGAAGATTCCCACCGCGGCACTGTCCATCAACGGAGTTCAGTATATTGACTTCATGTCTGTCCGTAGTTGGGGAAATCCGGGGCAGTGGGTAACTAACTTCTCCCATATCTATAAGTCCTACGACTATGGCACTACCTGGCTTCCCACCAGTATTCACCGGACGAACAAGGACGGCTTTAAGAACTTCCAAATGGGTGCTTTTGTGAAGTACGGGAAGTATGTCTACGAATTCGGTACCCCTAGTGGCCGCATGGGGGACGGTTATATTTCCCGTGTCCGCATTGAGGATTTTGAGGATCTAGACTCCTGGGAATACTGGGATGGAGAGGACTGGGTCCAGGGGGATCCGTCTGCAGCATATCCTGTTATCCCTGGTAGAGCATCCGAAATGTCTGTGCAATGGAATCCTCGTATTAAGCGTTTCATGTTGCTTACTCTTGGCAGTGGGGACAACATTTATCTGCGGTACTCGAAGGACCTTATTAACTGGACTAATCGGTACACTCTTATTCCGAGCCAGGGGGGCAAAACTCTATAACCCCTACTTCCTTCCCAATCAGAGTGGATACACTGTTTTCTTCACGATCTCCTCGTGGGTGCCGTACCAAGTGTCAACAATAAAAGCGACGCTCCCTAACGTCAGGAAAGTGGAAAAGCTACCTTACATCTACACTCCGGAAGATATTCGACAGAAAGCGTCGAAGTACTTCCCGCACGCTTTCCCGCCGCCACACCCTGCCAGTATTAACTAACGGGCGCACTGGCTGCCCAGTGCGTTATAGTGTTCTGCTGCTGTTGGCGTGTTTACGGTCTTTGATAATAAGCCAGAACATGGCCACATAGCTCACCACGATCAGCAGAAGCCAGATAACGTGGGCGGTAAAAGCTAGTGACCACTCCCAATGCGTTGGCGCATAACTGTGGCTTACAGTGCCGGGTACTCGGTAAAGAGTAAGGTCCGGTGCCGTCACCAGTGGTTCCAAACCGCGTAGCGCATTGCGGAATTCAAAAGTGTCTGGGACTGCGGGCGCAACAGTGTGCTCAATAAGTACCCAGCGCACTCCCAGAGCAGCTAGGGTTTCTGCTGGCGCGCCCTCTAAAAGAGCCTGGTTAACCTGGTCTGCACGCGTTTCTTCATGGGCAGGCGAGGGCGGTGACGTCGTTGACGTAGATGAGGGAGACGAAACAGGTGTAACTGGCGTAATGGGTGAAGCCTGCGGAGCAGAGGAATTGTCCTGCTCCTGCGTATCGTCTGACGGGTTAGTCTTTTCCTCGGTGGAGTAGTCTGCCTCTAGCGGGCGCGCATTACTTGTTAAAACCTCAACGGGAACAAGATAAGGTGCGGGATCGTGTACTGGGCGGTTGTTGCCGCCCTCAAAAATACGTGTATGCCCACTGGGGAGCACCATCATGTCGCCGTCACTATCGTGGACTGCTTTGAGGATCTCATTCCAGGACGAAGAGTAGGAAACGGGCTGCAGATGCTGTCCGGTTGCGATGGGTGCGTCCGGTAGCAGAAGAATAATGAGGACGCACAGTAATGCTGTGGTGGTGCGGGCATCAATGCGCTTCCCGAAGAGGGTGTGCCGGTAGCTGAATTCGTAGATGGCGCGGGCGCAGGAACTTACCAGGACCGCATAGATGGGCATAATAAGCGCCATCCATTTGTGGGCGTCGCGGAAAAGTTCCGTCCCCGGAATATGTTCTGCAAGCCACTCGGCGGCGTGCAGGCCAACGGGGTAGGAGAAGAATGTGATAATTAGGAGTCCTAGAATGCCGGCCCCCACCCACATATATACCAGGTGGCGTGTCTTGGATCTGCGGAAACGCCATATTCCAATGCTGAGTAGTACAAGCTGGATAACAAGCGCAATAAAAACAAAAAACGTGGAGCGGCTGGCGGGGACAGCATCCGCATTCCAGATACCGCCCAGTCCCAGGAGAGAAAAGAAGGTACTGAGGGACCCTAGGGGCCCCTCTCCGCGAGCGGCATAGGTAGGAATATCGGCGCTGCTCGCAAACGAGGCGGAACCATACTTTACGACATGCAAAATAGTGGGGTAGAGCCAGGGGAGAATAACGAGTAGATCGATCCCCAGTATGGTAAGGAGTCACTGCCAATACTTTAGCGGGGTGGAGGTGTGGTCAATGGCTAGGCGTAGTTCAGAAACATCAATGGGACGTTTCGGAAGCCCCACTGAAAGTAGGGCAAAGAGGATGCCCATAATGGCTCCAGTGGGGGTAAACCCGGCTAGTGCCATTGATGCGGTTAATGCGGCCCAGGCAGTGAGGCGTGTGTAGTGGCCGGTGGACATCACCATTGTTCCGGTAAGGGCTATCCAGGGGAGCGCACCGTAACACAAAAGAAGTGACCAGTGTCCTTGCAGGAGACGCTCTACCACGAAGGGGTTCCAGATGCCGAAGGTGGCGGCCGCAAGTCCCTGGGTGAGGGCTTGGCCACGTGTGGCGGGGAAAAGAAAATACCACCCCAATCCGGCGGCGCCTAAACCTGCGAAGATAAGAGCGAGGAAGAGAAGAATTTTTACTGCCAGGCCGCCATCCATGAAGTGGGAAACGATAGCAATAAACGTGTCTTGGGGAACTGAGCATGACAGGGTATCGCCAATTCCCAGTGCGGAGGGAGTGATGTAGGAGTGCGGTGTGGATACTCCGCCACGCGTCAGCAGGTATCCGTTTGTGAAAAGTGGCCAGAGGAGTGCTGAGGTAATAGCAATACACCACAGTGTGACCCAACCCAGGGCACCATTAACGGAGCGTAGTGCTCTTTGCGACATGTCGTACCGTAGTATTCCTTATGCTTCAGTATTCCTGCTTTACCTGCTTCATTCCTATGCTTCGGGCGGAACAATAAGGACTGGGCGGTGCCCGTGTTTCAACACGCGATCCGCCACGGAGGGGTGCATGAGTTCCTGGAATCCAGTACGGCCATGCGTGCCAGTGACAATAAGATCAGCATCAAGTTCGTCAGCAGCCTTGGTGATGGCATTCCACACGCTGGTGGTGTATTCCACCAGGTAACTTTCAGTATGGGTAATGCCGTTTTCCCGGGCGAGTTTTTCGCCTTCAAAGGCGAAATTCCGGGCGTCTGTAAGGCCGGGATCCTCCACCATTTTTTCGGAGTCCCAATCCGGCTGGACTAAACCACCCATACTGGAAGCACGCGTGGCCTGCATCTGTACAGCCTGCCAGGCGGTGAGGAGGATGACGCGTTCCTCGTGAATGAATGTGGAGACAATGGATACTGCTCGTTTTGCCTGGCGGGAACCATCATAGGCAATAAGAACAACACGGTCTGTGGCAGTCATGAAGGGTCTCCTTTACGAGAATCGTCCGGAACTGTCTAAGCCCGATTCTATAGAAAATATGTGAACCCTAGTTGAAACCCATCGCTGTAAGCAGCCGAACACTCTTATTGTCGGGGAGGGCACACGTATGCCGTGCGAGGTTGAGGAAAGAGGGAGATTCCGTCTGCGACGATGCGGAAAGTTTTCCTTCAAGATGAAAATCTTGGTGAGATTGCGCCTGGTCAGATGCTAGTTTTCCGGCTGAATTGTAGCTATTGAGTAGTGTATCAGCAGCTTTTTTCTGCTCTTCTGGTTTCAGTGCGTTGAAGTGCTCGCAGGTGATGTTGACGCTATCGGGAATGTTTTTTGTTGCAGCATTAGTAGAGGAGGACGGGGCATCATCATGGTGCGTACACCCGGTGAGGCCGACGCCACAGATAGTGGCAATGCAGATAGCTGCCGTACAAATGGCCGCAGTGTAGATATGCGCAGTGTAGATGTTTGCAGTACGAGTGCTGACGGTGCCAGTTCTTATGCGGCGGCGGGAAGAGCGTAGTAACCGAAGCGAGGTTTTTCCAAAACGCATAGTTTTACTGTAGTGACACAGGCGCTTTTTCGGATGTTTTTTTGATGGTACGGGGCGTATTGGTAAGCCGAGAGAAGGGCCGTACAGCAAGTAGGGCAATGATAGTCAGGAGACTCCACAGAGTGTAGGACTCTCCAAAAAAGTGCTGGATGGGGGTCCAGGATAGTTCCTTATCGCCATTCATCGGGAGGAACCTTAACGGGTCAGTGAAAAGAATAAGCGCACCGAGGCCGGTAAGCGTCCACCATACCCACTGGGTAGAGGAAGTGGGGATTTTCTTCCATGCCCACACACCCAACAGAATGACAAGCGGCACAATCCATGTCCAGTGATGGTCCCAGGAAATGGGGGAGCAGAGGTTAGCAGCAATACCGTTCAGCATAAGAGCAGCGAAATACTGTTGGGCTTTCACAAGCTGCCACACAATAACAGCGATGAGTAATCCCACAATAAGAGCAACAATAAACCACACTGTGCTGCGGGAGGAATCATGCAGCCCGAAGCGGGCAAGCGCCCCGTTAATAGACTGGTTTCTGCAGTAGTGGTAAGCACCAATGCGTTCACTATCTCGAATAATCTTCGTCCAGTACAACCGTGTTGTACTAGGCATAACAAGAAGCGCAAAAAGGTTGTACACCAGGAAAGAACCGAGTGTCATTCCCACAGATTTCCAGTCGCGGCGGCAGACAAAATACAGGAGGAACACCATGGGGGTGAGCTTGATGGAGATGGTCAACCCCACCAGCATTCCCGTCCACCAGCGACGGCGAGATGTACAGCAGTCAATAGTGACCAGCATCATCAGCAGAAGATTGATCTGCCCAAAAAGAAAAGTGAAGCGAACTGGCGCAGTAAACAGGGCCACAATAATGGCGACCCACAGAAAAACATTGTGCCAGGGCTTATCCTCAACCATCACACCATAGCTGCGGACAGCTGTAAAAGTGTAGCGCGCCACCACATACAGAGCGAGAAGAGAAACCAAACTAAACAGAATGGAACTGAGCTGGTACGGGAGAATAGCGAAGGGTACAAAGACCAACAGTGCTACTGGCGGATATGTAAAAGGCAGGCTAGTGCCATGGTGCAGAAGAGGAATTTTGCCGTAGATATAGCCACCGTTGAGGAAGAAACGAGTACCGGTCCAGTAGACGTCGAAGTCAATATGGTAGCCGGGGTTCTCCGCGTTGAAGGGGAAGAACACCACCATGGCCGCGGCAATAAGAATAAGCTGGAATGCAGCTAATGCATACTTACCGTTCTGGCTTAACCGTTGTGCGGGCTGCATTCTGCTCAATCCTATCTGTGTATATGGACTAGCTGCACTTATTACTGGAATGACACAATAGCGATTGTGAAATTAAGTATGAACCTGCGGCCCGAACATGGGAAGACGTAGCACGGCCACAGAAACGTGAATGGAGCCGATGACGGGAATCGAACCCGCGTATTCAGCTTGGGAAGCTGATGTTCTACCATTGAACTACATCGGCAGAGAAGTGCTTCCCCCAGACTAGCAGCCTCTACTATTCTTCCGGAAACTACATTATGACCACTTTAGTAAATTCCGCCTTTTCACAAAGCTATTGTTGGCCACAGCGTCTTTAATATTCTGCAGATAGGTTAGGCTAGGAACGTGCTTCTTTCAGACGTAGATTTGTGCGCAGTTATCAGCTCGGGCGACCTCTCCCTCGAGCCCTACGATGCAGCCCTCATACAACCCTCCAGCATTGATGTACGGCTCGACGGACTCTTCCGCGTTTTCAACTCCACCCGCTACACCCACATCGATCCGGCGGTTCCCCAACCCGACCTCACAACGCTGGTAGAAGTTACTGAAGGAGACTCCTTCATTCTGCACCCTGGCGAATTCGTTCTGGGTTCCACTAAAGAAATCGTCAGCCTCAGCGATAAGCTGGCCGGTCGGCTGGAGGGGAAGAGTTCCCTTGGTCGCCTGGGCCTTATGACGCACTCCACTGCAGGGTTCATTGACCCCGGCTTCTCTGGGCACATCACCCTGGAACTCTCCAATGTTTCCAACCTGCCCATTAAGCTCTACCCCAACATGAAGGTAGGGCAATTGTGCGTATTCCGTTTAAGTTCACCCTCCACACATCCCTATGGTTCCTCCGTACTGGGGTCGAAATATCAGGGGCAGCGCGGCCCCACCCCGTCACAAGCATGGAAGAATTTTAGCGTCGATGAGGAAGGCTCCGTCACGCCGCTATAGAAGTGCAGCGGTAGAAGCATGGCAGTGTTTCTGGTGCTGTTTCCGGCACTGTTTTCCGTTCTTCTGTAACAATTTTATTGTGTGGCACATACATAGGGCGAAGGTATCCGCAACCGTAAGGTTCCGATCGTAGACTAGACATATGAGTGACACGCTAACAGAGGAATGGTTTAGAGCTGCTTATCAGCAGTCCTACCAGCCTGTCGTGGCATATTTGCGCCGCCGTATCCCCAGCAATGATGTTGAGGATTTACTGTCCGTAATTATGACGCGAGTCTGGCAAACCCGAGACACTATTCCGCCGCATCTCCACGAAGATCCACTACCGTGGTTTTTCGGAGTTGCCCACAACGTTGTCAATGAGTACTTTCGTACGTCTGCGCGGCGTCTGGACCATGAAACTATCATGGATCCCAGCAGTGTCGCGCACGGTGCCAGTGCTATTGACGTCGCTGAGGGGGTGGCGGAGGGCTCCCGGGTTAAAGCAGCCCTAGATTTATTATCCGATTCTGATCGGGACGTTCTTCTCCTTGCCGCGTGGGAAGGCCTCACTACTGTGGAGCTGGCATCCGCATTGCAGGTAACTCCGGCCGCCGCCCGTGTCCGTCTCCATCGTGCCCGTACTCGGTTCGCGGAAGCACTACACACTGTGGAGGAGCAATAATTATGTTTCACCCGAAGAAACACCATGCGCCACTTCGCTTCCGTCCCCTTCACGAAGCGGATCCAGAAACGTGGCGTCGCCTAATCGCAGCTAACCCTATCCCTTCTGAAACTGTTACTGAGGGTGCCCTCGAGCAGCCCAATATGGAGCTTCTTGACGATATTATCGCCGGTCGTACCTCTGTTAACCTTGCCGGCGCTGATCTTGACGGCGCCAGTGCGGGTTCCGATGCTAGTGCACAGGGTAATTCAGAAGATGAGTTTGTTGGCGAGCCCATTGGTATTCACCAGGGCGCTCTAAATCTTGGCAAGAACAGTGCCTATGCACTGGGGCATCAGGATAGTGGGCTTGCTGGTGTTGCACAGCCGCCTACTTCTGTGGATACGTCCAGTGCTGGCTCTAGCTCCATGACGGTTGAGGCACCTGAGGTGCAGCGCGTGCTGGACGATGAAGCCAACGCACCAGACGCCGCAACATCGCACCACATTATTATCAGTATGGCTGCTGAGCGTGAAAAGCGGGATAGCCGACGTCGCGTCCGTGGCGGTTTCTACGGTGGCATTGCGGCCGCCGCGGCTGCTGTGGCGGTACTTGTTGGGGTGGGGCAGGTTGTGCCCGATACTCCAACGTTGCCGCGTGCAGAAGCGCAAACAATGCTGCGTAACGCTGGTGCGGAAGCCCGGCATGATGCCGTCAACGTGCAGAAACTCCCGGACCAGACCTTACTGTTGCACCGGCGTCAGGTGGTTCGTCACTTTAATAAAGACGGCATTATCTATAACGTCACCACTAATCAGCGCACCATTATGGATGCCAGTAGTGTGGAGATGCAGGTCTCTGATGGGGAACTGGCTTTTGATAGCCAAGAAGCCCAGAAGAAGTGGGAAAAAGCTGGCAGCCCAAAGCTTTTCGGTATGGGACGCGGTTACACTAAGCGTGGCGTTCAGCAGGTAGACATTGCTGGCACCACTATTAACGTGGCTGCATTGTCCTCTTGGCCGAAGGACCCGGACGGGTTGGAGGGTGTTCTCTCCCAAGCTATTCCGGATGTACAGCCGTCCCGCGCGGCGCTCCTCCTGCTCACTGTTCCAGGCTTGGACGGACCCCTCTACCATGGGCTTTACCAGGTTATTGCCCGGGACGCGGGAAGTAGTGTTGTGAGTACCCCCAAGACACTATCCGGCCTTGTTCCCGACGATGCTGTTACGGTGAAGTTCGCCCCGAATAAAGTATCGACAACCCCCGCTACTCTCACGTTCAACCGGAAGAGTGGCCAAGTGTATGCGGTGCAGGGCGCTACCCCGGAAGATACGTTAGTGCTGGTACGTGCTACTGGTTTCCTTAACTGTGTAGACACGGAAGGCCCCAGCGGCCCCTCCGAGATTTACCTGGGGTGCGCTACCGGCGCATTCCGCCTAACAGAAATCTCTTGGCAAGATTGGGGTAAGCAGGTTGCTACCGGCAATGGTATTGCGGTGATTAATGACTGCAACCCGTCTTGCGCGGAAGGGAAGAACCATCGCGTCCCCGTTGTTGTTAAACTCTCTGACCTGCAGCAATGTGGGTATGGTGTGCAGGTGTACACCAAACTGGAGGCCACTTTCCCCAAGGGTACGAAGGGACTTGCGCCAGAAACTGTGCATGAGTCCTTCCCCTGCCCCATGGATAAAGTGCATAACTGATGGGCGTGGATAGCGTAGTGCTCATAGCTAGAGCCGCCATATAGATAAGGGCTACATAGAGAGAGGCCCTAAAGGGGGATCCCGGGAAGCGTCATACTTCCCGGGATCCCCTCTTTTTGCACTATTTTTGAACTATTCTTGCATCCATTCTTAGTGCACACGACATGCGGAAGTGCAGAGTTATTGGACGGCTGAAAGCGAGGGTGGCTGCTGGCTAGAAGTCCCAGTCGTCATCAGTGGTGTTTTCCACCTCGCCCACAATGTAGGTGGAGCCGGAGCCGGAGAAGAAGTCGTGGTTTTCCATGTTGTCGGAGGCAATGTAGCCCATCACGCCTGCGTCTACGTGGCATACGTCTTTCGGGTAGAGAGGTTCGTAGCCAAGGTATTTCAGGGTGGTGTTGGCGTTGAAATGGCTGTAGGAGATGGCCAGTTCGGACCACTCGACCTCGTCGTAAAGCTCGTGGAGGAAGGCTTCCTCTGTAGCGGTGAGTTCAAGGAGGTAGTCGAATGTCATCTCCTTGTAGCGTGCTCGTTCTTCGGCGGAGACGCGTTCCAGCATCTTTTGGTACTTGTAGCCGGTGTAGTAGCAGTGGACGCGCTCGTCGCGGAAGATGAGGCCCAGGAGGTCGGCAGTGTTGGGGAGTTTGTTGCGGGAGCCCATGTAGAAGGGGGTGAAGAAGCCAGTGTAAAAGAGGTATCCCTCTAGCATGGTGCCGGCAATTTTGCGTTTGATGGGGTCGATGTCGGTGTAGAAGTTCATCTGGATGCGGGCCAGGTTCTGCACCAGCTCATTATTTTCAGTCCACTCGAAGATAGCGTCGTTTTCTTCCTTGGAGCAGAGGGTAGAGAAGATGGAGGAGTAGGACTTAGCGTGTACGGACTCCATGAACACAATGTTGGAGTAGACGGCTTCCTCGTGGGGGGTGAGGGCATCGCCCACCATGGCGGTGGCACCTACGGTGGACTGGATGGTGTCCAGAAGGGTGAGCATGCCGTAGGTGTTCTGCATGACCTTCTTCTCCGCTTCGGGGAGATTATTGTAGGACTTTACATCGTTGGAGAGTGGTACTTTTTCGGGGAGCCAGAAGTTTTCGGTGAGTTTATCCCATACTTCTTTGTCTTTGGGGTCTTCGATGTTGTTCCAGTCGATGGGCCTGGCTTTGACGGTGTCGAGAATGTGGTCGGCTTTGTGTCCGGCAGCAATTTGGGCCGGAGTGAGTACCTCAAATGTCATGTCGCGTGTGTCCTTTGATTGTGCTCATACGATACTTTCTATCGTACAAGGCGGGGGGAATGTTGTGCGGATCACTGAAAATATAATAAGGGTTACCTCATAAATGGGAGTATGGGGGAGGTATATGGCAATAAAAAATGCAAAATTGGCAGATGTAGTGCTTTTCACAAACCCTTGACAATTGACCATTAATAGAAATTTTTATTGACGTTATAAAAATTCCTCATGTGAACAAATCAGACAGCTTTTTCACCATATTGCGAATTCTTGCAGTTCAGAGCGGTTACATGAAAAAAGAGTGAATTATGAAGAAAGAATGAGCAACAAACTCTATAATGGCGATCCTTTTGGATAATAGACCAAAAATAGGGTTTGCGTGGGCAAGATCTCATTTTTCCTGCTAGATGACGTGCAATAGCAGGGACATGTTGTCTCTACCTACGTAAAATCAATGGCATGTCAACTTCAACGATCACCAAGAAGGCTTTGGCCCTCGCTGCTGCCGTAGGCATGAGCCTCGGCTTGTCCCCGCTCACAGTAGCCACTGCCTCAGCCGCTACCGTAAACAAGACCATTAAGTCCAGCTGCCGTACCAACGGTGCCCCCATGAACTTCAACCAGACTCGTGGCAAGACCGACACCATGACGGTTACCGCCCCCGATTCCGTGAAGGCCGGCCAGGAGTACGAGGTACGCGTCGACTACAAGCCGGAGATGATCCCCGGTAAGGAATCTATCGCAGTTATTAAGAGTGCTGAGAACGTCGTTATGCGTCTCACCATTGATGATCCTGCCTCCTTCGTTACCGCCAGCCTTGAGGGCTCGGGTGCTCGCCTCATCGGCACCCCGAAGATCTCCCTCGTTGGTGGTAAGACCCTCGTGATGTCCGGCTTCGACGTTGATGTCAACGGCAAGGACGCTCACTGGGCCGTTCCTACCATCGTTATGAAGATGAAGGCCGCTAAGTCCGGCAAGATTGGCACTGTCCACCCCGCCGTGGAAGGTGCTGCTGGTCAGTTCAACAACCCCGAGAACTTCGTCACCATGAAGAACGTTGTTGATACCCAGGTTATTGGTACCCAGCACATTCAGCTGCACTGCCAGGCTCTCTCCGGTAAGGGCACTCTCCTCGCTGTTAACGCTGCCGGCGGTGCCGGTGGCCCTGCCAAGGCTAACGATAAGAAGGCCAGCAAGGACAAGAAGAAGAGCGATAAGAAGAAGGACGCCAAGAAGGGCAACAAGAAGGACGCCAAGAAGGGCGATAAGTCCGCAGCTCGCTCCACTGACGCTTCCGGCATGGAGGTTCTCGATGAGGATCCCTACAAGGAGGAGGACAGTAAGGACGGTCTCTCCGGCGGTGCTATCACCGGCATCGTTATTGCCTGCCTCGTTGTAGCTGGCGGCATTGGCTACGGCATCTACGCTGGTGTCAATAAGAAGAAGAAGGGTGGCAAAGGCAAAGACAATAAGGCCGACAACAAAGCCTAAATGATTGCCTCTGACACTTCCTTATAATTTGTCACTTTCCCCACGTGGGCTACCGAGATTCATGTAATCTCGGTAGCCCACTTTTTATGTCGTTATCTTCCCCGCCTGTTCCCCCATAGCTCAGTAGTACTCAGTAGCGCTCAGTAGTACCTAGTAGCGCTCACAGTGCGAGAGCATTAACCACGATAGGTGGACAGGAAATTCCCTAAACGCTCAATGGCTTCTTTCAACACTGGCACCTCCGGCAGCATCACAATACGCATGTGGTCGGGAGTGGGGTAGTTGAATGCGGTACCCTGCGTCATAAGAATGTGCTCATTCTCCAGGAGAGATAGCGCAAACTTTTCATCATCGGCAATGGGGTAGAGGTCGGGATCGAACCGTGGGAACGCGTACAGGGATCCCTTGGGCGGCATAACAGAAACACCGGGAATAGCGTTCAGAGTATCCACAGTAGTTTGGCGTTGTTCGTACAGGCGCCCACCCGAGGTGGTTAACAGTTGAATATCCTGCTTACCCTCTAATGCCGCAACAATGGCGTACTGCCCCGGAACGTTGGAGCACAGGCGCATAGACGCAAGCAGATGGAAACCGGCAAGATAATCCTTGGCGTGGTCTTTCGGCCCGGTAATCACAACCCAGCCAGCGCGATAACCGCATGAACGATAGCCTTTAGAAAGCCCGTTAAACGTGAATACGAGCAGGTCAGGGGCTAGTGCCGCGATACTGTAGTGGGGTGCGTCAGTGTAGAGGATAAGGTCATAAATCTCGTCGGAGAAGATAAGAAGATCATGGCGCCGGGCAATGTCGGCAATACCCTCCAGAATCTCCTTCGAAAAAACTGCGCCAGTGGGGTTATTCGGGTCAATGATGACGATAGCTTTAGTTCTATCCGTAATCTTGGCCTCAATATCCTCCAAACTGGGGTTCCAGTCATTATCCTCATCCAGCAGGTAATGGACGGGGGTGCCGCCCGCAAAAGCAGTAGACGCCGTCCACAAAGGATAGTCGGGTGCCGGAATAAGAACTTCGTCGCCCGGATCGCACAGCGCCTGCAACGCCATAGTGATTAGCTCAGAAGCACCATTCCCCGTATAGACACTATTGATATCAATAGTGGGGAAACCAGGGATAGCGGCATAGCGGTTAATAATAGCCTGACGGGCTTGAACAGTGCCGTGCGAATCACTGTAACCGACGGCGGCGTCAAGCGTCTCCCCCATATAGTCGGTAACATTCCGGAGTGCTAGAAAACCAAACTTGCCGGGGTTACCGATATTGAGTTTAAGAATTTTAGTACCTTGAGATTCAAGGTCATTAGCGCGGTCTAGGACAGGGCCGCGGATGTCATACGTGACATTCTCCAGTTTTGTCGACTGGCAGAGGCGGCGAGGGCTCATTGTTATCTCTTCTGTTTACTATTCAAGGTCTTTATAAAAAGCAAGACTACACCCGTGGGGCGGAATGCCTTCTACTGGTTCATGCTGGTGAGAGATAGCTCATACGAAAAATATGAGGAATCTACGACAACGCGGAAAAGTCCTGCGGAGCAGAAACCCCCGGGCGAATAGCCACACCGGTAGGTGAAGCGGAAGCCGCTACAACGTCGCCGTTATCGTCATTGTCAGTGTTGTCATCATTAATATGGACGGGCTGCGCGGCCTGAGTAGCTTTCGCAACAATCGTTTTAGTGACAGCAACCATAGGGGGTAAAGCGGGAGGTATCTCATCTGCACGGGCCAACATACCCAGCAGTGCCAAACCTGGTACCTCCAGGTCAACCTCGCCGGGAGTACTAGCCTTACCGGCTGTGTCCCCTTGCTCGTCGTGCGGCAGGGCAGCATCTACGGCAGTGCCTAGAGCAGTATCTAGACCAGCGTCTAGAGTTGTGCCTAGGACAGCATCGCCAGTGGAAGCAGCACTGCCACTACCTGCTGCGGATTTACCCACGGAGGGTTTACCCTCCAACGGCTTACCCGTAGCGGGAGCAGACTCGCCGGCACGCTCAATGCGTTCCTTACGCTGCGCCAGCTTCTCCTTCTCCGCCTTCCGCTCTTTTTCTATCTGCTGCTCTTCAGCCTCATAGGTAGCCAAAGAACTCGGAAGTACTATGACCGGTTCAGGGCCAGGAGCCTGCGCAGTGGGGACACTATCACTACGCTCTATCAAGCCAAGCAGGGGAAGCCCCACAGTTTGCAGGGAAACCGTCAACGCGCCCGCATCAATAAGGGACGCATCGTCAATAACAGCCTCTTCCTCCAACTCGGCAAGAACATCGTCCACAGCCTCCTGCTCGGCGGCTGCTGCACGGTTTTCCTCCACTTCATTTTCATGCAGTGTAGCGGTGTAGTCCTTAACAGTTTCTGCTTCCTCAGCCGGTACGGACGCAGTATGGCTAAAACCATTAGCCTCCGCTGTAAGATCAATATCCCCCACCGGAATAGGAGCCAGTGGCTGCGGGAGCTTATCGCCACGGCGGATAGATTCCAGCAGAAGAATAGAAATATCTGCTACACGAGTATTCCCCGCCCGCGCCTTCACCAGCCGACTCTGCGACGTCGTCATGCGCTGCTTCACACCGTCAGACAACATGACCGCACAGAACGGGCAGGAGGTAGCAATAGTAGTGGCCTCCGTGCTGAGGGCTTCATCCACCCGCATGAGGTTAATGCGTGTACCGGGCTTCTCCTCCATCCAGAAGTGGGCCCCGCCCGCGCCACAACAGAAGGCCTGCTCACGAGTATGGTCCATCTCCGTCACCTGGGTACCAGTGGACTCCACCAATTCCCGCGGCTGACTATAGAAGTGATTATGACGCGCCAGATAGCAGGGATCATGGTAGGTGGTTATCCCCTCCACCGGGGTTGTGGGGATAAGACGATGCCGGTTCACCAGCTGGTTCAACACCACCGAATGGTGAATAACCGTGTAGGGGCGGGAATACTCATTACTAAGAGTGTTAAAACAGTGCGCGCAGGTAGCAATAATCTTCCGGTTAGGGCTATCGCCAAACACAGAATCCAGAAGCTCCATATTGCGGTTAGCCATCTCCTGGAAGAGGAATTCATTACCGGCGCGCCGGGCGGAATCCCCCGTACAGGCTTCCTGATTACCCAGGACACAGAATTTCACGCCCCCCAGGTGAAGAAGCAGGGCAGTGGCCTTGGTGGCTTCTTTAGCGCGATCCTCGTAGGCGCCGGCGCAGCCAACCCAGAAGATGTACTCCATTCCCTCGGCAGCGAAGTCATGCACATCCTTGCCCCAGACAGGAACACGCCACCCGGTCTCTTCCTCCAGCTCGTCGATCCAGGTTTCCCGGGCAGTGGGGGACTGGCCCCACGGGTTGCCTTTACTTTGGAGGTTCTTGAAGAGACTGGCGAGCTCCGGGGGATAATTGTCGGCGGCCAATACTTGGTGGCGGCGCATATCCTCAACATGGTCGACAATTTCAATGTCGAGTGGGCACTGGTCAACACAGGCACCGCACGTAGTACACGCCCATAGATCCTCTTCATCGAGGAGGCCAATACGCTCCGGGTGACGTTGAGCATCCGCATGGTGAGGGTTGATGCCCACCAGGGGGTGGGAGAGTCGTTCTAGTTCCGCACGCTGGTGGGCGCGTTTTTTCGCAGGTTTAGCGGGAAGAAGATCGACAAGCCGTGGGAAAGCATCGTCAGCAATACGGCCGGTGTCAGAATCAACAAGGCCTTCTTTACGGGCAGCCTGCAGGTAGGGGGCACTGTCCTGGGCAACGTCACGCAGCCCAGTAATAATGAGCTTCGGGTTAAGCGACTTTCCCGCATTCCACGCCGGGCACAGATCCTGGCAGCGACCGCATTCTGTACAGACAGAAAAATCGAGCCAGTCTTTCCACGTGAAGTCCTGAATACGCCCTGCACCCAGGAGATCCTTCTCCGGATCGATGTTGTCAAAGGTAAGGACAGTACCCCCACTCTGCATGGGGTGAATATCACGCAGCGCGGTGCGGCCGTCAGATTCACGTTTGAAGTAAATATTGAAGAACGCGCCCAGGCGATGCCACGCCACACCCCAGTTCAGGTTGACGCCAACCAACAGTAGCCACAGCATAGCGATAAGCAGTTTTACTGCCGCAAGAATGCACACCATAGTGGGGCTGGCGGGGAGAGACTGCGCAACCTTATAGGTGATCCAGTCAACGTGCGGGTCCCCGCCGCCTAAAGCGGGGTAGGTGGCAATTTGGCCGGCTTTAACCGCAAGCATGCCAAGGCCCTCAAGGATAACCACAGCATCCACAAAGTAGCCGGCTCCCATATTGGAGCGGTAGAAGCGTGACGAATGCCTATTTTTGCCCCGGTGGGGATTGTTATGGATACGGGTAAGAGTGAGGTAGAGGCCACCAATAACAGTGGTAATACCAATAAACTCAACCAGTCCGCGGAAGCCTCGCTGGTCATGGATACCAGGCCAACCGCCGGCCGGGTCAAACATTTGAATGTAGGCCTCAAGGAGAATGAAAGCCCCCACGATGAAGCCAACCATCACAAACCAGTGCGAAACAGCAACAGTGCGGCGTTTGCGAACAAGCCTGGTGTGGGCAAGGAACTCTTTAAGTAGGTTCCAGAGACGCCGCCAAGGGTGATCCGTGCGAGTATGGTCTGGCTGCCCCAGCTTTATCATTTCCACCAGGTTGACAATGCCGCGAATAAAGATTGCCCAGCAGACAAGACTCAAGAGGGTAGTGACGACCCCCACCGGAATGGTGATATTCCGGGGAGTAGCGGGGGCAGCTGCAAGCGTGAAGGGCGTATACGCGAGCGCAGAGAGATCGTCACTAATCATCTTTCTCATCATATACAGCAGTGCGCAGTGTCTAAAGTAAGCGCGGCCTGCACGTGATGCTTAAAAGAGCATCTAAAGACCTGCCCAGTGGTGGGCTGGTGGTCGCACTCGACTAGCACCAGCCCCACTGGGTGGGGTTTAGCGCCTTACCTAACGTTTTAGCGTCCGGTGCGTTTTAGCGACTGGTGCCGGGTATTTGCGTCCTGTGTTTAGCGTCCGGTGCCGTAGAGGGGATCATCAGGGTGACGGATAGGACCGCGG
>NZ_QFOZ01000014.1 GCF_003241315.1 Lawsonella clevelandensis
GTCCTGGCCGACCGGGCTGACCAGGCTGGCCCGGCTGTTCGTAGGGGGTGGCACCATAAACAGGCTTTGTAGAGGACGACTTCAGGGTAGAAAACTCTACTTTCTCACCGTTCCAATAGGCGGTTAACGGGCCAACCCATTCACAGATGAGCACAACGAAGAGGAGAAGTGCGGTGACGTAGTAGAAGGCGGGCACAACATAGACGGCGGCAATAACGGAGATAACGGTACACGCGAAAAGGAAAATGGAACTCAGTGTACGATCCAGTGAGCTAGCACGACGCAGGTACCCGGTGGTGTAGATACCGTATGGGAGGAAGAGACCCAGGAGGACGACGAAAACAATGTATTTCGTGACCTCGTCGGAGGACACTACCGAGACGCTGCCAAGCTGGCATAGTAGTACGCCGAGCATAAGAAGGCCGATAATGTGTCCGCATTTGAAGGTCTCATAGGCGAAATCGGGTTCGCGGTGGTTCATGTGGTGCGGATTGCCCGGCGCAGGCTGTTTCCGTGGCGCATTCTGCTGGGGCATGCCTTGCTGAGACGCACTCTGCGGGGATGTGTTCTGCGGGGATACACCTTGCTGGGGTGTATTCTGCTGCGGCGGGCGGGGCGTAAAGGGTTCTTGGGGAGGTTGTGGGGAGGTCAATGAGGGTCAACTCCTTGTTATTAACTGCCACTTTTATGCTTCTATCATCCCAGGAAAATGGGGAATGAGCACCCTTGAGAAAATTTTTATAGCATACCCGCGTCAACAGACTTTCCGGAGACTGTTAACGCGGGTATCACAAAAATCTCTGCTCTATAAAGTTGTGCAGAAAGGGTTTAACCACGGCTTTGCGGAGTCTATCCAAGGCTTCGCGGGGCTTTACGCGCGGGGTTTAATAACGTCCATTCCCATGTAGGGGCGTAGTGCTTCTGGGACCACGATGGAGCCGTCTTCCTGCTGATGATTTTCCAGAATGGCCACAATCCAGCGGGTTGTTGCCAAGGTACCGTTCAGGGTGGCAGCTATTTGTGTTTTGCCGTTCTCGTCGCGGTAGCGCACGTTTAGGCGACGTGCCTGGAAGGTGGTGCAGTTGGAGGTTGAGGTGAGTTCGCGGTAGCAGTTCTGGCTGGGTACCCAGCCTTCGCAGTCGAACTTGCGGGCGGCTGATGTTCCCAGGTCCCCGCCGGCAATATCAATCACACGGTAGGGTACTTCTACCAGGCCCAGCATTTCGCGTTCCCAGCCGAGGAGACGCTGGTGTTCTTCGCGGGCTTCTTCCGGTGTGCAGTAGCTGAACATTTCCACCTTGTTGAACTGGTGGACGCGGATAATGCCGCGGGTGTCTTTTCCGTAGGAGCCGGCTTCACGGCGGAAACAGCTGGAGTAACCGGAGTAGCGGATGGGGCCGTTAGACAGGTCAATGATTTCATCCTTGTGGTAGCCGGCCAATGCTACTTCGCTGGTGCCCACAAGGTAAAGATCGTCGGTGCGCAGGTGGTAGATTTCGTCATCATGCTGCACGTTAAAACCAGTGCCTTGCATGATTTCTGGGAGTACCAGCACGGGCGAGATCATCATGGTGAAGCCGTGTTCTACAGCTTTCTTCACCGCCAGCTGGGTGAGGGCCATCTCCAGTAGTGCGCCGGCGCCTTTCAGGAAGTAGAAGCGGGAGCCGGATACTTTAACACCGCGCTGCATGTCCAGAATGTCGCACATTTCGGCGAGTTCCAGGTGGTCGCGTACCGGGAAGGAGAATTCGGGGACGGTTCCTACTTTTTCTAGGACGATGTAGTCGTCTTCGCCGCCGGCGGGGGCGCCTTCTTCTACCAGGTTGGGGAGGAGGCGTTGTAGTTCCTCCACTTTAGCTTCTGCTTCACGTTGTGAAACTTCTGCTTCTTTGACTTTGGCAGCCAATTCTTTGGCCTCTGCAAGTAGGGCGGGACGCTCTTCCTTGGAGGCAGCACCGATCTTCTTGCCGAAAGTTTTTTGCTCGTTACGGAGTGCGTCCGCAACCTGGATAGTTGCACGGCGGGACTCGTCAGCCGCTAATAGGTCATCCACCAGCGCGGGGTTCTCCCCACGGGTGCGCTGCGAGGTGCGGACGGCATCAGGGTTTTCACGCAAGAATTTAAGATCGATCACCCTCTCATACTAGTACGTTTCCACAGTATGGTGGCTTTCTTACCGCCCACTACCCATCCACTACCCCATGCTTCGGAAAACGTGCACAATAGGTAGTGATGATGGCACCCTCACCGAAGAACAGTAAGCACAGCAGTAAGCACAGTGGTAGCTACAGCGGCAGACGCACTATAGACCGCCGCTGGTGCGTTGTTATCTCCACTGTTGTTATTAATGTTGTGGTGATGGCGCTTGCCATTAACTTCACTGTTCATAAAACCGGCACTACCCAAACTGGGGAACTCACTATGGCGGGTGCTACGGAGGCGGGGGCGGAATTTGCTCACGCTACTGTGGGGTCGTGCCTTAACTGGGACGATAACAGTTCTGATACGCAGATTGATTCCTTGAAAAAGGTTCACTGCGATAAACCTCACCGTTTTGAGGTTGCCGGCATTGTGGACCTTACAACATACCCATCGCAGCGTTTTGCAACTGGTGAGGAGCCACTGAGCCCCGCCCAGGTGGATAGTCTCCGCCTGGGTCTTTGCCGCCCATTCATTAACTCTTACCTGCCGCAGGGGCTTGACCCGGCTGGGCGATTCCGTATTGGGATCCTTCAACCGGGTGCAGAGTCCTGGAAGCGTGGCGTGCGTACTCTCGTGTGCGGTATTGAGGCGAGCCCCAGTGTTAGCTTGAGCGCTAACCCCGAATTTACGGGCACAGTTGCCAAGCAGGATCAGTCCCTTATCTGGGCAACTGGCTCCTGCCTTGCGTCCCACCCGCAGCACCCTCACGATGTGCAGGAAGTGGACTGCCGTAAGCCGCACACTATGGAGATTGTGGGCACGGTGGACCTCACTCCTCAATTTGGGAAGCATTACCCCAGTGCTAAGCAGCAGAATGTTTACGCCGAGAAACAGTGCGTGGCGCTAGCGAACACCTATTTGGGTGGGGCGGAGAAACTGCGGGATACCACTTTGACAGTGCTGTGGTCGCGCGTGTCTCTCGCTGGCTGGAATGCTGGATCGCATAGGGTGACGTGTTCACTGGCACAGGGGAATAAGACTGGGTTCGCCACCTTGCAGGGGTCCGCTACCGGATCGTTCACTATTGATGGGAAGAAACCCAAGAAGCCGAAGAAACTTCCCCCGAAGGGCAATAATCAGCTGCCGGATATGCACAATGATCCACTGTTGAAGTACTCCGTGCCCGGCCTTTCCTACTAGTAGCGGGTATTGTCGCGCTAGTGTGCTGCTATTAACGTGCAGTATTGCTAGGGTCGTCGTATTCTTCCGGCACTGTGTACACGAATGGGGGTTCATCGTCACCCCAGCGGAGGGCCTGCCACCCCCACTGCAGCATGTCTTTCACACTGGGCATCTTCATCGTGGCCACACCACTGGCCTCCTCTGCTGACAGCCATGTCGCAAGTGCGTGGGGGACAAGGTCTACTACTTGCGTATTCGTCAAGAAGTTCCAGTAGGCGTAGCGTTTATCAATCTCCGGCACCAGCATGGTGGTGAACATGCGGATAACAGCACCATGGCTCACTAGCAGCACATTCTTCACAGCAGCGTCACGTGCACCGGAGTGTTCCGCCGCCCGTAGCTGAGCCCGTAACTGAGCCGGTGACTGCACCTGTAACTGTGCCTGTAATTGTGGGAGGGCGAACTCGCGGTAGAGACTCATGGCGGTGGGGGCGTAGCGGGCAAAAATATGGCGGGCGGATTCCCCCAACGGCCCCGGGGTGGCATTATCAACGTCCCCATGTAGCCAGCTGTAGTAGATACGCAGCCACTGTTTCATAATGTCGGGGTTATCCTGCACGGTGGCTTTCTCCCAGTCCCCCACTTGGGTTTCAAAAATACCGGGCACAATGCGTAGTTCCGGAAAATCCTCCTCCGGTAAATCCGGGTGAGCCTGGTGCATGCCGCGTAGTATCATGCGGCCGGTTTGACGGGCCCGCAGTGCCTCCGACGTGGCAATAACCGCCAGGGTGTGGGGGTGTGTTCGCTGCCCCCAATGGAAGGCCTGCTGCATACCTTTTTCGGTGAGGGAAGTACCGGGGAGGCTGGTATCCAACATGCCGCGCACATTCGCCTCGGTTTGTCCGTGCCGAAGTAGTAGCAGGTGGGGAACCATAAATCTCCTCTGGTTAGTTTTCTTTACCGTGGCGCATGTTTTCTAGCCACTCCTGGGATTTGTGAAAATCAGGAGGAGTGGAGCCACTGTTACGGGACACTGGCCAGGACCCCAAGAACCGCACCCATTCGGCCCGCCGGTAGAGTGCCTGCAGGGCCTCCGCTATGGCGGCATCATCAATATGTCCCACACAGTCAATATAGAAATTGTAGGTGCCGAACTTTTCGCGGGTGGGGCGGGATTCAATACGGGACAGGTCTACCCCGCGTAGCCCGAACTCATTCATGGCATCAACTAATGTGCCCGGCTGGTTGGGGAGGCGGAACACAACGGAAGTGCAGTCCTTACCGGTGCGTGGTGTGGGGGTCGCTGGCGTACCTACCAGAATAAAGCGGGTGGAGGCGTCGGGGATATCCGCAACACCATCAGCAAGACTAACAAGGTTCAGGATCTCGCCGGCGCGGGCGGGGGCGAAAGCAGCGTCGAGCCGGCCACGCACAACATCCTCCGCGGCGGCGGCAGTGGAATTAGTGGCAACAGTTTCGGCCTGCGGAAGATGCTCCTGAAGCCAGCCATGCACCTGCGTAAGAGCAATAGGGTGGGAGCCTATAAGGTGCACATCCGAAAGCGGCCTACCATCTTTTATCAGGAGGGAAAACGCTACTGGTACTTCAATTTCCGCAAATATTTGAAGACGACTACCACGGGCAAGACTATCCAGAGTGGTGGTGACGGGGCCATCAACAAAATTCTCGGTGGGAACAAGCGCGAAGTCTGCTCTACCCTCCCGCACCATGTGTAGCGCATCTTGCGGAGTGAGAGCCGGAATAATCTTCTCCACACTACGAAGAGCCGGCACAGGCTTCTCGTTAATAATCTGCTGCAGTGCGGCCTCGCTGAATGTGCCAACAGGGCCGAGGAATGAAATGCTGGTCACACCACCACTCTACTAGCTGCAACAGTTCACTTATAGAGTATGGGGGAGATATTGGGAGCGATGCTGCGACTCATTATTTTTATCAGCAAGATAAGGACTGACGAGCGAAAGGTTCACCGTATTTTTCGCATGAGGATCCTTCGAGCCTTGCGAAAATATCCGAAGGACAAGTGGGGCACCTTCGTCCCTCATATAAAAATCTGTTGATATTTGCCACCGGTTGCTACGCTCTGCAGGAGGCTCTACACGGGTAGTGTAAAACGTGCTAAAGCACATAAAAGCACGTTTGTACTTTTCAATCATTGTGGCCAGTGACTGAGGGGATCGTTCCCGGTACACCATTGAATAAATACGGTACGGAACACCTGTTTTCAGCTGCCACCAGGTAAGCGGATTATTAATATACTCCCACTGCCTACCGATACTCCAGGAACGAAAATTCTTCTTCGCATCCTCCATAGTCGCATAATTATTCGTCCCCTCTACAGGACGGTATTCCGTCATCGGAGTACCCTCATACAGCTCTGTTGTCTCCACCAAAGGATGCGACAAGTGAAGAAGAGTCGCTACCTGACGGAGAATCTTTAGACCAGCCTGATAGAAATCAGAGCCTCCCCACATAGAGATCTTCTCCGAAGAAGGATTCTTCGGATCAAGATCAATAAGATATCCCCTATTGATATAAGCTATGTCCTCTTCATGAGAGAGCATGGTTTTCCTGACATGCTCAAATTCGTCTCCACAACGGTCAGTAAGACTCTGGTATTTTTTACGATCAGCATCACTAACGCGCACAGCAGCCGAAGCAGGAACAGCCCCACCACAAACAACCGCTAAAGCAAGCACACACGCAGAAACTTTACGAAACATAACCCTCTGCCTACTGCTCATGATGACTTCTCCTATGACGGCACCACCAAGTGTCACTATTGTCGATAGACGACGAAACATGGCAATAATCCACCACATACGGCGACGTTATCGTCAACCCCCACATACAAATATTAGGATCTTCTTGACTGCTATACGCATAAAGAGTCACATCAAAAGGGGCACCCTTTTTAGCAAAAAGATTAATATGATACCTCCACTGGCCATCCTCGTCAGCAAAGAATTGTTGATACTTAGTGATAAACGCAGAGTTATTCCATACTCCTGAAAACACCTCAGGGATACGATAATTCAACCTCTCGGACTCTTTCCGAGAAAGTGTTGGCCCAATATCAAACCGATATCTATAGGGCCAATACTTCTTACCGGTCAGGATCTCCTTCCACAACAATGGATTAACAAGAGCATCCCGATCTTCTTGATACAGAAGACTTGTTCGAGATAAATAGATAGGAGGAATTAACTGCCGCACATAACCATTAGGCCTATAACCATAATTATTTTCACCCGCATTACTGGCAACAGGATACGCTTTATATGGTGCCTTAATACCTAAAAGTCGGAGTATTTCCTTTCCCATTTCCTCTTCAAAGGTGTACACCGGATACCCACCCCAATCCGACGGTATCAACGGATTCCTATCAAAAAGATACCCACCCTTAATCCACTCAGCCTCCTCGCTAGCGTTACTTGGGTGATACCGATCTAACCACGTATCCTTACGCACATTAGACACCCGAGACCCCACCTGCTCAGCACCACCAACAGAAGCACCACCTGCTATAACAGACACCACACATGTAGCAACCGCAACAACACGCCCCAATCTCTTCTTCACCCACATACAAACCACCAATCTGTTAATTAAGACAACACTCTCTACAAGGTATGGGGGAGATATTGGGAGCGATGCTGCGATTCATTATTTTTATCAGCAAGGTAAGGACTGACGAGCGAAAGGTTCACCGTATTTTTCGCATGAGGATCCTTCGAGCCTTGTGAAAACACCCTAAGAACAAACGGAGCACCGCCTTTTCCACGAATATCAGCTGATACCTGCCACTGATTATTAGGACCTGCTATCGGCTGCACAGAAGTATGAGAAAACGAACCAAAGCAGATAAAAGCACGTTTATACTTCTCAATCATTTTAGCTAGAGACTGAGGGGACCGTTCCCTATACACCATTGAATAAATGCGGTACGGAACACCTGTTTTCAGCTGCCACCAGGTAAGTGGATTATTAATATACGACCACTTCTTTTGTATACTCCAGGAGCGAAAATTCTTCTTCGCATCCTCCATAGTCGCATAATCATTCGTCCCTTCCACGGGACGGTATTCCGTCATCGGAGTACCCTCATACACCCCCGTCGTCTCCACTAAAGGACCTGTCAATTCGAGAAGAATCGCTATATGTCGAAGAAAATCTAAACCAGTTTGGTAAACATCGGAACCACCCCACATAGAAGGATTCCCCGGAGCAGAATCAACAAAGTATCCCCTATTGGTTTCAAGCATGATCAGATCACGCCCAATTGTCCCTCCGCCATAAACATCCTGAAGTTCAACTTCGCAGTGCTGAGCAAGATCTTGATATTTCTCACGATCAGCATCACTAATAGTCACAGCGGCAGAAGCAGGAACAGCCCCACCACAAACAACCGCTAAAGCAAGCACACACGCAGAAACTTTACGAAACATAACCTTCTGTCCACTTCTCATCATGGCCTCTCCTACCACGAGTCCACCAGGTATTACTACCTTCAATAGACGATGAAACATGACCATAATCCACCACATACGGCGACGTTATTGTTACTCCCAAAATAAAATTATTGTCATGAATGTCTGAACTGGCATAAGAGTTAATAACTACGACGAAAGGAGCACCCTTTTTAGCAAAAAGATTAATACAATAGCTCCAAACGCCATCAATCTGTTCATTGCCCCATACTCCTGAAAAAACCTTAGGAATACGATAATTCAACCTCTCGGAGTCTTTAAGAGAAAACGGTGACTCAACTTCAAACCGATACCCATATGGCCAATACTTTCTACCAGTCCGGATCTCCTTCCATAACAATGGATTAACAAGAGCATCCCGAGCTTCTGGAGAATCCCGAACTACATAAAGAGCGGTGTTTATACTGCCGGGAGAAATCAATGGCTGAACATAACCATTGGGATCATAAGGATGGTTTTCTATACCAGCTCTTTGATAAAAAGCAACAGGTCGTGCTCGATACGGTACTTTAAGGCCTAAAAGTCGGAGTATTTCCTTCCCCATTTCCTCTTCAAAGGTGTACACCGGATACCCACCCCAATCCGACGGTATCAATGGGTTCTTATCAAAAAGATATCCACCCTTAATCCACTCAGCCTCATCACTAACGCTGTTCGGATGGTATTGATCTAGCCAGGTATCCTTATGCACATTAGACACCCGAGGCCCCACCTGCTCAGCACCACCAATAGACGCACCACCCACTACAACAGACACCACACACGCAGTAACCGCAATAACACGCCCCAACTTTTTATTTATCCACATGCACAAAACACCTACCTAAGTTTCAAATAATTCTGTTTACTTCACCTATTTGCGTGTTTAGACACCATTCTCTACTTCCAAATATGGTCAACTATTATCTGTAAATTCCGGAAGATACCCTTAGTGGGTCTATCCCAAACTTTCCAGTGTGACCATGGATGTTTTAAAAACTTCGTAACATAGACTTCCACGCCGTACTTCTTTGGATTTTGCGAATCCTGTCGCTTCTGTGGTACTTGTGGTCCTTCTTTCTTTACTGGTGGTATCCACCGCGAAACATAAAAATCTGCTGATATAAAAGGACCTTTACTTTCAAAATTCCCTGTAGCTCCTCCATATACACATTGCAGATGCGTGGGATCCTTCATATTTGGATCCTCCGGGGCACCGTTATCTATGAGGAAATGAGGCGGTGCAAGAGTTAGCATTTCTGCAGATGGTGCTCGGTGAACCTGTATCCCTCCACCATCGCGAGTAGTCTCCTCTGTTACTATGATCGACCCATCTGGACTGCATCGAATTGAGCACTCTCTATCTCCGCCTCCGGGAAGAACACCTATTTCTGTGAGATCGTTATACCACTCTCCGGGATTATCAGGATCTTTAATCTCCTTACTAACCTCCACTACGCGAGTCCGTCCACCGGGATAACCACTTTCGCCGGGACGAGCTTTTCTATCACCTATAACAATCATTCTTTGTGAGTCATGATCATATGTAGCGCATGCCTGCTCAAGTGGTATTGTGCCAAGTCTCTTGGGGTGCTCAGGATCTGTGGCGTCATATACTGTTGTTTTTCCTTGTGAAACATATTGCAGAGATGACGAGCCTTTTTTCCCTCCTTTTACCCATGCATTATCGGTGCCACTAATAACGCTCGCATATACGTACTGGTGTTTTCCGCATTCGCCGGTACCGGTTGGTATTGGCCGATGTCCTTTAGGAACAGGCAGATTGGAGCGAGTTCGTCCTTCAGGTTTATCTCTGTATCTTTCCGGATACGGAGGCTTATCCCATCGGTCACCCGTCACCCCGCCCTTGTGAGGCAGTGGGTATACCAAATCCACATTTTTAATTTTCGACTCTGATGTCGGTAAAGCGACTACTGCTCCACCTCGGATATACTCATTCTTCTTGGGCAAAGGAAAATATATTTTGTCTATAGCTCTAGAAAGCTTTTTCAGCATAGAAAGATCCATGCTTGTAACACACTTTTCAAAGCTTGTTTTTATAGAATCTTTCAGAGGATGTTTTTCCTCACTATGGAATGTCATTTCCGCTGCTGAACTACCATATCGGCGTTTCCGGTAGCCGGCGATAAGCCCCACAAGTGACGTGATAATTGCTAACGCATTATCAAGTGGTTTCGGAGAGGAAGAAGTACTTCTCGAATTCTTTTGCGGGCTTATAGTGGAATCTTGTTCTGTATCGCGGCTGTTGTTATAGCCATCGGCCTTCTGAGTGTCTGGCAGTACTCCATTCTTTTCACCATCGTGGTGTTTATTCTTATTGGGCCGTATTGTGTCCCACAGCTTTTGGAAAATATTTCTACCGGCATGGTCCTGGTGCTTTACGGACGATCCACCATTGCTATGCTCGCCAGATTTATGCCCATCAGGGTTATCGAGATAGGAACCACCTGGAGTTAGTGATTTTCCTAAATCCTCATTGCGCTCCTTTGAAACACCCTGAAGCCCTTTCCCTTTTCCAGAATGGGAAGAAGTATCCCCCAAAGCAAACGGTTTACTCTGGTCTGAATGCGCAGCACCACTACCGCTACGGTTAGGCTGCCAGGGGTTAGCAGGATTGTAGTTTTGGCTACCCAGATTACTGTAGGGTGGCTTACCAGCCTTGTATCCTCCACTCCCATGTGTAGCTGCACCATTATTGGAAGAAGTAATACCGCCTGGTTCCTTACTAGGTGATACTGCACCAGTGCCACTTCCCCTGCCATTAGCAGGTGCGCCACCAGGAATAGGGGCACCGCCGGGGACAGGGGCGCCACCGTGTGCGGGGGCAACTGCTCCCGCACCAGGGGCCGGAACGCCACTGGGCGGAGCAACAGTGTTGGAGGGAACAGGGACACACCGATAGGGGACAGGCGGCGGTGGGGCTTCTACTCCCCTAGCTGCCTCACTTTTATGAGACTGTGCCCACTGTCGTTTCCACGCTGCGTTATATTCATCAGTTTGTCTTTTGCAGCGTTCCTCTGGGGTCTCTGCTTTAGCTGCTGGTGCAGATATGGATGGTTCAATCGCTCAATGCTGGTCCCTGCTACCACAGCTGAAACTGCAAGGACTGCCCATAACTTTTTAGTTGCTTCCATCCGTGTCTACTTTCGTTTCTGGATAAGTAGACGGACAGTAGAAACGCCTTTATTAAGAAGAGAGCCAATAATCATCATGACGATAAACAGTGCAAAGTACACCCAAAATGATGAATATGTAGCAGCCCACATCCCAAATTTTGTCATATTTAGGCATACACATATCAGTCCGGCTAATCCGATTAAACCGCAGATAAACCCTTGTATAAGATCTTTCTTCATCGTGCGATCTTTTCTAGATTCGGAAAGGGGCACCGTAGGCCACAACGATTGCAATTCCCTGCTCTGTTTCCACAGCTACACGCACAACACTCCGTACTTTCACCAGGGAGGGTTCCGCACCCTGTCACATTAATGTTGATGCCGGTTAGTGAAACTCCTCCGCGCATGGACCGCAGTTTTGCGGTAGCAATAATGACCGTGGTTATATACCCCGGCTTTATGTGTGCCATGTATGTTTTCTGGTGAGTATTATTCGTCGTCAGATCAGCATGATTACCCGTGTTAGCATGCACAGAACTTGTATTTGATGCCCCAGCAGTGGCAGAGCCACCAATAGTGGCCGATGCGCCACCAGTCCCCGATATTCCACCGTTCGCAGATATACCTCCTGCTGTAGGAACCCCTATTGAAAAACTTGGCGTAATACTGCCGGAAGGCGTAACGGAACCGGAAGGGGTAACAGAGCCCGAGGGGGTAACAGAACCATGGATTGTTGTCTGGTTAGACGCACCCTTGTCAGATGACACTCCCACAGACGGGGTTATAGACACAGAATCTGTACGCCCTATGGAGGCGCCATCAGATACGTCAACCCCGCAGCCAACCATGTAGCCGGCTTCTACAGTTGCCGCAAGAACATGTGACGACCCGTGGCCGGTTATCTCCCCAATCCCCATCATGCTGATGAAGCCCTCGTGGCTGTCTACATCCCCAGCCAAATTAGGGACAACTCGGAACTGTTCACCTTTCTTTATCGCACTAACTCTCCAGCCATCAATGGTGTAACCAATTCGCGTCACATCCTGACGTAAACCACCAAGTCCCACTGCCTGTGCATAGTTGGGAACTGATATAAACCCTAAAAGACTTAAGGCAACAACTAGAGAAGATTTCAAGCGGCGAAAAGTAAGGCGTGCCATAAAATTTCCGTTCTCTGAACTACTTAATCAATGCCAGAGACATTACGCCTAAATGGCGTATTTATGAGCACCCTTATCGAAAAATAAAAGAGTCATTTACTGAATAAATAACATTAATTATTGATTTCACTGAGGTAAACAGTAGTAAAAAATAGCCTATTTTAAAGAACGTTATTTTCGCCACACACCACAATGTATTCGCCGCGTTCCGCATGCCAACACACAAGCCCAATAACAGACTCACGAATAGTCCGTATCTGTTCTTCCTCACTGGCGCGGGAGTCCAGGTTCATCGCACCAGAGACAAGCGCGCAGGCCAGTGGGCGGGTGGGATTGTAGGTGGAGAGCATACGATCCATGTCTTGGGGGTGCTTCACCGCGGCACAGTACAGGTGTGTACCGCCGTTAACGAAGTAGGGCAGCCCAGACCCGTGCGATAGGTGGTCGCTCATCATTACTGTGTGGGCGGGGAAATGGCTGGTGATGTAGTCGAAAAGTTCCTGGCGGGTGGGAATGAGGAATGCGGTGGACAATACCGAGTATGATATTTCGTCTGCGTTAAGCCAGCTACAGCCATTATCAAAAGACGTGTGGAGTTCCGTCTCTACGACAGTGCGGGGAATGCGGATAATGCAGCTATGGGGGATAACAGTACCGCCCATTGTGGCTGCTTCGGCGTGTGTTTCTGCTTCTGTACGCTCACTCTTTCCTGTGGCAGTTGTCACATTTTCATTGTTGGGGGGAGCAGCACTCACCACCACACCACCATCTGCGGGGATAGTACCGTCACCCTGCGGCGGTGCTTCTTGGTGACCTTCGGCCAGTGCCCGCGCCGACCGGCGTTGTGACAAGACAACATACACTCCCAGCAAAAGCCCTGCAGCAATAAGGAAAATACCGTACAGAACATTACGAATTGTGGTTTCGTCGGCAGAATTACCCCCAAACGGCAACAAGTTCGGCAGGGCCAGCATCACCACTCCGCCGGCTATAAGCACCACTCCCACAATGGACACAAGGGTGCTGCGAACGATCGCTGCGGCAGTATTGCCTGGATGGTCATGATGTGCAGACACGAGAAAAACTCTACCGTTCGCTAATCTATAAGACATGGATGCCACTCCCAAGGCTCGGTCTTCCCGCCGAAATCGCAAAGGCAAGAAGAAGACCCCGGAGAAAGAGAATACATATGCTGCCCCACAGCAACCCGAATACTGGGATGCTACCCTAGGGCAGTGGGTGCAGCGCGCACCTGCCCGCAGCACTACCCAGCCGAAACGGCCCGCGCAGCGTCGTGCCCGGCGCATCAACCCTGCCCAAATAACTGATGCGCAACCTTACGATGGCCCCCGCCCTGACGCCGACTGGGAACCCCCCTCTTCCGGCGATGGTGCTTTAAGCTCCCTCTACCAGCCTGACGGATCCTACGCGAGTACGGGTCGTGGCTTCGCGCCCCCCATGTCAGTGCCCCCCTACATGCCTGATAGTGACGCTAAACCCAAGCGTAAACGTCGCACTCCCCGCGAGGTTCTCCGCAACACGGGGAAAACCGTGAAGTGGATTATTATCGTCCTCCTCATTATTGCCCTTGTGGAGGCTATTGCGGTGGCGATTGTTTTCAGCAGTAACGTTTCCCATGTTGACGCGCTCTCCGAGCACATGATTGGGCGTACTAGCGGCACAAACTGGCTCCTGGTGGGGTCTGATTCCCGCTCCGGCATGAGTGATGACCGGCAAAAGGAACTACAAACTGGTGGCGAGTTAGGGTCGCAGCGCACTGACACCATCATGATTATGCACATTCCCTACGGGCGTGGGCAGCGGGTGCTCATTTCTGTGCCGCGTGACTCCTACGTCAATATTCCCGGCTACGGCATGGGAAAGATTAACTCTTCCTTCGCACTAGGCGGCCCGCAGCTTTTGGTGAAAACTATTGAGCAGGCGGCGGGTGTGCACATTAACCACTACATGGAGATTGGCCTGGGTGGTTTCGCAAATATGGCGGACGCTATTAATGGTGTAGAGATCTGCCCGACGGATCCCATCAGCGACCCGTATGCGGACCTCTATATTAAAGCCGGCTGCCAGATTGCTGACGGTAAGACGGCTCTTGGCTATGTTCGTTCCCGCCAAACCCCCCGCGGGGACCTGGACCGTGTTATTCACCAGCGGGAATTCCTCAACAATTTTGTGAAGAAGGCAACCAGCGCCGGTACTATCCTTAACCCCTTCCGGCTGTTCCCGTTGGCGAAAGCGTCGGGTGCGTCCCTCACAATTGATAAGGGCACGCACGTTTATAACCTGGCGTGGCTCCTTATGACACTCAGCCACAAGCACATTATGACCACCGTGCCCATTGGGGACATGGTGACGAATGAAGCCGGCGCCGTAGTGCTATGGAACGACGACACCGCCCAATTCTGGGGCCACATCGCCCAAGGCACGGAGATACCGGAATACATGCTAAGTAATTAGCGGATGGTGATTTGGCGGGAGTTGAGGAGGTTGCGGGAGTTCCGTTCGCTGGCGGTGAGGGGGTCGCTGGTGGCGAGGGCCACGTCGAGTTTGGTGCCGAGGGTGTCGAGGGCATCTTGCCAGTATTCGGCGGGCTGGGTGCGGTCAACGTCGAAGACGGGGACGAGGACACCGTAGGCGCGGAACATGCCGGCGTAGCGGGAGCCTTCCCCGAGGGTGAGGTGTCCAGCAGCATGGACGCGGACAAGGGCGGTGAAGAGGTCGTCCTCGTTTTCGGGGCGTACCCAGCGGACGTGGGCTTTTTCGCGGGTGTCTATCCACCAGGCGGCGCCGGTGGTGGCGGTGAGGCGGCGGGAGACCATCATGGCGTCGTTGGCGGCGTTAAGGCTTTGGGCAACCTGCGGGTTGAGGTTGTCGGTGTCCGGCACCCACCAGTTGAAGTCGTCATAGACAGTGATGTCTGGGGTGAAGTCGGCGGGAATGTAGGTGGAGAGGTTGGGGGTGTCGGCGGTGGCGGTAGCGTGTTGGAGGACGTCACCGGGGGCGGCATCGAGGACCCAGTGGATGGCGGCGGCAAGGTCGCGGGCGGGATTGTTGGAGGGTTGTGGGGATTGAATACCGACCATGCGGAGGCCGTCGGATTCGGCGGGGAGTCGGTGTGCGGAGACGGCGCCGGGGAGAATGGTGCAGACGCGGACGGTTTCCCCGTCGACGGTGATGTCAAAGGAGGCAGAAGCGACAAATTCCCGCATGGCGATGAGGTCGCATTCGCAGCCGGTGGTGTGGAATGGGCGGGGGTCGACGGTGAGTGCGGCGCGTTCGGCGGCGCGGGCTGCCAGTTTTGCTTGGCGGCGGCTCATGCCGGCGGGGACGTCAATATTTTTCTTGTTCTTCTTTGCCATGCCACTAACTTACTTGGTTCTTACTCTTATTGTCATTGTGGTGGCACGTAAGAATCATTTATCTAGTAGGCGACATTCTAGTGTTGTAACGATTCGCTGCTTCGTTCCCATAATAACTATGGGTAGGATTTTGTATAGCGGTGAAGGCTGTGCGAGGAGGAGTAGTTTCAGTGAACGAGCAGTCCAAGGTTACACGCCGGCATGTTCTTATGGGGGGTGCCGCTTTGGCCGCTTTAGCGTTGGTTCCTGCTGCCATTGATGATGCTCCTCGCGCGGAGGCTATTCCCCCGCGGCGTCGCAAGTACTTCTATTCCGCTAACCCTATTTCTAATAAGCATCGTTATGGGTGGCTGGAGCTTCCCCATCTCACTCATTCGTCCATGCCGGTTGCTGTTCTTATTCATGGTGGGGCGTGGGAAACTGGTGGCCCCGCCTCCATGAAATACATTGCCGAATACTTGTGTGACCACGGTGTGGCCTGCTGGAATATTGAGTATCGCGCACTGGATTCGGGTGGCGGTTGGCCCACCACCTATGCGGACGTGTGTGACGCTATTGACCACCTTATTGTTCTTAAACTCTCCGCCGCACCCATGCTGGATTTAGATCGCGTGTACTTGGTTGGGCATTCCGCTGGTGGCCAGTTAGCCGCCTTGGCGTTGGGGCAGTCTCCCAGCAAGTTGGATGCGCGTGGTCTTCTTATAGATGCGCCGCTTTCTCGGCTTGCCCATAAGTCTTTACAGTTGGTGAATTTGCGTGGCGATAGGGCTCTACCGTCACAGTCCAGCAATGGTATTAGCGGCGGCCACGCTAGCAGCGGGGATAGCCTGCGCCATCTTTTCACAACGCTGAGTACTGGCGGCCACCCCGATGCGGATGAAATATCTGAAGCAACATTAACGGGGTACTGGATGTGGTGGATTCCGCTAACCACTCTAAGTTTTCCAATATTCGCACATTTTTGGGGGGTTCCCCGCGGGATGTTCCCGGCAATTATGCGGCGGCTAACCCTATTCGTCATCTCCCCTCCAATAAGGACATGTTGTTGGCGCAGGGGACATGCGATTACGTTATTCCGCATGGCCAGGTAAGGCGGTATGGGCGGACAGCTACTCGGCGGGGTAACCGTGTCACCTATCTAACGCTGAAAGATGCGCGGCATAACGATGTATTGCTGCCGTGGCGTAACCCCGATACGTATGATGCGGTTACTGAGGCGTTAGGCGAGTTTATTGGGGCGAAGAAAGTTTCGTCGAAAGCGGCAAAAAGGGCCTCTAGGAATTCTTCCGGTAGTGGACGAATGGGTTAATAGGGTCGGTGAGCATGATTTCAACATCACGCGCATCGTGTAGTCCAGAGTCGGAGAATTCGGGTCGGGTAAGGCTGAAGTCAACGTCATCGGTGCAGGCTACCCCGAAGGATAATCCGTTTAGATAGCTGCATAGGGACGAAATACCGGTGGCGCTGTAGTCCAGGTCGCGCCAGTATGAGACGGTCATGGTGGTGATGTTCATGCCGAATTGCGTAATGATGGTATTAATCTCGTCCGTATCGCTAATAAGCTGGTGAAAGCCCAAAATCTTTTGTACCCCGGTAGAGACTTTGTCGTGGAGAAAATCGACATTGCCGAAAACTTCCCTGGTCTGCCTGCAGGCATCGTCCCATGAGGGGAGGGGTACACCATCGTGAATGGTGACGTCATCTGCGAGGGGTTTAATGTCGTAGGCGTCCAGGAAGCTAAGGCGCATCATCTGGTAGAGGTAGTCAATTCTGCTGAGCGTGAAAAGCATTTTTGCCCACATGGTGTGGCTTGTTAACAGGCGCTCGCCCGGAATGATGCCGCTTTCTCCGGCGGTAAGCAGAACAATAATTTCGGCTAGGTTATCGACGGCACCCCTCAGTGAGTATTCGGAAGAATACCGAAACGCATCTACCATGCGAATAATCTCTAGATATTCGCTGGAGTTGGGGTTCTCTTCTTGCATAGCGCCTAGCCTACGGGGGGATGGCAACAAAGCCGTGATTGGGTTACTTACTGAACAATAACTGAATCGTTTCCGAAAGAAAAGATAACTATGCCTTACAACGCGGTGAAAAACACCGTTAACCGTTGCTAGACAACGATTAACAAAAAAAGAATGGCAACATTAGTGGAACACTACAAAGTCTAACGCTTCCACTCATGCAGCGATGGCAAAAGAGACTGATTTTTTCGCTGCACACCATCCATCGCAGATAACAGCGCACCCACAGCCTCCACCGTCTCCACCATATGCTTCCCATGGTTCAACATGACGCACTCCGCCTGCTGCGCCCACGCCGCATCCGTCACCTCAGCACGCGTAGGCTGCCCTGCATCCGTCAACGTCTCCAAAATATTAGAGCCAATAATAACCGGTAACTGCGCAGCCTGGCACAAATTCACCACATAACGCGGCGCCTCCACCATATGCATAATGCCCAGCTCCGCCGCCATATCCCCGCGCGCCACCATAACCCCCACGCGCTCATGCTTCATAAGCTCCAACAGAATATCCGGCAGATTCTGCATAGACTCCAACGTCTCCAACTTCACCACAATCCCCACATTGCGGCCAGAACGCTGCTCCACCCGACGCACCATAGCCACCGCATCCCGCATATCCTGCGCAGTGCGCACAAAACTAACCTCCACCAGGGACGCAAAAGATACGGTTGCCTCCAATAACTTCTCATCCTCCGCCGTCACCGCCGGAAGATTAAGAGCCGTACCCGGCACATTGATGCCACAATTCTCGTAGATAGTTTGGCCACCATCTTTCGCCTGAGTAATCAGCAGACGCGCCTCCCCATCACCCAAATTCTGCACCGTGGAATAAAGAGCACCATTGTTAAACAACACAGGATCCCCCACCTGCAAAGCACTAAAAATACGGGGCTCCGTACACCCAATCCGGGCCACCTCCCCATCACGCGGCGGATTCACGGGGGTAAGGTCATCCGTCAAGATCAGCTCATCGCCGCGCTCTAAGTGGATTCCGCGCTGCAGCGGTGGAATACCGCGCACGCGCGTCCGCATAAAATTAGCCTCCAACATGGCATGGTTACGGATCCACGTGGAACGATCCCCCTGCAGCAAAGCCCCCTCGTCCTGCTTCGCCACCACCACAAACGTCCGCTTCACACCACGATTATCGGCAGTACGAACTTCCGTCCCCACCTCCAACGATGCAAACCAGGTAGCATCCACCATCATGCACAAGGGCGCAATACCCTCCACATGCGGAGGCTCCGTTAGCCCCTCCGGCTGATTCTCCGGCACCAGCCACAAGCGCGCCGGATACCGCATTTCGCCATCGTCATAGCGGGATACGAGGGACGCGCCTACACGCGGACCATCCGCTACCCGGCCAGTAAAAATCTTCGGGCCGGGAAGATCCACCGCAATAGGAATGATTCGATTCAGACGGCGCGCTGTATCCTCCACATGCTCCGCCATCTGCTGCCACTCACTCACATCCCCATACACCAAGTTAATGCGGGCTATCTCCGCACCAGCCCCAAACACATCCTCCACAATCTGCGGATCCTGCGCCGCCTCCCGCGGAAGCGTCACCATAATGCGCGTAGAGCGTCCCTGTGACGCCACCCCCAACGTCTCATCAGCATTCTCCATAAGACGCTGCTCTGCCGCCTGCAGTTTCTCTTCCACACCATCAATCTCATCCATGGTGACGGCCTGCGGCTCATCCCCAATAAGTGCAGAAACCAACGTACGAGCAGCCGCAATCTTCGCCCTCACATCCAGTTCAGGGAATTGCAGAGAAGGCGCACCCAACGTTGCTAATTCATGCTGCAACGTGCGACGATCCGCCGACCGCAGCGCCAAGTAGGCCACCAAATTCTCCGCCCCACTGCGGTAACTACTGTGCACAGCATCAATGTCATCCTGGCGTTGCGCAACAGCCTTATCAATATCGGCGACAAGAGCATCGAGAGCAGTACGAATATGGGTCAACCGAGCAGACATGAACAGAATCTTCCTTACTAGTTTTCAGTACTAGCCTTTCAGTCCCAATGTAGCGAGAGACCGCCACCGTTCCTACCGAATACTGCAGGAATGCTGCGGCGTTCGCTCAAAATTCAACCCCTAGACACACTCCCTCCTACGTCCCCTTTCTAAAACATCGAGGCAAGCATTCTCAGCAGGGCGCCTGAGACATTCGCGGCAGGGCGCCTATTTACACCATGAGCGATACCACCATTAACCGCCTTACCATGGCGAAGGCAGAAGGAAAACGCCTCCGCAAAAAAGTAGCCCGCGAGGACCACGCCACACTGGAACTCCCCAAACACCGCGACGTCCTTGACCTTATCCACCAGCGCAATAAAGGCCGCATTCCGGAACTGATCCCCGTCCGCATGCAACGCATGAGCGCCAGCGCCTTCGCCTTCTTCCGCGGCAGCGCCGACCTTATGGCCTACGACCTTACCGCCAGCCCCACCATTGGTCTCAACATGGTTCTCTGTGGTGACGCCCACCTGGCCAACTTTGGTCTTTTCGCCAGCCCCGAACGCCGCGTTCTCTTCGACCTCAACGATTTTGACGAATCCGGCATTGGCCCCTGGGAATGGGACATTAAACGCCTAGCCGCTTCCGCCGTCCTCGCCGCCCGCGAAGGCGACGTCCACGCCGACGATGACGACGCCCGCGACATCGTTATTAACCTTGTTGATAACTACCGCACAGCCATGGCGAACCTTGCCGAAGAAACCATTCTCGACCGCTACTATGCCGACATTGACGCCGACTGGCTCTGCCAACACGCCGGCGACCGCGACCAAGATCTTGTCGATAGAACCATCGACAAGGCCCGCAACCGCACCAGCCTGCAAGCCGTCCGCAAAATTGCTACTTTCACCGACAGCCGCGGCCTCCACTTCCTCAGCGACCCACCACTTCTCGTCCCCGTCACAGACCAGGAAGAAGCAGACAATATGATCGCTTCTTTCGACACTTATGTTCGCACCCTGCCCCCCGCCGCCAATCTTCTGCTTAAACAATTCCATATTGTGGATGTTGCCCGGCGCGTGGTGGGCGTGGGTTCAGTGGGCACCCACTCCCTGGTACTGCTACTGTCCGGCCCCAATGATGAACCTCTTGTGCTGCAAGTGAAAGAAGCCCTCCCCAGTGTCCTCACCACCCATGGGAAACTGCCGGATGCTTTTTCGGAACTGTCCGCTGGGGACTCCTCCGGGCTCCTCCCCGATAATCTTGATAAGCATATTAAAGCCGGCAATGGCTACCGGGTGGTGGCGTGCCAGCAGATTCTGCAGGCCCACTCGGATCCGCTGCTGGGGTGGACGCGTGGCAAAGATGGCCGCGGCTACTACTGGCGCCAATTCCGAGACATGAAGGGCTCCATCGAAATTGAGAAGTTGGACGTGCAGGAATTGAAGAATTACTGTGCCCTGTGCGCCCGCCTACTGGCCCGCGCCCACTCACAATCCCCGAATGGGGCGCTGGTAGCGGGATACATTGGTAGCAATAATGACTTCGCCAAAGCTATTGCTGAATGGGCCATTGACTACGCCAACCAAACATACGAGGATTTTGAACTCTTCCGCATGGCCATTGACCACGGGGAATTTGAGGTAGCTGACGAGGACGCGGACACCACCGATGGAAAGTCTGTGGACGCGCACAATGGTTCCACAAAATCCACGTTTGACCGCGCACTGGGTTTGTAGCGAGCCCATAGCACTGGGTTTATAGCGCGCAGTTTGTAGCGCACCCGTAGCGCACAGGCGGTAGATGTTTTTTGAATTTACTGCCGTGCGGGCGAAAAACTGGTGGAATAGAAGTATCCGCATTTGTGTTGATACTCACAGACACACCACATGCGTGTGCCACCGCAAATGCGTGAGAGCGCACACTGCAGAAAACGCCACTAACAGAGAGGTTTTCCCATGGCACAGAAGTACGTTCTGCCCGAACTCGACTACGACTACAGCGCCTTGGAGCCATTCATCTCCGGCGAGATCATGGAACTCCACCACTCTAAGCACCACGCCGGATACGTCACTGGCGCCAATGCCGCCCTGGCCGCACTGGAAGAAGCCCGCAAGTCCGGCGACGCCGCAGACAAAGTGGCCACCATCTCCAAGAATCTAGCCTTCAACCTTGGTGGACACATTAACCACTCCCTCTTCTGGAAGAACCTGGCCCCCGCCCAGGACGCCCACCCCGAGGGTGAACTTGCCGCCGCCATTGACGACGAGTTCGGCTCCTTCGAGCAGTTCCAGAAAGAATTTGCCGCCACCGCCACCAGTATTCAGGGCTCCGGCTGGGCCGTCCTTGCCTGGGACATGCTTTCCCAGCGGCTCGTCATCCTCCAAATTACTAATGGCCACCAGGACAATCACGCCCTCACCATGATCCCGCTGCTCCTCCTCGACATGTGGGAGCACGCCTTCTACCTGCAGTACAAGAACGTGAAGGGCGACTACGTTAACGCCTTCTGGAACGTTATCAATTGGGAAGAAGTACAGCGTCGTTTCTCTAAAGCTCGCAAGCACACCCACTGCTAACAGCTAACATTCACACAACACACACAACATACACAGCACCGTCACCCCATCTGGACAGCGACTCCACGTCGGACACCCAGGTGGGGTGACGCATACTTACGAAAGTTCCTGCAAAGACGGCAGGTCCTCCAGCCAAGTTCCCTCACTTAACCAGCAGCGCACCGCCCGGGTGGCCCGCGCATCGTCCTCGTTATAGGCCAGGAGACGGGCACGAGTCTGCTGCACAAGAGCCTTCCCCTTCCCCCCAGCCCGCGATGATGACCGCACCGCCTGCGAATGCCAGGCAATGGAGGCCTCCCCACTGGGTTCCTCGTCACGCCAGTGGAAGCCCGCCACTGGTGCCACTTTCTTTAACCCCAGGCCGTGCACGCCCACGAATTGGCGTTCAACTAGGCGGAAAACGTCTACCCAGTGGGGGCCATCCAGCAGCTCGCGCACCTCATCTTCGGACGGCATTCCCAAATAGTCTGCCTGCTGGCGCACATTGGCCAGCATCCAATGTCGTTCCCCCGCCTGCGCATAGCAGTACACGTTGCAGGAGAAGCCTTCTGCGGCTGCACGACGGCGTAGGCGCGCAATCCAATGCCATAGCCGCACAAAGCATTCCGCGGTACTCCGGTTGGGGAGCCGCTTCCACGTTACATAGGGGTGGTAGCCGGGGGCGGCAGCATCCCCCTCCGCCGCCCGCATAGTCTGCTCGGCTTCTGTGGACGTGTAGCTAAGTAGTGCACCCCACAGGTAGGCACCATCGTCGAGCACACTCTCCATATCGACATCGATCTCGATGTCCGCCCGCGGTACTTTCACCCGCCCCGATTTATACACCATGCCGAAACCGGCAAGGCTAGCGCGCGCTACCGCCACCGCCGTTGTAAAAGAACCACCTGGCCAATTCTCCGGCTCCACCACATCGAGGGCGGCCAGCTGGGCCACAGTGTGAATGTTCTCCTCCGCCAGAGCCTCCGCCTGCGCCGCGGACACGACCAGGCTGACATCATTCCTGCTCGTAAGATCGCGGTGGCAGAGAGTATCCCACCAGCCACACGTGTGGCATTCAGAGCGGCGGCGCGAATGCGTGGGAAGCTGGCGGAGAGTGTCGCAGGTAGTGCGCGGGTGATGTGTTCCCCCGACGAGGGTATCGTCCAGTTCCTCCACGAGTTCTTCCCGCTGCTCAAACTGGGCAAGATAGTTGGGGAGGGACTCCTCCAACCAGTGCACAATGGCGTACTGGCCATGCATGTCAATAACACCACCCTGGCCCGTCGCGGGAATACCGTGCGTCTGCATCAGCAGCCACAAGTGGGTGAGGCGGAGTTGGTCGCGAGTGTGGTGACGGAGACGTAATTCCGGGTGGGGCTGCGGATCCCACCGGTCCAGGTTTGACGCGTGGGGGATAAGCGAGGGGCGGGAAAGGTTTTCCAGCGGAATATGGGGTGGGCGTGGGGCGGCGGCAGCCCGCACATCATAGGTTTTGTGGTTGACGGTAATGATGGGCGTGTAGTGTTCCCCATCCGCCGCCAGCATGAGAATACAGTGCGCCCCGGCGCGGTCTGTGGCGGGGTCGCTGGGCAGGTAGGCGCCACAAACAATGGGGGTGCGGTTGGTGACGGCCTGCTGGGTGGCCTGCCAGGCGGCGGACTGGTCACTGGGCATAAGACTAGCCCCGAAACTATCTACTAACTGCAGGTAGATGTGCTCCATGCGGGTTTTGCTGGCTTGCTGACGATGCTCCACCCCCACGGGGGTAATGGGGTCCGGGAGGAGGGGGGTGGTGGAGCCCAGGCGGTTGAGGAGGAAACGGTGATCACAGCCGAAAAGATCGTCTGCTGCAATGGGGTTGCCGTCCATGCCAGTCCTTTCCTCTCCGGCCTTAGATTACCTGCGGGCTTCTTGTAGTGAAAGTAGACTGCAGGTAACTGCATCTCATCTCTTGGATGCGGGACTATATGGCTCTCATATTGCCTGCTAGAAGAGAAAGAAGAAGGTAAACACTATGTTCGGAAAGAATAAGCCGGAAGAGAAAGCCTCCAAGCATGCCGACAAGGCCGCCAAGAAAGCCGCTAAAAAAGCGGAAAAGTTGCAGGCCAAGTTGCAGAAGAAACTCGATAAAAAGATCGACAAAGCTCAAAAGAAGAATGCTAAAAAGGCCGCTAAACTGCAAGAAAAGCTAGAGAAGAAGGCAACGAAGAAAGCCGCTAAGCGCGAAGAGAAGATCCGCAAAGTTGCCGAAAAACTCTCTGCTGAAGTGGAACAGCGCACCGCCTTTATTGACTCCGCCGCGAAAACCGGGGACAGGAAAGCCAAGAAGGCTCTGAAGAAAGCGGAGAAGAAGGCCGGCAAGGCGGAATCCCGTCTAGAAAAGGTGACGCAGGAACTCGCCAGGGAAGCTGAGCACCGCGCCAACTTCGCCCAGTCCAGGCTGACTGCTGCCTCTGGTGTTGTTGCCGATGTTGTTGGTAACGCCGCCAACGCCACCCAGAAGATTGCCAGCGTTCTTGAAGACAATGCTGGTGGCGCTGGAGAACTCGCCAAACTTGGCACCGAGAAAGCCGGGGAGGCCGCCATGCGTCTACAGCAGAAGGCGGAAAAGAAACTTTCTGCCGTCCACGATGTTGCCCACAAGGGTGCGGAGAAAACAGAAAAACTACTGACGTCTGCTGAGGAAAAAGCGGATAAGATCGGCACAAAAGTGAGCGAAAAAGCCGACAAAAAAGCCGACAAAAACATTGGCAAGGAAATTGTTGAGGCAGCGGGTGTAGCTGGCGCAGCACATGCGGCACACTCAGCACATTCAGCACACGCGAAGAAACGCACCTGCCCTCTGAAGCGTCTGAAGAAGTGCTCCCGGAAAGCCGCCCGGAAAAGTGACGCACTAGCCCCCACACTGATGCCACTTCTCTACACCGCAGCAAGCGTACTGACGACTTACCTTAAGAAGCGTCGCCACTAAAAAGTAGTGTTAGCTGCTGCTACAGCTGGTGGCATGTTAGCTGCCAGCTAGCCTCTAGCTAGCCGCTATTGGCTCCTGAAAAACTGAAAAGCAAGGAAGGGCCGCCCGAGAACAGTCAATCGGGCGGCCCTTCACTTGTGTTTTGATAGTTCATCCCGGACTATCAATCACCCATGGTGGCGATCAACCGGCACTCCCTTACCGACTGCCGCTATTAACCCACGGGGCTTAGCAAAGCAGCGAATCTACACAATACCGAACCTGCCCGCACGAGCTCGCACGAGGCAGGGGATTGCCCGATTCGCGCCTTACGCCTCCATTGTGTAGCGAGCGTCACACAGATGCACGTTATCCTTTGAAAAATCACTAATGGCTATTTTATATAGCGTCTACCAGCAACAACTACAGAAACTTATTGCCATCGTATTGTCATATTTAGCAATACTGTTAGCAGCACACTACTCGGTAGTCCTCGCTGGCACCAGAAGGAGAAAAAGCACCGTCAACAGAGACAACATCCCCCTCATGCAACTGCCGGCCACGCTGGCAGCACACCTCCCCATTGACACACACAAGCCCTTCCGCAATAGCCTCTTTCGCCATTGCCCCGGACTCTACCGCCCCCGCCAATTTCACAAACTGGCCAAGGCGAATCATGTTGTCACGAATCTCTACATCAACCATGGCTAATCTCCACTTCACTCGCTAACCAGACACTTCACTCGCTACGGCGTAGGCGCAGAATCTTTAGGACCCTCCCACTTGCAGACATAGTCAGCACTTGGGTAGCAGCCAGCCTCATTCATGTACTCCTGCCAGTAGAGTGGCTTACCACCATACGTATCCTGGTGGCGCGCATCATCAATATCCATTGTGACGGAACTCGACAGCACCTCAATGGGCTCCTGTGCCTTCATCGCGAAGAAATTCTCACGGTTAGACGACACAAGACGGATAGCCAGCCGGTGGCCACGCCACAGCACCCAATCATTCGGCAACGCCTGGAAATTCACAGTACTGGTACCCTGCCGCACCACAACAGCACCGCGCGTTATCAGAAGCGTTTTCCCATTCGGGGCAACATCATAAATGTTGGCGTTCAAGCTAGCGTCCTCCCACAAGAGTGCCTGCATACGCTGAGCAGTAGTTTTCTTATCTGCAGCCTGCCCATATTTGCCGGTGACGCCGTTGTAACGCACCGTCGCACGCACCCTCACATTGCCAGAAAGATGCAAATCCCGAGCCTGGGGCGCCATATACGCCCATATACCTTTCTCGCGGTTAAGAGACTGTGCATCCGCCTGCGGAATAGCCTGACCATTCCCATACGTGCGGGCCGCCAACGCCGTACCGTAGCGGACAATGCCGCGGGGTCCCGCAAAAGTAACAGTGCGATTCGGCTGCGGCCACGACGACTGAACACGCCAACGGCCCGTATTATCCTGCACAATAAAATTCGGACGGAAACGGGTAACCGCACCCTTCAGATAATGCGCATAGAAATCCATGACCTCCGCAAAGTAGCCGGGGCGACCCACTTTAATGTTCCCCTTCGCATCCTTCTCATTAGCGCGCACATGGTTCCACATACCCAACCAGCCACGCGTCGGAGCCTTACGGTCCTTCAACAATTCCACCAAACCATCAGGCTCCGTATTGTCCTCAATAAGGCCAGCGGAAATAAACAAGGGCACGGGGGAATTATGCGTCTTGGTGAGGAAAGACCGATCCCGCCAATATTTGTGGCTACGGATGGGGTCTAAAGAATTACGCAAATTGTCGGACAGGCAATGCGGGTGGGCCACCTCGTAGACACTGTTCTTCATATATTCGGGAGTGTCGTGAAGGACACGGCCGGGGGAGGCAGCAATCTCATCATAAGAAAGGCTCGTACCAATAGCGTTGTAGTAAGGGACCTCATTGTTATACAGGTAAGTGTAGGGCTCCATAGCTGGCTCCTGCGCCACCACAGCAGCCAACCCCCGCGGCTGATTACCTGCAGCAATAAGACCCGTCACCCCATCGTAGGATTTACCGAAAAGCCCCACACGACCATTCGACCACGGCTGTACCGCCGCCCATTCCACGGCGGTCACAACATCCTGCTGCTCCCCGGGACCATTCCAGTCCAAACACCCAGTAGAAGCACCCGTACCGCGCAAATCCACCTGCACCCAGGTATAGCCGGCCTCCATCACCTTGGCATCATTGAGGAAATCATGAAACCGCGGATTGGGGTGATTCGGGATAGTGGGATCAAGAAGAGTACGGATACGTTCCGGGTTGGTGACGGCATCGCCCACGCCCACCTCTGACAAGTGGTTGAAATAAGGCCCCACAGACATGATGACCGGAGTGCGTACATTATCCGGAATACCCTTGGGGCGCAAGACATCAGCATGGATAGTAGTACCGTCGGGCGTAGTAAAGTAATGCTCCGTCCAATTAGCATGCTGATTCCACGCCACATCCCGCGGATTCGCCAAAGACGCCGGAGCAAACCTAAGACCCGTCTTACTGGGAACATCCGCACTACTCGCACGATGGGTGGAATAGACGCCAGGCTGCACCGTAGCCTGCACCATAGCAGCAGACGCCGGGGAAGAACCCAAGCTGGCACCAATAACCATGGCGACAGCACCCACCGTGGCGGCAGCTACCTTAGTGACGGTGGCCGCTTTAGTAGTGGCGGCTTTAGTAGTGACACCTTTAGTGGCAGTAGTGAAGGGGACAGAAGTGACTCGTGTACGCATGAGTTCAGTGTAAGGTACTCCTCAATGAAGATGAACAGTCCCACTCCTCACAATTTTTTTACTGAATTTCTTTGCTGAGAGAAATCACTGGTCAGGTGGCTAGTAAAAAGTATTCATACCCTCTACACTAAAAACATACATAACACCAGTAACATCTGTTTTGTTTCCAGTGTTGCACCAGCAATAACGCCACTAAACACGCAGGTAAACGTGGCGGCACACGCATGTCACAACGGGCCATCAAAGTCAGTGTTGCAGCAGTAACAGTTCCCCTCATCGCCGCCGGCGCCGCCACCGTCAACCCCGCCAACGCCCTCGACCTCACCCCCCGCGGCATAGACGTCGCCAGCCACCAACACCCCGGCGGCACGCCCATAAACTGGCAAAGAGTCCGCCTAAGCGGCTACACCTTCACCATCATCAAAGCCACCGAAGGCACCGGCTACACCAACCCCTACTTCAAACAAGACCGCGCAGGATCCCACAGCGTAGGAATGATAGTAGGCAGCTACCACTACGCCCGCCCCAACCAAAACCCCATCACCCAGGCACTCCACTACGCAGACACCATCGACTGCCAAAAACGCCCCATGGAACTCCCACCCGTGCTCGATCTAGAGGAAACCGGCGGACTACCACCCCTACTACTGCAGGGGTGGACAGCAGCGTTCCTGACCACTCTCAACCTGCACTGCGCCACCAACACCGTCGTCTACACCTACCCCTACTTCTGGCGTACAGCCATGCAAAACACCCCCATCTTCAGCTTCGCACCACTGTGGCTAGCCGACTACAACAACCATGCGAACCCCACCGAACCACTCCCCGGTGGATGGGCCAACTGGAACATTTGGCAGTACACATCCCGCGGAAGCGTCCCCGGAATACCGGCCGTCGTAGACCTCAACAAGTTCAACGGCAGCCTCGCCGGCCTAGCCGCATTCAGCCTACGACAACAAGCCGTCCCCACCGTGCCAGCTGTCAATGTTAAAGGCCAGTGGAAAGTTGACCCCAGCTACCTCGAAAAAGCCCTGAAGCAGGCCAAGAAGGGTCTACGGGTTGCACCCATCTATCAGACACCGATGGAGGCAACCCCTATGGCAAACTACCAGGCCACATCCCGCTAGGCACTCAGCCTCCCCAGGCACTCAGCCTCCCACTAGCCACTAAGCTGGTGTGTTCTCCACTCAGATACTCAGTTACCTGGTCGGATATTAAATATCCGGCGTGGTGGCGTGAAAACAGTGAGGAGTGCTCCGTAATTAACGTGCCCTTGTGTTTATCGTCCGGTGCCGTAGAGGGGATCATCAGGGTG
>NZ_QFOZ01000010.1 GCF_003241315.1 Lawsonella clevelandensis
CCGCTCTGCCGCCAACACGGAACGCATCCTCCCCCAACCCGGGAACCTCCCCCGCGGCCCTATCCGTCACCCTGATGATCCCCTCTACGGCACCGGACGATAAAAACAGGACGCAAATACCCGGCACCAGTCGCTAAAACGCACCGGACGATAAACACCACACCGGACGCTAAACATTGAACTAGTCACCAAATACCGGGTACGCGACACCACTCAATTAATACGAGTAAAAGAAAACATGGATACATGATGCGCATGCATTATGTACGCGCATCATGTGTCGGTATCTTGTGTGCGTAGTGCGTAATGGAGTGGTGGGGTAGGTGCAGGGTAGGCTAGCAATCGTGAAACCGAAGACCAAGTCAGCCATTATTATCACTGTTCTGGTGGTGGCGTTTATTGCTCTGGGAACACTGGTGAAGATGCCGGTAGCGGCGTTGGGGCCGGGCCCTACCTTTAATACGTTAGGGGAGACCCAAATGCCGGATGGTTCCGGGAGTAGCGATGGTTCCGAGGGTGGGAAAGTTCCTGTTGTTCAGATTACGGGAGCGCCGGTTAATCCGGTAAGTGGTCATCTGGATATGACGACTGTGAATGTCTTAACAGGAATGAATTTTTTCGAGATGGTTCGGCTTGGTTTCAATAAGAAGTGGGATGTGGTGCCTCTTTCGGATATTTATCCGCCGGGCGTCAGCCATGAGCAAATGGAGCAAGAGCAAGCGGCTGAAATGAATCAGTCGGAGAACGCTGCTGCTACAGCTGCTTTGCATTATTTGCATTTACCTGTCGCTACCTATGTTGGCACTGTGGTGAAGAAGGGGCCCGCGGTGGGAAAGCTACAGCGGGGGGATCAGATTGTTGCAGTGAATGGGAAGGTCACTGTTTTAGCTACCGATGTGTATAAGGCTTTGCGGGGGACGAAAGCTGGGCAAACGGTAAAAGTGTCAGTATTGCGGAAGGGGAAAGCGTTAACTTTCCCTATCACGTTGGTTAGTGGAGCCCCAGATGTCGTGGATAGGGGCTTGCTGGGGGTAGGTGTTTATAGTGCTCCTTCTGGGAAGGTGCGGGTGCATATCAATTTGTCTGACGTGGGTGGTCCTTCAGCTGGGCTTATGTTCACTTTGGCAATTATTGATAAGCTCAGTCCACTTTCCTTGACAGGTGGCAAGTATATTGCTGGTACTGGCACTATGGATTATGACGGTTCGGTGGGACCAATTGGTGGTATTACTCATAAGTTAGCGGGGGCGCGTTCTGCAGGAGCCCGGTATTTTTTGGTGCCAGATAAGAACTGTCAGGAAGCCCTTACTGATGTTCCGCGGGGTCTTACCCTTATCCGGGTGACGAGTGTGCAGAGTGCATTGGATGCGTTAGCGCTCGTGCGTGCGGGTAAGACTGCCCCCACTTGTCGCGCTCACTGATTGCGGTTCTGTCTATATGGCTTTGCGTAGCTTTGCTCGTAGTTCTGCTTGCAAGTCTGCTTAAACCTTATTTTTCCCGTATCGTAAAGACAATAGCGTCGTGAAGACAGTAGTAAAGACAACACTGACAATGTTTAGTTAAGTGCTTAGTTAAATGCTTGGTTTTGTCTGTTTTTGTCTTGAGGAGATTGAATGGCTTTGAACTTCCCCGGCTTTGGCGATTATCAGCAGCCGCCGCGTCGTCCGCAGCGGCAGCCTCGGCAGCGTCAGCCTCTAAGCCAAAAACAGAAGAAGCATCTCAAAAATACCGGCATTACTGTAGCGGTGTTGGTGGCGCTCTTCGTTATTATTCCGCCGCTGGTGAGTGTCTATACCGGCTGGTTATGGTTTGATTCCTTGGAGAAGGGCGGTATTTTCGGCACTATTCTGGGAACCCGTTTAGGAATTTTCCTTATTGTTGGGGTTGTTTCTGCGGCCATTATCTACTTCGCTATGGCGTTTGCACATCGTGCGAAACCAACTACGTTAAGCCGTCCCAATCCGGTGCTGGATCCTTACCGCCGTATTGGTGAGGGTAAGCATAAGCCAGTATTCATTACTGTCGCCGTCATTGTGGGTATTGTCTTTGGTTTTTCGCTGCAGCTTAAGTGGCAGCAGATTAGTATCTTTTTCCACTCCACATCTTTTGGGGTGAAAGATCCACAATTCAACCATGACCTTAGTTTCTATGCTTTCCAGCTACCGTTCCTCACTATCCTTTTTGGGTGGCTTATTGGTGTGGCCAGCATAGGTATTGTCCTTAATATTCTGCTTCACTATTTCCAGGGCTCTCTGGAGTTCCGTGTGCGTCAGGGTAAACAGCGTGGCGGTGTTATTTTGGCGGATAAAGCGCGTAAGCAGATATCTATTCTGGGCGGCGTGCTGCTTGTTCTGGTGGGTGTTAGGTATTGGCTGGACCGCTACGAACTACTATCGGGGGATATTAAATTCAAGGGGCAGACGACCACTGGTGCCGGCTATACCTCCGCGAATGTTCTTATTCCGGCGAAACTGCTGCTCACTGTTATCGCGGTGTTGTGTGCGATAGCGTTTTTTGTCAGCTTTGTGGTTAAAGATTTGCGTGTACCCGCATTAGCAACCGCCATCATGCTGATTGGTGAAGTGGCCGTGGGTGGTGTTCTGCCGTGGGCGGTGGAGCAGCTGTCGGTTAAACCTAATAAGGCTAATAAGGAAGCGGAGTTTATTGCACGTAATATTAAGGCCACTCGGTTCGCCTATAACTTGCGTGATGACAATCTCACGGTAATGCCTAGTTTCGGCAAGGAGAATGCTCCGGCGCCGCAACCGGGGGGAAAGGGTGTAGCGTCTACTCTTTCTAATATTCGTCTTTTGGATCCTAATGTTTTGTCGCCTGCGTTTACGCAGTCGAAGCAGTTGCGGTCTTTTTATGGCTTCCCCGATACGCTTACTATTGATCGTTATCATGTGGGTAATGAGTTGCAGGACTATGTGGTAGCGGTACGCGAGATTAATCCAAGTGCATTGTCGGGTAACCAGACGGACTGGATTAACCGCCATACGGTGTATACCCACGGCAATGGTATTGTGATGGCTCCTGCGAATACTGTGGACGCCATTGTTACGGATGCGGGTGACCGTGGCGGTAATCCGAAATATGAAGTGTATGACTTGCAGTCTCTCGCTGCGAAGCAGGGGCAGCAGCATACTACTGCCAATAATGGAACGGCGCACCTCGATCTACGTGAACCGCGTGTGTACTATGGGCCGCTTATCGCTAAGCAGGATCCTGATTACGCCCTCGTTAAAACCGCTGGCGATTCGCAAGAGTATGACGTTGAGGGGGAAAACTACACGTATCAGGGTAAAGGTGGCGTTCATGCGGGTGGTTTCGCGAACCGTCTTGCCTACGCCATTGAATACCATGAGTTGAATTTCATTCTTTCCAACCTCATTAACGGAAATACGAAGATTCTTCTCAACCGGGATCCGCGTGCACGTGTGGAGGCAGTTGCCCCATGGCTTACGGCCGATACGTCCGCATATCCAACTGTTATTGATGGGCATATTAAGTGGATTGTTGATGCTTACACCACTTTGGATTCACTACCGTATGCGCAGAAAATTAATCTTGGTGAGGTTGATACGGACTCACAAACTGCGCGGCGGGAATGGTCCCCCACTATGAAGCAAGTATCCTATCTGCGCAATTCTGTGAAAGCGGTTGTTGATGCCTATGACGGTACTGTGCAACTGTATTCTTTCGATGAGAAGGACCCAGTGTTGCGTGCGTGGAAAGGTGTTTTCCCGGGTTTGGTAAAAGAAAAGTCGGAGATGTCTGAGCAGCTTCGTCAACATATCCGCTACCCGGAGGATATGTTTAAAGTGCAGCGTGAAATCCTCTCCCGTTACCATGTGACGAACCCTATGGGCTTCTACACGGGGGGCTCTTACTGGCAGGTTCCTAATGAACCGACGATGAGTGACAATGAGGCCGCTGTGGGTGCAGACTCGCACGGTATTTTCGACCAACCACCGTACTACGTGGTTTCTGCGGATCCTCGTACGGGCCGGCCCAGCTTCCAGCTGACAACCCCTATGTTGTGGAATCAGCGTGAGTTCTTATCTTCACAGATTTCTGTTTCGTCAGATCCAGATAATTATGGGCACATTACTATTAGGCAGTGGCCTACTAACACCACAACGCAGGGACCTAAGAACGCGCTTGACCGGATGACCTCAGCCGGCGGTTACCAAACCGAGAAACTGCAGCTGGAGGGCGCTAACACTATCATCTACGGTAACCTGCTTACCCTCCCTATTGGGGATGGCGGTGTGCTTTACGTAGAGCCACTTTATGCACAGCGGAAGGGACAAGATTCCGCTTACCCGAAGCTCATTCGTGTCATGGTGATGTATAACAACCGTATGGGGTATGGCAGGTCCCTTGCCGATGCGTTGGAGCAAGTGGGGCTGGACGGGTCGCTAGTTGAGCAGCCAGAAGGTGCCGAAAACGACAGTAGTGTTCCCCCCGTCGCTAAGAAATCCACGCCAGATCGTATGACGCGTGATGCTGCCGCTGCGAAACTAGATGAGGCACTGGCCAATCTGAAACAGGCGCAAGCATCAGGCGACATGAGTGAGTTTGGCAGGGCTTTGGAGAATCTTGATAAGGCGGTACAGGACTACCAAAACGCAGGAAAATAACTCAATAGTTCATGATTAATTTGCTTATTAACCCCACGGTGAACTAACGTTATCCATACAACATCGCGGGGTGGAGCAGCTCGGTAGCTCGCTGGGCTCATAACCCAGAGGTCGTTGGTTCGAATCCAGCCCCCGCTACTAAGAAGGAAGAACTCGGTTCCTAGAAGGAACCGAGTTCTTCCTATTTACTAGAGTTGTTTTTAGTACTCGAACAATACTTTTCATAATCAATTCAATAGAATTTATATTTTTCAAAAAATATTCTTGTTACTATAAATACTGAGTCGGCACGAAATTACTTGTATTGCAGTCTTTTCAAGATAATTTCCAGTAAAGCAGTAGATACTGGCAACCACTGAGATGTTGTCGTAGCGCAAAGAAATTAGATTCGAGGAGTTCAGTTGAAACCATCCATAGCTCTCACGATGGCAGTAATAGCAGTTTCGTGTGGCTTTTCGGTGATAGCTGTTGAACTTACTGTACCCGGTGTTTGGTCTGTTCCTACTTTCATTGGTGCCGTAGGTTCTGTGATTATTGGAGCTTCAGCAATTTTCCGTGTAGTCGGAGGACTTCAAAAAGAACATCAGACCAGTAAAAAATCTCAATTGGAAAATCAGTAGGGATTGGATCTGGAGAGTTTAGTTGAAGAGATCTGCTGTAATTTTCGCGCTATCGATAGGATCAGATGTACTTGTTTTAGCGGCACTCATTATTGTACTCACTGTGCCTGGTGCTTGGTCTCCCTTGAATTTTGTTTTCTGTATGTGCATGGTTTCGTCTGCCGATGTAGTGACTTTTCAGGTTTTTAAGAGGATGAAAGAGGACCAGAGCAGTGACGATCGTCAGTTGGAGGATCGATAACCTCTAGAGGTCGGTCTAGGACAGTCTGTCTCCGTAAATGGTTTTATCCCATTCGGTGATGCTGCTCTGGGTGTCGTTAAGAAGAACTCGGTTCCTAGAAGGAACCGAGTTCTTCTTATTTGTGGGTTTGTTCTCAGTGTGCGAACACGGGCTTTTTATCGTTTTGTTATCTTGCGTGGAAAAAAGTGATCACGTTAGGCTGGGAAAATCTCCTGTTGTGAAGGACGACTTTAATTTTATGATTCTTGCAGCTAGTCCTATTAATAACGCTATAGAAACAGTGATGGTGCCTATTTCCCATGCGGTGTCATCTGTTGTTTTCTGTGATATTCCCATAGGGAGCAATAGGCTCCCTCTTATTCTTGTGTGGCTTCTTGCCGGCTCCGTCTTTTTTACTGTTTATCTTGGAGTTCAGCAGCTTCGCCCTCATTCGCAAAAGCTTTCCTACAATCTTATCCGTGGTCGTTTTGCGCGGGAGACGGATCCTGGTGAGGTAACGTCTTTTCAGGCGTTAGCGACGGAGCTTTCGGGTACTGTCGGGTTGGGCAATATTGCGGGTGTGGCTATTGCTATTACGGCTGGGGGGCCGGGTGCTGCCTTGTGGATTGCGGTAGCGGGCGTGTTGGGAATGTCCGTCAAGATGGCGGAAGCAACCTTGGGGTCGAAGTTCCGTATTGTTCGTGAGGACGGTACTACTGATGGTGGCCCCATGTACTATCTGCGGGATGGTTTGAAGCAGCAGGGGCACGAAAAATTAGGTAAGGTCCTTTCCACTATATTTGCTGTCACAACTGTTTTCGGTATGACTGGCGCCGGTAATATGTTTCAGGCGAATCAGGCCACGTCACAGATTGTGGCTGTTTCCGGGGGAGCGTTAGAGTCTTACCGGTGGGCTATTGGGGTGGCTATCGCAGTTTTGGTGGCCCTAGTTATTTTGGGTGGTATTACCAAAATCGGTAGTTATACGTCCCGCATTGTGCCGATTATGGCGGGTATCTATGTGGTGACGTGTTTAGTGGTTATCGGGTGTAATATTCACCAATTACCTGCCGCATTCCGTGCTATTTTCGAGGGGGCTTTTACTGGTAGGGGCGCCGCAGGGGGAATTGTTGGGGCCATGATTATTGGATTCCGTCGTGCCGCATTTTCTAATGCTGCAGGGGTGGGGACGGCAGGTATTGCCCATTCGGCTGTGAAAACTCGCCGTCCGGCATCGCAGGGTTTTGTAGCTATGTGGGAGCCTTTTGTGGATTCTGTGGTGGTCTGCTCTATTACGTCCCTCACCGTGGTTATTACTGGAGTGTGGCAGAATGTGGGGCCGGGGGCAGAGGGGGTCTCTTTAACGTCTAAAGCGTGGTCAACTGCTGCACCATGGTTGTCGTATGTGCTGGCTGTGGCGGTTGCACTTTTTGCTTTTTCAACAATGTTGTCCTACTCCTTTTATGGCTGCAAGGCGGTAGGTTTTCTCTGTGGGGGATCTCGTAAGGCCGAAAAGATCTACAACATTATTTTTATTCTTCTTATTGTGGTGGGTGCTACAACGTCACTGGCGCCTATTGTGGATTTCTCCGACGCCATGCTTTTCCTCATGTCAATCCCTAATTTGGTGGGACTTTACTTCCTGGCACCGGTAGTGAAGCAGGAAATTTTTGGTTTTGTAGGGCGTGTGAAAGACGGCGATATTGGCCCGGTGGCAGAAGAACACCAGTTGGGCATGCTGTATAGCAAAAGTAGTGATGAGGATCCGGCGGTAACTGTTGGGAATATTCCCGATGGTGGCGGTTCTATGGGGGAAGTTCCTACCGGTTCGGAACCTGGCGAATTTTGTGATGATTTCTACAGTGATGAAGTGCCCTCGGAAGATTAAGTAGTGTCTTAAAAAGCTAGCTGGCTGTTGTTCCGCATAGTGGGAGAGCAGCTGTGTGAAAGAATAATAGGGACAATTCTGTCCAAATTTCATAGGTGAATTCATAATCGAAGAGGAGACGTCGGAGTGAATACTATTGGCTTTGACCGTCAGAAATACATTGCTCTGCAGTCGCAGCATATTAAGGAGCGTCGCGCCCAGTTCGGTGGACGTCTTTACCTGGAAATGGGGGGAAAACTCTTCGACGATATGCACGCATCGCGTGTTCTTCCCGGTTTCACCCCGGACAATAAAATCCTCATGTTGGAGTCGATGAAGGATGAGATGGAAATCCTCGTCGTTCTTAACGCGGAGGATCTCACTCGTAATAAGGTTCGTGCGGACTTGGGAATCTCCTATGAGGAGGATGTTCTTCGCCTGGTGGATGTTTTCCGCTCGCGCGGTTTTCTTGTTAATAATGTTGTTATTACTCGGTGGAGTGATGACAATGCGCAGGCCCAGGATTTCCGTCGCAAACTGGACCGTATGGGGGTGACGGTGCGGCGCCACTATCCTATTGCCGGCTACCCCAATAAGATCAGCCGTATTCTCTCCGATGAAGGCTACGGTAAAAACGAGTACGTGGACACTACCCGTGACCTTGTTGTGGTGACGGCGCCGGGCCCCGGGTCCGGGAAGATGGCGGTGTGTCTTTCCCAGATTTATGCGGAGAATCAGCGCGGTATGAAGTCTGGTTACGCCAAGTTTGAGACGTTCCCCATATGGAATCTTCCCCTGGACCACCCCGTCAATGTTGCGTACGAGGCGGCTACTGCTGATCTGGAAGACGCTAACATTATCGACCCCTTCCACCTGGCTGCCTACGGTAAGCAGGTGGTGTCCTATAACCGTGACGCGGATGTTTTCCCTGTTCTGAAACAGCTTCTGGAAGGCGTGATGGGGGAGTCCCCTTACCAGTCGCCTACGGATATGGGTGTCAATATGGCGGGGTATTGCATCAGTGATGATGAGGCGTGCCGGGAGGCTGCGAAGCAGGAGATCATTCGTCGCTTCTATCATGCGCAAGTGTATGAGAAGCAGCAGGCTCTGGAATCCACCCAGTCTGATCGCATCGCCCTTCTGATGAGCAAGATGCATCTCAGTACGGAGGATCGTGCCGTAGTGACACCTGCCTTGCAGGTTGCCGCCGAAACAGACGCGCCAGCAGCCGCTATCCAGCTAGCGGACGGCACTATTATCACGGGTAAGACGAGCCCGCTACTGGGGTGTTCCTCGGCTATGTTGCTGAATGCGTTGAAGTATTTGGCGGGGATACCGCATGAGGTGGAATTGCTTGCGCGTGAATCTATTGAGCCTATTCAAACTCTTAAAACTCAGCATTTGGGATCCCGTAATCCGCGGCTGCATACAGATGAAGTACTGATCGCATTGTCAGTGTCTGCGAATACCGATGATTATGCGCGCCGGGCATTGGAACAACTGCGCGCATTACGTGGGTGCGATGTTCATACCACTACTATCCTGGGATCAGTGGATACTGGTATTTTCCGTAACTTGGGTGTTCTTGTGACCTCCGAGCCGGTGTACCAGCGTAAAACCCTCTACCGAAAGCATTAATACTTATGACGTTCCCTATTATCAGGCGCGCCACTATTGCTGACGCCCCCGTTATCTACGATCTTGTGTGCAACCTTGCCGAGTTTCAAAAAGCCTCTGACAGGGTAAGGACGTCTCTTGAACAGATTGTGGAGACAATGTTTGGGGACAATCCGCAAGTGTGGGCTGAACTGGTGGAGGACGAAGACGGTGTGCAGGGTATGGCTCTCTGGTTCGTCACCTATTCCACCTGGGAGGGTTCCTATGGAATCCACATGGAGGATCTTTTTGTCCGTCCGGAAGCACGTGGGAAAGGCTATGCGTCACTTCTCTTTCAACGGTTAGCGTTGATTATGGAGGAGAAAGGCTGGGCACGTATGGAGTGGACTGTTATCGACTGGAACCAGCCCGCTATTGACGTGTATCAGCATATGGGCGGGGAAGAAATAGAGGGATGGTACGACTATCGAATGATCGGAGAACCAGTGCATGCACTCGCTGAGCAGGGGCGTCAGAACGGTCTTACCGCTGAGCTTTAGGCTCCAGTTTTCAGCTTCTAGCTTTAATTCTCACTAACCGTATAGGAGGATGACGGATATGTCAGGCTCACTTAAAGAGATTCACCAGCAGGTGTGTGACGCCGCTAGCGAATTATGTGAGAAAAGCGAGATACCAGCCGGCACTCTCTTCGTTGTGGGGTGTTCCTCCTCGGAAATTAGCGGCCACGCTATTGGTGCCCAGCCTGCCCCCATAGTGGGGAAAACGGTAGTGGACGCACTGCTGGAAGTGTTGCAGCCGCGTGGTATTCACCTGGTGGCACAGTGCTGTGAGCATTTGAATCGTGCTCTTGTCGTGGAGCGTGAAGTGATGGTGGGCCGCTGGTGGGCGGAGGAAGTTAACGCCCGGCCCATCCCCACCGCCGGCGGGTCTTTCGCCACTGCCGCCTATGAGACTTTTACACACCCCATGTTGGTGGAGTCCATGCGGGCGGACGCTGGCCTCGATATTGGTTCAACGCTAATCGGTATGCATTTACATGCTGTCGCTGTCCCCGTTCGCTTGGAACACAACCGGGTTGGGGAGGCGTATGTTACTGCGGCTCGGACTCGCCCGAAGTATGTGGGTGGTGTGCGGGCACAGTATAACGATGCTCTCGCACATACACCGGGGTGCCCGCCCCGCCACTAATGTAGCGGTTTGATAGTTCGGCAGCCGGGGCGCCCGTCACACACTATCCCTGCCAGCTATCCCTGCCAGACAACTCCGAAGGGTGTACCGGCACTGAAGGACTGCTCAATACCGTGGGTGACGAACTCTTTTGCAGTAGTAACAGCCGTGTGCAGGTCATTTCCCTTGGCTAGTTCTGCCGTAATGGCGGCGGCCAGGCTATCGCCCGCACCCGAAACACGCAGTTCACCCACCTTAGGGGCGGAGAAGATAGTGGCCTCGCTACCGTCCCACAGCACGTCCACAGCCTTATCCCCGGGAAGGTTCGCGCCGCCTTTAGCCAGAACAGCCTTGGCACCAGTATCAGCAATGCGTTTAGCGGCTTCCGTCAGCTCCTCCACAGTGCTGATGGTGTCCATTCCAGAAAGAATTTCTGCCTCAACAAGATTGGGAGTAAGGACAGTGGCGAGGGGAAGAATCTTCTCCCGCAAAGCATTATCAATATCCAGTGCGGCGCCGGGCTCTTGCCCCTTACAGATGAGGACGGGATCCACAACAACGTGGGGGAATGCGTTTGTGGAGAGAATGTCGGCGGTGGCCTCAATTGCGGGGACAGTGCCGAGCATGCCGATTTTGACGGCGTTAATATCCCAGCAGGCCAGAGTGGCTTCCGTTTGATTCTTGATGACGGCCGGGTCGATGGGGACGAAACGGTGGTCCCACCCATTCTGGGGGTTGAAGGCAACAATGCAGGTAAGTGTGCAAGCGCCATAAACACCTAGCTGGTGGAATGTGCGTAGGTCAGCCTGGCAGCCGGCACCACCAGTGGATTCAGAACCGGCGATATCAAGAACAAAAGCGGTCATTCGTGCTTCCTTTTCCTCTCGTAGCGTTACAAGAGGGGCAGTAGCGGGTACTACTCTCCAGCAACAGCAACATGTGGTTTTAGTATACGGGTGCCTGAACACTGTGCTTTAATAGAGCGCTTTAACAGAGTGCTCTTTAACGGGGTGTTGTAGCAGGGGCTTTTAGCAGAGTGTTTCAATGGGGTGTTTTGGTGGTATCGGGATAATGTCAAAGCATGCGTATCCTGCTCGTTGACCATCATGATTCCTACACCCATATTTTGAGCCATCTTTTCTATAGCGCTGGTCAGCAGTTGGGGTATGCGATTGATGTGGATATCGTTCCGCATGATTGTCCCTCATGGCAGGCTGCGCGCATAGAGGAACTGGCGCAGTACCAGCTGCCGGTGTTTGGCGTGTGCTTGGGGCATCAGCTTATGGCGGTTGTGGAGGGCGCGCAGCTGCAGGAGGGGCATGGTCCGCATCATGGGGTGGTATCGCATGTACGGCATAACGGTGACGGTATATGGCACAGTATTGAGCAGAATGCGCAGGTGGTGCGGTACCACTCGTTGGCGATCGCGGAGCCTCTTCCTACAGGAATAGAAGCAACTTCCTGGGCGGAGGACGGTACCGTCATGTCGCTGCAGTACCAGGCGCAGCGGTGCCAGTGTGCGGGGGCGCCGCGGTGGGGTGTGCAGTTTCACCCGGAGTCCATTGATTCCCCTTGCGGTGTGCAGATAGTGATGAATGTGCTGCGGCTAACCCAAGAGTGGTGGGATCGGAATGGTAGCGGTAACGGTAACGGTAGCGATAACGCTAGTGGTTATAACGATGGTGGATGCAGCATTCGTGAAAGCGTCAGCGTTGAGGGTGTGGCGCCTGCTGAGAGTATAGCAAGGGCTAAGGGTGTGGAGACTGTTGGGGGCGTGACTGCGGAGCAGATTGCTGCGGTGTTCCGGGAGGAAGTACAGGCGGGGGAGAGTCTGCGTTGGTTGGACGACAGTCTAGGGGAGACGGCAAGTCTTATCGCTATATGTGGGGAGCCGCAAAAGTCGGGGCAAAAGCTAGGCTTGCCAGACATTCAGCCTATTCAGCCCATGCGGCCTATCCAACCTATGCAGCAGAGCTCCCCGGCCTATCCTTATGCGGGCTGGATAGGGGTTGTGGACTATGAGGACGATTACACGAATTTTGCTCACACGGAGGTAGTGGCGTGGGGGAGGAGGAACTGTTGGCAGCTTGCTGGCGCGGATCCTGCCCGGGTTACTGTACTGTGTGAGCGCTTGCATGATTGTGTCGGATCCTCGCAGGTAGACGATATGGCAGAAGCAGCTACAGCAGTACCGTCTACAGAGACGCCGACAATACTTGGAACAGAAAGAGTCGCCGCGGTAGCGGTCAGCCCGGCCCGCTATAAAAAGTCCTTCACCACGTGCCAGAATCTTCTTCGCCGTGGTGAAAGCTACGAAATCTGTCTAACGGATACTATTCGCCTACCACGCCGGCTCACCCGCCACCCGTGGGAGGCCTACCAGCAGCTACGACATATTTGCCCCACAAACTTTGGTGCATATCTAGAGTTTCCAACTGGCCCGGTGGAGGCCATAGCGTCTGCCTCCCTCGAACTTTTCCTCCATGTCAGCAAAGATGGGCGTGTCACCACCAGACCGATGAAGGGGACTGCGCCGCGTTGCTTGGATGATCCTGCTGAGGATAAGCGCCGGGCGTTCGCCTTACAGACTGACCCTAAAACGCGAGCCGAAAATCTCATGGTTATCGACATGGCACGAAGCGATGTGGCGCGCGTCTGCCGGCCGGGGAGCGTCACCGTCCCCAAAGATCGGGTTGTGGAAACATACCGCACAGTGCACCAGCTTGTTACAGAAATAACGGGTACACTCCTGCCCGGTTTCACCGTCTGCGACGCACTGCGCGCCTGTTTTCCGCCGGCAAGTATGACGGGTGCTCCCAAAGAACGAACAGTGGAATTGCTTAAAGATATTGAGGCGCAGCCACGCGGAGTCTACTCTGGGATTCTCGGGTTTTTAGGAGATGACGGATCCGCGTCATTCTCCGTTATTATCCGCACGGCCTCCTATATGCGCAGTGGGGATGTGCTGATTGGTGCCGGTGGCGCGATTACCGCAGATTCCTCCTGCCACGCCGAATATGAGGAGATGCTGCACAAAGCCAACTATGTGGTTGGTACGGTAGTGGACCCCGCGCAGTGGACAATGCCTGTAGTGGACTCGTTCTACCTTGTTGACGGCATGTTCGCGCAGGCGGAAAACCTTACGGCACGGATCGGGCAAATGTGGGGGAACGCTGGCACTGTATTTCCATACGCCAACGGTGATGAACGGCGCGGTAGTGATGCTGGCCAAAACAGCAGTGATGCTGCGCGATGGGACAAGCGTCTGCGGGAGCTTCATCAGCAACGGTTTGTGTCCTCCGTCGAGGCTATGTACGGGGTGGAGGCGGCCACGCAAGCTGCAGATTTTTACCAGGACTGTCTCGCCCACTTACCTACAGAGGGAGAGTTCTTCCCGCAAATCCGGTGGGGCGGAACAAGCGCTGACACTATCCAAGCTGCCGCCGCTCAAGCCGATGCTATCCAAGCGACTCACACTAGCACTGCCCAAGTTACTGCCACCCAAGCTGGCAGCGCGGATCTTTTTCGTCCGTGCCCGCCCCGGCTTACCGAGATTGTAGGCATTGTGGGAACAGATCCCGTTTTCAAAGAAACCTATGCGAAACTCGTCACGCCGCGGATCAAAGGCCCCGACATGCCCGCCTATGGGAAACTCCGCTCGTTGGCTATGGAAGGGGGAGCTCATGAAGTGGTCCTTGTTGACCGGTGGGGGATGGTTCGGGAGGGAAGTCACTCCGCTATTCTCTGGTGGGATGGTGACGTGCTGTGTGCACCTCCGCAGGATGCCGTCATGCCCTCCACTATGCGCACTGTAGTGGAGGAGGCGGCGCATCGGCAGGGGTTCCGCGTGGAGGAGCGGTGGCTGCCGGCGGACGAGTTACAGAACTATCGAGTGTGGTCGGTGAATGCTCTGCACGGGATACGGGAGATCACCAGCTGGATATAGCGGGCTGGCTATAACGGGCTGGGTGTGTCTCTGGGCTAGCGGCATCTCTGGATAGTATCGCCGCCGTTACTTGCGCGGAGGGAGTTCACCCAGATTAATGGCGCGCAAAACCTGGTCGTGGAGCAGTCCGTTAGTAGCGACAGCCTCACCATTGTGGGGGCCGGGGCGGCCATCCAGTGAGCTGAAACGTCCACCGGCTTCACGCACTAAAACATCTAGGGCTGCTAAATCCCAGAGGCATACTTCCGGCTCGGCCGCCACATCTACAGCACCCTCGGCCAGGAGACAGTAGGAGAAGAAGTCCCCGTAGCCGCGCATTCGCCAGGAGTAGTTCATCATATTGATGAAATTCTCCATAAGGTTCTTCCGCTTCCAGCCAACCAAGCTGGAAAAAGAAATGGAGGCATGGCAGAGGTTGCTCACTTCGGAAACGTGAATGCGTTTCGCGGGTGAGCTAGCGCAGCAGCGGTAAGCCCCCGCACCTTCAGCCGCCCACCAGCGACGGTGCAGGGCTGGTGCGGACACAACACTCATGCGGGGAACCCCATCTACCATCAGCGCGATAAGAGTGGCCCACGTGGGGACGTTGCGCACAAAATTCTTGGTGCCATCAATGGGGTCAATAACCCACTGTCGTCCTACATATTCCGCAGTGCCGCCGAATTCCTCCCCCACAATGTCATCGTCGGGGCGGTGCTCCTGGAGGTGTGTGCGGATAGCGCGTTCAACAGCTAAATCCGCGTCAGAAACAGGGGTGAGATCGGGTTTAGCATCCACACGGAGGTTCTCTGCCTCGAAGCGATCCATGGTGATGCTATCTGCAATGTCCGCGAGTTCCCACGCAATACGGAGGTCATCATGGTAGGTACCTTCCGTACCGGGAAGAGTGTTGAAGGCGGGCGGGTAGGCATTCACTGCCAGATTCTCCTTATGTTGTGGACCGGGTGGTTACATCAATTCCACTCGCTGTAACCTGCGCTACAACCTGCACAGATTTCTTAAGGCTAGCCTACTACTAGGCTCAGAGTGTACACAGGTTAGTCCCTTTGTAATGCGGCACCTTGTAGCGCAGCAGTCGCTCCCTTCACAAGATGCGGCGCGCCCGCAATAGTCCACACTTCCCCCGCAACCTCAACATCCTGCACGGCTCCACCCACACCTAGTACTAGTGCTGCGCCGGGCAGGCGGTCCCAGTCGGGTAGGCGGTGCTGTATCCAAAGGTCGGTGTCTCCTTCTGCAGTGGAGGCTAGATCGACTGATGCGGAGCCCATCATGCGGTAGGTGGCGCAGCGTTCAATAACGCGGAGGAAAGCCGCATAAACCTCGGGGTTGTGGTAGAAAGTGGGGTGTAGGTAGGTGTTGATGCAGGCAGAGGCGAGACTACTAGGGGTTTCTCGTGCGGGGTCGCCGAAGTGGGGGATGGGTTGCCCGTTGCGGGTGGTGGGAATGTTCTTTCCGCCTACCCAGAGGTTATGGGTGCAGGGCTGGTAGACGGCTCCTGCGGTGACGGTGTTGGAGGGGGAGAGGTAGCGTTCGCGGCTGCGGAGTCGTACCGGATCAGTGGGGTCGTTTTCGGTGAAGGCGATGGCGGAGCACCAGTATTCAAAATTGTTGGCGAAGTTGTAGGTGCCATCTACGGGATCAATGGTCCAGCGGGTGCCGCTTTCCCCTAGCCGGAGGGTGCCTTCCTCGCCCAGGACGGAGTCGTCTGGGCGTTGTTGGATGAGTGTGGAGGTGACGTATTCTTCCGCGGCCCGGTCGGCTTGTGTCACGACGTCGGAGATGGATGTTTTGGTGTCGATGGTAAGGCCTTGTCCTCGCATTCTGTAGGCGAGGTTCCCAGCAGTGTAAACAAGGTGAGTAGCGAGGTGTATGTTGTCGATCGTCGTATTCATACTGTCCACGGTAGTGTCTTTTGGGGTGATTATCGAGGGTGGGAAGAGTGTTTCTGTTGGGCAAGGCTTACCAGTAGTTGGCGGTTGAGTTTGCCGTTACTGCGGTGTGGCAGGTGGGGCAGGATAATGAGGTCTTTCGGGAGGGAATAGTAGTCAAATGTGGATTCGAGTACACCGCATATTTCGTCCAGTGTTGGTGGTGTGGCACCGTCTTCCGGCACGATGACGGCGGTAACGCGGTGCCCGAAATGTGGGTGGGGAAGGCCTATGATGGCGCAGTCTTTCACCTGTGGGTGGGTGAGGAGGAGTTTTTCGAGGGGTTGTGGGATAACCATAATTCCGCCGCTGTTGATGGCTTCGTCGAGGCGTCCGTCAATAATGAGGCGTCCGTCGGCTGTCCAGTGTCCCAGGTCGTGCGTGTGATACCAGCGTCGGCTGTTACTTTGGTCGTCGCTTTCGCAGTTGTCCCCGCTGCTTTCTACAGTCCAGTCGGGGTGGGTGTCCATACCGACGTAGCCGTCTGCGAGGGTATCTCCGCTAATGCTTATACGGTGGGTGGTGGGGTCAACACGGATTTGTGTGGCGGGGCCGGGGCGGCCGTCGAAAAGGACTCCGCCGGCTACTTCTGAACTGCCGTAGCCGCGCACAATGGTGAGTCCGGCAGCGGTGAGGTAGTCGTCTATGTGTTGGGGTAGTGGTGCCCCTCCGGACAGGATGGCATCTAATTGAGCGCATGCGTGGAGGGCTTTTTCGGCAGTGCGGCGAGTGTCTGGACGTGATGAGTGAAGATCCTGGTAGAGGGTGTCTAGTTGGTTGGGAACCAGTGACGCATAGTGTCGCCGCTGTGGCTGTGACTGTGCTAGTTGGAACCCGTCATCGATGGGCATGGTGACGGGTGGGTAGCCGGTGTGAAGGCTGCGGAGAAGTACTTGCATGCCGATAATGTGGTGGGCGGGGACGGCGAGTAGCCAGCGTCCTGGTCCGCCGAGTGCGGTGTGGGTGCTGTCGATGGAGGCGCGTAGTGTGGCGGCGGAGAGGCGGGCGCCTTTGGGTGTTCCGGTGGTACCGGAGGTTGTCATAATGAGTGCGCTACCCGGCGCGGGTTTGCCAACGAAGTGGTGGTGTAGTCGTTGTGCTTCGACGGGGTTGGCGGGGAGTACGACAAGTGGGGGTGTGGTGCCTCGTAAACACTCTCGTAGAAGTGGGTAGATGGAGTCCATGCGAGAGTATGAGGGTAGATAGAGTGGTTCGATAAAGTGCTGCACAGAGCAATTATTGAACACTGTATAGGTGAATGCAATATGCTTACACCATGCACACTATGCACAATGATGTTCCCCCACCGCTTAGCCAAATGTTTTATGATTCCCCGCATATTATTCGCCATGATGAAGCCCGTCCAACAGAGAGACATTTCATTGACTTAGCGAGTAATAACTATCTCGGTCTAGCGAAAGACCCACGCGTTTGTGCCGCCGCACAGCAGGCAATAGAACAGTGGGGAGTAGGCGCTACCGGATCGCGCGTTGTGTGCGGCACTGTTCCGCCTCACCATGAATGCGAGGAAGCATTAGCAGACTTTCTAGGTTTCCCCGCTGCACTGCTTTTCTCCTCCGGGTATACGGCTAATCTGGCAGCTGTTACATCATGTGTGCAGCCTGACGACACTCTTATCTGTGATGTGCGAAACCATGCCAGTCTTATCGATGCATGTCGGCTTACTAAAGCACCACGAATAGTGTGTGACTGTACAGACCCTCGTGCTCTTACCAATGCACTCCAGTCTGCTGCGTCGGCGGTAGTGGTATGCGATGTTGTCGATTCAACAGACGGCAGTGTCCTCGATATCGCAACTATTTACCAGGCCACGCATGCAGCAGGCGCCCTCCTTATCGCAGATTTCGCCCACGGATTGGGCACTTTAGGAGACGATGGACGTGGGAACCTACACACACTATGGGCTAGGGACATCGCGCCAGATGATTGTGTCATAACGTGTACTCTTTCGAAAGCATTGGGAAGCCAGGGCGGTGCAGTACTGTGTTCTCAGCAGTTACGGGACCATATGGTCACCACTGCTCGTTCCTTCATCTTTGATACGGCATTAGCCCCCGCGTGTGCTGCTGCGGCCACAGAAGCACTCCGTATTCTGTCCGCAGAGCCAGATCGTGTACAGGCATTACATCAGCAGATGAACATGTTTGCGCATGTCCTGGATCTACCTGCTACACGCACAGGGGTAATGGCTATTCCGTTAGGCGATCCGGTGTCTGCATTGGAGGCGCAACGGTGTCTTAGTGCGATGGGGGTAGAGGTTGGTTGTTTCCGTCCGCCCAGTGTGCCATGGCAGCGAAGTGGGTTGCGTATTGGTGGCTGCGCCGGTTTATTTCCATCACAGGCACAACGGGCTATCAGTACCGTAAAAAATGTATTAGACCAGTTGAATTAGTAGATAGTGCTAAATTGCGCTAGTACTTATGTAACTATTAACAGTTGATATGTTGTCTAAAATGCCACATTTGTCTTGGGAATTAGGTAGGTGTGGTTTTAGTATGGGCGGCATGAGCACTACTGAAAATCTCCCTATCGTCTACTTCCTAGGCGCTAATAATGTTGAAAAGAGCGCTATGGCGGAAGCGATTACCAATGCTCGCCACGGCCATCTTTTTAAGGCATACTCTGCAGGCACCGACTGCGAAAAGGGTCTTTCCCGAGACGCGGATTGTGTAGCTGCCTGCGCCGAGATTGGTATCACCCTTGATGGTGTCTCCACCCCTGTTGACGAAGACCTTTTCAAAAAGGCGGATTTCGTTATCGTCGTTTCCCGCAAGATGACTGTTGATCCTGTCCCTGACATGAAGGGCGTCATTTTGCGGTGGGGTGTTGATGAACCCTCCGAGCAAGGCATCACCGGACGTGAGCGTGCCAACCTACTCCGCGACTACCTCATTCGTCGCGTTGACGCACTCGCTGTTGGCGCCATGACAAGTGATGGAACCCTCCGCTCCGGCTACCGCGGAGAGGACATTCTCGACCAAACCGGTGGAGAGAAATCCAGTCGTCGTCTCACTGGCGTCAAGTAATTCACGCACCCAGTCATTCACCTGTACCAATTATTGAGGAAGTCCCCCGCAGCCTACTGTGGGGGACTTCCTTTGTCTCTGCTACCACCTGGTAGTGTGCAGCCGGTATCCTGGCTCTATGACCCCTGAAATTTCCGCTGATATTGAGGATCTTAAAAGCCGGCTTGTTTCCATTGAAAAAGTTCTTAACCCGGAAGAATTACGCCGCCGGGTGGAGGAATTAGAGCAAAAGGCCGCCGATCCAGACTTGTGGAATGACCAGGATTACGCCCAGCACGTCACCAGCCAACTTTCTCAGACACAGGCGCAGCTGAGAAAAATGACGTCTCTACGCGACCGGCTCAATGATCTCCCCGTCATGTACGAGTTAGCAGAAGAAGAGGACGACGCGGCTGCACAGCAGGACGCCAATGATCTTGCCGATGCGGAGCGAAGCGCACTGCGGACGGATATTGAATCTGCAGAAATAACCACACTGCTATCCGGTGAGTTAGATGAACGTGATGCCGTCGTTAACATTCGTTCCGGGGCGGGCGGTGTTGACGCTGCAGACTTCGCAGAAATGTTGCTGCGTATGTATATTCGCTGGGCGGAAAAACGGGGGGCAAAAGTCGATTTATATGACACTTCCTATGCGGAAGAAGCCGGCATTAAATCGGCCACGTTCGTCGTGCATGAGCCGTATGCGTATGGAACCCTCTCCGTAGAACAGGGTACGCATCGCCTTGTTCGTCTCAGCCCCTTCGACAATGCACACCGCCGGCAAACATCCTTTGCAGAGGTAGAAGTACTGCCGGTCGTGGAACAGACTGATCATATCGATATTCCCGACTCGGATATCCGCGTAGACGTGTACCATTCGTCCGGTCCTGGCGGGCAGTCGGTGAACACCACGGATTCTGCAGTACGCATAACGCACTTTCCCACTGGCATTGTTGTTACCTGCCAGAATGAGAAATCCCAGCTACAAAATAAGGCGGCTGCTATGGCAGTGCTGCAATCTCGCCTTCTAGAAAAGAAGCGCCAGGAGGAGAAGGAGGCGCTGCGGGAACTTGGTACCGGCGGTAATGCCAGCTGGGGTAACCAAATGCGCTCCTACGTATTGCACCCCTACCAGATGGTGAAGGATCTGCGAACCGGCTACGAGGTGAATAATCCGCAGGCGGTCCTCGATGGCGATATTGATGGTTTTTTGGAGTCCGGTATTCGCTGGCGCGCAACTGGCGAAGCAGATGCACAAAACTGAGAGAATAACTCGTTAAGCTGTTAGCTGCCCCGAATATATCGTGTGGGAAGAGAGATTATTATGTCTAAGTCTTGGTGGGTTTCTGTTGTCACCTGGCTTGGTACCCAGGGGCTGCAAATCCTCCTCATCATTATTGGGTCCATTCTGCTGGCTCGTCTGGCCGGGTTCGTTAGTCACCGTGTAACACGCAGTATTGCGCGGGGAGAAAAAGACCGCGACAGTCTCGTCCAGTCAGAAACCGCGAAGCACCGTTATGCGGTGGCACAAGTTATTACCTATGTGGTGGTGGCTCTTATTGTCGTCGTTGCGGCAGTAGGGGTTGTTGACCGTCTAGGGGTGTCGCTGACCTCCCTTGTGGCACCCGCTACCGTGCTTGGTGCTGCCCTCGGTTTCGGTGCGCAGCGTGTTGTCCAAGATTTTCTTGCCGGATTTTTTGTGGTGACGGAACGCCATTATGGGTACGGCGACGTAGTGACCATTTGGATTTCCGGGTGTATTGAACCGGCAGAAGGCACAGTAGAAGACGTCACCTTACGCATTACCCGAGTGCGCACCGCAGATGGTGAAGTTGTCACCGTCCCCAATGGGCAGATCATTAAAACAATTAACCGTTCTAAAGACTGGGCGCGTGCAGTTGTTGACGTACCAGTGCGGAATCAGTTTATTTCTGAGGCTACGCAACAATTGCATGACCTCTGCGACGACATTATTAAAGAGCAGCATTTCCGGGATCTTCTACTTGATAAACCCACTGTTATTGGGGTGGAAGAAATTGGTTCGGAAGAAACGGTATTGCGTATTGTGGCCCGTTCTCTTCCCGGTAAACAGTTTGAAGTATCCCGCGAATTGCGGGCACGAGTAGCCCGTAGACTCGCTGATCTGGGAGTGGACTCCACCAAAGTTCACGCAGTGGACTCCATAGGAGATACCGGCACTAGTGTTTCCGAAAACAGTGAGGACGCTACTGCTTCTGCGGGTGTTGGAGAGGAGGATGACTAATGGAGGAGAAAGGAACTGCAGAAACAACAGCAACGGAAACAGTAAAACACCTGCCGACAAAAGATGAGCACGCGTTCGGTACACATCTTAAAGAAGAACATAGCCGTGAGCATCGCGGAAAAACCACGTCAACTATCATCCTCACAGTTGTTTTTATTGCGCTACTAGCAACATATATTTATCTCCACGGATCAGACCGTTTCGACGTTTTTCAGCCAAAACCAACAAGCAGTACCGTACAGCCCGTTCCCATCATTCCCTGGGAAGATTACAAGAAGCAGCATCCGCAGCAATCGTCAACGCCGCAGCCATCGGTCACATCGCCGCAACCGAGTGATAGTTCCACACCATCAAAGACACCCGCTGAGCCTTCACCAGGGGAGAGTACGGGTGAGAATGGGGCAGAGACTCGGCAGCTGTTCCCGCCGGTACACGCACCGGATAATAACGAGCCATCGGCGCCGCCGTCATCCCCAGACTCTGCTGCACGGCCATAGGCTCTGCCACACGGCCATAGTGTCAGTTTTCCCTTATCTTATGAGTTTGGTGGCACTAACCCCTACAAACCTTTTAGAGTGATAACCGTGATGATCGACGTTCAGAATGTATCAGTTGAATACCGAGGCGCCACCCGCCCCGCGCTCGACAGTGTCAGTTTTCAAGTAGATAAAGGCGAATTCGCTTTTATTATCGGGCCATCTGGTTCAGGTAAATCTACTGTGCTATCTGCACTCCTCGCAGACCAGAAGATCCGTTCAGGCACCATCACGGTTGCCGGCCAGCGAGTAGATAAACTCCGCGGCGGGGCAATCTCGCGTTACCGTCGAAACATTGGGTGCGTATTCCAGGATTATCGCCTGCTGGAACGCATGACAGTGGAAGAGAATGTTGCTTTCGCACTACGTGTTATTGGTAAACGGGATCGCTTTATTAAGGATGCCGTGCCCGAGGCCCTCGATATGGTGGGTCTAGCAGGTAAAGGACGTCGATTCCCCAACGAACTTTCCGGTGGTGAACAACAGCGGGTTGCTATTGCGCGCGCATTCGTTAACCATCCACTCGTTCTGCTGGCCGATGAGCCCACAGGTAATCTAGACCGTGCAACTAGTGACGAGATTGTCTCTTTGCTGCAGAAGATTAACCGCACTGGGACAACTATTCTCATGGCCACGCACGACGATCGTATTGTTGACGAACTGCGTCAACACGTTATTGAGATGCGTCACGGCAAAGTTGTTCGTGATGAAATGTCCGGCGTCTATGGGCGCGTGTAAGGAGCCTACCAATGAATGCAAAGTTTCTTTTCGGTGAGGCTTTCCGAGGGCTACGACGTAATCTCACCATTACATTCGCCATGATCGTCACAGCCTCCATCTCCCTCGTAATGCTGGGTGTGGGCATTCTGATTGCGGGAATGGCCGATAATTCTAAACAAGAATGGGTTGATCGTACTGAAATCTCCATTTTTGTTGAGTCAACAGTTGCTGTGAAAGACGCTGACTGCTCCAAGAGTGGGTGTGGTGACCTCCGCAGCGCCCTTCTTGACACAAAGGGAGTGAAGTCAGTCCGCTACCGTAACCAGCAACAATCACTTGATGTTGGTAAAAAAACCGCCCGCGCCGACACTGCTGAACTATTCGATCGGGCGCAGGTTGACGCTATGCCCGGTACACTATTAGTGAAGCTAGACGGCGAAAACACGGATACTACTCCGGTAGAGACAACTGTGGCTCGTTTCCCAGATGTGGCTCAACCTGCAGTGCAGGCGCATAGTGGACAGCCGGCAATCTATATTTCAGATTCCCGAGAGCTCATTAATCGTCTTTTCAGTTTCCTCGATCTCACCCGGAATGGTGCATACGCACTTGCCGGCTTCCTTGGTCTAGGCGCTATTGCCCTTATTGCCAATATGGTGCAGATGGCCGCCTTCACCCGCCGTAAAACTACACAAATTATGCGCCTTGTCGGTGCCAGTAGAACTACTGTTACAGCTCCCTTCACACTAGAAGTTGTCATGAGCTCCTTCATTGGCTCCCTGGTAGCTATCGCTGGCTTATTCGCCGTGCATGCCTGGATACTGACACCACTTTTAAAGAACGTGTGGGAAGGCAGGGCGATAGCGCAGATAACTGCCGCAGATGTGGGGCTTGTGTCCCCCATCCTTATCCTTGTTGCAGTTATTGGTGCCGCACTGACATCAGTAGTGGTACTACCTATTTACGTGCGGCGATAAGTGCGGTAATAGGGTAGTGAAGTAGTGGTATTAGATGGGTAAAAAGTCGAAAAAGGCCCAGCAGAAAAAAGCTGCTGAATTGGCGAAAAATGGTGGCAATTTTACTGTTGCCACTAACCGCTCTGCCCGCCATAACTACAACATTCTGGACACCTATGAAGTTGGCATTATGTTGGTGGGCACCGAGGTCAAAAGTCTACGGGAAGGCAAAGCCTCCCTGGTGGACGCCTGGGCATCCATTGATGACGGGGAACTGTGGCTCCGCGGCCTCCATATTCCCGAATACTCGTACGGAACCTGGACGAACCATTCCCCGCGCCGCACCCGCAAACTGCTTGCCCACCGCCGCGAAATTGACTACCTACAAGGTAAGATCCGCGATGGCCACCTTACTTTAGTGCCGCTAAAACTGTACTTTAAAGATGGTCTATGCAAAGTGGAATTAGGCCTTGCAGAAGGTAAGAAAGCGCACGATAAGCGGCAGGATCTGGCACGCCGCCAGGCTGAGCGCGATGTTATCCGGGAACTTGGCCGGCGTGTGAAAGGCATGCCCGGATAAAAATATTCTGCAGCCTATTGACCATACCTTCACTATTGGATATCCTGAAATATCGCCTGATTTTCAGGTGATAAGCCTTTTGGTTTTCTGAGGGGCTGAACGGTTTCGACTACGTATGTTGCGTCAGGAGAAGCGTGCCGGTGCAGGCTAGAGACCACCGTAAGCGTCGTAGCACCTTATTAAGCGCCGAAAATACTCAGCGCGACTACGCTCTCGCTGCTTAATAGCGACAGCTAGTCTGTGGGCCCGGAAGTGTCTCCGATCCGGTGTTTTCCCACATCATCAAGGGGGCTTACTGCTAACTGCGGCTACGGCAGGTGGCAGGACATCACACAGTAGCTGGGTTCGCCTTCCGGGCTTGTGAGCGTGCTCCGGAGAACCAAGTAAGGGCGTAGTTCACTGCGCACGGAGAAGTCCTGGCAAAGCTGCGGAGGACCCGGGTTCAATTCCCGGCAGCTCCACAATTTGCAAATCCCCTAGTCAGCAACGACCAGGGGATTTCTTTATGTCGTCTTTATTTGTGCTGGTAGTAGCTCTAATAGGTGTGGCGGCTAGGAGGCGTAAATCGTTAAGCCCCAGCGTTGTATGGCTGGCTCAATAGACTGCGCACTTACACGTGTAGAGTCGTCCGGTTGCAGATAAGAAATAATGCCTGTGGCATAAATATTATCGTCGACCAGGCCGTAGACGGGGCCGCCGGAGTCTCCATGGTCAACATAGCCGCGGAATTGGATAATTCCACTTTGCGTGTAGTTCAGGTATGCGCCGCAGGATTGGCCTGTGCGGAATCCTAGATGGCACACGCGTGGGCGTTGATCGTTAAGTTCATCAAGGGATAACCAGCCGTGTAGCTTTTGCGTGAATGGCATTGCCGCAGTGACGTAGTTTGTATTGTAGAGCTCGATGAGACCATAATCGGCTCCGCCTGTTTGGATGTATGTGGACTCTACCATCTCGCCGATGGTTGTCTGGTTTCCTTGAGAGTCGCTGACTGCGAAGCGGTTTCCGACGTGACCGCAGTGTCCGGCGGTGAGAATAAAGCGTCGCTGTTCGCGCCCTACAATCCAGCCAGTGGAGCATGCTGTGCTTTGATCAATGTTTATTATTTGTCCACCGGGAATGACTTTGCCTGGGTAATTAAGCCAGGCCCATTCCTCACTACTGTGATAGATAGGGGAATCTGAACTCCCATCTGGTGAAAATGTTTGGTCGTCGTCAGTATCGTCGTCCGTGAAGGGTGTGGAGTGGGAATGGTGAATATCTTCCTGCTCTTCATCATCGTCGGAGCTGGATGTGTATGGGGATAGAGCACTGTAAGCACTGTAAAGTCCGCAGCCGCTGAGGGGGGAGGAGAACAGCGATAATTGCGAACATTATTAGTGCGCATCTGTGCCATGGTGGGATGGGAGTTTTTTGCATAGCGAAAACTTAATTTATCATATTTCTTTCTTATTAACCGTAGCTGCTTTGTGGGGCCTTTTGAAAAATCTTGGCAAAATCTTGGCACGAGTATGGCACTGTGTAGAGTGGTGGGGATACGGTCAGAAGTCCCAGTCATCGTCTTCGGTTTCTTCGGTGGTTCCCATAACGTAGGAGGAGCCGGAGCCGGAGAAGAAGTCGTGGTTTTCGTCTGCGTTGGGGCTGAGTGACGCCAGAATGATGGGGTCTACTTTTGTGTCGGTGGCGGGGAATATTCCGTCGTAGCCAAGGTTGTTGAGGGCTTTGTTGGCGTTGTAGCGGAGGAATTTTTTCACGTCGTCGGTCCAGCCGATGTCATCGTAGAGGGCTTCGGTGTACTCGATTTCGTTGTGGTAGAGGTCGTTGAGGAGGTCGTAGGTGTGTTCCTCGAGCTCCTTCTTTTCGGCTTGTGACAGTTGGTCTTGGCTGCGCTGGTATTTGTAGCCGATGTAGTATCCGTGGACTGCTTCGTCGCGGATAATCAGCCGAATGACGTCGGCGGTGTTGGTGAGTTTGGAGTGGGCGGACCAGCGCATGGGTAGGTAGAAGCCGGAGTAGAAGAGGAATGATTCTAGGAGCGTTGAGGCGATCTTTTTTCGGAAGGGGTCTTTTCCTTCATAGAAGTCGAGAATGATGGTGGCTTTTTTCTGTAGGTGAGTGTTGTTTTCTGACCATTGGAATGCCTCGTTGATCTGGCTGGTGGAGGTGAGTGTCATGAAGATGGAACTGTAGCTTTTAGCATGTACGGATTCCATGAAAGCAATGTTGGTGTACACGGCTTCTTCGTGTGGGGTGAGGGCGTCGGGGATGAGGGATACTGCGCCTACTGTGCCTTGAATGGTGTCGAGCATGGTGAGCCCGGTGAAAACCCGCATGGTGGTGCGTTTTTCCATGTCGTTGAGGGTTTGCCAGCTGGGGATATCGTTCGAGAGCGGGACTTTTTCGGGGAGCCAGAAGTTTCCGGTGAGGCGATCCCACACTTCTTGGTCTTTGTCGTCGATGAGGTGGTCCCAGTTGATGGCAGCGATGGGGCAAGCAGAGTCGCTGGGGCAGTCGTGTCTGTGGGCGGGGGTTGTTGTGTGCTGGGTGTTCATAAGTGTCCTTTCGGGGTGTTGTTGGTGGTGTGGCTGGGGGCAGACAAAACTAGGGAGTTAGATGTTGGGGAGGGAATCAAAAAATTCTATGAGCCCGTTGCGGACGGTGGTGACATCTTCGTCGTTGCCCATGAGTTCAAAACGGTAGAGGTGGGGGACGTGGCATTTATGGGAGATGAGGTCCCCGGCGGTGCCGTAGTCGGCGCCGAAGTTGGTGTTGCCGCCGGAGATAACTCCGCGAATAAGTGCCCGGTTGGCGGGGTCATTAAGGAAGCGAATGACCTGGATGGGGACAGGGCGAGGTTGTCCCCCGTGGATACTTACGCCACCACCGTATGTGGGGCAGATGAGGACGTATGGTTTGGTGACGGTGAGGGGTCCGTCAGTTTTTTTAATGGGAATACGCGCAGATGGTAAGCCTAGTTTGTGAACGAAATGATGAGTGTTTTCGGTGGTGCTGGAGAAATAAACGATGAGCATGGGCTTCCTCCGGCGTAGGTAGAGTACTTCTTTATTTAGGATAGCCTAACTAAATAATGGAGAAATGTCTGGTCCTACGCGACATTGCAAAAGCCCCCACCTGCTCTACAACATTGCAGTAAAAGCTGTTTCATAGGAGGCAGTAGCGGTGTACGTTTAGTAGAAAGTGCCCTATATCAGGGAAGTATCGTTCCTGCAGATCATGGCATTATGTGAATAACTACCACGCAACGTATGGAGATTTTTGATGACGACACCTTCCGACCCGCACAGCACTGACCACAACGCTACCGAGCACAACGCTACTGAGCAGAGCTATCCGAATTATCCAAGCTATCCCCAGCAGGACGTGAATCCGGCTGAAGCGCAGCAGGAGAAGCAAGGGTCGAAGAAGAAGCGTGTTGTGGGATACTCCGTGGGCGCGGTCATCCTGGTTGTCATTATTGTGGTGTGCGCTCTGGTGTTTGGAAAGGGAACAACGTCTGCAAAAACTGCGGATGGTCTTGCGGAGGGACTACAAGCAAATCTGCGCGATGGTACAGGCATTAGTGAGTACCTGTGCGAAGCGCCTGCCCAGCCTCTGAAGTATGGTGCTTTAACCCCCCATCTGGAAGGGGTTATGGCAGATGAGACCGAACAGTCGCAGGAATCAGCAGATTTGCAGCCCTTTATAGATGACATGCTAAAAGCATTGTCGGATAACCCTAATGCCGAGGTAAAAGTCGCGAAGAAGGAAGACTCTAAAGCTATTATTGTCTACAACTTCCATGCCGACGATATTAAGGACAAAATTAGCGATAAGTCCCTTTCTGGAATTCACATGAGCCGTGAAGAAGGAAACCACGCCATTGAAGAGATGACAGCAGATAGGCACACCATCACCTACCATGCTGAGAAACAAGACGATAAATGGTGTGTACAGGATCGTTAGTCTGCTTGTGATTACCGAAGCTAAAAGCGACTAATTGGCTGTTCCTCGCTAGGATAGAACCCGTGACCACTGTAGAAAACGTCGTGAGCGATACCCAATGCTGCTCCGCAGAGGGAACAGAGGGGCAGGATTCTGACGTCCGCCCTTGGGTTACGTGGGTATCTTTCCTCGCCCGTCTTGTGCTCGCTGGGATTTGGATAGTATCTGGTGTCCTCAAAGCCAGTAACATGATGGAGACACGGGTAGCTGTTCGCGCCTACCGGGTTCTACCGGAGGCAGCAGTCGCCAGTGTCGCATTCATGCTTCCGGCATTAGAGATACTGCTCGGTGTGCTCCTTCTCCTAGGCATTAAGAATAAGTGGATGGCAATTGCGTCAGCAGTCGTTTTTACTGTTTTTATTGTCATGATTGCGCAAGCATGGATACGTGGACTACAGATTGATTGTGGATGCTTTGGAGGCGGCGGATACGACCCCCAAGCAGACCATCTCACGTATCTCTCAGAGATCGCCCGCGATCTCGCCTTTATGGTGTTCGCCGTATGGTTGGCATGCTTTCCTCACACACCACTTGCGGTGGAACCTGGAAGCCGTGCCCCGCTCCGCCGTCACCCCTAACATAGCTGTGTGAGTCCGCAGCTGCACTATGAAAGGTTCCTCCGTGGAAAAGAAGAAAAATAAGCGTCGCGCCTCTGCTCCATCCAAGTACGTGCCCTCGACCAAGAAAAACTACGGGTGGCTATGGGGCCTCCTCGTTATTGTGGTCGTTGCCGTCATCATTGGAGTAGGCATCCACATGGGTGTCAAAAGTAAGGACGATTCCGCCGATGGTGCCGATATCACCCTCAAAAATTCAGTAGTGAACGTTTCCGACGACTACATCGAATTCCGCTCCAAGGACGCAAAAAAGGATGCTAAAGTTGTCGAACTATTCGAGGACCCACGCTGCCCACTCTGCTCGGAGCTAGAGAAAACATACGGTAAGCAAATGGCCGACGCCATTGAATCCAATCAGGTTATCCTGCACGTGCATCTGATGGACTTCCTCAACCAGAGCGGTAAAACCCAGTACTCTACCCGCGCCAATGCTGCCCTGGTAACCGCAGCACTAACCGGCGACGCTGAATCCGCCTTCCGCTTCCACTCCATCCTGTGGCACACTGCCCCCGCAGAAGGCCAGGACACCGTAGAGCCCTCCGATGAGGATCTCGCAGACAAAGCAAAGCGGGCCGGCATTAAGGGCGACGCCCTCGACAAGATCAAGTCTGGCCAGTATGACACAATGCGCGCATCAAAGATGGGCAACGATAATATGAAGGACCTCGGTAAGCGCCTTGGTAAGGACTCCGGTACCCCCGCAGTCTTCACTGATGGTAAGCGAATCGATACGCAGAAATCGGACTGGGTCACTTCCCTCTACAGTGAAGAGAAGAAGTAAAGCATAAAACGTTCCCCATAAGGACCCTTTGATAAGTGCCCCGAGAGAGTAATCTCGGGGCACTTATCGTTCATGAGGACGTTACACAGTAGCCTTTTCATATTTTCCCAGAACTCACACTGCAGCTATGACCAGGCGATTTGGTACCGCTGTAAAAAGTGGTGTACTTTAACTAAAGCAGCCGAAAGGCACTGGGGCTATGGCGCAGCTGGTAGCGCACCACACTGGCAGTGTGGGGGTCACGGGTTCGAATCCCGTTAGCTCCACAGAGCAGAAATCCCCTGGTCGTAACTGACCAGGGGTTTTCTTTATTTGTGCTGATGTGCTTTGGTAGGTGCGAGCGCCATAATTCTGCAGGCTGCAATTTTGAGCATTGCAGCTACTGTTGCGGCTAGGCGTGGAGGGTAAGACCCCAGCGTTGCATGACGGTCTGGATGGGTTGTGCAGCAACATCCGTGGCGTTTGTCGGCTGTCCCCAGGAGATAATACCTACCGCATAGGGGGTGCCCTTGATCATTACATAGACGGGATCGCCAGAGTCGCCATGGTCGACGATTCCGCGGAAATGAATGTATCCTAGGTCGTCAACACCTAGATACTGTCCGCATGATTCCCCGGTACGGTAGCCCAAATGGCAAACGGTGCGGGGATGGTTTTGTTTAAGCCATTGAACCCCATACCAGCCAGGTACTTGGTTGTGGCCAGGAAGTCGTGGATCGACGTATTGGAGAGTAGAAAGCTCGATGAGGGCGTAGTCGCCACTGCTGTTGTTGGAGAGGTTTTTCCTTTCCACCATTTGTCCGATAACTGCACTGTTCCCATTGCGGTCTCGGATGGCGAAGCGGTCATACACGCGGCCACAGTGGCCGGCAGTGAGAATAAAATAGCGTTGTTTTTGGGAGACAATCCATCCCGTTGAACACTGTCCACCAGTGTCTATGTTAATAATCTGTCCACCTGGGACCACTTTTTCTGGATAGCTCAGCCAGTCCCAGCGCTCACTATCGTGATAGATAGGAGCGTCCATTGCATAGGGGTTGAAGCTCGAATGCAAAGAGTTAGCAGCGGGAAGATGCGAGTACTGCCGTCCTAGTGTCGGTGCAGCACTTGGTTTACTAGATTCTATTTCTGCCGCATGCGCCAGCGCGAATGGTGAGGCTTGTGAGCTGAGGGGAAGAAGCACTGCGGCGGCAAGAGCGAGGGCAGCCGCATGGTGTTTACGCGAAGCCACGTTAAGGCCTTTCTACTTTTCCTCTATCCTATTGACCGTAACTGTTGGTCGCATTGTGTTGACCGTATTGTGTTGGGATATCAGCGGGCGAGAAAATTACTGTAGTCTCAGTCTAATCGGTTAGTACCCAGTAAAAGACTATGAATTCCACCACGTATCGTAGGGGGCAACAGGGGAGGTTCGCTTGTGCCGGGACCGGAGGAAGTGTGCTTCAATTGTGCCGCACGCCTGCGGGGAGGGTTTTCCGGCTACTCCTTCAAGGTAGTCGTCAATGTCCCGGTAGGTTACTCCCAGCGCGGTTTCGTCAGGTAATGCGGGGCGATCGTCTTCAAGGTCGGCGGTGGGGACTTTTTCCCACGTTGCAGCGGGGGCACCTAGTTCTTGTAACAGTGCGGCGCCTTGTCGTTTTGTGAGCCCGCTAAGAGGGGTGAGATCTGCGCCCCCGTCACCGAATTTTGTGTAGAAACCAGTGACGGCTTCTGCCGCATGGTCAGTGCCCACAACGAGGTAGTGGCGTTGCCCAGCTACGGTGTATTGCGCCACCATGCGTTGGCGGGCTTTCACGTTGCCGCGCACAAAATCGCTAATGTCCTCGCCGCCCAGAGCTGTGGCCGCGGCGGCGACTGCAGCATCGGTAGCGTCTTTAATATTCACGGTGAGGGACACGTCGGGCTGGATGAATCGGAGGGCTAGTTGGGCGTCGTCTTCGTCTGCTTGTATGCCGTAGGGGAGACGCATGGCGATGAATTCAGCATGATAGTTTTCTTGGCGGAGTTCTTCCGCGGCGAGTTGGGTAAGGCGCCCTGCCAGGGTGGAGTCTTGGCCTCCGCTAATGCCTAGCACGTAGCCGTGTGAGCCGGTTGTGCGGGCATAGTTTTTGAGGAAGTCGATGCGTGTGCGAATTTCTTTCGCCGGGTCAATAGTGGGTTGTACGTGGAGTTCTGCGATAATGCGGTCCCGAAGAGTGCTCATGAAGCTAGCTTATCCTTTTCCCCGTACGGCACTGTACTAGGGTGCTGTGCTGTGACACTGTACTGGGGGCGCTGTGCTGTAACACTGTACGGGGTTGTGTGGTGGGAGTGGGTCTGTGCACTACAATGCCATCATGACTACAACTCCCACGAAGGATGCTGCAGTACCGGCGAGCGTCCAGCATAGAACGTCCAGTATTGGCTTGGTATCTGCTATTGCTGCTTTAGGCGGCATTCTTTTTGGCTATGACACCGGTGTCATGTCTGGGGCATTGCTTTTCATTAAGCCTGATTTTGACATGTCTGCCACACAGGAGGGCGTCATCACCTCCATCTTGATGATAGGCGCTGCTCTCGGCGCGCTTTCGGGTGGTCGCCTGGCGGATGCCATTGGCCGTCGGTGGGCTGTATTTTGGGCGGGCATTCTTTTTATTGTGGCGTCTTTGGCGTGTGCTTTTTCGGGGGGTACTTCGGCGGCAGCTGCCACAGTGTGCCTCTCCATTTCTCGTTTCTTCCTTGGTGTGGCGGTTGGTGGGGCATCCATTATTGTCCCCATGTATATTTCTGAGATTGCTCCGCAGGGTGTGCGTGGCCGGTTAGCTACGTTGAATTCGCTCATGATTGTGGTGGGCCAGCTTATTGCCTACGGGGTGAACTCGGCTTTTGCACCATCTGAGAATTGGCGTCTTATGTTGGGGCTGGGGGTAGTACCGGCAGTTGTGCTTGCTATTGGTACGTACTTTTTGCCTGATTCTCCTGTGTATTATCTGCTGCAGGATAGGCCTGATGATGCTGCGGCAGTGTTGCGCCATTTGCGGCGGGGTGATGACGCAGCCCATATTGATGAGGAGCTTGCCTCGTTGGCTGCTGCTGTTGCTGAGAAGAAAAACAAGAAGTCTGAGTGGTCTGCGTTAGGTACTCCGTGGATTAAAACTGTTATGGGTATCGCTATTGTCGTAGCGATGATCCAGCAAGTGACGGGTGTTAACGCCATTGTGTACTATGCCCCCACCATGTTGAAGAATGTTGGGTGGACCAGCCAAAATGCGGTCTTTGGCTCTATTCTTATTGGTGTTGTGTCGGTCATATCCTGCTGGGTTGGCCTGTCCATTGTAGATAAGGTGGGGCGGCGCCCCTTGCTACTGGGTGGTTTAGCGGGCACGGCCGTTTCTCTAGTGGCGCTTACCTTGGTGTATTGGCTTGCTCCCACAGATGAGTTGTGGGCGTCTAGCCTCATGCTTGCGTTAATGGGTGTCTTTATGGTGTTCCAGCAGTCTGCGGTGTCGGTAGCGACGTGGCTGCTGGTATCTGAGCTTATTCCGTCCGCGGTGCGTGGTATTGGCATGGGCATTGCTGGTTTGGCATTGTGGCTTATGAATTTTGTGGTGGCTATGTGCTTCCCGCCGCTTTTGGAAAGTATTGGCGGCGCGTGGACGTTCTTTGTGTTTGCGGTGCTGTGTGTGCTGTCGTTTGTTTTTGTGGACAAGGTAATTCCAGAGACGAAGAATCGGTCGCTTCCGGATATTGAGGAGGAGTTCCGTCTGCGTTATGCGGAGAAGTAGGGTGTATCTGCTGCTTACTTTGGTGTAGTGGGGGAAATCCGGTAAACTCTTTCGAGAGTGTCAGCCAGCATTGTGGTTTTCTCGCGTGCAAATCGGTTGGCAATAGACTTAACTTTATTGTGTTGGCTTAAGAAAGGAGCGTCCGCATGAAGGTCCGTAATTCCCTCCGGTCGCTGAAGAACAAGCCGGGCGCTCAGATTGTGCGCCGTCATGGCAAACTTTATGTCATTAACAAGAAAGACCCTCGCTTCAAAGGTCGTCAGGGTTAATTTGTGAAAGACGAAAAGTAAAGGGCATGGGTGTTTCTCATGTCCTTACTTTTTACCCATTACAGTGTGTGATATATATCACATACTAAAGTGAAAGTTTCTTGCGTCAGAATCACATCTTTGTGAGTTGAACGAACGCAAGATGTGGGTGACAGGCTCCACGCATTTCCCGTTAAATCCCAAAAAATGAGACATCGACATGGGAATTTCACTTTTGTAATTCCTATATCTAGTGGTACTAGCGGAAATTTTGCACAAGTTATAGTGTCTTTTGTGTCAGTCACAGTGATGTGAATCAGTTGTCGCTAGCGAAGGATAACAATGAGCGTCGTCGTCTACACCAAACCCGCATGTATGCAGTGCAAGGCCACTCAGAAGGCTCTCAACAATGCTGGTGTTGAGTTTGAGATCGTAGACATTTCCATCGACGATGAAGCCCGCGAGTATGTCCTCGCCCTGGGCTACCTCCAAGCTCCCGTTGTCGTCACCGAAGAAACCCACTGGAGCGGTTTCCGCCCTGATCTCATCAACAAGTACGCTGTGCAAGCCGCCTAAGGTTAGGAAAAGTACGCACAGAGTGAACAGCCACTAACAGTCCCGAATATCATCACTACAGCACCGCTACACAACGTCGTCATCGCGTATTCAGTATGTCGTTGGCGACGTTGATGTGTGTGTTACACCCTTCTGCTAATACTAAAGAATGGCTAAAGCACCTTATTGAGGTGTTGCACTGAATCGCGTTGTACCGTGCTGGATCATATTGAACTGCATGAACGTTCTGTGTGAAGACTGCATGCTGTACGAAGACTGTACACTGTGTGAATACTGCATTGTAAATATTTATTGTGTTGTGAAGACTGCGTGAGGCAGAGGAGAAAATAGGAATTATGGGCGAAAAGAAGATTCTGACTGACGAGAACGGCCAACCGCTTGACTACCATTCACTGAATGCGATGTTGAACATTTACGACGAAAACGGACAAATCCGTTTTGAGTCCGACCGCGAAGCTGTTCGCCAGTTTTTCCTCCAGCATGTTAATCAGAACACTGTTTTCTTCCACACTCTTCAAGAAAAACTAGAATTCCTTTTGGAGAACGGTTACTACGACGAAAAGGTCATTAACCAGTACTCCTTCGCCTTCATTAAGAGCCTCTTCCAGCAGGCCTACGCGCATCGTTTCCGCTTTAAAACGTTCCTCGGCGCCTACAAGTACTACACCAGCTACACACTGAAAACTTTTGACGGTAGTCGCTACTTAGAACGCTATGAAGACCGCGTCTGCATGGTGGCACTAGCCCTTGCAGAAGGTGACGAGCAAATGGCCCGCTACCTTGTTGACGAAATTATTACCGGCCGTTTCCAACCCGCCACCCCCACCTTCCTCAACGAAGGCAAAAAACAGCGCGGCGAGCCCGTTTCCTGCTTCCTCCTGCGTATCGAGGACAATATGGAATCTATCGGCCGCGCCATCAACTCCTCCCTGCAGCTATCTAAGCGTGGCGGCGGCGTTGCTCTCCTCCTCACTAACCTGCGTGAGCAAGGCGCCCCCATTAAACGCATAGAGAATCAGTCGTCCGGCGTTGTCCCCGTCATGAAACTGCTAGAGGACTCCTTCTCCTACGCTAACCAGCTGGGTGCCCGGCAGGGTGCCGGCGCTGTCTACCTGCACGCTCACCACCCGGATATCATGCGTTTCCTCGACACGAAGCGTGAAAATGCTGACGAGAAAATCCGCATTAAGTCCCTCTCACTAGGCGTTGTCATCCCGGATATCACTTTTGAACTCGCCCGCAATAATGAGGACATGTACCTCTTCAGCCCCTACGATGTGGAGCGCGTCTACGGTAAGGCATTCTCCGACATTAACGTCACCGAGAAATACCGCGAAATGGTCGACGACCACCGCATTAAGAAGTACAAGATTAATGCCCGCAAGTTCTTCCAAACACTAGCCACTATTCAGTTCGAGTCGGGCTACCCCTACATCGTTTTTGAGGACACCGCTAACCGGGCTAACCCCATTGAAGGAAAAATCACCATGTCGAATCTCTGCTCAGAGATTCTGCAAGTGTCCACCCCTTCCACCTATAACGATGACCTCAGCTACTCCCATATTGGCCGCGACATTAGCTGCAACCTGGGCTCCATGAACATTGCCATGGCAATGGATTCCCCCAACTTTGAAAGAACTGTGGAAACCGCCATTCGTGGCCTTACCGCAGTATCTGACCAGACCAACATCCAGTCGGTGCCGTCTGTTGCGCGCGCTAATTCAGAAGGCCACGCAATTGGCCTGGGACAGATGAACCTGCATGGCTACCTTGCTCGTGAACACGTCCACTATGGTTCACCCGAGGCCCTCGACTTCACCAACATCTACTTCTACAGTGTGCTCTTCTACGCTCTGAAGGCATCGCACAAGCTGGCGGTGGAACGCAACACCCGCTTCATTAACTTCGAGAAATCTAAGTACGCCACCGGCGAGTTCTTCGAGAAGTACATAGAAAAAGAATGGGTACCGGTTACCGATAAAGCCAAGGAACTCTTCGCCAAATCCAGCGTCCAGATTCCCACCCAGGAGGACTGGAAGACGCTGCGCGACGACATCATGCGTGACGGCATCTACAACCAGAACCTGCAGGCTATCCCGCCCACGGGATCCATCTCATACATCAATAACTCCACCTCGTCGATCCACCCCATCGTGTCCAAAATTGAGATTCGTAAAGAGGGGAAGATCGGTCGCGTCTACTACCCGGCACCCTTCATGGCGAACGACAACCTGGAGTACTACACCGACGCCTACGAGCTAGGCTACAAACCCATCGTGGACACGTATGCTGTTGCCACTCAGCATGTAGACCAGGGGCTTTCTCTCACACTGTTCTTCCCGGATACAGCCACGACACGCGATATTAACAAAGCCCAGATTTACGCCTACTCCAAAGGCATTAAATCCCTCTACTACATTCGCCTCCGCCAAATGGCACTTGAAGGGACTGAAGTTGAGGGCTGCGTTTCCTGCATGCTCTAAAATGGCTATAGAGAAGATATAGGGAAGATGGACGCCCTGCCGGGGAAGCAGGACGTCCATCTTTTAACTATCTTTTGGTCATCTTTTGACCTTGTCCACCTCACCCGGAACAATAGGATATACCGAGCGGCCAGCGATAAAGCTAGCACCATAGCCAGCGATAAAAGGACACAGCATGAAAAAAGCGGACACTGTTCTCGTCACCGTCACAGGACGAGATAAGCCGGGTGTCACTTTTGCCCTCATGAGTATTCTCAGCCAGCATGATGCTGTCCTCCTTGATGTACAGCAGGTTGTCATTCGTGGCCGGCTTATCCTGACTGCTCTCATTGAGCGCCTCCCACAGTGCGGGGAACTTGTTACCGACATTGAAAATGGGATGGCCGCACTCGGCATGGACGCCGATATTGAAATCGGCTCCGACCCCGTAGGCTCCGGCTATACCGCAACCCACACAGTTCTCATCCTGGGCCGACCTATCACTGCGGAAGCCTTCTCCCGTATCGCCGGAACCCTCGCCGACCTAGGGGCTAACATTGCCTCCATTAAAGGCGTCGCCGACTATCCGGTAACAGGTATCGCTCTGCAAATTGTGGCCCGCAATGCTTCCGGTGAACGTATTTCCGGTATCCGTACCGCCCTCGCCTCACTTGCTACCGAACTTGGGGTCGATATTTCCTTCGAGCCAGACGAGTACGCTCGCCGTGCGCAACGCCTTATTGTCTTTGATGTTGATTCCACCCTCATCCAAGGTGAAGTCATTGAAATGCTGGCAGCACACGCAGGTAAAGAAGCAGAAGTGAAGGAGATTACAGACCGTGCTATGCGCGGCGAAATCGACTTTGCGGAATCCCTGCGGGAACGTGTCGCAACACTCCAAGGCCTGCCTGCCAGCATCATTAAAGAAGTATCCGACTCAATTGTGCTCACCCCGGGGGCCCGCACCACCATCCGCACCCTTAAACATTTGGGCTTCAAATGCGGTGTTGTCTCTGGCGGCTTTAACCAGGTTATCGCCCCCCTGGCGGAGGATCTGGAACTCGACTTTATGCGGGCAAACGAACTCGATATCAAAGACGGTGTCCTTACCGGCAAAGTTAACGGCGCCATTGTTGACCGCGCCGGCAAAGCCGCAGCACTCAAAGAATTCGCCGAACGGGAACGCGTATCACTGTCGCAAACAGTGGCAGTGGGTGACGGTGCCAACGACATAGACATGTTAAAAGCTGCAGGTATGGGGATCGCCTTCAACGCGAAACCGGCATTACGCACCGTGGCCGATAACTCTGTTAACTTCCCCTATCTTGATGAAGTACTGTTCATGCTGGGTGTTACCCGCTCCCAAATAGTGGCGGTTAATGGGGACATACGCCACGATTAGTGCAGGATTAGTGCAGTGAGCCAGTAATTCTCCGCAGAGAATTGAGCACTACCTCAGTGTTTGTTGTCTCCCAATAGGGTGGAAGGCTCTTCCGCAGGTAGCTACCGTAGCGTGCCGTCACCAGGCGGGAATCCATAACTGCAATAACGCCCCGGTCCGTGCTGGAGCGCAGCAGGCGGCCTGTTCCCTGGGCCAGAAGAAGTGCTGCATGAGATGCGGAGACGGACATGAAGCCGTTTCCGCCGTGCTCATTAATAAAGTCAAGCCGCGCCGACATAAGTGGATCATCGGGGCGGGGAAAAGGGATGCGGTCAATAATAACGAGGGAACAGGACGGCCCGGGAACATCCACACCCTGCCAGAGCCCCAGCGTTCCTACCAGGCAACTTTCTTCCTGCTCGGCGAAGTCCGTGATAAGCGAGCTCATAGTGGCTTGCCCCTGGCAGAGCACTGGGTAGGATACGTGGTCGTCTAGATAGCTGGCTACCTCGTCTGCTGCGCGCCGGGAACTACACAACACCAGTGTGCGGCCACCGGCTGCGTTAATAAGATCCTCCATCCGCTGCAGTGTGGCAGGGGAGGTGGTGCCCTGCGCAGGGCGGGGCAGATCTGCGGCAACGTAAAGAATGCCGGATGATCGGTGGTCAAAAGGAGACCCCACATCCAGGCTTTCCCACGTAGAGGTTGTAGAAGCGGGCGCAGGCGCGGTTGGGGACGCCGACGCGGGTGAAGATGCCGTCGCGGACGTGTCAGAGTCTTGGCTTTGGCTCGGCAGCCCCCATTGACGTGCCATTGTTTGGAATGAGCCGCCTGCCTGCAGTGTGGCAGAGGTAAGAATGACGGTGGAATCCGCGAAAAGATGGTCGCGTAGTACCGCCGAAACAGATAGTGGCGCCACATGAATTTCGTAGCCGCGGCGCTCATCGTGGCTCATCCACACAACATGGGTGGGGGAGCTAGCCATCACCACATCACACACGTCAACAATCTGGTTCAAATTGCCAATAGTTTGTTTCTTCGCAGTGGCTTTTTTCGGGTTGGAGAGAATATCGGCTTCTTGGACGGGACCAATAGATGTTAGAAGCGCACTGGCGGAGGAGCGGAGCACAGTAAGTGCAGCTGTCTGTTGGTCGGTAAGGCTGTCCCAGCGTCCAATGGGACTATTCTCCATGGCAGTAATAGTGTGTTCAATAGTGTCCTGGAAATTGTCGACGTCTTCTTCGCCGGCATAGTGAATAAGGCGCTTCCCCAGCATTTCTAACCCGGTAGCGGAGAGTGTTCCGGCAATAACGTTGGTGACGCGACTCTCTAACTCGTGCGCCTCATCAATAATGACAACATCATGGTCGGGAAGAAGATTGATGGGTGACGCTGCGTCGATAGCCAACATGGCGTGGTTAGTCACAACGATATCTGCTTGATAGGCCTGTTGACGGGCCTGCTCCGCAAAACATTCGGCGCTGAAAGTACAGAGGGAAGAGCCAATACAGGATTGTGTATCTACTGAAAAGGTTTTCCACACAACATCGGAAACACCTGGTTTGAGGTCGTCGCGGTCGCCAGTGTCCGTGTTTAACGCCCACTCGTGGATACGCTGCGCCTGCAAACCCTTTTCAGAGGGAATAAGTGCAGTAGTCCCCTCATCGTCTGTGTCAGGATCGTTACCGGCGTCCAACGCGTTTAGGCACAGATAATTATTGCGTCCCTTTAAGAGCGCAAAAGTGGGTCGCCGCCCAAGGTCTTCCGCAAGCGCATCCACAAGAAGCGGAAGATCACGCCGACATAGCTGGTGTTGCAACGCAATGGTGGCGGTGGACACCACTACAGTGTGTCCAGTTTCCACCGCGTGGCGCAGTGCCGGAACCAGGTACGCCAACGACTTACCGGTACCCGTGCCCGCCTGCACCGCCAAATGCTTGCCGGTAGCCATAGCGCGGTCTACCGCGGTTGCCATCTGCTGCTGGCCGGTACGTTCCTGACCCCCTATAGCCGTCACCGCTTTTTCTAACAGCTCTTCCACACTGGGAAGCGAACTGTGAAGTGAACTAGACAGTGAATCGGGAAGTGAGTCAGATGGCGAGCTAGACGGTGAAGGGGAGTCTGATGCCGGTGAGGAAGCCACGTCAGAGAGATCCTCCACGAGTCCCATAGTCTCCGTTAGAAACCAACAAACTGGGTGGGGATAGCTGGCTCACCACGTGATAGAGAGAGCCCCTCCCACGGCAACTGTTTGAGATTGTCATACAGTAGGCTACGGGCATCATCGAGGGTGGGGAGACCGTCCTGAACTTCACCGTTCACCATGTAGTCAATGGTGAGCTTTTCACAGTTCAGTGTGCCAGTGTCAGGTGTGTCAGCACCCAACGGGGTAACAATTTCGGACACCATCGTGCCAGTGGCGCGAGACGTACGGAAGCCCTGCTTACTACCGCCACGGGTTTCCTTATGGCTGGAGCGTTTCGCAACGCGCTGACCATCCACCTCAACAAGCTTGAAAACAAGCTCGGCAGTGGGAGCACCAGAGCCAGTCACCAGGGACGTCCCCACCCCGTAGGCGTCAACAGGTTCAGCACGAAGCGCCGCAATGGAGTATTCATCCAGGTCACCAGAGACAACAATGTGCGTATTGTGGGCGCCCAAAGAATCAAGCTGCTGACGCACCTGCCGCGCCAGTACACCCAGATCACCGGAGTCGATACGCACCCCGCCCAGTTGCGGGCCGGCTACCTCAATAGCGTTGGCAACACCCTGAGTGATGTCGTATGTATCCACAAGGAGCGTGGTATCCGTCCCCATCGCCTTGATCTGGTGGCGGAAAGCAGCCTTTTCATCGGCCTGGTTATCGGTGGTGTGCAGCAGTGTGAAGGAGTGTGCAGACGTTCCGCCCACGGGGATATTCCAGCGGTAGCCGGCGGCAAGATCCGACGTGCTGGTGAAGCCCGCAATGTAGGCGGCGCGGGCACCAGCCACAGCACTTTCTTCATGGGTGCGCCGGGCGCCCATTTCAATGATGACGCGGCCATCTGCGGCGGCTGCCATGCGTGCGGCGGCGGTGGCGACAGCGCAGTCATGGTTCAGAATGGAGAGCGCGAGTGTCTCTAGGATCTGACATTCAGCAAAAGTGCCTTGCACGGTGAGGATGGGGGAGCCGGGGAAGTAGAGGTCGCCTTCGCGGTAGCCGCTGATGCTTCCGGAGAAGCGGAAGTTCCGCATCCATTCGAGGGTGTCGTCGGAGAGGAAGTCACTGCAGTAGTCAATTTGCTCGTCAGTGAACTGGAAGTTTTGCAGTTGTTCTAGCAGTCGTCCGGTGCCAACAACAACCCCATAGCGGCGGTCGTGGGGCAGACGGCGGCCAAAGATCTCAAAGGTGGTTTGTCGGCTTGCCATGGGTGTGCCATTGGCTTTTTCGGCGGCGAGAGCCGCATCCACCATGGTGAGTTCGTACATATCCGTTAGCAGCGCAGGGGCGCCACGGTAAGTGTCCATAAATACTCTTCTCAGAGGTTTTTACGCGGGTTATGTCTCTAAGTTTACTCACCTCCAGGGGGTATCGAGCGAACTGTCTATAGTGAATAGCAGAGTGAATTACACTGAGGTCGATTACTGAAGTGGATTGTTCTAGCAGTCAACAGTATGAGGGCGTTCACGGATAAGTGATTGATCAGTGCATGATGTGTGGCGGGAAAGGATAAGGATTTCGCGCATGGTAAGCAGTGCGGCAGGGGGCAGTGCGAAAGACGGCAGTGTGGCAGGGGGCAGTGTGGCAGGAGAGAAAACCGCACCCATTGGGGTTTTCGACTCCGGGGTAGGGGGGTTGACGGTTGCACGCGCCATTATTGACCAACTGCCGCACGAGGCTCTTCTTTTCGTGGGTGATGGGGCGCATGGTCCCTACGGTAATCAGTCGATGGAGGCAGTACAGGGGTATGCCGTTGCTATCGGTGATTATCTGGTAGACCAGGGCTGTAAAGCCATTGTTATGGCATGTAATACCGCTACGGCAGCGGCTTACGAGACGTTTCAAAAGCGTTACAGCATCCCCATTGTGCAGGTGATAACTCCGGCAGTGAGGCGTGCTGTGGCGACCACACGATCGGGCAAAGTGGGGGTAATTGCCACACAGGCGACGGTTGATTCAGGTGCCTATGCGCGCGAATTCGAGCGCTTGTGTCAACGCCAGCCAGAGTGCGGGGACGTCACAGTGTTGAGCGTGGCTTGTCCGCGGTTTGTGGATTTTATTGAGCGTGGTGTCACGACGGGACGGCAGGTTTTAGGTTTGGCGGAGGGGTATCTGTCGCCGTTGCAGGAGGCGGGGGTGGATACGCTTGTTTTGGGGTGTACGCATTATCCGCTGCTTTCCGGCATTATTCAGATGGCTGTTGGGATGGATGTTGCACTGATTAACTCTGCGGAGGAAACGACGAAGGATCTTGTGCGGTTTTTAACGGAGCAGGATCTTCTGGCGCCAACTATCCCGGATGACGAAACGGGTATTGATGAAGTGGGTGTTGTGGGAGGTCCGCTGCACCGTTTTGAAACAACTGGCGATCCAGTATTGTTTGAGCACTTGGCGCACCGATTTTTGGGGCCGGTAGTGGGGTCTGTAGAAGCGACGCGGTTATTGGATTACTAAATTACTAGCCGGATGGTAAGCGGTTTTGTCGTTTTAGCGTTCTCTATTTCGTATTGTGGAACCCTATTTTCATTTAGTGATTGATCCTTGTCGCTTTCCTCACACCTTCTTCCTGTTGTGCTATTTTGCCTCGATATTGGCCTCACACTTGAGCTGGAAAACTGGAACCATGGAGACATGCGTTTGACTGTGATTGGTTGTTCAGGAAGTGTCGTGAGTCCCCATTCACCCGCATCCTGCTACCTTCTCCAGTCCGCCGGCCAGCGCCCCATCATCATGGATATTGGTAATGGATCAATGGGAACTCTGCAAGAACTTGTTGATCCCAGCGGCTGCGATCTTGTTAATTCGCATCTTCACCCCGACCACACAGCTGATATTCCCAGCCTTATTGTGTGGAGACGGTATTCGCACCGGTCAACAACACGGCCAGCTACTGTCTTCGGGCCGTCCACATTCCTTAAAAAAGTGGGGGAGTGGTTTGCTGATGATTACGGTTCCTGCCACGACCTTACTGATACTTTTGATTTTCACCCGTGGGATGTAGCTGCGCCCCAGCATCTCAACGGCTGTACTTTTCAGGCTTTTCCTGCCGATCATCCCGGGGAGGCCTACTGTATGCGGGTAACGGAGGATACCACTGGGGCAACATTCTGTTTCTCTGGGGATACTGGGCCTTGCGAAGGTGTTTACAAGGCTAGTAAAGATGTTGATGTCTTCTTGTGTGAGGCAACGTGGACAAGTAATCCTAATCTGCCTGAGCACATGCATCTTACGGGAGCGTTGGCGGGCGCGCTGGCGTCAGAGAATCATGTTGGCCGCTTGTTGCTCACGCATATTTCTCCCTGGACCGATAGTGAAGCTGTTTTGGCGGAAGCTAGGGAGACGTCAACTGTGCCTACTGAACTGGTAAGTCCCCGGGCGGTTTATGAGTGGTAGTAGGCTCTAGGTGTGTCTACTACTGTAAATTCTCGCGCCGATGGGCGTGCTGTTGATGAACTTCGTCCCGTTACTATCACTCGTGGTTTTACCGAGAATCCGGCAGGCTCTGTGCTGATTTCTATGGGGAATACCCGCGTTATGTGCACTGCGTCTGTGACGCAGGGAGTACCCCGTTGGCGTAAAGGATCCGGTCTAGGGTGGCTAACAGCTGAATACTCTATGCTTCCGGCTGCCACGAATGAACGCTCTCAGCGTGAATCCACACGCGGCAAGGTGGGGGGTCGTACGCACGAGATTTCTCGCCTTATTGGCCGTTCTCTGCGGGCAGCTATTGATCTATCGGCACTGGGAGAAAACACTATTGCCCTTGACTGTGATGTACTGCAGGCAGATGGTGGTACGCGGACTGCATCCATCACCGGCGCCTATGTTGCACTTGCTGATGCTGTTACCTATCTACTGTCGCAGGGGCTTATTACCGGTGGTAATCCGCTGAAAAACAGTATTGCGGCAATCTCTGTGGGCGTTATTGACGGCGAAGTACGTCTTGATCTTCCCTATGAGGAGGACTGTCGTGCGGAAGTTGATATGAACATCATCTGCACTGGTGATGGTCGTCTGGTGGAAGTACAGGGTACTGCGGAGGGTGAGCCTTTTGACCGGGCTGTTATGAATAGTCTGCTCGATATGGGGCAAATGGGGTGTGCCGCGTTAAGTAAGACACAAAATGATGTTCTCGCTGCCCCGTATCCCTTCCCCGCTAAGCTCGGTACTGGCAACTGCGTTTAATCACTGCTCCCTAGCGTTATAAGGAGAAACCGTGAAATTACTTGTTGCTTCCCGCAATAAGAAGAAATTGTCTGAACTGGAACGGGTATTAGCTGCTGCGCATCTCACCAGTATTGAAGTCGTCGGTTTAGACGAGGTGAAAGAATATCCAGAAACGCCAGAAACTGGTGCTACGTTTGCCGAGAATTCTCTTATTAAAGCCCGTGACGGTGCCGCTCATTCCGGTTGGGTGACAGTTGCTGATGATTCTGGTCTACAAGTTGATGCCTTGAACGGAATGCCGGGTGTCTTGTCAGCTCGCTGGTGCGGGGAACACGGCCGCGATGAGGACAATCTGCACCTGGTGTTGGGTCAATTGCGTGATGTTCCCGATGAGCGTCGGGGGGCAGGTTTCGTTTCTGCAGTAGCTATTGTGGTACCGGAGTCAGTGGCTAGCGCGGCAAAACTTGCTGAGTATGACCTTCAACCGGAGATGGTTGTTGAGCGGGAATGGCGTGGCAGTATTACACGCCAGCCACGTGGTGACAATGGTTTTGGGTATGATCCCATTTTTCGGCCGTGTGATGCTGATGGGCGCACATCGGCAGAATTAGCACCTGCGGAGAAAGATGAGCGTTCGCATCGTGGCCAAGCTTTACGTGCTGCGCTTCCTCTTTTTACGGCTTTAGCACAGCTGGAAGCATAAATATGCGGCTAGGTTAGCTTAACGATTTGGTATTAAGGATACTGTGACCTGTACAGTATGAGAGTCCCTTATGAGAATTTCTTGTACAGGACATGCGCGAGTGGCGGAATTGGCAGACGCGCTAGATTTAGGTTCTAGTGTCTAAGGACGTGCGGGTTCAAGTCCCGCCTCGCGCACAGAAAAGCCCTTCGGAACGTGGTGTTTCCGGAGGGCTTTAGTGTGTTTACGCGCTTTGAGATGCTGTTTTACAGATTGAGTTCTTTAATGATGCGCGCAACGTGGCCGGTTGCTTTGACGTTATACTTCGCCAAAGCGATAGGATCAACAAGGAAGGTGGAGCGAATAACTCCCTGTACTACTTTCCCGTAGTTTTTCTTCTCTCCGAAGGCTCCCCATTCTTGCATGACAGTCTTATCGGGGTCTGAGAGGAGGGGAAAAGTGAGGTCATATTTGTCGCGGAAGGCGGCAAGTTTTTCTGGTTTGTCGGGAGAAATGGCAATAACGTCAATTCCGGCAGTGTTGAGTTGGGCAAGATTGTCGCGGAAGTCGCAGGCTTCTTTTGTACAGCCGGGAGTGTTGGCGCGTGGATAAAAGTAGACGATAACTCGTTTACCTGCGTAATCGTCAAGGCTGACGGTGTTGTTGTGGTCGTCGGTAAGCGTGAAGCGGGGAGCTTGTTCGCCTGCTGAGAGAGTTACCTTATTCGGTGTTGTAGAAGTGCTCATAGTCACAGCGTAGCGACTTTCCGTTGATTCGTCGGCTATTAGGCCATAGTGCAGTACGCTAAAGGGGGAACACTATCTAAAGTGTGTACGTGAAAATATAGCTGGAAAATATAGCTGGAGGACATTATGGCTCAGGACTTCGACGATATTGAGCTGAACATTGCTGCTGCTCGCGATAACCTTGCGGCAACTCTTGATGAGATTGCCGATCGCGTAGATCCCTCTAACGTTATGGAGAAGGGTAAAGCTGCTGCGAAGGATGCATTGCAGAAGGTTGAGGTGCAGATCGCATTAGGTGTCGCTGCTGCTGTCGCTTTGGGGTCTATCGTTATTTCTATTGTTCGCCATCACAAGAAGTAGCGATTGCATGTAGTGCTTGTGAAACTACGCATTGTCGGTAGTTTTACTTGTTAGCGTGAAAAATAAGGGGTGGGGCTCACACCTATGTGAGCCCCACCCCTTAATGCTTGCTAGCTGTCTGTTGCCTGCTAGCTAGTTGGTGTTCTGGTTAGCATTTCCGGCTTTCCATTGAGACCACGGAATGTTCCAATCTCCTAGGCCTTCAATACCTTCCAAAGTTCCACCCTTAGTATTCTTTACGAATACGGGGTCTCCAGCTTTCATCGTGTGATAGACCCATTCACCGTTTTCGGGGGACACGTTAAGGCACCCGTGGCTAGTATTACTGGATCCTTGTGCCCAAAGGGACCATGGTGCAGCGTGAATGAAGATACCGCTGTATGACATGCGGGTGGCCCAGTAAACAGTGGTTTTGTAGCCTTCTGGCGAGTTTGTGGGAACTCCGAACGTGGAGGAGTCCATAATCATGGATTCGTGCTTGTCGCCAATGTAGTAGATGCCATTAGGGGTTGGATGAGCATCCGATCCCATAGAAATGGGGATAGTCTTAATGACTTGGCCGTTCTTCTTAATAGTGAGTTGGTGCGTGTTATCGTCGGCAAAGCCTTCAACTCGATCCCCAATGGTGTAGGCGGAGTGGAGATCTTTCTGCCCGTAGAGACTATCGCCGAGGTCATGACCATAGCACTTGACGTCAATGTTGATCTTGGTTCCAGGCTTCCAGAAGTGTTCGCCGCGCCAGCGTACTTCAGTATCGCTCATCCAGTAGAAAGCTCCGTCTACTTTCGGAGAGGTCTTAATGTGGATGCAGTCTTGTGCAGCCTGGCGGTTACCAATGGGCTCATCAAATTTCACTGCAACGGGTTGTGCTACACCGGCAACTGTTCCATCGAGGGGATAGATCCAGGGCATTGTGAAATTGTCTGGCTTAACAGTGTGGAAGTTTCGCTGGAAGTTAAAACGCTTATCGCCTTTTGTAGCGAAAGACTTAATGGTGTAGCTCTGGTCATAACCTAGAGGCTCTGTGCTAGACCAATGATTCCCCTCCTGCGTACCCTTTACTTCTTTGCCTGTTTCATCATTGGTAAGCCGTACAGAGCCGAGAGTACCGCTGGTGGCTTGGACCAGGATGGGGGAAACAACGTTAACGTTAGTTGCGGCTTCCCCCACAGATGCCTGTATTGATGGTGGTTTCCCAGAATCTTCTGTTGCGTGGCAGCCAGTTAAGCCAACTGTTAAAGCAACAGTCGCAGCAATAGCTGCGAGAGCGGGATGACGTCGAACAGCACGACGCATAGAGGAACCTCCGAAAAGCAAAAATAATGTGCGCGAAATACACGGAATGTACAGAATGTGTGGAGTACACGGCACCTAATCCGTAGTACTTAACGTGCGCCCAATCTGCACCTAAGCTGTGTCCAAGCTGCGTTCAACCTGTACGGTAGCAATCACGGTATTAATCGCGGTATCAATTTATTCCCTGATAAAGGATGTATCGTTTGCAAGTTTAGCTGTGCCGTGTAACAACAGAAAAACTCCCAGCTAATACTTTTTAGCCGGGAGTTTCTTTCTCGTGCACCACCAGGGACTCGAACCCTGAACCCACTGATTAAGAGTCAGTTGCTCTGCCAATTGAGCTAGTAGTGCATAACTTGTTGCTTTTCACTCTTGCTGTGTGCAACAGAGAAAACTTTATAACGTTCTTTTCCTAGAAACAAATTGACTGGTAAGGGCAGGTAAACGAGAGGGGCGGCAGGCGGTTGATATCCCGCATGCCTCCCCTCGTTGGATATTATGTCCTCATATAAGTGAGGATTATTACTTTTTCAGACCGTTAATGAAGCCCTTGGCTTTATCGGCAACTTTCCCGGCTTTTTCAGCAGCAGCATCTTTTGCGTCGGATAGGGCGTCCTGTGCAGATGCAGCGGCCTGATTAACCTTTCCTTCTGTCTTTAACTGCTCGTCGCCAGTGACGTCTCCAAGGCCTTCCTTGGCTTTACCAGCGATATCTTTAGTGGAGTTTTTGATTTTGTCATCGAGAGACATATAAAGCCCTTTCACATTCTTTCGCAATAGTGTGCAGTCTTTCGCGATGCGAACAGAGCTACGTATTCATGCATACGATCCTGTTCGTGTGGCTATAGCGGCTACATTTTCACGCTAACAAAGTTTCCTCATACGACAAGAGGAAAGGTCAATGATTTTTAGTGATGAAGAGTACAGGGGTATGAGCTGTGTGAACGATGCGTCGATTGAGAGAAATGAAAAGGATCCCCATACGTCGTGTACGGGGATCCTTCTATGGGTGAGTGACGAGACTCGAACTCGCGACAGCCAGGATCACAACCTGGTGCTCTACCAACTGAACTACACTCACCATCAACTCATTATGAGTGCTGCTTCAGGCAGCAAGCTAATACTAGCGAAGATTGTGGTTTAGGAAAAATCGGCAAGTTTTTCTTTAATATCATCTTCGCTGGGACCAGGCTCCGGAACAAAGGCTACAGCGCGGTAATAGGCCAGTTCGCGAATAGATTCTTTAATGTCTGCCATGGCGCGGTGGTTCATACCTTTAGGAGGCTGGTTGACATAGATATAGGGGAACCAGCGGTGGCATAGTTCCTTAATGGTGGAAACGTCAATCATGCGGTAGTGCAGGAAGTTATCGAGCTCCGGCATATCGCGGGCGATGAAAGCGCGATCCGTGGCAATACTGTTGCCAGCTAGTGGTGCGGTACGCGGTTCTTTCACGAAGCGCTTAATGTAGTCCAGTACCTGTTTTTCTGCTTCCGCAACTGTGACGGTACTGCGGCGAATCTCCTCGGTAAGTCCCGAGCGTGCATGCATCTCTGTAACAACATCATCCATGCTATTCAGTAGTTCGTCAGAGGTGTGTATGACTATATCGAGTCCGGGAGTCTGGCCGTCTTCGTCACCGAGGATGTTGAGGTTGCTGTCGGTGACAAGGACGGAGATTTCTACAAGTGCGTCCTTGGCACGGTCAAGGCCGGTCATCTCGCAGTCTATCCAGACAATACGGTCGAGTTTTTCGGGAAGGTGCGTGGGGGAAATCATGGTCATTTGTTATCACCTGCTAGTGCCCCATAACTGAGTTTATTGATGGGGCTTGTAATCATATGTGGAAGGTATCCCACGGCATTCAGCATTTTGCCAATAGCACCAGGAACAATACGCCGTTTGTTACGTGCTAACGCAGCAAGAGACTGTTCTGCAACTTGATCGGAGTTTGCCCACATGAAAGCGGGGATCATGCGGTCGAGGAAGGTTTCTTCACTCTTCGGTTTATCAGAAGGACGAACTGGGCCAGGAGCCAACAAAGTGACATTAATACCGTAGCCTTTGAGCTCATCATGAAGTGACTCAGAGAAGATATTGACGAATGCCTTAGTGCCGGCATAAGTAGCGTTATAGGCAATAGGCATATTGCCTGCGGCGGAACCGACATTCAGAATGGCTCCTTCTCCGCGCTCAATCATGCGTGGGAGTACCGCGAGGACAAGTTCATGAACAGTACTGGCATTGAGCTGGAACTGCAAGTGTTCTTTCTCCTCTGGCAGTTTAGCGACACTGCCGAATGTAGCGGTTCCTGCATCATTGCAAAGGATAGTGACGTCGAGCGTGCGGAGCTCATCGGTAAGTTCTTTACGAGACGCGGGATCGGAAAGATCGCAGGGACGGCACAGTGCCTCCACCCCGTAGGTGGTAGTGATCTCGGTGGCTAATTCTTTAAGGACGTCTGCGCGGCGTGCTACAAGAATAACGTTGTAGCCACGTTGCGCCAGATGTAGTGCGAGAGATCGGCCAATGCCTTGTGAAGCACCAGTAACGACGGAGTAAGTCTGTGTGGTAGGTTGCGGAAATGCCATGTGCCTAAGTCTAGGCTATAACCATGCACAGTACGTTTCTGCATGCCATTCCCCGAGGCGATTCCCGTTGTAGCAGGTCTGTATCTCTACGGTTCATAGGGTTAGTAAGTGCTGCTGTCGTTACGGTGGCAACAGCAGGATGCGCCATAGATGTAGACGGTACGCAAACAGGGGATTCTTCTGGGGAGAGTACTAGTAGTTCGCCCAGTAGTAGCTTACAAACGCATCACTCGGGTAAACCACGTACGCCTGTTTCGCCGCGAGTATCACGGAGGAATAAGAATAAGGCAGCAGGAATTAGGTTTACTGTGCTGCGCGATTTTGGGCTGCATAGTTACCACGATGCGCTTACGCACGCTCGTTTTCTGACGGTAAAGGGACGCGCACCTAAAACTGGTTATAAACGCGCTCAGTATGGGCGAAGTTGGGATGACAATAACGACGCTCCGTTAGGACACAACGGATGTCGAACTCGTGAGGACATTCTGCAACGAGATCTAGTGAATGTGACATTCCGTCCGCGTACGCACGGTTGTGTGGTGGAAACAGGTGTACTGCATGATCCATATACAGGTGATGTTGTCTACTTCCAGCATGGTCAAAAGACAAGTGCCCTAGTGCAGATAGATCATGTGGTTGCACTTGCTGACTCATGGGTTAAAGGTGCGCAGTCGTGGAGTGCGGATGTGCGTCGCGCGTTCGCTAATGATCCCCGTAATCTTTTAGCTGTGTCAGGATGGGTCAATGCACAAAAGGGATCGGGGGATACGGCCACCTGGTTACCACCCAATAAGATTTATCGCTGTGAGTATGTTGCGAGACAGGTTGAGGTAAAGAGGCTTTACGGTTTGTGGGTTACCAAGGCTGAACAAGCTGCAATGATCACTGTGTTGCAAAAGTGTTCATAGAATATCTCGCCGTTATACAAAATTAATGATTGCAACAGATGCAATGTCTCTTAGGTTTAAATGTCCTTTCTGAGTTATAAATAATAAAGCCTGCTCATTTGTGCAAAAACTATTTTTATTCTCTACAAATGCTAAGTTTGGTGACATTGTGAATACTTCTTCGAAGGCATGGTGTTGTGTACACCCGTAGTTCGCCTAGATAGCGAAATGATTTCGGGGAAGTGGCAATAAGGTTCTCTTTTCTTAAGAAATTGTAGGAATAACTAAATCGTTCTTGTAACAAGATATCTTCTGTAGAAGACAATTGCGGTGACTACAGTATTGATGTTTGCAGATCAGCGTATGTCGTTGAATAAATAGCTACATAACGCTGTCATCTGCATAATCAGGGGAGGGTTTACCTTCTACGAATGAGAGCGCGCTCCGCAGGTCTACATCTTGATCGATAAAAGGAGTTATATGTCTAATAAGTGGGAAATGCTTGGTCAGCTACAAGAACAGTCAACTCGGCTGCGTAAAGTAGAGAAACAATTAGACAAGCTACAGAGCGAGCGCTACCAACTGGTGCAGTCTGCACACGGTAAAGGTGTTCGAATTTCTGAGATCTGTGAAGCAACCGGACTTTCTCGTCCTGGTGTCTACCGTATTCTGAGCCTTGAAGAGGCGCTCCTTTCATAGCTCATTAACGGTCAGTAGACCCGTAAATTTATGTCCTCAACCTTTTCTTAAGGCTGAGGACATAAATTTATGTAGGGTTTTAGGGTTTACAAAGCTTTCGCGTAAAGCATTGCACGAAGTGCTATATAAGCGCCCCCAGAAGGATTCGAAGCGTTAAGACGGTCGGCGAGCTGATCAAGATCATCATCAAATAAATCTGCGTACACGTCGAGTGTCATTGCTGCCGAGGAGTGGCCGAGCATCCGCTGGACGGCTTTTATGTTCGCGCCGGATTGTACGGCGAGACTAGCTGCCGTGTGCCTAAGTTCGTGCGGTGTGATGCGGGGTATGCCTGACGTCTTGATTGCGCGGGCCCAGTAGCCCTCACGGGCGTTGGGGCGGGGCACATAGCCTCCTCTAGGGGCTTCCCACACTAGGCCACCTGTAGGCACCGTACGCATATGCTTTTCTAGCTTGTCGGCCACTAGACCAATGATGGGAACTGTGCGCTCCTCGTTGCTTTTAGGGGTGCCTAAATGGACTTTCTTATCCAGCCAGACGGCGTTCTTGTTGATAGTAATTCTATGGCGGAGCAGATCAATATCGTTAGTGGTTAACGCGATAGCTTCACCCCAGCGCAGGCCACAGTAGCCGATAACGAGGACCAGTGTTTCGTACTCTCCGCAGGCCGCCGCGAACGCTTGTAGCTGCTCGTGAGTGAGGTAGGTTTTCCTGGCTCTCGTCTTTTTCGGAAGCGGTATTCCCTCAACCGGGTTAGTAAGGATGGCACGGTCGCGTACCGCGTCCTTGTAGATATTGTTCAATATCTGGTGCGCGTAGCGTTTCGTGGTGGCCGCTAAGGGTTTTCCCTCCCTGGTGGTCATGTTTGCGAGCCAGTCCGCAACCTCAGTGTGCTTCACACTATCCAGCGTCCGGGAGCCCCATTGAGGCTTAACCTTTGCTTCCCACACGTTCCTGAGAGAGCGGAGACTAGACGGCTTAAGGTGAGTCTGTCGGTTAAGCCACGCGTCCCCCAACTCTCCGATAGTTTGTTTCCCGCCTTTTTCGTCTACCCACTGGCCGGTGAGGATATCTGAGACGAGTTTTGTTTCCCACGCTTTGGCGGCTGTTTTGGTAAGGAATCCGCGCTTCTGTGTACGGGTGCCGTCTGGGCGACTGTAGGCTACTGACCAGCGGGGGCCTTTAGCCGTGGTGTATTTATGGACGCTCATCTTTAGTAACGGAGTAACCTATTGCCTTGAGTGCCTCGATTGCGGCCTCTGGGTTGTCTGTGACAGCAGCGCGTGTCTGTGTTCTTATCCATTCGTCTCGTGATTTTTGGATGATTTCGAGAGCATTGTCTGGGTGAGAAACGCCGCACTGCCGGATGAGAAGCTCAATGACATCTTCAATTGTAGGGCGGAATCGTTTACCGCCCACTGGGATATGCAGGACGTCTGTTGTCTGCGGTAAGTATTGTCGATTACTCGACCTATTCTTTCCAATTCTGGGAGTGAGATAGTCGAAGAGACTGTTTGCGCCCACCACATGAGCATGGCAGCTAATGTACGAATTATCGTCGCGATTGAAATCTATTCGGATGACAGGGCGTGTTTTTTCTCCGTAGCCTATCTTGATGCGGATATGTGATTCCTCTACTGCAAAGTATCGGCCAGAGCTTGACGCGCAGCATGAAAAATCACTTGCGAGCACACCGAACTGTTTCCCTGGACAATTGTCGGAAATGAGTTTTTTGGTTGTACGGATAATTGAAGCCTGCGGCCCTGTAACGTCAGAATGAACTTTGGCAACGGGCCCACTTAGGGTGTCGTTTAAAGTGGATGAGATGTGTGAAGAGAACTCTTTCGTTTTCTCTTCAAATGTTTTAGCGTCCATGCTTAATAAGGAAATTAAGCTGCCAAACTCTCTCGATACGGCATTGGTCGCTGTAGTCGAGCATATTCATGTTGTAGAGGTCTGTGGCGTCTTCTTCTGACATGCCTAGTTCTTCAAGGAGCTTAGCC
>NZ_QFOZ01000023.1 GCF_003241315.1 Lawsonella clevelandensis
GGCTAATGGTGGCGAATCGTTTTTGGGCTTTTTCGTGTTTGATACGCCATTGTTTGGGTGGATCCTTCATCCACACGCCTTTGATGTTGTAGGAGTTGATGTATGCCGTTGTCTTTGCGATAGCGACCACGGGAAGCGGGATCGACAAAGCGAGTTCACCGTCTTCGGCATCCCAAAAGCCAAGTTCGCTTTCTGTGACTGTGCGGTGGAAACTTCTGTTTCTCATCGATCGGGGAACAGCAATGCGCATCCCTTGGAAAAACACCATCTGATTAGCTTCAGTGACAGTCACCGTATCGAAACCGTCGTCATCTGAGTCAGCAATACTGGGACGTGAATAACCTGTGACTCCACCGTTTCGTTTTGGACGTGGTGGTTTTTCATCCTGGCGGATAACCCCCGAGGTGAGGTAAGCGTTACCACGTTGAAGCGCGTAGTTTTCTGCTTTCTGCTTTAGCACCTCCAGTGGGATCGGGTCTTGAGGTGGCACAACCCCAACAAGGTGCCACGCTGTGGCCGGGGTGACACACTCTGGAAGGCCCTGGTGTGGTCGCCGGTTATTGTATTGATCTCGATACTTATCAATCAGCACCTCGCACTGCTTCAGTGTTTTTGGTTTGTGTGCCTCCAAGAATCTAAACAGTGTGCGGTGTGAACGCTCGTCTTTACCTTGAGTTTGCGGGTTGCGTGGCCTGCCGGAAATACTCAAGCACCCAACCGATGCCAGGTAGGCCTCCAAGGGGCCAACAACACCGTTGCGTAGCTGGTTAAAAGCAGCCCCATTATCACTGAGAAGTTCATGCGGGGCACCAAAGGTGGCAATGGCCTTGCGTACAGCATCTGTGGCATCTTTAGAGTTTTCGTGTGCCGCATAGGCGCAGGTACCGACATCGAAGCGGGTAGCGTCATCGATGATTTGATAGATGGTGACAGGTGTTCGTTTGTAACGAACACGGGTGATCTTGGGGCGTTTCTTCGGGTTTGATTCCACAGCTCCTGCCGCACGCAACAGGCGAGCAATCGTGGATACGGACGGCACCGGATCTGCTAGCTCTCCTGATGCAATACCTTCAAACCGAATGGAGATGGGACCATAGTCCCAGCCCTGGGTTTTCAAACGCTTCCGGATCACAAGCAGTGCTGTGGTCACGTGCTCGTCGTAGGTCCTTGCTGGCGTGATCGGGGCGCTGGAATGCGGATGCAACGCGGCACCTGCTTCCTCATCGTATCGGGCACGGATGTTGTAGAACGTGCGGCGGGAGATCTTCAACTGTTCACAAAACGCGGTGATAGATAGACCGTGACCGTCGAAGGGGTCGAACTCAATAATTTTCCGGCGAATCTCCGGAGGAATTGCCTTACTCATTATCCGATTGTGTCCGACACACAGCATAAAAGGTCACGAAACTGTGCACAATGTCATGACATTAGGTGTAAACAATGTCATGACCTTAAGCGCGCAAAAGGTAGTGACACATAACA
>NZ_QFOZ01000017.1 GCF_003241315.1 Lawsonella clevelandensis
TTAAATAGGAAGCTAATGATCCCGGGTTTAACTGAACAGGGAATGATAGGTCAATTCTTCTCTCAAATTGATTCCCTTATCGCTCTTCATCAGCGAAAGCTGGAGAAACTTCATCAGCTTAAGAGTGCTTTTCTTTCCAAGATGTTTGTATAAAGGTGACTGACGTGGTTGTTTCTACCGAATCTGAGTTTGAAGAGAAAGTAATCCAGGCTCTTCAAAGTAAAGGCTGGGAAAAAGAGGTTCTACGGTACCCCACTGAGCAGGATTTAATTGATAACTGGGCTCAGATTCTTTTCGAAAACAATCGACAGGTTGACCGTTTAGGTGATGCGCCACTCACCGACACTGAAATGGCGCAAATTCTTGAACAGGTTAAAGAATTACGTACGTCACTTCGCCTCAATGGTTTCATCAACGGTAAAACTGTATCCATCACCAGAGATAATCCGGACGATCCTACACATTTAGGTAAAGAAGTCAGCCTCAAAATTTATGATCGGCACGAAATTGCTGCAGGGCAATCACGCTACCAAATAGTTCAACAACCCCGATTTAAAGCCGCCTCACGCATTATCGGAAAACGACGTGGCGACCTCATGCTCCTCATCAACGGTATGCCCGTCATCCATGTGGAACTCAAAAAAGCGGAATACCAGTAAGCGAGGCCTACCACCAGATCGCTAAATACGCCCACGAAGGAATATTCACAGACCTATTTTCACTCATTCAGGTCTTCGTAGCCATGACCCCAGAAGAAACCGTCTATTTCGCCAACCCCGGCCCAGACGGTGAATTCAACGAAAACTACTACTTCCACTGGGCAGACTTCGAAAATGAACCATGCAACTACTGGAGAGACATCATAGAAAACCTCCTCTCCATCCCCATGGACCACCAACTCATAGGCTTCTACACCGTCGCCGACGATACCGATGGTGTTCTCAAAGTCATGCGAAGCTACCAGTACTATGCAGCCAACCGCATCTCCGACAAAGTCGCCCGCATCGACTGGGACCAGAAAGACCAACGAGGCGGATACATCTGGCACACAACAGGGTCAGGAAAAACCATGACCAGTTTCAAATCCGCCCAACTCATCGCCACATCACATGACGCCGACAAAGTCATCTTCCTCATGGACCGGATTGAACTCGGAACCCAATCCCTCATGGAATACAGAGGATTCGCCGACGAATCAGAAGAAGTCCAAGAAACCACCAACACCGACGACCTCATAACAAAACTCAAAAGCTCAGATCCACGCGCCTCCCTCATCGTCACATCAATACAAAAAATGAGTCTCGCAAGCGCCGAAAAAGAACGCAGAGCAGCAGACATAGAAGAAATTAACCACAAACGAATCGTCTTCATCGTCGACGAAGCCCACCGCTCCACCTTCGGCGACATGCTCGCCACCATCAAAGAAACATTCCCCCGCGCCGTATTCTTCGGCTTCACCGGAACACCCATCCATGAAGAAAACCAAAAGAAAAACAGCACAACAGTAAGCATCTTCGGCAGCGAACTCCACAGATACAGCATCGCAGACGGAATCAGAGACGAAAACGTTCTCGGCTTCGATCCCTACATGGTAGAAACCTACCCCGCGAGAAAACTACGAAAAGCCGTAGCCCTCAACAAAGCACACGCACAAAACGAATCAGAAGTATTCCAAGACCAGGACAAAGAAAAAATCTTCAACCACTTCATGGACCCAAGAAAAGTCCCCCAAGCCGAAGAAGAACTCGACGAATCCGGAAAACCCATCAAAGGAATCGAATACTACCTACCCAAAAGCCAATACCTACAACCAGAACACCGCAAAGCCGTAGTAGAAGACATCTACAAGCAATGGATCGCCCACAGTAAAAACTCAAAATTTCACGCACTGCTAGCAACCTCATCCATCCCCGAAGCCATCGAATACTACCGACTTTTCAAAGAAAACCCCAGTACACAACCCACCAAAATAGCGGTACTCTTCGACCCCAACATCGACAACAGAGGAGACAATTCCTTCAAAGAAGACGGCCTTATCGAAATACTCGAAGACTACAACCGCAACTACGGCCAAGACTACACACTAGCCACCTGGCAAAAATACAAAAAAGACGTAGCAGCACGCCTCGGACACAAAAAACCCTACAACCGAATAGGGGAAAACTCAGATCAGCGCATCGACCTACTAATCGTTGTCGACCAAATGCTCACCGGCTTCGACTCCAAATGGATAAACACCCTCTACCTGGACAAAGTTCTCAAATACGAAAACATCATTCAAGCCTTCTCCCGCACTAACCGCCTATTCGGCCCAGAGAAACCATTCGGAATAATCCGCTACTACCGTAAACCCGCCACCATGAGGCAAAACATTGACAAAGCCGTAGAACTCTACTCAGGAAACAAACCACTAGACCTCTTCGTTGACCACCTTGACACACACCTCAAAAAACTCAACGACACAACAAAAGAAATAACTACACTCTTCAACAAAGCTGGCGTAGAAAACTTCACAAAACTACCCGACAATCTCGCCGAACGAGGCCAATTCGCGAAACTATTCTCAGAACTAACCAAAACCCTAGAAGCCGCACGAATACAAGGCTTCACCTGGGAAAAAGATCACTACGACTTCACAAACCCCAGCCACAGCATTGTCGTCACACTAGACGAACAAACCTACCTCACACTAGCCCTACGCTATAAAGAACTCGAACAAAAAACCAGTGACAGTGACGATAATGAAGAAGACCTACCCTTCGACATAGAAACACACCTCACCGAAATCGACACCGGCTACATCGACACAAAATTCATGAATTCGCGCTTTAAAAAATACATAAAAGCGCTCTACGACCCATCCGCAAACGAAACCGTCGTCGAATCAGTCCTAGAAGAACTACACAGTTCATTTGCAACACTCACACAAGAACAACAAAAACACGCAAACATCTTCCTCCACGACATCCAAAGCGGAGACGCCCAACTCAATGATGAAAAAACATTCCAGGACTACATCACCGAATACGCGGCAAAAGAAAAAAACCAACAAATAGACACGCTCGTCAAAACATTCGGCATCAAAAAAGACAAACTCACAGAACTCATTGACGCCGAACCCAACGAAAACACACTCAACGAATACGGCAGATTCGATGCACTAAAAGAAACCGTAGACGAAAACCTAGCCGCAACATACTTCGACAACATCCACGAACCAGAACCTAAACTATTCCGCCGCAGAATGAAAATAGCCACCATCCTCAAGGAATACATCCTGTACCAAACAATGCCCAAAGGACTAGAAGAACCAGACACACCCAACTAGCCCTTTCGCTGATGAAGAGCGATAAGGGAATCAATTTGAGAGAAGAATTGACCTATCATTCCCTGTTCAGTTAAACCCGGGATCATTAGCTTCCTATTTAA
>NZ_QFOZ01000011.1 GCF_003241315.1 Lawsonella clevelandensis
GTTACCAGTCTTTTTCCTGCAGATACAGGCTTCATCACACCACTAATCTTCTTCTCGATCTTCGTCACCAAAATAATGACCGCGCACAGTAAACCACACTCCTTTCTCCCATGGAGGTCCTACTTCTCCTTGCTTCGCACCACAGAAGCCTATGAAAGTTCCTATTTTTCTGTGCGAACTGCAGAATTTTTCTTTCGCTGATGGTCGATTATTTCTTCAGTAATGGCAGGCCATCCTTTTGGGACTTGCAGACTATTTCCTCAAGGCTGTCAGAATCTGTTTACGACCAGCAGAATGTTCCTTGCCACCAGGGTATTTCTTAGAAAGACCATGTTGAAAAAGGCCTATAGTGTTTGTTCTCTGCGCCATATAATTGCCACTGGTGGTAATAGCGCTTGACCGATTCACAGTATTTGTCAACTATTACTCATATACGTTTATTAATCTGTCCAGACCCGACGGGGTCACGTCCCGAGGATTACCTCATGCACAGCAAGATTATTCGTACTGCGGCTGGTTTCTTTGCTAGCTGCGCTGTTCTTACCGGCACTGTTACTGTTGCCCAGGCGACTCCGCTTACAGACCTACCAACTAACCTGCCAGCTGAACTACCAGCTGCAGGTGAAGGTTTCCTCCGGACCGCCCCCAATGTTCCTGTCCACAAGGCCAGCTACGGTCCTGACACCTCACTTGCGCAGGCCCGCAAAGCGGCTGGCGTTACCACAGGTCAGCCCTGGCCCTATGCCGATCCGCAAAATACTGAGATCCCGGATCCCAGTGTTTACAGCACTGTCCCGGAAATTCGTACCCCGGGTTGTAAACTGACCAAGCAGCACCCGTACCCGGTTGTTCTTGTTCATGGTACGTGGGCCAATGCGCAGAAGTGGGAGGATCTTGCTCCTTTCCTGCAGCAGCAGGGCTACTGCATCTTCGCCATGAACTATGGTTTTGATGCGCGTTCCGCCATCTATCACAACGCTAAGGCCGGCAAGTTCGCCACCAACAATATTTATTCTTCTGCCATTGAGCTGAATAACTACGTCAATAAGGTTCTAAAGCTTACTGGCGCTAAAAAAGTTGACCTCATTGGCCATTCACAGGCTGGTCTAGTCTTCCACCTGTGGATGCATGATTTCCGCGGAAACCTTCGCACTAAGCATTCCATCACCCTTGCCGGTACTAACCACGGCACCACTATGATGGGTCTTTCCGCTTTCCCCGTGTGGCAGTTCCCCACTTTGGCCAGGGATCTTTCCGCTATTCTTTCAAGTGCCGCTATCCAGCAGCTAGTGGGTTCTCCGATGGTGCGTTACATTAATTCGCTTCCGGATTCCATGCCCGGCGTGCGCTACACGGCAATTGCTACGAAGCATGACATGACGTCTACCCCTTACGATGCAACCTTCTTGAAGGCTCTTCCGGGTGCGGTTGTTCATAATGTGACGGTTGAGGATGTGTGTAAGCCTGGTGAGACGCTCAGCCACAATAAGCTCACCACGAATAAGTCCGTGCAGGTTCTTATTCTTCGTGCTCTGCAGGATGCGCAGATAACGTGTGCTGGCACTCAGTGGGCTCGCTAAACCTAGTTATCCCCCACAATTGCATCTGTAATGCGTATACATACTGATAATGCATAAGAGCTGCAGAAAAGTTATGCCCCCGCTACCAATTGAGCGGGGGCATAACTTTATTTGTGTGCCGATATGTATCCGTATTGGCACTTATTTACGTGTTTGTATCGGCGTGTGTTTGTGGTGATGGCTAATTCTTGTGGGTCTTGATGGCCTTGACAATCCAAATGATGAGGCAGGCACCCAGGAAAGCGGTGACGAAACTCCAGAAGAATCCGGCGCTGTCTTTGCCAAGGGCGAAGCCGAGAATAGCTCCGCCGATTAAACCGCCTGCTACGCCGGCGCCAATGTTGGCCCATACGCCCATCTGCTCATCGGTCTTCATGACCTTTGAGGCAAGCCAGCCTGCAAGTCCACCAAAAATAATCCAGCCTAGGAATCCAAAGGCGAGATGCATGAGCTATTCCTTCCGTGAGTTTCTACAGTTATTACGGTCAACACCAGAGCGGTGATGTTTAATCCTCTTTAGTCCTCGTCGTCATCCTCGGGGAGGAATTTCAGCATGGCTTCCACGCTGGGGATGACGAACCAGGCGGAACCGGTGACGTGCATAAAGTTCATGATGGTGTCGTGGACACCGTCGGAGCCTGTCATGCGGTCGATCATGTCTTCTAGTTTCCACTGCTCGTTGGTGAAGCCAACGAAGAGGGTGCCGTGGTGGTGCATGTCTCCGTAGGCGACGTTGCGGCGCCATACTTTTATTTCGCGTTCGTCGGTGTCAATGTTGGTGCGGGCAACGTGAGCGGAGACGGGTTTTACGTCGTCATCGAATTCAATGTTGTCCAGTTTGGTGCGGCCGATTGCTTGTTCTTGTTCCGGCACGCTGGTTTCGTACCAGTTGAATTTTGTGTGCTCGAAGGGTTGGAAGAGGAGGATGGAGGATCCGGCGCCTGGCTGTCCATCTGGTACAGCCACATGCTGCGGGGCTTCTAGACGGCCGGGGTTTTCGGTGCCGTCAACGAAACCGGTAAGGTCCAGGTTTCCGTGGTAGCCCCAGCCGCGATGCTCGGAGGTCATGCGAACATTATTTCCGAAGTTGATAATGATTTCCCGGGCCCAGTCCCAGCATGCGTCCATTCCTGCGGCACTGATCCAGATCCAGAAATCGTGTTGCTCGGCGGGCATGGTGAAACCGTCTTCGCCTTTTGCCTCAGAAAAGTCGTGCACGTTTGCTGGGATGTCCTCTGCATCTGCTATTTCTGCCCAGAGACTGGGGCGGACGCCCACCACCACATTCACCATATCGGTGGTGGCGGGGTTGCCGGCTACGGCGAGAGTTTGTAGTGCTTCTTGCACGTTAGCTCCGGCGGTAAGGTCAAAGGTAAGAAAGAGATGTTCTGTTGCCCCGAAGGCAAATAGTCCAGACTGTGCGTTCATGGCTTACATTCTACCCATCGCACTACGCTCATTCCTGGTATTAGGCTGGCAAAGACGTAGGGTATAAGGGTGAATCAAAACGCTTTTCCCACGTGTAATGGTCCGTTGCGTAGTGCGCTTGCCCCGAAGGCGTACCAGTTAGGCCTTACCGCCGTGCAGTCCATGGCGAAGCAGCCTGGCTCTATAGCCGACCGAGTGGCGGAAAGCCGTAATTTTCTTACGTCTCCTGTGTGTCTCAACATGGCGTTGGTTACCGCTGCGGCGGGTGCCGCCGGGCATACTCTGGACGACATACTAGATGTATTGTGTGTGTCCCATAAGGCTAATCTACGGGAAATTTCTGACACTATTGCTGCTATTTCTGATGGTGTTTCTACCGCCACGCGGGCGGTTTCCCAGCGGGGGCTTCCTCTTCAGCGAGGTTTTGCGGCCACGATGGCAACGCTGGGTGGCACGATGCATCATGTTAACTTTGCTGATACGGAAAAGGCCCGCCATAATCTTGATAATTGGGTGTACCGCAACACAAAAGGACTTATTCCCACGTCTGGTATAACGGTTACTGCCGACACTGTTATTGTGTTGCAAAGTGTTATGGCACTCACTGCGTCCTGGGAGGAGCCCTTCCCCGTCAACAACACGGAGGATACTGATTTCTTCCTGATGAGTGGGGAGCGTAGTCGCTGCCGCATGATGTCCCTTACCCATAATCTTCTCTATGGGGAATATGAGGGCTGGCGTGCCACAACACTTCCCTACGTGGGGGGCGTGAGCTGCGATATTATTGTTCCCCCGGAGGGTGCCAGTCCACTGAAGGCAACCCCGGGAATTATTATTGGTGCTCTTCAGGCGGTGAAGGAGTCCTCACGTTTACCGCTTACGGTGAAACTTCCCCGGATTCATACGAGTTCTTCGGATAGTCTTCGGTCTTCTCTTGGTTGTATGGGGTTGGCGAGTCTTTTTGAGAACGCTGACTTTAGCGCAATGTCGCCGCAGGTAAAAGGCATCGACGATTATGTTCAGCAGGTAATACTTGATGTTGACGAGCACGGTACGCAGGCTGCTGCAGCTGTGGAAATGATGTCATTCACGTCTGCCCGCATTGGGGCGCGCACACCCCACCCGCCGTTGACGTGCGACCACCCGTTCCTTCTTGTTATTCGGGACGAGACAACGGACGTGCCAGTGTATATGGGGGCTATTCACAAGCCAGATAATAACGAGCCAGATAATGGAGCCGCTTAGGAGAATCGAACTCCTGACCTATTCATTACGAGTGAATCGCTCTACCGACTGAGCTAAAGCGGCACGCACTCACGAAGGAGTGCACGTTAACTTTAGCGGAGGATAGCAGTTAAAGAAAAATAATGCCGTCAATTTTACCGTGCGACTAAAGCCAGGCTAATGCGGGCTACCATACCACCCACGGCCACTTCTGGCTTCACATTCTGGCTAATTTCTGCACGTGTCGCCATCACAACATCAATGCAGCGTAGTAGCGCCTCTGGCGAAAACGCACGAGCCATAGCAGCCGTCGCCCGCTGCGCATCCACGTGTACCACCTCTACTGATGCACCTGTGGCCTGCATTAATGCATCGCGGTAGAAGGTTGCCAAATCGGTTAGCGACAAATCTATGGAATCCCGCATCATGCGGGTTTCGCGACGTTTCTGCGCATCCGCTAAATCTTTCAGCGCACCTGCGGAGCCGCGTAAAGCACCAGCCGCACTCTTTCCGGTTCCTCCTGCCCCAAGCGCTGTGCGTAGTTCCTCAGTTTCTTGCTCTGATATGTCCTTATTAGCGGCCACGGCAGCGGCCCGCGCGTCCTGTACCATGCGTACAGCCAGATCGTATCCGTGGCCGGGCCGCATTGTTGCCTGTCCCAACTCTAGGATACGGTGCCGGCGGTTACGCGCCTCCTCCGAGCGGAGAAGAGCCCGCGCCCGCCCAATATGGGCGCCCGATACTGCCGCCGCCCAGCGGGCCTGCTCCGGACTGGCTCCCTCCCGCTCTAGTAACTCTGCTATGGCATCTGTACTGGGCATGCGAATATAGACGTGCCGGGTGCGGGACCGGAGTGTCAACATGATGTCCTGCGGATCATCGGAGGGGGCACAGAGAATAAAAACCGTATGTGAGGGAGGCTCCTCCACCGCTTTTAAAAGCGCATTCCCGGCCTGCTCCGTGAGCCGATCCGCGTCCTCGATAATGACGATCTGCCAGTGTCCGGTGGCGGGGAACGTACTGGCACGCGTCACAATGCCGCGGATTTCTTTTACCGAAATGGTGAGACCTTCGGGGCGCACTACCGTGACATCGGGGTGACGGTCCTCCATTACCGCACGGCAAGAATCGCATGTTCCGCAGCCGGGTTCGTCTGCGTTATCGCATTGGAGTGCCGCCGCGAAACACCGTGCCGCCACGGAACGCCCCGAGCCGGGCGGGCCAGTAAAAAGCCACGCGTGCGTCATCTCCGCACTGGCTTTACCCGTCTTACCAGCAGACGTTAGCGTGGACGTAGGCGCGCCCACAGATGTGGACTCAGATTGTTGAGCCGGTGCGACAGTACCACCGGTTGTGCTGGTACCGTCGGCCGCTACTATCATTGCGCGGGCGGCGCGGGCAGCAGCGCGTAGTTGCGTGACAACATCTTCCTGGCCTGCCAGGCGATCAAAAACACTCACGCGACACTACCTCAACGTCTTCTTGTGCAAGTGCATACTTGCTGTACTTGCCATACTATCCGCTAGTGCTGCGGCTTTTCATCCTCCTGCTGTTTATTTCTCCGTTGCTTATTTCGTCGTACACGGCAAGGTTGTGGCGCAGTCTCTGCAGTCTCAATACCTGCAGCGGCGGCGTCAGAGTGTGCAAGCCCGGTAGCATCGGCGGTGGCTTGCGCATTCGCCATATTTTCCGCCGTGGTAGGCATGTCCAACTGTTTACTGCTCATACCTTCCAGAATTGCGGCGAGAGCACCATCACCGGTCACGTTCGTGGCGGTACCGAAGGAGTCCTGCGCTAAATGCAGGGCAATAATAAGAGCGATCATAGTGGGACTAAAGCCCAGCATGGACTGCAGTGCACCTACCGCGGTCATGACGGCGCCGCCGGGAACACCGGGGGCAGCCACCATCATCACACCCAGAACCAGGATCAGCGGAATCATGGAACTGAATCGGGGAACGTGGCCTTGCACCATGGTGGAGACGGCTGCCGAACAGCTCGTAATAGTAATCATGGAACCGGCCAGGTGAATATTGGCATTTAGAGGAATAGCGAAGTCAGCAATGCGGGAATGCACGCCGGCTTCTTTAGCCGACCGGAGGGTAACGGGAATAGTGGCGGCGGAAGATTGCGTGCCCAGGGCTGTTACATAGGCGGGCATCATGCGTTTCAGGAAGGTAAAGGGATTCCGTTTGCGCACTAGTCCAGCAACACCGTAGAGCAGGAGGAGGAAAACCCAGTGCAGGACCAGAACCATCACAAACACTTTGCCGAACACGCGGAGAATGTGCTGTACTTCCCCGGCATACGTCATGTTGGCGAACACGGAGAGAATGTAGATAGGGAGTAGCGGAATGATGACGTAGCTGAGGAATTTCTCAACAATGGACCGGAAGTCCTCCGCCAGGTCATACATGCGGGTGGAGGACAGCCCCGTCATACCAAGCCCCAGGAGGAACGCGAAAATGAGGGCGGTGGTAACGGACATGATGGGTGGAAGTGTAAACGGTAGATTTTCCGTTCCGTTTGCGTCCACGGTAACGCCATAGGGTTTAACGAGCGAGGCGGAAGGATTGGTGACGGCTGCCGCTGTGGACCCATTGAGGATATGCGGGTACAGGAGGGACGCCACAATAAGTGCCATAAAGCCGGCCAGAATTGTGGACACGTAGGCGATGGCGACGGCTTTGCCAAGCATTTTCCCTGCGCCACGGCCAATGGAGCCAATACCAGGGGCGATGAATCCCAGGATAATGAGCGGAATGGCGAAGCCTAAGAGCTGGTTAAACAGCATGCCAAAAGTGGCGAAAATACGTACTGGTATGTCGGTGTTACCACGGTGGCTTGCCCACCCTACGAGGATGCCTAACAGAATGGCAACAAGGATCCATACCAGTAGCGGAATCTTACGAATTATACGCACGGAAAAACATTACCGCGGAGGGGAAAATTCTCTCCTATAGCGTGAAGCAATATGCTTGTCACGCTATGCGTTATTTTCGTCACGCTTCTATTGTGGCGATATATCTTGTCACACAAGTGAAGCAGAACACTATGCGGTGGTGGCTTTCGCGCTAGCAGCTTTTGTACTGGCAGCTTTCTTTGTTGTAGTCTTCTTCGCCGTGCTCTTCTTGGTGGTCTTCTTCCTGCCACCACCGGCCGCGATACGCGCCCGCCTATCGGACAAGAGTTCACTGGCACGCTCAGCCGTCATAGTTTCCACACTGTCGGCCTTCCGCAGGGACGCATTCACTTCCCCGTCCGTTACGTAGGGGCCAAAGCGGCCAGTTTTCACCTCAATGGGTTTACCTGTGGCCGGGTCCTCACCGAGGGTACGCAGTGGCCCCGTTGCTTTCTGGCCGCGTCGCGTCTTCGGAGCAGCCAGTAGCTTCTTCGCCTCGTCGAGGGTGACGGTGAAAAGATCCTCTTCTTTTTCCAGGCTGCGGGATTCCTTGCCCTTCTTAATGTAGGGACCGTAGCGGCCGTTGAGGGCAACAATTTCTTCGCCGTCGTCATCAGTTCCCAGGAGACGCGGCAGGCTCAGTAGGCGCACTGCTTCATCCAGAGTGACAGTTTTCGCATCCATGGATTTAAAAAGCGAAGCAGTTTTTGGTTTACCGGGGTCCTCCTCCGGCAATACTTCCTGCACGTAGGGGCCGTAGCGACCATCTTTCACAAGGATTTCGTAGCCGGTTTCCGGGTGGCGGTCCAGTTTTCGTCCCTCGGAGGGGACGGCGAAAAGTTCTTCCGCTTTCTCCCGCGTTAGCTCGTCGGGAGTGACGGCGTCGGGAATGTTTGCGCGTTCCACAACTGGGGCGGCTGTGTCGGATTTTATGGTCCGCTCCAGGTAGGGGCCGTAGCGGCCGACACGCACATAGACGGGAACACCATTCTCGTCGTCGAAGAGGTGTAGGGAGTTAATTTCGCGGGCGTCTAGGGATTCCAGATTCTGCTCAATAAGGCCTTTCAGTCCGCCTTTGCCTGGCACGGATTTTTGCAGGGCGGCATCATCGGCACCGAAGTAGAAGGCGCTTAGCCAGCGACTACGGTTTTCTTTACCTTCCGCAATGGCGTCCAGTTCATCTTCCATATCGGAGGTGTAGTTGTAGTCCACAAGGCGTTCAAAACCGCGTTCCATCAGGCCGACAACGGCGAAAGCGACCCAGCTGGGTACCAGTGCGGAACCGCGTTTTACCACGTAGCCGCGGTCGTTGATGGTGCGGATAATGCTGGCGTAGGTGGAGGGGCGGCCGATGCCGAGCTCCTCCATTGCCTTCACTAGGCTTGCCTCCGTGTAGCGGGCTGGCGGGTTGGTGATGTGGCCTTCTGGGGTGGCGGAGGTGACGGCCGCCGTGTCCCCTTCCGCCAGCTGCGGCAGGTGTACGTTCTTCCCGGACTCTGCATCATTCCCACGGTCGTCGCCGCGTTCATTACTAAACCCGGCACCATACACTTTGAGGAAACCGGGGAAAGTAATGGTGCGTCCGGAGGCGGTAAGGGCAACAGGAGTAGCGGGAGCGGTGGGGGCAGTGCCTTCCAACCGCACTGTCATGGTGGTGCCTTTAACATCAGCCATCTGTGACGCTAGAGTACGCTGCCAAATAAGCTGGTAGAGCTTAAATTCTTCGGGGCCGAGAACAGTTTTCAGCGAGTCCGGGGAGGCGAAGTGGTCGCCGGCGGGGCGGATAGCTTCGTGTGCCTCCTGCGCATTCTTCACCTTGCGGTTGTATTGACGCACACTCGGGTAGAGGTATTCCTCGCCGAAGAATTCACGCACCTGCTGCCGGGCAGCATTAATGCCGGCGGTGGACAGGGTGGTGGAGTCCGTACGCATGTAGGTGATGTACCCGTTTTCGTAGAGTTTTTGGGCAATACGCATAGTGCGGTCAGACGAGAAGTGCAGTTTATTAGCAGCGTCCTGCTGCAGCGTGGACGTCATGAAGGGCGCGTAGGGGCGGCGCGTGTAGGGTTTTTCTTCCACGCTGGTGACGGCTAGGCCCTGGCCTGCACCACCCTGCAAGCCCTGCAAGGCTTCTGCCAGACTGTGGGCACCGGCCTCATCAAGCACCATGACATTCTGGGTGGCCTTGCCGGATTTCAGCTGGCCTTTATCGTCAAAATCGCGGCCTTGTGCAATGCGCTGACCATTCACTTCCACCAGTTTGGCGGGGAAGGTGGTTACCGCATGAGTGTCGCTTGCCCGGTCGGGGGCGGATAGTTGGGCGGTAAGGTCCCAGTAGCCGGCGGAGACGAAAGCCATGCGTTCCCGTTCGCGTTCCACAATCATGCGGGTGGCGACGGACTGAACGCGGCCGGCGGAAAGACGCGGCATTACTTTGCGCCAGAGAACAGGAGAAACCTCATAGCCGTAGAGGCGGTCAACGATGCGTCGTGCCTCCTGTGCCTCCACCAGATCGAGGTCCAGGTCGCGGGTGTTGGTGATGGCATCATTAATGGCTTCGGGGGTGATCTCATGGAACACCATGCGTTTAACGGGCACCTTAGGTTTTAAAACTTCCAGTAGGTGCCAGGCGATGGCTTCACCCTCACGGTCGGGGTCTGTGGCGAGAATCAGTTCGTCGGCGTCTTTCAGCAGTTCTTTCAACTCGCGCACTTTAGCTTTGCGGTCGGGATTCACCACGTAGAGGGGGGTGAAATCATCGTCAACATTAACGCCGGTGTGTGCCCATTTTTCTTTCTTGTATTTGGCGGGAACGTCGGCGGCGCCGGAGGGGAGATCGCGAATGTGGCCAATGGATGCGGTCACAATGTAGCCATCACCTAGATAATTCTGAATCTTGTCGGCTTTTGTTGCCGATTCGACAATCACCAGATGGTACTTACCTGCTGCCTGTGCTGCCACTAAACTGCGACCTTTCCTCAAATGGAGTGAGCTGTTATGTCCACTCGCCCCTATGCTTCGCTAGCATAGGCCAAAAATAAAGGCTTTGAAACTACACCTTATATATAAGGGCAGAAAAAAGTGCAACCTTTTGGCATCTAAAACCCACAAACATATTTCTAGGCATCTGTCATGCGCCTTGCTAGGCCCCCACTGGATGTACTTTAGGCGTCCCAGGAGCCGTCTTCTGGGGGCTCCCCCACAATAGTCATAACGTTGGCAAGACGCCGCTGCCCCACTACCCGCAACGCTGGCCCTCCAGCCCGCGGGCCCACATAGCTCGATGCCGCACCCAGTTTCTGCAACGCCTCCGCCGCTCGTTTCCGCAGTTCTTCATGCTGGGCGATATGCGCATCTAGGCCAAAACACATGCCGGATTCATCTAGTACACCCGCCACAAGTGCCCACACTTGCAATGCTCTATCCGAGAGCCTCCACTGTGCGGGAACAGTTTTAACCGCACCTTTTGTCCACTCCTGCGCCACGGGAAGAAGTGCTGGCCCCTCCATACGCACCAGCCAGCTATTGTCATCAGGGGTTTCCTGGGAAACCGTGACGTCTACCATGCTCGCTAGTTCGCAGAGTTGACGCGCTCGCCACTCACTATGCAGCAGCACAGAAAGACGCGCCGACTGCGGAACTGGTTTCCGACGCCGTCCGCGTGTCGTATCCGAATTTCCAAAAAGCAGCTGGCATTGTCCCTGGGCAACAAGCATCGCTCCCAGGTCAGCGGGGGTGACGGGGACAAGACCCGTATCGAAGAAAGTCAGCTGTTTCACGTTCTACAGGATACCTTCCACTCCTAGGGTAGGGTTTTACCATGCGACTAATCCGGAAGATCCCACTACTGGCATGGATCATCATTGCAATCCTTCTAGGAATCCTAGTGGGATGGGCAAGCCGCCAGGGCGGCACTGATGTTCCCGTCCGTGTCTTTGCCACCTTCGGCATGGTGTTCAGCGAACTACTGGGGTTCGCTATCCCACTGATCATTCTGGGGTTTATTGCCCCCGGTATTGGGTCCATTGGCCGTGGTGCAGGAAAACTTCTCGGTAAAGCAGTTGCTATAGCCTACACCTCTACCGTTCTTGCCGGCATTATGGCATTACTGTCGGCACTTGCCCTCTACCCGCATATTCTGAAAGGCGCTACCGCCACCGCTATCTCGGATCCTTCTGCCTCACTTGTTAAACCTTATGGGGTGACGGTGGACGCCAACGGGGTGGAAACGTTGCCGTTTACGTTGCCGCCGATGATGTCTGTTACCACGGCCCTCATTTTTGCGTTCCTTTTGGGGCTGGGAATGGCAGGACTCTCCTCCACCCGCATGTATGACCTGGCGGAGGACTTCCGGTCCATTATTGAGAAATTCCTCAGCTACGTCATCATTCCCCTGCTGCCCATCTATATCCTGTCTGTTTTTGCCAACATGACGTACGCCGGCCAGGTGCAGCATATTCTCCGCGTGTTCGGCAAAGTGTTTGTAATGGTCCTGATCCTGCACTGGGTCTTCCTGCTAATTGTTTATGCCATCGCTGGGCTAGTTCGTAAAGAAAACCCCTTCACCCTGCTTGGGCGCATGATGCCCGCTTATGTGACGGCCCTAGGGACGCAGTCCTCCGCTGCCACTATTCCTGTTACTCTTCGGTCTGCGAAGGAAGCCGGCGTGCACCCCCGCATTGCTGACTTCGCTATTCCTCTGAATGCCAATATTCACCTGGCGGGGTCCATGATTACTATTACCGGTTGTTCCGCCGCGGTCGTGACAATGACGCATGGCCACACTCCCAGTTTCAGCTCCATGCTTCCGCTGATCCTGGTCCTAGGTGTCATGATGGTGGCTGCCCCTGGCGTTCCCGGTGGTGCTGTTATGACGGCGTTGGGCGCGTTACAGTCCATGTTGGGGTTCAACCCCACCATGATCGCCCTCATGATTGCCCTCTACCTTGCCCAAGACTCCTTCGGCACTGCTACGAACGTAACCGGTGACGGCGCCCTAGCCACGATCCTGGAGGGCATGAGCCGTAAGCAGTTAGCCACCACAGCCACAGCGAGTACAAATAGCGTGAACAGTGCAACTCCGATATTGATGCCGCTGGCCTAGAATCCGTGTCCGACGACGCACCCCACGTGAAGAAAACACCACGCAGTAGACGCCGTCAACAGACACACAAGCGCTAACAACACAACACAAGACAACACAAGAAATGGCGGAAAGAGGACAATAATGCCAGTGACGGTAAACACCTTCCGAGATCTTCAGGAGCGTCTCAATAATGGCACCACGCCACCACTTATCCTTGATGTGCGCGAGCCGGACGAATGGGATGAAAGCCATCTCCTGGCCGCCACTAACATTCCCCTCGGGGACATTCCCAGCCGTACCAAAGACATTCCGGCCGGTGAAGTGTGGGTGCATTGCCGCATGGGTGGGCGCGCCGGAAAAGCCTGCGACTACCTCCGTGACAACCGGAGTGACCTCGATATTCATTGGATTAACGAGCCCTACACTAACGCCGCGCTGGCGAACATTCCCGTCAGTTAATATGTAAAGTCCTAAGTAGCCATTCGGTACTGTTGTAACCACTATGACATTTGAGCAAACACCCCACACGTATGGGCGGAGTTTGCTCTCCTACCTCCTACGCGACACTAACCCCACCCACGATCCCAATAAGCACAGTCTCAACAAGCACAGTCCTATCACCCACGTGCGGGATCTTCCCGGCCGCGACCCTCACTATGCACCCTGGCCCACGTGGATACTGCCCGCGGCGAAAGACTGGCTTAACGAGCAGGGTATTGCGGAACTCTATACACACCAGGTTGCTACCGCTAACCTTGCCTGGGAGGGGAACCATGTTGTTGTTGCCACCGGCACGGCCTCCGGCAAAACCCTGGGCTACCACCTTCCCATCATCACCCAGCTAGCCGCGGACCCCAACGCCACAGCCCTCTACCTCTCCCCCACGAAAGCACTGGGGGCGGACCAACTGCGTGCTTTTACAGAATTCCTGGACGGTGCCGCACACATGGCCACTGACCCCACAGTCAGCCAGCGGCTTCGCGACTCCTCCCCCGCCCAATACGATGGCGACACCCCCACCGAAACACGCACCTGGATCCGCGACCACAGTCGCTTCATTCTCACCAACCCAGACATGCTGCACCTCTCCATCTTGGGGAAGCATAAAAGTTGGCTGCGTCTCCTCCGCAATCTCACCTATGTAGTTATTGATGAATGCCACGCCTACCGGGGTGTTTTCGGCAGCAATGTTGCTATTGAAGTACGTCGGCTGCTGCGGCTTGCCGCACACTACGGGGCCACACCCACCATCATTTTGGCGTCCGCCACCACCTCCCACCCGGAGGAGGCCGCCAGCACTCTCATTGGTATGCCCGTCACTGCTGTTACAGAAGATGGGTCACCACAAGGGGAACGCACCATTGTTCTATGGGAACCGCCCATTATTCCCCGCTTGGAGGGAGAAAACGGGGCGCCGGTACGTCGAGCAGCCACAAAAGAAGCCGCCACACTTATGGCAGATTTGGTGACGGAGGGTGCCCGCACGCTAGCGTTTGTGCGAAGCCGACGCGGCGCCGAAGATACCGCATTGGCTGCCCAACATGCTCTTATACGCTGCGGTGAGCAAGGAGAGCTACCCCTCGACCGCGCCACTGACCTAGCGCAGCACATTGGCGCCTACCGGGCTGGATACTTAGCGGAGGACCGCCGCCAACTGGAGCAGGATTTAAACGATGGCACCCTGCTTGCTGCCGCCACCACTAATGCTCTTGAGCTAGGTGTTGATATTGCTGGCGTTGACGCGGTGATTATTGCGGGTTTCCCCGGCACGGTTGCTAGTTTTTGGCAGCAGTCCGGCCGGGCGGGACGCCGCAATCAAGGGTCACTAGTTATTCTTATTGGTCGGTCGGATCCGCTAGATAGTTACCTCCTCCACCACCCGGAGACACTACTTGATAAGCCGGTGGAGGCTACTGTTACAAACCCGGCAAACCCTAATCTTCTCGTCCCACAATTGTGGTGTGCTGCTGCGGAAATGCCGTTGCGTGATGATGAAGTGGTAGCGTGGTCAGCCCGTGATGGGGTGGATGTGGAGGAACTGCTTGGGGAAATGCAGGACCATGGCATGGTGCGTCACCGCAAAGTGTCTGCGGCTACGGGTGCGTGGTATCCGGCGGGCTACTATGATTCGTCCTGGCAGAATGTTTCCTTGCGGGGTGGGTCCGCTGACGAGTTTTCCATTGTTTGTATAGATGACGGGCAGCTTCTTGGCACTGCTGATGCTGCACGTGCATTCGCGCAGCTTCACCCTGGCGCTATCTACTTGCACCAGGGCGATAGTTACCTTGTTACCGAACTCGATTTAGAGAATGGTATTGCCTGTGTCACAAGCGATGTCCCACCGTGGACAACCTATTCCCGCGCGAATACCCAGATACATGTGGAGCGGATTCGGGAGGAACGCCACTTCGGTTCGGGAGCAAGCTCTGTCACTATTGGCTTAGCTGACGTTACAGTGGTCCGCCAGGTGAAAGAGTATGAGCGGAAAGCAGAGACGGGGGAAGTTATTGATGTGGTGGATGTGGACATGCCGCCCACGGAACTATACACGCAGGCTGTCTACTACCATGTGGATCCACTATTCTTCCACCACTTCGGTATTGCGGAGCAGGATGTGCCGGGTGCACTGCATGCGGCGGAGCATGCCGCCATTGGAATGTTGCCCCTCCTGGTGGGGTGTGATCGTGCGGATATTGGGGGTCTGTCAACGCCGCTTCATGAGGATACGGGGGAGGCAACAGTGTTTGTGTATGACGGCTACCAGAGCGGGGCGGGCTATGCGCAGCGTGGGTATAGGGAGATGACCACGTGGCTGCGGACTACCCGGGACGCTATTGTTGCGTGCTCTTGCGAGGATGGCTGCCCTAGCTGTATTCAGTCTCCTAAGTGCGGTAATGGAAATCGTCCTTTATCAAAGTCCGGTGCTGTGGCGCTTCTTGGCGCATTGTCGAGTGTTCTAGGGGATATGCCCGACGCGGCTCCGGATCAGGCTCTCAACCCGACGCCTAGCGTGCGTTAGCCTGGCATGGGCCCGGCGCAGGCTCTTCCCTCCACGGTGAAATGTGCTAGGGGACGGAAAGTGTGAAAGGGGCGTGTGACCACTACTTTTAGAGCCGGCATGTGGGTGTCCGGGTGGGTAATAAGAGTGCAGTTTTGCAGTGTTGATGTGTCATCGTGGTGGGCCAGGTAGGTGGCGGCGGCAGCGCAGGCTGTATTTTCTCCTTCGCGGACGTGGGCGGCGCCGGCTAATGCGGCACCATCTGCCCAGAAAGATACGTGGTGGCGGGTCTGTACTGCGGTAACGAGTAGCAATATAACCCCTAGTAGGGTGATGACGGCAACGCATGCGTATGCTGCCCATACTGTTGCCGCGCCGCGCTCATCCGTCTGCAGGGACACTATGCGGGATGTCGGTATTGCCTCCGGCGCTGTCCTGGGTATTCCCCTGGTGCGACTTCTAGTACAACTTCTAGTACGGAGTGTCATTCGGCGATTCTTTCCAGTGGCATACTTGCTTGCGCATGCAAGGTGAGGGGGAGAACGGTGGCGGGGGCTTCTACTTGTACCTGCGCTAGTGACGTGGTTGTGGTGATGTGAATATGGGCTTCGCTGGGGAGATGAAGTTCCTCTGCTCCCGGCGGTGTTTCACCACGTGAAACACTGCGTGCCACGGTGTGTGCAGCGTCAGTAAGACGCAGTTGGGTAATTCCTGCCCCGAAGCCAGCTAAACACCCCACTAGAACAACCATGAGGGAGATATAAGCTAGTGCTGCTTCCACCGTCACCATGCCAGCATCATCTACTGTTGGCGGCATGGGCGAGTGTGGTGGGTCGTATTGCACAGTTGCTTGTGCGGGGCGGTTGCGGCGTGGGGAAAGTCGTTGCAGCAGCGTATCCATACCCACTAGTGTCCTGCACGGTGGTAGCCGCAGCGACGTCGGAACAGCGTCAACCCCCGATTATCCACATTCCTCACAAACGTGGATAACCAAGCATCTATGCACACATAACAGAAGCGTTTTAGCACTATATATGCTTCAATTCATGCTTGTGCAGAGGATAAACGAGGAAGTAGTCTTAACTCGGAAATCTGGATACATAACTCCATGTTGGTCATAGAAAGCACAAATTAGTGGATAGCAAAAGAAGTGCTCCCCCCCAGAACGGCAATACTGTCTGCTTGTTCTTTGTCTAAAAGCTTCGGAGACGTCCAAGCTTTAAAGAATGTCAGTTTTGATGTTTTCCCCGGTGAACTGGTTGGTGTTCTCGGTGAAAATGGGGCTGGAAAATCGACTCTCTTCTCACTTATCAGTGGTCTTAACAAACCCACTTCTGGAACTGTCACACTTCTCAACCGTAATCCGCGTCTACCCGAGACACGTCGCTATATCGGTGTAACACCCCAGGGAACGGGTGTTGATCCACGTATGAAGGTACGGAACTTCCTCAACTTTGTCGCCTTCCATTTCGGGACTCGTTCCTTGGTAGACGAGATTATGGAAAAGTTCCGCTTGACGGATCATGCTTCCAAAACTATCGGCAATCTTTCTGGTGGGCAGCAGCGTTTAGTGTCCGTAGCATCAGCTTTTCTCGCCGATGCGCCACTCACTATTTTGGATGAGCCCACTACCGGGCTCGACACCATGACCAGATCAGCTATCTGGGAATCAATCAAAACGATCACTGGCGAAAATCGTGCCCTACTAGTGTCGAGTCACTATATCGAAGAAATTGAACAACTTTGTGATCGCGTGATTGTCCTCCACAAGGGGAATCTCATTGCGGACTCGGAAACAAAAGCGCTTCTCGGCTCTGCACAAGCCTCAATTATAAAGATCAGCGATGTTCCGGAAGGAGCCCTATCTGGGGAGGGCAGCGCTTTTGATATTCTTTCCGCAAATAGTACTGATACTCTTTTGCGGACAACGGATATAAAAGCTGCACTTACCTCTCTTGCGAAAGATGGGTGGCCATTCACACAGATTGAGATTTCGCACCCCTCATTGGAGCAAGCTTTCATCACCCTAAGTAGTGAGAAGGAACAGCGATGACTACCAACTGCGAACAGCGCTGCGAACAAAAAAACCTCTTCGCCGTGGATAAACGTGACTTCCCATCAGCTTTTTCAGTAACCAATCTATGGTTAAAAAATGAGATAGTGGCCTGGCTCAAAGAACCCGCAGCAGTTTTGCTCAACATGGCATATCCACTGCTCATGATGGTGTTTCTTTTTGTTATCGGTGGGGCTTCCGTCCGTAACTCTGCAGATATTTCGTCCCCGGCCGTCGCCCTCCTGGCTTTAACAGGTGTGCTGATGGTGGGTATTAACTTACCGGCTAACGGAATTAACCATGTACGAGGTAGCGACTATTACTACTACCTACGCACGTTGCCAACGGGTGTAGGAACACGGCTAGTGGCATGGAGCGGGGCGCCCTTCCTCCTTGCCATACTCAGTGCACTCATTGGGATTGGTGTGGGTGCAGCAGCAAGCGCAGCACACTTCTCAGGGTCCCAAATAGGGTTGCTACTGCTTGTTTTCTGCGTGTTTGGATTGTGCACCACCGCTATTGGGGTGTGCTTCGGTTTTACACTCTCCTCGCGGACATCTCTGGCTGTTTCTCTAGGAGTTTCTTTTATCTTCCTACTTCTTAGCGAGGCACGGGAACTTACCGATCTTCCGCAAGTATTGGACTACATTGCGAAGATTCTTCCCTCAACTGCTGCTATTGAACTCTGTCACTCAATTCTGGACAGTACTCAAGCCAATGGATGGTGGATAGCGTCGCTCTGTATATGGGTTGTGGTGGCGATCCTCGGGGCAGTGGCAGCCATCAAACACGACGAAAATAGCAAGTTTTCTTAATGGTGCCTTCACAGCAACACCTTTTAACAACAACTTATCTCACACCCGAAAAGGAAAAAGTAATGAATAAAAAACTCATTCCCTACGTGTGCGTAGCCGGAACGTTACTCCTCTTCGTCATCATCTACCTGCTGACATAGCACTGCTGTGTTTTAACGCTGTGCTACGCCTTGCCGCAGTGTGTTCCATGTTCTGCAGTTGTCATGTTTTACGTTTTAATGTTTTACATTTTGGTGTTTTACACTGCGGCAAGGTCAACGTCGCTGGTCTCTTGGGAGAGAAGTAACGCGATAATTGTGAGCACGGCAAGGCACCCCATGTAGATGCCTACCCAGAACACTCCATGGGTGCTAACGAGCCAGGTGGCAACGAATGGGGTGAGGGCGGCGCCAAGAATTGAGGCCACATTGTAGGCAATGCCGGAGCCGGTATAGCGCACGTTCGTGGGGAATAGTTCTGGCAGGAGGGCGGACATGGGGCCGAAGCTGAGCCCCATGAGGAACATGCCCACTATCAGCCAGCTCAGAACGTCCCCTTTGGTTGCTGTGGCGGGAATCCATGCGCCGAAAGTAAAGCCGTAGAGAACAATGATCGTCGTGATAATGAGTAATGGTTTCCGACGCCCATATTTGTCTGATAGCCAGTTGGATAAGGGTACTCCCGCAATGAAAAAGAGAATCCCAATAAGCTGCAGTGGGAGGAATTCCCCGTAGGGTATTCCCAGTCCACCATTGTCGGGTTTGGCGATCCCGTAGGAGAGCATCCACGTGGTGGTGATGTAGAAAATGGCGTAGGTACCCACCATGATGAAAGTGGAGAGAATGAGGGGCCGCCAGGCAGTGCGAAATGTTTCCTTGATGGGGGAAGCAACGCGCTTGCCGTGGGTGACGGCATGTTGGAAAACGGGGGTTTCTTCCAGTTTCATACGCACGTAAAGGCCGAGGATAACCATCACAATGGAGAGGAGGAAGGGTATGCGCCATCCCCACACCATGAAATCACCGTCGAGTGCGCCTTCGGTGTGATTGAGCGCATGGACGAGGATAAGGAAAAGGCCGTTTGCGAGGAGGAAACCGAGGGGTGCCCCTAATTGTGGCCACATTCCAGCCCACCCGCGTTTGCCTTTGGGGGCTGTTTCGGTGGCGAGGAGGACAGCGCCGGACCATTCCCCTCCCAGGCCTAGGCCTTGGCAGAACCGCAGGATGGAGAGCATTGCGGGGGCCCACACACCAGCCTGTACATAGGTGGGGAGAAGCCCTATGAGGAAAGTAGCGATACCCATGGTGAGGAGGGACGCTACAAGTGTTGCTTTGCGGCCAACACGGTCCCCGAAATGTCCGAAGATGAGGGAGCCGAGGGGGCGGGCGATAAACGCTAAACCAAATGTTGCGAATGAGGATAGTAGCGCGGCGGTGGCGTCAGCTTTGGGGAAGAAGAGTGCTGGGAAGACGGCGACGGCGGCGGTGGCGTAGACGTAGAAATCGTAGAACTCGATGGTGGTGCCGATCATTGAGGAAAGAATGATGCGGCTACGAGGAATACGTTCTGCGTAGTCGTTGAGGGCGGCGGCTGCGGTCATTTCCGGCGCTGCTGATATTTGGCTGCCGGGTAGTGTCTCTGTGGGGGGAGTAGTCACGGATCCCCTCTTTCTGCTGGTTGTGCGTGTGCTACGGGTAATAGGGAAAGTCTATGGGGCAGAATTTTCGCACAACAAGGTTTTCGTCACTTTTGCTTACCGTGAGAAGAAATACAGCATTCCGAGGGGATTTCCGCTCTCATTCACTACTTAGCTACTACTGCTTAGCGGATACCGTTTAGTGAATGTTGAGTGCTTGCTGAATGATATTCAGCAATGATTGTTGAACACTATCCGATTTCACGACGGCAATAAGAACCGCCCCGAATGCTGCCGCAGCAATAGTGCCGATTGCGTATTCGACGGTGCTCATACCGGATTCATCACTCCACATGCTAACGGTATGCACACGGATAGCCTCATAGGTCCTGTAGAGCCACTGCATAATTCTGTGCAGCATATTCTGCAGTGCACCTCTGCACTGGGCCATGCTACGGCGCACAATACTGTGTTGTTCAGTATTGTTCTGGTCAGTATTGTGCTGTTCAATACTGCGCGGTTCATTACCGTGCTGATTACTGCCGTGCTGGGCAATGGTGCTCTGGCATTGGGTGGACATTAATACTCCTTCATATTCTTTTTCTGTTGGGTCTGAACTGGGCCGCATAGGGATGGACCAGATAGGGACGAGCTAGTTAGGTGAAGTGCTGCATGTAGCTCCCTCCTAGTTCCAGAACGGTGGGGACGACCCCTAGCAGCATGAATGCGGGAAGAAAACAGAGTCCCAGTGGACGGGCGAGAAGGACACTCATTTCTTCTGTTGCTTCTTCACAGTGAGCTAGGGCTTGGGCTTGTTGGTCGCGGGCGAGGGCATCTAGTTGTGCGGCTATGGGTGCGCCTTGCCGGGAAGATAATCGGAGGAGAGTTTCACAACAGGTGGGTATGGGGGAAAGGTGTGCGCACGCGTCATCTACGTGCATACCGGCGCGCAGGAGTGCCGCCAGGAGGGGGAGTTTCAGTGCGGCATCGTTATTGGGTGGGGGAAGGTGGCCGACCATGTGGTGGATCCACCACAATCCGGTTGTTTGCAGTGCCACGCCGGTAAGGAGGGCAAGGCTCCCCCACCCGTGGGTGAGGAAGTGCAGCGGGTGTGCACCAAGGAGATACCCCACGAGAATTCCTACGCCGGGGAGGGCCTCCATAATGAGGGCGGTGGCGCGAACACCGGCGAGGACAGAACGCTGGTGCGAATGGGCATGTAGTTTAGTGCGGAGAGTGTCTTCAGCAGCAGCTAGAACACCATCGAGGGGACTGCCGCGCCGGATAAGGGAGTCAAGAAGTGCGGGTGGAATGCAGTCGGCAGGTATTGCTGCGGATAGTGCGGGGGTGGCATAGTCACCGGCGGCGAGGGTAATACGGGCAGTTTGCAGTGTGTGTAGCTGGTTGTTCCACTGGTTGCGTTCGTGTTCGTGTGTTCCACTCCAGTGGTGGGTGTACCAGCAGCCCGTAGCGAGGAGAGTGAGGGCAAGGAGAACCACAATACTACTCATCACACGCCATCTCTTCCCTACTGTTTTCGCAGGCTTCCCTGTTTTCGCAGGCTTTATTGTTGTCGCTAGCGTCGCTGCTCCTGCTGATGTTTCTGCCAGAGCTATCGGCGTAGTCGTCACCGTATTTGTCGCTCATACACCAGCTACCCACCGTGTGCCAGGTATTACGTGCGTGCCAGATGTCGCTAATATGCCGCTGGCCGGTGTAGGAGTCGCGGGCAAGGTGGACGATAACGTCAAGTGCGGAGGCAATAGTGTGCTGTGCAGCAGCTTCTGGCATTCCTGCGGTAAGGGCCAGAGTGAGCAGGCGATGGGGGACGTCACGGGCACTATTAGCGTGGATGGAGGCAAGGCTTCCCCGGTGGCCGGTGTTGAGTGCGGTAAGGAGGTCAACGGCTTCATTGCCGCGTACTTCTCCGACGATAATACGGTCGGGTCGCATGCGAAGTGCCTGCCACACCAGGACAGACATGGGAATGCCACCGCGTCCTTCCGTATTGTTATCGCGGGTAACGAGTTGGACGAGTTGTGGGTGGTACAGGTTAAGTTCGGCAGTGTCTTCAATGCAGATAAGCCGCTCTTGCGCGGGTAGTGATGTTGCTAGCGCACCAAGGAGAGTTGTTTTTCCTACTCCGGTGGCCCCGGAAATAAGAATGGAGTGGCGGGCTTCAAGGTCCCGTACAAGTTCCGCGCACTGTCGTGAGGTGAGGAACCCGGAGGTGACAAGGCTGGGGAGGGTGTGGGTGGATGTGCGGAGGGCACGTAGGGAGATAGTTGTTCCGGTGGTGGCAAGAGGTGCCAGTACGGCGTGGACGCGCATACGGGTAGTGGGGTTGAGGGGAAGTGTGGCGTCTGCCCAGGGGTGGGCGTCATCAAGACGGCCGCCGGTGCTACGGATAAGCCGTACTGCTAACGATCGGCAGTCTTCTTCGCATAGTGGCGTGTGGGGTAGACGGTGGAGCCCGGGGTCGTGTGCGCAGTCTACCCAGATGGTTCCGCGGGGTCCGACGATGAGGTCAGTGAGGGTGGTGGTGATGGCGGGATCGTTGAGGATACTAGCGAGGGGCCCCCAGAGGTCTGCGTGTGCCATCATGTTTTCTTTCGCTCCTTTCTGGTCTTTCTTGCCCACCCCCAGAGAATGTTTCACAACGTGAATCATGTAGTGGTGGTGCCACCTATAGTGACATGCCTGGAGGGGTGATAGTCTTCCGCAAACCGTATTAATGGGCGTTTCTGTGGATAACTGGGGACCTGTGAATAAGTTGGATCTACATATTGTGTGATCTACGTCATACTTAATGGCAACTTTTTACTATTCCTCTGCCACTACATACGTCCCCCACGCCTTAACCCCTGGAAAATCTGTCAGCACTCTCGAAAAGAAATCACGTTTAGAGCTACTACCTGCACTATCCCTTTCATCGTTCTACCGACACAGCAAAAGACGGTACAGATACACCTGCCATTGTTTTTTTATCCCGTTTCCTACCAGCCAGTTTGTAATAAATCACAATGGCTGTCCCCTACGGTTCGAGTGATGATGAAAGTACGGAAAACGAAGACAGCTAGGGACGAATCAGAAGAGAAGGTTTTTCCTCCTGTCACGGTTTCCTGCACGGCAGTTAAACACCCACGTGCCGCCCGTTTCGGCGGGCATCTACAGGCGGGAGATTGCCGGTCCCACGGAGCTGGAGAGTTTTGTGGGAGCGCCGGCTGAACCTCAGAACCGACCCTACGTTGGCACGAACTGATCGTTTAAATGCCGTGCGGCGGCGGACGATGCGTTCGCCGCTTTTTTATTTCTTATGCCCCCTTCCCGCTTCCCCTGCTTCTTTCACAGTTTCTTCCGCGGGCACGCATCTACAACGCATATCGACAACACGCGTCATAAGTATTGATAATCTCACCAGTAACATTGGTAACATTATTCACATGAGTCATTGGTCTCGCCGCACGACGATGCTGCTTACGTCGGGAATTGCCGCCGTCAGCGTCGCCCTCGCCGCACCCGCTATCGCCCTCCTCCCCGGATCTGACGTCGCCAGCCACCAACACCCTGGCTCCATGGCCATCGACTGGGCTCGCGTGAAAGCCGCCGGACAGCAATTCGCCATCGTCAAAGCCACCGAAGGCCTCAGCTACGTCAACCCGCACTACCAGGAGGATTCCACCTCCATGCGGGCAGCCGGCCTTATCCGCGGCACCTACCACTACGCCCTGCCGCAATACTCCGCCATTCTGCAAACACAGCATTACGCCGCCGTCCTTGCCACTAACACCACCAGCCTGGACCTTCCCCCCGCCCTCGACCTAGAAGAAACAGGTGGATTAAGCCCCGCCGCCCTCCAAATATGGGTGCGAGCCTTCCTCACCACCCTCGATAAGCTCACCGGCCGGCAGACCATTATTTACGTCTCCCCCGGATTCTGGCGTTACCAAATGGGCAACACCACCGAATTCTCCGAACGTCCCCTCTGGATTGCCGACTACAACGGCGGTACCTCCCCCACCATGCCGCTTCCCGGTGGCTGGACAAAATGGACATTCTGGCAATACACCGGCAATGGTTCTGTTGACGGCGTTGCCACCCCCATTGACCTCAACACGTTCAACGGCAGTAAACAGGAACTTCTTGCCCTCACCAGGCTTGGGGCATCCCAGAAAACTATCCTCAGTGACGGTATTGATCCCGACGCCCTTCCCCCGCTGCCGGAATTGCCCGCCATAGACAAGAACGACATTCCCGATATTCGCGCATTCATTCCCCCAGATGTGCAGCGAAAAATCGAGCGAGATGCCCGCAAGCAACTCCGCAATGCCATCCCGAAGAGCGTGCCCACAAAGATACCTGCAAACGTATCTAAAAAGGTGCCTACGAACGTGCCGAAGAACGTACCAAAAAACTTCCCTAAAGGTGTTCCCGCACCACGCCACTAACAGCAACTAACAGCACTTTCCCAACCCCTCAATCGTGTGGAAAAGTGCTTTTAGTCACCCCTATTGCGGGAAACTAGCAGCGTAGAATATAGGTAAGCATTACAGTAGCTGCTACGCACACAATATTGTTTCCTAAAATCTAGGTATAGCTCGACAATTCGTGGCACGATGGACAGTACGGGATTTCCCATACGTTATTTTTGGAGGAACAGTGAGTATCAAAGACCGCTTCGGAGAAAAGTCAGCTGACGATTCAGCCTCCTCCGCTAAGATCTCCGGCATCGCCATGTACGATGCCGTCCCACAGCCCAAGGACGCCAGCATCGGACAGCTTGTTAAGACTGCCACCGAACAAATCTCCACTCTTATCCGCTCAGAATTCGAGCTCGCTAAGACCGAAATTGGCGTCCAGGTAAAGCGCGGCGCCATGGGCAGCATCTTCTTCATTATCGCTGCCGTCTTCGCCCTCATGTCGTTCCTGCCATTCACCATCATGTGGGCCAAGCTCTTTACCCTCTGGCTCGGTACTGTCACCTGGGATTGGTGCGGCTACCTTATTACCTTCCTGCTCCTTCTCGTCTTTGCGGCAGTCTTCGCCGGCATTGGCCTATGGAAGATGAAGCAAGTTGAAAAGCCAGAAAAAACCATTGAGTCCGTCGAAAAGCTGAAAGAAGTTGTTCCCAGCAGCAGCAAGACTGCCCCGAAGGAATACACTTACCTGCAGTAATAGCAGCACTCTGTAGTAGTGCTAAGCAATGCTGCCTTTCACCCCTCACGACACTAACTCTACTGGTTAATTATTTTCTCTAACTATGAACGATAGCCGCCACGGCACCCCTCCTGCACCGCCTGAACCGGACAGTGTATGCCTCCCGGGACCGTGGCGGCATCGTCTTGTCTCCACCAACGGTATCCACCTCCACACCGCTGATCTTCTTCCCCACAACTGGGAAGAAACACACCCCCCAAACGAACTACCACCACTCGTCCTCCTCATACACGGCTATGGAGAAAACTGGTGGACATGGCACAACCAACTTGTCCCCCTCTCCCGCGCCGGCTACCACGCTATGGCCGTTGACCTCCGCGGCTACGGGGACTCCGATAAACCACCACGCGGCTACGACCTCACCACCGCCGCCAACGACATGGCCGGATTAGTACGCGCCACCGGCCACCGCAACGTTACCGTCGTAGGCCACGGGCTAGGCGGAACTGTAGGCTGGACCATGGCCCGCATGTTCCGAAGCGGCGTTACCACACTTATTGCAGTCGATGCGCCACACCCCCTCACCCAGCGAATCGACTACGTGAAACAGGCCTTCACCCACGCCACCACCGTCGGTCCCTTCCTAAGCGCCCAAATACCGCGTCTGCCCGAATGGCGTATGCAGCAACCCCACTGGATTGAGGACTACATTAGCCACCGCACATACAACAATTGGGTCGATACCCCAGAGGGGCAAGAAGCACTCCACATTTTCAGCGACGCGCTTCGCATTAGACACGTATCCTACTGCGCAAACGAATACCTCCGTTGGATGGGACGCTCCCGTCTACGCGCTGACGGAATCCGCTACAACCGAAAAATGACGCGGCGCCTAGCGCTCCCCGTTGTTGCGTTCCGCGGTGAATACGATCCCGTCGTCTCCGAAGACGTCCTTGCCGGGTGCAAACGCTACACCGAAAACTTCACCATTATGACGGTGCCACAGTGCGGCTTCTACCCACAGTTAGAAAATCCGCAGGCTTTTTCTACACTTCTTCTCCAAAGCCTCTCCGGCTCTCCCGCACGCATAAACAGCTCAGACGACTGATCGCACTAGCGCGCGTCGTACACACTAGATACTTGTGCCTGTGCGCGCTAGATGCGGGTGCCCGGCACTAATTAGGCGTCATTGTTGTTGTTACCTCCGCGTCTAGCGGAACACACCGCCCCGTAGACACTCTTTCACGCGTCCTCATTCCCTTTTGAAGCACCGGCTCAATCTCCCGGTAGCTTAATGCGTAGGCAACGTTCTTCTTATCCGTCGCCACACCAAACACCATTCCCGCATAGTGTCCCTGCACATCAAGCAGCGGACCCCCAGAATTACCACTCATCAAATTCGCGAGCAGTGCATACGCCTGCCGCTGCACTGTGGTCGTCCCGTAAATACCGGGACCCTGCAAAATAAAACGCTCCTGCAGACGAGCTGGCGTTACCCGGTAGGGGCCATTGTTGGGGAATCCCGGAATAGCCATCGCCTGGCCCGCCTGCACACTATTGTCACGGACGGGCTGCAACGCCGGCAGCATAAGCCGCTTAGTGGATGAAATAGCCGGCACCCACAGCACCGCAACATCGCGCAGGGCATCAAAAGCAACTGGCTGAGCAGTAAATATCCCCTCCACAGTATGCACATGGATAATACGGGCACCAGCCACCACATGGGCATTAGTAGCAACCAGACCGGGGGCATACACAAACCCCGTACCCTCCAGATCCCGGTGGCACCCCGTAGCCTGCCCCACAATCTTCACAACACTCCGGCGGGCTTTCGCAAGAGACGACGTTTCCACAATGCTCTGGTCTGGAATACCTGCACCAGCAGAACCGCCAGATCGATCCGTCATCTGCTGTAGTGACGCAGTGCGTGCCGCGTCATCGAGCATTTCTGGAATTTTCTGCACAGCATTCGGGGACAGCATGGTGATGGCCGACATCACCCGCGAATCGTGCATTGTTTTACCCAAGCTACTGTCGGGCTGCACAGCAAGCGGCGCAAAGAAAACCCAGGTAAGAATAGCGGCAAGGACAACCTTAACGATGGCCCCCGCGGACCGCGATCCCCGCGTCTCCTGAATTTTCGCATGATTGCGGATATAAAGCCCCACAACTTCCGCACCGGCTGCGCACAAAACAACCAGCACAAAACCGTAAATGAACCCCACAACAAAACGAATCTGAATATTTTCCGTGGCATCAAGAACCGGCTGGAGGGTGAAATACTCAATAATGATGCCAATGATGGCACCACACACGGCACCTAGACTGGGGATAAAACCCGTCACCCAGCCGTAGAAACCAAAAATCGCAAAAACAAGCAAGACGACAATGTCAAAAGCTACCGCAGACACTCGCGCCTCCTTGCCCTTACTTCCCGCGTCCCTGCTTAGTCCCGCTTCCCGTGCTTATCTCCCCAAAATCCTACCGGACGCACCCGTCCGCAAATATTTGGACACGGGACATGCTGGCACAGACCCGCAGGTTAGTTGCGATTTAATTCTCGTCCTCAATACCTGCCATACGCAGTAATTGTTCCCTATTCTCGCCCTTGACGAGAGCCTCAGCAGTACCCGGGTCGACGGGGCCAAGACCATAGCTGGGGCAGTCCGCCGCCAAAAAACATGCACCACAAGCGGGGCGTCGTGAGTGGCACACTCGCCGCCCATGGAAAATAATGCGATGCGATAGCACTGTCCACTCCGGCCGTGGAATAAGCTCCCCCACTTCCTTTTCCACCTGGACAGGATCCTCGCTTTCCGTCCACATCCACCGGCGCGCCAAACGCCCAAAGTGGGTATCAATGGTTAGACCCGGCGTGTCGAAGGCATTCCCCAGCACCACATTGGCAGTTTTCCGCCCCACGCCGGGAAGTGTGACAAGATCCTCCAAGCGGGGCGGTACTTCCCCATCCCACTTCTCCACCAGCTGGGTGGAAAGACCATGAATATTGGAGGCTTTCGCACGGAAGAATCCCGTGGGGCGAATAATCTCCTCAATCTCCTCGATACGGGCGGCGGCCATGGCGTGGGCAGTGGGGAAACGGCCAAAAAGCTGCGGCGTTACCTGATTAACGCGCACGTCGGTACACTGTGCAGACAAAACCGTGGCCACCACAAGTTGGAATGGTGTCTCAAAGTTCAGTTCGCAGTAGGCCTCCGGGTAGGCGACGGCAAGGGTACGCGCCATACGCCGCGCACGCGTCACCAGTCCACGCCGTGTTTCCTTGCCGGTGACGGCTGGGTGTTTCGCACCACGCGGGCGCACATCTGCGGGGGACGGGGTAAGAGAGTGAGAGGCGACCATAGTGACAAGGATACTTTTTTCACGCAGATAGTGTTTACTTAGGGTATGGGTTTATATGCACTAGCTCTTGTCCTTATTCCCTTCGTCGTGGGTGCTTTCGCACTCATCATGGATCGCGTTGAGCGCGCTATCGTAAATCCACCAGCGGATACTGCCACGAAACCCGCCGTTGCTTCCCTCCCCGCCGCACCCCTTCCTACAGAGTCTGCTTCTCCCACCGCAGGCACTTCCGCGCCTTCCGCGTCTTCTGTCCCCTCTGCAGAAACACCAGCGGCAGAATCGCCAGAAGAGAACAACACCTCTACCGCAAAGTAACCGTCAAACTGAAGGAGAAAGTCTCTTTCCACCAATATGTGGGGCATTCCATAGCACGGCCACTGAATATTCAGGAAAGACTGTGCTATGCGCTAAACTTTGCGTAGTAGTTCAAGTTGAGAAGAGGTTACACGTGGACGAGGACATTCTCGCACGCGCCGGCATTTTCCAAGGTATGGATGCAGCTTCTATTTCTGCGCTGCTGAAAGATCTCGTACCGGAAACATTCCGCAAAGGTGACACCATCATTCGTGAAGGTGAGCCGGGCGATAAGCTGTACATTATTGTTGAAGGCAAACTGAAACTCTCCCGAACTGCCCCTGATGGTCGCGAAAACCTCCTTGCTATTCTCGGCCCCTCCGACATGTTTGGCGAACTTTCTATTTTCGATCCGGCACCGCGCACATCATCTGCTATCTGTGTGACCGATGTCCGTACGTACACAATGGACAGGGCCGCCCTCCGCCGTTGGCTCGACGCACAGCCGCAAATCGCAGAGCAACTCCTCCGCGTTTTAGCCCGCCGCCTCCGCCGCACCAACAATAGCCTCGCCGACCTTATCTTCACCGACGTGCCTGGCCGCGTCGCCAAAGCCCTGCTGCAGCTTGCACAGCGCTTCGGCAGCCAAGAAGGCAACACCGTACGCGTCAACCACGACCTCACACAGGAAGAAATCGCCCAGCTAGTGGGCGCTTCCCGCGAAACCGTGAACAAGGCCCTGGCCGAATTCGCACACCGCGGATGGATCCGCCTGGAAGGCAAATCTGTCGTCATCTGCGAAAGCGAGCACCTCGCCCGACGCGCACGCTAAAAACCAATACGCTAAAACTCTGCCGTTAGCAGCTGCCAGCGACATCACCACGCCCATAGCAAGAATTGCACCCCTCAGCCTGCAAGACTGAGGGGTGCAATGGTCACACGGATTCCTACTAGCCGGAAAGGGCAGTACCCGATGGAAAAACTTTCAGCATCGAACCATGTGTACAGCACGCTAGTGGCACTGGCTATTACCGCGGTAGCAATTCTATTCAACCCGGGCATTCCGTGGTTCGCCTGGGTAGGAGCGTTCCTTCTGCTGTTTTTCGTGGCCGAACTTGTCTCCCTGTTCATTAAAACTGGGGGAGCAGAAGGAAAAAAGAAAAAGACGCAGGGCTAGTCGGCTACTTCAACAATGAGTTCCACTTCTACCGCAGCATTAAGGGGAAGTTCTGCTACCCCCACTGCGGAGCGGGCGTGCTGCCCGGACTCACCAAAAATGTCGCCCAATACTTCTGACGCGCCGTTAATAACAGCCGCCTGACCGGTGAAACCTGCTGCGGAATTCACAAATCCCACAACCTTCACAATGGACTTAATGCTGTTAAGGCTACATACCGCATGGACAGCGGCAAGAGCATTCAGAACTGCAGTACGGGCTTGAGCATATGCCTCATCGGGGCTAACACTCTCCCCCACCTTGCCTGTTTTATCGAGTTTCCCGTCCACGAAGGGCAGTTGGCCGGATGTGTAGACAAAATTCCCCACACGTTTCGCCGGCACGTAGGCAGCCACGGGAGCAGCCACCGCAGGCAGTGCAATATGCAGCTCAGTGAGCCGTTCCTCCCACGTCATTTAATCCTCCAAAGGACGCTTCATATAGGCAACGTGCTGCTCCCCAGTGGGGCCCGGCAGCACGGTAACAAGTTCCCATCCATCAGATCCCCACTGGTCAAGGATCTGTTTCGTGGCATGGGTGAGCAAGGGTACGGTGACGTATTCAAATCGCATAACCCAAGTGTAATGGCACTACACGGCGCGGGGTAGCTTCTTTACTCGGACGAGGACTGTTCCTTGAAGTGACGGAGAGTCTCAATAGTTTTAAGAGTCTCCATCTCTGAACTCTCCTCCTCGGAGGAAGTATCCAGCTGGTCCGCAATGTCGTTAAGAACCCGCGTAAACTGCTGCATCTTAGAGGATTTATGGCGTTTGAAGCGGCGTTCAGTATTAACATTCAACGCTTTCAATGCTTCCAACGCACCCTCCGGGTCACCCTCACCTTCTGCTAGGGTGGCGCCTCGTGTCACGGGGTCAAGAAGGTTACGCCAGGAAGGAACATCAGGGAAATGGCGGAGAATGGAACGGCGTTCACGCTCCGTCATACCGCCCCACACACCAAACTCCACGCGGGAATCAAGCGCATCAGCACGGCACTGAATAAGAACAGGGCAATTCAGGCAGCGCAGTGCGGCGTCACGCTGGGCAGCGCCCTTGACGAAAAGAGAATCCCCACCATCATTGCGGCACAATGCGTGAGCTACCCACTCGGAACGATCCCACGAGCTTAAATCGCGGTACGGGCCTGCAGCAGCACCGTCAGTGGCAGAGCTTCCAGCGGCAGAGTGGCCGAGAAGGACTGTTATATCCTCGACGGGAATCGATCGTTGTCATTTGCGGCTCCTCCCAATCGAGATCACGTTATCTGATCGCATCGCGTGCATGCGCGGCGGCAGCCAGTACCGCAGCCAGTACAGTAGCTAATGCAACAGCAGCCGATAGTGTGCCGGCATCGTGCCGGTAGTGCGCGGTGCTATACACAAGTGCTACATGCATTTGCATACACAACGATATTAAAGATGGTACGTGCCCTTACCAGAGATGCAATACCCCTATGGAAATTCTCGGGGTAATTTAAATCTCTTTTCGCTCTTAGAATTGCTCTACGCCAAACATATTCAAAAGCGTGTACGCTTGGTGAGTGTCTCCTAAGTATTCCTCTTCACGTGCCCTGGCCAGCGGAATTATCGCAGGCGTAGCAACTGCTGCATACTCTGCGACGGTTGGCCGTAGACACTTTGTGGTACAACAGGAAACACTTCCCTTGTTGCCAGCTGGAGCCGATCCCATCCGGATACTTCACCTTTCCGATTTCCACATGACGCCGGAAAATAAAGAGCTCCAACGTTTTCTAACCGTGCTGGGAGATCTTAAACCAGACCTCGTTATTGACACTGGAGACAATCTGGCACACCCGAAAGCTGTTCCCTCCGTTATTCAGTCACTGGGGCCACTTCTTGATATTCCTGGCTTTTTTGTCTTCGGTTCAAATGACTACTTCGCGCCGGATTTTAAAAACCCCCTAAGCTATTTATGGGGCGAATCAACCCTCCGCCAACACCGGAAACCACTTCCCTGGACAGGAATGCGCGCCGCCTTCCAAGAACACGGGTGGAAAGACGCTACACACCAAAAACTTGCCATCAATATCAACAACGTCAACATTACGGTTGCGGGCGTCGATGATCCCCACATTAACCGCGACCGCTACGACACAATCGCCGGCGGCCCCCTCCCCGGCAGTGACCTCGCCATCGCCCTCACCCACGCACCCGAGCCACGCGTACTCTCCAATTTCTCCGCAGACGGCTACGATCTAGCTTTCGCCGGGCATACGCACGGTGGACAAGTCTGCTGGCCCAATGGCACAGCCATTGTGACTAACTGCGGTATTGATAGGGAACGCGCCCACGGGCTACACCGCTTCGAACACCTGTGGCTTAACGTTTCTGCAGGGTTGGGGACGTCCCCCTATGCCCCCTTCCGGCTATTCTGCCCACCTGAAGCGACCCTACTGGAACTAACTGCCGCCCGGTAACTGCAGTCTTATGACGCCTTATAGCCACAGCATTTTCAGTATTTACCGTCTGGTGTACTAGAGTTAGTGAAGCACCTACCGGGGTATGGCGCAGCTTGGTAGCGCGCTTCGTTCGGGACGAAGAGGCCGTGGGTTCAAATCCCGCTACCCCGACCATTCAAAGACCGCCCTCCACACGGAGGGTGGTCTTTTTTACTCTTCACGCCTTACGCGCGTTAACGATCCTTACGCGAATGACCGCCATGGCGACGGTGGGATCGTACTGTATTCAACTCCTCCACCGGAATAACGTGCGTGGGATAATCGCCCGCACCAGCATTACTATTATCGCTAGCCTCGCCATTATTGCCGGCAGCATTATTATTGGCGTCGTTGTTATTGGCGACATTATTACTGGTATTGTCGCCGGGAAGATTCGGCGCCACCGCTATATCCGCCAGCGGCCCCATTGCCGACGACTCGTCTTCGGACTCTGTATCTGTACTCGCTGCGGCTGTGTCCTCTACATTGTTCTCTACATTGGCGCGTTTCGCCGGCATAGATTCTGTTTCCGGATACGCTGCCTCAGGGGACACTGCTGGAGCTGCTGCACTACCTGCAGCACCACCTGCCGCTTCTCCAGATTCTTGTCCTTCGACAACCGGCAAGACTGCCGTCAGCTCCGCCTCAGATGCCCCTGCTTCAGACAACTCCGCGTCAGAAGGCGTCCGCACAGCCGTATTCCCCCACACAAGGGGCTGTAAGTCTGCCGGAATACCCGCAGTTGGATTGCGACGCAGCACCGTCACAATTACCAAGATGGCAATGGTCGCAAGAGCCAATAGAGCACCATTGGCCAACCAGGCCATTGCCGGATCACCACCGTTACCAATGGCGGCTAATGCGGAAGTGATATACGAGACCGGCATGAGGGAGTCGAAGAAACGGCTCATGCGCGACGGCCACTCCGTCAGCCACACGAAACCAGACACTGCTGCCTGCACAAACACAAGGAAGATATTAAGAACCAAACCCCATCGACGGCCCAACAATAGGACTATTGCGCCGGAACTCAATAAGAGCGCCGCCGAGCCCACTGCCAGCGTTGACACCATACAGGTACCAACCACCGCATTAAGGCCGGTCATTGTTGTCAAAATAGCTGTTGCGGAAATGACTGTCATCAGCAGCCACACCATGGCAATTTCCTTGCGACCCAACCGCAACCGTGACCACCACGCCACAGCCGCCGCTAACGCCAACAGTGCAGACACAAGATAGGCCTGGGCCAGTGGCAGAGTGGGCTTCTCGCCCTTATCTTGAAGAGCTAACTGCTCTGCCGCCATTTCCGCGGTTTTCTCATCATTGGAGAGCTTCATCAGCTCCAGTACCGCTTTATGAGCTTTCTTCGTATTACGCTCATTCGTGTCGGCAAGTTTCTGTAACTTCGTGGCACCCGTCATCAACTGGGCCATGCCATCATCAAGCTGTACAAGGCCATTCGCTAATTCATGGGAACCAGACTGCGCCTTCATGACGCCCTCGTAGTAGTTACCTCCAGGATTAAGCTGACGCGACAACTCATTCGCACCCGCCTGCAGACGCCGCAGATCACTCACCGCCTGCTGCGTTTGCTGAGTATTATGCAGTGTCCGCGATAACTGTTTCAGCGCTTTGCGGGTCCGTACTGTATCCGGATCATTCCCTATCAATGTCGGAATGGTGGCGTCTACTATTGCGGCGGCAGCTTTCTGATACTGCGCCAATGCCGCCACACCGTTCACAGTCTGAGTCACTCCACCAGCAAGCTGCTTCGCACCGGATCCCAGGCGGCGCGTACCCCCCGCCACACTATCCATACCAGTGGACAACTCGGCAGAACCAGAACGCGCCTTTTGGGAACCATTCCGCAACTGGGCTGCACCGTCACCCAGCTGTTTCACGCCACCCTTCATCAGGCCTGCTGAAGTTTCAGCACCCGCTAACGCGTCATTCGCACGCGAAAGATTGGATTGGGCTTTATCCCCACTGAGCAATTCATGACGTGTCTCCTCATTGGCGGTCTGCCCGGACGCTGCACCCACCTGCCACGAATCGGACAAGTGAATACCCAGACCAGCAACAATAGCCGCAATGATGATGGAGGGCACAAACATGGCAACGAGACGTCCGAAAACGGACAATCCCTTTAGCGCACTGGACTTTTCCCCAGCAGTACTGGTGGTGTTAGTGCCGCGTTTCTTACCGGAGGCTTTCTTTTTCGCTCCATTGTGAGAACTTTTTTGCTTAGTGGGGCGTCGACTCATGCCTCTAGCCTAAGCAATCAACCCGGACTTATCACCTTTAGAGTGCACCATAAAATATGTAGTCTTGTAGAAATAGTAAAAAAACATGAATTTTATTAAAGGAGTCCGGGTCTGTGCTTGCACTGTACAGTTTAGTCACCCTGTTACTGACCATTGCAGCCACCCCACTTCTGACCCGCCTCATGGGTCGTAATGCCGGTTGGGTTATCGCCCTCATAGACCTCATTCTCGCCTGCCTCTACGCACCCCACGGTTCATCACTCCTCAATGGGGAAACACTTACCGCCGACATTCCCTGGATCAGCTACTGGGATATTCACATAAGGCTCCGTCTCGACGCACTGAGCTGGTTCTTCGCCATGCTCGCCCTTGTCATTGGCGCCATCGTCATGGCGTACTCCACACGCTACTTCCACAGCCACGACCACGCCGGCAAACCCCTCCACCACACCAGCTTCTTCCTCCTCATGGTGATCTTCACCTTCTCCATGATTCTGCTGGTCACCGCCGACGACCTTATCCTCCTCTTCATCGGCTGGGAACTCACCAGCCTCATGTCCTTCATGCTCATCGGCCGCTCCGGACACGCCGGTGAAGCCGGTTCCCTCCGCACCCTCTTCCTCACCTTTACCGGAGGGGTATTCTTCCTCATTGCCACCGTCGTCACAATCTCTCTCACCGGCACCACTAACCTCACCCAAGCCCTCGCCTCCGACGCCTGGATAACACGCCCCGGCATGACCACCACCGTGGCCGTCTTCGTCGCTATCGGCGCCTTCACCAAATCCGCCCAATTCCCCTTCCACCTGTGGCTTCCCGAAGCCATGGCGGCAGAATCCCCCGTCTCCGCCTACCTGCACGCCGCCGCCGTCGTAAAAGCCGGCATCTACGTCCTGCTACGCTTCTCCGCCGTCTTCCGCCTGAACCTCACCTGGCAGATACTCCTCGTCGTCATCGGCATGTTCACCGCCGTCATGGGTGCCCTCTTCGCCCTCCAAAAGACAGACCTTAAAAAACTCCTCGCCTACTCCACCGTGTCCCAACTGGGGTGGATCGTTACCACCATCGGCATCGGTACCCACGCCGCCCTCACCGCCGCACTACTGCACACCCTTGCCCACGCCCTCTTCAAATCCGGGCTCTTCATGTCCATCGGTGCCCTCCAACACGCCACCGGCACCCGCGACATTCGCCGCCTCCCACCCATGTGGAAACACACACCCGTCCTTATGGTGGTGACGGTAATCGGCGCCATCGGCATGGCTGGTATCCCCCCCACCTTAGGTTTCGTCTCCAAGGAATCCATGCTGTCCGCCTTCCTCAACGGTTGGGGAGGTAATGCCGGCGCTATTGTGCTCACCATTGTGGGGGTCCTGGGTGCAGCCCTGACCGTGGCCTACAGTTTCCGCATTATTCTGGGCGGTTTCTTTGACGGCGACCGCGCCGTCGCACACGACACCGCAGCTGGAACTACAGCAAGCGCGGCAGCAGACCACAGCACAGCCGCGCACACTGACCACGACGGCTACGAACTAGTCCTCCACAAAATCCCCTGGGTTCTTACTTTCTTCGCAGCACTCCCCGCCATCGCCGGACTCCCCCTCTACTTTGTAGTTCCCAAACTGGGCAACCCCTTCTCCCGCATTGCAGAATGCGCCATCAACACGCACACTGCCAGCTATCGAGACGCCCTCCTCCACCACGGTGCCCAAATACACCCCACACAGCTGCACCTCCTTACCGCTAACTGGGTACTGCTACTGTCCGTCATCGCCATTGTTATTGGTGTGCTTCTGGTGTGGCAGCGGAAGCGCGTAGACGCCCTGCTCCGCCGGGAACTCCTCCCCCACACTGGGGCAGAGAATCTGGCCACCATCTGGAAAGGTATGCACTGGGCTGGCAGTATGGCCGGTGCCCCCACCCGTTCCGACAGCCCCACCCGCCACGTGGGCGCCTTCGTCACCGTGCTCGCACTACTGGCTGCTACCGTGACGGTATCCCGCTACACCGGACACATTCACTTCCCGGAGCGTCTACCCGGCGTCAACCGCCCCATTGACCTAGTCGTTCTCATCATTGTTCTAGCTGGTTCCGCCGCCGCCATTGTTACCCGCTCACGCCTAGCCGCAGTTGTCCTCCTGGGTGTAGTGGGCGTGGGCATTACCCTCCAGATTTTCGCCCTGGGCGCCCCCGACGTTGGCCTCACCCAACTCCTGGTGGAAATCATCAGCACCGTCATGTACATGCTGGTGCTACGCCGTCTCCCCCGCACCTTCCAAAAAGCCTCCCGCCGCCGAAAAATCTCCGCCGGCATTATCGCAGTGCTTTCGGGGCTGGGGGCCTTCGGCGCCGTCATGGTGTTCACAGCCCGGCGCGACCGCAGTAGTCTCTCCCAATACTTCCTTGACCATGGCCCCGATCTGACGACGGGGAAGAACGTCACCAACACCATCATTAATGAGTTCCGTGGTTTTGATACGTTCGGGGAGATGGCGGTGCTGGGTGTGACCGGCCTTGCCATTGCCGCGGTTCTTCTCTCCGTCCACCCCGAGTATCGCCGCACGGGGAGCGCTAGTTTCCACCTGATTCGTAAAGAACTACGCGAGCGGGTGGAGTGCAATGGGCGTGTGGTGTTGCCGACGTCCTACTCGTACCGTGATGGCATCACGAACTCGTATCCGCTGCGCATTTTCACTGCGATACTGTCCCCCGTCCTGGTTGTGACCGCCATAGTGGTCTTCCTACGTGGGCACCAGGAGCCCGGCGGTGGTTTTATTGCCGGTCTCATTCTGGCCACGCTGCTGGTGCTGGTGTGGTTGTCTACGCCGGTGGATCGTCCGCTGACGCGCCGCCGCACACCCCCTATTCTGGTGGCGACCGGTATTAGCATTGCCACCATTACTGGCCTTATCGGCTTCTTCACCACTGAAACACATACGGTAAACGACAGTGTGTCCTCGCATTCCTTCCTGTCCCCACAGCATTGGAACATTCCGGTGCTAGGGTCGGTGCCGTCTGCCACCTTCTTCGATTTCGGTATTACTCTCTGCGTTCTTGGCATGGTGTTGACGGCCCTCAACCTACTGGGGTCGGGGCAGTCCCCCTATGGTGCCCCCAGTGTGGAGGTGTGGCCGCCCTATGATCCCTTGCGGATTGATCCGCTGAAAGAGCGGCCGCTGACGCTGGCGGCGAGCCGTGCGGCAGCCGCTTCCACAGCTCCCCCCGATACTGACGACACAACAACAGCACCACAAACAACACAGCCACAAACAACAGAGCAGACGGGAGGTGAGGAACAATGATTCTTGCGCTTAGCGTTGGTGTTCTTGTTGCCGCAGGTGTGTACCTTATTCTGCAGCGCGACATGATGCGGATTGTCATCGGCTTTGGTCTTATTAGCCACGGCATTAACCTCACCGTGCTCGCTGCTGGTGTGCTCGACCGCCGCCAGGCTCCTCTCCTTCAGCACACTGGTATTGCGGCTGCGGCAGATCCCCTCCCCCAGTCCTTTGTGCTGACGGCCATTGTTATCTCCATGGCTGTTAGCGTTTTCATGCTGGTACTGGCCATTATTGGGACAACTGACGATACGCAGGCAACGCCCGATTCGGGAACGGAGAGTGACGAAGTATGATCCTCGCCCATCTCCTCCCCCTGTGGGTCGCTATCCCCATTGTGACCGCCGTCCTACTGGTGTTCATTAATCCTCTGGCTCTGCGGCGCACTATTTACATGGCGATTCCCATACTGTCCATCATTGGTGGATCGGTGCTACTGAATGCGCATCGCACCCATGCGGTTATCGCCGAGCAGATAGGTGGCTTCGACCGTGGTATCGGTATTGCTTTCGCCTCCGATTCTTTCAGCGCCCTCATGCTCATCGCTACCAGCATCATTATTATGGCCTCCGCCTGGTTCGCCATCTCCATTGGGGAGGATGAACACAACCGCTTCTTCCCCACCCTTGCACTAGTACTGATGGCGGGCGTTGACGGGGCGATTCTTACCGCGGATCTCTTCAACCTGTTCGTGTGGATTGAAGTGATGCTGATGCCCTCCTACGCGCTGCTGGCTATTACCGGTACGTGGCGGCGTATTGGGGTGGACCGCATGTTTGTGGTGGTTAACCTCCTCACCTCATCGGTGTACCTGCTGGGTGTCATCTATGTTTATGGCGCGGTGGGGAAGGTTAATATCGCCGCGTTGGCGGGAGCTGCCGCGAATAATACGCAGGTAGCTATCGCTATTACCGTGTCCCTTATTGCTCTGTGCGTGAAGGCGGGCGTGGTGCCTGTTCACGGCTGGTTGCCGCGCGCCTATCCGGCAACGTCGGCGGCGGTGATGGGTCTTTTCTCCGGCCTGCACACGAAGGTAGCGATTTACGCCATCTACCGCATTGTGTCCACCATTTTCATTTTTGATACCCGCGGCCAGTGGGTGGCGGTAGTGGCACTCTGTTTGACGATGCTGGTGGGCAGCTATGGTTCCCTCGGCGAGCAACGTATTCGTGGATCCCTAGCGTTTCAGATGGTGTGCGGGGTGGGATATATTCTTATTACCCTCCCTCTGGCAGCCAGTACCACCGATATTGAGGCGCGGGCGGTCGCCTTGGGGTCTGGCATCTTCTACCTCATTCACCACATGCTGACCATGGGGTCTCTCATTCTCACCGCTGGTGCTATCGAGGAAACATACGGGTCGGGTCGTTTTGATCGCCTAGATGGTCTGCAGCGCCGCGAGCCGCTCGCAGCCGGCATTATGGCCGGCGGCATGCTGAGCCTAGTGGGCTTCCCACCGTTTTCCGGGGTACTGGCCAAAGTGGGTATTGCCCAGTCTGCGGCAACCACCGGCGGGGCACTGGGCTGGACTGTTATTGCCGTCATCATTGTGTCGTCCATAGGTGCGCTGGTCTCCATGATGTACCTGTGGAAGGGTGTGTTCTGGGGGCCCCGCATGGCCATGTATCGGCCTATTGGGGCAGATAAATTCCAGCCGGTAGAAGATGACCTTGTCATCGCCAAGCACCAACTACTGCCCGGCGCATTCCTGCTGCTATTGAGCGTGGCGGCTTTCTTCGGGGCCGGCTGGCTAGTGGATCAGACCACTCGTGCGGGGTATTCCCTCCTCGACATTTCGGACTATTTGCATGCGGTGCTACACGGATGAGAACACAGAAGAAAAAGCCGCAAAACAAGCAGCGTCGCCCTGCCCAGTCCGCCTGGCGTCGATTTCTCCGCTTCTGGCCTGCTTGTGGCCGTTGGCTAGGCTACGGTGCGTGGTTGCTGGCGGAAGTGGCATTGAATGCTGGCGGTATGGCTCTTGATATGTTCCGCCCTGCCAGCAAAATTTATCCGGCGGTCCTGCGGGTTCCCCTCTCCCACATGACCAGCGCGGAAGTGGCAGTATTCGCCACGTCCATCACCCTCACCCCGGGAACGCTAGTGCTGTCTATTGACCGCGGTACTGTTCCCTCAGAAGCGCACTCAGAAGTGTCATGCTGAATAAAGTTCTGTGGGCAAGCCGCGGACAATCGTATGCGTCTGACGGTACGGGAAAAGCTACGGATGGGGCTGCTGATACAACGACAGATACGGAGGCTGAGACCATATGAAAACGCTAACCATAATGCTGTCTATCGCCTCGGTGATCGTCATTATTGGCATGCTGCTGGGTCTTTACCGCGGTATTAAGGGACCCGATGGGGCAAGCCGAGTGGCCGTTAATGATCTCATTTTTTACGGCATGTTGAGCGTGGTGGGGTTCATTGGGATCCACAACAATTCCTCCATCCTGTTCGACACGCTCATGATCGGTGGCCTTTTCGGGGCAGTCTCCACTATTGCCTTGTCACGTGTTATCAATAGGGGGCACCGATGAGTATTGCCGTACAGATTATCGTGGGCATCATTGCGATACTGGGGGCGCTGTTCTTCCTCACGACCGGTATCGCAATGAACCGAGCTGCGGATGCCGTCACCCGCGCCAATATGGGAAGCCCCGCTATTTATGTGGGATTTCCGCTAGTGGCATGTGCGCTACTTATTGCGGATTCGGCCCTGAATGGTTTCTCCTGGGCGCATTTCATTGAGTTTCTTCTTATAACATTCCTCATGCCGGTGGGATCCTCCATGGGGTCTATGGCCTTGGGGCGTTCCATGATGCTGGCCCAGGTACGTATGGATCCGCGAACTATGCGGGAGGACCTGCGGGAGGGCTCGCAGGATGTCGCAGGCCAAGACAAGAACCATCAGCATACTGGCCACACGGTCCATGCTGGGCATACGGACCATCATGAGCTGGTCTCGCCAGTCCTGGAGGAGACTGTACCGGCGGTGGAGAAGCACCATCCGCATGCCTCTAAGTATGACGTTTCGGAAGAGTATCAAGAATACGAAAACGAGGATCTGGACTAACTAACTTCGCCAGCTAGTTCCACTAACTGCTGCAGGAGATATCTCACCAACGCACTGCATCGGCACTGCACCGGCACACTAAAAGAGCATGGTAAGGAGCCAGCAGCGTAAAAGAATGCATAAAAGAGTGTGGTAAAGGGTGGTGTGCTGTCCGTCTAGGGGCAGCACACCACCCTTTTTGTGTGCATATGTAGTTATGACAACTGTGTCCGGTGGACTACTTCATCATTTCTTTGTAGCCCTTTTCGATGGCGGCGCCTACCTCCGCATCGATGTTCTTCCAGTATTCGAAAACACGGGAGAGAACCGGCTCGGTGACGCCACCGAGGGTACCCACAACGTTGGAGATGAGGCGTTCACGCTGCGGGTCATCCATAACCTCGCGGACGAGGATATGGGGCTGGGTCCAGTAGTCGTCATCGTCGTGGCGGACGGGGACACCGCGGTAGAGGTCGTTGCCGTGGGGCTCCCAGCGACCGAGGTCAGCGGGGGACTTTTCGGGCTGCGCGGTGGGGCCGTTGCCACTGTTCGGAACGTAGGGAGGAACGGAAGGATCGTTGAACTCCATGGCGGCCGGGCCCTGGTGGCTGTAGTTGTTGACGTCTGCCACGGGGCGGTTCGGGGGGAGCTGCTCGAAGTTGGCGCCCAGGCGGTGACGCTGCGTGTCCGGGTAGGAGAAGACGCGGCCTAGCAGCATCTTGTCGGGGCTGAAGCCGATGCCGCGAACGAGGTTGGAGGGGCTGAAGGCGGCCTGTTCAACCTGTACGTGGAAGTTCTTGGGGAGCTGGTTCAGGGTGAGTTTGCCCACGGGAATCAGCGGGTAGTCCTTCTGGCTCCAGGTCTTGGTGATGTCGAAGGGGTTAACCTTGTAGCTTTCGGCCTCGGCTTCCGGCATGATCTGCATCTTGAGGGTCCAGGACGGGTAGTCGCCGTCCTTGATGTACTGGTAGAGGTCACGACGGTGGTATTCGGGGTCGGAGCCGGCCAGGCGGTCAGCTTCTGCCTGGGGGAGGTAGCCAATGCCCTGGTCGGTCTTGAAGTGGTACTTCACCCAGAAACGCTCACCTTTGGCGTTAATCCACTGGTAGGTGTGGGAGGAGAAGCCGTCCATTTCACGGTAGGAGGAGGGCAGACCGCGGTCACCGAACAGCCAGGCTACCTGGTGTGCAGATTCCGGGGTGAGGGTCCAGAAGTCCCAGCGCATTTGGAAGGACTGGAGGTCGGTGTCCGGGGTGCGCTTCTGGGAGTGAATGAAGTCGGGGAACTTGATGGCATCACGGATGAAGAACACGGGGGTGTTGTTGCCCACCATGTCGTAGTTGCCCTCTTCGGTGTAGAACTTGAGGGCGAAACCGCGTGGGTCGCGCTGCGTGTCGGGGGCGCCTTTTTCGCCGGCGACGGTGGAGAAGCGGGCGAGGACGGGGGTCTTCTTGCCGGGCTGGAGGAAGTCGGCGGCGGTGTAGGCGGAAACGTCTTCCGTTACTTCAAAGACACCGAATGCACCGGCGCCTTTAGCGTGGACGACGCGCTCTGGGGTGCGTTCGCGGTCGAAGTGGGCGAGTTTGTCAACGAGTCCCACGTCGTGGAGTCCGATGTAGCCTTGCTCACCTTGTTGGAGGGAGAAGTCATCGGAGGCGATGGGAGCACCGGCGTTAGTAGTGGTGGCAGCATTGTGCGGAACTGGGCGGAGACCGCGCTCAATGGGGTTCTCATTCGTCATGATAGTGTTGCCTTCCTGAATCGGATTGCGAGGTGTGAGGCCAAGATCGGTATCTCACGTGGAGCCTTGTGAGCCCAGTACTCATAGTTTTACTTATTAATTATTGGATGTCAATAATTTTTAAGTATATATAGATACTTCCAATCAACCTGAAATATCTACGTCTACACTACGCTGCAATTCTTATGCTCGCCTACCCTATAAAAAACCGGAAATACCAACGTACATACGGTATTTCCGGTTTTTTATATGAACTTATCAGTAAAAATGTGACCTATTACTCACTCAGCCGCTTGGCGACCAGCTCCGCAATCTGAATAGTGTTGAGAGCGGCACCTTTACGGAGATTATCACCCGACACCACCAAGTTGAGGCCACGATTATCCGCAATGGAAGGATCCTGACGGATACGACCCACCAACGACGGATCAATACCAGCAGCAGCCAACGGGGTAGGAACATCCACAAGCTTCACACCCGGTGCATCAGCAAGAGCAGCTTTAGCTTCCTCCACCGTGATCGGCTTAGCGAACTGGGCGTTAATAACCATAGTGTGAGCAGTAAAGACCGGCACGCGCACGCAGGTACCAGACACCTTCAGATCCGGGATACGCAGAATACGACGGGACTCATTCCGTAGCTTCTGCTCCTCATCAGTTTCTTCCGAACCGTCATCAACAATATTGCCGGCCATGGGCACTACATCGAAGGCGATGGGGGCAACATAGGGACCTAGGTCCTCTGCCTTCAGTACAGAACCATCGTGCGTGAGCTTCTCAATGTCATCAACATTGTCGCGCACCTGCTGTGCCAAGGTCCGCACACCTGCCAGACCAGAACCAGAAACAGCCTGGTAGGAGGAGACGAACATGCGCTCCAAGCCGGCCACATTGTGGAGGGCTTGCATCACGGGCATACATGCCATCGTGGTGCAGTTCGGGTTGGCGATAATGCCCTTCTTGACGTTAGCTACCTCGTCCGGGTTGCACTCGGTAACAATCAGAGGAACATCAAAGTCCTTGCGCCAGGCGGAAGAGTTATCAACAACGATGGCGCCAGCGGCAGCAAAACGCGGAGCCTGTGCCTTGGACGTAGTGGCACCGGCTGAGAAAACAGCAATGTCAATACCCTTGAGGTCCTCGTCAGAGACGGCATTCACGTCCTCTACCACAACGTCTTCGCCACGGAATTGGAGTACCTGGCCTGCGGAGCGTTCGGAGGCGAAGAAACGAACCTTAGTGCAGGGGAAATTACGCTCTTCCAGGATGGTGCGCATCACACGGCCGACCTGGCCGGTAGCGCCGACAACAGCAACAGTAAGATCAGTCATTTTTAGTCCTTTGCGAAAGTGGGGCAATCACTTTGTAGTGGTGCAGCGGGTTGGCGGAGAAAGATTGACTAGCGGCCAGTACCGGCGTAGACGGTCGCTTCTTCGTCTCCACCCAGCCCGAAAGCGTCGTGGAGGGCGCACACAGCAGCCTTCACATCATCCGAGTCAATGAGTACGGAAATACGAATCTCGGAAGTGGAGATAAGGTCAATATTTACATCAGCCTGGGCGAGAGCCTCACAGAACGTGGCAGTCACACCCGGGTGAGACTTCATACCGGCACCCACCAGGGACACCTTGGCTACATGGTCGTCGAAGAGGATCTGGCTGAAACCGATCTCATCTTTCTTCTCATTGAGAATGGCGACGGCCTTGGGGGCATTAGCACCCGAGCAGGTGAAAGTGATGTTGGTTTTGCCGTTATCGACATCGGAGAGGTTCTGCAGCACCATGTCAATGTCAATTTCGGCGTCGGCGATGGTGCGGAACACAGAGGCGGCGAAGCCGGGCTGGTCGGGAATGCCAACAACAGTGATCTTCGATTCGGACAGGTCATGGGCGACGCCGGTGAGAATTGCTTCTTCCACGGGAATATCCTCCATTGATCCGGACACGATAGTGCCGGGCTTGTTGCTGTACGACGAACGCACATGAATGGGAAGGTTACCGCTGCGTGCGTACTCGACACACCGCAGCATCAGGATCTTGGAGCCAACAGCCGACATCTCCAACATTTCTTCAAAGGAGATGTGGTCAAGCTTGCGGGCGTTAGAGACAATGCGCGGATCGGCGGTGTACACACCGTCCACGTCGGAATAGATTTCGCAAACGTCAGCGTTCAGGGCGACGGCGAGGGCGACGGCAGTGGTATCAGAACCGCCGCGTCCCAGTGTGGTGACGTCCTTGGTGTCTTGGGAGACGCCCTGGAAGCCTGCGACTAGGACAATCTTGCCTTCGGAGAGGGCGGTTTCAACACGCCCCGGGGTGACGTTGATAATGCGTGCGTTTCCATGCTTAGCAGTGGTGATAACACCAGCCTGCGAACCGGTCATAGAAACGGCCTCCGCACCCAATGACGCAATCGCCATAGCGACGAGGGCGTTAGAAATACGCTCCCCGGCGGTAAGGAGCATGTCCATTTCACGCTCCGGCGGTATTGGGTTGACGGACGTTGCTAGGTCCACCAGTTCATCAGTGGTGTCACCCATTGCAGAGCACACGACGACAACATCGTTTCCGGCCTTCTTAGTGGCGACGATCCGTTCTGCGACGCGACGGATACGCTCAGCCGATTCTAGAGAAGAACCGCCATACTTCTGTACGACGAGTGCCATGGGTAAATACCTCCATGTGCTGTGAACAATTTCAGGGCTAATCCTACCTGGACAACCGATAAAATGCCTAGTAGTAAGCATAAATTAAGGGTATGTGAGGACTCTTCTCAGTACCCTTCTCAGTACTCTCAGGGAACGGGTCGCCTATGAAGTATTCTGCCACGACCACTAACTAACTGGGATTTTTTGTTCAGATTCTAGGATTTTTAGCGGAGCGCGGCAGCTTTCGCATTCCGCTCAACATGAGTAAAAGCAGCATCATCCGCCAAGAAATAATGCGGCCCCACAAAGAACTGGCGAGCCCGCTGACTGTGATGCACCTGCATATCAGAAAAGGCCAGCACTGCCGCACCAAACACGGAATACCGCCAGTGATCCATCTCCTGCCCATGCGTAGCCCCCCGCACCATACCAATCCATGCGGGAGTCTCCGTCACCGTCTTATAGCGGGACCGAATAGACACATCCGTGCACACAGTATCCTTCTCCCCCGTCAGGTAAAACACTGGCACCGTAATGTATTTCCTCTGCACCATAACCCCCGGACCAGGCTGCATAGGCACCGCCGCAACAACCCGTAACCCCGGATACTGCTTCTCTACCGTAGGAAGCAACCACCCCGCACCGGACTCTGTGGAACCACCGCCCGCAGAATGGCCAGTAAGCACTACATGCCGCTGATCAACATGGCCATGCAGGGGTGACGCCGCATTCTTAGCTTCCGTAAGGAGGCGCGCCGCACCCTGCACATCGGTATAGCCCGTCCAGTTGAAGAACGTGTAGCTCACCACCACGATATAGCCGTGCGACGCCCACAAGTGGTACAGATGATCCGTTAACCCCGGCTCGGCAGCAATACCCGGAGTGTAAATAATGACCGGCAACTTCCCCATTCGGGAAATATTCCGCGGGTACACAAACTGCACGTCTTTCGGACTCTTCATCCCATCCGGGAACGTCCCCCAGCACTTATGCGTCATCTTGTTGTTATGGTGGTCCCTCAGCATCTGGGTATACATCGTGTAGACAGGGCCGCACGGCTGACTCTTCACCGTGGCAACAGTGCTATAAGGACCCATTGCCGCATACTGGTTATAGAGGTAACTCCCCGTCACAACACCCGAGCTATCCGTCTTAATAGGACGTGGAACCGCCTGCGCAACACCACTCGCTAAACCAAAAGCACAGACAGAAGCCGCAGCGATAGCGGTAAACTTCTTAAGTCGCATAGACGATCCTTTTATAGACACGATAGTTATAGACACCAACAGGAACGGAGAAAACCCACACGCCCCAAGCGAAACAATTGTACGTGTAACGATATTCTCTATACATTCCCCATACTATGAAAAGAGGGAGAGTGAAGTACCTCGTTAGGTACTTCCGAGTCTAGACTCTCCCTTGCCCTCCTACCCCACTTCTCGCACTCCTGCGGTAAGACGAATGAGGCCCCTATGACCGCTCAGCTGATAGCCGCCGCACTAGCGCTTTTATCAGCGCTAGTGGTTGCTATTGGCACCGTTATCCGCCACCTTGTTGCCGCCGAACAACCCCTTCCCGAAGAGGGACTGAGCAGCGTCAAAGCCACCCTCACCTCCGGAAAATGGTGGGCCGGGGCCGGAGTGAGCGTTATCGGCTACCTCCTGCAAGCCGCCGCCCTCCGCTTCGCCTCCATCCTCCTCGTCCAACCCATCACCATTCTTTCCCTCTTCTTCGCTCTCCCCCTCTCCGCCCGCTTCACCGGACGCCGTGTTCGCATTCAAGACTGGGTATGGGCAATCCTGCTCACCCTGGGAGTGGGCGTTCTCCTTGTTATCGGCCGCCCCACCAACACCCACGCACACGCCCACCCGCTTGCCTGGGCAGGGTTACTCATCATTGGGATCGCCATCATCATTCTGCTTCTTCGCCTGGCAAAAAAAGGCCTTCGCAAAGAACGCGCCCTCCTTATTGGCCTTGGCTCCGGCATTACCTACGGATACATGTCCTTCTACACCAAAGGTGTGGTGATGGATCTTTCCGCCGGGCACATTGTTACCGTGTTTACTCACCCGGCACTCTATCTTCTTATCACTGCCTCCATTGTGGGAACATGGTTGCAGCAGGAGGCATTTAACGCTGGCGCTATTCAACAGTCTCTCCCCGCCATGACGGTTGCCAGCCCCATCACGTCCTCTATCCTGGGGATAGTTGTCTACCAGGAGCGATTCACCACCCCACCGGCACTGTACTGGCTCGTTATTGCCGCTGCCGTCCTGACAGTGGTGGCCGTAATACAACTCTCCCGCGCTGAAGCACAAGACGACGTTGCCTAAAAAACGGCCACAGCCGCTACTTGTCCGCGCTACCGAGCGCTACTCTTCCCCGCCGCCAACTGTATCTTTTGGAGTTGTGTCTTTTTGCACTGTGCCTTTTTGCTCTGTGTCTTTTTGCGCTGTGTTTTTTGAGGCTGTGTCTTTCCCAGTGGTGTACTTTTGCGCAAGCGTATCCGGGTTGCCAGGCTCATCTAGCGGCCCCAAATCGTCATAGCTCATAGGGTCTTCCCGCGGCTCCACATGCGACTGCACATGCAAATCGGGAATGACCTCCATCAACTTCTCCTCAATTGCGTCTGCCAAATCATGGCTCTTTTGTACAGTCCAGTCCCCCGGCACCAATATATGAAACTCAATAAAGTTGGAGGAACCGCTTTCTCGGCTACGAATAGCGTGGAAGTCCACATCCTGGCTACGGTACGTATCCAACACCTTAAACATGGCTTCCTGGTTAGCGTCACTCATAGCCGCATCCATAAGACCGTCCAGGGACTCTTTCATCACCTTCCAGCCGGTCCATAAAATGTTGATACCCACCGCAATAGCGATCAGCGGATCCATCCAATACCAGTGAGTGAGGGCAACAATACCCACCGCCACCAACACACCCACCGTTGTGTACACATCCGTCATAAGATGCTTACCGTCGGCCTTCAACGTGATGGAGCGATACTTCTTTGCCCCCCGCAGAAGAATAAACGCCGTCCCCCCATTAACGAGCGTGGCCACCACCGAAATAATGAGGCCAATACCTATACTCTCCAGCGGCTTCGGGTGGAAGAACCGCAGTGCCGCCGACACAATAATGACGCCTGCCGCCACGAAAATCATGGCGCCTTCCGTCACCGCAGAAAAATACTCCGCCTTCGTATGCCCATACTGGTGGCCCTTATCCGCTGGACGCGCCGAAATAATGAGGACGGTGAGCGCCACCACAGCCGCTACCAAATTCACAATGGATTCGGCAGCGTCCGAGAACAAGCCCACCGAGCCGGTAATACGCCAGGCAACCATCTTTAACACAATGGTGATAACGGCGGCAGCAATGGACAGCCACGCATATTTCGTGAGCGTGCGGCGGCTAAACTGCTGGTCCATCTCGCCTGACTGAGAGGCGACGAGCGAAGACATCATGAGGAAAACTGTACCTGGTATTCACCAAATGAGCCGCAGAAAACTGTTCACTACGCGCTAAAATTCACCAAACTATCCCCACCCGGGCACTAAACCATATACACTGTGCGTATGCGTTGGGCATCCCTACTACTTGGCTGCCGCGACGGGGCCCGTTAAAGAACTGGCTCCCCGCCGCGGGGTTCTGCGTGCCGGTTCGCCCCCCATTCTTTTCACTGCGCTTTGGCAGTATTGCCGCCAGTGTCGTTTTTTCATCACAGTCTGTGACTACATAGTTTATGGCTAGATAGTGTGCAGCGTAGATGTCAGCATTATTCTCATGACCACCTTTGTAGAGGTTATTTACCATGGCTACCTCCACCACTTTTGTCTCTTCCGCATCCACCATCACCCCACCCGCCACACCCGCACTGGCAAACCAACCCAGCTGGAATAAACAGAAAAACTCCTCCATGCCAGCATTCCGCTACCGCCCCTACGCAGACGAAGTGGAAGCCGTCACCTTGCCGGACCGCACCTGGCCCAACACCGTCATCGACCACGCCCCCCTGTGGTGTGCCGTCGATCTGCGAGACGGTAACCAAGCCCTGGTGGACCCCATGAGCCCCGCCCGCAAACGCCGCATGTTCGACCTCTTAGTACGCATGGGCTACAAGGAAATTGAGGTAGGGTTCCCCTCCGCCTCCCAAACCGACTACACCTTCCTGCGCGAAATTATCGAAGACGACGCCATCCCCGACGACGTCACCATCCAAGTCCTGGTACAGTGCCGCGAGGACCTCATACGCCGCACTTTTGACGCCTGCGCCGGCGCCCCCAACGTCATCGTCCACTTCTACAACTCCACCAGTATCCTGCAGCGCCGCGTCGTCTTCCGGAAAGATAAGTCCGCCATTAAAAAACTCGCCACCGACGCCGCCGCACTGGTCAGCAGTATCGCCAAGGACTACCCCGACACTAACTGGCGCTGGGAATACAGCCCCGAATCCTTCACCGGCACCGAACTGGCCTTCGCCAAAGACGTCTGCGATGCCGTCACCGAAACCGTCGGCGCCACACCCGATAATCCCATCATTATCAACCTGCCAGCCACCGTCGAAATGACCACCCCCAACGTGTACGCCGACCAAATAGAATGGATGAGCCGCAACCTCGCCCACCGGGACGCCACCATCCTCTCCCTGCACCCCCACAATGACCGCGGCACCGGCATCGCCGCCGCCGAACTCGGTTTCATGGCCGGCGCCGACCGCATTGAAGGCTGCCTCTTCGGCAACGGCGAACGCACCGGCAACGTCGACCTGGTCACTTTGGGCCTCAATATGCTGACTCGCGGTGTGGACCCGCAAATCACCTTCAGCGACATCAACGAAATCCGGGAAACCGTCGAATACTGCAACCAGATGCCCGTCACCCCCCGCCAACCCTACGGCGGCGACCTGGTCTTTACCGCCTTCTCCGGCTCCCACCAAGATGCCATCAACAAAGGCTTCGACGACCTCAACGAGGTGGCCGCACGGACTGACAAGAATGTTGACGACGTCACCTGGGAAGTCCCCTACCTGCCCATCGACCCCAAGGATATTGGCCGCACCTACGAGGCCGTTATTCGTGTGAACTCGCAGTCCGGCAAGGGCGGCATTGCCTACATTATGAAAACCGACCACGGTATTCGCCTGCCGCGTCGTATGCAGATCGAATTTTCCAAGACGGTACAGCACGTCACCGACTCCAAGGGTGGCGAAATGAACTCCAAACAGCTGTGGGATCTGTTCTCCTCGGAATACCTGGACCGGGCAGAACCACTGCAGCGCATAGACCACTCACTGGCCACTGCCGATAATGGTGATGACGCCATAACCGCCACCGTTCTCTGGCACGGCAAAGAATGCGAAATCTCCGGCACCGGCAACGGCCCGCTGGCAGCATTTGTGGATGCCCTCCACGAACTGGATATTGACGTCAGCATTATTGACTACCAGGAGCACGCCATCACCGCCGGTTTTGACGCCGATGCCGCCGCCTACGTGGAATGCGAAGTAAACGGTATTCCCGTCCACGGTGCCGGCATTGCCTCCTCCATTAACGTGGCGTCACTGTGTGCTGTTGTCAGCGCCGTCAACCGTGCCCTGACGGAACTGGACGAGTAGCCCACTGTCCGCAATTAACATACGCAAACTTCTAAGGACTCTATGACAAAAACTCTTCCCTCTGTAGCCGCTGCCGCACTCCTTACCCTGGGAATTACCCTGGGAACCACCGTAAGCGTGACGGCAGGTCTGGCGCCCACTGCGTCCGCTATTGACACCACCACTATCGCCCCCAACCTGCCCTACGTTACAAAAGTAATATCCGGTAGAGCCCTCTGCACCGGCACCCTCATCTCCCCCTCATGGGTTCTGACGGCAGCTCACTGCGTGGGCAATGGGGACAAGGTAAAAGGCACTGTTGGCTTCGGCAATAAAGCCACCAACACGGTTGGGTTTACGGGTGCCTACCATTACGGCAGCTGGGACGTAGCCCTCCTGCATCTCAACACAATGCAGGTGGGTCGCCCCTTCGCGCTGCTGTCCCCGCTTCCGGCTAAAGAAAACACTTTCGGCCACACCTACGGTTGGGGAATGGGACGCTACCCTCTCCGGGCGGGGAAGGCGAAGGTCGTGGGGCACTATGAGGCGCGCTACGGGAAGATGTTTGTTACCTACAGCGAGTGGGGTAAGCAGGAGCCTGGCGATTCAGGCGGTCCGTTCCTGCAGGGGCCCGTCCTGGTAGGTGTGCTCTCCTCAGTAAGTGGCGCTACGGCAAAGTCTATTAAAGCCAACTATGTAGAGGTATCTCACCTCTGGCCGTGGATCGCTAAGACTTTTATTACCAAAGCGTTCTAGTGATAGCTACACACTCAGGTAGCTATCGCTACACCCCGATACCCATTTTCACCATGACGACAACAAGGACTTGCGCCACAATAATCTTCGCGATCATCGCCATGGGGAAAACTGTTGAGTAGCCCGTGTTCGGCAGCTCATTATTTGTTTGGTCATTGGCGTAGCCGAGGGTGGCAGGTTGCGTGAAGAGCCCCGCAGCCACTCCCATTGCTGTACCGTAGGGCAGCTTAAAGCCCTTGTAGACAATGATGAGAGTGAGTGACGTCAACACGAACGTCAATACTGCACCTACCGCAATTATCGTCAACGAACTGGGATTCTTGATTGCCTTCAAGAAGTCGCCGCCGGCGTTAGCGCCAATTCCGGCCAGGAAGAAGGTAATGCCTAACTGCCGGATGGTGAGGTTAGAGGAGTAGGGAATACGCCACACAATGGGGCCAGTCCGTCCCAACGCCCCCAGAATGAGGCCAACGATAAGGGGGCCGCCGGCGGAACCTAGCTCCAGGACACCACCGCCGGGAATAGGGAAGGGAATTTTCCCGACGAGAAGCCCCAGCGCAATGCCCACCGAGAAGGTAAGAATGTCGATCTCCGAGAGGCTCTTGTAAGAGTCGCCAACAATGCGGGCAGCTCGTCCCAGGTTTTCTTTATTGGTGACGACGCGAACACGATCCCCCAGTTCAAGGCGGGAATCATCGGTGGCAACCATATCTTTGTCACCACGCCGAATACGGGTGATGAGGATACCGTACTTGCTTTGCAGTCCCAGGTCGCCCAGCCTTACACCAACGACGCTGGGATTAGAGACGAACATGCGGCGTAGCCCGGACGTAACGTCATAGTAGGCAAGATCAATGGCGGATTCTTCTCCCAAATATTCTGTCGCCGCATCGAGTGCTTCTTGTGTGCCGGTAACGCACACGATCATGCCTGCACTGATTGTGTCGTAGATGGACGCTATCTGCATTTTGCTGGCATCAACAGTGATGTTCTCAGCATCTGCCTGGCCCAGGACGAGCTGGCCGTCAACGTCGTAAGCGTCCGGGGGGAGCATACGGGACACAATAACATGCTGGCCAATAGCCTTATTGAGGTCCACGATACGGATATCTCCCGCACGCGTAATAAGAATATTGCGGGTGAAAATGGGAACCGCAGCCACCCCGGCACGTATCGCCTCTTCCTCATGATTAACATGGAAAATCTTTTGGAAGAGCGCAAGCGCCGCAATAGATGCCAGCACACCCATGGGATAGGCCAAGGCGTAGCCAACTGTGGGGATACTCTGGGCAGCATCTAGACTTCCCTGCGCCTTCACAGCCGCCGAGTCTGACAAGATGGGAAGAGCATTGGAGACAGCGGCAAGTGCTGGCGTATTCGTCAACGCACCAGTGAACATACCCGCGGAAATAATGGGTTCCATCTTGAACAATGCCACGATGCCAACGGTGACGGCGGCGCTCACTAAAACCAGGCCGACGGTCAGGAGATTAAGTCCCAAGCCCTCTGTTCGGAGAGCCCGGAAGAAGGACGAGCCGGACGCTAGACCAATGGTGTAGACGAAAAGCGTCAACCCCATCACCCACACAATATGTAGCTGTTGAATGGGGTGCCCGTAGTGGGTGAAGAGCGCCGAAATGATGAGGCCGACGAAAAGAACTGCGGCGACGCCGAGGGAAAAAGACCCAATACGAATACGACCGACGAAGAAGCCCAATGCCATGATGAGCATGAGCACAAGTAAGGGTTGTTCCGCGAGCCAACCGATAACAGCGGACATGTCCCACTCCTAGAAAACTCTGAGGCTATAATCAGGGTCCCAACCAGGGGAAAAGGAATAATCCTTGTGCTCGTCATACTACCGATCTGGGAGGAAAACGCACGCCAGGTTTCTATAAAGTGGCCACAAGACGAGCTGCCCCATAAGCCACGCCATAGCGAGAATTCTTCCCCTCCCCATCTGGCCTTTAGAATAAGTGCATGACAGATGCCTCTCTTGGTTTCCGAGGAACACTCGCACGCTGGGCGTGTTTTGGCGCACGCTGGGCCTCGCGTACCCTCGGCCGCGGAAACGGCGGCATGATCGGCGGCCTTGTAGCACTCAAAGTCGATCCCAACATTATGGCTAAACTTGCTGGCCAACGCATGTCCATGATCGTGACGGGAACAAACGGAAAATCTACCACCACCCGCATGGCTGCAAATGCCCTCCGCACCGCCTACACCGTGGCCACCAATGATGGCGGCGACAATATGGATGCCGGCATTGTCAGTGCCCTCAACCAGGATCTGGACGCGGACGCCATCTGCCTGGAAGTGGACGAAATGCACGTCCCCCACGTGATGGACGCCCTCTCCCCTACTGTCCTCGTCCTCCTCAACCTCTCCCGCGATCAATTGGATCGCGTGGGCGAAATTAACACCATCGAACGGCGCCTCCGCGAGGCCGTCGCCGCCCACCCGGACACTATTGTGGTGGCAAACTGCGACGACATGATGGTGACGTCTGCCGCCTACGACGCCAAGAACGTCATCTGGGTAAGTACCGGCGGCGGGTGGGCCAATGATGCCACCACCAGCCCCCGCAATAATGCGGCCATTATGCACAGTGATGGTGACTGGTGGGCAGTTGAACCACTAGCCGATGGCCGCGAATTCCGCCGCCCCACTCCCGACTGGTGGGTGGATGACACTACTCTGCACGGCCCCGATGGGCTGAACCTTCCCCTGCATTTGCGTGTACCGGGGCGGGCTAACCGCGGTAATGCAGCCCAGGCCGTGGCCGCCGCCGTGGCCATGCAGATTAATCCCACGGCCGCTGTGGAGGCCGCCGAGTCTGTGAATGATGTGGCGGGACGCTACACCACTATCACCCTGGATAATCGCGAAATTCATCTGCTGCTGGCCAAAAATCCGGCTGGCTGGCAGGAGGCCCTCAACATGGTGGATCGCACTGCCGATTCCTTGGTTATTGCCGTCAATGGGCAGGAAGCTGACGGTTTTGACCTCAGCTGGCTGTGGGATGTGCGTTTCGAAAACTTCTCCGACACAAACGTTTTCTGTGCCGGGGAACGCGGCACTGATCTATCCGTACGGCTCACTTATGCAGGGGTGGAACACCAGCTTGTCCACGACCCGCTGCAGGCCATTCGGCAGTGTCCCCCGGGCCGGGTGGAAGTGTTGGCCAATTACACAGCTTTCCGTGATCTCTTCCGCGATCTTCGCCGTCTTACTGGTGCTGGCGCCGGAACTGCCGATGATCCCACCTTCCGCCCTCATAAGGAGCGCCCGCATAAGGAGGATATGCAGTGAGTTCCCTCCACAATCTCCACAACCCCACGCCGGGGAAAGACTCTGTTATCCATATTGGTGCTCTTCTGCCCGACATTATGAGTACCTATGGTGATGACGGTAATGCGCTGGTGCTGCGGGAACGGTTGCGCCGCCGCGGCTACCAGGCGGAGATTATTCGTATTACCCTGCAAGACGATGTTCCCTCCAGCTGCGACATTTATACGATGGGTGGTGGCGAGGACGTTGCCCAGATTCTGGCCTCTAAGCATCTGCGCACGCATCGTGGTTTGTTTACCGCGGTGGAAGCAGGGCGCCCACTGCTGGCTATTTGCGCTGGTCTACAAATGTTGGGTGAGTGGTTCCAGGTGGCTGATGGCTCCCATGCGGAGGGTGTTGGTTTGCTGGACGTAACAACTGTTCCGCAGGCTACCCGCTCTATTGGTGAACTGGTGGGAACGCCACTTACCGAAGGGCTAGCTGAGCCGTTTCTCACAGAGCCTCTTATGGGTTTTGAAAACCACATGGGTGCAACAGTATTAGGGCCGGATGCGCGTCCCTTATCCCGTGTGAAATATGGGGTAGGTAATAGTATTCCTGCCGGCAGCAGTATTCCCGCTACGGGCCTGGTGGATGGTGCGGTGCAGGGCAGTATTATTGCCACCTATATGCATGGCCCGTGCCTTGCCCGTAACCCCCAATTAGCGGATTACCTTATTGCGCAGGTGTTAGGCGTGCCGGCAGCGGAACTAGCCCCCCTCGATATTCCGGCTATTCCATTGTTACGGAAGGAACGCTTGGCGGCGGCTAAACACCCACCCAAGCGCACTGCGTAAGCACCACATAGAACCCTATAAGTGCTTCACACACTGGCGCCCACATATAGAAAAAGAGCAGAGAAGCGGGGGAAGACCACCGAAGTGGCTCTTCCCCCGCTTCCGCTACTCCCTGATACCGTCATGCTTTCGCATGCCGGAGTGTGTGATCCCAATAAAGGGAACTTATGTCAGTGGTGCTGCAACCAGTAGTGCTGGTTAGTCACCGTAGGAACGGAGGAAAGGCAGTGCGACGAGGCACGGAACTTCCTTTACCTGCTGGCCAGCAAGGGCATTGATGGTGAGTGCCCAAATGCGGTGGTTGTATGGCACGGTGAGGTGGTCGGAGCGATCCTTATTGCAGCCATCCTGCAGGGTGATATTGGTGACGGTGGCACCCGGCACAGCCTTCTGGAAGTTGGGGTTGTGCTTGGACATCATGACGAACTCGTCATACTTGGAGGAAATGTTGGTGTAGTTAATACCAGCAACAGTATCCGGGGTGGTCAGCTTGGTGGAGATTTCGGAGCCGGTCATCATCTGGGCGGCAGCAACAGAGAGTCCGTTGAGGATATTACCGATAACGGCAGGCTGGCCATCATCCTTGAAGATGGCTTTCTTATCCTGCAGGGAGAGGGGGTTAATGCCAACGTTAATGCCGGCCATGGTCACAATCTTGTTGATGTGGGCAGAGCCGTAGGTGTGGGCAATGAGGTTGGAGATGGTGCCACCCTCGGAGTAACCAACCAGGTCAACCTTATCCGTGTGGGTGCTCTTCAGCACTTCGTTGATGAATGCGGCGGAGTAGGTTGCGGCAGCTTCAATGTCAGACAGACCACCGAAGTCAAGGCCCACAATGCGCATGGCCTTGGACATAAGGCCATCGGGGTCCTTGGGGAGGTTCATGGCGTAGACGCAGTAGCCCTGTTCCTTGAGCACTGGGCCAAGACCGGCCCATGCACTATTAGCGGTCATGGACATGCCGTGAACAAGAACAACGGGGTTTGGCTTATCTGCACTGGGCTTGCAGTTCCAGTCATTCACACCTTGGGGAGCAACTGGCTTGGTGCCATTCTTCATAATGGCGTCGGTAATGCTGGTAGCAGACTTGCCGGTTCCCTCCGTGGTGGAGCGGACGGTGCTGGAATCCAGTTCCGGAAGTGGTTGGTAGCAGGGGGCTGCGGAAGCAACAGCAGCAGTGCTGGAAATGATGGCTACAGAGGCTACCAGGGTAGCAAGAGTTTTACTGGTCTGGAACACGCCAGATCCTTTCTTCGTTAATTCCCATTTACGCCAAGGGCGCAGGGAGAGATAGGCGAAATAACGGTAAACAGAGAGAGTCTACTATGCCTTATTATTAAGTTTTTGGAAACACTCCGCAATGGAATAATCTCTAAGTTTCCAAAGAAACTGAGAATAGTTGCCATTTTTACTTAGTTTCTACAAAAAGGAGAGACGCTTGTCACTCTTCTTCTTTCTTAAAAAGAGGCTACCTCCAGCAGTTTTACTGTTACTGGAGGTAGCCTCTTACGTCATATTCAGTTTGGTAGTCGTTAACCATAAGACAGCGTTTTAGCGCCGCCCAATGGCAACAATTATGGGGCTGTTACATAGCCTTAAGTTCTTCCACAATGGCATCGACAGAGTCTTTTGCATCACCGAAGAGCATGGAGGTCTGCGGCTGGTAGAACAGCGGATTATCAATGCCAGCGTAGCCAGAGCTCATGGAACGCTTGGAGACGATGACGGAGTGGGCTTCTGCCACATTCAGAACGGGCATGCCATAGATGGGTGAGCCTGGATCGTCCTTCGCCGCCGGGTTAGTGACGTCGTTAGCACCAATCACCAGTGCCACGTCGCAACGGTTGAACTCGCCGTTAATCTCGTCCATTTCCTTCATGGCGTCGTAGTCGATACCGGCTTCAGCCAGAAGAACGTTCATGTGGCCAGGCATACGGCCAGCCACTGGGTGGATAGCGTACTTCACGGGCACGCCACGCTCGGCAAGCAGGGCAGCCATTTCCTTCACAGCGTGCTGCGCCTGGGCAACAGCCATACCGTAACCGGGAACAATAATGACTTCGTTGGCGTATGCCATCTGAATGGCAACGTCTGCAGCAGTGGTGGACTTCACCGGGCCATGTTCTGCAGCAGCACCGGAGGCAGCACTGCTACCTCCACCGAAGCCACCCGCCACAATGTTGGCGACGGAGCGGTTCATAGCTTTCGCCATGAGGTTCGTGAGGATGGTACCGGATGCACCGACGATCATACCGGCGACGATCATGGCGGTGTTGTTAATAGCCAGGCCGGCAGCGGCGGCGGAAAGACCCGTCATGGCGTTCAGCAAGGAGATAACGACCGGCATGTCGGCGCCACCAATGGGGAGCACCAGCATGAGGCCGAGCAGAGCGGACACAATGATAAGGCCAAGCATCCACCAGATATTGCCGAACTCACCGGTGTTGCAGCCAATAACGATAGCGAAAGCGACGGCGGCAATGAACAGGATAGCGTTTACAGCCTGCTGGGCTTTACCGAGGCCAATGGGGCGGCCGGGGAGAATACCCTGCAGTTTGGAGAAGGCAATAATGGATCCCCAGAAGGACACCGAACCGATGATGGCGGCAAGAATGGAGCCAATAACAACGGTGGTGGTGAGGACGGTGGAGGAACCAGCAACGTTTGCTTCCTCAGCGATGAGGTTGCCTTTGAAGCCGCGGTATTCCATGGCTTCGCATAGTGCAATGAGTCCCACGGTGCCGCCACCAAGACCGTTGAAGATAGCCACGAGCTGCGGCATTTCGGTCATCTTGGTTTTACGGGCAACGGGAACAGCAATAGCGGTACCTACAATGAGGCCAACAACAATCAGAATCCAGTTCAGGGTGTAGCTGGCGTCGGTGTCGGCTTCTTTGTCGGCGAGTTTCAAAATGGTGCCAATGAAGGCAATAACCATACCGATGGCAGCAATCTTGTTACCACGGACGGCGGTGGAGGGGCCGGTCAGTCCGGACAGGCCGTAGATGAAGAGGACGAAGGCAATAATGTAGAGCACATTAGCTGTGATGGTCATTAGTCTTGTGCCTCCTCAATGGGTTTGCGCTCTTTGGGTTTGAACATTTCGAGCATGCGGTCGGTAACGACAAAGCCGCCCACAACGTTCAACGTGCCGAAGACAACAGCGACGAACAGGATAATGGCAAGAAGGACATTAATGGCGGTGTTGTCAGAGCTGAGATCGACAGAACCGAGTACCCACATGGCACCCAGGACGACAATGCCGTGAATGGCGTTCGTGCCGGACATGAGGGGGGTGTGGAGAGAATTGGGGACCTTGGAGATCACCGAGAAGCCGACAAAGCCGGCCAGGACGATGAGGGCTATAAGGAGTAGCAGGTCGTTGGCAGACATGGGCTAGGCCTCCTTGTCACGGGTGACGCAGGCGCTGGCCAGAATCTCGTCCTCGAAGTCGGGAGCGAGAGCACCCTCATCGTTGAGCATGAGTTCCAGGAGAGCCTGAATGTTTTTAGCGTAGAGCTCCGAGGAGTGTTCCGGCATGGTGGCGGGAAGATTCAACGGGGAGCAGATGGTAACACTGTTCTTCACAACGGTCTTACCAGGTTCAGTGAGTTCACAGTTGCCGCCAGTTTCACCAGCGAGGTCAACAATGACGGAACCGGGCTTCATGCGGGAAGCAGCATCGGCAGTAACGAGAATGGGGGCACGGCGACCAGGAACAAGTGCAGTAGTAATAACTGCGTCGGCATCACCAATGGCAGCGGCGAGACGCTCCTGCTGGAGAGCCTTTTCTTCCTCCGTAAGTTCACGGGCGTAGCCACCTTCACCAGCGGCTTCAATACCCAGGTCGAGCCACTTAGCGCCCACGGACTTAACCTGCTCGGCAACCTCGGGGCGCACATCGTAGCCAATGGTGCGGGCGCCCAGGCGGCGGGCGGTAGCAAGAGCCTGCAGGCCGGAGACACCAACACCGAGCACCATAACGGTGGCGGGTTTTACAGTGCCGGCGGCGGTGGTGAGCATGGGGAAGAAACGAGTGAGGTTGTCAGCGGCAACTAGCACGGCTTTGTAGCCGGCCACGTTGTTCTGAGAACTCAATGCATCCATCACCTGGGCGCGGGAGATACGCGGAATAGCCTCCATGGCGTAGGCTTCCACACCCTTGGCTTTCAGTTCCCCAATCTGGTTTTCCTGGGAACGTGGATTGAGGAAACCAATAAGCCGTGTACCTGCGGAGAGCTTAGCGATCTCGTCGGTGCTGGGTTCTGCAACCTTGACAACAACGTCACAGTCCCAGGGATTTCCAATAACTGCGCCGGCAGATTCGAATGCACTGTCTGGAAGTAGTGCAGCTTCACCTGCGCCGGATTCGACAATAACGTCTAGTCCTTTTCCAATAAGTTGTGTGATGACCTTCGGGACAAGCGCTACACGACGCTCGCCCGGCGCGGTCTCACGGACCACACCGATGCGTGGCCGTTGTGCCGATACCATTCAATCCTCGTTTCCTGTTGTTATGAAGTAGCTAAGGGTTTGTGACAACTATACGAAATTTTGTCGTGATTGTGGATAAAAAGTTTCTTATTATTAGGAAAATCTTACCGAACGACGTGAATCTTCTGGGCTGCCGATTGTGATTTCTGCAAAGCATCCTCCACATCGACACCTGTTGCCACCACAACCCCCATGCGACGTCCCACATGCGCTTCCGGCTTACCAAAGAGGCGCACATCAGTACCCGGAATAGCTAAAGCATCGGCAACCCCGGTAAAGCCCAGGCCCTCGCCCTCACACGGCGACTTCACTACACTACTGGCCGCCGGGAAAAGCAGCGTCGTATCCACGGGGAGCCCCAATACGGCTCGGGCATGCAGTTCAAACTCGCTAAAACGCTGCGACGCCATGGTGACGAGTCCCGTATCATGCGGGCGGGGTGATACTTCTGAGAAGAGAACATCGTCCCCCTTGACGAAAAGCTCTACCCCAAAAATGCCGCGGCCACCGAGTGCGGACGTCACCTTGTCCGCAATTTTACGAGCGTTTGCCAATGCCGCATCCGTCATAGGCTGGGGCTGCCACGATGCCACATAGTCCCCATTGTCCTGGTGGTGACCAATGGGAGCGCAGAAATAGGTGCTCGTCTCGCCCGTTTGGGGATCCCGTCCCCGCACGGTAAGCAGGGTAATTTCGTAGTCGAAGTCAACAAACCCCTCTACAATGACGCGCCCCTGGTCCACGCGGGAATCGTCGCGGGCGTGGTCCCATGCAGCATCAATATCATCAGCGTGGCGTACCACCGTTTGCCCATGCCCCGACGACGACATAATAGGCTTCACAACGCACGGCATACCCACATTCTGGATAGCCTCTTTCATCTCTTCCCGCGACGATGCGAACTGGTAGGGGGATGTTGGAAGCCCTAATTCTTCCGCGGCGAGCCGGCGGATACCCTCGCGGTTCATTGTGAGCTGCACTGCCCGTGGAGTGGGGATAACCGTGGACGTACCCTCCTCCTGGATAAGCGCGAGCGCGTCCGTGGCAAGAGCTTCAATTTCGGGAATAACATAGTCCGGCCGTTCCTCTCGAATAAGAGGGAGGAGTTCGTCCGGGTTAGCCATATTAATGGTGTAGCTGCGATGTGCTACCTGCTGGGCCGGGGCACCGTAGTAGCGGTCCACGGCAATCACTTCAACGCCGAGCCGCTGGAAGGCAATAGTGACTTCCTTACCGAGCTCACCCGATCCCAGTAGCATAACCCGTGTCGCACCTGGAGTTTGGGCAGTACCAATGCGGGGCAAGACGGGTGGTGTGGTCATGGGAGGCTCCTTCTCAGCGTGGTGTTAGCTCTCATGATAGAGCACGATTACCACACAAACAGCACCATAAGGCGTCTACTACCAGAGTTATTCATTCTCGTGACGAGCAACCCAGGCAGAATCGGGAACCGCCTTGGGGAAAAACCCGGGAGTTTCCACAAATACGGGAGTCTCAATACCGGCCTTGCGCTGCCTATCATAGTCACACAAGCACCGCACACCGTACTTCATAAGAAGCGCTACCGCCACCATATTAATAATGGTCATCAGCGCCAGGGAAAGATCCGCCAGGGACCATGCCAGCGGCAACGCCGCTATAGACCCCAACCCCGTCGCCGCAATCATCACAACATGCAGTATGGTGCTGCCGTGTTTCGTCCACCCCAAATAATTCACGTTAATCTCGGCGAACACGGAATAGCCCAGGGTACTGGAGTAGGCGAAGAGGAAGATAACAATGGACATAAACCACACTGTCCAGCCGGTACCGTAGTCCAGATGGTGTGTCAGTGCAGTCTGTGCCAGGATCCCGTCCTCCAATTCCTGCCCGGGTGTATAAACACTGGGACCAGCCAGCAGGATCATGAAACCCGTCATGGAGCAGACGATGATGGTGTCCACGAAAGTACCAAGGGACTGAATAAGCCCCTGTACCACCGGGTGCGGCACGTCAGCGGTGGCGGCCCCATTGGGCATGGACCCCTGTCCCGCCTCGTTGGAGAAAAGACCACGCTTAGCACCGTTGAACATGGTGGCCCAGAGTCCCCCGCCCACACCGGCTAGGCCTGCTCGTAGACCAAAAGCACCCGCGAAAATATCGGAGAACACACGCGGCAGGTCGGTGATATTCATAAGGATGGTAATAAGCGACACCAGCAGATAAATAATGGCCATAATGGGCACAAGGTGCTCTGTTACCTTCGCAACCCGGCGCAACCCACCCAACATGATGGGGATACTGATAGCCACGAGAACGAGGGCCGTCACCCACACGGGTATGCCGGCGGTGGATTTGAACTGCTGGGCAATAGTATTCGACTGCACCATGGGGAAGATAAGCCCATAGGAAAAGACGAGGAGAGCCGCAAATATAACACCCCACGTGCGGGAGCCCAGACCGCGCTCAATGTAGTAGGCGGGGCCACCGTGGGAGAGTCCGTCCTTCCCCTTCACTTTGAAGATTTGGGCAAGGGTGCTTTCCATGAAGCTGGTCGCCATGCCCAGGAGCGCCACTATCCACATCCAGAAGAGAGCGCCGGGACCGCCCACGATAAGTGCCAGGGAAACACCGGCGATATTACCGGTGCCCACGCGTGAAGCGAGACCCACTGTGAATGCTTGAAAGCTGGAGAGGGAGGTGCCCTTTTGCTTCCGTGAATCGAGCATGAGGTGCCACATGTGCCCGAAGAGGCGGAACTGTACACCTCGAGTGGCAACGGTAAAGACAATGCCGAGGCCAACGAGCACAAAAATGAGGATATGGGAGGATATAAATCCTTCTATTTGGGTGACCAGGTCTGTGAGCACTAGAACGACACTACCATTATTCGCGTTATCTCCCATTAAACTATTGCCCATGAAGAATGCCACCGAACTACTGGGCAGCATTAACAACATATATGGGTATGTGTTAATGGCGTTATTGGCTATTGCTGGTCTTTACTTTTCCATCCGGACTGTTGTGGTACAAATACGCCACCTGCCGGAGATGATGCGTACCCTCGTGGAGCAGCCGGAAAAGCAAGAGGGCGGAAAGAAGGGCATTAGCGCATTCCGCGCATTCACAGTATCGGCGGCAAGCCGCGTTGGTACCGGCAATATTGTGGGTGTGGCTGTGGCTATTGCCTTGGGTGGTCCAGGCGCTCTCTTCTGGATGTGGCTTTTCGCCATTGTGGGTGGGGCGACGGCTTTTGTCGAGTCCACGTTGGGGCAGCTTTATAAGGTGAAAGATAAAGCGACAGGAGCATTTCGAGGTGGTCCCGCCTACTATATTGAAAAAGGTTTAGAGAAACGGTGGCTGGCTATCCTCTTCGTTATCGCCATTACGTTTACCTATGGTTTTGTCTTTAATATGGTGCAGGCCAACTCTATTACCGAAACAACATCGCAAGCGTTGAAGCCCCTCATCCACAATTCAGACAATATGAAGTGGGTTAATCTTGCTCTTGCCCTTGTTATCTCAGCGTTAACAGCGGCAGTTATTTTTGGTGGAATTTGGCGAATCAGTGCCGTCTCACAAGTGCTAGTTCCCATTATGGCGGTGGTGTACATCGTCCTCGGGCTTTACGTATGCATTGTCAACGGGGCCAAAATTCCCGGCGCCATCTCCCTCATTTTCCAGTGCGCTTTCGGGGCAAAACAGGTAGCCGGAGCCGGTATTGGTGCAGCCATGATGATTGGTATTCGCCGTGGTCTCTTCTCCAACGAGGCCGGTATGGGGTCTGTTCCTAATGCTTCCGCCACGGCGGCAGTGTCACACCCGGTAAAACAGGGCTTTGTACAAACCCTGGGTGTCTACTTCGATACCCTTATTATTTGCTCGGTGACGGCCTTCATCATTCTGCTTAATAACCCCGACTATGGGGTGGATGATGGCGCCGTAGCTACTCAACATGCGCTTGCCCACCAGCTAGGAAGTTGGGCTAATCCGGTTTTGGCTGTGGTGTTGTTCTTCCTGGCGTACAGTTCCATTATTGGTAATTACTACTACGGGGAGTGCAATATCCAATTCCTCACAGAATCGAAGAAGGCCCTTATGTGGTTCCGTATTCTGGTGGTGCTGTGTGTGTTTGGGGGATCCTTGGCCGCATTGGACTTTGTGTGGGCCTTGGCGGATATCTCCATGAGTATTATGGCCACTATTAACCTGGTGGCAGTTATTCCGCTTGGTGGGCTAGCTATTGAGCTTCTCCGCGACTACAACAGTCAAAAGGACAGTGGCCACAACCCTGTGTTTCATAAGGATTCCCTCCCTCAGGCCCGCAATGTCGAGTGCTGGGATTAACACCAGTGCTGGATAGCAGAACGCCCGCCGGAAGATCCTTTGCGGATCCTCCCGTGCGGGCGTTCTCCTGTTTATTGAGTTTTCTTTAGTGAGCTTTTAGTGGGCTCTCTCTTAATGGACTCTAGCTAAGCCCTATCGAGCTACCCTGTATTAGCCCTCGATTTCGGCCACGAGGTCGTTAATGACGACATTCTCGTCACGGCCGGGGCCAACACCAATGTAGGAGATGCGGGTACCACAGAGTTCTTCCAGACGCTTCATGTACTTCTGGGCATTCTCGGGCAGATCATCGAACGTGCGCGCGGTGGTGATGTCTTCAGTCCAGCCAGGCAGCATTTCGTAGATGGGCTTCGCGTGGTGGAAATCGCTTTGGCTTTCCGGCATGTGGTCAAAACGCTTGCCGTCTGCTTCGTAGGCAACGCAGACGGGGATTTCTTTCAGACCGGTGAGGACGTCGAGCTTCGTCACGAACATGTCGGTGAAACCGTTAATGCGGGACGCGTACTCGGCAACAACACCATCGAACCAGCCACAGCGGCGGGGACGCTTGGTAACAACACCGTACTCGTGGCCGGTTTCGCGGAGGAACTCACCGGATTCGTCGAAGAGCTCGGTGGGGAATGGGCCAGCGCCAACGCGGGTGGTGTAAGCCTTAATAATTCCGACGGCATGGGTGATGCGGGTGGGGCCAATACCGGAGCCCACGCAGGCACCACCTGCGGACGGGTTGGAGGAGGTAACGAAGGGGTATGTGCCGTGGTCCACGTCCAGCATGGTGGCCTGGCCGCCTTCCATAAGGACGGATTTACCCTCGTCAAGAGCCTTATTCAGGAGGAGGCTGGTGTCGCATACCATGGGGGCCAGGCGGTCGCGGTACTGCAGGAAGTAGTTCACAATTTCGTCCACGTCGAATGCGGGGCGGTTGTAGACTTTCACCAGCATTTCGTTCTTAGCACGCAGGGTGCCTTCCACTTTTTGACGGAGGATGGATTCGTCAAAAATGTCTTGGACGCGGATACCAATGCGGTTAACTTTGTCGGCGTAGCAGGGGCCAATACCGCGGCCAGTGGTGCCAATGGCGCGCTTACCGAGGAAGCGTTCGGTGGTTTTATCGATGGTTTGGTGGTAGGGCCCTACGAGGTGGGCATTAGAGCTGATGCGGAGACGTGAGCAGTCAGCACCGCGGGATTCCAGGCCATCGATTTCCTGGAAGAGAGCCTCAAGGTTGACGACCACACCATTACCAATGACGGGAGTGACATTGGGGGTGAGGATACCGGCGGGGAGCAGTTTCAGCTCATACTTTTCGCCGCTGACCACGACAGTGTGGCCGGCGTTGTTGCCGCCATTGGGTTTGCAGACGAAGTCGACGTGACCGCCGAGAATGTCGGTGGCCTTACCTTTGCCTTCATCGCCCCACTGGGCTCCGTTGATGACGATCGCTGCCATATTCTCGTTCTTTCTTTGACCGAGCCGGCAGGGGTGGGAACATCACGTAACCTATGCTGTCGGTCTTTCCGGACAGTGGTGGCACAGGAGCAATGTGGGCACAAAATGAAAAACCCGGGCCTACCCTGCAGACCCGTTACCTAATTCTACCTCGTTACGAGAGAAGAGTGAAAACTTTTTACGCCGGTTACGCTGGGTGGTGACCAGTATCACCCACTGCAGGAACAGCCTGCACAGCTTCCTCCCGCGTCATACCGCACACCTGCAAAAGGTCAATAAGAGTGGAACGAATCTGGGCTTGCATAACCAGCCCATGCATTCCAGACGGATCATCGGGTTCCAGCTGAAAACCGGTGCGGACGGCCACCGACATCAGTGCCTGCGTGGCCTCATGTTCTGTGGTTCGCCACTTAGCGTGTTCGGCAAGCATGGACTGCACTACCCCGGTTGCGTCACTCAACTGCGAAATAGCATCCAGGAGACGCTCATCAAGCTGGACATTATCGTCGAGGATAACAACTGCTCGCCGCGCCAGTACGCGCGTATTACGCACCGTATTGTCCAGTGGCTCAATAAACTTTTCCCACTTTTCAAGATCTTTGCGGGCGTACCACAGCAGTGGGGATATACGGACCACTTCAGCACCGTTGTAGAGGGTATCGCGAATATCATTCAACGCTGGCTGGGTGGCGCGAATATGGACAAGAGCATTCGTCACCAGCTCTGTATTGTGCGTACGGAGGCCAATGGCAACGTCACCCAACACGTCGCGTTCGGTTTGCACAACTGCGGCAAGACGACGGCGAATATCGCGGATGGGGTTAGCGGGGATCAACGCCATCACAATAATGCCGATGAGGGTACCAATTATGGCGTGCCATACGCGTTGCAAACCACCCGGCCCATGCGGCGGAATAAGGGTAGCAATGAGGATAGCGGAGGAGGCTGCCTGTACAGAGACCAGCATGCCGGACCCCAGGAAGAGAGCCATCACCATCGCCAGAAAAACAACGAAGCCAATCTGCCACACACCGGAACCAATGCGGGCAATAATCAGTTCACCAATAAGAACGCCGGCAATAGTGCCGGCACCAATTTCGACGGATCGTTTAATGCGACGGCCGGGCACTGGGGCTAGGGCAATGATGGCGGAGACCGGCGCGAAGAAGGGTTTTGTGTCGGGGAAGATAAGGGTGGCTACCCACCATGCTACAGATGCTGCGACGGCAGCCTGGGTGATGGGGATAAGGCTGCGGTAGACGCGGTGGCATCGGCGTTTAAGACTGTCCTGAAAAATGTGCGCCCGAGTTTTCACCCAGTTACGCATGTGCTGCTGCATCCTCATTGCGGGAGAAGTCGAGTAGTTCGGAGCAGACAAGTTCCTTTATTGCGGCGGCGTCGAGCCCTTCATGGTCTTGCTCCGACTGGAATGCTGTAACAAGGCGTTTACGCACGTCCGTATCGTTCTCATCACTGGTTCCGGCAAGAATTTGGGTAGCGGCATCTTCCGGGTTGATGGATTGGGGCAGGTCGCTGTTCCGGGAGTCTATAGCGCCTTTAATGGCGGTAATAATGGCGGGGAGGAGCGAAAGGAGGATGACGAAGAGGAAGATCAGCTCAATATTTTCTTGGACGAATGTGAAGTTACCGAGTGCGGCACCCAGGAGGGTAACACCGGTGCCCCACAGGAGTCCGCCGAGAATATCGAAGGAGAGGAACACGCGGTAGCGGAAGCCCGACATACCCGCCACCACCGGGGCATACGTTCGTACGATGGGGACGAAGCGGCAGATGATGACGGTAACGGCACCGTGTTTTTCGAAGAATCGGTGTGCTTGTACCAGGTGTTCTTTTTTAAAGACGGCATTGTCTTTGTGGGTGCGGAGCGCTTCCCCGCTTTTCCTGCCGATCCAGTAGGCGCATTGATCGCCGAGTACCGCTACTAGCGAGGCGGAGAGGCAGACAAGCCAGATGGGGGCGAAACCGTTGGGTTGGATGGAGAGGAATCCGGCGGTGAAGAGGAGGGAGTCGCCGGGGAGGAGGGGGAAGAGGAGTCCGGTTTCAATGAAGATAATGAGCAGCATGCCAGGCAGCACGAATGCACCGAAGGGGCCATTGTTCCCTAGCAGGTAGGTAGGGTCTAGCCACTGGGGTCCAAGTGCGAGGGTAGTGGATACCGTCGCATGTGTTGCTGCCAGCGATGCGGGAATAATCACCTGGTTAGTATAGGCGAGAAATGGTTATTTGTGCTTTTCGCAGATTATTGCGGAACAGTACTACAGAACAGTGCTGATGAACCTGGGCTCACCATTAAATTTTCTATGGTAAACCTAAATTCTCCCTGTCACTGCAGAATGTATCGGTTCAGACGGGTCCATTTTCCACATTTGTTTCTGGCTATAAAGGTGCATAATGGTAGGTGAATACGGAAACACCGACAGCCCCTATCTCTGCGAAGGAAACCTTATGGCTATTGCAACCCCCGAGTCTTATGCCGAGATGTTAAAGAAGGCCAAGGAAGGTGGCTACGCTTTCCCCGCCATCAACTGCACCTCTACTGAGACAATCAACGCTGTTCTCAAAGGCCTTGCCGACGCCGAATCCGACGGCATTGTTCAGTTCAGTACAGGCGGCTCAAAGTTCGGCTCTGGCCTCCACGTCCAGAGCATGGAAGCTGGTGCCGTAGCCCTAGCCGAGTACACCACCCGCATGGCGAAGTACTACGGAGTTACCGTTGCTCTACACACCGATCACTGCCCCAAGAACGCTCTTGACGGTTTCGTTCGTCCCCTCCTGGCAGTATCCGCTGAGCGCGTAAAGCGTGGCGAAGATCCCCTCTTCCAATCCCACATGTGGGACGGCTCCGCTATCCCCATGCCCGAAAACATGGAAATTGCTAAGGAACTCTACGCCCAGACCACCGCTAACCACCAGCTTCTCGAAATCGAGATTGGTGTTGTGGGCGGCGAAGAAGACGGTGTGAAGGCTCAGCACGGCGCCAAGCTCTACACCGACGAGCACGACTTCGCCACCGTCATCGATTCTCTTGGTGACGGCTCCACTGCTCCCTATCTCCTTGCCGCTACCTTCGGTAACGTTCACGGTGTCTATAAGCCGGGCAACGTTGTCTTGAAGCCCGAGGTTCTTAACATGGGCCAGGAGGTTGCCGCCAAGAAGCTAGGACTTCCCGAGGGCGAAAAGTTCTTCAACTTTGTTTTCCACGGCGGCTCCGGCTCCGAGAAGGAAAAGATTCAAGAAGCCCTGGGCTACGGCGTCGTCAAGATGAATGTCGATACCGATACTCAGTACGCTTTCACCCGCCCCGTAGTGGATCACATGTTCACCAACTACTCGGGCGTGCTGAAGATTGAGGGCGAGGTTGGAGACAAGTCCGTCTACGACCCCCGCTCCTACCTGAAGAAGGCTGAAGCTGCCATGGCAGAGCGCGTTGTTGAGGCCTGCCAGGATCTTCACTCTGTTGGCAAGAGCATCTGCAAGTAGTCTTCTACTCTGCAAGTAGTCTTACTACTAGTTGGTGCCCCGTCCGAATGTTCGGACGGGGCACCACTGCTATTTAGCTATTTAGTATCAGCCACCAGCGCCAGTTATTGGTTACCAGCTATTGGCGAGCCGCCGGGGAATAGTTCCCTAGATAATGACCGGAACAAGACAATTCCGCAATTGTTTCACACCGTGAAGCGATAGTACTGTGCGGAGGAACATACGGGTTGTTGACACACCCGGAGTCATCATGTGGCCAGTAAACGGTATCTTTTCATAAACCGCATTAGCACCAGCATTACAGTAGCGCTGCCAAAGAACTTCATCTTGTTCAGCCTGATAGAGAATTCCATCAAACTTACCGTGAACTAACAAAATGGGGGACGTTGGGATAGTGGGGTTGTAGAAGGATGAGGAATCTTTAGCAATTCTCAAAGCGGTCTTAAACGTCTTTGAACGGAAGAATCCATCCTTCACCAAATATTTGAAAATACCTCCCCCACCTGCGGCAAGAGTGAAAGGCATACATAAATTGCGGTTAGCCTTAATGAGCTTTTTACCGTAGGGGGTTAGCCACTGTTCCATATGGGGAAGAAGATCCCCATACTCACGCATCATGCCAATGAGAAAACTCACCAAGAATCCGCCCCACGCACTAGGAACGTTTGATACTTGTCCGTACAACCCCATACTGTGGGCTAGTTTAATGAAGTCCGGTGCGCCTTCATTAACAATGTATTGCTCAATGTAGGGCGCTAATTCTGGTGCATAATTGGGCTGCTCTACCGCAGTGTACCCAGTTTGTAGACCACCATGGGAGATACCCATGGAGACGAAGTGGGACTGCTGCAGAGGGAAATCATGCTGCTGATGCACCATCCGCATAGAGTCCAACATGACGTGCGCGGACAAACGGTTAATAGCGTAGGAGTTACGCGGTCCTTCCGCGTCTGTGAAAAGAACTGGGTATCCCAATGCAAGTGCAGCACTCATCAACTCAATGGGGCTATTGATAATACCCCACGAATTAGGCTGATTAAGCTGGGTAGTGACCTTACATTTTGTGCCGGAGGAGTTAATGTACTCATTCCACTGCACAATGCCGGCATTACGCTTCACAATAGGTGGAACCACCAGTGTGGCGGTGGCCGTCATGGGATATCCGCGGGAATCGTAGGACACAAATGCATACTGCATGGAGTGCGAGCCGGGGAAGTACACCTGCGACCATAACGATTTACGTTTACGGATAATCTGGCCTTGCTTATAGCCCTTGTCCACATAGTGCCAGGCGTCGTCTTCCATGAAGGGATCATCTTTAAAATCCGATTTCACCCATTCTGGAACAGCGGGATGGGGTCCCCTCCGCAACTTAATTTTTCCCGGTACCGGAGGTAGCTGCTTCGCTATATGCTGCGATTCCGCAACCGTCATCATAAGCTGGGGATCACCCAGATCAATTGGCTTTTCAGCAGCATCGAAACCGTGTGCCGACGCCACTCCCGCGCTTCCTCCCACCGCCATAACAGCGGTAAGGCAAAGGGACAGAGCCACTTTACTGAAACGTCTCCGCGGATGAGACATATATAAACCTTCCTTCGTGCCAGTCCTTCACACCAGCACAGGCATTAAAGAATAACTGGGTTACTACAGTTCGGAGTTTGGTGATTCCCCTCAAGTGACTTGACGGACTGTATCACCATACGTGGGAAGGACACAGCTGGAGTAATGAAATGCCCAGTCCCAGGAACCTGCTCGTAAACCACATTGGAACCAGCCTTACAGTAACGCTGCCACAAGGCTTTATCTTGATCAGCCTGGAAAAGAATTTCATCTAGCGTGCCATGGATCAGCAGCGTTGGTACTTTCGGTGTACCCGGGTAGTAGAACGAAGAAGAGTACTTCGCAATCTGCAACATGTTCTTAAATGTTTGCGAAGCGAAGAAGCCTTCTTTCACAATATTTTTAATAGGAACACCGGGGCCCACTGCGAACGTCAACGGCGTACATATACTACGGTTTCCCTTCACAACAGCTTTCCCATACGGAGTAAACCACTGGTACAGGTGCGGTAAGAGATCGGGGTACTCACGCGCAGCTCCGACAACGAAGCTCATCAAGAAACTACCGTAAACGCTTGGCGCATTCTGTAGCTCCCCATAAAGACCAAAGCTATGGGCCAACTTAATAAGATCTGGCGCACCCTCATTGACAACAAATTGATTGACGTAAGCCGTGAGATCGGGAGCATAATACGGCTGCTCGGCAGCTGTGTAGCCCGTCATCATTCCGCCATGAGACGCACCTAGCGAAACAAAATGCGACTTTGCCAGCGGGAAATCATGCTGTTCATGCACCATACGCATGGAATCCAGAATGACGTGGGACGCTACCCGGTTAATGGCGTAAATATTATTGGCACCATCACCATCGGGAAGAAGAACGGGATACCCCAGTGCGAGGGCTGCACCCACCATCTGAATGGTGCTCGTCATCATTCCCCAGGAGAACAACTGATTCATCTGCGTGGTTACGCTACAGTTCGGCCCCGACGAGTTAATGAACTGGTTATATTCCATCACACTCGCATTGGGTTTCAGATGGTGTGGAATAACCAACGTAGCCGTAGCCGTCATGGGGTAGCCGCGGGAATCGTAGGAAACGTACGCATACTGCACTCCGCGTGCAGCAATGGGGAAATATCCCTTCACCCAACGGGCTTTACGCTGTCGCATAACCTGGCCGGGCTTATAGCCTTTACGGACATAACGCCAAGCATCATTGTCGAAGAACGGGTTAGGCTTAATACTCGATTTGGCCCACTCTGGGATAGGGCGACGAGGCCCCTTCTTCAGGGTAACTTTAAGCGGTACAGGTTTGAGCTGACGCGCTATATATTGCGACTGCTCGATCGTCATTCCGACTTGAGTCTGGCCTAAATCAATTGGTTGTGCCGCCGCATCAAAACTTGTTGCTGACGCAACACCGCACCCCACTCCAACAGTGAGGGCAGTAGTAACACACAATGACAGAGCCGCTTTACCGATCCGTCGACCCGCATAAGACATAAATAAGCCTTCTTTTCACCTAGCTCCACTAGCTCCACTAGTTTTTACTAGCTTCACGCAACAACACAAATGGTGTTCTTCCAATGGAAACGCTAAAACTCCTTTAAGAATACGCGTTTCCCCCACAAAGCGGGATATGGGGCAAGATGAATATGGGTAAGGTACGCAACCGGAAAAGTATGCTTATTGTGTTACCGTACGGCCATTCAGTAACCGAATGAACAATCCATGCGAACAAGACGGGCAGCAGATTCTACCGTCATCCAACCAGATAATTGAGTGGACATATCTCGTTCTGCCACAGCTGAAATATCTACTTCCACACCAACTTTAGTGGATTTATTATCATCATTGCTGGTTTTGGAGACGTATAGTGGTAACCGTGCTGGTTTATCCCACTTCGCGGAGAAAAGCACCCCTTCTGGCAGCCACGCGGCTGTTTTCCACAGAGATTGCGCATTCTGCATAACCATACGGGCGGCAGACTCTTGCACAGCGTGTAAACGTCCATCCCACAACGGTTTACCAGGATCTGTCTCTATTCCCGGCATGCGGCGTGCCACATCCGCCATATAGCGCATCAAAATACCTTTGAAAAGGCCACCATCGCCGCTACCACCAGCAAGAAGTATTCCCTCGGAGGACAGCAATGTGCGCTCACAGGCCTCCACGATCTCGCAGACACGACGGAGATGCTCCTCCTGCTGACCTTCCTCCGACCGCAGCGCCAACTCTAACTCGGCGCCCATCGCCACACCTTGGCAGTACGTGTAAATTGCGTCTTCCCGCTTCTTACAGCCTTCAACAAGACGAATACCGTCTGCGTAAAGACCGGCGTTTGGACCATCTTTAACCTGGAGATTCTTATACATCCAGTCGCAAATACGTTCCGCTAATTGGACTGCTTTTTTATCCCCACAACGAGCGAGGAAAATAGCTGCCGCCCCATTAGTGGGGGTATTCCAGTAATCCTTATCCGTACACCACGGAATGGCGTACTTCGGATTGTAGGCATCCTCAAACCTGCGGCGGACGTCACGCAGGACTTTTTCGTAGCCGGTAAGGTAGCCGCGGCGTTCTGCCCGCTGCACGGCGACCGCCGCCCATGCGAGGTCATCGTAATACTTATTATGCCGCCAGCGTCGCCCATTAACGCGATAGTGTGTTCGTGCAAGACGCTTCAAGACACGCTGATTGTGTGCTGTTTCCGCACGATCCATGGCGTCCGTCATGCAGCCAATAAGGTGCGCTTGCCACCAGAAGTTCCACTTCACCGTAAAGCGATCACGCCAGCAGTAGGGCCACACAGTCATACCTGTAGCAGTGAAGGGGAGGAAAAATGACCGTACAAGGTGACGTTCAAGTACACTACGTTCCGCAATGGCAGCACGTTCCTGCCAATCTGTAGTGCGCGCCCATGCTGGGGCTGTATGAAGTCCAGAGGTGGCCACTAGAGCGTCCTTTCAACAACAGCTATATCAGTCAGCCAAATAACATGACAATACCTGCCGCAACACCCACATTGATGCTACGGGTAGAACCAAACTGAGCAATAGACACCACCATATCAGCTCGCTGCTCAGAAGCATCAGAAATACCCGGCCCTTCCTGCCCAAAAAGAAGAAGTGACCGCTCGGGTAGCGTCGCCGTTTCAATAGGTGTGGAACCAGGAACATTATCGACAGCAACAACGGTAAGACCATTCTCATGCGCCCAGTCGATGAGTTCCTCCACCGTGTCATGATGCTGCAAATGCTGGTAGCGGTCCGTCACCATAGCACCGCGCCGATTCCACCGCCGGCGACCCACAATATGCACCGTCTCGGCAAGAAAAGCATTCGCAGTACGCACTACCGTGCCAATGTTGGCATCATGCTCAAAGTTCTCAATAGCAACATGGAAGGGGTGACGGTGGGTGTCCAAATCCGCCACAATTGCCTCCCGCGTCCAATAGCGGTAGGCGTCCACAACATTGCGACGATCCCCCTCCGCAAGTAGTTGCGGATCGTAGCGGGGATCGGTAGGAAGAGGTTCCCCGGGGTGTTCCTCACGCCAGGGACCGACGCCATGGCGCCCCTCACCCCACTCGGTGGGGCCAGGGGCGGAGGCAGCATCGTCCGGCGTTAACGGCATAGTTGAAGTTTTAGGCGAGTCCGACATCTTCCAAACTCAACAAGTAGCGGTACTCTAGGCCTTCAGCATTAATGGCAGCCTCAGCACCAGTAGCGCGATCCACAATAGTGGCCACACCAACAACCTCAGCACCCAGGTCGCGTAATACACGTACTGCTGTCAGTGGGGAATTTCCAGTGGTAGTAGTGTCCTCAACAACAAGAACCTTTTTACCCACCACATCGGGGCCTTCAACCTGACGCTGCATGCCGTGCTTTTTCTTTTCCTTACGGACAGTAAAAGCGTTAATCTCGCGGCCGTCCGCATGCATGATGGCGGTACCCACCGGGTCAGCGCCTAAAGTGAGGCCACCCGCGGCCACATAATCCCAATCTGCGGTAAGTTCACGCAGCAGGGAGCCAATAAGACGGGACGCGCGGCTATGCATGGTCACACGACGCAAGTCAACGTAATAGTCCGCTTCTTTACCGGAGGAGAGAATAACTTTCCCGCGCACAACCGCTAACTCTTTAACAAGTTCAGCAAGTTCAGCTTTATCACGTGCATTAACAGGGTGTTCAGCAGGCTTAAATGCTGCAACCATGAAGAGTATGCCTTTCTGTAGGGAACAATCGTTAGTTCTCGTCATCCGGTATCTCACCGGTAGTCTCATTATCTTTCGCACGGGAACGGCTACCCGTTTTTCCAGGTACGAACCATGCCGGTCGCGCTTCTGCGTCCGCACTGTCATCTTTCCGTACATGACGACCAGATCCAGTTGTTTCACTGGGGCGAATAATGGGGAATTGGCCTGTCTGCATGGTGGAGGGTTCGCCCTCGCGCACCGCGTGTGATCCTGTGGAAACAGATTCCTGTGGCTGCGGAACAGTGATGTCAGAGGTCTGCTGTTTCTCGTCGTTAGTGTCGTCTGCCTGCGGATAGTAGGTTTCTACCGGGGTGACGACAGGTAGCGGCCCAGTTTCCTCCGGGCTAAATGGCTTCACGAACGCTATCCGCGGGCGTGTATCGGATGAGGTGGCAGCCACCGGAGGAACAGCAGAGCGTTCTCCTAAGGTTGCGGCAGCGGCATTATCACCGTCGCCTACCTCGAATTCTACTTCGCGGCTGGGGAACCCGGCAGTAGGAGGATCCGACGTGAACCCCGTTGGACGTTCCGGCTCGTCAATTTCATTAATAGCCTCGTCGGGATCGTCGAGCTCGTCGGGAATTTCGTCAGTTTCGCCCTCATTAGTCTCGTTCTCGTTGATACCCTCGTCGGTAGTTTCCTCACTACTGTCTGCGTCATCGAACGTGTCGTAGAGATCTGCTTGGGTAGTGTCCTCCCCAAAGTCCTTGTCGGTGTAGGCGACATCGTCAGGGTCGTCGTAGGAGTCCTCGTCGGCAATGTATTCTTCTTCGTCGTCTTCGTAGGGACGCAAAACATCAACGGCATGAGCTTCGTCATCGGAAAGATCATCGCTGGCAGCGGCGGCAAGGTCAGCATCAGTAATGACGTCGAAGGGGCCAGTATGCTCGGGGGCACCCAGAGCATCTATATCAAGCTCCGTATCCTGGCCTTCAAAATGCAGGGGTTCGGAGATTTCGTGGTAGTTGGCTCCCATATCGGGTGCTTCATCGTCTGCACCGGATTGTTCTGCCTGCTCATCATCGTCGGTAGCGATGAGGTCATCTTCGCTAAGTCCGTCTTCGGCAAGATCGTCCGCAGAGAAATCCTCTGTCGCAATATCGCTTTCAGAGTCTTGCGGTTCTTTACTGTCAATAACTGCTAATGTGGCTGCTTCTTCATCAGTGCCTGGAATAACATCAAATTCTGCGGTGGTGGGGGTAATCCACTCATCATCAGCGGGAACATTCTCCACCCGGGTTTCCCCCGGGAACTCATCGACAGCCTCGACGGCCTCTGCTTCCGCATAGGCGGCTAAAGCATCCTCCGCGGCTTCAATATCCTCGCTATCGGCCTGCTGCTCATCGCTATTAGACTGTTCAGCCTGCTCAGACTGTTCAGTGTGTTCAGCCTGTTCAGTAGCGTTATCGTCAGTAAAGATATCGTCAGTGCGCGCGAAAGAGTCAGTCTCGTCTATTTCCGTGTACTCCCCCATCAGACGGTCAGCTTCCGCAAAATCGGCTTCCGTCACGAAGTCATCGTCAGCACTCCGGTCATCGTCATCGGAAAGATCAGCGCAGGGAACAGGCTCCTGCGGTTCCCATGAATTCTCAACGAAAGCACTTTCGTCCACGTGGTCAGCTGCTGGCTCATCTGCAGACTGTGCAGCGTTATCGGGTTCCGGCACCACAGTTAACCCGGCAGGATTATTAGCGGATGGTGACGCATTCGTACTACCAGCGGGGGCAAAGGGAATAACGTTGTCGGGAATCAAAAGATCGTCGGTGCCGTCAATACCGTCATCGACATCATCCTCATCATCGCCTTCAGCAAAGTCCCCCTCCCAGATGGGGGCAACAGGCTGATCCCCCACTACGGTGAAGGGGACGTCCTGGTCATCGTCCATAAAAGAGGAGTCAGACGGGAGAAAACCGGCTTCTTCTGGCTCAATGGCGTCGGCATCAACGGGCAGGGAATCATCATCTGTACGGTCAGCCAATGGCCGCGTAGGGCCCACACCCTGCAAACTGAGGGATTCCTCTTCACCCTCGCGCGGAGGTAGCACGCGGAGCGCATCATTCAACCGAGACAACCAGTGAAGAACTGTAGGGAGTTCCTCATTAATCTTGTCGTCTGGGTTAAGTTCAGTGTCGAAGCCGTCATCCTCCAACGGCATAAGGGCAGCAGACCAGTAGCCTTCCGACCATGCCATCGCAAGATCATCAGGGTGATTATCGAGAACCTCCACCAGTCGGTCGTCAGTGGCACGAATCATGGCATCAACATCGGAGGCATACACCTGTAGGTCTGTTGCCTTACCGGAATTGTCCTGCTCGTCTTCTTCCACGGGGTGGATCTCAACGACAACGGAGGAAGCTGTATCGCGTTGTACAGCAACAATCCAGCCATCATCTTCGGCAAAAATAAGAGCGGGATGCCCCTCATATTCACCCATTGCCGAGTGCCGCAACTCATGCAAACCGCCATCTGTGGCGGGACCATGCTCCCACTGGGAAACCGCCGCAGCAACCCCCGCACTGTCCGGTGTAAACCCCAGGCTATCCCCCCAGCGAGCATGCGCACGCGCCGCCGCGTCCGCATCAGCAGAAGACTGCTTGTGGGAACGAACGGCAGCAATAATACCGAAAACAATGCCAACAACCGCTATAACAGCGGCCACGATCAATATGATCACGGGAACTGACAACATACATTTCCCCTATCTGCGGGCACTACTCAGTATTAACCGTACCACTATGGCAAAAGACCCCGCGAAGCTGGCCGTTTCGGATCCAAACACCATTGCGACCATCCTCCCATGTAGAGAGAAGCACCAGGTAAACCAGCTACTTCAAGCGCAGCAATAGTGTGGGTAGCAAGGTTACCGGAACCGCAATACACAGCCACTTCAGAGCCAGTTGTAATACCCAGTGCCTCGAATCGATCCAAAAGACTTTCAAAGTCCAAGAACTGGTGATTCGGCCCATAATTTCCGTATGTTGGAAGATTATAGGCACCCGGGATGTGTCCCAGTCGAGCATCGTTATATTCAAAATGCCCCTGGTAGCGACGCTCAGAACGAGCGTCCAACAAAATACCGTGCTGCGGCCACTCCGCTACTTCTTCAACATCAACAGTGGGCATGCACGGCTCATCAGAAACCTTAAAATTACCGTCCAGCGGAATAATGCCTGGCCCCGTCAACGTCGGCATACCAGCGTGTTCCCACCGCTGCAGCCCCCCATCAAGGAAGAAAACATCTTTCACACCGGCATTGCGAAGGATCCACCATACGCGAGCCGCGGAGGTACCTTCTACAGAGTCGTACACCACTACATAGGAGTCCTTATCGATACCCCACCGACGGGTGAGCTCTTGGACTTTTTCTTTAGTGGGGAAAGGACGACGGCCTCGCGCCGGATTATGTGCACCAGTAAGATCCTGTTCCAGATCTACATAGATGGCATTGGGAATGTGGTGTTCTAGGTAGTGGTCATAACCACCAAGGTGATCGCGATACCATCGCACATCCAGGATCACTGGTGCTCGATTAGAGTCAATACGCGCCATCAACCACTGCGGGTTTACGAGGATACTCATACATCTATCCTACTAATCACCAGATTTTTATTCACCTTCTTCACCATGACACGAGACGGAAAATCCCTCCCACTCCCCACCCGGCAGGACCAAACATGACGGCATCAAATACCCAGTAAATGGACACTAGTTATACATACCCACTCACTACTGTTAGAATTGGTAATTTGACAGTTAAATGGTTTTAGCCATCCCTCCCCAGATACGAGAATGCATACGAAACGGCATACGAAACGGAGAGTCCATGAAATTCTCGTCAGGAATTAAAGCAGTTGCTGGCGCAGTCGCAGCCTCTCTTCTTCTCGTGACAGCACACCCTGCCCAGGCAGACCCTGTAACTACCCCTTACACAAGGGATATCAACACCATTGCAGAACAGACCACTGCCTACGTAGAAAATAATCACCTTATCCCCGATAAGGACGCTCTACAGCGTAAAGCTGCCACAGCAGAGGCCACCATTGCTGACATTCGCGACGGCGGCAACACCCTAGTCCTTGGAAAAGGCCACTTCTTACGACACGGCGACAAGCTCGCCATCATCGGTGAATCCGGTGCTACCGTCACCAACACACCACTCCAAGCATTGCTCGGAAACACTGTGGTAGACCTTAACGTCATCGTGAAAGAAGGCGGACGGGCTGCCACATTTTTCCCCGTCTCCAAGCCCGTTCACTCCACCAATGCCTACGCACTACAGAAAGACGACAAGGGTGGAATGATCGGCTACGGTACCCGCCAACGCGATTTCTATAACGCTTGGGGGAAATACCTTAACCGTATTGAGGTAGAAAACTACTCCGCAGTTATTGTCAGTAGCGCCTACGGCGGCTATATTGGCACAAAGTGCGGCTGGGCTATTGGTTTCCTCTCCGCCGCACTAGTAGCGACGAACATGAACCTTTTCGCCAAACTCGTACCGAGCCCTATCGCGAAAACTCTTATCTACCTCTCTGTTATTCCAGTTGCTATAGCCGTCTACCACGCGGTAGGAATTCCAGCGTCAGCACTTGGTAAAGTCGCAGGTTCACACTTGAGCACCATAGCTATTGGTTTCCTCTCCTCCAATCCGGAAACCCGCGATCTCGCACTGCAAGCTCTTAGCGCAGCCCTGGGACTCGTCTTCCTATGGTGGCTACCGCCCTCAGCCACAGCAAACAAATAAGGTAGCGACTACATAGAGTCAGTGCACGTGTAACGCGCTTACTGCTCACACGTTGACTCCATAACTCATAACTACACAGAAGAAGGGGTCGCCGTTGTATCTGCAACGGCGACCTCTTCTCTTAAAAGCACGTCCTGTGCTTATGCACTCTTGTTCAGGACTTACTGCGTGGGCTTTACCGTGCGCTGGCCAGTGATCTGCAGACTCTCCTTATCCGGGGCGACGGTCACATGCACAATGTCACCATCGAAGATCTCCCCTGCCAGCAATTCTTTAGCAAGAGCATCACCAATAGACTGCTGAATAAGACGACGCAGAGGGCGCGCACCGTAGGCAGGCTCATAGCCTCGTTCGGCCAGCCAGGTGCGGGCGTCATCATCCACGTCAAGGGTAAGACGACGCGCGGACAAACGCTGCGATAGCTCACGCAACTGAATATCCACAATGCCCTTCAACTGCTCCGGTTGTAGCGGCGAGAAGATAATAATGTCATCCAAGCGGTTGACGAACTCCGGTTTGAAGTTCATCTTTACTGCCTGCATAATCTCCTCATTTGTGCCACCCGCGCCCAGGTTAGAGGTGAGGATAAGGACGGTATTGCGGAAGTCCACGGTGCGGCCTTGCCCGTCAGTGAGACGTCCCTCATCCAGTACCTGCAGTAGTACGTCGAAAACATCCGGGTGCGCCTTTTCTACCTCGTCAAAAAGAATGACGGAGTAGGGGCGGCGGCGGATAGCTTCCGTCAGCTGACCGCCGGATTCGTAGCCGACGTATCCCGGAGGGGCACCGATAAGGCGCGCCACCGAGTGCTTCTCCCCGTATTCGGACATGTCGATGCGAGTGATCGCGTGCTTGTCATCGAAGAGGAACTGCGCCAATGCTTTCGCAAGCTCAGTTTTACCAACACCGGTGGGGCCTAGGAAGAGGAAGGAACCCAGCGGACGGTTGGGGTCTGCGACGCCTGCCCGAGCCCGGCGCACAGCGTCGGAGACGGCCTTCACGGCGTCTTCTTGCCCAACTACGTTGTGGGCGAGTTCTTCTTCCATGCGGAGGAGTTTTTGTCCTTCGCTTTCCAGCATGCGGCCGGCGGGAATACCGGTCCAGGCTTCCACAACTTCTGCGACATCGTCGGGGCCTACTTCTTCTTTCAGCATCATCTGCGAGTATTCGCTGGTGGATGCTTGGGAGCTTTCCGCTTCGGCGAGTTTCTTTTCCGCTTCGGGGATACGCCCGTAGCGTAGTTCGGCGGCTTTGCCGAGGTCGCCGTCTCGTTCGGCGCGTTCAGCCTGTCCACGGAGTTGTTCCAGGGTTTCCTTGAGGTCGCGGACGGCGTCGATGGCGTTCTTCTCGTTTTGCCAGCGGGAGGTTAGCTGGGCGAGTTTTTCGCGTTCATCAGCGAGTTCCTTGCGGAGAGTGGCGAGTCGTTCGCGGGAGGCGGCGTCCTCTTCTTTCTCCAGCGCCAGTTCTTCCACTTCCAGCCGGCAGACGATGCGCTGGGCGGTGTCGATTTCCTCGGGTGAGGAGTCGATTTCCATGCGCATGCGGGAGGCGGCCTCATCCATCAGGTCGATGGCTTTATCGGGGAGGAAGCGGTTAGTGATGTAGCGGTCGGACAGTGTTGCGGCAGCTACCAGCGCGGAGTCCTTAATGCGGACACCGTGGTGCACTTCGTAGCGTTCCTTTAGCCCACGCAGGATACCGATGGTGTCTTCGACGGTTGGTTCGCCCACGTAGACTTGCTGGAAGCGGCGTTCCAGGGCGGCATCTTTTTCAATGTATTTGCGGTACTCGTCCAAGGTGGTGGCGCCGACGAGGCGGAGCTCACCGCGTGCCAGCATCGGTTTGATGAGGTTGCCGGCATCCATTCCGGAGTCGCCGGTGGCGCCTGCCCCGACAATGGTGTGGATTTCGTCGATGAAGGTAACAATCTCGCCGTTGGCGTCTTTGATTTCTTGGAGGACGCTCTTTAAGCGTTCCTCGAATTCGCCGCGGTATTTAGCGCCGGCGATCATGGATCCTAGGTCGAGGGCGATAAGTTTCTTACCGCGCAACGATTCTGGTACGTCGCCGGAGACAATGCGGCGAGCGAGCCCTTCCACAATGGCGGTTTTACCAACGCCCGGTTCACCAATGAGAACGGGGTTGTTTTTGGTGCGGCGGCTGAGAACCTGTACGACACGGCGGATTTCGGCATCGCGCCCAATGACGGGGTCAATTTTTCCTTCGCGGGCACGCGCAGTGAGGTCCGTGGAGTACTTTTCAAGAGCCTGGTAAGTATCCTCCGGATTTTCAGAGGTGATGCGTCCGGAACCGCGTACTGCGGTAAAGGCGGCCTTGAGGTTTTCGGGAGTGGCTCCCAAAGATTGCATGGCGGCGGCCACTGGGTGACGACCGGTAGCGAGCCCCACCATGAGGTGTTCGGTGGAGGTGTATTCGTCACCCATGGAGCTGGCGAGCTCTTGGGCGGTATTAATAACGGTAAGCCCGTCGCGGGACAGGTTGGGGTTAGCAAGCCCTCCACCGCTGGCGGCGGGGAGATTCTCGACAAGGGAGTGAGCTTGTTGGAGTAATGCTCCGGGGTCTACTCCTGCGCTGCGGAGTAGTGGGCCAGCTATGCCGTCTTCTTGTTCGAGGAGCGCGACAAGGAGGTGTGCGGGTTCAACACTGGGGTTGCCTTTGGCTGCGGCGGATTGGAGGGCAGCGGAGATAGCCTCTTGTGATTTAGTGGTGAAGTTTTGAGTGCTCATAATCTATTCTCTCTTTTATTTCGACGGCGTGTAAAGGGTCAAAAAATTTTTTTAAATATGGTTTGTCCTGCATGTTTGATGTCATATAAACGACTAGTTAACACGCTAGTTAATACTAAGTTGAGTCTATATGACTCATGTTTATTTTCACTGTAGCAAAGTTGAGTCCTTTTAGCTAAGGATTTTTTGCAAAAAGGCTTGTTTTTTTTGTCACACTAAACGCTATGATGGGCACATATAGGCACACACGTATAAGCACACAGACATACGCCCTCATCATCCCCGCCCTCTATCCACAATGGACCTGGAAGGACACGCCAATGAGCCGCCACCGCGACCATGCACCACAAGCATCGGGCCGGCATTTGCGCGCTTCAGAAAACTCCCCCGTCAACAACACCTACCCCACCTACTACACCGTCCTCGGGCCCGCCATCACACTGCTCCGCGAGCACCCCGAAGACTTCATGCGACACTTCCTTGCCGCCGCCCTCACCTACGACTTCCACTTCCACACATTCTTCCCCTCCGTCAACGACCATCACGCCAGTCGCTACACCCACGCTCTCCGCTACATTCTGGAAGCACTGGATCAATCCACCAACGATCCTGACTGCCTTGACGACGTTATAGACTTCCTCTCCCAACTTGGGTGCGACCAGCGAAAATACCAACTTACAGCCGAGCAATATCAGTCCCTCGCCGCAGCCCTACGAGACACCTTCGCACTCCTCCTCCCCTACCAGTGGAGCACTGAACTCAACGATGCTCTACTGACATCGTTTGAACACGCCATCAACGTCATGCAAAGTGCCGCCGCGACGAAAACAACTCCCCCCGTCTACACGGGCACCGTCATGGAAGTCCTCCGCTTCACCCGCGACATCGCCATCGTTCGTCTACAGGCAAACCCTGCTATTGATTACCTCCCCGGACAATACCTCTCCGTCACTACCCCACAATGCCCCGGCACATGGCGTTATCTTTCTCCAGCTATCCCTGCCAACAGTGACGGATACATTGAATTCCACATCCGTGCAGTTGACCACGGCTACTTCAGCAACCAGATTGTGCACAACACACACCCCGGCGACCAGTGGACACTCTCCAACCCCCACGGCAACCTTCACATTTCTGGAGAACGCCCCGTCTGCATGATCGCCCGCGACATGGCACTAGCACCCATGCGGTGCATTCTGCTGGATATGGTGCAGGACAGTGGACACCACCCACTAGTCGACATTTACTACAGCACTCACTATCCAGGGGAGCTTATTGACGCCGCTACCCTCGCTAATCTGCAAGCCGCGAACCCCTGGCTTATTGCCCACATTTGCGCAGACGAAAAAACCGACCCCTGGTGGCTTCACAATGCCCCCGAGCTTCCCCCGAATCTTCTTCTCCGCCACGGTAATCCGCTAGAAATAGCGTTAGCTGACGGCTGTATTCACGATCGTGAAATCCTTGTAGGTGGCAGCCCCCAAATAGTGCAGCAGGCCATGGAGAATCTGCCCCGCCTCGGAGTATCCCGGGCAGATATCCACCATGACCCACTGGACTAGCATTAGCTAGCCTATTGTTTGTATTACTGTCCGCGCTGGCGCACTTCCGGAGTCCACACGACAACAGCCTGGCTACGCGGAACATGCACAAGCGCCCGCGAATTCCGTTGTTGCTTGCGTACCAGGTCGAGAGTATTTTCCAGCTGCTCAACTTCTTCTTCTAGCTCGTTAACGCGCTGCGTTAACTCCAGAATGCGCTTAATCCCGGCAAGGTTAACGCCTTCGTCTTGGCTGAGGTGCTGGATTTCTCGCAGCAGTTCCACATCTTCATCGGAGTAGCGGCGTCCACCGCCTTGTGCACGCGCCGGCGTCACCAGGCCAAGCCTGTCATACTGTCGCAGAGTTTGTGCATGCATACCAGCAAGTTCTGCAGCTACCGAAATAACAAAGAAGTGTTCCTCTCGATTACTCATTGCGCACCTGCCCATCCAGCTCGCGGGTGGAATCCGGAGCTTTTTTCAGCTTGCTCATAGTCTTTCAATGCTTTCACCGCAGCATCATTCAAGGTGGTGGGAACCTGCAGTTTCAAGGTGGCAAGGAGATCTCCCGCTGCACCATGCGCAGGTTTAATACCGCGTCCACGCACACGCATCACCTGATCTGGCTCGCTCCCTGCCGGAATACGAATAGACACAGTTCCACTAAGTGTGGGAACAGTGACGGTAGTTCCCAGCGTCAATTCTGCAAACGATACTGGCACGTTCACCAGCAGGTTATTTCCATCCTGCTGGAATACCTCATCCGGGGTAACAGTGATTTTTACCAGCAAATCCCCTGGAGGAGCACCGCGCAGTCCAGCTTCACCTTTCCCTTTAAGACGAATCTTCTGACCATTTTTAACACCTGCCGGTACACGTACTTTAAGCGTACGAGTCCGGGTAACAACTCCAGTACCACCGCATTCGGGGCAGGGGTCATCGATAATAGTGCCAGTACCACCGCAGGTACTACAGGGTTGTGCGAACTCAAACGAGCCCTGCGCAGAACGACGATAACCCGAACCATTGCAGTCTGGGCACGTACGGGGGGCAGTTCCCGGGCGTGCACCGGAACCGTGGCAGGTAGGGCATGCGGTCTTAGAGGTAATGCGGATGGGGACAGTGGCACCCTTGGCGGCGTCCCGGAAGCTAATAGTGATGGCGGTACTAATATCGGCACCGCCGGTAGGTTGCTGGGCTGCTTCCTGTCGGCGTCCACCACCACGGCGTTGATTGAAAAGTCCACCTAAAATGTCGCCGAGGCCACCGCCAGCACTGCCTTGAGAACCGGCGCCAAAAATATCGCCGAGGTCACCAAGGTTGAACCCCTCCGTGCTATATGTGAAGTTTTGTCCACCACCCGGGGCGAATCCTCGTGCGAATCCGCCAGGTGATCCAAAACCTCCCCGTCCTGCTTGCCCCCCGAACCCGGAGGACATCATGGCGCGGAGTTCATCGTATTCTTTACGTTCTTTTGGATCGGAGAGAACAGCGTTCGCTTCGCTAACACGCTTGAAGCGTTCCTCCGCAGCTTTATCTCCGGGGTTGGCGTCGGGATGGAGACTACGGGCGAGTTTACGGTACGCCTTTTTAATCTCCTCTTGAGTAGCGTCTTTGCTGACGCCGAGTTCCTTATAGAAGTCTTTATCAGCCCATTCTCGCTGCATGGCGTCTCCTCCTCTCTAAGCTAAAACTCTATTATTCATACTAACTAACATTGAGTCTAAACTACTCAACTTTAACTGTCTGTACTATATCTTTAACTATCTAATTTGATATACCCACATAACGCTGTAGCCACATAATGTAGTGGCGGCCCCCCTGAGGAAAGCCGCCACTACGTTGTTATGTACTTACTGTGTGTATCACTCTGTGTATCTACTGTGGAGTAGCCTGTGCTAACTCTTCTCGCTATCTGCTGTTGCTGAATCACCACTATTGGTGGTGTCTGCGGATGAGTCAGTGGACTTTTCCGCAGTGCTAGCAGTGCCGTCAGCACCGTCAGAGTCATGGGCAGCTGAGGCATCCGAGCCTTCGTCCCCGCGGACGATCACCATGGCTTCGCGGAGGACACGATCGCCCAAGTTGAAGCCTTTCCGGAGGACAGTACTCAGTACCTTTTCGCCGTCGCCACCCTCATCTTGGATGGCGGAGTGGCGGTTCGCGTCGAATGGTTCGCCGACTTCGCCGAACTGGGTAACGCCCTGTCCTTTGAGAATGTCATTGAACTTGTCGGTGAAGGCCTTGAGAGGACTGCCGTCGGTAATGTCTCCGTGCTGGCGGGCTCGCTCAACATTGTCAGCGAGTGTGAGCATGGAAGATACAACACCAACTTTGCCGCTCTCGCGGGCGGTACCGATTTCACGTTCGACACGCTTCCGGTAGTTAGCAAATTCAGCTGTGACACGCTGCAGGTCTTCGGTAAGTTCTTGTACCTTCGCCAGCAGTTTGTCTTCTACAGTGAGGTCCTCGTCTTCTGCGTGGGCGGCTTGGCCGGCAGTGTCAGAGGTTCTGAGATGCGTCCGTCATGTCTATCAATCCTTACGTGCCTTACTTGTTGTTGTCGTCCTCGACAACTTCAGCGTCTACCACATCGTCGTCGCCACCATTGTCGGAGGCGTTGGAGTCGGCGGCACCACCGTCAGCGGCGGTTGCACCTTCTGCGGCAGTCTGCTCATACATGGCTTGACCCATGGCGGCAGACTCCGTCTTAATCTCTTCGATGGCAGTGCGCAGTGCGGCAATGTCATCACCCTTGAGGGCTTCCTTGGCCTTGTCGATAGCAGCCTGTACTTTGTCCTTGCCGTCGGAAGGAATCTTCTCAGCGTTGTCAGTGAGGAACTTCTCGGTCTGGTAGACGAGGGTTTCAGCCTCGTTGCGGACGGAAACCTCTTCGCGACGCTTACGGTCTTCCTCAGCGTGCTCTTCCGCATCCTTAATCATGCGGTCGATCTCTTCCTGGGAAAGGCCGGAGCCGTCCTGAATAGTGACGGTGTTTTCCTTGCCGGTGCCCTTGTCCTTAGCGGTGACATGGACAATGCCGTTGGCGTCGATGTCGAAGGTGACCTCAATCTGCGGAATACCACGGGGGGCCGGGGCAATGCCGGACAGTTCGAAGGATCCGAGCAGTTTATTCTGCGAAGCCATCTCGCGTTCGCCCTGGTAAACCTGGATCTGTACGGAGGGCTGGTTGTCCTCAGCAGTGGTGAAGGTTTCGGAGCGCTTGGTGGGGATGGTGGTGTTGCGTTCGATGAGTTTGGTCATCACGCCGCCCTTGGTTTCAATACCGAGGGAGAGCGGGGTGACGTCGAGGAGCAGCACGTCTTTAACTTCACCGCGGAGCACGCCGGCCTGCAGGGCAGCGCCGACAGCAACGACCTCGTCCGGGTTTACACCCTTGTTGGGTTCGCGGCCACCGGTGAGTTCCTTCACCAGGTCGGTGACGGCGGGCATACGGGTGGAGCCACCAACCAGAACAACGTGGTCAATCTCGGAGACGGAGATGCCAGCATCCTTGATGACTGCCTGGAATGGCTTGCGGCAGCGGTCGAGGAGATCCTGGGTGATGCGCTGGAATTCGGCGCGGGACAGGGTTTCGTCAAGGAACAGCGGGTTCTTGTCTGCGTCAACCGTAATGTAGGGCAGGTTGATGGTGGCGTTCTGGGAGGCGGAAAGCTCAATCTTGGCTTTCTCGGCGGCTTCGCGGAGACGCTGCATTGCCATACGGTCCTTGGACAGGTCCATACCGGAGGAGGTCTTGAACTTGTCGACGAGCCAGTCCACGATGCGGTTGTCCCAGTCGTCACCACCGAGGTGGTTGTCGCCGGAAGTGGCGCGAACTTCTACAACACCGTCGCCGATCTCCAGGAGGGAGACGTCGAAGGTACCGCCGCCAAGGTCGAAGACCAGAATGGTCTGTTCCTTGTCGGCCTTTTCGAGGCCGTAGGCGAGGGCAGCTGCGGTGGGCTCGTTCACAATGCGGAGCACGTTGAGGCCAGCGATCTGGCCAGCGTCCTTAGTGGCCTGGCGCTGTGCGTCATTGAAGTAGGCCGGAACGGTGATGACGGCATCGGTGACGGGTTCACTCAGGTAGGCTTCTGCATCGCGCTTCAGTTTCATGAGCACGTGAGCAGAGATTTCCTGCGGAGTGTACTGCTTTCCGTCAATATCATTGGACTTCCAGTCGGAGCCAATGTGGCGCTTCACAGAGCGAATAGTGCGGTCAACGTTAGTAACTGCCTGGTTCTTAGCAGGCTGCCCGACGAGAACTTCACCATTCTTGGCGAAAGCAACGACGGACGGGGTGGTGCGGGATCCCTCAGAGTTGGGGATAACCTTCGCTTCTCCGCCTTCTAGGACGGAGACGCAGGAGTTAGTAGTACCAAGGTCAATACCTACTGCGCGTCCCATAATGGGTACCTCCATGTTTCTGTAATGCTTGTATGTTTGTGATGTTGTGTGTATTTACGTGTATTTACATGCGCCTATAGAGCAATTTAACACCCTATTGAGCGTTACGCACTCAAGTATTACACATGAGTTTTTATTACGCAATAGTTCTTGAGTGAATTAGACTCAACTTTATTTTTTATTACACAAACACCCAGGTCAACAGCAACAAGAGGCTGCAATTCTTTAGATAGACAAAGTTGTAATGAGATGACGACTAATACCTATTTGTCGAGGAATAAAGATCCGAATAGCCATGCTCAGGCCTGCGATGAACTCATTGATCTTATTGATATGGTCTCACCGCAAAAGTAGGACTCCTACGGAAGCAGAGAGTGTGGTTTACTGTGCTCACTAAAATTTTTTAGAGATGTATTTCAGTTGAAAGGTCAGTACGTGATGAAGCCTGTATCT
>NZ_QFOZ01000012.1 GCF_003241315.1 Lawsonella clevelandensis
TGATCCCTGCCAAAAATCATTATTTTCAGTAGATGGAGTTCCGCCCCCATAGCTTTTTGAAACTAAGGAATCGGTAGTTCGCTGTTCCCAAGCGTCAGTGAAGCCTTTGAATCTGATTGCTGGTGTTAGTGCTTGTTGGGGCATGTTATTCACCTGCTAGAAGGGTTTTGAATTCGGCGAGTGCGGCAAGGTCCGTATCGGAGCCGGTGAGTGAATCCAGCATGCCGGCTAGTTCGTGCTCTGTTTTACGGATTTCCCCATCCAGATCTGCGAATGTCACCTCATATTTAGCATTGAGGGCGGCTACTGCGTCTTTCAATGTTGAAATAATTGTTGAGGGTATGGAGGATAGTTTCTTCAGTAATGGTTCAATCCATTTAGTGTCAAGAAGTCGATTGATGTCATCTTTTGAAAGGATTTCAATTGTCTTTCTTGTTAGATCCTCAATATCGGCTTTCTTCTTCTTGATGTCTTTTTTGAGGTGGCTACTCTCATCACGTAGATTCTTCGCCCGGATCATGATGAATTCGGGGGTGCCTTCCTCCCAGTCTTCATCTTTGGATGTTTTTCGAAGAATTTTTACTTCACGGTTTAGTGGTGTGGCAAGGAATGCGTCATTGTCATCATTGAGGACGTCACTTAATTCCATCTTGTCTTCTTCACTGAGTGAGTCCACCAAATCTGTTAGCTCAAACTGGGCCTGTTCCAGGCGCTCTTCTAATTCTGCTACAGCTTTAACCTGTTCTGGCATAAGAGTTTTTTGCACAATATCGAAGGGGATAATGCGCCCTTCCCAGCCTTCTTGAACTTCCTGGTCCTTACCATTTTTCTTCTTCACTACCATGTGAGGGTCGATAGCCCGGATAGTGTCGAATCCTTCCCGCTGAATCATTTCTAGGTCGAGGGAAACTGTTGTCCATTGCTCATGCAGCATTTGGAATGCGGCGTATCGGTCTACCAGTGGAATGCCGTCTAGGCGTGTAAAAATGTCTTGGGTGAGGAGGTTTTCTTCCCTCGATACCTTTACAGTTTCACAACGTGAAACTAAATGTTCGTGGAGGAAATCACCGAAACCATCAAAAGCCCGCCGATAGTTCTCTTCAAACTCCAGTACCGAAGCATGACCATTCACAATGGCAGCAGGGTCGTCCTTACACTGTGCATAACCATTGGGCTGCACATCAAACAGTTCTCCGCGTAGACCTGGGAAAGCCTCCCAGTATGGGGATAACGCATCGATTTCATTCGCGGGAATTCCCCCAAACATGGAGGCGTAAATATCCCACGTTTCTGGGTCCTCTGAAGAATCAACATAGCGGGGAATATTAAGGTTGTAGTCGTTTTCTCGAATCTCATCACGGCTTACCAGTCGTGAATACTTCTCAACATCTGCACGAGCCGCAACTACATCAACGATGCGGCGAATATCGCCAGCGCGAAGCATATTATTCTTCCCGCTCTTCACGAATCCCTTCGACGCATCAACAATGAGTGTATCCGTAGAATCTCGCTTCTGCTTCAGCACCATAATGATGGTCGGAATACCCGTCCCGAAGAAAATATTGGGGGGCAAGCCAATAATCGCATCAATATGGTTATTCTCGATAAGATTCCGACGAATCGTACCTTCCTCACCACCACGGAAAAGCACCCCGTGAGGAAGAACAATAGTCATAATGCCATCCGGCTTCAGGTGGTAAAAATCATGCAGAAGGAATGCATAGTCAGCTTTACTCTTCGGGGCTAAACCAAACCGCGCATAGCGGGGATCGGACTCTTTCCCCGTTGGATCCCATTTCTGCGAGTAAGGCGGATTAGACACCACCGCATCTAAATACAGTGGCTCGTAAGTATTTTCTGGGTCATTATCCTCAAAATAGGGCCAATCATCCTCCAACGTATCCGCGTTACGGGTCACAATATTGTCCGGTTTAATACCTCTCATCACCAGATTCATCCGTGTGAGGTTATAGGTATTCTGCTTCAACTCCTGCGCGTAGTACTTAATCCGATCCGGATCATCAATATGGCGGGCCAAGGCCTCACCAATATTCAGCAACAATGATCCCGAACCACTTGTTGGGTCATAGATACGGATCTCTGTTCTGTCCTGCAAATGGTCAGCAATAATGAGACTCATCAACAGGGAAACCTCATGCGGGGTATAGAACTCGCCCGCTTTTTTACCAGCGTTAGCAGCAAATTTAGAGATGAGATACTCATAGATGAAGCCAAGAACGTCATAGTCCTGCTTCCCATCCATGGGGATATCGTCAATAAGATAAATTAAATCCCGGACGGCTTTTGTCTGCGCCGAAGCATTATCGCCAAGTTTAGAAAGACCCGTCTGTAAGGTATCGAAAATACCGTCAAAAACCTTCTTATAGCGGGGATGAATCAGACGTTCAAAAGCAGACAATGCGTCTCGGACATCAGAAATATTAAAATCTGACCCCGCACTAATCCACGTCGAAAAAAGATGTTTATAGGCGATAAAGTACCCCACATTTGACTGCAGGTACCCCACTACTTCCCCATCATCCTCAACAAGTTCATCGGGTAAAGAATCCTCATCCATGCCCTCTTGGAGAACGAATCGAAGCTCAGTCTCAGAAAGGAACTTGTAAAAAATAAAGCCAAGAATGTAATCCTTGTATTCGTTGGCTTCCACCCTCGAACGCATCCTGTTAGCCGATTCCCAAATTTTTGCAGCCAACTGTTGCTTATTCACAATTACACCCAACTTCCGAGCATGATTCACTGCAGTGGCTTAACGCCACATAGTCGCAAGAATTCTACCTGTACCGTGTAACAAAAAGAATGATCCTGCCTGAAACTTCCCGAAAGAACACCACCAGTACGCACCAGTTTCAGTATTTAGGTCAAACTTGAAAGAAGACGCATCACAAGATCAACATCTTGATTCTCAAGCTCCTGCACAATATGCACATACGTCTTCTGCGTTGTATTAATCGACGAATGTCCCAGCCGCCTTGCTACAGACGCAATAGACACCCCCGCAAACAACAAAAGCGACGCATGCGTATGGCGAAGCCCATGAATAGACACAACAGGAATACCCAAACGCCCACAATAGCGCTTAAGAATCCCATTAATTGTGGAATTGTAAACAGCACCATTCACAAAAATAGGTTCAGACTTCGGAAGATTCTTCGTTAACTCCGAAAACTGAATAATCGTCTGCCAATCCAACGGAATCTTCCGCACCGACGAATGATTCTTCGTTGGCAAAAACCCAGTACCGTTCTTGTAATCCCACGTCTTCGATACTGACACCAACTGGTGTTTAAAATCGAAATCTTCCGGAGTTAACGCAAGAGCCTCCGAAAAACGCATACCTGTTTTTGCCACCAACAAAATGAAGTAATCCCAATTAACCTCATTCTCAAGATGCAACGATGCCAGAAGAGTCTGCAGCTGAAACTGGTTAAGATACTTCTCCTTCTTCACACGAGGAGTCTTACCTTTAATAACTGCCTTGCGGGTAGGGTCACGTGGAATTAAACCATCATCAACCGCATCTAGAATTGCCCCCTTCACCTGGTGATGAAAATCCATCACTGTCTGCCGCTCATGCTCAGCCGCATACGCATTCAACAACCGCTGATAAGCGATCCTGTCAATATCCTTCAACTGCAAAGTGGGCACTAGCCGAACCAGCCACTTATGGGTCATGCGATACTTCCCCATCGTGACGCTTCTAACAGCATCCTGCTTGTAAACCTCTATCCAGCGCTCGTAGTAGTCGCAGAATAGTTCATTCGTAAATTGTTGAGTCATAAAAATCACCTCTCAAAGAGGTGCACACCGGCGATATTCTTCCCCCTCTTTATATAAGCCCCTCGAAGCACTCCTGTAGCCATGGCACAACCCACCATACGGTCGCACTGTTTAAGTGCTACCCTGCTAATTCCGCTGTCTAGCTAGCCATCCCCGGCAGTAACGGCTAGCCCTCCCTAACTAGCACCCTCCCACTAGTTCAGTCGTGGGTCGACGGGGCGACTGGCGTAGAGGTTGAGGGGCCAGGGTTGGCGGCGCACTATTTGGGCGTAGAGGTCGGTGTGGTGGTCGGTGCCGAAGTCGTTGTCGTGGGCGTCGCAGACGTACCAGTCTCCGCGGCGGATTTCGTCTTCTAGTTGTCCTGGCTGCCAGGCGCAGTAGCCCATATAGAGGCGGTAGGATTCGGAAATGTCCTGCATGCGTTGGACGGCGTTGGGGGTGGGGTCCATAAGGAATGTTCGCCCGTAGACGGGGCGCAGTATGGATAGGTCTATGGGGCAGTGTGGTTTTAGGCGGAGTAGGCCGGTGACGCGTTCTTGTTCTACTGGGCCGCCGATGAAGAGGCTGGCGGGTGTGGAGCAGTAGGGGGCGAAGGCGGGGAGGACGTCGTGGACGGATACTTCGGATTGTTCGTTGAGGATGACGCCGAAGGCTCCTTGTGTCTGGTCGTATTCGAAGAGGTAGACGATGCAGCGGGAGAACATTTCGTCGCGGATGTCTGGGGCGGATACCAGGAGGCAGCCTTTGTAGAGTTCATTCTGGTCCATGGCGAGGAAGATGCGGTCGCCGAAGGCGCCGAATTCGCTGAGGTTCCCGTAGGGGTTTGTGCGAAAGTCACTCATACTCGATCATTCTTCCTGCCGCTCTGCACTTCCCGTGCGCTCTACACTTCCAGCGCGTTCTGTACTTCCTGCGTGCCCTGCCCACCAGTTTTGCAGGGCGGCAACGGCTTCATCATGCTCCATGGGGCCCTGCTCAATGCGTAGGTTTTTGAGGTATGCCCAGGCTTTCCCCACTTCCGGGCCGGGGTTCAGTCCTAGGATCTGCATTATTTCATTGCCGTCCAGGTCGGGGCGGATAGCTTCCAGGTCTTCTTTTTCTCGCAGCTCAGCAATACGTGCTTCGAGGTTATCGACCAGGGCTTGTTGTTGTTTGCGTTTCCATTCGCGGGCGGTGGTGCAGTCGGCGCGCACCAGCAGGTTGAGGCGGTCGAGGAGCGGCCCGGCGTCGGTGACGTAGCGACGTACGGCGGAGTCGGTCCATTCGCCGTCACCGTATCCGTGGATGCGGAGGTGTAGGTATACCAGTTGGCTGATGTCGTTGATCATCTGCCGGGAGTATTTGAGGGCGCGGAGGCGTTTCCGCACCATGCGGGCGCCGACGATCTCGTGCTGATAGAAGGTGACGCCGCCGCCTGGTTTGGGGGCGCGGGTGGGGACTTTGCCGATGTCGTGGAGGAGCGCCGCCCAGCGGAGGACTAGGTCGGGGTCACCGGGTTCCAGGTCGCAGGCTTGTTTCAGCACGGTCAGGCTGTGCGTGTAGACGTCCTTGTGGGGAAGTTTCGGGTCGGGTGGCATGGCCATCGCCGGGATTTCGGGGAAAATGTGGTCGGCTAGGCCGGTTTGGCAGAGGAGGTCGATGCCGTCCCACGGGTAGGCGCCCAGCATGAGTTTGTCGAGTTCCGCCTGGATTCGTTCGGCGGTGATGCGGGTGATCTCCCCTGACATTTCGGTGATGGCGGCGGTGACGCGGGGGGCCAGGGTGAAGCCTAGTTTGGAGACGAAGCGGCAGGCGCGGATCATGCGCAGTGGGTCGTCGTGGAAACTGACGGAGGGTGTTTGGGGCGTGTCCAGCACACCCATTTCTAGGTCGTTGATACCGCCTAGTGGGTCGCAAAAGTCTTGTGTGCCATCCCCGTGGAGGCGTACCGCCATGGCGTTGACGGTGAAGTCGCGGCGGACTAGGTCCCCTTCTAGGGTGTCACCGAATTGGACGATGGGGTTGCGGGAGACACCATCGTATTGGTCGGCGCGGAATGTGGTGATTTCAATCTGCCACCCGTTGCGGCTGGCGGATACTGTGCCGTAGTCAATTCCCGTGTCCCACACGTTATCTGTGCACGTGTTCAGAATGTTGGTGACGGCATCAGGGCGGGCATCGGTGGTGAAATCCAGGTCCATGCCCAGCTCGCCCAAAAGTGCATCCCGCACAGATCCGCCCACTAGGTAGAGGTCGTGGCCGGCGTCTTCGAAGGCGGCGGCTAGTGGGATGAGGGTAGGGGCCAGGCTGCGCAGTTGGACTTGGGCGGTGGCCATCATGCGCAGAATGCGCTCCTGGTCGGGCTGCCCAGCTCGATCGGCATTGTCAGCTGGTTTATCCTGCCCGGCTAGACCTTGCCCGGCCTGCTGCTGGGTTTGCTGGGCTTTCGGGGTTTTTGGGGTTTTCTGTGGGTTCGTGGGATGCGTCATCGACTGCAAGTTTACTAACATCGTCAGCTATTCGGCCAGGAACTTAGCCCTTGCTACTGCAGACAAGTAGAATTGAATAATCGTGGACAGTAAACGCAAGACCCCAACCGGCGGGAATTGCCGGCCCGGGCGTCGGCGTAGTTCCCGCCCTGCCGGTGCACCAACTCCCGCAGCGGAGCGCACCCCGGCTCCTGTTGTCGTGCACACTAGTACGCTGGTAACCCCGCAGCCGACTGTTTCCCCTCTTGCCCCACGCCCTGCACGCCCCACGAAAACTCCCCGCAATGGGGCTATTGTGTTGGATCCCCATGGTGTTGCCGGGAAGGCCCCTAAACGCTATACCCGCAGTGCCGCCCAGAATAAGGGTCGCCGCCCCGTCACCCGTTCTCTCACAAAAAGCCAGGTGAAGCGGAGCCACGGCCGGTATTATCCGGAAACGTCGGCTGGTGGTTTAGTACTCCGTAATATGCGGCGTGCTTATAATCCCCGCACAAATAGGGTGTATTTGTCCACGGTGAAGGTGGCGCTTATTGGCCGCACGGATCGCCGTGGGCGCCTCCTCTGGTCTCTTCCCAAGGGGCATATTGAGGATTATGAGACTGTCCCCATGACGGCTATTCGCGAGGTTCGCGAGGAAACCGGCATTGAGGGGGAGATTATTAAACGTTTGGGCACTATTGACTATTGGTTCCTCTCCGATGGCAAGCGGATCCATAAGACTGTTCACCATTATTTGTTGCGGTTTACCGGTGGGGAACTTTCTAATGCTGACGCGGAGATTACCGAGGTCAAGTGGGTGCCTTTGAAGGATCTGCCGCGGGTTCTCAGCTACGCTGATGAGAGGAAACTCGCCCGACGCGCTATTGGTACTGTGTCTGCCTGGATTCGTCATGAATACGGCACTGGCGGCACAGTAGTGACTGTGGGTAAGGACACGTCTGAGAAAAACACGTCTGGGAAAGAGCGCAAGAACCGCGACCAGAACCAGAACCAGAACCGCAACCCCAAAAATCGATCACAAGCAGGGCAAAAACAAGCGGAACAAAAACAAGCAGGGCAACCATACAAGGGTCACAAAGACCAGCAACAAAAAAGCCAGCCACAAAAAGACCGAAGAAACCAGCCGCAAAAAGGCCAAACGCAGAGAACACAATCACGGAAAGACCAGCCGCGAAAAGACCAGTCGCAGAAAGAGTCGTGGCCGTAATGGTAACTCGGCTCCTAGTTCTTAACAGGCCCGTTGTCGAGTAATTTAGAGGCGGAGTGTTATCCGTCTCAGTTCTGTAGGCGACCACGATAGGAGGGACTATGACGACATCGCTGCGCCGCCGTTTAAGCAGCCTTGCTGTCGCCATGTGTACTTTCGTCGCCGCCACCAGAATGGGTACCGGCATCGCAGCCAGCACCGATATCACTGCTGGGATGGATAATGCCGCAATTGCTGCCGCCGAGGTGGATAGCGCCGCTGGAGTTACTGGTGCCGGGCTTGCTGCTGCTGCATCGTCCTCGGTGGAGGATTCTGATCTAGTGGGTCTTAGCGATGTCCCGGACCCTACCCCGGATGCTTTACATATTTCCCTCACCCGGATAACACCTGACCGTATTGATGGCCAGTCGAAGAATTCTGTGACGGTTAGTGGCACTCTCACAAATGTTGGCAAGCTGCCCATTAGTGATATTGACGTGCGGCTCCAGCGGGGAGACTATGCTCCTTATGGTAATGCGTTGCGGCACACGCTTACTGAGGATCAGATTAACTATCCCACAACGCTGCCTTTCCACCATCTTGCCACCACCCTGAACCCGGGAGACAGTACCTCGTTTACCCTCACTGCCCGTATCCATGGTGGTGACGGCGACACGCTGAACATCAATGCCCCCGGTGTTTATCCGCTGCTGGTGAATGTGAATGGGCGGGTCAGTAATTCTGACAGTGCACGCCTGCATGATGCCCGCGTGCTCCTTCCTGTTCTTTCTCTCCCCGGTAGCGATAGGCAGGATCCCGCTACGGTGGCGTCCCGGCCCACCACTATCTTGTGGCCGCTTGCTCTTACGCCGCAGGAGGCCAGCTACTATAGCTTCAGTTCTATTGCTGTGCTTCGCAATGAGAATTTGGGGATTTCTCTGGGTGAGCATGGCCGTCTCCGTGCTCTGCTTGATGCGGCGGGATCATTGCTGAAAGACCATGCGTTAAACCATTCTGTGTGCTTCGCGATTGACCCAGATTTACTGCGCACTGTGGACCGTATGACGCGCCCCTATCGTGTTCTCAATACTCCCAATAATTGGCATGATGGAATGCACCGCGGCAAGCATACTAAAGACGCTCAATCGTGGATTGAGGATCTTCGTTCCCTCACCGCCAATAATTGCGTTATTGCGCTGCCGTGGAGTGGCGCCAGCTTGGCGACCACTACCCATCTTCTTCCCGATAAGCCCCACCAGTTAATGGAGGATAGCCGCCGAGTTACCGCCTATTTCCTGCATAAACACTTAACTAGCCACGTTATTTGGCCGAATACGGGAACACTTACTCCCTACGATATTCCCGCTCTCGACCACTCGGAGCTTCTCCTGTCCTCCACTGCCCTCACGACCCACACAGATAAGGGCTTTGGGCAACTATTGCGCTACGACCACGCTCGTTACACTGTTACTCCCTACGACAGCACTCTTTCCACCGCTCTTGCCGCCACTGGACAGAACCCTGTTAATACTCCGTATAGTCCCAGTGACAGCCGCTATGTTCTTACCGCGGATAGTGCCACCGCCCGCATGCAAGACGCCACCGCTACCCTCTTGTGGAAAACCAGCGCCGCTCTCCGCCGCGAAAAACCCGCCCACAACACATATGCTGGCACTCCCCTCCTCATTGCTCCCCCACAACAATGGAGCGTTACCGGTGATGATCTTGCCACCTTCACCAGCACTCTCCGCTACCTTGCGCAGCACAATCTCATTACTGCCCAATCCCTCACAGACGCATTAGCACAAGCACACACAAAACCCATTCACGGCACCTTCACCACAAGCAGCCCCCTCACAGAGAGCAGCATGAGTGCCATCACCCAGGCCATTTCCCACATCCACCACTACCGCAACCTCTTTACGGACAAAAACGACAATAACTTCTACAAACGCACCCGCTATAACATCTACCGCGCCGCCACCACCCGCACCCTGGGTCTTGCCCCCACGCTTGTGGGCAACATTCCCCCCTCCCACAATCACCAATCGGATACAAAAACACGCCGCCACGGCGATAGCGACTCCGCCAACACCAGCGGCATTACCCTCAGAACCCCCGATGACCTCGCCTACCCCAAGGCCTACGCACGCAGCATTACCCTAGCCGCCCACGCTATCCGCAGCTCCGTCACCCTCATTAAACCGGGCAGTATCTACACACTGGCCTCCACCGACTCCGGACTAGTGCTGGTAGCGCGCAATGAGCTACCCGCGGACGTTACCGTCACCGTCCATACACGTGAACGCCTTACCGATGGGGACAAACCCGCTAACACTACGAAGGATCTCACGAAGCCACTGCGCGTCACTATCCCCGCCCAGTCGTCCCTGAACATTAACATTCCCGTCCACCTCCACTCTGGTAAATCGGTTCCTGTACGAGTGCAGCTTTTAAGCGCTGACCAGCAAGAACTTGGCACTACTGTGGATATGACGGTCCGCGTTAGCCACCTCACGCCGCTCCTCGGATTCCTCCTGACCGCCGCAGTGGTTATTCTGGCTGTTCTTATTGTGAAGCGTGTGCTCCCACTTATCCGCCGAGGCAACGGACAAGGAAGCACCCATGAGTAAAGAAACCGACCGCGCTATACGACGCGCCCAAGAACTTGAAGCCACCGGCGTAGCCAGCGAAGACAGCGACAGTGACGTCCTCCGCTCCACCGGCACCATGGCCATCGCCACACTCCTCAGCCGCATCACCGGCTTCATTAAATCCACCCTTCTGGGCGCCAGCCTCGGCGCCGCCGTCTTCTCCTCCTTCAACTCCGCTAATCAGCTCCCCAACCTCGTCACCGAGATTGTGCTGGGTGCTGTCCTCACCAGCCTGGTTGTTCCCGTCCTAGTACGCGCCGAAAAAGAGGACCCCGACCACGGCGCCTCCTTCATTCGCCGCCTTATCACCGTTTCCAGTGTGCTGCTGCTGGTGGTGACGGTTATCTGTGTGGCTGCCGCGCCGCTGCTCACCCGCTTGAGCCTGGACCCAGACGGCAAAGTGAACGTCTACCAGGCCACCAACTTCGCCTACCTGGTACTTCCGCAGATCTTCTTCTACGGTGTTTCCGCCCTGCTGATGGCCATCCTCAACACGAAGGGTGTGTTCAAACCGGGGGCCTGGGCGCCCGTGTGGAATAACATAGTCGTCCTTGTCTTCGTCACCCTCTACTGGGTGATTCCCGGCGGGCTCGCAGCCGACGATAACGGATCCCTCACCAATGGGCACATGCTGCTCCTAGGCTTAGGCGCCACCATTGGCGTAGTGGTGCAAGCCCTGGTGCTTATATCGCCCCTGCGCAAGATCGGCATTGACCTCCGCCCCGAATGGGGTATTGATAGCCGCATCAAGCAATTCGCCGGCATGGGTGTGGCCATCGTTGTCTACGTGGCTATCAGCCAGGCAGGCTACTTCATCACCAACCGCATCGCCTCCGTGGCCGACAATGCCGCCCCCGGCGTTTACTCGCAGGCGTGGCTACTGCTCCAAATGCCCTACGGCATTATTGGGGTGACGCTGCTCACCGCCATCATGCCGCGACTCTCCCGCAACGCCGCCGACAATAACACTGCGGGCGTGGTGCGGGACCTTACCGTCGCCACCAAACTCACCATGATCGGCATTCTCCCCATCGTGGTCTTCATGCTGGTGTTCGGCCCCGAGATCGGTGTGGCCCTCTACGCCTACGGGCACTTCTCCACCTCCGCCGCCACCGCCATCGGCCTCACCGTCTCCCTCTCCGCCTTCACCCTAATCCCCTACAGTATCGTGCTGCTGCACCTGCGGGTATTCTATGCGCGGGAAGAAGCCTGGACACCCACCTTCATCATTATCGCCATCACCGCCACGAAGATTATTCTTTCGTTCCTGGCTATCCACATGGCACCCAGCTCCGAATCTGTGGTGGTACTGCTTGGTGTCGCCAACGGCTGCTCCTTCATTGCCGGCGCCACTATTGGTGCCTACCTCCTGCGCAGTAGCATTGGCACACTGCAAACCCGTGATGTACTCCGCACCTGCCTCTGGGTATTGGGTGCCTCCATAGTGGCAGTGAGTATTGCCTTCGGAGTGGACCACATCCCCTTCATCCGCAACCTCTCCACCCAGCTGGGCTCCGCCGGCATGATTATCCGCGTCCTCATCGCCGGGCTGCTCCTTGTCACCATCACCATTGCCATCCTCTCCCGTAGTTCACTGCCCGAAATGGCCACAGTGGAGGGGGCATTATCTCGTCTGCCCGGCGCCTGCGGACGCTACTTCGCCGGCCGCGCCGCACAGCGCACAGCGCAGAACACCAACGTACAAAACACAGCGCAGAGCAATGCACAGCGCACAGCGCAGCATACAGTGCAGCGTGAGAGTGTGGACGCTGCTACCGCCCGTGAAACTAGCGTTGACGACGCCACGTATACTGACGCCACACAACACCAGCCGCAGCATCGTCCGCAGCATCTCCGTCATCCCTCCGGCTGGCGTTTCTTCCTCTGCTCTATTGTCAGTATTATTCTGGCAACGGCTATTGGGGCGGGCCTTTTCGCAGCTCTCCGTACTCCTCTGGACCATGTTGAGGATCTACACCACCGCAATGATGTTTCCTCTAGCACCACGAAAACTCCTTCCCCGCGCAAGCATTCATCTGTGACGGATACGTCCACAAAGCCGTCCACAAAGCCCAGTACGGAAGAGTCCCCCACTACCTCCGGGGCCCCGCATGATAATCCGGCGGCACCTGATTCCACTTCTCGCCACTCTGGGCGTCGTTCTCAGCAGAATGATTCCAGCACGCATTCGCATGGGTCTGGTCGTGCTGGGTACGGGTCTGGTTCACACGGTGGTCCGCGTGGGTCTGGACACGGGTCTGGTCATGGATCCGGGCATGGGTCCGGTTCACACAATTCTGACCAGCCAGATTCCGGCATACGCACCAAGATTGGTGACGATCTAAAAAATATTCACGACTATTTTTCTAAACAGTTAAGAAACTAGTTTACCTGCAGAAACACGGGTAAAAAGGGCGCGAAAAAGCCTTCTTCCACTCATGTAGCTCTCCCATGGGCATGGGGAGTTTTTTACAGTGGTTCGCAACAGGGTGCCCACTGCTCAGTACGGACTCTCCACCGCACTGCGTACCTCTACAGGACAACACCATGCCCAGCTCTGTCGATGAGCGCTACCTGCCAAACGACATATTTGTTACCCACCGCGATCTTTTCGATACCTTCGACGCACACACTGGTCTGTATCGAAGCATCGCCCGGCGTATCTGCGGTAACCCCCATGACGCCGAAGACGCCCTCCAAGACGCCTGTGTTAATCTGCTCTCCCGTAAACTCCCCCGGCGCGGCTCTAACCTTGTACAGTGGGTTGCCCGTGTTGTTACCAATGCCGCCATTGACCACCAGCGGAAACAATACCGTCACACCACTTCTGAGTTGAGTGAAGACTTCGATAAACCCGCCTCAGGCAGTAACGATTGGCCCCTCTGCGGCGGCTATAACTACAGCATGGAGCAAATGCTGAAGCAGCTCCCCCAGAGCAGCGGGAAGCTATCTTCCTTGTTGACGTTGCCGGATTCTCCCTGCAGGAAACCGCCGAGCTGGTCAACGCCCCATTGGGTACTATAAAAAGCCGCCGTAACCGGGCAAAAGCACACCTTATTATCACGGCTGCGCAGGAGGTAGCCGAGGACGTATCGGACGAAATCGAGGGAAGAGCAGATGGGATAGACACTGCCACTGTCACGTTGGCGAAAAGTGCCTAGTGCTTAGCGCCTAGTGCTTGTGGGAATATATGCGGCGGTATAGTCGTTCTACTAAAATAGTACGGGTAGGCTGCCATAATGCAGTAATGAATGCCCGCCGCTCACAGAAGGATAATCGTGGCTGAGAACACTCCCGACACCACCGCAGACGTCATTATCGTAGGCTCTGGTCCAGCTGGCTATACTGCCGCTATTTATGCAGCTCGCGCAGAGCTAAAACCTCTTGTCTTTGAAGGTTTTGCAGCAGGCGGTCTACTGATGAACACCACCGTCATTGAAAACTTCCCTGGCTTCCATGAGGGCATTGAAGGCCCCAAACTTATGGAGGAAATGCGCGCCCAAGCGGAGCATTTCGGCGCTGACCTCCGCATGGAGGAGGTTGACAAGATCAACCTCATTGGGGATGTGAAAACTGTTGAATCCCTTGGCGTTACCTATAGCGCCAAGACGATTATTCTGGCGATGGGCTCCACTCCCCGCTACTTGAACGTTCCCGGCGAGGAGGACTTCAAAGCCCGCGGTGTCAGCGCCTGCGCCACCTGCGACGGGTTCTTCTTCAAAGACAAGGACATTGCTGTGGTTGGCGGCGGTGACTCCGCCATGGAGGAGGCTACGTACCTTACCCGCTTCGCCCAATCCGTCACCCTTATTCACCGCCGCGATGAATTCCGCGCTAGCCCCATCATGGTTGAACGCGCTGAGGCTAACCCGAAGATTCACCTCCTTATGAATTCCGTCATTGCGGAGGTGCAGGGCGATACCACCCTTAATAATCTTCGTATTAAGAACACTGCTACTGGTGAGCTCAGCGATCTTCCTGTTGATGGTCTTTTTGTGGCTATTGGGCACGAGCCACAATCCCAGCTTGTGCGCGACCAGATCGCGGTGGATGCAAAAGGCTATGTGAAGGTTGAGGGTCGCACGTCTCACACTAGTATTGATGGTGTGTTCGCCTGTGGTGATCTTGTTGATAGCCACTATCAGCAGGCCATCACCGCTGCGGGAAGTGGGTGTGTGGCGGCACTTGACGCCCAATCCTGGCTTATTAACCATGCATCTATGTAAATATGTAGATACTGGTCAAGAGAGAACACTAGGAAAATAAAGACACGGAAACACTAAAGGACTCGCCCAACGTAGAAGGCATCACCGCTTAGAAAGCTTGTCCTGCAAGGTTTTGAATACAGATTACGTAAAGTTTTTCGCTAACGGTCATCATAAGGAGAAACTCATGTCCGCTAACACCATTACTGTTACCACCGCCAATTTCCGCTCTGTTGTAGCAGAATCCGAATTACCTGTGCTCGTAGACTTTTGGGCTTCTTGGTGCGGCCCCTGCCAGGCGGTAGGCCCCGTCATCGACCAGATTGCCGACGAGAATAAAGACACGCTTGTTGTCGCCAAGGTGAATGTGGACGAGCAGCAGACTCTTGCCCAAATGTTTAGCATTATGTCCATCCCCACCATGCTTGTTTTCAAAAATGGCAAGGTTGTGAAGACACTCACCGGCGCCCGCCCCAAGGCCGCTATCATGGCAGCCCTCAAGGACGTACTCTAACCTGCAGATTCTTTGTTTCTTCCCGGTAAAGAAAGCGATAAACTTTAGACATAGCGGCACGACCCTATAACTCGTGCCGCTATGTTGTGTGCTATCTACCAGAATCTTTTAAAATCGTACTGAGCTCTCTTGTCGAGCTTCCCCCGCGATTATTCTTTACGCTAGTTCAGGTGTCCAAGGAGACCTTCATGACAGACCCCCGTACACACTCCTCCATCGTTGAGGAAGTGCGTCAACAGCTCACAGAGCTCGGTTTTGTTGTGAACCCAGACGATGACCTCACCACCGCCATCTGCGCCTTCCAGCAGCAGCGTGGGCTAGTTGTCGATGGACAAATAGGCGCCATCACCCGCCGCGCACTCTCCGAAGCCAGCCACAAACTGGGCTGCCGCGTACTGAACTTCCTCCCCGGCAACCTCATGTTTGGTGACGACGTTGCCACCCTACAAGATTCCCTCCAAGAGCTAGGCTTCTACACATGCCGCATTGACGGCGTTTTCGGCCCCAATACGCACGTTGCCCTCATTAACTATCAGCGCGAATTTGGCCTTAGCGCAGATGGCATCTGCGGCCCGGCCACATTGCAGTCACTCAGTAGGCTCGGCCGGCGTATTACGGGAGGCTCCCCCTCTAACATCATTGAGCAGGAAATTGTGCGCTCTTCTGGCCCTAACCTGTATGGCAAGCGCATTGTCCTCAACCCGCATGTTTACAATGGGTCCACCCACTATGGGCATGTCCTCCCCGACACTATCGCCGAACTACACGATGAACTAGTGTGGGACATTGCGAACCGCATTGAAGGCCGCATGATGGCATTGGGTGTGGAAACATTCCTTACCCACCCGCGTGGGGGCGATATTTCCTCCGACAATGCCGCCCAGATGGCGAACCAGGTTGATGGGGACTTGATGATCACCATGGAGTGCGACGTCTACCCAAACGATCTGGCTAACGGCATGGCCACCTTCTTCTTCCGCAATAGCCGCGGCAAGGTGAGCGCAATGGGTAAGCTACTAGCCCAATTCGTGCAGCGCGAAGTGGTGGCCCGCACCGGTTTAACAGATTGCCGCTCCCATGGCCGCACATGGGACGTCCTACGGCTAACCCGCATGCCTTCTATCTGCGCCTCACTTGGCTACATCACCAACCCGCATAACCGTCAACTTCTTATGTCTGCTGACGGCCGCGATGCTATTGCTGAGGGCATTGTTGTGGCGGTAAAACGCCTCTACCTGATGAACGAGGACACCCTCTCCACCGGCGCTTTTACATTCGCCGAACTACTTGAAGTCGAGCGCAACTCTGCCCATTAAAGCTGCTCGCTGCGGCTGCTCGTTAAACCTGCGAGCTAAGCCTTCTTACTGCGCCTGCCTTGCTAACCTTACTTGCGCCTGCCCAGCCGATTATTCACTAAAACTGCCTGCTAGTGGGGATGACGGCGCCCCGTAGGTAATAAGCTCGATCATTCGGTCAACATAGCGCTGGTCAAGTGCCGCTTTTACAGACTTCTTCCATAGATTGCGCTTGTTGATATCCATGCGCCAACGCGATACCCGTGGATGCGGCACAATTTCTTTAAAACCGCAGGCGGACAAAACATCTTGAGTGGGGATACAGATATGGTCTAATGCGGATGTGGGGTCTGCATCCTGCGCATAGGATCCCGCATTGCCCAGTCTGCCGAAGGCTTCCACGGCTCGCACTCCCCTGTCTTGGAGATCCGCCACTGCCGCATTGATAAGTTTCACGTAATTCATAACGGAGCGGTAGTTGTCAACAATGTAGACATGGCTTAGGAGCATAGCATCGGGGTTGACGGGTCCGCTGGGGAGCAATTTGTGGCGGGGAATGTAGTTGGGGGCGCGTAGAGGACGGTTCCGACGGCACGTTCATCGGCAACAAGGACTTGCCCACAGACTCCCCATTCAAGGAGCACAGCGGATAGCCATGCTTCTTTTTCGAAGGAGTCATCATAGCCGCGTTCACAGTGGCCGGGTTCGCGATCTGTTTCCCAGAAGGCGTAGACGCGGGAATGGTGCGGGAGTTCTTCTACCATGGAGAGTTCTAGCGGCACGATATGTAAATCATCCACTTTTCTCTCCTTTTGGCCCGTTGGCCTATTTTGTCCTAACTTTTACCATTCGTCACAGTGACGAAACTACATGGACTGATTACACATGACTACATGCAACCAAATATCGCCATATTTTCACTATCCGCAACTATTTTAGAACTCATCCCTGCCCTGCGGAATATGAATCCCGATCCCATCCACAGTCACAGACACAGTCGCAGCCACAGTCCCATCCACGGTCGCATCTACAATCACGTTTTCGGTTTTATATCCGCATTCTTATACCAGGCGATGATAACGTGCGATTTATACCGTGTGATTTATACCGGCGCGATTAGTGACTGTCGCGGCTTGTGAGTAGATCAATAATGCGTTGGGCATCATCAGCGTCACCAAAATCAATGACGATACGTCCCTTCTTACGCCCCATTGAAACTTTCACTGTTGTATCGAGTGCGTCGGAAAGCCGCGTTGCACCGGCCTGCACAGTGGCGGGAATTTCTGCCTTAGGAGCGGGTTTCTTCTGTGTTTTTTTCCCACCGTTGTTAAGTAAGGTGACGGCTTCTTCCGTCTGTCGTACGGAGAGCCCTTCCGCTATGATCCGCGCGGCTAGTTCTTCCTGGTCAGCACTTCCAGTTTTTACCCCAAGGAGGGCACGTGCGTGCCCGGCAGAGAGGACACCAGCTGCTACTCTCCGCTGTACTGGTACGGGGAGTTTAAGAAGACGGATCATATTGGTAATGACGGGTCGTGACCTGCCTAGCTTGTCTGCTAGCTGCTCATGTGTCACGTTAAACTCGTCAAGTAACTGCTGGTAGGCAGCTGCTTCTTCAAGGGGATTGAGCTGGACGCGGTGAATATTTTCCAGGAGAGCATCACGTAGCATATCCGCGTCATCAGTTTGACGCACAATAGCAGGGATCGTCTCTAATCCAGCTCGTTGTGAGGCACGCCAGCGGCGTTCACCCATAATAATTTCGTAGGTTTTTGGCGCTATTTCCCTGACAACAATGGGCTGCAGTAGACCAAATTCTTTAATGGAGTGAACGAGCTCATTAAGTGCGTCCTCGTCAAAGACGGTACGCGGCTGCTTTTCATTGGGCCGTATAGAGTCAATAGGTATATCGCGATATACGGCTCCCACCGGACGATTTTTTGCTTTCTTAGCTGCGGTGGCGGCAGCGGTACGGCTCTTATTGGAGGACTTTTTACCGTTCTTCTTCTGGGATCCCGAACCCAAAATAATATCCGCGGCTGCGTCTCCCAAATGAGGAGTACTGGGGCGATCATCGGTAGGAATAAGTGCTGCTAATCCTCGCCCTAGTCCCCCATTGCGTTTATTACCCATTATCAGTCCACACTACTTTCTTCTGTACTGCTCTCTTCTGTACTACTTTTGCGCTCTAGCTTTATGCTCTAGCTTTGCTAACTATCGCGGTTATTCTGATTATCCTAATTAGCTTCACTAGCTTGGCTGCCTTGGTCTTTCTTAGTGCTACGAAGAATTATTTCTCGTGCTGCTTCTAAGTATGTTTTCGCACCTGTAGAACCCGGATCGAATTGAATAACAGTTTGTCCGAAGCCAGGAGCTTCGGAGACTTTTACAGACCTAGGAATGATTGTTTCAAGAACAATATCTCCGAAGTGATTACGTACCTCGTTTGCAACCTGGTCAGCTAGTTTCGTTCGTCCGTCAAACATCGTGAGCAGAATTGTCGATAGATGCAGATTCTTATTGAGGTGCATCTGAATGAGGTTGATGTTGTTAAGAAGCTGCCCCACACCTTCCAGCGCATAGTATTCGCACTGGATAGGTAGCAAAATTTCATCTGCGGCAACCATGGCGTTAATGGTGAGAAGTCCCAGCGATGGCGGACAGTCAATGAAGACAAAATCTATACCGAGCTCGTCAAGGTAGGAATCATCGAGTGCATCTTTTAGCCGCTTTTCACGTGCTACCATGCTCACTAATTCAATCTCTGATCCCGCAAGATCAATTGTTGCGGGTACAACAAAGACCCCTTCCCCAGCGGTTGATTTTTGTATGCATTCTTCAAGAGTGCATTCACCTAAAAGGAGTTCGTAGCTAGATGGGGTACCAGAGCGGTGTTCAGCGCCAAGGGCGGTTGAAGCGTTCCCCTGCGGATCGAGATCAACAACAAGGACATGCATCCCGTATAGAGCCAGAGCCGCGGCAAGATTAACAGCTGTAGTGGTTTTACCAACGCCACCTTTTTGGTTAGCCACGGAAAACATTCGTCGCGAGGGCGGCTTTGGTAGTTCTTCAAGACCCGTACGGTGAATAATTCGCGATGCTCGTTCAGCTGCTTCCGCAATTGGAGTATCGAAATAACTACTCATTTTTGCAATAATCCTCAGCTTGTTTCACGTGAAACTGTTTGCTTATATTCTCTCATGCTTAGCGCAACTTAGAAACATCGGCGGCATCTCATATATCCTCGTACTACCGCTTTTCTTGTTATCGCTGTTTCACGTGAAACTTATCTGTAGCGACATACTCTAGAAAACTAGATGTCGATAAAACCATTAAAAGTGTCAGCGATACATAAGTCACTCTATAGTGTGATGGCACCATAGCGCATCTGCTGGTGTGCATTTAATCTTGTTATGTTTCACGGGAAACAATTGCTCACATAACACGAAGCGTCAAAGTGATTCACTCCTACTGCCTAGTGTTAGCTCAAAAAGCACCAACGCCAACTTCTAAAAGTAGTCTTTAAAACAACAGTAAAGACGGAAGAGGACGATAGAGCTAGAGACAGTTTCTATTAATAATAGCTACTCGCAGTAGATCATTCTCGATAGACCAGTCTCAACAGAACTATAGAGTACCGCAGAATGCTTGTCCGTAATTTACCGAGCATAGGTGCTCGCCTTATACACAGTATTAAATATGGATAGCTCTAATGACGTATGTATCGTCAACTCCCCCATCGCGGTGAAGCTGCACAACTTCTTCATTTCGCCATCCCGCTATGCCAACAGCATTGGCATCGCGTTCAATCTCTTCTGCAGCACTAGAACCTTTCAACGCCACAAGATAAGAACCTTTATCGGCAAACGGGGCTGACCACTTCGCCAGTTTAGCCAACGGTGCAACTGCACGAGACGTTATGAAATCAACCTTGCCCACTTTTTGTTGGACAGTCTTTTCTTCAGCACGTCCGCGAATAACAGTGACATTCTCAAGGCCCAATTTTTCTACTGCCTCATTAAGGAAGGTAACACGACGCAGAAGAGGTTCAATAAGGAACACCTCTAGGTCCGGCCGAGCAATAGCAACAGGGATGCCGGGTAATCCTGCCCCGGAGCCAATATCTGCAACCGTTGAATTTTCCAGCAGAATATCGCACAACAATGCTGAGTTAAGAATATGCCTATTCCAAATACGATCAGCTTCACGTGGACCGATAAGGCCGCGCTCAATACCGTCCGTACATAGTAGCTTCGCATATTCCTCAGCTAGAGGGGATCTGCTGCCAAACATATCTGAAACAACGGGTGATGATGATGTCACTCAAACTCCTGAAAAGAAGAATTAGCACAACGACGTGTGAGAGAAGTGCGAAAAGAAGAATCACTTTTGCGGACACTTCTCAACCTATTTCACCGTACCTGCCATAGTGTGCTGAAACAATGAAAATGTCAGTATCGGGGAAAGTTATCCACAGAAAAATAATAAATGTTTCATTTCCTCATATTTGTCTCTATTGAGCTAGAAAACCGGCAAATATATACGTTTCACGTGGAACAAAATACTTTAACCTGCGGAAATAGAATTACACAGATGTTATTCACACTGTGGATAACTTTTCTCTTATTCCATAGTCAGCGAGCTCCGTACCCCATCTGTATGGCACCATTAATGAACACCCCACCCACCCCGTCAATAAACTCCCCTACCCCATTGCCTCCTTGTTCCCTACCCTGTTCCCTACCCTTATCTCCGAAGAAAACACAAAAGGCAAAAGGATAAAACAGAGGACACATGGGCTCACACCACAGAAGACACAACACAAAAGACAAACGGCACAGAACATAAAAACTGCACCGTATAATAAACTGCATAAATAAACCGCATAAATAAAAGGTGAGCCGAGCAATATACCCGGCTCACCCTAAATGCTATGTAGTAGCTACCTAGCAGTATTACGTGAAGTGTTTTTATACAAGCACTTCACAAGCACTTCACACGAAATGCTTTCATGCGAAATATTTAGTTGTCGTTCTCTTCTGCGTCGTTGTCCGTGTAGTCATCGTCAGGAAGAAGAACGACGTGGCGGTTCTTGCCTTCACCAGTGGACTCGGTAACAACCCCATCAATCTCAGCAATGGCGTCATGGACAACTTTGCGTTCGAAGGGGCTCATTGGCTCTAGCTCAACCGGTGCCCCAGTTTCTTCAACACGCCGTGCTCCTTCTTGAGCTAGCCCGCGGAGGGTATCGCGACGGTTGGCACGCCAGCGCGCAATGTCGAGCATAAGGCGGGAACGTTCGCCGGATACTTCCTGTACGGCTAGGCGAGTAAGCGTCTGAATTGCTTCAAGTACTTGCCCATCGCGGCCGACAAGCATATCGAGGCTGTCGCCGCCGTCAATGCTAACGGAGGCGCGGTCGCCTTCTACATCAAGGTCAATATCGCCATCAAAGTCGATAATGTCGAGGAACTGCTCCAAGTAGTCGGCAGCAATCTCACCTTCATCAATGAGCTTCTGTTGCTTACTCATGTGTTGTCCTTTTGAGTCATCCAGCGTTCCACTGAGTGTATTTAGTGTGTGCTGAGTGTATGTGTATGGGTTGGGGGTCTTTAGGGTTACGGTTTTTGGTTACCGCTTCTTCTTTTTCTTGCCTTTGCGGTTTTTGGCTTGCTGCCGGGCGCGTTGTGCATTCCTGCGTCGCTCCGCCGCACTTAGCGCTTTACCGCTACCGTCAGCGGCACTACTCGCGGCATTGTTAGCATCCGCGGCACCACTAGCCGCACCGTCTGCAGCACTGTTAGTAGCCTTGGCAGTACTGTTGGTGTCCTCGTCATCGGACTGCGTTACAACAACAGCTTTACCGTGCTTATCCCGCTTGGGTTTTACACCGGGGCGTGGGGCGTTTGCGGCGCGGGCAGCATCGAGCTTTTCTTTCGCCTCACGCTTTTCCTCATCCATCTTCTTAAAGAGGAAGTATTGCTGGCAGCCTGTCCATATATTGTTGGTCAGCATGTAGGTAAGGAGGCCTACGTGCCACATAACGCCGGTGCCCAGAATCATGATGGGGAAGAACCACAGCATCATCTTGTTCATGACGTTAGCCTGTGGGTTGGCGGCGGCAGCGGAGGTCTGCCGGTTGATCGACATACGGGCGTTCATGTGCGTGGCCACAGCAGAAATAAGCAGCATGGGAATAGTGACGCACAAAATGGCGACGAAGAGACTGTGCTCATCCTGCGGGTGGTAGGTTCCTACCGGATAGAACGCTGCGTATTGTTCCTTCGGCTGGGAAATGTAGCCGGAGAGGGGGGCGCCGAAAAGGCGGGCGTCCAGGAAGGATCGTACTTCATCGGGTTTGAAGTAGTAGTTACCGGAGTTACGCGTTTGGGCGACGGTGTAGCCGAGGCCTCCGGAGGACTTCCCCATCTTGTTGAACACGCGGAGCACGTGGAACAGGCCAATGAAGACGGGGATCTGAATGAGCATGGGGAGGCAGCCCATGGCCATATTGACGCCGTTTTCTTTTTGCAGCTTGGACATTTCCAGGGACATTCGCTGCCGGTCGTTGGCGTACTTTTTTTGGATGGCCTTAATTTGTGGCTGCAGTTCGGACATCTTCTGGCTTGTTCGTACCTGCTTCACCATGGGGTAAAGGAGGATAAGGCGAACTGTTACCGTTAGGAAGATGATGGCCAGTGCCCAGGCTGCGCCGGACGCGTTGGGGTTAGTGTCGACGGGAAGGTTGCATACTCCCAGTAGCCATGCGAAGGCTTTATGCCAAACCCACAAAATCCAGGAGATTGGATAGTAGATAAAGTTCAACACTACGGCTAATTCTCCTCAGTTGGGGTGTGTGTTGTGGTGTGTGATGCACCGTGGCGGGGTGTGTTGTGGTGGCGGGGTGGTGGGACGGGATCGTATCCGCCGGGGTGCCAGGGCGCACATTTAAGAATTCGGATTGTTGATAGCCAAAGTCCGCGGAAAAATCCGTGAACTTGGAGTGCTTCCAGTGCGTATGCGGAGCATGTGGGCTGGAATCGGCAGGTGGGGACGGGCTTCAGTGGGCTAATAGCGGTGCGGTAAAAATACACTGCTTCAATAAGGAGAAGGCTTGCCCAATCACGAGGGTTTTTCCAGGAGCGGTGACGAAACTCGTAGTCGCTGTGGATTGCCCCAGGTCGGCTCGCAGAATTCGGTGAGTGGTCGTCACACATACGTTTTAGCCTTTTGCTGGTGGCTCAGGTGGTTGGGGTGCACGCAGGGCTGGTTTTGTAGCGAGACGTCGGAAGGCTTCCGTTAACCATTTTTCTAGGCAGGCGGAGGGCACAAATTGGGATCCGGGAAGAGCCCGAATAACGATGTCTACGTTGTTGGGTATAGTCGGGAGTAATTCTCGGCAGGTATGCCGGAGCCGTCGGGACAGTTGATGTCGTGCAACTGCATTCCCGACGGCTTTACTGACGATTAATCCAACACGTGGAGGGTTTTCCGACGTAGCACTATGAGGATGGGAACCGGTGACGGATGCCGCTAGTTCCTTATCGTTGTCCTGTCGTGCGGCGTACACCACTACGTGACCGCAGGTCACTTTCACTCCTGTGCGAACTACTCGACGAAAGTCTGAGCTCCGATGGAGACGATTCTCCTGTGAAAGCATGTATGCCGCGTCGCTTAAACTTAAGCGGACAGGGAAGCGCGACCCTTAGCGCGACGGCTGGAAATAACGTTACGTCCAGCGCGAGTACGCATGCGGGCACGGAAGCCATGTACACGAGCGCGACGACGGTTGTTCGGTTGGAAGGTCCGCTTGCCCTTGGCCACGGTCACCACTCCTCTAATAGTCATGCACTATTCAGTGCGGGTTTCAGCTAAAGATTCCGCCTAACGTTTCCGGCTGGTACTTCATCCACACTGTTACGGACGTAACCGTAAAACGTGGAGTACAAAAGGTGGCCGCGTACTGTCCCACTATCTATCTCATATCTATCTCACCATGTAACTCACAGTGTGATTACACAACATGCGTGGAGACACTACGCGCGTATGCGGAATGACTTTACAAGACTACTAGGTTCACGTGGGACAAATCAAAAAGGATTAAGCCTAGCGGAATAATGGGTAAAGATCGAGAGGGGAAAGCGACAAAAAATGATTGTCCGTCGATTCTGTGCCGCTTCTGTGTCGATCCCTCAACGATCTCTCAAGCCATGGTTGAGACTTACGTTTTCTAAATGCCCAGCTTACAAGCGTGTAATTCGTTTTTTCCGCAAAATTCTGGAAAAACAGAAAACTTTGCCGAGGGGAGACCTGCAGGTTTTCTGAAATGTGTAATTAGTGGACCAAATATATTGCTTTTGCCTAGAGGAGATAGCTAAGGTTTCAATTCGTGTCCCTGCGAAAGGAACGCTACCGCGAGGCCGTCTGTAAATGGTCGTTTCGCGCATACGATCCTTGCCAGAGGACTATCTACACTGTGGATAACGCATGTGGATAACTTTGTCGTACCCTGATAGCCTTCTGGTAATCGCAGGTTCGCCAAAGCGATATAAATTAACGTTGCCTGGTAATTCAGCTGGGTAACCCAACTGAGTAACTTAACTGGATAGCCCAATCTAGTAACTTAACCGCGATCGATAGTGTGAATGTGGAGGATATGGTGACGCAAACCCCAGACCTCCACCATATTTGGGGAAAAGTTCTTGAAGAACTAGAAACTGCGTCCGCTAACCCTTACTCCCCCACCCCCAGTCTCTCCCCACAGCAACGCGCGTGGCTGAGACTTATTGAACCCATCCAGTACACCAATGGTTTCGCCCTGCTATCAGCACCTAATACTTTTGCGAAAGAAGCCATTGAACGCACTCTTCACAATCCCATCACGGCTGCTTTGGAAGAATTACTGGGTGAAGAAGTAACACTGGCTATCAAAGTTATCGACAAAAACCCAGAAGATTCGTATGAGCATGAGGACTCGCATTCGTTCCTTCGAAAAGCTCTTGACGCAGATCCCCTATCTGGCCCGTGGCCACGCCCACCTGTGATCTCGCGAGATCGCGATCTTCCTGAAGATTTCCCCGAGGATCTTCCCACCTATCACCCAGATTTAGACTATTCAGAAAATGCAGCTACCACTGATGGTTCTGCTGCTGCACCTGTGTCTACTACTTCCGATACACACTCCACGGCTGCTTCCACTACTGGCACACAGTCCAATGGTGACGCACAGAGTGATGATAGGCAGAGTAGTGGCGGGCAGTATGAGGAGACGCAAAAGCCTCCGTCACCCACCGCAAGTGTTAGCCCCCAGGCTGTTCCGGCCCCAACATTGAACCCGCGCTACACTTTTGACAATTATGTTGTGGGGGATTCCAACCGTTTCGCCACCGCGGCCGCGTGGGCAATTTCAGAGCAACCCGCCCACGCCTATAACCCGCTTTTCATTTGGGGCGGTTCAGGTTTAGGGAAAACACATCTTCTTCACGCTATTGGCCATTACACGCGCCAACTATTCCCACAGTTGAAGGTGCATTACGTCTCCACCGAGGAATTCACGAACGATTTCATTAACTCGCTGCGTGATGACCGCAAGGAGAAGTTTAAAAAGCGTTACCGCGATTGCGATTTGCTCCTCGTTGACGATATTCAATTCCTTGAAGGTAAGGAAGGTATCCAGGAGGAGTTCTTCTACACATTTGAGGCGCTACACAATTCCAATAAACAGATTGTTATTAGCTCCGACCGTCCCCCCGCATCACTTTCTACACTGGAAGACCGCCTGCGGACACGCTTCGAGTGGGGTCTTATTACCGATATTCAAGCCCCCGACCTGGAGACTCGTACCGCTATTTTGCGGAAGAAAGCCCAGGTCGAGAATCTTCAAGTGCCTAGTGAGGTTCTTGAACTTATCGCCTCGCGTATCGATAGGAACATTCGTGAGCTAGAAGGCGCTCTTATTCGTGTGACGGCATTCGCCTCACTTAATAAGCAGGATTTAACGCCCGAACTGGCTCAAATAGTTCTTCGTGACCTTGTTCCCGCAGATAAACAGGTTGAGGTTACCGCCGCAACTATTATGACTGTTCTCGCGGAAGCCTACTCCACCAGTGTGGAGGAATTGTGTGGGCCATCTAAGACTCGCCCACTAGCAACTGCTCGGCAGATTGCCATGTACTTGTGTCGCGAGTTAACAGAAATGTCCCTCCCTAAGATAGGTGCCACGTTTGGTGGGCGTGACCATACAACAGTGATGTATGCGGAACGTAAAATCTCTAAGCAGATTAAAGACGATAGGGATCTTTTTACCCAGGTGCAGCAGCTTACCTCGGAGATTAAAAAGCGAGCTGAGCTAGAACACTAATAACGGTATTCTCGTTACCTACTTCATTTTATGGACTGCTCTGTCTATTATGAGCTGCTATGACGTACCAGTTAGCTTGTTACTTAGCCTGATAGTTATTCACAGGCCTGGCTATTTCGGTGGATTTTCGGCAAAAAAGGCAACAAATTTCTCTGTTACCACGATTTTTATTCTCACTAAGTAAAGTTTCTATAAATTTTTTTCGACAAAAATATGGGGTGAACTGCACAAATATTTGTCCCCAATAAGCAGGTGACACCTGTGGATAACTATCCACAAATCTGGGGGTGAAACGTGGATAAGTTGCCGATACATGTGAATACTTCTCCGAATTATCCACAGGAGGACAAAGTTATCCACATTTCATTAACAATTTCCCCAGAACAATTCACAGCGTGAAATCATGGTTCAACTGCACAAAATCCCAATCATCCACATCTTCCACAACCCCTATTACTAAAACTACAAATTTAAAGAAAAGAAATATAGAAATAGAGCCCGTGCATAACCGTCATGAAAAATCTGTAATTCCCACAATGCTTGGTACAAATCTCGCCATTTCTCGCTATTTCCCGGGTGAGAAACTTTGCTAAACCAGCTAACCTAAACAACAGAAAGTTGTGACTAGAAGGAGACCCATACCCTCATGGAACTCACCGATATGAATTTCCGGGTAGACCACAGCGATTTCGCTGACGCCGTAGCATGGGTAGCCCACAATATTCCCAGCCACCCACTAGAACCGATCCTTGCTGGTGTTCTTCTTACCGCTAACGACGAGGGACTCACCATCAACGGATTCGACTACGAAATCTCCACCGAAGTCACCATCCCCGCAGAAGTCGTTGATAACGGCAGCGTCGTTGTATCCGGCAAACTTCTCGCCGACATCACCCGCTCCCTGCCCAAAGACACTGCAACTGTTAATGTTGACGGCGCAAAACTCCACATTTCCTGCGGAAACGCCAGATTTACTCTCCCCACTATGCCCGTGGAGGACTACCCCAACCTCCCCAACCTCCCCACAAAAACCGGCAGCATCCCCGTTGATGTTTTCGTTGACGCCGTCAAACAAGTTGCTATTGCCGCAGGTAAAGACGATTCCATCCCCATGCTCACCGGCATACGCATGGAAATTAACGACGTCACCGTCACCCTTGCCGCCACCGACCGCTTCCGCCTCGCAGTCCGCACATTTGAGTGGGATCCCTTTGCACAATTCAGTGATTCCGCCGTCCTCATCCCCTCTAAGATGCTGTCCGAAACAGCGAAAACATTCGCAGCCACCTCCACTGCACCAGTGGAACTAGCACTTGGCGGCACTGATGAAGAACTTGGCGGAGAAGGACTCCTCGGCATCGTGGGCGAAAATCGTCGCACCACCACTCGCCTTCTCGATGCGCAATTCCCACCATTCCGCACACTGTTACCACAGTCACATACCGCTATCGCCACCATGGACATTGCGCCTTTAGCAGCATCTATTAAGCGCGTTTCACTTATGTCGGACCGCGGCGCCCAAGTTCGCCTTGCCTTTGCAAATGGCGAAGTTGTTCTTACCGCCGGCGGTGATGATTCCGGCGAAGCCGAAGAAACCCTCCCCGTCCGCTACTGGGGCGAGCCAATGACCATCGCCTTCAACCCCTCCTACGTGCTGGATGGACTCTCCGTCATTGAAGACACCACCGTCACATTCGGATTTACCAACCCGAACCGGCCCGCCATCATCATTCCCGGCATTACTGAAGAACCCGACACTAATAATGACGGCGAATACATCTCCCCCGACACGGACTACACCTACCTCCTGATGCCCGTCCGCCTCCCCGGATAGACAGTAGAAAGCGCACTTGTGTTTCTACGCCACTGCGAACTACACAATTTCCGTTCCTGGGATAACCTCACACTGGATCTTCAGCCCGGTATCACTGTTTTTGTGGGAGCAAACGGCCAAGGAAAAACAAACTTTTTAGAGGGCATCAACTACCTGGCCACTTTGGGATCCCACCGAGTTTCTGGAGATAGTCCCCTTATTCAAGACGGTAAAGACTCCGCCCAACTAGCTGCCACCGCAGTTCATAACCATCGGGAACTAACCGTCGCCATAGAAATTAATAGTGGCAAAAGTAACCAGGCCACTATTAACACCGCCCCGTGCCGGTCACGCGAAATTGTGGGAATTTTAAGCACAGTTCTCTTCGCCCCAGAAGACCTTGGCCTTGTTCGTGGCGAACCCGCTGGCAGACGCGCCTATATGGATACTCTTCTAGTGCAGCGACGTCCCCGGCTGCGTGGCGTTATTAGTGACTACGACAAAATTGTGCGGCAACGTAACGCACTACTAAAAAGTGCCTCATTGTCCCTGCGGCACGGCTACCATACTGCCGCCGGTGCTAGTGCGTTGGGCACGCTTGATGCATGGGATGCCCAACTTGCCCATGTTGGGGCGCAACTTTTGGCCGCCCGCCTCGATCTTCTCCACAAGATTGCCCCGCTCGTTGCGAATAATTATGTGGCGCTTGCCCCACACTCGCGTCCCGTACAACTGTGCTACAGTTCCATTCCTCAACTTACGGTGAATGATTGCGCCACTACTCCTCCACTGGATACAGACTATTTAGAGGCGGCACTCTTGGTAGGATTGGCGGATAAACGCGAGCGAGAAATTGACCGCGGTGTCACTCTGGCCGGGCCACACCGCGATGACCTTACTCTTCTGTTGGGAACGCAGCCGGCGAAAGGGTTTGCAAGCCACGGTGAATCGTGGAGCCTTGCCTTAGCTTTACGCTTAGCCGCCTATGATCTTCTGACATCCGAAGGGACAGAACCTATTCTGCTACTTGATGATGTGTTTGCAGAGTTGGATCATTTCCGCCGCGCAGCTCTTGCTACCGTTGCCAGTAAAGCCGAGCAAACTCTTATCACGGCGGCAGTGGGGGAAGATCTGCCCGACGAATTGCATGTTACCGCCACGCATACTGTGAGCACCGCGGGGGAGGCGAACCAGCGTATTTCACTGCTTGATGGTGTTCTTACTGATGATCCCAGTGTTAACGAACCCGCCCCCGGGGGAATCGCTGGCCGCTATAACCCCGGTGCCCCTGATACAGTTGGCTTCTCTAACACGGGTGTTCCCGATATGTGCGGCATTGACACTTCCGATACTGACAGTACCGGCAATATGCATGATGATCGTGATGAAGTAAATGGTGAAACACGGAAGGAGGACAGCAAATGAGCCCACAGGGAAAGCAGGAAGCGCAGGGACCACAAAACTCGCAGAGCTCAGATGAGGGTTTCACGTCAGATGTTGTCCACCGTACTCTCGCTGCTGCTTTAGATGCCGCCCGCGCAACTGGTAAAAATGTGGGGCGGGGACGCGCCAGCCGCAATCCTTACACTTCCCGCAATTCCCCCAATTCCTATAGTTCTGCTAATTCTGCTAGTTCCTCCCAGTCCTATGGGGGTAACGGGCCGCGTGGTGAACAACACCACCGTGGAGCAGGGAAGGCCAGTACTGGCCGACGTCGCCGCTACAGTTGGACTAGTAGTGGACCCGATAAGTGGGATCCGCAGCTTCTCACTGCACTTGTTGCCGACACAATACAAAAACATGGCTGGCAGCATGAGGTTATAGGGGGGCGAATTATCCATAATTGGCCCGAAATTATGGGGGAAGAAATTGCTTCCCATTCCCATGTAGAGAAGCTCGATGAGGATGGAGTCCTCTACATCCGCACTGATACCACTGCGTGGGCAACGCAATTGCGGCTTCTCCAGCCTAATATTTTGGCTGAGCTTGGTAAGAAGTATGGGAAAACAGTGCGTATGCTGCGAATTTTGGGTCCTGCTCAGCCTAGTTGGCGGAAGGGACCGCGGCATGTGAAGGGTCGTGGGCCGCGCGATACGTACGGATAATTCATGCGTATGTATATATACCCTTACTAAAAAACGTTTTAAACGCGATTTGCGGAAAAAATTTTTATCGTTGGGCTCCTACACGTCAGTAGGTCCTAAAAGCGTCGTTTTGCCACTGAGGGCGTAGAATAGAGAAGTAAGGATGTTCGAAACGAACACACGCTAGTATTCACGTCAGTGAAATAAGGAGTGCGACACTCTGTGGCTCCCTCTCAGAATAAGAAGAAAAACGAGTATGGTGCCGATTCCATTACCATCCTCGAAGGCCTTGAAGCTGTCCGCCTACGTCCCGGTATGTACATTGGTTCCACCGGCGAACGCGGTCTTCACCACCTCGTCTGGGAAGTTGTAGATAACTCTGTTGACGAAGCCATGGCCGGCTACTGCGACGAAGTTAACGTCACCATCATGGAAGATGGTGGAGTTGAAGTACGAGATAACGGTCGCGGTATTCCTGTTGAAATGCATGCCTCTGGTTCCCCTACCGTGCAGGTTGTTATGACGCAGTTGCACGCCGGCGGTAAATTCGACTCCTCCAACTATGCTGTTTCCGGTGGTCTGCACGGTGTCGGTATCTCCGTTGTGAATGCGCTTTCTACTCGTGTGGAAGCCGAAATTTGGCGTGACGGCCACCACTGGATCCAAAACTTCAACAACGCTATTCCGGAAGACCTTGTTGATGACGGCCCCGCTGAAGGCCGTGGCACCACTATCCGCTTCTGGGCTGATCCGGATATTTTTGAAACCACGGAATACAAGTTCGACATTATTGCCCGCCGTCTCCAGGAAATGGCCTTCCTCAATAAGGGCCTCACCATCACCCTGGAAGACCAGCGTGTTACGCGGGAAGAAGCCGAGATTGACGCCGAGGCAGAGTCAGGTGATTCTGAACTTGCTGTTGCTGCCAAGAGTGCCGACGACGCTAAGGCCGCCGCCACACAGAAGGCCGCCCGTCGCCGTAAATACCACTACCCCAATGGTTTACGGGACTATGTTGAGTCCATCAACAAGACCAAGCAGGCTCTCCACCCCAGCATTATCGCTTTTGACGCCAAAGGTGAAGGCCACGAAGTAGAAATCGCTATGCAGTGGAATAACGGCTATAGCGAATCTGTCCACACGTTCGCTAACACCATCAACACCATTGAGGGTGGTACGCACGAGGAGGGCTTCCGCTCCGCTCTTACCTCTCTGGTGAATAAGTACGCGCGCGACAAGAAACTCATTAAGGATAAGGACCCCAACCTTACCGGTGACGATATTCGCGAAGGCCTGGCCGCCGTCATTTCTGTGCGTGTCTCCGACCCCCAGTTTGAGGGTCAGACAAAAACCAAACTGGGTAACACTGAAATTCGCTCCTTCGTGCAGAAGGAATGCAATGAGCACCTGGGCCACTGGCTAGAAGCCAACCCCACGGAGGCGAAGGCCATTATTAATAAGGCGGCCTCCTCCGCCCACGCCCGCATTGCTGCCCGTAAGGCCCGCGAGTTGGTGCGCCGCAAGTCCGCCACCGACCTCGGTGGTCTGCCTGGTAAGCTGGCTGACTGCCGTTCCAAGGATCCGGCCGAGTGCGAAATCTACATTGTGGAGGGCGACTCCGCAGGTGGCTCCGCCAAATCCGGCCGCGATAACTACAACCAGGCCATTCTGCCGTTGCGCGGCAAGATCCTCAACGTGGAGAAGGCCCGCATTGACCGCGTCCTCAAAAACGCTGAGGTGCAAGCCATTATCACCGCACTGGGGACTGGTATTCACGATGAATTCGACATCACCAAGCTGCGCTACAACAAGATCGTCATCATGGCAGATGCTGACGTTGACGGCCAGCACATTGCCACCCTGCTGCTCACCCTCCTCTTCCGCTTCATGCGGCCACTAGTGGAGGAAGGCCACGTGTATCTTGCCCAGCCGCCACTGTACAAACTGAAGTGGGGCAAGGGTGAACCCGGCTACGCCTACTCCGACCGCGAACGCGACACCCTCCTCAAGGAAGGCCTCGACGCAGGCCGCAAGATTAACACAGATGACGGCATCCAGCGCTACAAGGGTCTTGGCGAAATGAACGACCAGGAACTGTGGGAAACCACCATGGATCCCACCACCCGCACCCTCCGCCAGGTCACTCTTGACGATGCCGCCGCAGCTGACGAAACCTTCTCCATTCTGATGGGTGAGGACGTTACTGCCCGCCGCAACTTTATTACCCGGAACGCCAAAGACGTGCGCTTCCTGGACATCTAGTAGCACACGTAAAGAGGAATAATGTCCGACAACACTACTTTGCCGCCCGACGAGGTTGAATACGACCGCGTTATCCCGATTGACCTTAACCAGGAGATGCAGAACTCCTACATCGACTACGCCATGAGCGTTATCGTTGGCCGTGCTCTGCCCGAAGTTCGCGACGGTATGAAACCCGTGCAGCGCCGTATCCTGTACGCCATGTTCGACAGCGGCTTCCTGCATAACCGCAGTTATGTGAAGTCCGCCCGCTCGGTCGCTGAAACCATGGGTCACTACCACCCGCACGGCGACTCCGCCATCTACGACACCTTGGTGCGTATGGCGCAGCCGTGGACCATGCGCTACCCGCTGGTGGATGGCCAGGGTAACTTCGGCTCCGCCGGTAACGACCCCGCCGCCGCCATGCGTTACACCGAAGCCAGGCTCACCAGTTTGGCCGAGGAAATGCTGCGCGATATCCGCGAGGACGTCGTCGACTTCCAACCCAACTACGACGGCAAAACCAACGAGCCTGTGGTTCTTCCGTCCCGCGTCCCACAGCTATTAATGAACGGCTCCAACGGTATTGCCGTTGGTATGGCTACTAACATTCCGCCCCACAACCTGGGCGAGGTAGCGGAAGCTATCTACTGGTGCCTGGATAATCCGGATGCGGATGAGGAATCCACCCTGGCGGCCGTCATGGAACGCATTAAGGGACCCGACTTCCCCACCGCCGGCCTTATCGTGGGTGACCAGGGCATTAAGGACGCCTACACCACCGGCCGCGGCTCTATCCGCATGCGTGGCAAGACCTCCATTGAGGAGGAGGGAAAACGCACGGTTATCGTCATCACCGAACTGCCCTACCAGGTGAACCCCGATAATCTTGTGTCCTCCATTGCCCAGCAGGTTTCCGACGGGCGCATCAGTGGCATCGCCAACATTGAGGACCAAACCTCCTCCCGCGTGGGCATGCGCATTGTTGTCACGTTGAAACGCGACGCCGTAGCCAAGGTGGTTCTTAACAACCTCTACAAGCATTCGGCGCTGCAGACCAGCTTCGGCGCTAACATGCTCTCCATTGTGGACGGCGTGCCCCGTACTCTCCGCATTGACCAGCTGGTTCGCATCTATGTGCAGCACCAGTTGGAAGTTATTGTGCGCCGCACCACGTTCCGCCTGCGTAAGAAGGAGGAGCGCGCCCATATTCTGCGTGGCTTGAAGAAAGCCATCGACATGCTGGACGAAACCATCGCCTTGATTCGCCGCTCCCCCAGCGCCGACGAAGCCCGCGTGGGGTTGATGGACCTCCTCGACATTGACGAAGCCCAGGCCAACGCCATTCTGGAAATGCAGCTGCGCCGCTTGGCCGCCCTGGAATTGCAGAAGATTCTGGACGAGTTAGAGCAGATTGAAATCGACATTGCGGATTTGAAGGATGTGCTCGCTAAGCCGGAACGCCAGCGCGCCATCGTCAAGGAAGAACTGTCCGAAATCGTCCGCAAGTACGGTGACGAGCGCCGCACCCGCATCATTCCAGCCGATGGGGAAATCTCCGACGAGGACCTCATTCCGGAAGAAGACGTGGTTGTTACCATCACCGAAACCGGCTACGCGAAGCGTACTAAGACGGACCTGTACCGCTCCCAGAAACGCGGCGGTAAGGGCGTAAAGGGTGCCACCTTGAAGCAGGATGAGATTGTGAAGCACTTCTTTGTGTGCTCCACCCACGACACCATCCTCTTCTTCACCACGAAGGGTCGCGTCTACCGGTTGAAGGCCTACGATCTACCCGAGGCGAACCGCACCGCCCGCGGCCAGCACGTGGCCAACCTGCTGGCATTCCAGCCCGGTGAGCGCATTGCGCAGGTTATTCAGCTGAAGAGCTACCAGGACGCCCCCTACCTGGTGCTGGCCACCCGCAATGGCCTGGTGAAGAAGTCCCGCCTGGAAGACTACGACTCCAACCGCACCGGTGGACTTGTCGCCATCAACCTGAAGGGCGACGACGAACTGGTGGGCGCAGACCTCTGCTCCGAAGACGATGATTTGATCCTCGTCTCCGAGTTCGGCCAGTCCATTCGCTTCCACGCCACCGACGATGTGCTGCGCCCCATGGGCCGTGCCACCTCCGGCGTGTACGGCATGCGGTTCAACGGCGACGATAGCCTACTGAGCATGAACGTTGTGAAGGAGGATCAGTTCCTCCTGGTGGCCACCTCCGGCGGCTATGCGAAGCGGACAGCCATGGAAGACTACCCCGTGCAGAGACGCGGCGGTAAGGGCGTTCTGACCATTCAGTATGACCGTCGCCGCGGCCACCTGGTGGGTGCCGAAGTGGTTGCTATTGATGACGAAATTTTCGCCATCACCAGCAACGGTGGCATTATCCGCACCGCCGCCAAGGAAGTCCGCAAGGCCGGACGTCAAACAAAGGGCGTGCGCCTAATGAACCTGGCTGAAGGCGACTCCCTGCTGGCTATCGCCCGCAACGCCGACCAGGACACCATCGACGAAGAAAACTAAACAGCGCAGGCAGCGTAGGTAGCGCAGCAGATAGCGCAAACGCCTGCTTGTCTGAGCGTATGACTGCGTGTGCGTAGGCGCGCGCGTGTGAATACTGACGTGATCCCCATCCTGTTCCCTAGCCTGGAACCAACTACCAGCTAGGTTTACGGGGTGGGGATCACGGCATTTCCCGCCAGCTGCCAGCGGTTACAAGTGGTTGTTACCAGCCGTTTTGCAAAATGACAGTAAATTCGGATAAAGTTTACGGAGTTACGGGCCTATAGCTCAGTCGGTTAGAGCGCTTCGCTGATAACGAAGAGGTCGCAAGTTCGATTCTTGCTAGGCCCACCATTCATATCCACACTCTCCACAAACTTGGGGCATTAGCTCAATTGGTAGAGCGCCGCCTTTGCAAGGCGGAGGTCAGGGGTTCGATTCCCCTATGCTCCACAGAATTGAGAAGGGAAGTACGGACATCGTCCAGTACTTCCCTTCTTTGTGTATATGTGGACTGCTAATTTTCTGCTAGTACAGGGCGTGTACTACCCAACAGATAAACAATGATTACGTGTAGTCCTAAAGCTCACTACACACTATCTGCACTGTCGAAGAAAGATATACAGCATGCTTGAAACCACGTCTGACTCTAAATCAGGTCCTGAGTTTGTAGAAAAATTCTTTACTGAACGAGAGCTTCATGTCCTTGATGAGAAGAGCGGGACGGGTGAAGTAGACAAAGATCGTTTTGACGAGTGGTTTAGGGAGGTAGAGAAGACTTTTAAAAAGCTTCCCCTCTATCAAGATTCGGCGTGGGAGAAACTAAAAGTAGTCATAAATTTTTTACACAATAAACTTTTTAGTAAAAATGATGATTCAGATGAAAAGGATAAAACACCACAAGAATTGACAATTTGGTTTTTCCGAGGTCAAAGTAACTCAAATTATTCTTTTCATTCAAGTCTTTATCGTCATTTTAAAAGAAATTATGAAGAAAAGAATGACAAAGAAGCGAAATTTGAATCACTTGATGTCGATAATCAAGAGAAAATACTAAGAAATGCTAGAGAAGAGCTTATTCAAAAAGCTCAAGAACACGGTTTTATCCGTAATCTAAGTAACTTGCATATAGAGGCGTTATTACAACATCACGGAACTCCTACTCGACTAATCGATGTAACACTCGATTGGAGAGTTGCTCTATATTTCGCCTGTAAGGAAGACGTAGATAAGGACGGACGATTATTCATATTAGCTAGTCCGTATACGTTCGAAACTCTTGTGAAAGAGCAGTTAGATGCTAAAGGTGTGCCATACGCATCAGATAAGGCTTACCTGGTGTTATTAGCTCATTTTGATTCAAGAATGATTGCTCAGCAAGCTTTCTTCATTAATGGGAAACTTCCTAAAGAGAATAAAAATAATATTCGTTATAACGATGACGAACTGAAATTAAACGAAATTAGAGAAATAATGTCTGTTTCGATTAATTTTCGGAAAGATGGAAAATTAACAAAAGTTAACGATTTACTTCAGCCTGAAACCTCTCCCCAAAATTATGAGGACATAATCGGATATTCGATTCGGATTCCTAGGGAATTTAAGCGCCGTATCCTCAAGAAGTTAGAGGAAGAGGGGATTTGTGAGGATTCCCTCTTCCCACCCCTGCTTGAGACCAAAAGGTTGTTTAAAGAAACAGTTACTAAATCATTCGATGAATCGATTAAAGAACTCAGTAAGCAAGAAGATGAGTAGTGAAGTTATTATCCGGTAGCTTTTTTGTGCGTATTTTTCTGTACGACAAGAGCTAGATTGAATGACTACGCGAACTTACGTTAGTACGGGATAAGCACAAAACTGTATAGGGTTATTCCGCAGAGTTACGCTTCTGAAGCTCTTGCCGCTTGTCTTGGAGGTATGTCATTGCGCGCGGGGCACCGTATTCTAGTAGCGCGTAGACGGCTGTGGCTTTTTTCCAGTTACCGAAAACTGGGACCAGGGGGACAATCTTTTTAAAAACGCTGAAAGCATGCTTGAGGTTCATAGTTTTAGACTGCCACACTGGCACTCACTTTGCAGCGTAAAACCTGTGAAAATTCACGACTAGATGGTGTGAATGCTCCAAACCTGGCACGATAGAACCATGAGTAAAGCAACCGCACAGGCGACCCTGCACACCAACAAGGGCGATATTGTTATCGATCTTTTCGGTAACCACGCCCCGAAAACCGTCAAGAACTTCATTGGCCTAGCTAACGGCTCCGCCCCCTACACCACCCCTAACGCTAAGGGCGGTAAAGAAGGCCCCTTCTATGATGGTGCTATCTTCCACCGTATTATTGATGGCTTCATGATTCAGGGTGGCGACCCCACCGGCACCGGCACTGGTGGCCCCGGCTACCGCTTCGAGGATGAATTCACCAACGAACTCACCTTCGACCGTCCCTACCTTCTGGCCATGGCCAATGCTGGCCCGGGTACTAATGGTTCCCAGTTCTTTATTACTGTGGCCGCCACTCCCTGGCTGAACATGCACCACACTATTTTTGGTGAAGTTGTGGACGCTGACTCCCAGGCTGTTGTGGATACTCTTGCGAAAGTCCCCACCGATATGCGGGATCGTCCCCTGGATGATGTTGTTATCGAGTCCATTGATATTAAAGAACTTTAAACCCCTCAATTTCGCACAAGGATAATCTTATGGCAGCCGCGCGGCGGGCAGATTTCACCACAAATACGGTAATGAAGTCTCCCGTCACGTGGCTGCTTATTATTGTCAACGTTGCGCTGTATATTGTGGTCTCCGTCCAGGGTGGCACATTCCTGCATGCTGCCGTGGACTCTCAGCTTCTTAACGATACTGTTCTAGTACCCTACATGCTTGGCTTCGGCGAATACTGGAGACTGTTGACCAGTGGTTTTATGCACTTTGGTCTCCTGCACATTGCGTTCAACATGTATGCGCTGTGGGTATTGGGGCGTGACGTGGAAATGGCGTTAGGTTCTGCCCGTTTCTGTGTCCTTTATATTCTTTCTCTTCTGGCTGGTTCTGCCACCGTGGTGTGGTATGCGGATCCGGACTCTGCCACGGCCGGTGCTTCCGGCGCTATCTTTGGGCTTCTTGGTGCGGAACTTATTGTGGTGCTGGCGCTTAAAGCTAAAGTATCCGGCATTATTACTGTCATTGTGTTGAACGTAGTTATTGGGGTGGCGCAGCCAGGGATTTCTATTCAGGCCCATTTGGGTGGTTTTGTAGTGGGATTCCTGGTGGCGGGGGCTTTCATTTTTGTGCCACGGTGGGTGGCTGCTATTCGGCAGCGTCACAATACTGGTGGCGGCGTTGTGTACGATCCGCAAACGGGGGAACAATTGCCCGCCTACGTTACAAGTAAGCAAGTAAATGCGTGGGGGTGGGGAACAACCGCAATTATTGCGATTGCTATTATGATTGCGCTTGTTGCTGGTGTGGATAAGATGCAGCAGTTGGTAAGCACTGCTGGGGAAGTATTGTCGCCTACCGTAACTGTGTAAGCAGAGTTGTGTAGTGAAGGCCTACGGCACGTAAGAAAGTTCTCGTTTTGTGTTAGCGAGATAGTGAAATGGAATTTGATAGGTGTTCAGTTTCCATTTTTAGTCTGATAATTTTTAATTTTTTCTTAAGAGAAAATACTGGTAAGAGGCTTTTGTAATATAGCGGGGGGGAATGGGGGTAATTACACTGTGTAATAAGCTTTTCGTTACTTGTCAGTAATCCTTTTGTTGCTACTAGAATACATCCGTATTTACTGGATCGTTCATATTGCTGCTCTTGGATGTAACTTTCTGTTAAAGAAGCTACCTATCTCACTGATAAGTAAGTGAAAAAGCAAAGTAGTTCCTTAAAACCATGCGCGCAAGTGAACACATAACTCTTGGAGTTCTTGTGAAAAACAAGTTTGTGTTGCCGGGTGCGGCTGCTTTTGCCGCGGCTGCACTGTCACTCTGCCTCGGCGGCGGAGTGGCACACGCACAAGAAGCTACAGATAATTCTGTTACTTCTGTGCACGTGCAAGCACCTCGGATCGTCGACACCGTACGTGTCACCAATGACAGCCCAACCCCCGAAGCACCTGTTGACGGTGCTCTCGCATTTCTCGCTGAATCCATTAATCTCGTTGGACGCGACGTTCTCTCCCAAAAGGAGTACATGTCCCGCGGCCCCATTATCCGTGTTGTCGATGCACGTGGAGACATGGAAACCGAGAAAGAATCTCTCCTCGACCACAATCTAGACGATGCCAGCACTCCAGATAAGGACGTTCCTCCTATTCTGATTGCTGGCAGTTTTGCTGTTCCGGCACTTGCTGTCCCCGGCTCCATTGCCGTCGGCGCCATCGGTGGCGGACTCGCTGGCCTCATTGGTGTTATCCCCGGTACCGCTGCCGGTATTGTGAGCGACACTGTTGCCCGTCACCTCACTGGTGGCGGACTTCCCGGTGCTGTCCTCGGTGGCATCACCGGTGGTATTAACGGTGGCATTGCTGCTGTTACCACCGCTGTTGGTGCACCGATCCTGGCAGGCATCGCTGCCGCTGCCGTCGGCGCTCTCCCCGCCGCCGGTGTTCTTGCCGCAGCTTCTGCTATTCCGGCAGTAAAGGTTGTTCAGTCCCGCTCTGAAACCATGCCGAAGGAACTTCCTGCCCTCAAGATGCCGGAACTTCCCGAGACTATTGTTATTAAGCTCGGAAAACCGAACATCGCAAAGCCTGCTGCTCCTAAAGCACAGGACGTGAAGAGCGAAACTGGAAAGCCAGAAAACGGCAAGCAGACAGATCAGAAGAAGCAGGGCCAAGGCTCCAAGAGCGAAAGCAATAAGAAGAAGGATAACGACCGCACCGGCGACAAGCCGAAGGACGATTCCAACAAGCGCGAGAGCAACAAGAACGGCTCCGCTGCAAATGGAAACGGAGGCGCCCAAGACGTTAAGTCTTCCACCCAGCCTTCCACCATTACTGTTCAGCAGATTCTCGACAATCTGAAGAACGTTCCCCTTCCTGACCTCAGCACCATCGCTATCTCCAATGTTAAGAATCTAAAGAACGTTCAGATTGCTGGAAAGACCCCTGAAGAAATCGTCTCCACGGTTATCTCTTCCCCCATTCCCGCATTGCTCGTCGGCCCGGCCATCGCCGTTCCCGGTGCAGTAGTTGGCGGAGTTGCCAGTGCCCTCGTTACCGGCGTCGTCTCCACTATCCTCAGTGGTGTTATCCCCGGTGCCATCAGTGGCGCACTGACCGGTGCTATCCCTACACTGTCATCGTGCTCCCCATTGTGCGTGACATGTTCTTGCTGCCTGTTATCGTTCCCGTCCTCATTGGTGTTCCGGTTGTTGTTATCGGTTCCTTTATCGTTGGTGGATTGCTTATCGGTCATCTTCTTCGCCATGGTCTCCTTGGTGCGATTATTGCCGGTCGCGTTCTTCGCCACGGTGTAGAAATCCTGAGTGCCCTGGCTCTCGCTCATGCACTTCGCCACGGTCTGGGAATCCTTGGTATCTTCGGTGCACTGCTACTGACTACCGGTGCTGTTCTACCGATTCTTGGTACTCTCACCGTTGTCGTTTGCATTGTTCCGGTTTTTGGACTTCACCATGTGGTGCACTTCTTTACCCATCTCCCACTGTTGCTGCTTGTGCTACCAATTCAGTGGTTCTTCAAGTACTTGCCTGAAGGCCTAGACCTCGCAGGTGTTATCGTTCTCATCGTTGCTGCTTGTTTAGCTGCTGCAGGATTATTCTTTGATGTTGACCCCTGCTCTGGAGCAGTCATAGGACTTGGCGGTGGCGGTGTATGCACCATTGTCGGTCTTAGCTTGCTTGCAGCCGGCATCATCTTCGGTATCGCTTCACCCTGGCGGCACCTCATCCCCTAAAAGATAAAAACCTCTAGCTGAGAAGTTTGTATGAAGCTATGGGAACGCTCCCATTCCTTTCAGATGTAAACCTCTGATGTGAACTTCTGTCCCACTATTCCTGCAAAACAGGAATAACGGACAATCCGCTAGTAAGTAAATACAAGTAATGCCCCTTCCTCGCGGAGGGGCATTACTGCTATATTGACGCACTACAGTAGCCGCTGCATGGTGTCGTTACATGGCCGCTACAGAGAGTGTCTGTTACAGGTCGCTACAGAGTGGCTGATACAGTGCTGCCTAGTGCCGTCCAGTGTTGTCTAGTGTGCTGCCATGCTCGGCACTAGTGCGTTGCCTCGCATAGGGAACACTATTCTGGGCTTTCATTTGGGTTCTCAGCCATTACCGTTTTAGGTAATAACAAATTACTGGTTTGCGGTTGCCTGCGGTTTTAACGCTGCTTGCTCAGGTTAAGAATGCCGGCTTCCTCCAAATTGGAGGCAATACGCAGTGGACTTACCCCAATATCCCCCCACGTCACAATCTCAAGCGTATCCCGCTGACGATCCTCCATAGTGGGCAATGGGAGAGGAAGAGACTTCACTTCCTCATACTGGTGGCGCAATTCCGTCCAATCCCCCGCCCGGGCAATATCAAAAGTCAGCATGGGTGAATGCTGAATAATGCCGGAAGGACGATCAATGCGGAAACCGTGCACAGAATAAAGAGGATAAATGTGGTCACGGAAAGTGCGGCGAACATGCAGGTGCGTATCCGTAATAATAAGGCGCGGACGCCGAATAATGCCGGCAATGCCATAGCAGAGTGTAATAACGCCGGCGATGAAGAGAAGAATCTTGGCAGTAATGCCAACAGAGATACCGAAAGTGATACCTAGGAAAACAATGCCGAAAATGGTGTTGATAATACGCCAGGCGATATTAGGGGACCAGGCGTAACGGACAGAACCATCAAACGACATAGGGTATTTTCTCCATAAAGTTATCCACAAGATTATCCACAGTGTGGATGAATTACATGTTTGTTATTATTAACGTACTTTTTAACAAGTGTTTTACGTGCAAGCATAGTACAAACTTAGCTAAAAATAAGATTCGTAAGAATAGCAAAATTACTATCCACAGGCTGTGGATATGTGGATAATACGGATGTTCCCATATAAAGGATAAAGAAAATCCCCATTGCCCACACTGTAATCAGTGTAAACATTGGGGATCTCCCAGTATGCAATTTAATTACTAAAAGCCTTCAAGTATGCACTTAATGAGGTTAGTACTCAGTGCTACCTATACGCAGCTACCGCCATCGCAATGTCATCAGCAGGCCAATAATCATAAGGCCAAAAGCAATGAGGTAATTCCAGGCGCCCAAGTCATCCACAAACGGGATCACACCACGGCCGGCTACTAGGTAGTACATAATGATCCAGGCAAGGCCAAGAACCAGGCACACGCCCATAATGGTAAGCCACACGACTGGGGTCTTTGTCTGCTTTACCTTAACAGGAGTACGGGTCACACCCTCAGAAAGATCCGTCTTCGTCACTTTTGACTTAGGCATAATGTCCTCTCACTACCACCGCACGTTACGATGATCACCTCATCAATCTACCAACGCACAGCTAAAACGGCACATTTCGCTTATACAACTATACAGGTAACCCCGTAAACTAGCACCATGACCACTGAGCCGCCTTCCTCACCTTCCCCGCAATCTGAACAACCACGTGAACAACCAAGTGAACAGCCAAGTATTGTCAGCACCGACCCCGCCGACAATAACGCCATGCACCCCGACGTCAACGCCAACCCGGGGTTCTGGCAACTCCTCCTGCTGGGCTTCCAACACGTCCTCGCCTGCTACGCCGGCGCCGTCGCCGTCCCCCTCTTCGTGGGATACGCGCTGGTCCAAGCCGGAAAAATGGACCCCAGCTACATTCCGCACCTCATCACCGCAGACCTCTTGGTCGCCGGCATCGCCACCATCGTCCAATCTATTGGCGTGTGGCGCTTCGGTGTACGCCTCCCCCTCATTCAAGGCTGCACCTTCTCCGCCGCCATCCCCATGGTCACCATCGGCAGCCAATACGGCCTGGCCGCAGTCTACGGTTCAGTAATCTGCTCCGGCATTTTCATCATTCTTTTCGCCCCGCTCTTCTCCCGCCTCCTCCGCTTCTTCCCACCCCTGGTGACGGGTACTGTCCTCCTTATTATTGGGTTGACGCTCATGCCATCGCCATGGGTGTGCTGCTGCTCATTCTCCTCATTGAGCGCTTCGGGCCCGGCTGGCTCGCCCGCATCTCCGTCCTCGTCGGCATGGTTGTTGGGTTCCTGGTCTGTATCCCCCTCGGCATGGTGAACTTCGACGGTATCCACCACGCCAACTGGGTACGCCCATCACCAAACGCCGTATCGCCGACGCCCTCCGCGCCGACGGCTTCGCCACCGTCCTCGGCGGCTGCATGAACACCTTCCAATACACCGCCTTCGCCCAAAACATTGGCGTCCTCTCCATCACCGGCGTGAAAAGCCGCTACGTTACCGCCTCCGCCGGCGGCATCCTCATTGTGCTGGGGCTCCTCCCCAAAGCAGCGGAAGTGATCGCCGCCATCCCCGCCCCCGTCCTGGGTGGCGCCGGCATTGCCCTCTTCGGCACTGTGGCCGCCAGCGGTGTGCGCACCCTCTCCAAGGTGACCTTTACCAACACAAACATTTGGGTAGTGGCCGTCCCCACCGCGTTGGCACTACTCCCGGCCGTCTGCCCCAACCTGTTCTCCACCATGCCGGCCTCGCTGCAAACCTTCCTCTCCTCCGGCATCTGCATTGGTGCCGTAGCCGCCATTATCCTCAACCTGCTGTTTAATACTGGCCGCAACGCCCCCACCGAGCAGGCCGGGAAACCCGCCGCCCACGACGCACCCCGCGGCGGTGAATTCGGTGTCGATGACGCCGACGATGACGGCAAAGGCGACGAACCCGAACTCCCCGACGAGTGACAGGGGGCGTGGCCAAATATACTGACCACGTACGCGACTACGCCCTCGACGAGTAACAGGTAAATAAAAGCAATAGGCCAATGAAAGTAACAGACAAATAAAACTGTGGGTGGGCTGCTTCATGAGCAGCCCACCCACAATAGTTAACGGTGCCTCTAGCACTTATAGTGCGTGATGAGGTTTACTTTTTGGCTTTATCGTCCGACTTAGCGTCGGTCTTGTTCTTCTTTTTCTTCTTACCAGCGTAGATACCGTAGCCGATACCGCCCGCAGCAGCGAGAACAATAATCACAATAAGAGCAATACCCCAGCCGGGCATACCATTCTTCACAGAATCCTCGTCCGCATAAATGTCAGTATCGACGCGGCGGAGACCATTCTCATCGGTCTTCATAGCAGACGTAGAGTCCCGCTTACCCTTCTTATGGTGAGATTTCTTCTCTGACGCTTTCGCGCCTTTCTTACCCTTGGCAGCCATCATGGCATCGTGTGCGGATCCCGTGGCTTTCACAGTGGCCAGTGTGAAAGCCAGTGGGCCACCATTCTTCGCCACAGCAAGACAATTCATGGGGAATGTCTTATTCCCCACTATGGGGTGATGCACATGGTTTTCCATAGTGATCCAGTTTTCGGGGTTATTCTTCTGCCCCGCAGCACCCTCAATAGCCTGATGGATAGTGGGTAGCTCACCCGGCTCCGTAGCTCGCAAGGTTACCGAGAAAATGGGTGGGGACCACACAGTATCCTTACCGTTTACCGCAACATCCATATTGGAGAGGATAAGACGGTTACCCCCCACGAGGCTCAAATTCGGCTTCGTGGTAAGAGCCTGACCAGGGGCAATAATTCTGGCGGTAACGAAAGCAGAGGGATCGTTAAGGGCAAAACGAACCACAATGTTTTTCATAGCGATAACATCCGCACCCTGCTGTTTACCAAGAATAGTGTCGGGGCGGTAATCGACGGTGATGGTGAACTCGTCACCCACCTTCACATTATCGGGGGTGACGATTTTAATATGGTCAGCATCGCGCACCATGTCCGCTTTAAAGTTCAAGGGAACACCATTAGAGTGGCAATTTTGGGCGATAGGCTTGTGGATCTCAGCAGCCTCCGCACTGGCTACAGTAAGCGGAGCGCACGCACAAACCATACCCGCAGCAGCGCTAAAAGCGACGATTCGCCTAAAAAGCGAAGTGTGAATGTTCATAGTCCTAGATATTAACACCGGATGTCATAGGTCCTCACCTTGGGTAACAAGTATGGCCACCACCCCACAGACCACTCCGTAAACAATGCTTTAGCTGCGCCTATAGCCATTATCACGGGTAATTGCTACCCGCCCAAGGAAACTCGGTGAAACGATACAGAAACGTCTACACCCACAAGCGGCTAGCAGGAACCCCCAAATCCACCGTCGCACTCTCAGAAACAGCCGCGCCTGCCCCAGCAGTTAACTCCAACAATTGCGCCGCCCAATAAATATCGTGCAAGGCAATACCCAAATTGTGGCACACAATCCGCTGCGCAGAGGACGTCCGGCCGGCATGCTCACCGCGCACCACCGCCGCAACCTCCACCGGGTCCGCAATAGTGCGGCTACCCGGCCACGCCTTAATGCCCTCCACGTCATCAACGAATACGAGGTCGAAGGCGGAATTAATGCTATTGAAGCCCACCTTAAAAATAGGAATAACAGTAGTACCCGGCGCGAACCACTCCGGCTGGCACTGATCACCGTCAAAATGGCTGGCGGCGCTCAACACAATATCCTTCTCCCCCACTAGCTGGCGCATATCGGTAACACCACATTGGGGAAGCCGGTGAAACGCTCTGCGAAGCGTTCATGCTGGTCCTTATACTGCAGCACCGTCACCTCATAGAAGCGCTCCGGGTGAGCAGACGCCATAATATGCAGGAAGGTGACGGCTGTGTTCCCCAACCCCACTATGCCGATACGCTGCATATCCGCATAGTTGCTATCTGCAGAGCTGCCGTCCGTGGGGCTGCCGTTGGAGGAGCTGCCGTCCGTGGGGCGAGCATTGGTGACAGCGTGAGCATTGGTGGTGGGGTGCGTATTGGCGAAGGTGAGAGCACTATGGGCCGCCACCGCACCCGTCCGCCAGGCAGTAATCCACGTACCATCCACCAACGCCAGCAACTCCCCCGTCGCCAGATCCGTTACCGTAATCTCCGCCGCCACAGAAGGACTCCGCTGCGGAAACCCATCCACCAGCTTCGTTCCCGCAATACCCAAGTGGGGAACAATAGCCGGCATCACATCGTAAAACCCCGTGCCGGGACAGCCCAACAGACGCTCATCCAGATCAACCTCAGTTTTCGCGGGAAGGATAGCCTCCTGCTTGTGGGTCAGAGCGTCCTCCACCCACTCCACCATGGTGGCGGCCTCCAGATGGTTACGGGCGAAAGAATCAATAGTGTTGAAGCTGAGAATGCGCATAACCCAGTGTTACACAGGCTGACATCACCACGCAGCCCGCAAGCCAGAACTCCGCGCAGCCCGAAAGCCAGAACCTCACTCAGCCCGCAAGCCAGAACCATCTCCGCCGACAACCTGGCCAGCTACCAGGACGCTTTCGCCGCCAGCCCCATTAACCGGCTGATGCAGAATGCCGTCACCGAATCCCCCATCACCAAGGTCGCGATGGACCGCAGTATCGCCGTCGGCATCGACAAGACCGTTAGCCACCGCCTGGACGACTGGAAAGTCACCAACCAGAAGAAATCCGGCCGCTGCTGGCTCTTCTCCGGCCTCAACTCCCTGCGCTACGCCGCCGCCAAACAACTGAACGTCCAGGACTTTGAATTCTCCCAAAACTGGATGCTGTTCTGGGACAAGCTGGAAAAATCCAACTACTTCCTAGAATCCATGATCGACCTGGCCGACGCTGACGCCGACGACCGCACCGTCCACCACCTGCTCTCCGACCCCATCGGTGACGGCGGCCAGTGGAACATGTTTGTTGCCCTGGTGAAGAAGTACGGTGTGGTGCCGAAGAGCGCCATGCCGGAAACGGAATCCTCCAGCTGCACCGCCTCCCTCAACGAGGCTCTGCAAACCCTCCTCCGCCAAGGCGCCCACGATCTGCGCGCTCTCATTGCTGCCGAGGGTGGTAAGGCTGCCGCCGACCCGCAGAAGGTTGACGCCGCCAAGCAGGATATCCTCAGCAACATTTACCGCGTTCTCGCCATTCACCTGGGCACCCCACCCACCGACTTCGAATGGGAATGGCAGGATAAAGACAAGAACTTCACCCGCGCCGGGCGCATGACCCCCCTCGAGTTCGCCGAAAAGTACATCACTGTGGAACTGGACGACTATGTGTGCGTCGTCAACGACCCACGCCCCACCAGCGAATACGGTAAAACCTACACGGTGGATCGCCTGGGCAACGTGGTGGGCGGCACCCCCGTCACCTACCTGAACGCCCCCATTGACGTGTTGAAGACAGCCGTCAAGGAAACCATTGTGGACGGTGACCCCGTCTGGTTCGGCTGCGACACGAATAAGCAGTCCAGCCGCGACCTCGGCATTTGGGACGCCCACCTATACGACTATGAGGGCGCCTACAGCCTGGACCTCACCCTGGATAAGGCCAACCGCCTGATCTACGGCGACAGCCTGATGACCCACGCCATGGTGTTCGTGGGTGTTGATGTGGACGATGACGGCAACGCCCGCCGCTTCCGCGTGGAAAACAGCTGGGGCGAAGACATTGCCGACAAGGGCTTCTTCACCATGAACTCCACCTGGTTCGACGAGTACGTGTTCGAAATCGCTATCCACAAGGACCGTCTGCCCGCCGACCTGCGCGCCGTCGTGGACGCCCACGAGGAACCCATCGTGCTGCCCGCCTGGGATCCCATGGGAGCCTTGGCCTAAGCTAAAGCACTGAAAAGGTGCTAAGGCGCTAGGGTGCTAAGGCACTGAAGCACTAAGGCACTGAGGCTGCCGACTGCTAGAGGATCTTCAAGTCGTAGACTTGCAGCGTAATATCCTGGTCGGAGTCCATGTCGGATCCCGGGCTGGGATTCTGATCCTTCACCTGCCCCGCCTTGGAAATACTCTTAGTCCCAACCTTTTTCACGGTGATGGTGCCATCCCACCCGGCCGCATGCAGGCGGTTAACCGCCTCATCTTGGCTTAGGCCGCGCACGTCCGGCATCGTGATCTTGCTGCCATCCGAGATAAGCAGCGTGACCGTATCACCCTCCTTGGCCTTACCAGAGGGGTTCGTGCCTATAACAGTGCCACGCGCCTCCTTAGAGTGGACGTACTTTTCCTCCACCGTAAAGCCGGCCTCCTCCAGCGTGCTGCGGGCCTTATCCTCCGACATTCCATTAACAGAAGGAATGTAGGTGGCAGTTGTTTCACCAGTACCAATGAGTAGAGTGATCTCCTGCGAGGGGGAGATGGGGGAGCCTGCCGGCACCGACAAGCCCACAACTTTATCTTCCATGGAGGATTCGGAGGGGACGCGGCGGACGTCAGAGGCAACCTTCAACCCGGCCATAGTGAGCTTTTCGCGGGCTTCGTCCTCACTTAGGCCGCGCACGTCCGGCACCACAATGGGGTTCTTACCCTTGCCAGAAGAAATAATAAGGGTGACGCGCCCACCGCGGGCCACCATGGTACTGGCGGCGGGATCCGTACGGATCGCCATACCGCGCGGCACAGTGTTCGAGGATTCAGTTTTCAGCTCTACGCGGAGACCTTGCTGGCGTAGGCGGTCAGCAGCCGCATTGGCTTTCATGTTGGTGACGTCGGGGACCGCCAGTTGGTTCGAGAAGAGACTGACGCCCGTGACGGCCTCCGTAATGACAATGCCGGTCATCGTGAGGCCAAGAATAATGAGCAGGGCAATGCCGATTTTCTTGAAGTGGGAACCTACACGCTTACGCTTTGCCTCCTTGGGGGAGAGATTCTTCTCAGCGTCAGCCTTTGCAGTGTCTTTTGAGGAGTCTTTTGCCTTGCCTTTTGTGGTGTCGGACTTCTTCTTCCACCACTTTTTCGCCGGCTTTCCCTTTCCATCAGCAGCAGTACCATCTGTGGAGGTGCCATCAGCGGGTGTGCCATCTGCTGCAGCATTGTCTGTAGCAGTATTGTCAGTGGCAGTACTGTCTGTAGTAGTGCCGTCATTCTCATTAGTAGCAGAATCACCGTCAGCAGCGGAATCACCGTCAGCAGTGGTGAGGGCCTCAGTAGCCACACCTGCCAACGCTCCGCTACCGTCACCAACGCTGGTATCAGTGCCAGCACCAGCAGTGGACCCAGTACCGTCACCAGTGTTATCGCTAGCAGTGTTCTGCAGACCGGGGAGGTCCTCAGCGTCCCGCATGGTGCCGAAGCGGACACCTTTTTCGTTAATGGGGGCGCGCTGGTCGGCGGTAAGGCTCTTCGCGTCCTCACTGGCCTGCCGGGAATTAGCCTGCCCAGCTGCCGCTGCCGCCGCCATCATCTCACCAATACTCGCGGCGGCAGCACCAGCGGCATCAGCAGTACCGTTAGCGGCATCGTCATCGGTATTGTCGCTGGCACCAGAATTGTCGGCGGCAGTATCGGAATTCTTATCCGTTGCGTCTGCGCTGGCTTTCTTGCCTTTACGCTCCGCATCCATGCGGGCAATATCGTCATCGGTGAGTACTGGCTGCACAAGAGTAGCGTCACTCTTCATAGCCATGGGGCGCTGCCCATGCAGCACCGTCACCAGGTCCGCCTCCATATCGGCGGCAGACTGGTAGCGATCCGCAGGGTCTTTCGCCAGTGCCTTCAACACCACCGCATCGAGGCCAATAGAGACAAGCTCATTCAGGTGGCTCGGCGGAATAGGGTCTTCCTGCACATGCTGGTAGGCCACGGAAAGCGCAGAATCACCCTCGAAGGGAGGCTGCCCCGTGATCGCCTCGTAGAGGACACAGCCAGCGGCGTAAATATCGGAGCGCACGTCCACATTCTGGCCGCGTGCCTGCTCCGGGGAAAGATAGGAGGCAGTGCCAATAACCTGGGAGGTTGTTGTCATGGTGCTGGGGGCATCCATCACCCGGGCAATACCAAAATCCATTACCTTCACCTTGCCGGTGTTGGTAATCATAATGTTGCCGGGTTTCACATCACGGTGAATAACACCCATCTGGTGGCTATACTCCAGCGCATTGCACAGGTCAGCCACAATATGCATAGCACGCTGCGGATATAGGGCACCGTCCTCATGCACCATGTCCCGCAAGGTTTGGCCGCGGATAAGCTCCATCACAATGTAGGGGCGCACACCCTCATCTGTTTTTGCCTCAGCCGTATCATAGATGGCCACAATGTTGGGGTGGTTCAGCTTGGCACTGTTTTGTGCCTCCATGCGGAAACGCTCCAGGAAGGACGGGTCCCGGGCTAGGTCTGGGCGCAGGATTTTAATAGCGACCTCGCGCTGCAGAACCGTATCCACGGCCATGCGCACTTCACTCATCCCGCCATATCCAAGAATGTCCCCCAGCTCGTAGCGGTTGGACAGCATTCCTTCCATTTTTGGGTGTCCTCCTTACGGCAGATTCAATTCGTAGACGGTAATGCTGACAGCGGAATCCTTATCCACTTCAGCCCCCGCAACCGGGTACTGCTTCGCTACCCGACCAATACGCCTAATATCCAGCGTGTTTGTGTGAGAGCGGTTAAGTTGGCCACTCCACCCCGCTGCACGCAGTTTCTCCACGGCGGACGCGCTAGTGTCACCCACCAGATTCGGCATCGTGATGAGGGAACCATCAGACACCACAAGGGTTACCGCATCGCCCTCGGAAAGATCCTCCCCCGCATTCTGCACAGATATTACCGTGCCGCGCGGCTTAGCGGATTTCATCGTCTGGACCTGCACCTTCAACCCTAAAGCGGTGAGCTTATTCTTAGCTGTCGTGACATCCTCGCCCACAACCGCAGGCAGTTGCACCGGCACGCGGCCACTACCCACATAAAGCTGAATATTTCTCCCAGGTGTAATAGTGTCACCAGCCGGCACACTCGTGCCAATAACCTTGCCCTTCTTATCGTGCGGCGAAGGCTTCTGCACAGTGTCCGCATCCACCCGAATACCGGTAAGACGCAGCATAGTACGCGCCTTGCTGACACTCATTCCGGAAACATCCGGTACTTCAATGGGGGAATTGCCGGTAGCCACATAAAGGGTGATGCGCTCATCCTTCTTCAGCTCCGTTCCCGCCTCCGGCTTCGTGCGAACAATAGTGCCATGCATTTGCGTGGGCACATCACTGACCACCACCGTGACGGTATAGCCATCACTAGTGAGGGAATCATAAACGGAGTGAGCATCCTGGTCATGATAATTCTGCAGCTTCGCACCGGCCGTCACCACAGTGTCGGAATTATTATCGTGGACACCATAGTAGATACCAGTGCCGGCAAGAATAACAACAATAACCGACGCAAGAGAGATCAATACTGTGCGGCGCTTCTTCTCCCCCAGACTCTCCCACCAGTCCTTGATGGCAGCACCACGTCCCCGCTCCTCAGTATCCTCGGCGTCCTCAACGTTCTCAGCGTCCTCGGCGTTATCAATACCCCCAGCAGCATAGCCACCGGCAACACTCGCCGGAATACGCGTAGCACTGCTCGCGCCGGTAGCACCCGCGGCATTAGCAGCACCGCCAGCAGTGCCGTCAGCATTTTTTGGTAATCCGGCAAGTGCACACGGGGCGCAACATGCTCACCCAGAATATCCTCTAAAGCCTCCTGGAAATCGCCGGCATTATCAAAACGATTCTCCGGCTGCTTCTCCAAAGCCTTCAGCACTACCGCATCCAGGGCGGGGCTAATCTCCGGCCGCACGATACTGGGTGGCTTGGGGGTATCCTGCACATGCTTGCAGGCAACCGCCACCGCCGTCTCCGCCTGGAAAGGTGGCTGCCCAGTAAGGCACTCGTAGAGGACGCAGCCCAAAGAATAAATATCGGCACGGTAGTCAATAGTTTTCCCCATGGCGTGCTCGGGGCTGATGTACTGGGCAGTACCAAAAACCGTAGACGCCTGGGTGAGGGACTTCATATCGTCTGCAGCACGGGAAATACCGAAGTCCATGACCTTCGGGACACCGGTAAGGGTAATCATAATGTTCGCCGGTTTAATATCCCGGTGCACAATACCCATCTGGTGGCTGTAGTCCAACGCATTAGCCACCTGCGCACTAATCTTCAAAGCATTCTTAATAGGCAGGGGCCCCTCGGTTCCCACCAGGTTGCGGAGGGTACGCCCATTCAGGCGCTCCATCACAATGTAGGCCAGAATGCCGTCATCGGTGGCGGATTCGCCGGTGTCGTAGATAGCCACAATGTTGGGGTGGTTGAGGCGGGCGCTGTTGCGGGCTTCACGGCGGAAGCGCTCCAGGAAGTTGTGATTACGTGCTAAGTCTTTCCGCAAGATCTTGATCGCAACATCACGATTCAACAATGTGTCACGAGCAGCACGTACTTCGCTCATGCCGCCATAGCCGAGTACTTCACCCAGCTCATAGCGTCCATTGAGTCGTCCACTCATCACGTGTCTGTCCTAGCGTTCTAGCGTTCTAACTGTCGTCCACGTGGAGACCGTATTTCCAGATCTCCAGAATCATTCGTGCGTGTTAACGGGGCTACATTACTATCCGATTTACCTCCATTATCGGGCTCCCGCGTCTTCGTCCGCGTCGTATTCCGCGACGATTCATCCGTGGAGTTACCAGAGTCCCCCTCATCGTCCTCAGTACTGTCCACCGTGGGACTCTCCTCCGACTTCTTCGACTCGGAGGTTTCACTGGACGTATCAGAAGAATCCGTAAGAGTATGTGTGAGGGTGACGGTGGGGCGCTCCGACGACTGGGTCGGCAGATCTGACTTCCCCGTCAGCGTGTACGCCGCATACGTAATAAGGGCAATAACCAGCAGGACACCCAACACAATAAGTACTACCTGGGCCGCAGTTAGACCCCGCGGTGCCGTGTCCTTGTGGGAGGACTCCTCCGACTCGTCAGAAGAATGCGACTTTGCTGGCTCTGCCGGCTCTGCGACAGGCTCAGTGTAGACGGGCCGCGGTTGCTGCGGCGGCATGGGGGTATTGGATACAGCCTGGTAGTTATTCTCACCAGGTACTGCTCCTGATGTCCCCACGGCGGACGTCAAAATCTGGGTAGCATTTGCCGGAGGAACACTACCCCTGCCGCCAGCGCCACCCATGCCGCCGAACGGACCACCCATCACGGCAGTTTCCGCAGCGGACGCAGCCGACTCCGGTAAAGGAGCCGGATTACCAGCCTGTACTTGGGAAATAGCGCGGGCAAACTCCGTACCATTCCGGTAGCGGGTAGAAGGATCCTTACACAGGGCAAAACCAATAAGGTTACGCACATTCGCAGGAATAGTGGACGGCAGCGGATCCGGTTTAGCAGTAACATGCGCCATTGCGGCAGAAACGGATCCTTCACCCCCGAAAGGACGGTGTCCGCATAGTGCCTCGTAGCCCACAATGCCCAGGCTGTAAATGTCGGAAGCGCTGGTGGCTTCCTTGCCGACAGCCTGCTCGGGGCTAATGTATTGGGCGGTTCCCATAACCGTGCCGGTGCGGGTAATGGGAACGGAGTCAACGGCTTTCGCAATTCCGAAATCGCTAATCTTTACCCGTCCACGGGGCGTGATAAGAATATTGCCGGGCTTCACATCGCGGTGAATAATGCCCTCTTCGTGGGCGGCGCCAAGCCCCTGCGCCGTCTGCGACAGCATATCGAGGGTTTGGGCAACGGTAAGAGTACCCAGGCGCCCCAAAGCATGGCTGAGGGACTCCGCATGGATTAGTTCCATCACCAGGTAGGCAATGGGGTATCCACCGTCTACGTCGCGGAATTCCCCATAGTCGTAGACGGAGACAATGTTGGGGTGGTTCAGGCGGGCTGTGGTGCGGGCCTCCTCCCGGAAACGGGTGAGGAAGTTACTGTCCGCGGAGAATTCAGCCTTTAGGATCTTGATGGCGACGCGCCGGTCAAGAACGGTGTCGTTGGCCATCCATACTTGGCCCATACCGCCGGTTGCGATGAGGGATTCAATTCTATAGCGGCCGGAGATAATAGTTTTAGGTCTGATGATCACTCGCCGTCACCTCTCTCATCGTTAGGGCTCTGAGTGCTGGTACCACCCGTGTTCTCTGGAGTGTTCTCCGGGGTAACCGCGGGTGCGGAATAGGTGGGGGATTGGTAGGTGGGTGTTGTTTGGTAGGTGGGGTATGTCTGGTAGGTGGGGGTGGAAACCTGCGGGGTGGATTCCCCAATGGAGGCTTTCAAGACGGCGCGGCCAATAGGGCCGGCGACGGTGGCGCCCACAGATCCTAAACCTACGCCAGGTCCGCCTTCTACCATGACGGCTACGGCAACGTCACGGCCGGGGATAAAGGCAATGTACCAGGTGTAGGGGATGGAGTTTTTAGAGTTGGAGCCGTGCTCGGCGGTACCAGTCTTGGAGGCGACGGTAACGGAGAGTTTATTGCCGCCACCTGCGTACTGTTCGGCAGTAATCATAAGATCAGTAAGTTGTTTAGCTTCGTTGATGGACAGTGCGCGGTTCAGTTCTTTCGGCTTGGCCTCGTAGAGGGTGGAGAGGTCCTGGGAGGTTTGTGCCTGTACCAGGTAGGGCTTCATGCGAACACCCTTATTGGCGATGGTGGCGGCAATGATGGCGTTCTGGAGTGGGGTGAGGGCCACGTTGCGCTGCCCGATGGCGGACTGGGCAAGGGCGGCGGAGTCGGAAATGTCGCCAATGGTGCTCGACATTTCGGAGACGCCCAGGTCGTAGTCGTCACCAATGCCGAAGGCTTTGGCTGCCTGCTGGAATTCCTTAATGCTCAGTCGGCGGGATAGTTCCGCGAAGGGAACATTGCAGGAGTAGGCGAAGGCCATGGCGAACGTGCTGCCGCCGCAGTATTCACCACCATAGTTTTCGAGGGTGGTGACGGTGTCCGGCAGGGTGGTGCGGGGTGCGTTGTTGACGGGTGTGCTGGCGTTAACGCCTTTGCGGAGCAGTGCCGCCGTGGTGACCACTTTGAAGGTGGAGCCGGGGGGAAGTGGTTCGGCGGTGGCGCGGTTGGTGAGGGGGGAGGGCTGCATGCCGCGGAGTTGCTCGTCGTAGTTGTTGACGGCGGTGCTGTCGAAGCTGGACAGGGGGGTGGGGTCGTAGCTGGGGCTGGAGGCGAGGGCGAGAATAGCGCCGGTGGAGGGGCGGATAGCGACAACGCCACCAATGACGGGGCCGGCTCCCACACCGGTTTGGAGGGCGTCCCAGGCGGCCTGCTGCATGGCGGGTTTAATGGTGAGGGCAACGTTACCGCCCTGGGGATCGCGGCCGGTGAAGAGGTCCACAATGCGGTTATTGAAAAGTTTGTCGTCTTTACCGGAGAGAATGGAGTCTTGGAAGTATTCCATGCCGGAGCGGGAATAGAGGCTGAAGTATCCGGTGACGGGCGCCCACATTTCCGCATTCTTGTTGTAGACGCGGTGGTACTTGTTGGTTTTTGGGTCTAGGCGGCTGGAGGCTAGGACAACTCCACCGGCGGTAATTTGTCCACGCTGGTGTCCGAATTGGTTGAGTTGTGTGCGGGCGAAGTTACGGGGGTGGTCTCGGAGGTCGGGGCCATGGATAGCCTGCACCCAGGTGAGGTTGAGGAGGAGGACGACAAGGAGAATGCCAGTGAACGTGACAACGCGCCGAATGGTTTTATTCACGGTTTCCCCCTTGTTGTGAGTCGTGGTGTGAGTCGTTTTCGTGTGCTTGCTGTGGCGTCACTTTTACGCGGTTGGCGCGGCTTGGCCTTTTTATCCCATGGGGTGGGAGTTTTGTGCCGGTGGGCAGGGACAGTGGCCGGGTAGCCGAGTCTGACACACGCAACACCAGCGCTACCAGCAGATAGTTTGCCAGCAGCGAGGAGCCACCATAGGAGAGGAATGGGGTGGTGAGGCCGGTGAGGGGGATAACGCGGGTAACGCCACCAGCAACCACAAACACCTGGAAGGCCATGGTGAAAGCAAGGCCGGAGACCATCAGTTTCCCGAAGGAGTCCCGCACAAGCAGGCTGGTGCGGAAGCAGCGTTGCACAATAAGCGCGTAGCACACTAGTACTGCTGCCAGGCCAATGAAGCCGAGTTCCTCACCCACTATGGAAATGATGAAGTCGGTGGAGGCGTAGGGCACTAGGTCAGGGCGGCCATTGCCCAGGCCGGAGCCGGCAATTCCGCCGGTGGCCAGGCCGAAGAGTGCCTGGGAGAGCTGGTAGCCGTTAGTGTCGAAGTATTTAATGGGGTCCAGCCAGGTGGCGAAACGTACCTGCACGTGGCTGAACGAGAAGTAGGCAATGAGGGCTGCCGCCGCGAATCCAACAACGCCAATAAGGAGCCAACTGACGCGGTTGGTGGCGATGTAGATCATGGTGAGGACGGTGGCGAAGATCAGCAGCGAGGTGCCCAGGTCTTTTTCCACGACCAGGATAAGGACGGCGACCACCCACACCACCAGAATGGGGGCAAGGTCGCGGGCGCGGGGCAGTTCAATACCCAGGATTTGCCGGCCGGTGGTGGCGAAGAGTTCCCGCTTGGATACCAGAATGGCGGCAATAGAGATAATGAGGACAATCTTGGAGAATTCGCCCGGCTGGATGGAGATGATGGGGGTGCGGATCCAGATCTTTGAGCCGTTGACCTCGGACATGCTGGAGGGCAACACGGCGGGAATGGCGAGCAGGATAAGGCCGACCAGCCCCAGCGTGTAACTGTAGCGGCTGAGGACACGGTGGTCGCGTATTCCCCAGAGGGTGAGAACGAAAATAATGACCGCAACAAATGTCCAGATAATCTGGCGTGTTCCTTCAGATACGCCACCGGATTTCGCGGAGGTGGATAGATCCAGGCGGTTAATAAGGACAAGCCCAATACCGTTCAGCATGGTAACAAGCGGTAGCAGGAAGGGGTCTGCCTGGGGTGCCAGGTAGCGCATGGCCACGTTGAGAATAACGCAGATAGCGACGAATGAGAGTCCGTTGGTGAGAATGCCCCAGGAGAGGTGATTGTCTACCGTGTACTGAACCATGCACATGGCCAGAATGACCAGCGCGGCGGACACCAGCATAAGGATAAGTTCCATATTGCGGCGTTTCCGGCCCGTCTTTTTCAGAATGGTGACGGCTTCTTCTGGGCTGACGGGGGTCGCATTCTGCAGTCCGGATCCGGGCGCGTTGATAACTGCTGGAGAATCCGCGGTGACGGACGCGCTGGCCTCGCTGAGCTTGCTGTTGTGCTTACTGGTGCGCTTCTTCGTGTCGCGCTTCTCCGTTGTCCACTTGTGCTTCCAGCCGTGTGCGGTACGTGTGCGCTGCTTCTCGTTATCGGATGCGCTCTTGGAATGAGGCTGGTTAGGTGAGTGTGTCATTTATTTCGCCTTTCGGCAGGGCACCGGATGGTCTTGTGGTGGCACAGGTTGTCCGGTGGCGTCATAAATGATGGGGGATTTGGGTGGGCAGACGGGGAGAAGCCCAGAGGCAATAGCGCGCGTAAGGTAGTTCCGGGCGTCCTCCTGCGAGTGGAAGATCTTGTCGGAGACAAGCTCGGTGCGGAGTGCCTGGGTGAAGGAGTCTAGGGTAAGGTGCTGGCAGTCAGCTGGTACGGCGTCTGTGTCGTAGATGGCGGACTCGCAGACAACGGAGTCGGGGCGGCCATTGAGTGGTGTGAACCAGGAATCCTTGAAGCCCTTGTAGATGAAGAGTTCATTCTTGTCATTGACGCCCACATAGTAGGTGTTGTTGTAGGCGTAGCCCACTACCCCAGCCACAATGGCAAGGCAGACAACGACCATACTGACAATAATGATGGCGAGTTTCTTCCCCTTCTTACTTTTTTTCCCCTTGCGCTTATTCTTCTTGCTCTTCTTGGATGCGCCTTTGGCATTGTCGCTTTCTACCGCGTTGGCGTCACTGTTTCCGCCAATACCGTTTTTGCCAATGCTGTCTGTGCTCATACTGTCCCCGTCAATGCGGACGGGTTTAGCGCGGTGTGTCGTATCCCCATCGGTATGAGGAACAGCACCGGCAGCACCACTAGTACCCGCAGCACCACTAGTAGCAGCGCCATGAGAAACAGTGCCCGAGGCACCGTATGCAGCTGTGCTCTGCGCATTGTGTGAGTCTGCCTGCGCGCCTGACGCGCCTGACGCACCTGCATTCTGTGCGGCAGCATCACGGACAGCGGCAGCGCGAACGGCGGCAGAGTCAGTGCGGATACCGTCAGCGGGGATTTCTATCCCCTGCGCGGCGGCTCCCCCCAGGACGGGGTTGGTGGGGCCGTAATCTTCGTCGGTAATGTCCGCCACAATAAGGGTGACGTTATCGGGGCCGCCGGAGCGGAGCGCCAAATCAATAAGATGGTCTGCGCATTCCTGCGGAGTGCCCTGTGCCAGGGTGGAGGCAATAGTGTCGAAGCTGACGGGGTCGGAAAGACCGTCAGAACAAATAAGGTAGCGATCTCCTACTGCCACTTCCCGGATAGTGAGGTGTGGCCGGCATTCGTCACCCATCAGAGCATTCGTAATAAGGCTTCGCTTGGGGTGGACGGAGGCTTCCTCGGGGGTGATGCGCCCCTCGTCAACAAGATCCTGGACAAAAGAATCGTCGCGGGTAATCTGGTGCAGTTCACCATCGCGCAGCAGGTAGGCGCGCGAGTCCCCCACGGACGCCATTCCCATTTTGGCGCCGTCGAAGAGCATAGCCACCAAGGTGGTACCCATGCCGTCAAGATCGGGATTATCGCAAATAGCTTCCCGGATAAGGTCATTGCCGCTTTCAATATGGCGGCGCATATCCTCCAGAATGTCGTCCCCCGGCTGGTCATTATCCAGCGGGGAGATTGCGGAGATAACAAGCTGTGACGCTACTTCCCCCGCAGCATGCCCACCCATACCGTCTGCGAGCGCCAAAAGGCGAGGCCCGGCATACACCGAGTCTTCATTGTTTCCTCGCACAAGCCCCATGTCGGAGCGGGCGGCATAGTTGAGAATTAGCGTCACGGGCGTAGCTCGATTACAGTCTTGCCCACCCGGATAGGGGTACCAAGTGGGACTTTTACGGACGTGGTTACGCGGTCATGGTCAAGGAAGGTTCCGTTCGTGGAGCCCAAATCCTCCAGGTACCAGTCGTCTCCGTTGGGGACGAAGCGGGCGTGGTGGCCGGAGGCGTAGTCGTCGTTGAGGACCAGAGTGGAGTCATCTGCGCGACCCAGCAGAATAGGCTGATTCCCCAGAGTAATGCGGGCGCCAGCGAGCGGCCCCTGCGTCACAATGAGATACCTGGCTACCTTTGAGTTCCCGCCTTTTCCGGAATGCTTAAATGCGTTCTTGAACGAGTGTTTCTTCTTTTTCTTCGATTTCCGGGCGGACGTGGCCAAGTCGAATGAGGCGGCTAATGTGTCATTTTTCAGAGTGTGCAGAATGAGCCAAATGAAAAACCACAGGAGAAGGAGAAATCCAAAGCGCCCAATTTGGAGGACGAGTGGCTGCATGTTTACTCCTTCCTGGATTTACACAGGGACAAAACCGATACTTCCCTACATTCTACGGTTTCCACCACAACGACGGCCACTAGCAGGAGCGACTATTCACGTGAAGTACGCCTCTTCAAGCGCGATCCTCGATAACAGTAACTTCCAGACGGCGACACCACTGCAGCAGCAACGAGTGTTAAGGGGATTACTGAATCCTAATAAGGAAATGGGTATGGCCCATAATGATCTCATCATTATTAGACAGTTGCCACTGGGAAATACGGATCCCATTCACAGCCGTGCCGTTAGTAGAGTTGAGATCCGTGATGGTAGCGGTTACACCATCCCAGTCAATACGCGCATGGTGGCGCGACACACCAGTATCGGGGATACGAAAAACAACGTCATCCCCGCGGCCTACCAGCGTTGCACCAGGGCTAAGAACACACAGCGTATTCCCTGATTCTTTATCAACGAGCATGGCGGTATGGGAGATCCCCGCATTATTCTGTGCGCCGCTGCCGCCTCCACGGATACCATCGCTACCAGCACCGTTAGTGTTGCCAGTATCACCATGATTATTGCCGCCATTGTTGCCAAATGCGGTGGCGTTAGGGGAGATATTGCTGGCTGGACCAGTAGAACGCGTACTAATAAAACGTGGTAACTGGCGCGCATCCACCTTATCGTTGCATTCACTCATCAGCCGGTACTGGCCATCGCGCAGATCATCAGACTCCGTGAACTCCACAACGACGTCACCAACCACACCCCAGTCCTGGTCATAAAGGTAGGAGTCGAGGTGACGGCTGACCACACGCGGGGAGGTAGCCTCATCATTCGCGAAACGCTGGGCGTCACCAGGGGAAAGAGTAACAATGAAATGATTGGGGGAGAGTAACTGCCCGTCGGGGAGTTCCTGCAACTTATCGCCAGACTCGCGACGGAGAGCATGCTCCACCTCAAGAGGGGTAAGAGCACCGCCGAAAACACGCGCGAAAGCATCCGAGGTGGAGTTTTCCAGTGAACGCTCGAAGCGCTGCATAAAGCCCATGGAGTGTTCGTCCCGCCCTTTCCTGTTTTCACGTTCTTACACACCAACACACGCGCATAAGAAACTGCTTCGTAACGGTTACAGTGACAGCTACCTTGACAGCTACTCTGCCGGTTACTCTGCCGGCTACTTCACAGTTACGCCAATGGTTACGAGGAGTTCCCCACAATGACCACACCTGAGTCTCGGGTACTGTCTACCCCAATACGATCCACCCTTATCGGCGCTGTATGCGCGGCAGCCATATGGATCATTATGGGAGTACTCTGGTTCGCCCGCACCAGCTGGGACTCCTCCGCCACCTCCATAGGCGGATTCCTGGGCATCACCGCCCTCTACCTCTTCTCCCTCGGCTTCTACCTGAACATTGACTCCGCCGGCATCGACAAACGCTGGGGCGGCGTACGACACCGTCACACCATCCAAAAATGGATGGCCCTCGCCGGATTCATTGTCGCCGTCATCAGCCCCTGCCTTTCCGGCAAGGACATCAACGGCCCACAAGCAATGAACATTGTGGCCATTGTGAGCCTGGTCTTCATCGGCATCACCGTCTTCATCACCCTCTGCATACAGCTCGCCACCGCCTGGCCCACCCTCCGCAAACTCCCCTTCCCCCTCTCCTGGATCGTTGACCCCCCCTACGACGTCTGGCGCGTTTTCCAAGACCTCCTTGGCGTGTGGGTAACCATCCTCTTCGCCTACGCCTACACAGCCTGCACACCACTATGCGACGACGCCGTCATGGCCCCCATCTTCAGCCTCCTTACCGTCTTCGGCGTCGTTTCCTGGATATATTCCTCCTTCCTGCAACGCTTCGTTTTCAAAGGCCGCCGCATGGTCATTACCGGCGTCCGCTCCCTCGCCTCCAAAACCGTCGAAATTACCCTCGAACCCACCGACGACAAGCCCGTTCGTAAAGGCCTCCCCGGACAATATGTGTGTCTCTCCGCGCCGGGCGTGGTGAATGGCCCACACCCCTTTATGGAAATATCGGCCCCGGGACGGGACATTTTGCAGATAGCGGTAAAAGTATCCGGCATTGATACCCGCGTCCTCCGCGAAACCGTGGGTGTTGGTATGAAGGTGCATGTACGCGGGCCTTACGGCGACCTTGACCTCCGCCGCGCCACCCCACGCCAGGTGTGGATTGCTGCCGGCATTGGCATTACCCCCTTTATCTCCTGGCTACGCGCTATTGATGCACTGATCGACGAGAAAATTCACCGCTCTGGGGTTCGTTCCTCAAAAATCCGTAAAGTGGCGTCACAGGAAGTTATGGAGCAACTGGGTATTCATAAAGTTGACCTGTGGTTCTTCCACCACGGTGAGCCCGCCTATGCGGAGGAACTCTACTATTGGGAGAGCCGTTTCTCCTGGCTAGAGGTACATATTCGGGATACTACCCAAGTAGATCGCCAAACCGCCGCCGAAATTATTGAGGAAACCCCCGGGTTGGATCCTGCCAACCTGGACGGCGTTTCTGCAGTGCTGTGTGGACCGGCGGAGATGATGCGTGACTACAGCCAGAATCTGGATGAGTTGGGGGTATATCCCATCATTCGTGAAGATTTTTCATTCCGTTAGGCCGTGTGTTAACCTCAAAAAGTTACTCCGGGCGAGTGGCGGAATAGGCAGACGCGCTGGCTTCAGGTGCCAGTGACCGCAAGGTCGTGGGGGTTCAAGTCCCCCTTCGCCCACAAAAAACTAAGCCGGAGGCCATCATGGCCTCCGGCTTTTTCATGTCTTATTCTCATGCTTAAACAGCACACTCGAACAGCGCGCTTAAGCAGCACACCCAAGTAGTTTGAAGGGGTGCCAGGCCCCTAGACCTGGCACCCCTAAACTTGGCACCCTTGCTGGCACCCTGTGCAGTTAGATGTTGATGGAGGGGTGCAGCTTCTCCATATTCCAGTTCCTGTCGCGGCGTGCTCCCAATGCCGTCAAACAGATGTTGAGGGCGAGGAAGACGAAGAGCATGACAACTGCTTCTATCATGCGTCCATCGAAGTCGCCGTAAAGGGTTTGCCGGAACCCGTTGACGGCGTAACTCATGGGTAAGATCGGGTGCAACCATTCCCACATGGAAGGTTCTGTTTCCACAGGATAGAGGCCACCCGAGGCCAGAATCTGAATCATCAACAATGCCATTGTTGCGACACGTCCAGGCCCAGGCCCAAGGAGTGCCACCAACATTTGGTTCATTGCCATGAACACCAAGCCCACCAGCATGGTGAAGAACACCAGACCAACCATGGTGTAGGGCTCCAGCGGGACAGAAGCATTCGTCACCAGCACAATAACTAGTGCCTGAATGAGGGCGATGATGGCGGCGGGGGTAAAGCCGTTGAGGGCAGCCCGCACCGGGTTAATTCCGCTGGCTACTGCCCGTGCATGTATTGGGCGTAGCAGCAGGAATGCGATAATGCCGCCAATGTAGAGGGCCAGGCAGAAGAAGAAGGGGGCCAGGCCACCACCGAATGTGCGCTCGCGGGAGTCACGCTGGTCGGAGAGCTGTACTGGTTCCGCCAGGGTTTTCGCAATGGATTTGCGGTGGTCTTCCGTCCAGGTGGGGATAGCTTTGGAGCCTTCCGCTAGTTTCGTGTGCAGTTCGTTAGCACCATTGGACAGGCGGGTGGATCCGTCATGTAGCTGGTTAACACCAGTGACAAGCTGGCCAGTGCCATTGTGGAGGGTGTGGAGACCCGTGGAGAGTTCATGGGCACCATTATTAAGCTGGTTAACGCCGTCCGTGAGCTTCGTGAGCTTGGCGGGCATCTTCCCATGGTCAAGGTCGGTGGCGGCCGCGTCAATCTCGTTCAGCTGCTTCATAAGCTTTGAGTGGGGGCCAGCACCCTCAGTATCTAGACGGGTTGCTAGTTTGTCGATTCTATCGGCTTCCGCCAAGACGGCAGGGTCGTGGCTTCTCCGCAGAATGGCCACGGTTTTCCGTAGTTCCTGCGACGTGGTGCCCTGTACTTCGGAGATCTTCTGGGCTTTCCGGTGGTAGTCGTGAACCTGCGACGTCATACCCGTCAACTTGCCGATGAAGGCATAGAGTTGGTCATGCATTTGTTGCGTGCCAGCTGCTAGTTTGTCGGAGCCGGCGGATAGGCGCCCAGCGCCGTCATCGAGTTTAGCGGAGGCCTCCTGCAGTTTGACGGTGCCGTCGTTTACCTGCACGGCACCATCGGCGAGCTGTTTAGCGCCCACTGTGGCTTTTGTAATGCCTTTACCGGCATCTTGTATGGCTACAAGTACTTTATCAATTGCCTGCTGGCCAATTTCGGAGCTGACTGTCTCTAGGAAAACGCGCATGGCGTTTTGGCCGATAAGGCTAGCGAGCCAGCCGTTAGAGTCGTTGTAGTGGGTGTAGACAGTTGCTTTGCGGGGCTTATCGCCGGTGGGGGATACAACATCCTCGGTGAAATCCTTGGGGAGGATAACCGCAAAATAGTACTTGCCCTTGTGGACACCAGTGGTGGCGTCGTGCTCGTCTGTGGGGATCCAGGATAGTTGGTCATTGTGGCGAATCTTGTTTTCAATTTGTTCGCCCGCGTTAAACGGCTTCCCGGAGAGTACAGTGCCCTGGTCATTATTGACAAAGGCGACGGGTACTCTGCCCAGTTTGCCGAACGGATCCCAGAAACTCCACAGGTAGAGGGTGGAGTAGAGGAGGGGGATAAGGCAGATCGCAATAATGGCGAGTTTGCCCAAACGGGAGCGTCGGAACCGCCGTAGCTCTGTTCCTAAATTCACTGCTGCAAACATTACTGGTCCTTTTCCCCCGATTCTTTCGCTGACTCCGTCCGCAGAACGGCGGCAGCTGCGCCGGCAATATCGGCTGCTGTAATAGCCTCAGCGCTGGATGACAGGCTGGAGGAGGATGCTACTTTACTGGCGTCAGTGTAGGTAGCACCTTGGCTATTGGTGGAGGTGGGTAATTGTGACTGTTCCGAAATGACCCATTTCCGGCTGAGTTTACCGAGACGAGTATCGCGCAGTCCAGTGCGGCGCGGCTCGTAGTGGTTTCGTTCAGTGAAGAGCGGAATCACCATCATATTGTCGTAGATTTCCTCTGGTGGTGGGTTAACCGAGTTAACGATAACCAGCATGTTTTGAGAGAGACGGTGGAGAACATCAATGAGGACAATACGATCCGTCATTTCCCGTACTTGCTCCAGATCGTCCAACACTAGCATCTTGACTTGCTTGCGATGGGCGGGGTGCAGGGAGAGGGCAATACGGATAAGTAAACGATCCAGACTGGGGATTTGGCTAACGTAAAGGTCTAGGTCCGGGAAGGAACGCTCCCCGTAGACGGGGCCAAGAATGCGGTCGCGGTAATTTTCGTCTACGCGCGCCACCCACCTATACCAGTGGTGGCCCCACGCGCGGTGCTCGTTGAGGATATCTCGTACTTTGACGTTACGGTCTAGTTCGTCGATGGCGTCAACCCCGGCGATGGCGACGGATTCGCGGATATGTTTCTGCTTCTTGTGGCCACACACCTCAAGAGTTCCTGTGCTGAGGCGCATACGTCCAGATAGAGCAAGAGCGAGGGCAGTGCGGCCAGAGCCATCGCGCCCGGAAAGGAAGACGAGTTTCTTATCGGGGAGTTCAAGGTCGAGGGGTCCAAAAACTGGCCCCTCCTCGCCTACGACGCCAATTCCGTGTGCGATGAGTGGCTTATCAATCTGCAGATTTTCAGGCATGCATACTCCTGGAGACCGGCATTAACGGTACGGTTGCGATGCTGTAGGCGCGTCTATCGGATGGGGTCCGATCGTTCTCGTACGCAGCAAGTGTTTCCCCCTGGGAGGGCAGCGCAACAGTCGTACTGTAGCTAGGTTGTGGATAGCCCCTAGCAAATAGCGGGGCTATTTGGTGGTGGTACCCATTTTTAGGCGTGAGGCTTGTGGACCATCACAGTTTTCTAAGAATGGGTTTTCATATATCTAGCCTAGAAAATAATCTGCTTTCTGGGTAGTTGGCAGGGTGACCAAATGGGGTAATTAAGGCTATAAACCGCAGTTCACAGCTACTTTGTGATAAAAATTTCTTTTTTCACAAAAGTAGTAAAAATATACGTTCTTCCTCCCATCACCTTAGTAAAGTGAGTATTACCTAATTTTGCTAAGGTAGAGGCGTCACCCTCGGTGATATTCTGCGGGAATACTCACCGCCAGATTCCAAACACGAACCTGGAAACCTAAAGGAGTGTTTTCTTGAACAAGACAACAAAAATCGCTGCTCTCCCCCTCGCCGCCCTCCTCGCCTTCGGCGCAGCCGGCTGCGGTAACGACGACAATGACAAAGACACCGCTAACAACTCTGGCACCAGCGTATCCGCCAGCACCTCTACCAAAGCCACCCTAAACTCCGCCAAAAAAGCTATTTCCGCAGCATACAAGGCATACCCCAACAGTAAAGCCCTCAACCTTGCCACCACCACAAACAGCAAAGAAGGCTGGGTAGTAACCCTCCTTACCGCCGCCAAACAAGTCGTTGACGTACAAGTGGACTACGACGGCACCGTCCTCAACAAGAATGTTGCCGCACAAGAACCCACCAAAGACCAGCAGGGAATAGCAAAACTCCTCGCCGACATGGACACCCCCGGCCTGGACGAAATTATCTCCGACAACACTCCCAAAGACGGCGTTATTGCCTCCGCCACCCTAGAAAACAGCGATGACACCCTTGTGTGGACTCTGAAATACAACAACAAGAACACCAACAAGGAAATGACAACCGTCTGGGCAGACGCCGCCTCCGGTGCTGAACTCGCCAGCGAAGACGCCAGCTAAACACGGCCGCCTGTACATGGCCGTACAACCTTCCACTTACGGCTATTGACGTGCATTGAACATTAAATACATAAATAGGGGAACCCCTGCTCTAGCTAGGGGTTCCCCTATTTATATGCCACTTGTATATGCACAATTGTGCCTTAGTGAAATGCCAGTACTCACCCATATTTCTACTGGAAAACACCAGTGTGGTGAATCCACCAATACAGTCCCCGCAAAAGTAGCTCTCCCACGGAAGCAGAGGGTGTGGTTTACTGTGCGCGGTCATTATTTTGGTGACGAAGATCGAGAAGAAGATTAGTGGTGTGATGAAGCCTGTATCTGCAGGAAAAAGACTGGTAAC